>NZ_CP031311.1:0-1479197 GCF_004799685.1 Halobellus limi
ATGGTCGAAATCAACCTCGTGGGGCTGGGTCTCGGGGTGACTCTGACGCTCCTCGCGGTGTCGCTGCACTACGCGCGTGGCACCGGGTGGTCCCCCACCGGAGACATCTCCCAGGAGGTGCTCGAGAAGCGGGCGAGCGCCGTCCGGAGACCGACTTCCCCGAACCGATGAACCGCTCCATCGGCGGGCCGTGCCGCTCGCGGGGGCGGTCGCCGGCGGCGAGGAGGGCGCCGAACTCGAAGAGGGCGGAGAGGCCGACGAGTCGGGACCCGCCGACATCCCCGAGGACGAGATCGAGTACTTCGAGGTCGAGTTCGCAAAGCAGGGCGAGACGATCGAACTCGCGAACAACGAGACCATCCTCGAACAGGGCGAAGAGGAGGGCTGGGACCTCCCGTACGCCTGCCGACAGGGGCAGTGCGTCTCCTGTGCCGGACAGATCACGTCCGGCGGCAACTCCGAAGATTACGTCGTCCACGACAACCAGCAGATGCTCGACGACGCCGAACTCGACGAGGGGTACACGCTCACCTGCGTCGCCTACCCCCGCGCGGACTTCACGATCGAGACGGGCGAAGCGCCCTGAAGCGGCCGGTTCTTTCGAGATTCGTTCCCGTTCACAACGGTTATACGACCGGCAGGTCTACCTCGGTCTGAGGGCCCGTAGCTCAGTGGACAGAGTACCTGGTTCCGGACCAGGATGTCGCGGGTTCAAATCCCGTCGGGTCCGTTCGCTCCGCTCACTCCCCCGACGACCTCCCACTCGCTACCGCTCGTGGGAGTCCCGTCAGGTCCGTTTTTTGTTTTGTCATTTTGGTCCAGCTTTTGCGAGCGACCGGAGGGAGCGAGTAAAAGGTGGGTTCCAAATCCCGTCGGGTCCGTTCGCTCCGCTCACTCCCCGACGACCTCCCACTCGCTGCCGCTCGTGGGAGTCCCGTCGGCCCCGTTTGCCCGTTTCACGTATTTATCACCTCTCGGACCGATGGGTCGGTATGTCCCTCCGAGAGCGGACCGAGACGACCCTCTGGAGTCGCCACTCGAATCCGAAAAGCGGCTGGACGCGCGTCCCCACCGGTCCGGTCGTCGTCTACGCGCTTTATCACCGTAAGTGGCGACTGCTGACCGCCGCACTCGTCTGGACAGTCCTCAATCCGGTCCTGTTCGATCCGCCGGAGACCGACGACGCGTGGATGACCCGCGCGGTCCTGGCGGAGCAGTGGTGGATCCGGGAGGAGGGGCGCGCGACCGTCGGTCTGGGGTACCCGAACGTCTGCAACGCCGTCGGCGCGCTCGGCTTCTGCTACGCGCTGTACGCCGCGTATCGACAGCGACCCGTCGGGGCGACCGTTGGGACCGTCGCCTCGCTCGGGTTGAAGCTCTGGTGGCTCCGTGTGCTGGTCAGGCGGTACGACGCGGCGACGGCAAGGGGCGAGAGCGACGGTCGGGACTGATCACCGCTCGAATCCGACGCCCCGGATCTCGAATCGGGCCCCGCCCTCCGAACCCTCGGTGAGGCTGATCTCCCACCCGTGTTCCTCGACGACCCGCTCGACGATGTTCAGGCCGAACCCCGTCCCCCCATCGGCGGTCGAGTAGCCCATCTCGAACGCCTCCGAGCGCCGCTCGGGCGGGATCCCCGGGCCGTCGTCTTCGACGTAGAAGCCGTCGTCGAGTTCGCCGACGGTGACCGTCACGTCCTCGCCGGCGTGTTCGACGGCGTTCCGGAACAGGTTCTCGAAGAGCTGCTGGAGCCGGCTGCGGTCCCCGCTGATGGGCCGGTCGATTCGAGAGCGGAGCGTCGCGTCCGCGGTCGCGACGTTCCGCCAGCAGGTGTCGAGGAACCGGCCCAACTCGACGGTTTCGGGCTCGATCACGCTGGTCCCGCTGCGCGCGAGCGTGAGCAGGTCGTTGATCAGGGAGTTCATTCGTTCGTGCATCCGTTCGACCGCCTCGAGGTGTTCGCTGTCGCACTCCTCGCGGGCGAGCTGGATCCGACCCTCCGCGACGTTGAGCGGGTTGCGGAGGTCGTGGCTGACGACGGACGCGAACTCGGCCAGTTGCTGCTCGCGCTGCTTGCGGTCGGAGATGTCGCGGGCGATGCTCAGCACCGCCGGCTCGCCCTGATAGGTGATCAGACTGGAGTTGATCTCGACGGGGATCCGCTCGCCGTCGGCCGTCTCGTGGGCGGTCTCGAAGACCTGCATCTCGTCCTCGGGCATCGCCTCGATGAGCGCCGTGATCTCGCCGTCTTCGAGGCCGACGTCGATGTCGTGGGGGCGCATCGAGAGCAGCTCCGAGCGCGAGTAGCCGAGCGTCTCCACCGCGGCGTCGTTGACCGCGCGGAACCGCTCGTCGAGGCCGATCACCCAGGCGGAGTCGTTCATCCCGTTGAACAGCTCCGACGCGTCCCGTTGCGCCCGCTGGAGTTGTCGTTCGCGTTCCCGCTGCTCGGTGACGTCCTGGACGGCGCCGCGGAGCGTCACGACGTCGCCGTTTTCGACCGTCGGCACGCCCTGGACGCGGAGCCAGCGGGCCTCGTCGGTCGGCCCGCGGCATCGGGCCTCGACGTCGAAGGGGTCGCCGCTCTCGAGCGCCGTCTCGACGGCGTCGGCGACGATCCGACGGTCCGCCTCGTGATAGGCGTCGAGGGCGGTTTCCAGTGAGACCTCCGTGTCGCGGTCGACGCCGAACAGCTCGTAGAGCTGCGCCGTCCAGAACACCTCCATCGTGTCGGGATCGAGTTCCCAGCCGCCGACGTCGGCGATCCGTTCGGTCCGTTCGAGCAGCTCGCGCGTCCGCTCGAACTCGCGCTCGCGAGTGCGCTGGTCGGTGATGTCGCGAGTCACGCCGACGACGCCCTCGACGGAGCCCTCCGAGACGAGGGGCGTGAGCCGGTATTCGAGCACCGCGCGGCCGTACTCGCCGATCGGCTGTTCGATCTCGCCGCGGAGCTCCTCGCGGTCGCCGTCGAGGAGTTCGCGGTAGGGATCGCCGTCCGCGTCGTCCCTGATCGCCGCGATCAACGTGCTCTCGCGGCCTTCGAGCGCGTCGGGGGTCGTGCCGTAGAGTTCGGCCATCCGCTCGTTCACGAGGTCGAAGCGGCCCTCCTCGTCGTAGATGCAGGCGGCCTCTCGCATCGTGTTGACCATCTGCTCGTAGCGCCGGAGCGTCCGTTCGCGCGCCTTCCGTTCGCTGACGTCCCGGGAGATGACGATGAACCGTTCCTCCTCGTCGTCGGTCGGGAGCCGGGTGAGGTGGACCTTCACCGGGAAGCGCTCGCCGTCGGCGCGTTCGAACGTCGTTTCGACCTCGTGGCGCTCGCCGACGTCCATCCCGTCCCAGACGTCGCGGAGTTCCTCGGGGTCGCTCTCCAGGTCGAGATCCCAGACCTTCGTGCCGAGCAGTTCCTCCCGCGGCTGGTCGAACACCTCGCAGAACCGCTTGTTCACGTCGAGTATCGTCCCCTCGTCGGTGTGGACGTCGATCATGTCCGGGGAGTTCTCGAAGAGCGCTTCCAGCCTGGCCGTGGTGCGTTCGAGTCGCTCTTCGCGCTCCTTTCGCTCGGTGACGTCGGTGATGAACCCCTCGAGTGCGACCAGCGAATCGCCCTCGTAGACGCCGCGTCCGCGTTCCCACACCCACCTGATCGTCCCGTCGTCGGTGACGATCCGGTAGGTGGTCTCGAACGTGCCGTCGTCCGCGAGGGCGTCCTGCACGGTTTCCCACACCGGGTCGCGGTCGTCGGGGTGGACGACGTCCTCCCCCCACTGTACCTCGTTGCGTTCCAGGTCGTCGGCCGCGTGGCCGGTGAGCGATTCGACCTCCCCTCGACGGTCTCCATCGGCCACGCCGGCGCGTTCCGACAGCGGTAGACCATCCCCGGGAGGTTGTCGATGAGCGTCTCCAGCCGACGGGTCCGTTCGGTCAGGAGCCGGTGTGACTCGTGCGCCTCGACGGCGTTGCGGATCCGGTTCGCGAGCAGTTCGTACTGTTCGGACCCCGTCCCCTTCTGGAGGTAGTCGGTCACGCCGGCGGAGATGGCGTCGCTGGCGACCTCCTCGGACCCCTTCCCGGTGTAGAGAATAAACGGGAGTTCCGGGTGGTCCTCGCGGACGGCTTCGAGGAATTCGATACCGTCGGTCGCCGGCATATCGTAGTCCGAGACGATACAGTCGACGTCGTAGTCGGCGAGGGCGTCCAGCCCCGCCGCCGCGCCGCTCGCGGCTCGGACCTCGATTCGATCGTCGACGCGTTCGAGGAACGTCGCCGTCAGTTCCGTGAAATCCGGGTCGTCGTCGACGTGGAGGACGTCGATCGTATCGGGCGTGTCGGTCATACGTGACTGCTCGTTGGGGCAGCCTCACACGGCGGGGACTTAAGCGGCCGTCATCGTGGAGAGACAAACCGATCAGGTTTCACTTCCGAGCGGAGCCTCAGAGGCCGCGTCGTCGGACCAGCGCCAGCGCGACGCTCCCGAAAAAGGCCGCGCCGGCGAGCACCCGCAACTGGAACCGCACCGGACCCGTCGCGACCTGAGAAACGAGGACCGCCAGGACCGCGACTCCGAGAAAGAACCAGACGAGCGCGTAGCTGCGGCCCTCGACGTCCCGGTCCTCGTATCTGGACACGTACGGGAGAAGCGTCGGGAACGCGGTGATGAACCCAAGGACGAGCGGGAGGTTCGCGGACTCGAAGACCGCCCACACGGAGGTCGACTCGCTGCCGGTCGCGACGGTGAGCGTTCGGGCCAGAAACCAGACCGAGGCCGTCTCGACGTACAGCCCGACGGCGATCCAGACGTTCTCGTACCCGAGCGGCTGCGGCTCCCGCGAGCGGTTGGCGACCCACCAGCCGAGGCCGAGGACCAGCGGCCAAAAGAGCGCGAACGCGTACTCGACCGGCGGCGTCCCCGGCGCGGAGAGGGCGAAGACGTAGGCGGCCGACGCGAGGACCGCGAGAAGCGGCAGCGCCACGAACCCGGTGGGACGGTCGATCGGCGCGCCGTCGGTCGTCTCTCGGCCCTCCCAGGCGTCGAGGAAGTGCGGCAGTCGCTGGAGTTCGCGGACCCACAGCCAGAGGAAGAACGCCCCGGCGAACCCCAGCATCGCGACCAGTCCCGAGAGCCCCCAGATCCTCATCCATACGTCGAGGCCGACTTCCGGGAGCGGCCCGCCGAGGAGCGCGAGGGACGGCCCCGCCAGCTGCGACCCCAGCGTCACGGCGAGGAAGAGGAACCCCGCCGCGATGAACGCGCCGAGCACGACGAACGTCGTCAGAAAGAGCCCTTGAACGCTCCGAGAGACGTTCTCCAGCGAGTCCAGCAGATACCGTTCGAGGTCGAACTCGACGTCCAACACCTGTCCGCGACTCGGGCCGATCGTCAGCCGGGGCGAGACGGCCGCCACCACGGCCCAGCCGAGAAAGAGCAGGTCCGGGAGGGGGTACGCGTAGACGAACAGCTGCGAGATGACGCCCGCGAGAAACACCGGGAAGGTCAGCAGGATGCCGACGGCGGCGAGGTACGCCACGCGGCCGGCGACGCCGACGAGTCCCTCGCGGGCGAAGTCCGCCCGGAGTTCCTCGGAGACGTCCCGGTGCGGCGAGATGAGTTGGAGGACCTCGACGCCCCTCCCCTCGGGATCGAACAGCGACCACCCGCGGATCCGGCTCAGGTACCACAGCATCGCGGCCGCGCTCGCGACCATCAGCACCGCGATGCCGGTCGTGAGCCGGACGCCGTCGACGTACTCGAAGAGGAGTCCGGCGCTCACCGCCGACGCGGTGAAGACGGCTCGGAACCCGCGCGCCTCCGACGGCAGCCCGTCGAGGTACGTGTACACGAGCGGCGTGAACGTGTAGAACACCGTCGCGAACAGCAGCCAGGTCGTCGCCGCGGCGACGGACGCCGGACCGACGGTCCCCCCGACGAGCGAGACGAGCGGGACGAGGACGTCTTCGGGGAGTCGGGCCAACAGGTCAGAGACCGCGGCGCCGCCGATCCAGACTTTCGGCGAACGCAGGGGCGACGAACCGAACCCGGGAGCCATCACCCTGGCGTTGACCGGTCGGGGCCATCAATCTTGACTCGCCGACGGGGGACGACGTCGGACCGCTATTCGAGGTAACCGAGCTCTTCGAGCCGGGCTTCGAGGTCCTCGTCGAGGTCGACCGCCGACAGCGTGTCGCTGAGCTGTTCGTTGCGAACGCGGACGACGTCGAGAAGCTGCATCGCCGTCCGGAGTTTGTAGTGGACCTCCTCGTCGTCCGTCCGTTCGATGGCGCCCTCGAGAAGCGATCTGATCGTCTCCGACGTGTCGGAAGCCATTGGTGTCGGTTCGGTACCGGTCGGTAAAAGTGACGCTAATCGACACAAAAATTCGTCCGAACCGCACGCCTCGAACGGCGCTCGGCGGCGGGGAGCGAGCACACGGACTCACCGAAACTCGTAGAACACGACGCCGCAGGTCTCACACGCCAGGACGTCCGACGGTCCCTCGGTGGTTCCCGAGAGCGTGTGCCCGCAGCAGTCCGCCGGCGTGGTCTCGACGACGTCGCCTTCACACACCGGACAGGTTTCGAGAAACGCACAGAGGGCGTGCGCGGCGGGAGCCCGGAGGTCGGGAGAGAGGGCGGTCTCGTCCAGTGCTCGGACCGCGGCGACCTCCGCGATCGCGACGGGTCGGCGAAGCCACGCCGTCGACCCGTCGGCGCCGGTGACGACCAGGAACGTCTCCGAGCCGGTCCGCTCGATCCGCGCCGAGTCGACGTGCTCCAGCGTCTCGCGGAGGGCGTCGACGAGTCGCCCGTCGGCATCGGCGGGTCTGTCGTCCGAGTCCGCCGCGAGCGCGTCCATCTCGCTCCGCCACGCCGAGGCGAACGCCGGGGTCGGTTCGAGGTGTTCGCCCTCGGCGTCGACGACGCCGGCCGCGAGGAGTTCGCGAAGGAGGTCGTCCCCGTCGACGCCGTCGGCGTCACCGCCGCCGAGGTCGCCGAGCGTCTCCGTGGAGGCGGCGTGTTCGAGGTAGTCGCCCGGGAGCAGCGCTGCGAGCCGCGGGGCGAACCGGGGGGTGTACGGGACGAAGTAGCCGCGAAGCCAGATCGCGGCGGCGCCGCCGAGCGCGACGAGGGCGGCGACGGCGGGGGCGACCAGCGCGACGACGCCGGCGAGGGCGGCCAGGAGGACCACGTTGACGACCGTGCAGGGCCAACAGCGGCCGTCGCCGGTGTGTTCGGGTCGGCGGAGTCGGGAGAGTACAGTCATCCGCCGACGGACGGGGTCGCGCTCATTCCGCCGCCACCTCGTCGAGCGCTTCCAGCACGCCGTCGGCGAAGGCGCCCTCGGTCCGGACGTCCGCCCGTGCAGCGGCGGTCTCGTCGGCGTTGGCGACGGCGTAGGCGCGGCCGACGGCGTCGAACAGCTCCGCGTCGTTCGCGGAGTCGCCGATCGCGACGAACGCGTCCGGGTCCCGGTCGAGCAGGTCACAGGCGCGGCGCAGGCCCGTCGCCTTGCTCACCGACGGCGACTTGACGTGGTAGGCGTAGCCGGAGTCGACGATGGTCTGTCCGTGCTCGCTCGCGAGGTCTTCGAGGAAGTCTCTGGGAACCGACCGCGTCACCGAGAGCTCCGTCTCCCGCCAGCGGTTGTGCATGTCCGGTTCGGGCCACCCCGGCGGGTACCCCGCCTCGCGAAGGCGTTCGGCGACCCGTCGCGCCGCCGTCGCGTCGCCCGCGACGGTGAGGTCGCCGTCGACGAGGACGACGCCGCCGTTCTCGGCGATCACCCGTTCGGGGACCCCGAGGAACGTACAGAGCGCGACGGGGTAGGCGAAGGACTTCCCGGTCGCCAACACGACCGGTTCCTCCCACTCCCGGAGCGGCCCGAACAGGCGCTCGTCGATCCCGCCGTCCGGCCTCGTCATCGTGCCGTCGATGTCGAGCGCGAGCGGTCGACTCATCGGTCCACGAGAGTGCCTCGGCTGTTCGCCGATCGGTCGGTCCTCGGGCGCGTCTCAGGAGCGAATTCGCGTGCGTTCATTGGGTCGTTCGCGATGTACGTCACCCAGTGCCGATAAAGACGGCGGCGTTCGAGCCGAACACGGGGGCCGAAACGGACCGTGTCCGGCAGCAGCGGAGGAGAATCCGTCGCGTCCCCGCTACTGTCCCGCGCTCTCACACCGGCGAATGGACGGGGAGCGAGCGAAGCCGGACGGACAAATGGTTTTTAGTGACATATTTATTTCCACCTACAGGACGAGTAGTAACCAAAGAGTTAAGTTTTGTCACTATCGATTCACCCAGTATGCGTCGAGTCGACAGACGGAAATTCGTCAGTGGAATGGGCGCCGCCACGCTCGCGGGCGTGGCCGGCTGTATGGGCGGCGGTGGCGGCGGCGACGGTGACGGCGACTCCGGGGGCGACTCCGGGGGCGACTCCGGCGGCGATTCGGGCGGCGACGGCGGCGGCGAAGAGACGACCTCCGGCGACGGCGGCGACGACGCCCCGGCGCACACGGACCCGTCGACGTATCCGGAGTTCGACGTGACGGACCCGGAGTTCCCCCAGCTCACGAGCACGCTCCTCGAAGCCGGCTTCGAGACCGGGGCGATGGCGGACCTCGAACGGATGCAGGAGAACCCGCGCGACGAACCGCGCTACGGCGATCCGGTGCCGGAGACCCCCGAGGACGAGAGCGAGTGGCTCGACCCCGACACGCTGCAGTTCTCGCTGGTCCCGACCGAGGACCCGACCGTGTACGAGAACACGCTGGAACCGCTCCTGAACAACATCGAAGAGGAGACGGGCAAGAGCGTCGAGTACGCCACGCTCGACTCCTACGCGGCGCAGGTCGAGTCGATGCGCTCCGAGCGGCTCCACCTCGCTGGCTTCTCGACGGGGACGGTCCCGTTCGCGGTCAACATCGCCGGCGCGGTTCCGTTCTCCGTCCAGATCGACGGGAGCGGCGACGGTTCCTTCGGGTACCGCCTCTGGCTCATCACGCAACTGGACAACGCGGAGATCGGCGAACTCGAAGACCTCGAAGGAAAGAACGTCGCCCACGCCGACCCGTCCTCGAACTCCGGGAACCTCGCGCCGCGGGCGCTGTTCGCCAACCAGGGCGTCGTGCCCGGCGAGGACTACGAGGTCTCCTACTCCGGCGGTCACCAGCAGAGCTCCCTCGGCGTCGCCAACGACGACTACGACGCCGCGCCGGTCTGCTCGACGTGTTACGCCCGGGTCGCCCGGGACGACCAGCTCGACCCCAGCCAGATCAAGTGCATCTGGGCGTCCGAGCCGTTCCCAACGACCGCGTTCTCGTACGTCCACACCCTGCACCCCGACATCCAGGAGGGCGTCCGCCGAGCGTTCCTCGATTACGACTACAGCGACACCTCGATCGCCGAGGAGTTCGAGGGTCGCGGCACGTGGGTCGAGATCGACTACGCGACGGTGTGGGACATCATCCTCCAGATTCAGGAGTCCCTGGAGGTCGAGTACGAGACCGGTAACATCGGAGAGTAATCTCCGGTTCTCCTTCAGTCGTTTTTTGAGAAACCGTAGCTAGGATACACCATATATGCTCTCAGTAACCGACTTACAGAAGACGTACCCCTCCGGCGACGAGGCGCTCAAAGGCGTCGATCTCGACGTGACCGGCAACGAGACCGTCGCCGTGATCGGGCCGAGCGGGGCGGGGAAGAGTACGTTCATCCGCTGTATCAACCGACTCACCGAACCGACCGGTGGGAGCGTGGAACTCGACGGGCTGGAGATAACGGGGCTGTCCGGGAAGGAACTCCGGAACGCCCGGCGGGACATGGGGATGATATTCCAGGAGTACAACCTCATCGAGCGGCTCACCGTGATGGAGAACGTCCTCTCGGGTCGTCTGGGGTACGTCAGCACCTGGGACGCCTTCCGACGGAAGTTCTCCGGCGAGGACATCGAGCGGGCCTACGAGGTCTTAGATCGCGTCGGTCTCGAAGGTCACGAGAACAACCGGGCGGACGAACTCTCCGGCGGACAGCGACAGCGCGTCGGGATCGCTCGGGCCATCCTCCAACGGCCGAAGATCCTGCTGGTCGACGAACCGACCAGCAGCCTCGACCCCGAGACGTCCCGTGCGGTGATGGACCTACTCACCGAGATCGCCGCCGAGGACGACATCCCGGTGTTGATCAACATCCACGAGGTCGACCTCGCCGAGGAGTACGCCGACCGCATCGTCGGCCTGCGCGACGGTGAGAAGGTCTTCGAGGGCACGCCGGCGGACCTCGATGAGACCGCCCGGGGCCAGATCTACCGGGGCGAGGAGATTCCGGACGACACCGCGGTGAAGAGGCCGTCGGACGACGACGACCCGACCGAATCGACCACCCAAGAAGGCGCAATGCGCCGAGGATAACGATGGCGACAGAGCAACCAGATCGCCGGACGTGGCAGCGACCGACGGCGTTCTACAACCACTACGTGAAGTGGGCGGTGTACGCGATCATCACGGTGTTCCTCCTCTGGAG
This sequence comes from Halobellus limi, assembly GCF_004799685.1. Classification (NCBI taxonomy): domain Archaea; kingdom Methanobacteriati; phylum Methanobacteriota; class Halobacteria; order Halobacteriales; family Haloferacaceae; genus Halobellus; species Halobellus limi. The sequence continues at coordinate 10,516 of NZ_CP031311.1, forward strand.
CGTCTGGGACATGCGGATCTCGCCCGCGCGGGTCGTCCAGGGGTGGGGCTCCGCCGTCGGCCTGATCACGGGGATGTTCCCGCCGGAGTTCACGGCGTTCAAGATGGACCTCCTGATCGAGGGGATGATCGAGAGCGTCGCGATGTCGGTCGTCGCGACGATCATCGGCGTCATCATCTCGATCCCGGTCGCGTTCATGGCCGCCGAGAACATCGCTCCGGAACCGGTGTACTGGGTGGGGAGAGGAATCATCACCGTCTCGCGTGCGTTCCACGAGCTCATCATCGCGATCATCGCCGTCAAGGCGGTCGGGATCGGCGCGCTGGCCGGCGTGATCGCCCTGTCGTACAAGACGATCGGCTTCTTCGCGAAACTGCTCGCCGAGGAGATCGAGGACATCGACAGCGGGCAGATGGAGGCCACCGAGGCCACGGGCGCGAACCGGATCCAGACGATGCTGTTCGGCGTCGTCCCGCAGGTGATGCCGCGGATCGTCGGCCTGACGATCTACCGCTGGGACATCAACATCCGTCACAGCACCATCGTCGGCATCGTCGGCGCCGGCGGGATCGGCGCGACGCTTCTGAACTCGTTCGACCAGTACGACTACGACTTCTTCCTGACGATCATCATCGCGATCATCGCCATCGTCATGATCGGTGAACTCATCAGCACCTACGTGCGGGGGCGGATACAATGACCGACTACCGGACCTGGGAGCGGCGGACGCCGCGGCAGCGACTCGGCCGGTACGTGCTCATACTGCTGACGCTCGTCGCTGCCGCGATCTCCTGGCAACTGCTGCAGATCAACTACAACTACGTCGGGACCGCGCCGGAGGAGTTCATGGACCTGATGTACCGGATGTACCCGCCCAACGTCGGGTACACCGGGGAGATCCTCTCGCCGATGATCGAGACGGTCCACATCGCGATCCTCGGGACGGCCCTGGCGATCCTGATGGCGATTCCGGTCTCGCTGATCGGCGCGGAGAACACGACGCCGAACCGGTTCACCTTCCTGCTCGGGAAGTTCATCATCTCCGCCTCGCGGTCGGTGAACGTCATCATCTGGGCGCTGATCTTCGTCATCATCTTCGGATCGGGCGCGCTGGCGGGGACGCTCGCCATCGCGGTCCGCTCGATCGGCTTCTGTTCGAAGCTCATCGCGGAGGCCATCGAGGAGATCGATCCGGGACAGGTGGAGGCGATCAAAGCGACCGGCGCGAACTCGGTCGAGGCGGCGATCTACGGCATCGTCCCGCAGATCAAGCCGGCGTTCATCGGCGTCTCCACCTACCGGTGGGACATCAACGTGCGCGCCTCGACGATCATCGGCTTCGTCGGCGCGGGCGGGATCGGCGTCGAGTTGAACACCTCGATCAACTTCTTCGCGTGGCAGCAGGTGCTGACCATCCTGCTGGCGATCCTGGGAATCGTGATCTTCAGCGAGGTCACGTCGGCGTACCTGCGGCGCAAGGTGCGCTGAGCGCTCTTCTCCGTTCGATTCGACGGGACGCGTATCGAAGAATCGTTTCGGTACCGTTTCTTCGTACTCCGGCGACTATCGCATACCGAGGGTGTACGGTCCCGAGGCTACGGAACGCCTCGCTGACGGCCGCGAGAATCAGTCGGGAGACGTCCCGACGTCGTGTGACCGTTCGCGTACGCGGATCCAACGGCGACGCGATCGGCTCTCGAATCGTTCCATATCTATTCAGATCGATGTCAGTATGTGGATCGGAGATCTCGGGCGGAGAGGCGGGACGGTCAGTGAGCCGCCTCGACCCCTCCAGTCGTGTACGTTGACTCACGATATCGAGCACTGGACGACTATATAGAACAATATCCGGCCATCGTCGACCCGTATCCGCGTATTGTTCGGTATATCGAAAATCAGGCGCGACCGCTGTCGGGTAGCTCGTCAGGGTAAATCGAACATTTCTATTTAAACTATTTAAAAGACTCTTACAGGGTATTCGGCTACGAAAGCAGAATCGAAGGAGACGGGTTGAGTTTCGTGTGTCGAAATCTGTTCGATTTTCGAGTACTATTGTTTACTACTGTGAAATATATTTTCATAGTCGATTATGTCCGAGAAAGTTCCAAAGACTCCTAAAGGCGTCTGACGGTACGGTTTCCAGTCCGAATGCGAGCCGCAGATCGCGAATTCGAGAGTCGTTCGGTCGGGTATACACTGATATATATAGAAAATGCCAAGAATTATAAGGGTAAACCGTGACATAAGTCGAGTAGCAATGATGTCAGACAGAACCAGACGGACGTTCATCAAAGGTGCTGGCGCAGCGACCGTCGCGGGGCTCGCTGGGTGTTCGAGTCAGGACGGTAGCGGCGACTCCGGTGGCGATTCTGGCGGCGACTCCGGCGGCGATTCAGGGGACTCGAGCGGGACGACGATGGGATCGGGCCAGGGAGAGTCGGTCACGATTCAGTTCTGGCACGCGATGGGAGGCGACCTCGCGCAGCGCATCGACGACATCGTGGACAGTTTCGAAGAGCAGAGCGACGGCATCACCGTCGAGACGACGTCCCGGAACAGCTACCGGGACAACCTCAACGCGACGACCCAGGCGGTGAGTTCCGGTAACCCGCCGGCGCTCTCGCAGATCTTCGAGATCGGGACGCAGTTGGCGCTCGACAGCCAGGCGTTCGTTCCCGTCGAGGACATCATCCCGAGCGACCGCATCGACTTCGACAACTTCCTCGATCCGGTGCTTGACTTCTACCGCATCGACGGGAAGTTGAACTCGATGCCGTTCAACTCGAGCAACTCGATCATGATGTACAACCGTGACGCCTTCGAGGAGGCTGGGCTCGACCCCGACGACCCGCCGACGACGTACCAGGGCATCACGGACGCGGCGAACACGCTCACGAGCGAGGGCGTCGTCGAGAAGGGGATCACGTTCCCGAATCACTCGTGGTTCGTCGAGGGCTGGTTCGCCCACCAGAACACCACGCTCGTGAACAACGACAACGGACGGGACGGGCGCGCGACGGAGTCGAACCTCGAGAGCGAGGCCGCACAGAACATCTTCGAGTGGTGGGTCGACCTCTACGAGCAGGACCAGTACCTGAACCCCGGGATCGAGGCGTGGGGCGAGGCGCAGCAGGCGTTCCTGACCCAGCAGACGGGGATGATCATCTACTCGACGTCGAGCATCGCGCCGATGAAGCAGGGCGCCGCCGACAACGGGTTCGAACTCGACACCGCGTACCTGCCCGCCCCCGGCGGCGAACGGACCGGACTCCCCATCGGCGGGGCGTCGCTGTGGGTCCCCCAGGGCCTCTCGGACGCACAGCAGCAGGCCGCCGCGGAGCTGCTGCTCTTCATGATTCAGCCGGAACAGCAGGCGCAGTGGCACACGGGGACCGGCTACTTCCCGGTGCGCGAGGAGTCGATCACGCAACTGGAAGAAGAGGGGTTCTACGAGGAGAACCCGTCGTTCCGGACGGCGATCGACCAGCTCAACGAGACCGAGGGCACGCCGGCGACGAGCGGGGCCCTGATGGGGCCGTTCCCGGAGGTCAGAACCATCATCGAGGAGGGCTACGTGAGCATGATCCAAGAGGGCGGGCCGAGCGTCTCCGACGGCCTCTCGCAGATCAAGGGCGACGTCGACGAGGCGCTGCAGAGCTACAACGACCGGGTCTCGTAATCGGCCACTCACTTCGAGAGCATGCCGGAATTCACCAAACCGTACGAGTCGCGGTGGCAGGCGTTTCTGCTGCTGCTTCCGACGTTCGCCGTGTTGATCGCCTTCCTCTACTACCCGGGGGTCGAGACCTTCCGGTTGAGCCTCCAGCAGACGATTCTCCTGGGGACTCGAAAGACGTTCGTGGGGCTGGAGAACTACGTGACGCTCGCGACCTCCTCGACGTACCACTGGAGTTTCGCGATATCGATCGCCTTCGCGGCGGTCGTCGTCGTCGGAACGCTCGTCGCGTCGCTGTTCGTCGCGTACCTCCTCTTCCAGGTCGACGTCGGATCGTCGACGTACCTGATCGCGGCGATCTGGCCGTACGCGCTGCCGACGGCCGTCGCCGCGTCGGTGCTCCTGTTCCTGCTGCATCCGTCCCTGGGGATCATCACCTTCGTGCTGGAGAGCCTCACCGGGACCTCGCTGGAGTGGTTCACGAACGGCCCGCAGGCGTTCGCGGTGGTCGCCGTCGTCGCCATCTGGAAGCAGTTGGGCTACAACATCATCTTCATGGTCGCCGCGCTGAACAACATCCCCGAGACGCTGACCGAGTCGGCCAAACTGGACGGCGTCGGTCATCTGAAGATGCTGTATCGGGTGTACGTCCCGCTGATGTCGCCGACGCTGGTCTTCCTCGTGGTTATGAACACCATCTACTCGTTCTTCCAGACGTTCCCGCTCGTGGACCTGATGACGAGCGGCGGACCGAACGAGGCCACGAACCTGCTGATCTTCAAACTGTACCGCGACGCGTTCGAGTTCAGCAACCTCGGACTCGCGTCCGCGGAGTCGGTCGTCCTGTTCGCCATCGTGGCGATACTGATGTACGTCCAGTTGCGGCTCTCGGAGAGTTACACCACCTATGCGTGATACGATGTGCGAAACCCAACGGTCGATCCGACGACGCGAGCGCCCGCCGACGCGGAGAACCGACTCGTCACCGAGCGTCGCTCCCGTGGGGTGTGACTGATGACGACGCGATCGACCTCCGATTCGGCGCTCGCGGGGCTTTTCCCCGGCGACGTCGACGCCGAGCAGGCGCTCATCCACGGCGGGCTCGTGGTGTCGATCTTCCTGATGGGACTCCCGCTGTTACTGGCGCTGATCATGAGCACCCAGAGCACCACCGAGGTGTATCAGATCACCAACGTCGGGATCGGGAGCCAGGGGCTCTCGAACTACGGGACGGTGCTCGGCGAGTACAACTTCACGCAGTATATGATCAACTCGGTCGTGATGTCGGTGATCATCGTCGTCGGGAAGGTGACGCTGTCGCTCTTCGCGGCGCTGGCGCTCGTCTACTACCGGTTCCCCTACGAGCGCGCCGTGTTCATGTTCATCCTGCTCACGCTCCTGTTGCCCGTCCCGGTCCGGATCGTGCCGCTTTTCGATCTGATGGCGCGACTCGGTTGGGGGAACACGCTGATGGCGATCACCGGGCCGTACATCGCGAGCGCGACGGCGGTGTTCCTGTTCCGACAGCACTTCATGTCGATTCCCGCCTCGCTGGTCGAGAACGCCCACCTCGACGGCGTCGGGCCGTTGACGTTCCTCTGGAAGGTGCTGATCCCGATGTCGAAGGGGATGATCGCCGGCGTGTCGGTGATCACCTTCATCTACGCGTGGAACCAGTACCTCTGGCCGCTCATCATTATGACCGATCAGAGCAAGCAGGTGGTGCAGGTCGGACTCCGGTTCCTTCAGGCGGCCTCGCAGTCGGGGCTCACCCGGTGGGGGATCATCATGGCCGGCGCGGTGATCGCGCTCTTGCCGCCGCTTGCCGTGCTCATCGTGATGCACCGACCGCTTCTCGAAACGCTCGCGATCCAACAGAAGTGACACGCTATGTCTGACATTCACATCGACGGTCTCACGAAAGAGTTCGACGACGTAACGGCGGTCGACGACATCTCCTTCGACGTCGAGAGCGGGGAGTTCCTCGTGCTCGTCGGTCCGTCCGGGTGCGGCAAGTCGACCACGCTCCGGATGATCGCCGGACTCGAAAGCATCACCAACGGTGAACTCCGCATCGGCGAGCGCCGCGTGAACGAACTGGCACCGAAAGAGCGCAACATCGCGATGGTGTTCCAGAACTACGCGCTCTATCCGCACATGACGAGCGCGGAGAACATGAAGTTCGGGATGAAGTCCGTCAGCGACTACACGAGCGAGGAGATCGACGAACGCGTCAGGAAAGCCGCCGACATCCTCGACATCCCGGAGCTACTCGACCGCAAGCCCAGCGAGCTGTCCGGCGGCGAGCGACAGCGGGTCGCGATCGGGCGGGCGATCGTCCGCGAACCCGACGTGTTCCTCCTGGACGAGCCGCTGAGCAACCTCGACGCGAAGCTGCGGGTACAGATGCGCGCGGAGCTCTTGCAACTCCACCGAGAGCTCGACGCCACGACGCTGTACGTGACCCACGATCAGACCGAAGCGATGACGCTCGGCGATCGAGTGGCAGTCCTGAACGACGGGCAGATCGAGCAGGTGGATCCGCCGCAGATGCTCTATGACTTCCCCGATACGCGGTTCGTCGCGGAGTTCATCGGCAGTCCCGCGATGAACATCGTGCCGGTCGACCTCACGTTCGGAGACGACGCCGCCGCACACCACGAGCACTTCGAGCTACCGCTGCCGAATCCGGAGCTCTTCACCAAGCGGCCGGACTCGGCGTACTTCGGCGTCCGTCCCGAAGACATCTCGCTCGCGGAAAACGTCGCGGGCGGCGCCGAGACGTTCGAGGCCGAGGTGAGCGTCACCGAACCGCTCGGCGAGTCGCTTTTGATCCACTGTTACATCGGCGACGACGAACTCCACGTGAAAGCGGAAGCGCGGACCGAACTCGCCGCCGGCGACACCGTCGAACTCTGCGTCGACGACGAGCGACTGCACGTGTTCGACGACGCCGGCGACGCGATCTATCACTCCTCGCCGCGTGGAGAGACGACGGTGTCAGACGCCGCCGAGACGCAGGTCGGTAAATGAGCGGTGCGACGGAAGTCGCGGGCGTCGACGACGCGTCCGGCGGTGACGGCCCGCCCGCGGACGCGCCGGTGCGGAATTCGCCGCGGGGGGCCTGAAGTGCGACCGATCGCCCACCGCGGCTGTCTCGCGCAGTACCCGGAGAACACTCTCGAAGCGTTCCGGCGCTCCGCGGCGGCCGTGGAGATGATCGAGACCGACGTCCAGCGCTGTGGCTCGGGCGAACTGGTCGTCTTCCACGACGAGACGCTCGACCGCGTGACCGACGTCACCGGCGAGGTGGCGTCGACGCCGCTTTCGACGCTCAAGGAGGCCTCCGTCCTCGGCACCGACGAGTCGATCCCGCTCCTGACGGAGGCCTTCGAGGCCGTGCCGTCGAGCGTCGGGCTGAACCTCGAACTGAAGGGAGCGGACGTCGCGGCCGACGCCGTCGAGATCGCCGGTCGGTACGACCACGAGGTGATCGTCTCCTCGTTCCGGCCGGACCAGGTCGCCGACGCGCGCGAGGCCGGGGCGGCGGCGGTCGCGTACCTGCTGTACGCCGACGCCGACGCGACCGACGAGTTCGACACGAGCGGGGCCCTCGACGTCGCCGACGACCTGGACTGCTCGTACGTCCACCCGCACGTACACCTCTGTCTGGACACCGACATCGTCGAGCGGGCTCACGCCAGGGGGTTCGGCGTCAACGCCTGGACCGCCGAGGGGAGAGAGACGATCGCGGAGCTACGCGATCTGGAGGTCGACGGCGCCGTGATCGACGACTGCGGACTCGCGGACGAGTGCCGGGACGGGTAGCGCGATCGACGGCCCTCCTCTCCGGTCGCCTCACAGGATCTGGACGGCGGCGACGCCGACGAGACCGAGCAGCGCGAGGTACGCCGAGCGGGCGGTGACGGGGACGAGCAGGTTCCGGTTGATGCCGACCGCGAGCCAGACTTTGACGAAGATGCTCGCGAGCGTGCCGGCCAGGACGCCCTGGGCGGCGACCGCCGGCGTGACTTGGCCGGTGCTCGCGAGCGAGACCGCCGTCGTCGTGGTCGTGCCGCTGGAGAGGAGTCCGCTGAGGAAGCTGGTGAGAAGGAAGCCGGCGGTACCGAACATCTGCTGGGCCCCCGCCGTGACCACGAGCACGAGGAGGAACAGCCCGCCGAACGTCAGCGCGTTCGTGCTGCTGAACGGGGAGTCGAGATCGAGCTCCATATCGCCGGTCCAGTTGCGCTCGTAGCCGGTCAGCGCGACGCCGCCGACGGCGATCAGCCCGAGCGGGAGGCCGACGCTGAACGCGGACTGCGGGACGAAGGCGACGACGATGATGAGGTTCCGAACGGCCATCGCGGCGTCGGCGACGAGGATGGTCGCCACCGCGAGATCGAGGATGCCGACGTTGGTCTTCGCCCGGTTCGCGATCTCGCCGATGACGGCCGTCGAGTTGACGAGACCGCCGAAGAAGCCCGTGATGAGCATCCCGCGGCTCCCGTACCGCTGCATGATCGCGTAGTTCACGAACCCGATGGCGCTGACTGCGATCACCAGGAGCCAGATGAGCTGCGGGTCGATGGCGTCCCAGGGGCCGTAAGTGCCGGTGGGCAAGAGCGGGTAGACGACGAAGGCGATGATCGCGAACTCGGCGGCCCCGCGCACCTCCTGGTGTGAGAGCTGGTTCGCGAACTGGTGGAGCTCCCGGCGCAGCACCAACAGGAACGACGACGTGATCGCGATGACGACGCCGACCAGGAGGTAGTCCATCCCGACGAGCACGCCGACGACGTAGGCGACGAGCAACGAGGTCGACGTCGTCAGCGCGAGCCCGCCGCCGTCCACGTCGAGGTCGCGAGCGTCGATGAGGAGCCCGCGAGCGCCGAGCAGGATGCCCTGGACGAGCACTAACAGTCCACCGAGGGCCAGCAGGACCGTCTGTCCGAGCGTCGCGGCCGCGACGCCGACCAGACTGGTGAGCGTGAACGTCCGAATCCCCGCGGACTTGTTCGACCACTCCCGCTCGAGTCCGAGCAGCATCCCCAGCGCTCCCGCGACGAAGAGGTTGAGGACGTCCGCGTTGATCGGGACGGTCTCCGGGCCGAACTGCAGCATCGTCAGCTCCCCTCCGGGACCGTTCGCTGAGGCGAAGAGAACATATGAGTATATACCAGTATTTTCTCTATTTATCCTATATAGTCGCGGCGCTTAGTTCTTTCGCAGCGGGACGTGAAACCCGAGGGAGATCCCGGGTGAGCGGTCAGACGAGCCATCGAGACGCGGCCCCGAACCCCCGCGAACCGCGCTGTTAAGTGTGTTCCGGCGCGTACACCCGACCGATGGGCGAGAAACGTGCGACCGTGGCCTGCCCCGAGTGCGGACAGCAGGAGACGTTCGACAGGCTCGCGCGGGCGCGGACGTTCATCGAGACGCACCGCTCGGAGACGGGCCACGAGGCGACGTGGGAGTTACACCGGCTCTCGCCGGGCGTCGAACGCGCCGGGGACGACGCCGGCGTCTGCGGTCGCCCGGCGTGTACGACCGAGAGTTCGCCGCTGTATCTCGGCGACGGGACGGATCTCGGCGACGATACGGACACCGACGACTGACGGTGTGAGAAGGCGTGTCGTCCCGACGAACCGGGGCAGATGCTCCCCCGGAGGACGAGGGCTACTCCTACTCCGACTCCTCGGCGAGCGCCGCGTCGAGAACGTCGCGCCGCCGCCGACACTCGCGGACGGTCCGGGCGAGTCCGTCGAGCGCGGGGTAGGTCGTCTCGCGGTCGCCGAAGAGGTACTCGACGACCGCGTCGTGACCGATGCCCGCCTTCACGTCCGAGGCCGTCACGGTGTCGAGAGTCGACTGTCGCTCCTGGATCGCCTCGTCCAGATCGGCCTCCAGCGCGGTCGTCCGACGGCGACGCGCCCACAGTTCCGCGTCCGCACACAGCAGGCGGTCGGACTTGTCGACCGACGGGAGCGAGGCCGCGACCCGTTTTACCACCTCGATCGCGTCGTCGAGCGACGACAGCTCTCGTTCCAGCACGCGGAGCATCACCCGGCTCTCGGCGAGACGCTGGTCGACGCAGTCGAGGACCGCCCGCCGGAGGGGGTCGGTGAATCGGTTGCCCCCGCCCTCGGCGGCGAGCGCGACGGCGACCTCCCCGCTCAACTCCGCGGCGATGGCGGCGTGCACGCCGCCGGAAGCGTCGTCGACGTGCGGCAACACCGACTCCTCGAAGGCCGCGCGAACCCGGCGGCACCCGTCGGTGGCCGTCGACGCGCTCGCCGTCCACCCGACGGAGGAGGGCCCGGTCGTCGAGGAGGCCCCGGTCGCCACGCCGACACCACCGATATCGACCGTCTCCGTCTCGGCCACCGTGCGACGGAATCTCTCGAAGCCGCGCCGTTGGCGCTCGGTTCGCCGGCGCTCGTCGCGAGCGATTCGACGAGCCGAGGTCAGTTCCGAAACGGCCGCGTCGACGTCCGGCACGATCGTTCACCCCCGCATCGATTCGAATACGGGCCGACGATCTCACCCGATCGGTCCGACCGACGGCGGGATGGAGAGTCGTTTCTGGGCACACGTTTTTGGTTGGCCTAAAACACAATAACGGTTGCGCTCGGAGCGGCGGCGGGCGACCGCCGACCGAGCGGATCCGCGGACTTTTCCTCGCGCCGGACCCAGGGCCGGTATGCGCGCAGCAGTCTATCACGGCCCTCGAGACGTTCGCGTCGAAGACGTCCCCGAACCCGAACTCGACGCCTCCACGGACGCCGTCGTCCGCGTGACCCACACCGCGGTCTGCGGGTCAGACCTGTGGTTCTACCGCGGCGACAGCGACCGCGAACCGGGCTCGACGGTCGGTCACGAGCCGATGGGCATCGTCGAGGCCGTCGGCGACGACGTCCGCTCCGTGGAACCGGGCGACCGCGTGCTCGCGCCGTTCAAGATCAGCTGCGGCTCCTGTGAGTTCTGTCGGAAGGGCCTGCACACCTCCTGCGTCGACGGCGACGGGTGGGGCGGCGACAACGGGGGCGCACAGGGCGAGAAGGTCCGCTGTCCGCACGCCGACGGGACGCTCGTCCGCGTCCCCGATCGGTACGCCGACGACGAGGACGCCCTCCGTTCGCTTCTGCCCCTCACCGACGTGATGGGGACGGGCCACCACGCGGCGGTGAGCGCCGGCGTCGAGGAAGGGGCCGACTGCGTCGTCGTCGGCGACGGGGCGGTCGGGCTCTGTGGCGTGCTCGCCGCGCGCCGCCTCGGCGCGGAACGCATCGTCGCCGTCGGCCACCACGAGGACCGACTCGAACTGGCCGCGGAGTTCGGCGCGACCGACGTCGTCGCCGCCCGCGGCGAGGAGGCTGTCGAGCGGGTCCGTCAGGTGACGAACGGGGGCGCGAATCACGTCTTAGAGTGCGTCGGCGCGTCGTCGTCGATGGAGACCGCCGTCGAGGTGTGCCGGCCCGGCGGCACCGTCGGCTACGTCGGCGTTCCCCACGGCCTCGACGGCGGTCTGGACCTCTTCTCCTTCTTCGGCGACAACGTGACGCTCCGCGGCGGGGTCGCACCCGTGCGCGCCTACGCGGAGGAGTTGATGGCGGACGTCCTGCAGGGGACGCTCGACCCCGCGCCGGTCTTCACGAAGACCGTGGATCTAGAGAACGTCGCCGAGGGCTACCGCGCGATGGACGAGCGCGAGGCGATCAAGGTGCTCGTCGAGGTCTGATACTGATTACTCTCGTCTCTTCCCGCCGAGCGCCGTCGACGGGGGTTGCGCTCGGTAAAAAGTGAGAGTAATCATTATGATTGCCCGCTACTCCACGCCGCCGACGCCCGAGGCCGCGTCGGGGAGGTCGTAGGGGTCGGCGTCGAGGCCGAGCGCTTCGAGCGCGGCCGCGAGGTGTTCGTCTTTCGCGTACTCCGCGCCGTCCTCGACGCGCAGTTCCTGGGCCTTCGCGAGCACCTCGCCGCGGCGGTCGTCGGGGATGTCGTACTTATCGGTCGACAGTTCGATCACGAGGCCGTTGTTGTCCTGCGTGTAGAGCGAAAAGAAGATGCCGCGGTCGAAGACGTTGTAGTTGCGGCCGTCGTCGTCGAGCGCCGCGGCGACGTCCTCGAAGTCCTCGGGGGCGATGCTGAAACAGAGGTGGTGGACGGACCCGGTACCGCCGCGCTGTGGACCGCGGTTCGAGGCCCGATCGCCGACGAACACCGTCAGGATGCGGCCGTCGCCGGTGTCGAAGAACAGGTGCGTCTGGGAGGGGTCGTCGAGGTTCGGTTGCCTGAGCACCAGGGGCATTCCGAGCAGATCGCGGTAGAACGCGAGAGTGTCCTCCTCGTTACTCCCCCAGATGGTGATGTGGTCGGTTCCGGTCGTCTGAAACGGACTGTCCGGTCGCTCCGCGGTGACTGGTGTGTCGTCGCTCATACCCGCCGTAGCACGGCCACCGGCATAAGTGCCGGAGTGACACCGATGTCACTTGCGGTGACTCGCGGTGGCATCGAACCGTTCGACTCCCGGCAGCGACACCTCTCGGACTACTGGCCGACGAAGGTGTCCCGCCGGTACCGACACTGCTCACAGAAGAACTGCGCGTAGCCGGCCGGCTGGACGCCGGTGAACGACATCTGTTCCCCGCAGTCGGGACACCACTTCTCGTCGACGCTCGACGGCCGCTGGATCGACATACTCCCACGGAGCGTGTGATCGTATATCAACCTGCCGGATCTGTAATGATCGATGAATGTTGAATGGATGAGAAGACTGCGCCGCTGTCGTTTCCGAGCGGTGTTGTCGGCTCACACCGACGAGCGTCGATGCAGCGTCGCGGTCCGGCACGCGATCACGCGGCGCTCGTGCGTTTTGTCCGCTCCGGATCGCGTTGGAGAACGAGCGCCGAGTTGCGAACGCGACGATACCGCGGACCGTCTCAGTACCGCGAGGGGAGGTACGCGAAGCCGATCATAAACACCGCCGTGAGGAACGAGACGATGCTGATTCCCCACAGGCCGTTGGTGTGCGTCTGGAAGCGGTCGATTTCGTCTACCTGGCGGTTGTAGCTCTCGAAGTTCTGCGTCAGCTGCATCGTCGAGTCGTCGGGGAAGTGCGCGAGGTACGTCTGGTCACCCAGCGTGACGTTGGCCTCGTCGCCGACGCTGATCGCGTTCGTCCGCGGCGCGGTCCAGGACGACTGGACGGCGTCTGTCGTCACCGAATCGACGGTGGTCGCGTTGCCCTCGTACTGGAACGTGTCTCCCTCGGCGTACGACCGCGTCTCGGGGTCGGGGAAGTACTCCGCGGCCGGAACGAGTTCCGAGTTGTTGAGCACGACGTACCGGGTGCCGTTCTGCTCGACCGTTTCCTCGCTCGCGTCCGGGTCGTCCTGCAGGATCGCCGTCTCGTTGATCTCTTCGCGGAGCGTGAACTCGGTGGGGTCGTCGCCGTCGCCGACGAGCACTCGCCACTCCTCGCCGTCGACCGTCTGTGTGGAGTCGTTCTCCCAGGTGACGGTGTACTCTGCGGACTCCTCCGTGTACTGCAGTTCACCGCTGCCCTCGGAGACGCTCGAAACCGTGTAGGTCTGATCTCCGACCTGGAACTGGTCGCCCTGTGCGAGTTCGTACTCGGGGTTGTCGAACTCGACGGTCGGCGTCTGCGCGGTCGCGATGAGCGAGTACGAAGCCGCACCGATAACGATGAAGAGTGCGACGTAGATCGCCGCGGCGCGTCGTTGCATATCTCCGGATTTGATCACGTGGCGTATAACGGTTACCGTTTTCTCGAACGCACGGCCGGCGTGCCCTCCCAAGATCCACGTCGGTCGGCGAAGCCGCGTCGACCCACCCGGAGTCGTCTCCGGTCTGCACCTCGGATCGCCACCCGTACCGGCGTTCGTTCCCCCAACGGTTTATTTTCCGAGCCCCTAGTGGGTACGATGCGGCTATGAACTCGCATTCGCTCCCGGCGGGCTCCGAGGAGTTCTACCGGACGCTCGTCGAGAGCGCCGCGGAGGGAATGCTCACGATCGACGCCGAGAGCACGATCGTCTACGCGAACCCCGCAGTCGAGGACATCCTCGGATACGCGCCCGAAGAGCTGGTCGGCAGCTCGAAGATGAAGATCATCCCCGAGCGCCTCCGGCCGGTCCACGCCGCAGCGCTCGACACCTACGTCCGGACCGGCGAGCGGAGCATCGATTGGGAGGGCATCGAACTGCCCGCGCTGCACAAGGACGGTCACGAGGTCCCGACGCTCATCAGCCTCCGCGAACACACGCACGACGGCGACCGGTACTTCACGGGGATCATCAGAGACGTCACGGAGCGTCGGCGGCGCGAGGACGAACTCCGTGACCAGAAGGAACGGCTCGACGAGTTCGCCGACATCCTCGCTCACGACATCCGAAACCCCCTTTCGGTGGCGCGGGGGTACACTGAACTCGCCAGAGAACGCGAACAGAGCCCGGAGCTGGCCCAGGTCGAGGAGGCGCTCGATCGGATCGATCGCCTCGTCGACGACGTGCTGGCGCTCTCCAGGGAGGGACGGTTCATCGGCGAGACCGGGCCGGTCGACCTCGAAACGAGCCTCAGAGCGGCGTGGGGGAACGTCGAAACCGGTCGGGCGACCCTCGAAGTCGAACCGGGGCTCGGCGTGGTCGTCGCCGACGGGAGCCGACTCGCAGAACTGTTCGAGAACCTCTTTCGGAACGCCGTCGAACACGGAACCGCCGATCCGGAAGGAGTCGGGTCCCACTCACTCACTGTGAACGCCGGCCGACTGCCGGAGGGCGAGGGGTTCTACGTCGCAGACGACGGCGACGGGATCCCCGAAGCCGAACGGGAAGCGATCTTCGAACGCGGGTACTCGACTCGGGAGTCCGGAACCGGCTACGGGCTCTCGATCGTCAGGCAACTCGCCGAAGCCCACGGCTGGACGATCGGAGCGGCCGAAAGCGACGGCAGCGGCGCCAGATTCGAGATCCGAGACGTCGCTTTCGAGGGGTGAAATTGGCTGTTGCGGTCCAACGCGTCGTTTGAATCGGTCACCGGCAGGCTTTTCTGGATGTTTCCTAATAGGAATCGTATGCCTAATAGGAAAGAATCGATCTCGATAGCGTTGCAGTATCCGTTTCCGGAGGACCGGGTATTCCGATACCAGGCGATGCAGGACGTCCTCGACGTTCTCATCGACCAACCGTACGCGACGTATTCGATGAGCGAGCTCGCAACCCTCACGGGAGCGAACAAAGGAACGATCTCGAAGGCGGTCAGACTACTTTCCGAACTTGATGCCGTCGAGACTGCACAGGAGGGACGGGCCCGGCAGGTCCGGATCAACCGCGAACGGCTCACGAAACCGGACCCGGTTCTCTCGATCCCACAGGTCGAGTTTCACCAACCAGTCCAGGCGTTTCTTCAACGACTTCAAGACGAGTTGGATGAGTTAGTCGGGGTCGTCCTGTTCGGAAGCGTCGCTCGGGGGGAGGCGGATCGGACCAGTGACATCGACCTATTGGTGATCGTCGACGGAAACAAAACGGCAGCTCGTCGGACTGTCCAGTCAGTCGTCAGTGATCTCGAAGACCAACGGTTCGAAGGGGACCGATACACGTTCCAGCCGATCGTCGAATCGACGGATAGCGTCCAACGAATTGGTGACCGGCTCCGCCCCCAGTTCGACGATGGGATCACGTTGGTCGGCTCCGACCGGCTCTCCGGGCTCCGGACCGAGGTGTACACCGATGAATGACGATATCCGGGACCGATTGGTGAAGGCCGAGCGGACCTTCGAGGGCAGCCCCGGAACGATCGAGGAAGGATTGGACGTCGACGATGCAGAGTTGGTCCAGCTTCGCCGTGCGTGCCGGCTATTGGAGGTCGGATCGAACCTCCTCGAACAGGGGTACTACACAGTTGTGATCGAATCGGCCTTCGTCGCCATCGAGCGCACTATCCAGTTCCGGTTGATCCACGACGGAGCGATGTCCTCCGAGGAGGTCATCAGCAGCCACCGGCGGTTGTACCAACGTGGTGCCGAGGTCGGCCTCTACGACGACGCGTTCGGGGACGACCTCGCCGAGTTGTGGACCCGGAATCGAACGAAGACCGATTACAGGCTTGGTATCGCAACGAAGGAACAGGCCGAGGCAATGTACCGGCTGGCCGACGACATCCACCGGCACCTCGTCGATGTGACTCGGGTGTCACACGAGTGTCTCTGTCGAGATTGATCGGTAGATACTCGAATGGATAGCGATCGGTCAGAGGCCGAGAGAGTTGATTGGAAAAAGAGGTTGGCGGTGAGGAAGGTTTCTCGGCAGGAGTAAATCCAGTCTGTCCGTAGAACTGAAAGCACCCTCGGCCAGGATATCGGAATTTGAATTTGGGAATGCGAATATAACGGTTGAGAACTCAGAGCGGACCTTGCCGGGCCATCGGGACGAGTTGATCAGCCGGTAGCCGGGAACTGGCGGGCTCCAATGAGCGACATATGAACGGGCCGGTGAATAACCCCGCTCTATCGGTAGACCTCCTTCGCCGTGACGAAATGGCTGTATTCTAGTTTCGAGGGAATTGGACTCATCTCCTATTGGCCGGTCGAAAATGGTCGGGATCGGCCCCTGATGATCGGCCGAGATTCCTCGAATTCGGGCAGAGATCGTCTTCTGTGGTCATCCTCCTCGTATCGGAGAAGGGATTCGATCAACCGTTGAACTGTGAGAAAACCGGTAAGCCAAGGGCCGGATTTGAACCGGCGATGGGCGGCTCTGCAGGCCGCTGCGTTAGGCCGAACTCTGCCACCTTGGCGCATCTCACACTATTGCGTTTCAGCGTTTAAGCCTAGCGGTACGGTGTGAAAGACGAAGCGGGCTATCGATCCCCGTTCGAAATGCAGAGCGCCCACGAGACGCGCTGTCTCGTGGGCGCTCGAGTATCTGAATATGAGTGGGAGGCGGCGAGCCAGTGTTCCCAGAGGATCGCTCACTCCAGTACTTGCTGACACGCTGGCAGGCTTAACTTCCGTGTTCGGGATGGGTACGGGTGTCGCCCTGCCGCTCTGGCCGCCTTAACGCCGACTCGTGGACTCGAACCACGTGCTCTCTTCGGTCTTCCGTGAACCGAAGACAGTGACCGTCGTCGGTCATCAGCCATCGCGTAGCGTACGGTAACCATTGTATCGCGCGCAATCCAGCTTCCGCCTGAACCCGTCCACGGAGTGGACTTCAGTGTGATAGTCTCGGACCACCACCCACGTCCAACAGTTTCGTAACCGTGTGTTCTATGCAGAACACTACTACGACACTGTATTCTCGTGGTATGAGTGTGGCTTTGGACTGTTAGTGCTCGCGGGCTTAACACCTCGTTGCCTCGGTGCGTACACCCCGAGTCTATCTAACTCGTCTTCTACGAGTGTCCTCGGTGGTACTTCTTTTTGAGGTGGGTTTCGAGCTTAGATGCGTTCAGCTCTTACCCCGTGGTGCGTGGCTGCTCGGCATCTGCCCTCTCGGACAACCGATACACCAGCGGCACCCAGTCGTAGTTCCTCTCGTACTATACGACCGTTCCTCTCAAGTACCAAAACACCCCCAATAGATAGCAGCCGACCTGTCTCACGACGGTCTAAACCCAGCTCACGACCTCCTTTAATAGGCGAACAACCTCACCCTTGCCTGCTTCTGCACAGGCAGGATGGAGGGAACCGACATCGAGGTAGCAAGCCACTCGGTCGATATGTGCTCTTGCGAGTGACGACTCTGTTATCCCTAAGGTAGCTTTTCTGTCATCAACGGGCCCCATCCAGGAGCCTCGTTGGTTCGCTAGACCACGCTTTCGCGTCAGCGATCCTCGTTGGGAAGATCACTGTCAGACTTCCGTGTGCTCTTGCGCTCTTCTCCGGGTTTCCGACCCGGGTGAGGAAATCTTTGGGCGCGCTCGATATCTTTTCGAGCGCGTACCGCCCCAGTCAAACTGCCCGGCTACCGGTGTCCTCCGCCAGGAGTGAGAGTCGCAGTCACTAACGGGTAGTATTTCACTTGTGTCTGGGTGGCCCGCTAGCGCGGGTACCTCTGTAACGACTCCTACCTATGCTGCACATCAGCGACCACGTCTCAGCGACAGCCTGCAGTAAAGCTCTATAGGGTCTTCGCTTCCCCTTGGGGGTCTCCAGACTCCGCACTGGAACGTACAGTTCACCGGGCCCAGCGTTGGGACAGTGACGCTCTCGTTGATCCATTCATGCAAGCCGCTACTGAAGCGGCAAGGTACTACGCTACCTTAAGAGGGTCATAGTTACCCCCGCCGTTGACGGGTCCTTCGTCCTCTTGTACGAGGTGTTCAGATACCCGCACTGGGCAGGATTCAGTGACCGTACGAGTCCTTGCGGATTTGCGGTCACCTATGTTGTTACTAGACAGTCGGAGCGTCCGAGTCACTGCGACCTGCTCGGTCAAAAGCAGGTATCCCTTCTTCCGAAGGTACGGGACTAACTTGCCGAATTCCCTAACGCCGGTTGCTCCCGACGGGCCGTGGCTTTCGCTGCCTGAGCACCTGTGTCGGATCTCGGTACGGTCGCCGTGCGTCTTTTCACGGGCTCTCGGTACCAGCGACTTGCGCTGTCTCGTGATTCGATCGCTTCGTACCGTTACGGTTTCCACGATGTTCCACGATTCGACGGGGCGAAGGCCCCGCTCGCTGTTTCCCAAAGCGTCGACAATATGCACGGTGGTACTGGAATATTAACCAGTTTCCCTGGTTGTCCCGGTCGAATTACGGCGGGACTTAGGACCGACTAACCCTCGGCTGATTAGCAGTGCCGAGGAACCCTTGCTCGTTTGGCCGTCGGGGGTCTCACCCGACTCTCGCTGCTACTGTGACCAGGATTTTCGTTACTATACGGTCCACGCGAGCTCTCGCCCGTGCTTCCGCCCGTACAGTACGCCAAGCCTACTAGGTCGTCCGGTGAAGGACGCTGCCAGGTCTCGGTGGTAGATTTGAGCCCCGATCATTTTGGGCGCCTCGAACCTCGGCCGGTAAGCTGTTACGCTTTTCTTAGAGGGTAGCTGCTTCTAAGCTCACCTCCCGGCTGTTTAGGGCTCGAGACCACCTTCGATCGCACTTAATCTACACTTGGGGACCTTAACCCGGCTCTGGGTTGTCTCCCTCACGGTACACAGGCTTACCCCGCATACCGGATTCCCGACGTCTGTGGCGTCTGCAAGTTCGGAGTTTGACAGGAAGGCCGACTCCTCTCGGAGGCGGGACTTCCAATCGGTCGCTCTACCTCGCAGACTACCTCGGTCGAGGTCATGCTTCGACATGTTTCGGCTGGAACCAGCTGTTGCCGAGTTCGATGGGCCTTTCACCCCTACGCACGAGTCAGAGGAGGGTATTGTAGGACACCATCCCTTCAGGCCTCCACGCAGCTTTCGCCACGCTTCACCTTGCTCGCGCGTAGATCACTCGGTTTCGGGTCGCATCATCGGGACTCCCCGCGCTTGAACACGGCGGCCCTGGTCCGGAAGGACTGCGGCCATATCGGTTTCCCTGTGCCTGCCCGGATGATCCGGTTAGGCTTGCCTCGATAATGCACTCCCTGGGTCGTTTTTCAAAACGCACGACGCGACACCGGCTTCCTCGAAGTCCTACTGGTGGGTCGCCCCACGGTCGTTTATTCGAGGACCTTGTATGCCTCGTCGTTCTATCACTGACTGAGTTCAGGCCCTATTGCACCGCCCTGTTCGGGGTGCTTTTCAGCGTTCGCTCACGCTACTTGTTCGCTATCGGTCTCGAGGAGTGATTTAGTCTTCGCAGTTGATGCCTGCGGTAGTCACGAGGAATATCCAATCCCCGCTACTCTGGAGTTGGTCCGGAAACACGCGTTCACGATACGGGACTGTCACCCTGTGTCGTACTCCGTTCCAGGAGATTTCTCGTGAAGTTGTGTTTCGTTGTGACCAGTCCGAACACCACATTTCCCGTGAGGGATTCGGTTTGGACTGTGTCGCGTTCACTCGCGGTTAGTAACGACATCGCGTTTGCTTTCTGTTCCTGCTCCTACTGAGATGTTTCAATTCGGAGCGTTCCCCATTGCGCGAAGCAATTGCGGTGGGGATTCCCATTCGGAGATCCCGAGTTCTTAGTCTCCGTGCGACTCCCTCGGGCTTTTCGCAGCTTGGCACGTCCGTCGTCGGCTCTCGAGCCGAGCCATTCACCAGCCAGTACAGTAGCCAGTTTGAGTGTCGTGTGGTTACGACTCGCCTGTAGGTGTCACGCGTAGTGCGGGACAACTACAGACGACTGTTTGCTGTTGGTTGCAAGTTGAATTGCAGTTGAGTTGGTGATCTGAGACGTCCACAATGTGTCCGTCCTCGGTGGACGGGTTCAGTGGGCGTCTGGATTGCGCGCGTACAATGGTCGTCATTGAACGTCCGGTGGCTGCCGGAGCGTCCGTCGAACCCTTCCTATCCGCGTTTTCACGGGATAGTGCATCAGTTCGTGTCCACTCCAGTCGAGTAGACTGTCCCACTTAAGGGACTCGTTCTGTGTTCGAGTGGAGTGGGTGATGGACCCGCTGGGATTTGAACCCAGGGCGTCCTCCTTGCAAAGGAGGTGCTCTACCGCTGAGCTACGGGCCCGTGTTAGCCTTGGTGGTTCTTAGGTGCCTGTCTGGCGTCTGTTGAATCGTGAACGGGATCACGCGATGAGTGAAAGTGGGCTAGGCGCGGCGGCCTAGTCCCGGTCTGTAGGAGGTGATCCAGCCGCAGATTCCCCTACGGCTACCTTGTTACGACTTAAGCCCCCTTGCGAAGCCCAGATTCGACCATTGTGAAATGGCCTCATCCGGACCTCACTCGGGTG
Source organism: Halobellus limi (assembly GCF_004799685.1). Classification (NCBI taxonomy): domain Archaea; kingdom Methanobacteriati; phylum Methanobacteriota; class Halobacteria; order Halobacteriales; family Haloferacaceae; genus Halobellus; species Halobellus limi. The sequence continues at coordinate 31,064 of NZ_CP031311.1, forward strand.
CTTTGACGGGCGGTGTGTGCAAGGAGCAGGGACGTATTCACCGCACTCTTGTGAAGTGCGATTACTACCGAATCCAGCTTCATGCGGGCGAGTTTCAGCCCGCAATCCGAACTACGATCAAGTTTCGGAGATTAGCGCCCTCTTTCGAGGTTGCAACCCATTGTCTTGACCATTGTAGCCCGCGTGTAGCCCAGCTCATTCGGGGCATACTGACCTACCGTTGCCCGTTCCTTCCTCCAGTTTGGCACTGGCAGTCCTCTTAATGTACCCAGCCAGTCGAAACTGCTGCTGGCAATTAGGAGTGCGGGTCTCGCTCGTTGCCTGACTTAACAGGACGCCTCACGGTACGAGCTGACGGCGGCCATGCACCTCCTCTCTACAGCTCGTGATGAGGTCATCAACCTGACCGTCATTACTGTAGTCGGAGCTGGTGAGATGTCCGGCGTTGAGTCCAATTAAACCGCAGGCTCCTCCGGTTGTAGTGCTCCCCCGCCAATTCCTTTAAGTTTCATCCTTGCAGACGTACTTCCCAGGCGGTTCGCTTCTCGGCTTCCCTACGGCACAGCACAGGCGCGTAGCCTGTGCCACACCTAGCGAACATCGTTTACGGCTAGGACTACCCGGGTATCTAATCCGGTTCGAGACCCTAGCTTTCGTCCCTCACTGTCGGATCCGTCTTCTCGAGATGCTTTCGCCATCGGTGGTCCGTTCGGGATTACGGGATTTCACTCCTACCCCGGACGTACCTCTCGAGCCTTCCGGTCCCAAGCCCTGAAGTTTCCGCCGGACGCCCACACGTTGAGCGTGTGGATTTCCCGACGGACTTTCAGGGCCAGCTACGGACGCTTTAGGCCCAATAAGATTGGCCATCACTTGAGCTGCCGGTATTACCGCGGCGGCTGGCACCGGTCTTGCCCAGCTCTTGTTCGTGTACCGCCCTACGGTACACAAAAGCGAGGACGATATGCCCTCGCACTCGGAGTCCCCTTATCGCACTGGCGTGCAGTGTAAAGGTTTCGCGCCTGCTGCGCCCCGTAGGGCCCGGAATCTTGTCTCAGATTCCGTCTCCGGGCTCTTGCTCTCACAACCCGTACCGATTATGGGCACGGTGGGCCGTTACCCCACCGTCTACCTAATCGGCCGCAGCCTCATCCTACAGCACCGTAGTGTTTGTGACTCCCGGCGTTCCAGCGTGGGAGTTCTATGACGAGTTAGCCTCAGTTTCCCGAGGTTATTCGTCTCTGTAGGGTAGGTTGGCCACGTGTTACTGAGCTATCTGCCACGAGTGTGAACTCGTGCGACTAGCATGGCTAAATCGGACTCCGATAGCAATGGCCTCCGGCAGGATCAACCGGAATGGGTCTCCCCCGTAAGGGGGAGGGGTGTGGCGGGATTTTCCCCTCGGAGAGGGGAGAATCACCAATCGTCATTGCGTGGTCCGTTCAGTGGTTCGGTTGACACCAGACAGGTGTCACCGAACCACCAAGGCTAACATCAGATCCCATCTGTACGGCGGACCGCAGGGGTGGAATCCTCATCTCTTGCGGACGTAAGCGTACGTCGGATGGAGCCATAAAGGCACCGATCCGGTTCGCTTGTCGACCGAAGTCGACTCGTCCGAGCGGGCGCGGGATCGAACCGCACCCAGTCGCGGTGTGTCTTTCGCATTCATCCGAACTGGACTTGAACACTTAAGCCCATCGTATCGTTCCCGGCTCGCGTTCGAGCCGAGACGGCGAGGGCGTGCTCGGAGTCCAGGTCGTCGAAGGTCCCGTCCGGGCCGTCCCGGCCGGGCTTCCGCGTATCTCTACGAATGCCGGGGTGACATAAAAGGTCGTCGAACCGTCCCCGCCTCGTTATGCGATTTCACACCGCGAGAGTGTGAGAAGCGTAGCCCCGGAGAGGCGAGTCGAGAGCGCCAGTTGGAGCCGCGTGCTCGCGGGGACGGACGCCAGCGACCCACCTCGGGAGGACGAGCGCAATAATAGTCAATTGTCAGATAACTACGGGTCGACCGTGCTGCTCTCGATCGGGGCGACGATCCGATCGAACGCGACAGGGGGACAGTCGGCGGTCGACCGAGAGGCCGGCAGCTACCGGCGGTTTCCCGGCGAGTAACACGAGTCACTTCGGCGAAAGCGTATCGCGCGGTCGGAGGCCGACACGTCATCCCACGCGTTCGGCGTGCGGTCGAGTCGGGTGGTAACCGCGCACCGAACAGTCGAGACGGGATCGGGAAAGCGGTGTCGAATGTGGGCGACGCTGACGGCCGAGAGCGTTCGGCTGCCGACGGACGCGAGAGAACAGGGAGAGCGAAGCCAGGCCCTAACGGGAAGCGCAGGCCGGCGTCGCGTGGGCGCGCCGAGAGTTACTTTTCGATGTGCTCGATCCCCTGCTTCGAGACGTTTCCTCTCGTGACCGTCGAGACCTCGTTCTGCTGCATCCACCCCGGCTTGTCGTTGGGCGCCGTATCCCGCCACGCCCACGCGTCGTAGACGTGTACCCGGTCCGTCCCGCGTTCGAGCAGGCGGATCTCGGTCGCGTCCGCCTTCGCCTCGTCCTCGGACTCGTAGGAGTCGTAGCCTTCGAGGCGGCGGGCCGCTTTGAGCGCGGCCTGTCGCGGCATCCGGCCGGTGAACTGCTTGGTCTTCTCCCCGTTCTCGAGCATCACGAAGTTCCGTTTACCGTCCTCTCGTACCATCGGTGTGAACCTCTATGTCAAGGATGCACATAGTTCGGCATAAATATATCGGCAAAATCGACTGCGGCGTCGGGGTCGGCGCCGGCGAACCCGGCGACATACGGGTGACACGGAGCGCGTTTCGGCGCCGGAGCGATCGGGCGGGGAGAGACACCGAGCCGTTCGACCCGATCGGCGCTCCGACCGGAACCGTCGAACGCGGCGAAACGGGCGAGCTGGAGCGGGACGGGTGGAGTCGGGTGGTTCGGTCCGGGATCGACCGAGAAGGCACGTAAACAACACTTATGTATGTGCTGTGGCGAATCTTGGCCTAGACAGCTCCGATGGTCCGGAAAAAGAAGCTCAGCCCGAGTGGCGCGAAAGACGACGACGGCGAGTACCACAACGTCCACGTGAACCTCCACGAGGACGAACTCGCCGTGGCCGGAATGGAGATCGGCGACGAGGTGTTCGTTCGGGTCCGGGATGGAAAGATCATCATCCAGAAGGCGGATCCCGATTCCGTCGAGCACGACCTCTGAAGGCCCGATGAACCCAGGTATCGACCGTCCGGGACGGACGCCTCCGACGGACCGAACGCGACGGGCGGGAAAACAGTGATCCGCGCTGCGTACCGCGCCCTCAGGCCCGCGCTCTTTTCGCTGCCCGCGGAGACTGCGCACGGAGCGGTACACGACGGCCTCCGAGCGATCCAGCACACGCCCGTAGAGGACGTCCTTCGGGACCGCCTCGCCGTCGACGACGAGCGACTCGCGGTCGACGCGTTCGGTACCTCGTTCGCGAATCCGGTCGGCGTCGCCGCCGGGTTCGACAAGAACGCCGAACTGCCCGCCGTCCTCGGCGCGCTCGGCTTCGGCCACGTCGAGGTCGGGGGCGTCACCGCGCACGCGCAACCCGGCAACCCCCGCCCGCGGATGTTCCGACTCGTCGAGGACCGCGCCATCGTCAACCGGATGGGGCTCAACAACGAGGGCGCCGACGCCGTCGGCGAGCGGCTCCGGACGAGCCCCGACCCCGGGATCCCCGTCGGCGTCAACGTCGCGCTCTCGGAGGCGACCGACGCCGCCGACGCGCCCGCGGACTACCGCTACACCTACGAGCGGGTCGCCGACGTCGCCGACTACCTCGCGGTCAACGTCTCCTGTCCCAACAGCGAGGGGATGCGCGAACTGCAGAACCGCGACTCCCTGGAGGCGATCCTCGGCGAACTCGTCGACGCCGGCGCGGAACCGCTGCTCGTGAAGCTCTCGCCGGACCTCCCCGAACCGGCGATCGAGGACGCGCTGGCCGTCGTCGACGACTTCGGTCTGGACGGCGTCATCGCCACCAACACGACCACCGACCGGCCGTCGGCGCTGAAGAGCCCCAAGCGAGCCGAGAAGGGCGGCCTCTCCGGCAAGCCGATCGAGAGCGAGGCGACCGAGATGGTCCGCTTCGTCGCCGAGCGGACCGACGTTCCCGTGATCGGCGTCGGCGGCGTCTCCGACGCCGCGGGCGCGTACGCGAAGATCCGCGCGGGGGCGAGCCTCGTCCAACTGTACACCGGACTGATCTACGAGGGGCCGACGCTCGCGCGCGACATCAACGAGGGACTCCTCGAACTGCTCGACCGGGACGGCTTCGAGAGCGTCGAGGACGCGGTCGGCGCGGATCTGTAGTCCGGTCGCGGACGACGCGGAAGATCAGGTCCGGTGCGAACGAGACCTCATCCGCGCCGTGGACGAGACTCAGTCCTCGCGGTGGACGATGACGATCGCGTCGCCGGCCTCGACCATCTCGCCGTCGCCGAGGTACTGTCTCTCCTCTTCGATCTCGAACATCTCCGGGTCCAGTTCGACGCCGGCGACCTGAAGTGCGCCATCCGCGGTCTCGTAGTCGCCGTCCGCGAGCGCGGCTTCGATCTCCGAGACCTGACTGCCGAACTCGGGGCCGACCAGCGAGTAATCGAGGTCGACGCCGGTGACGACCGACTCGACCGCGGGGCGCTCCTCGAGCGTTTCCAACTCGTCGACGTGCATCACGCCGGAGATGTCCGTCTCGAATCCGGAGACGTCGCCCCAGACCTCGACGCGGTCGAGTTCGGCGTTCATCGAGAGCTGCTGGTCGCTCTTGTACTTCCGGAGCGCGCCGACGACGGCCATCGCCGTCTCGCCGGCCTCGAAGTCGGCGTCGACGCCGAGCGGTTCGGGCCAGCCGCTGTTGTGGACGCTCTCCGGAGCGTCGTACATATCGTGCCACAGCTCCTCGGTCGCGTGCGCGAGGATCGGCGAGAACAGTTTGAGGAAGCGCCGGTGGGCGACGTCGAGCGTGTACGCCGCGGAGGCACTCTCCTCGCCCTCGCGGACGCGCTGTTTCGCGATCTCGAGGTAGTCGTCACAGAACGTGTGCCAGAAGAAGCCGCGGAGGCCGTCGCGGGCCTTCGAGAACTCCCGGCTCTCGAAGCGCTCTGTGACCCGCTCGATCTCCCGGTCTAAGGAGGCGAGCAGCCAGCGGTCGAGTTCGGTGAGGTCGTCGTGGTCGAACTCGGCGGGGGCCTCGTCGGTCAGGCTCTCGACGAGTTTCGAGGCGTTCCAGAGCTTCCGCAGGAGCTTCTCGCCCGCGCGGAGGCCCTTCTCCGAGTAGGGCAGGTCGTCGCCGACGGCCGACCCCGCGGCCCAGTAGCGCGCGGCGTCGACGGGGTACTTCGAGACGACCTCGTCGGGCGCGACGATGTTCCCCTTCGACTTCGACATCTTCTCTCTGTTCTCGTCGAGCACCATCCCGTTGATCATCACGCTGTCGAACGGCACCTCGCCGGTGTGCTCGTAGCACTTCACGACCGTGTGGAACAGCCAGAAGGAGATGATGTCGTGGCCCTGCGGGCGGAGGTCGAACTGGTAGAGTTCGGGTTTCTCGAAGGTGTACTCCCCTTCCTCTTCGTCCCAGTCCCACCCGGCGTTGATCAGCGGCGTCAGCGACGAGGTCGCCCAGGTGTCGAGGACGTCGTCCTCGGGCTCGAACTCGTCGTGGCCGCACTCGGGGCAGGTCTCGACCGGCGGGTCGTCGCTCAGCGGATCGACCGGGAGGGACTCCTTCTCCGCGAGGACGACGTGCTCGCAGTCGGCGCAGTACCACACCGGGAACGGGATCCCCGAGGAGCGCTGCCGGGAGATGGCCCAGTCCCACTGGAGCCCCTCGATCCAGTTTTTGTACCTGGTGAACATCTTCTCGGGGTACCAGTCCATCTCTCTTCCCGCTTCGAGGTACTCGTCGGTCTTATCGAGCAGTTCGACGTACCACTGGTCCTTCACGAGGAACTCGACGCTCGTCCCGCAGCGCTCGTGGACGTTCACCGTGTGGGTGATCGAACGGCGATCTAAGAGCGCGCCGTCGTCGTCGAGGTCGGAGACGATGGCCTCGCGGGCCTCGTCGGAGGAGAGCCCCTCGTAGTCGCCGGCGACGTCGGTCAGCGTCCCCGACTCGTCGATGGCGATCCGGAGGTCGAGGTCGTGCGCCTGGTACCACTCGATGTCGGTCTGGTCGCCGAACGTACAGCACATCACGACGCCCGAGCCGGTCTCCATATCGACCCGCTCGTCCTCGATGATCGGGACCTCCTGATCGAAGAGGGGAACCCGCGCCTCCCGGCCGACGAGGTACTGGTTCTCGTCGTCGTCCGGGTGGACGAACACCGCGACGCAGGCGGGCAGGAGCTCCGGCCGGGTCGTCGAGATGGTGAACGTCTCGTTCTCGTCGCCCGCGTCGCTCTCGGCGTCCCCGTCGCCGCTCCCGACAACCTCGAAGGCGATGTCGTGGAAGTGACTCGGCTGCACGTCGTCCTCGGTCTCGACCTGCGAGATCGCGGTCTCACACTCGGGACACCAGATCGCCGGCGCGCGCTGGCGGTACTCGCGGCCCTGCTCGTGCAGGTCGATGAACGAGAGCTGCGAGATCCGGCGGACCTCGGGCGAGATCGTCTGGTACGTCTGGTTCCAGTCGATCGAGATGCCGAGGCTCTGCATCTTCTCGGTGAACTCCGCCTCGTACTCCGCACAGACCTCCTGGGTCATCCGCTGGAACTCCCGGCGCTCGTAGTCCTGGTGGCGGACGTCGAGTTCCTCCTCGGCGAGGCGCTCGGAGGCGATGCCGTTGTCGTCGTAGCCGAACGGGAAGTAGACGTCCTCGCCTCTCATCCGGTTGAACCGAGCGACGAAGTCCTGCAGCGTGAAGCCGTAGACGTGGCCCCAGTGCAGGCTCCCGGATACCGTCGGCGGCGGCGAGTCGATCGAGAAGGCGGTGTCGGGGTTCTCCGCACCGCCCTCGTACGCGTAGGTCTCGTCGTCGACCCACCTGTCTTGCCACTTCTGCTCGACGGTTTCGGGGTCGTATTCTCCGCTCGGCATTCTCGGGAGGAAATACCGGCGGGCGGCGTGTTAAGTCACTCGATTGGTCGTCTGAAGGGTACGTCGCGGCCGCCTCAGCGACGACAGCAAACGGTCTCTGTGGATCGGCGTTGGTGTAAGAGGGGTTTTTAATAGTAAGGAGAGTTGAATAGCAGTAAGGGAATGGCCGTGTCAGAAGACGCGACAGTCACGAGCAAAGGGCAGGTGACGATTCCGAAACGGATCCGCGAGAAGCTCGGACTCGACGCGGGGACGGAGGTCGAGTTCGTCCTCGAAGAGGACGGGACGATACGCGTCCGGCAGAAGGAGCCCGCGATGGACCGGCTCCGCGCGGTCAAAGAGCGGTTGGCGGAGCGCGACGTCGACGTCGAGAGGATGCGCCGCGAGTCGAAGGCCGAGTGGGAGTCGCACTACGACGGGGACGCGGTGTGATCTTTCTCGACTCGTGGGTGTGGCTGGAATACCTCTTCAGCGGCGAGAAGGACGACGAGGCCGGGGCGCTCATCCAGCGAGCGAATACCCCGGAGGAGGGGGGACTCATCACGCCGACGGTGCTCGCGGAGATCTCTTACCGACTCCGCGTCGTCGAAGACGCTGAGGCGGCCCAAGAGGCGGTCCGTGCCGTTCACGACTACGAATACATCGACAGCGTCCCCCTGATCGACGAGATCGCGGAATACGCCGCCGAACTCCGATACGAGTACTACGAACCGGGAGAGCGCGAGCTGTCCTACGCCGACGCGGTCCACCTCGCCACGGCGGTCGTTCACGACGACTGTGACGCGCTCTACTCGGGCGATCCCGGCTTCGCCGATCTCGACGAGATCGAGACGGTCGTACTGTAGCGACCGCTACTCCCCGCCGAGCGCTTCGAGGTCGAACTCGAAGGCCGCGACCGGGAGTTCGAGGTCGTGCTCGACCAGGACTTCCGGATGCAGTTCGCCGACGATCCCGACGGTCTCACCGTCGATCACGACGGAGGCGACGCGCCCGTCGATGAACGAGGGGTGCGTCGTCGGCGGCGTCTCCAACGCCACGTCGAAGTCGCGGCAGACCGCCTGCAGACGCGCTTTCGCGTCCTCGTAGGTAGCGTCGTTGCGCGCGAGCACGCCCGCGACGTGCCGGCGCTCCCGCACGCGGGTGTTGACGTCGTCGTCGCGCTCGGCCACGAGGCCGACCTCCGCGAGGTCCTGCGGGTACGCGCGGTGGGTGTTGTTCTCCAAGACCATCACGAGCGAGGGCAGCGCCCACGGTCGCAGGATCGTGTAGTCCTCGCTGTAGGGTTCGGTGATCCGGACCGGGTCGCCGCCGCCGAGGTGGTCGCCGCCGGCGTCGACGTTCATCCGGTCGTAGGCCTCTTCCTCGCTCGTCATGTGGAAGTTCAGCAGGTCCTCGAAGCCGAGGCCGGTCAGGACGTTTCGGGTCGCGGCCTCCAGTCTGGAGCGCTCGTGGCGGCCGCCGACAGTCCCCACGTCGGGGTAGCGCGGTTCGAGTTCGTCGAAGCCGTACGCGCGCCCCACGTCGTCGACGAGGTCCAGGGGGTGAAGCACGTCGGTCCGGTACGGCGGGATCGACACCTCGTAGGCGGTTCCGCTGGCTTCCGTCTCCGCTCCGTCGTCCTCGACGGCCGCGCCGAGACCGGAGCGCTCGAAGAGGTCGACGACCTCTTCGACGTCGAGGTCGACGCCGAGCATCGTCTCGATGCGGTCGTGGGAGACCGACTTCGTCTCGACCTCGAAGTCGGGCCGCACGAGCGTCCGCTCGCCCTCCGGCGACGACTCGCCGTACTCGACTTCGACCTCCTCGATCGTCGCCCCGCGCGCGGAGAGCGCGTAGCAGATGATGTTGCACATCCGGTCGATCGTCCACTGGTCCGTCCCGGTGAGTTCGACGAGCAGTTCGCGGGACTCCGTCGACACCTCGGTCCGGCGGCCGTTGATGACCGGCGGGAACGAGAACAGGCCGAGTTCGTCGTAGATCGCCGGGTAGCGGTCGTACTCGGAGACGATGTCGGCGTACGTCTCGCCCGTCGGGTGTTCTTCGAGCACCTCGGCGGGCGTCATCTCGCGGTCGCTGTCCAGCGGGACGAACGTGTCGCCCTCGGGGTCGATCCCCGTGTAGGTGATCGAGTTGCCGTCCCCCTCCTCGGTGAGGGCATCGCCCTTGATCGCGACGAGGTCGTGGATTCCGATCGCGCCCTTCGCGCGCTTGCGGCCCATCGTCGCGTGGAGTTTCTCCTGCAACTGGATCAGCGAGTCCAGCGCGGACTCGTCGAGGTCGACGCCGCGGACGATCGCGCCCGTGACGTACGGCCGCTCGTCGGGCACGTCGCCGTCGACGACGTACGTGAAGTCGGGGTCGTTCGTGCTCGGCACGTCGACGCCGCGGTCGTCGCCGTAGTGATAGCGGAGGGAACGGGCGACGCCCTCGACGGAGAGCCGATCCAGGCGGTCGGGGCCGAACTCGAACTGCAGCAGTCCCTCCTCGGTCTCGCCCTCGAACTCCAGTCCGAGGCCGAACAGGTCCGATTTCAGTTCCTCGTCGCCCTTCTCCTCGTGGCCGGTCAGTTCCCGAAGCTCGTCGGGATCGATGTCGACGACAGGCATCAGTAGGTCGCCTCCGCGCCGCGGAGGAAGTCGAGATCGGCTAACGTGCCGTGCAGGTCGCGGATGTCCTCGGCGCCCGTGGTGAGCATCGCGAGCCGTTCCAGCGCCAGCCCCCACGCCATCACGTCGTGCTCGACGCCGAGCGGTTCCAGCACCTCGTCGCGGAACATTCCCGAATTTCCTATCTCGATCAGTTCGCCCGTCGTGGGGTGGCGGCCGAACAGCTCGAACGAGGGCTCGGTGTAGGGGTTGTAGTGCGGCTTGAACTGGACGTCCGTAATTCCGAACTGTTCGTAGAACTCGACGAACGTGCCCATCAGGTCCCTGACGGAGAGGTCCTCGGCCATCACCCACCCCTCGATCTGGAAGAACTCCAGGAGGTGGGTCGCGTCGAGGGTGTCGTTTCGGTACACCTTCTCGACGGAGAAGTACCGCTGCGGGGGTTCGAGGTCGCCGATCTGGGTACCGGAGAGGTAGCGCATCGACAGCGACGTGGTGTGACCGCGCAGCGCGATGGCGCGCGCGAAGTCCTCCGACCAGGGAGAATGATACCCGTCGCCGTCCTCGCCGACGCCCTCGCGGTGGGCGCGCTCGACGTTGTCGACGAGGTCCTCGGGGAGGTCCTCGATCGGCGGGACGTCGAGCGCGAAGCGGTCCCAGTGGGTCCGCGCCGGGTGGTCCTGCGGCATGAACAGGCAGTCGTTGATCCAGAAGTCCGCGTCGGCGTGGGGGCCGTCCATCTCCTGGAAGCCCATCCCGACGAGGACGTCCTTCACGCGCTCGGCGGTCTGACGGAGGACGTGCGTCTTGCCGCCGCGGACCTCGGGGGCGTCGGCCTCGACGTTGTACTCCGTGAACTCGACGTCTCGCCACTCGCCCGAGGTGAGCATCTCGGGAGTCAAACGGTCGACCGTCTCCGCGGCCTCGACGCCCTCCATCAGCGCCGTGACGCCCGCGTCGGTGAGCGTGACCGTCCGGACGGTCCGCTCGTGACGGTCGAGGAGGTTCCGGGAGACGAGTTGATCGAGGACATCGTCGTCGACGTCGGCGAGCGGGTCCTCGTCGGATCCGACGCCCGCACTGCCGGCGTCGCCTGCATCGGAGCCGTCGGTATCGGCTGCATCCGATCCGTCGGCGTCACCTGCACCCGCGCCGTCTGCGGCGTTCGCGAGAGCGACGAGCGCGACCGCCTCGGGGTCGGATCCGGCGTCGGCGTCGCCGTCGGCGGAGAGTTCGCCGCTGTCGATGTTCCCGTATCCCTTCCGCCCGAAGTTCGCCAGCGCGATGTCGACCTCCGGACCGTCGAGGTCGGCGGCGCCGATCACCTGACCCATCTGCACCGGCTCCTCGTCGGCCCCGGCGTCGACCGCGGCGCGGTAGAGTCGCACCTCGGGGAGGCCGGCGTCGACGTACGCGCGGCCCTCCTCAGTCAGTTCGTACTCGGTCGACGCGGTCTCCGCGACGTCGAGCAGCCCGTCGTCACGGAGTTCGAAGACGGCCTGCGTCGCCGTCTCCGGCTTCAGGCCCGCCGCCTGGGCGAGTCGATCGATCGGCTGTTCCTCCGTCGCGCTCGCGGCGTTCAGCACCGCGACCTGTGGTTCTGGAAGTTTCATTTATCTCGTGTCGTGGATCTCGCTGCAGCGTCGGTCGTTGTCGCGTCTACCGAACGGCCGCCAGTTAGCAGTTCCGAAGACGGTGGACGGTCGCGTGCCCGGAAACGGGGCCGACCGGGCGTCCGAAGGCCGGCGACGCGTCCGCGATCCGGCCGAACCGAGTCGAGCGGTTTCCCCGCCGACCGCGACGCGCCGTCGGAGAACGGCACGTCCGGTCGACGGCTCCGCCGCCCTCACTCGCTCCGGGAAAAGAACTCGGACCCGTCGCCGTCGGTCGGTCGCGGATCGACGCCGCGCGCGGTGGATTCGGGTCCAGAGCGCATATATGGGAGAGGCTTCCTGGCGAACAAAACAGTTGCGAATGCGTGCAGTGTGCTCCCACAGGACAGCCACGGCGGAGTCCGTGTCGGTCGGTCCGGCGCGCATTTATCAACCGAGCCGTCGTAGAGGGGCGTATGCCCGAAGAGGTCCTGTTCAAATCCGAGAGTCCTCAGAGCCGAGAAGAGATCGCGGCGTACCTGCGATCGGTCGCCGACAAACTCGAATCCGGGGAAGCCATCACCCTCAGCGCCGGCGGCGAGTCGGTGACGATGGAGCCCCCGGCGCGGCCGACGTTCGAGGTGAAAGCCGAGCGCGAGGGGCCGACGGGAGGATCGGGAGAGCTGAGCGTCGAGTTCGAACTGGAGTGGGACGAGGGCGGAGAAGGCGGCGACGCCGCCGACAGCGGCCTGTCGATCGAGTAGCGAACGGACGCGAAACGTGGCTCAGTCGTCGCCGGGCGCGACGCCCCGCCGCGGCGACTCGAGCGTGATGTCGAGGTCGTCGAGGAGGTCCTCGACCTCCGCGCGCTTCTCCTGGTGCTCTTCGAGGAACTCGCGCATCAGCTCGGCGGCCTGCTCCTTGCAGCCGCCGCAGAGGCGCTCGCCGCCGACGCACTCGTCGTAGACCTCCTTCGCGAACTCGTCGTCGTCGCCCGCGAGCAGGTAGGCGTACAGTTCGTAGACCGGACACTCGTCGGCTTCGCCGCCCAGTTCTCGCTGTTCCTCGGCGGTGTCGCGGCCGCCGGTGGTCGCCGCCTTCACCTTGTCGTAGCCCTCCTCGGGGTCGTCGAGCAGCGAGATGTGCGAGGCCGGGATCGACGAGGACATCTTCCCGCCCGTCAGGCCGGTCATAAAGCGGTGGTAGATCGACGACGGCGGGACGAACCCGTAGCCGCCGTGATCGAGTTCGACCTCCCGCGCGAGTTCCTCGGCCTCGCTCGCGTCGAGGTCGAAGGCGTCGACGTGCGCGTCGTAGCGCCGCTTCTCACCGTCGATCGTCTCGACGAGCGCCTCGAAAGCGTCGTCGGTGGCGTTGAGATCGAGGAAACGAACGCGGGGACGGAGCGGCTCCATCCCGGCGTTCTCGAGTTTCTCGATCGCGGAGTCTCGGACCGCGTCGTCGACGACGACGCCGAGTGCGTCGAGGGCGTCGTCGCCGCCGGCTTCGTCGTCGGGATCGGCCCGTTCGGCGAGCCACGCGCCCGCCTCCTCACACCGGGGGCGTTCGGGCTCCTCGGCGTACGCCTCGCGTTCCTCGTAGACGGCCGCGACGAGCGCCCGTTCGGCGTCGTCGAGTTCGAAGCTCGCGTACGCCTCGGTCACCCCGAAGAATCGCATCCGCGCCGCGAGGTCGCGGGCGAACCGGACGTGGGGGTCCTGGTCCGGGCCGACGGGGATGACCGTCGGCTTCGGCTCCTCCAACTGCGGATAGAGGATGTCGGCCATCTGCGTGACCACCGACTGCATGTGCGAGACGTTGGTCTCGCCGTCGAAGCCGTAGATGCCCTGGAACTCCGAGAAGTTCGCCTTCGAGCCGAGTTCGAAGGCGAGGTCCTGGAGTTCGCGGTTGTCGGACTGCCGGTAGAGTTCGCCCTCCTCGGGGTCGAAGCCGAGCGCGAGCAGGCTCAGGAGGTAATCGCGGGCGTGCTCGTCGATCTCTTCCCAGGTCATCCCGCGCGCGGAGTGCGCCTCAAGGTCGGCGATCAGGCCGTAGGCGTCGGCGCCCTGCTCCTGGTGCCAGATGATCTCGTCGAAGACGAGTTTGTGGCCGATGTGGGGGTCGCCGGTGGGCATGAAGCCCGAGAGGACCGCCGCCGGGTCGTCGTTCCGAAGGGCCTCGGCGACGGGAGAGTAGTCGCGGTGGCCGAAGATGACGCCGCGGCGCATCAGGTAGTGGGGGTTCGGGACCTCGGGGAGGACGTCGTCGAACTCGCCGATGCCGAACTCCTCGAAGAGCTTTCGGTAGTCGGAGACGGTCGAGGACCCCCACGGGTCGAGCGCGACGTCGTCCGCACCGGCGGCCGAATCGCTCTCGGCGCCGCCGTCCGTCCGCGCTCGGACGGTCTCCGGCGCTGTCGCTGCGTCGGCGCGCGCAGCGTCGGTTGCGTCGCCGTCCTCCGTCTCGCGGGCGTCGTGGTCTCGTGTCATGGGGTAACGCGGGCTACCGAGAGCCAGTCTATCTCGCCGTTCGCCGCGGTGAGCGCAAAAACCATTCGCTTCCGGACCCCGCCGGCGAGGCGGACGTCGAGCGAGAGGTCCCGCGGATAGAACGCGTGATTCGGCGCGCCCACGCGCACGAGGTCCGTCGAGTGACTCAGCGAGTCGACGTCGGTGAACTCCTCGTAGACGCGGAAGTCCGAACCGAACTTGAAGCCGCTCTTCGGAACGACGCCGCGGTCCCTGAGCGCCGCGTAGGTCCGGAGGCGTCTGTCGAACCGCTCGCCCTCGACGTCGCGGCCGAGCGCCACGACGGCGTCGGGATCGACGTCGACGACGCCGCGCTGGGCGAGGTACGCGCCCTCGACGAGCGAGAGCTGAAGCGGCCCCGACTCGGCGTTGCGACCGAACAGCCGCTGGCCGTAGAAGTGGTCCTCGTAGAGCTCCTCGGCGGCCTCATAGCAGACCACGCGGTCGTCGAGCAGGTCGGCCTCGACCGAACTCGGCAGATCGGCCTCGACCCTCGACGGGAGGGTTCCTGGTTCGCGTCCATCCTCGCCGCTTCCCTCCTCACCGATCGCCGGATCGCCGTCGGTCTCGAAGTAGGTCAGGTCACCGTCCTCGTCGACGATCGCGAGGACGACGTCACCGAGCGACGCCGCCGAGATCCGCTCGCGCTCGCCCGCGACGCGGATCCGGTAGGCGACCTCGTCGTCCCAAGGGCCCTTGCCGCGTGGGTAGACGACGAAGTCGATTCCGGTGTCTCCCGCGACCGCGTCGTCGACGCCGGGCCAGTCCTCGCGCGCTGGCGAGAGATAGAACCCGCGGTCGCGGAGGTCCTTGTAGACCGCGAACCGGAGAGTCGCCCCCGTTGTCACGAGGAACTCGCGGAAGCCCAGGCGGGGCGCGTCGCCGTCGGGAGCAGCCGACTCGTCGACGACGGCGTCGAGGTCGCCGCGCGAGAGGAGGTGGGCGGCCTCGACGGGGGCCAGTTCGATGCGGTTGCGGTCGAGCGGGCGGCCGTAGCCCCGGGCGTCGTAGAACCGCTGTCTGGCGTCGCCGCCGACGCGGACCACGCCGTCGGCCAGTGTCCCGTCCATACTTCCTCTGGCGGCCGGCGGCGACATAGGGGCTGCGATTATCGGGATACGGTGGGTGCTGTCGTGGCGTGCCTGGTATCGGAGAGCGGTCGATAGCGATGCCTCTGCAAGCCCCTTGCGATCCCACCCGACAGCACCGCTCCTCGCCCTCCCCAGCCGACTCCTCGCTCACGGCGTTCGCTCGTCGCCCCTCGCGCGGCGTGACCGCGCGACGGAGCGCGCGGCAGCACGCGCCAGAGAGTTGTGCGGGTGGTCGAATAGGCGGTTTCCGCAGCTACCCCTCGAACCGTTCACAGGTCGCGTCCAGACACCGCCGTCCGCGCGCGGTCTCGAAGACCGGCAGTCCGCAGGCGCAGTCGTCGACGACGACGCCGGCGGGGATCGCGAAGGCCGTCTCGCAGTCGGGGTAGGCGTCGCAACCGGCGAGCAGGCGGCCGCCGCGGCGGATGATTCGCAGCGGCGATCCACAGTCCGGACAGGTCCACTCGCCGTCGAACCGTTCGCGGACGGCGTCGTCGAGCGACTCACACGAGCGGTCGAGACAGATCTCGAAGGCGTCGCCCGCCTCCGCGCGGATCTTCGGGAGGCCGCAGGACTCGCAGGTTTCGTCGAGGACGGTCGCACCCGCGGGAAGCGAATACCGGACGTCGGAGTCGAGCCCGCGGACGTCGCCCCCCGCGCGGACGAGCGGTTCGCCCGTATCGGGGTGTGAGCCGACCGGGACGCCGGCCTCCGTGACGGGATACTCGACCCAGCCGGAGCTCTCGTGGGAAACCACCCTGAGGACCTGCTCGCCGGCCCTGGCGACGAGGCCGAAGCCCCCCTCGTCGGTCTCGACCGTGAGGGAGTCGGGACGGGTCAGCCACGCCACGGGCTGGTAGCCGTCGGCGTCGTGGACGAGGGTGGTCCGATCGGGTTTGACCACGACCGCGACGCGTCCGCGCTGGGTTCGGGCGCGGGCGCCCTCGAAGGTCGTCGTGCAGTCGCCGGCGAAGACGCGGATCGTCTCTGACATACGGGGGGCCTGGCCCCGTCTTCGGTGATAAACACTCTCACGAAGGCATTTGCGGGAGGGCGTTCGACCCCCTGTATGGACGTACCCGACGGCACGGTGTTGTTCGACATGGACGGCGTGTTGGTGGATTCGGAGACCTACTGGCACCGCTTCGAGGACGAGTGGGTGTTCGCGGCGGCGATCGAGAGCGGGTCGCCCGCACACGAGGAGGTCACCGGGATGCCGTACTACGAGATCTACGACTACCTCGACGCGGAGTACGGGACCGCCGTGAGCAGAGACGAGTTCACGTCGAAGTACGAGGAGCGCGCGGAGTCGCTGTACGGCGAGCAGGTCGCGTTGACCGACGGGGTTCCGGAACTGTTCGACGGGATCCGGGCCGACGAGCCGGCTCTCGGCATCGTCTCCTCGGCGCGCCGGTCCTGGATCGACATCGTCCGCGAACGCTTCGGCCTCGACCCGCTCGATCTGGTGTTGAGCGCCGAGGAGATTGACGAGCCCGGAAAGCCGGAACCGCACGTCTACGAGCACGCGGCGTCGGAACTCGGCTTCGACCCGGCCGAGTGCGTCGTCGTCGAGGACTCGATCAACGGCATCGAGTCCGCCGTGCGTGCGGGCGCGTTCACGATCGCCTTCCGATCGACGCACAACGCCGATCTGGACCTCTCCCGCGCCGACGTCGTCGCCGGCAGTTTCGACGAGTTGCGGGAGGTCCTGTTCGAGAGCTAAGTACCGAATCGACCGGCGACGTGTCTTGCACCTCGACCGCAGCGCCTTCTACCCCAGGACCGCGACACCTCCGCACCCCGACCGCGACACCTCCGCACCCCGACCGCGACACCTCCGCACCCCGACCGCGACACCTCCGCACCCCGACCGCGACACCTCCGCACCCCGACCGGCGACGGCCTACTCCACGTCGACCGTTCTGGTCGCGCGAACGGGATGCAACGGCTCGCCCGGGAACGTCACCTCGACGACGAACTCCAGTTCTTCGGCGTTCGCGCCGAAGACGCCCACCGGGACCGAGAGCGAATCGGAGAGGTACGCCTCCTTCGTCGTCATCTCGACGTCGTTGACGGTCACGCGGACTCCCACGGCGGCGCCACCGCCCGCGTTGCGAACGGTGACCTCGCACATCTCGTTCTCGCCGGGCGCGATGTCGTCGGGGAACGAACCCCACGACACCTCGATGGCGGGGAAGTTCTCGGCGTTCTTCGCGATCCGCTCGGCGACGCCCGTCGAGAGCCCGGCGCGTTCGAGTTCGTCGGCCCCGGCGTCGACGACGTCGGCGGGGCTGTGGAGTCCGCCCGTCGCGAGCGACCGCGCCCGGTTCGGGCCGATGCCGTCGACGGCGGTGAGGCCGACCGCCTCGCGCGGGACGCCGTGCTCGACGCGGGCCTCCACCCGGCGGGCGAGGTTCGCCGCCCGCGGTCCGGCGAACTCTCCGAGGAACTCACGGAGCGCCGAGAGGAGTCGCAGGGCGTTCTGCCGGATGATCCAGGCGTCCGAGCGCAGGTCCGCGGGCGTGCTGTTGGCCATCCCGGCGTGGAGGATCGCGAGCACCTTCCGCGGGCCGTCCTCCAGCGTCGTCGACACGTCCGAGAGGACCGCGTCGACGGCGTCGGTCTCGGACTGCCGCGCGGAGACCGAGTGAAACTCCTCGGCACCGGCGACGGCCTCTAAGATACCGTCTGCGGAGATCTGCTCTCGCTCACAGAGGTCGTGGAAGCGCTCTGCGGTCTCCAGTCGGAGGTAGTACTTCGAGGCGAGGCGACCGAGCGCGGTGCCCCGAACCGAGAGGTCCTCGCCCATCTCGACGAAGCCGCGCGCGACGAGCGATTCGAGCGTCTCCCGCACGCGCCCGCGGAGGTTCTCGAAGTCGTACGCCGCCGGCTTCGACTTCGCGCGCTGGTAGTAGAACGTCGTCTCCAGCCACGACATCACGTCGTCGAGGTCACGGATCGTGCCCATCGCGATCTCGGCGTTGAGGTGGGAGTCCAGATCCTCGGCCAGCCGCGACTCGATCTCCTTGCCCTCCCGCAGGAGCTTCCGGTACTTGTCGGCGTCCGCGCGGTCGCAGACGACCCACCCGTAGCCGACGTCGTCGTAGCCGGGCCGGCCCGCGCGTCCGAGCATCTGGAGGATGTCCAGCGGCGAGATGTCGACTTCCCCCTCCAGGGGGTCGTGGTACTTCGTGTCGCGGATGACGACGCAGCGCGCCGGGAGGTTCACGCCCCACGCGAGCGTCGACGTCGAGAAGAGCAGCTGGATCTTCCCCTGCTTGAACCACTCCTCGACGCGGTCGCGGTCGTCCTTCGAGAGGCCGGCGTGGTGGAACGCGACGCCGTCGGGCGCGGCCTTGGCGAGTTCGTCGTCGTCGAGTTCCTTCGCGTCGGTGTGGAAGTCGTAGTCGCCGCGGGCGCCCATCGGGACGTCGCGCTTGGCGATCTCGTCTCGCGACTTGCCGGCGGCCCGCACCGCGTCCTGCCGCGAGGAGACGAACACGAGCGCCTGGCCGTCCTCGCGGATGTGCTCCTCCGCGAGGTCGAGCGCGCTGTAGAGCCGGCGGTACTTGTCGGCGAAGGCGTTGTCGCCGTGCGTGTACGTCTCCACGCCCGCGTGGAGGTCGACCGGGCGGTACTCCTCGCCGAACTCGAAGGTCGTCTCCGGAACCGCGTCCAGCCACGCGGCGACGTCCTCGATGTTGGGCATCGTCGCCGAGAGCGCGACGACGCGCGGGTCGCAGATGCGGCGGAGCCGCGAGACGGTCACCTCGAGGACGCCGCCGCGGGTGTCCGAATCGAGGAGGTGGACCTCGTCGATGACGCAGCAGTCGACGTCGGCGACGAACGAGTAGCGCGCGGAGTCGTGCTTCCGCGTCGCCGAGTCGGTCTTCTCGGGCGTCATCACGAGGATGTCCGCGCGCTCGGCGCGTCGCGGGTTCAGGTCCCGCTCGCCGGTGACGACGTAGACCGAGTAGCCGAGGTCCTCGAAGCGCTCCCACTCCGATTCCTTCTCGTTGGTGAGCGCGCGCAGCGGGGCGATGAAGAGCGCCGTGCCGCCGCGGTCGAGCGTCCGGCAGATCGCGAGTTCCGCGAGCGCGGTCTTGCCCGACGCCGTCGGTGCGGCGGCGACGACGTTCTCGTCGCGTTCGAGGATCGCCGGCGCGGCCTCGCGCTGCATCCGGTTGAACTCCTCGAACCCGAAGGCGTCGGCGAACTCGGGGACGACCTCTGTGACTTTCACGCCTCGCACCCCCGATCGGGCGGCGAGAGAGCGACGCCCGTCGGAACGGGGCGGATCGGAGTCGGAGAGACCGGAGCGAAACGGGTCATACAGGAGGGGAGACCTCCGGCGGCAAAGTCGTTTCTCCATCGTCGCTCCCGTCGTGGTCCACCGCCTTCTTCGCCGGACGCTATTCCGAGGAACGCCGGCGCGGGAGGAGCTGCCCCCAGACGCGCTTGTCGAGCAACCGGACCGTCGTCGGCTCCTCGACCCTGACCTGACAGGAGAGCCGCGGGTAGCCGAACCGGCGCGCGGCCGCGTCGTGCCAGTGTGTCGGCTCCGGCGCGGGGTCGACCTCGACGGTGCAGGTCGCACACAGGCCGCGGCCGCCGCAGTTGGCGTGTCGCGAGACGGTCCCGTAGACGGGGAACCCCCGATCGACCAGCGCGTCGCGGAGGACCACGCCGCGTTCGACTTCGAGGACCGTCTCGTCGTCGCCGTCGAGGACCGTCAGCGGGACGAGATCGCCCATACGACCGCGTCGGTCGCCCGGGTTCTCAGTCTACTGGCCGCCGGGCGGTCGTCGACGCTTGGACTGCCGGAATTCGACTCACGGACGCGCGGCGAGAGTTTATTACAGAGGGCGGGACCAGCACCCCCGTGATCTGACAGCCACCCCGCGTCGGGCAGCGGTCGTTCGGCACGTCGGCGCGGGGTGACGGTGTGAGGGGTCATCGTCGTGCGGGTGCCGACTGTTCGCCAAAATCGCGAGTCCGACCGTCGGCGTTAGATGCGCATCGCCCGGCTCCCGCGAGCGACTGCTACCCGGATCCGGCGCGGGCGGGAGTCCCGCGAAACGAGCGGGGGCTTCCGAAGTCATCTCTGTCACGCTCATCCGTTCACCGACAGCATCGACTCGATGCTGCTAGTAACCCGCAGGCTTTTGCTCGCCCGCTCGAAGGGGAAAACATGAGCGGGAGGCAGAAGCCGGACTGGCTGAAGATGCGTCCGCCGTCGGGACGGCAGTTCACCGACATCAAGGAGACGCTCCGCGACCGCGACCTCCACACGGTCTGTGAGGAGGCGAACTGCCCGAACATGGGCGAGTGCTGGAGCGGCCGCAACGGCCCGGGAACGGCGACGTTTATGTTGATGGGCGATCGCTGCTCGCGAGGCTGTAACTTCTGCGACGTCGAGACCGGCGGGATGGAGGCGCTCGATCCCGAGGAACCGTCGAACGTCGCCGACGCCGTCGCGGAGATCGGGCTGGACTACGTCGTCTTGACCTCCGTCGACCGCGACGACCTCCCGGACCAGGGCGCGGGACACTTCGCGCGGACGATCCGCGAGATCAAAGAGCGCGATCCGGGGATCCTCGTGGAGGTGCTCATCCCCGACTTCCAGGGCGAGCCCGAGCTGGTTGGGAAGATCATCGACGCCGGACCGGACGTGATCGCGCACAACATCGAGACCGTCGAACGCCTGCAGTGGCCCGTGCGCGACCGCCGCGCCGACTACGAGCAGTCGCTGTCGGTGCTCGAACAGGTGTCCGAGGAGTCCGAGGTCTACACGAAGACCTCCATCATGCTCGGCCTCGGCGAGTACGACCACGAGATCTACCAGACGCTCTCGGACCTGCGGGAGGCCGACGTCGACGTCGTCACGCTGGGGCAGTACCTCCAGCCCTCGCGGTCGCACCTGGACGTCTTCGAGTACGTCCACCCCGACGCCTTCGAGACGTGGCGGCGGGTGGCCGAGGAGGAACTCGGCTTCCTCTACTGCGCGTCGGGACCGATGGTCCGCTCGTCGTACAAGGCCGGCGAGCTGTTCGTCGACGCCGTGCTCCGGGAGGGCAAGAGCGTCGCGGACGCGCGGCAGCGAGCGCGGACGGCGGGCGACTGACCGCGCAAAAGCTATCACGCCGCGGGAGCCTATCCCCCGGAAATGGGATTCATCGCGGAGTACACCATCGATTCGCCGGTGATGGAGGAGACCCACGACCGCGTCCCCGAGGCGGTCCTAGAGATGGAGGACCTCCAGATCCTCCAAGACGGGCAGGCGAAGTACGTCTTCTGGGTCAGTAACGTCGATCCGGAGACGTTCGAGGCGGCCTTGTCCGACGATCCCTCCGTCGCGGAGTTCGCGGTTCTCACGAGCATCGGAGATCGGTCGCTGTACCGCGTGAACTTCACGTCCGAGGCGAGACGGAAGATGACCTACCCGGAGGCCTCGAACTTCGATATCGTCTTTCTGGGCGCTCACTCGACCAACGAAGGCGTTCACTTCCGCTCACAGGTCCCGACGCGGGACGCGCTCTACTCGTTTCGCGAGCGCTGTCGAGAGCTGGGTATCCCGTTCAAACTCGACAGCATCTACCAGGAGGGCAACAGCGATGCGCTCGACCAGTACGGACTCACCGACGCACAGCGTGAGGCGTTGGTGTTGGCGCACGAACGCGGATACTTCGAACCAACTCGGAAGGCCTCTCTGGAGGAGATCGCCTCGGATCTCTCGATCTCTCGGCAGGCGCTCGCCGGACGGCTCCGCCGGGGACACGCCCAACTCATCGAGAGCACGCTGTTGTGAGCGGTCGGACCTCGGAGTTCGCGACGGGGTCGAAACGAGGTAATAAAACATTACATAGTAAAGAGGTAGTGTAAGGTGTGCGTCACTCCTTCGGATAGACAGCCAGAGTGTGTGATACGATCGCACTCGAACGCACCAAAATGAGCAACTCACCGCTGACACAGATTCGCGACGACAAGAGCGCTCGATCGCCGATTCCGAAGGCGATGATTCACAAACGGATCCTCAGCGTGGCCGAGAGAGACCCGAACGCGACTGTCGGGGAGTTGTCGAGGTCGGTGAGCGGCGCTCGACCCGATCTCGTAGAGCGGGTTCTCGAGGAGTACGGCGATCCGGGCGACCGAGGAACCGAGACGGAGCGCGGAGGCGTTGCCGTCGACGCGGCAGGGGAGACCGACGGGATCGAGACGCTGGACTCCCCGGTCGTGGACGCGGAGCGAGCCGACTCTCGAACGGACGCGGAGCGAGCCGACCCCGAGGCCGACGCGGCCGCGACGACCGCGACCGCGGAAGTGGAAGACGAACAGGAGCGGGAGCTGAGCGCCGAACAGTACGAGATCCTCGCGGCGATCCGAGAGCACCCGAACGCGACGCAGCGGGACCTCGCAGACCTCGTGGGCGTGAGCTGTGCGACGATCAACCGGCGGGTCAACTCCATCGAGGGATTCGAGTGGGACGAGCGAGCGGCGTTCGCGACGTCGGCACTCGACGGGGAGGAGCGACGACGCTCGGACGGGACGCAGGACGGAGCAGGGTCGCCGTTACCCGGGACGGGCGACCAGTCCGAGGCGGGGTCGGTCGAGAGACAGGAGAGAGACGGGTTCCAGACGGCGGGTACCGGGGAGATCGGGGAAAGCCTCTTCGGCGACGTCGAACTGACGCACAAAGTCGTTCACGCGTGTATGGCCTCGGACCGGATCACGGAGGCCGAAGAGATGAAGATTCTGCGTGCGGTCCTCGAGTGCCGATAGGCACGGGTGGGGAAACGCCGAAATAGACGTTGTCGGCCCCGGCTATATCGAAGGGAGTGGCCGCCGAGTGAGGTCGCGGTCGAATCTGAGGGAGTGAATCGATCGCACGGGCGTTTTTGTATCCCAAACCGGGACGTGCAGCCATGATCTCGACGGGCATCGCGCTGGCGCTCGGAGCGTTGCTACTGTTCGGCGGCTGGGCGGTGACCGCGGGGCTCGCGACGCGGTCCGTGTCGGCCGTCAACGCCGTCTTTCTCTCCTACGTGGCGAGCATCGGAATAGCCGGCGCGTACGTCCTCCTCGCGAGGCGGCCGATCACCGGGACGCGGACGGACGTGGGCTTCGCCCTCGCTTCGGGCGTGTTTCTCACGGCGGGGAGCATCAGCTTCTACGCGGCGCTCACGCGGGGCAATATGGCGATCGTCTCCGCCGTCGCCGCGCTGTACTTCGTCGTGCCGGCGTTCGTCGGCGTCGTCTATCTTGACGTCGCGCTCAGCGCCGCGAACGCGGTCGGACTGGCGCTCGCCGTCGTCGCCGTCGTGCTGATCGCGCTGTGATCGGCGGTCGGAAGCCGCCGCAGTCCCCACACGGCTTTGACCCCGGAGACCGGAGTCCGCCATATGCCCGGAATGGACGAGGAGACGGCCGAACTGATCCAGTCGGTGCGGCGCGACCCGCAGCGGAAGGCGCTCGTCTCTCACCTCGCGGACGGCCCGAAGGCCGTGAAGAGCGGTTCCGACACCGCCGCGAACGCGGACACCGAGGCCCTTCTCGCGGAGTTGGTCGATGAGGGGATCGTCGAGCGCGACGGGGAGGCGTACGCCCTCACCGACTTCGGCGAGCGGGTCCACGAGTACGCCACGCGCGAGTGGAACCCCTCGAACGAGGGGACGAAGCGCGCGGCGACGTTCGATACCCTCGCCGACTGCGAGTGGCACTGTTCGGCGTGTGAACTCCCCAGTTCCCAGCCCGCGAAGGACATCCAGATGCTCCGCAAGGAGGGCTTCGAGTTCGTCCAGAACACCGGGCAGGGCCAGGGCGATTACCGTCACTGCGAGAACTGCGAGGACACGACCTTTCACAGAAAGCTCAAGTACCCGTTCCCGACCCAGAAGTCGATCACGCGGCAGGAGATGCCCGCCTCGTTCAAGCGCCGCGTTCGCGACCTCTACGGCGGCCGCGACGCGTTCGACGGCTCCTCGCCGAGCACGACCCTGGAGGTCGACCACCGCGTGCCCGAGGTCCGGTGGGAGGAGTCTGAGAACTACGACTACGAGTCGATGAGCGACGAGGAGGTCCGCGAACACTTCCAGATCCTCACGCGGACGCACAACCTCCTGAAGAGCCGGAAGTGCGAGGCGTGCGTCGAGAGCGGGGAGCGACCGCCGTTTATGCAGATCGAATACTACTACGAGGGAGGCCAGAAGTACGAGGAGGAGGTCGGCTGCGTGGGGTGCGGCTGGTACAACCCCCACGAGTGGCGGGCGTCGTTGCAGGCGGAACTGGACGGGTAGCTATCGGAACCGACAGCTCAGAGCCGCTCCGCGTCGGGGTCGACGTCGTGGCCGTCGACGATCCCGTTCGCTTCGAGGAGGTAGTAGAGCGCGACGTGCGCGAGGAACGCGGCGACGAGTCCGTTCAGCGCCGCCCCGACGGGGCCCGGAATCACCTGCGGGGCCGCGAGGCCCGGAACGACCTGTCCGGCCGTGAGCACGGCGACGACCGCCCCGACGGCGTAGGCGAGAACGCCGGTCCAGCGGACGCTCGCGAAGCGGACGTCCTCCATCTTCGGGACGCGCATCCGCCAGCACAGCAGGAAGTCGGCGATGACGACCCCGCCGAGCGGTGGCACGTACTGACCGAGCGTCGACAGCCACGGGATGAGGAGGCTGTCGGCGCCGACCAGTGCGAGGACGATCCCGATCGCCCCGCCGGCCAGGATGAACGGGCGCTTGCGGTCGAACTCGAAGGCCTCGCTGCCGGCGACGCCGAAGGCGTAGGCGGCGTTGTCGTTCGTCGTCCAGATGTTGAGGATCAACGCGAGGAGGCCGACCGCCGCGAGCCCCTGCGCCGCGAGCACCTCGTAGAGGTCGCCGGCGGGCGTGACGTCGTAGACCGACCCGCCGACGGCACCGGAGAGGAAGAGGAAGCCGTTCCCGACGAGGAACGCGATGAGGCCGGCCCAGAACCCGACGCGGGTGCTGCTCGCGAAGCGCGCCCAGTTCGGGGCCTGCGTGCCGCCGCTGATGAACGTCCCCACGACGATGGTGACGGCGGCGGCGAAGCCCATCTCGCTGCCGCTCGCGCCGCCGAAGAGCCCCGAGAGGCCGCCGACGTCCCCCACGGCGATGAAGATCGAGAGGAGGCCAACGACGACCAGGATCGGCACGGCCACGAGCGAGAGCCGCTCCATCCCCTCGTAGCCGAAGTACGCGGTCGCGAGGTGCAGGATCCCCCAGATCAGGATGAGCGCCGCGGTGAACGTCGGGGTGTTCAGATCGAAAAACGTCGCTGTCGGGATCGCGACCATCGGAATCGTGACGCCGAACCAGCCGACCTGCGTGCCGCCGAGGATGAGGTCTGCGAACTTCGCGCCCCAACTGCCGAAACTGTACCGCGCGAGGAGGACGGTCGTCAGCCCGGCCTTCGCGGCGATGCCGCACAGCGTCGCGACGTAGACGCCGAGGATCGCGTAGCCGGCGGCCATCGCCGTCAGCATCGGACCGAAGCCCATCGCCGCGCCGACCTCGGCACCGGCCCAGAGCGTGCCGGCGAAGAACACGAACCCGAGGAGGACGGCAGAGATGCTCACCAGGCCCTTCCGCTCGTCGCCGGGAACGTGATCGAGCGGGTAGTCGGGATCGGGAAGTTCCTCGTCGCCGAACACGAACCGTCGCCACGCGGGCGTGTCGTCTTCTGTTGCCATCGATTTCGGCTCACCGTCCGATTGTATAGTAATTGTGGATCCTGCCCACATTTGTGACGAACGGGATCGATGCGTCCGTCTTTCCGGGCAGTTCGATTGACATCTACGGGGGATGAATAGATCCCATTCGAATCTTTGCACGTCCGGGATCGATCAGACCATCACCCGGTCCGAGCCGGCGTTCGGGGACCGAGAGCGAACGCGTGGTTCCGGTTACCCAAAGCTGAAGCGTCGTTGCGGCCTCTGCTCGCGATATGGCCGAATACATCGTCACGAACGGCCGGACCGTGGCCGGCGACTCCGTCGACGTCGAGGTCCGTGCGGGAGCGATCGACCGCCTGGTTCCCGCGGGCGACGGCGACCCGGACGCGTTCCCCGCCGACCGTCGGTACGACGCCGACGGCCGGCTGGTGACGCCACCGCTCGTCGAACCCCACGTCCACCTCGACGCGACCGGAACGGCCGGCGATCCCTCCTGGAACGACAGCGGCACGCTCGCGGAGGGCATCGAGGTCTGGGCGGAGTACAAAGGCGACATCACCGTCGAGGACATCCTCGAACGAGCGACGCGGACGGTGGAGTGGTACGCCTCTCACGGCGTGACGCGCATCCGGACGCACGCCGACACGACCGAGCCGTCGCTGACCACCGTCGAGGCGCTGGTGGAGCTGAAGTCGCGGGTTTCCGATCTCGTGGACCTCCAGGTCGTCGCGTTCCCGCAGGACGGGATCCTCACCGACGAGTCGCACGAGGACCTGCTCGAAGACGCCGTCGAGATGGGCGTGGACCTGGTGGGCGGGATCCCGCACAACGAGTACACCCGCGAAGACGGCGTGCAGAGCGTCGGGATCGCGTGCGACCTGGCGGAGCGACACGGCCTCCCGCTGGATCTCCACATCGACGAGACGGACGACCCGAACTCGCGGTTCACGGAGGTGCTCGCCAGCGAGGCGATAAAGCGCGGGATCGGCGACCGCGTCACGGCGAGTCACACGACGGCGACGCACTCGTACAACAACGCCTACGCCGACAAACTGATCTCGATGCTCGCCGAGAGCGGCGTCTCCGTGGTGACGAACCCGCCAGATAACTCCGTCCTGCAGGGCGCGTACGACGACTACCCACGGCGGCGCGGTCACACCCGCATCGACGAACTGCGCGAGGCCGGCGTCACGGTCGGGATCGGCCACGACTCCGTGCTCGACCCGTGGTACCACTACGGCGTCGCCGACCCGCTGGACGCGGCGTTCATCCTCGCGCACTACGCCCACATGGCCGGTCGCGCCGACGTCGAGGTGCTCTGGGAGATGCTGACCGACGCCAACGCCGAGGTCTTCGACGCGGACGGATACGGTCTCAGCGAGGGCGACGAAGGCTCGCTCGTCGTCTACGACGCACCCGACGGCTTCAACGCCCTGCGGACGCAGGCCCCGCGGACGCTGGTGCTTCGAGAGGGCGACCCGATCGCGCGGACGGAGCCGAGCACGACGACGGTGCACCGGTCGGACGGGGCGGTCGACGTCGACTACAAGCGGTAGCGCCGACCGTCAGTCGCGGCCCGCGAGGGCGCGACCCGTCGACCGCGGGATCCCCGCGGTGTTTAAATACGATCGCGAACGAGATGCGGGCAGATTCCGAATGCCGGGTTCCGACTTCGATGGCTCCTCGATCAGGGTGCTCGATCTGTTCTGCGGCGGCGGCGGCCTCTCGGAGGGCTTCCTGCAGGCCGGTTACGACGTCGTCGCCGGCGTCGACGTCGACGAGGACTTCCTCGCGACCTACGAGCACAACCACGAGGACGCGCTCGCGATCCAGGCGGACCTCTCCGAAATCGGCCCCGAGGAGTTCTTCGCGGAGCACCCGGTCGACGCGGGAGAAATCGACGTCGTGATCGGCGGCCCGCCCTGCAAGGGGTTCAGCATCGCGGGCCACCGCGACCCCGACGACGAGCGGAACTACCTCGTCGGGAACTTCATCGACTTCGTCGAGTTCGTCGAGCCCGCGGCGTTCGTGATGGAGAACGTCCCGGGGATCAAGTCGATGGAGGGCGGGGACACCCTCCGGGCGATCCTGGAGGGGTTCGAGCGCGCCGGCTACGAGAAGCCGGCGTACGAGACGCTGAACGCCGCCGACTACGGGGTGCCGCAGAACCGCCGCCGGGTGATCTTCCAGGGGCGGCGCGACGGGTCGATCCCGACGTACCCCGAGCGGACCCACGGCCCCTCGAAACAGGCGACGCTCACGGGGAAACAGCTAGAGCCGTACGTGACCGTCGAGGAGGCCCTCCTGGAGCGGGGCGCGGACGGGGACGAGCGGCCCCCCATCGAGGCGTTACCGAACCACGAGAAGACGGATCACTCCGCGGAGATGGTCGAGCGGATTTCGGAGGTCGAACCCGGCGAGAGCCTCTACGAGAGTTACGGCGACAGCTGGCGGCGACTCCCCCGCGACGAGCCGTCGATCACGATCAAGGAGAACCACAACGCGCCGTTCGTCCACCCCGTCGAGGACCGCGTCGGGACCGTCCGGGAGTGTGCGATCCTCCAGTCGTTCCCCGACGACTACGTGTTCCAGGGGGCCAAGAGCACGCAGTTGAAAGTCGTCGGCAACGCCGTCCCGCCGGGGCTCTCGAAGGCCATCGCGGAGGCGCTGGCCGGGGACCTAGCAGAGATGGAGCGGAGTCCCGCCGCCAGCGCGGAGTGACAATGGGTCGGATGAGTCGTCGCCGTCGCGGTCGTCGTCGGGCCGTGTGAGCCGACTCGGACTTCGCTACTCCTCTTCTCGCCGCAGCACGTTGTAGCCCTCCAGCACCTTTCCGAGTCGGTGCATCGAGGCGACGACGACGTCGCAGGACGGCCGCACGGCGTCCTTCGGGACGTAGCCCACGGACAGTCCGGCGACCTCCAGCATCGGCAGGTCGTTCGCGCCGTCGCCGACGGCGATGGTGCGAGAGATCGGCACGTCGAGGTCGGCGGCGAGTGACTCCAGGGCGTCGTCCTTCGTCCCGGTGATGAGCGGCCCCTCGACCTCGCCCGTGAGACGGCCGCCCGCCATCGGGAGGCGGTTGGCGACGATGGTGTCGACCGCGACGCCCTCGCGTTCGAGGGCGCGCTCGACCCCACGCTCGAACCCGCCGGTCAGGATCGCGACGTGGTGCCCGGCCTCGCGGAGGCGGTCGATGAGTTCCGCCGCGCCCGGACGGAGTCGGACCTCGCCGAAGGCCTCTTCGGCGTCTTCCTCGGAGAGGCCGTCGAGCAGCGACGCGCGCTCTCTCAGACTCTCCGCGTAGGAGAGTTCGTCGTTCATCGCTCGGTCGGTGATGTCCTGCATCCGCTCGGCGACGCCCTCGCGCTCGCCGAGCAGCACGGTCATCTCCGAGTCCGAGAGCGTTCCGTCGAAATCGAAAGCCACGAGTCGCATACGCGGGGAATCGGCGTCGGCGCTTTTCAAATCACCTATCGAGCGGCCGCCTCCGGCGGTCATCGAGCGGTGGCCTCCGACTGTCGAGACCCACGAGAAACGGTAACAGGCCACAGAGACCCTGTGAGACCGATGAAGAAACGTTTAACCGGGAACCAGAGATGGGTTAGTATATGAAGGTCCTTATTACGGACCCGATCGACGACGCCGGCCTGGAACGCCTCCGAGAGGCGGGCCACGACGTCGAGACGGCTTACGACGTAGACGGTGAGGCGCTTCTGGAAGCAGTCGCGGACGCCAACGCGCTCGTCGTCCGGTCCGGAACGGAGGTGACCGAGGCGGTCTTCGAGGCCGCCTCGGACCTCGTCATCGTCGGTCGCGCCGGGATCGGCGTCGACAACATCGACATCGACGCCGCGACCGAACACGGCGTCATCGTCGCGAACGCGCCGGAGGGGAACGTCCGCGCGGCCGCCGAGCACACCGTCGCGATGTCGTTCGCCGCCGCGCGCTCGATCCCGCAGGCCCACGCTCGTCTGAAGACGGGCGAGTGGGCGAAAAGCGACTACCTCGGCACGGAACTCAACGGCAAGACGCTCGGGATCGTCGGCCTCGGTCGGGTCGGCCAGGAGGTCGCAAAGCGACTCGACGGTCTCGGAATGAACCTCGTCGCCTACGACCCCTACATCAGCGAGGAGCGCGCCGACCGACTCGGCGCCGAACTCGTCGAGTTCGAGACGTGTCTGGAACGGGCGGACTTCCTCACCGTCCACACGCCGCTGACGCCCGAAACGGAGGGGATGATTTCGACTGGAGAACTGGAACTGATGGGCGGCGGCTACCTCGTCAACTGCGCCCGCGGCGGCGTCGTCGACGAGGACGCGCTCGCCGCGGCGGTCGACGACGGGGTCCTCGACGGCGCGGCGATCGACGTGTTCGCCGAGGAGCCCGTCTCGCCGGACAGCCCGCTGCTCGACGTCGACGACATCATCGTCACCCCGCACCTCGGGGCGTCGACCGAGGCCGCCCAGGAGAACGTCGCGACGTCGATCGCCGATCAGATCGACGCGGCGTTCGCGGGCGAACCGGTGATGAACGCGCTGAACGCCCCCTCGGTGGACGAGAGCGTCTTCCCGCGCATCCGCCCGTACATCGGCCTCGCCGAGACCGCCGGGAAGGTCGCCGCACAACTGCTCGACGGCCGGATCTCCTCGGTCGAGGTCGCCTACGAGGGCGACATCGCCGAGGAGGACATCGAACTCGTCACGGCGTCGGCGCTGAAGGGCGTCTTCGAACCGCTTGAGTGGCAGGTCAACGCGGTCAACGCGCCGCAGATCGCCGAGGAACGCGGCATCGACGTGAAGGAGTCGAAGCGGCTCCAGTCGGAGGACTTCCAGAGCCTCGTGACCGTCACCGTCGGCAACGAGGACGATTCCCTCAGCGTCTGCGGGACCCTCTTCGCCGGGGACGACCCGCGGATCGTCCGTATCGACGGCTACCGCGTCGACGCCATCCCGCACGGCAAGATGCTCGTCGCACGCAACGCCGACAAACCGGGCGTCATCGGTTTCATCGGCTCGGTGCTCGGCGAACACGACATCAACATCGCGGGGATGTTCAACGCCCGCCGCGACGAGGAAGGCGGCGAGGCGCTCACCGTCTACAACCTCGACGATCCCGTTCCGACGGACGTCGTCGAGACGATCCTCGCCGACGACCGGATGATCGACGTGAAGTACCTCACCCTCAACGGCGCGGACGACGACGAAGAGTAATTCGGCGGCGCAGACGGCGAAGGGGAGTTCGACGACGAAGAGTAGTTCGACGACGCGGACGGCGAAGGGGAGTTCGACGACGAAGAGTGATCGATCGGAGGGGGCGGGCGCGCAGAAACTATCGTCGGAGGAATTCCGGGCGTTCGTCAGGCGTGGCCCGGGAGACGAGCGCGTCGACGAGGCGGCCGGGTCGCGTCTCCGCTCCCGAACGTTCCCGCTCCGCTTCGAGTTCCTGATTGGCCTCTTTGAGACGGTGCTCGTACTGATCGAGCACGTACTGCTGCTCTCGACCACGGCGGTCGAGTTGCCGTGCCAACCGCGTGTTCTCGCGTTCGAGCCGTTTCGCCTTCTCGCGCATCCGTTCGTTCTCACGCTGGAGTTCGACGACCAGATCCAGCAGCGTCGACGCCTGGAGGGTGACGTCGACGCTATCGAGGGGCGCCCGGTGACTCGCGGTCGATCCGCAGTCGTCGCGGTCGGTCGGTCGTCGTCTGTGTATCGCACTCGCCCGCCGATCGTCCGTTATGTCCGCCCGTCGAACGTCCGTGGCTGCCTGTCGAACGTCCGTCGCGCCCGCCCCTCGGCGGGGCTCATCTCGATACGCGGAGGCGACGTCACCGCAGCGGATATCGAGGCCTGCTCTGGTACCGCTCATCGGTCCCTCGGAGAACTCTGCGGACATGCGTGTTAATTGTCACCGAGTGACTAAGAAGACCCGTCAGACACGGGACGAACGGACGTCAGCCAGGGTCGAGGAACGGGTCGGAGAGCCGCAGCCCGAACAGTCGTATCGGCCGAAAATACGACAGTTCGACCCGCGAGAGGAGAAAACGCGTCAGCGGTCAGTTCGCGCCGATGTGATCGAGGATCGCCCCGAGGTCGTTCGGAACGGGTTCGGGCTTCCCGCCCGCCTCGAACGCGGCGTCGGGGTCCTTCAGCAGGTGGCCGGTCGTGAGGCAGACGACGTCCTCGTCGGCGTCGACGACGCCCCGATCGCGGAGCTTCTTGAGCCCGGCCACCGAGGCCGCCGAGGCGGGTTCGACGCCGATTCCCTCGCGGGCCAGGTCGCGCTGGGCCTCGGTGATCGACTCGTCGGAGACGGCGACCGCGGTACCGCCGGTCTCGCGGATCCCCGGGAGCGCCTTCGGCGCGTTGACCGGGTTGCCGATGCGGATCGCCGTCGCGCGCGTCTCGACCTCCTCCCAACGCTGGGTGTCGTCCCAGCCGTTCTCGATCGCCTCGACCATCGGGGCGGCCCCCTCGGCCTGGACGCCGGTGAGTTTCGGTACCTCCGCGGGATCGAGCGCGCCCGACTGGACGAGTTCGCGGAACGCTTTGTACAACGCAGAGGTGTTGCCCGCGTTGCCGACGGGCAGGACGATGCGGTCCGGGAAGCGGCCGTAGTCGTCGCGGAACTCCTCTAAGATTTCGAGGCCGATCGTCTTCTGTCCCTCCAGCCGGAAGGGGTTCAGCGAGTTGAGCAGGTACACCTCGCCCCGCTGGGCGAGTTCCTGGACGATGTCGAGACAGGCGTCGAAGTTGCCGTCGACTTCGAGGATGCGCGCGTCGTGGAGCGCGGCCTGGGCGATCTTGCCGGCCGCGACCTTGCCGGAGGGGAGGAGCACGAGCGTCTCCATCCCGCCGCGAGCGCCGTAGGCGGCGAGGGCCGCGGAGGTGTTTCCGGTCGACGCGCACGCGAGTCGGCCGACGCCGAGTTCCTTCGCGACGCGGACGCCGACGGTCATCCCGCGGTCCTTGAACGAGCCGGTGGGGTTCATTCCCTCGTGCTTGATCCGGAGCGTCTCGACGCCGACGTCGTCACGGAGCCGCGGGGCCTCGTGCAGCGGCGTGTCGCCCTCGGGGAGCGTGACGCCCTCCTCGAACGGGAGCGCGGCGCGGTAGCGCCAGACGCCCCGTCCCTGCCCCTGGAAGTCTTCGAACGTCGGCGGCTCCGCGTAGCGCACTTCGAGCAGGTTGCCGTCCTCGCCGGTGTATCGGATCTCGTCGAACGGGGCGTACGTTTCGCCCGTCTCGATGTCCGCGAGCCAGACGCCGTCGTCGGCGACGTCGGGGGCGTCCGGCGCGGGAGCGGTGAGTTCGAGGCTCATTGTCGAATCCCTCGCGTTCGGGCGTGAAAAGGGGGGCGGTTCACTCCTCGTCGGCGCCGTATTCGTCGATGCTGCGGTGGACGCGCTCGACCCACTGATCGAGCGCGTCGTGGAGCATCTCCTTCGCCTGCGGAAGCTCCGTTCCGGTGTACTGGTAGATGTAGCCGCCGGAGTCGAGCAGCCGTCGCTCGCGCTCGGCGAGCCCCTTCTCCATCAGCGTCGTCAGCGAGCGGTTGACGTTGCTCCGGTCGCGGTCGAGGATGTCTGCGAGTTCGGCGACCGTGCTCCCCGGATTGTCGAGAAGCGTGAGATACGTCCGGCTCTCGTGGCGCTGGATCCCGAACACGCAGGCGAGGACCTGCTGGAAGCCCGGATCTTCGGTCTCCAGGAGGTCGCTCATCTCTGGCACGTCGCTCATACCATCTCCTTCACCGCCGCCGCGACTAAAGTCCCGCGTCGCCGGCAGTTCCCGGGAGTCGATGCGACCTCGCGGTTGCAGGAATCGATATCGACGGCGCGTGTCGGCTTCGACTGACCTCTTGGGTCGTACTGAAAGGTAATTATTGCACCGTCACATAGGAGACGCCAATGTGTGACTCCGAATCTCCGAGTAATCGGGTTTCGCCGCCGGACGGTGGCCATCAGGCCCTCGTCGACAACTTCCCGAACGGGGTGGTGGTGCTCGTCGATTCGGATCTCCGGTACCGGATCGTCGGCCCGGCAGTGCTCCCGTTTTCGGGCCGTGACGCCACCGAAATGGTCGGGAGAGACGTGTTCGAGCTGTTCCCGGAACCCACGGCCGAGCGCCTCGCGTCCGCGCTGGAGGCGACGCTCGACGGGACGGCACAGTCGTTCGACGTCGAGTTCGAGGGGAAGTTTCACCACATCGAGACCGAACCGGCGCGAATCGACGGCGATCCCTACAGCGTGCTCGTCACCCAGGACGTCACCGAGGCGCGGGAGACGGCGAAGGCGCTGGAAGAGCAGAACGAACGGCTGGATCAGTTCGCCAGTATGGTCTCTCACGACCTCCGCGGCCCGCTGAACGTGGCCGAGGGCCGACTGGCGCTCTTCCGCGAGACCGACGACGCGGAACACCTCGCGGCGGTCGACGACGCCCTCGAACGGATCGACGAACTGACCGCGGACCTCACGGGACTCGCTCGAAGCAACCGCAGCGACGAGGAGTACGAACGCGTCTCGCTCGACACGGTCGCGCGTTCCGCCTGGGAGATGATCGACACGCGAGAGGCGGCCCTCGTGACCGAGGAGTGCTCGGTGGTCGGCAGCGAGAGCCAGTTGCAGGCGCTCTTCGAGAACCTGTTTCGGAACGCCGTCGGCCACGGCGGATCGGACGTCACGGTCCGAGTCGGTCCGCTCGAAGACGGCTTCTACGTGGAAGATACGGGGGTGGGAATTCCGCCAGAGAGGGAAGAAGAGGTGTTCGAACACGGGTTCACGACGGGGTACAGCGGGACCGGAACCGGACTCACGATCGTCCGTCGGATCGCCGCTTCCCACGGGTTCGACGTCGCCCTGGGCGAGAGCCAAGAGGGCGGTGCCCGCTTCGAGTTCCGCGCGTCGGAGTCGGCCGACGAGGAGTGAGCGTTGAGGGCGTCGGGTCGGACCGCCAGCCGGGCGCCAACCCGCCCATCCGCCATCCGTTCGGATCCGCCTCACTCGACGCGGCCGTACCCCATCTTCTCGATGCAGGTGAGCATCCCCTCCTCGTCCTCGTGTTTGTGTAACGTGGTCGGCGTGTCGCAGTAGTACGTGTCGCCGTCGTGGCGGAGCGAGAGCTGGTGCGTCCCGCCGAGGAGTTCCGCCTCGACGACGACTCGGTGACCGTCCCGGAGCGCATCGAGGATCTCTTCGCCGGTCAACTCGCCGGATTCGACGCGGAGTGGTTCGGGCATACCCTAGCATTCGGGGCCGAGAATATGACTGTTGGTGGAAACGGGCCCGCAGGACGGTGCCCGAGCCGCCGGAGTCGTCCAAAGCACTGGCAACTTCCGAGGCGCCGGAGTCAGCCAAGGGACTGGCAACTTCCGGGCCGTCGGAGTCGTCCGAACCGAGTCAGGATCAGTTCGTCGTCGACCGGGACCGGTCGTCCGATTCCGGTGGTTCGACGCCCTCGACGGCCTCGACGGTTTCGGTCTCTTTTTCGGTGTCGACGTGCCAGCGCGTCACCTCGTCGTCGAACTCGCCGAGGCGCTCGCTCACTTTCTGTTTCAACTCGTCGTCGTTGACGTTGACCTCGAAGATGAACGAGACGTCGTCGCCGCGGGTGGATTTCTGGATGTTGGCGCTGACGAGTTCGTTGTCGAAGTAGTACGGCGCCAGCTGCGTCATCACCCGCTGGTAGACGGTGTTCTCGACGCGACGGAGCGCCCGTCGGCCCGCGGAGTCGGCCGCGCGAGCGACGTACCCGAGCGACTCCGACCACCGCTCGACGGCCTCGTCGTTGTCGCCGTTCTCGACGTGTTCGTAGGATTCCGAAAGCCGTTCGCCGGCGGTCTGGAGGTCCTCGTCGGGGTCCTTCCCGGCCTTCTCGCCCTCGCCCTCCGCGACGCTCGCCTGCGCTGCGGTCTTTTCGCTCACGTCCTCGCCGAGTCGCTCGTGGGACTTCGGCCGCCACTCGTCCCACTCCTCGAAGGCGTCGCTGTCGACGCCTGCGTCCCGGAGTGCGCGTGTGATGCGTTCGCCGTGTTCGACGACGTCGCCCCAGGTCCCCCGGACCTTGAATCCGGAGACACTCTCTTCCATCGTCTCGCGAAAGGTACGTTCGTCAAGGTATAAAACTCTACTCCGAGCGTTGCGAGCGCGTCGCACGCGATCTCGGGTCTCGAACGGGATCGGCGTGCTGGTGAGGGTTTCTCGAACGGAACGTGCGGAGTCGAGACGACCTGCTCGAACCAACGGGGCGCGGTGGCCTTCTCGAACGGAGCGAACGTCGCGACGGACCCGACACCCCCTCCGACGACCCGGGAGGCTTTTGTGCCGAACCGAGATGTATCGCGTATGGGATACACCGTAGTGAGCCAATCGGAGGTGAGTCCGGCGGAGGAGCGACCGTGTGAACTACGTCGACTCTCCGAGGCCGCGGAGATGTCGAACGTCGCGATCAACCGATTCCGCGCGGAACCGGGCGAACAGATCCCGCTCGCGTACCACTACCACGACCAACAGGAAGAGGCGTTCTACGTGCTCTCGGGGACGATGCACGTCGAGACGCCGGACGGGACCTATCAGGTCGAGACGGGATCGTTGTTCACTGCGACGCCGGGATCGCCACACAGAGCGTACAACCCGGCGGACGCCGAGGCGGCTATCGAGGTGCTGGCCGTCGGGGCGCCGGCGGTCGACGGCGACGCCAACGAGTACGATCCGTCGGAAGACGACTCCGCAGCCGACGGCGAATCCGAGACGGGAGGGAGCTGAGATGACGATCGAAGACCGCGACGACGCCTACCTGATCACCCACGCGCTCGCGAAGGACACGCTCTCTCGGCTTCGTGACGTCGAGACCGAGCAGGTCGCGTTCCGCAAGGGCCTCGTCAAACTCGGACGGATCTGTGGCTACGAGATCATCGACGGCGCGATGGAGACCGAATACGTCTCCGTCCAGACGCCGCTGACGGAGACGACCGGCGAGCGGGTGAGCGGCCTCGACGACGTCGTGATCGTCAACGTCCTGCGGGCGGCGACCCCGTTCGTCGAGGGGCTGCTGAAGGCGTTCCCCCGGGCCAAACAGGGCGTCATCAGCGCCGGCCGCGACGAGAGCGCCGGGATGGACGAGGAGGGTGGCTTCCCGATCACCATCGACTACGTGAAGCTCCCGGAGATCACCGAGGACGACACCGTCATCGTCGCCGATCCGATGCTCGCGACCGGATCGACGATGTGCGCCGTTCTCGATCACGTCCTCGAGTCGGCGGCGGTCGAACCGGCCGACCTGTTCGTCCTCTCGGCGGTCTCCGCGCCCGACGGACTCCTTCGCGTCGGTGAGGAGTTCCCCCAGGCCGACCTCCTGACCGTCGCTATCGACGACTACCTCGACGACGACGGGTACATCGTTCCGGGCCTCGGCGACGCCGGCGACCGCGCGTTCAGGACGACGTAGGTCGACAGGAGAGAGCTCACGAGAGGTCCCGCGACGTGAGCATAAGAGGCCCCGCGACGTGAGCATACGAGACCCCGCGACGTGAACAACTTTACCGACGCGCCGCACAGGCACACGTATGACCGGGAGCGAACCCTGCGATGCCTGCGGCGATCCGATCGAAGAGGCGCTGGCTCGGACGGTTCAGTTGAACGTCGACCGCTCGGAAGTCGACAACCAGCGGCTCTGTCCCGCTTGCTTCGCCGACTGGATCGAGCGCTACCGAACCGAGATGCAGCCGCGAGCGACGGAAAGCCCCGTCGACAGCGACGCCGACATCATCGTGGACTGAGCCGAAGTGGCCTCCATAGACTGAACCGAAGCGGAGTGTCGTGGACTGAACCGAAGCGGAGTGTCGTGGACTGAACCGAAGCGGAGTGTCGTGGACTGAACCGAAGCGGAGTGTCGTGGACTGAACCGAGGACGCTCGGGGTTCAGACCGCATAGCGGCGTGGATCGTCCGAGTCGCTCTCGAAGATCGCAACGTACGGTTCGCCCGTCTCGCCGTCCGGGCAGTCGGCGGTTCGCTCGACCGGGAACGTCTCGCCGGTCGTGTTCGCGGCGTCGAGATACAGCGTCACCGGGTACGTTTTCGAGCCGAAACTCATCACGTGTTCGTTGTAGCCGTCCTGGACGTTCAGGTGGGCGCGGACCGGCGGCCGCTCCTCGCGCTCGGGTTCGCTCGGATGTCTGTACTCGCTCCAGTCGCCGGCGGCGCACACGCCGTAGTTCGGCGTCTCGACGCGTTCCGGAAGCGGCGTGGGGTTGCGCGCGACGACCGAGGCGACCCGGACGTCGCCGCGGGGCGACTCGGTGATCTCGATCCGGTTCTCGACCTGGAGTTCGTACGCGAGACCGCCGGTGACGACGTCGACGACCAGCACGAGCGCGACGAGCGCGGCGACGGCTCCGAAGAGGTACGTCGCCTGCGACCCGCTCAGGAGTCGGTTCCCGCCGTCGAAGCGCGTCCGGAGCGCGAACAGCGCGGCCGCGAGGAGCAGGAGTCCCAGGACCGTCACCTCGTTTCCGAGATCGAACGTGTTCACGAAGTCGAAGAAGATCCCGACCACCGAAACCACGACGACGCCGTACCCGAGAAGCGTCAGTTGCCGGTCCGTCGTTCGCTGGGAGATGGCGAAGACGCCGGTGAGAAACGCCAGGGCGATCAGCGTCTTCGAGACCGGTGAGAGGCCGAGTTCGACGCTGAAGACGAAAAACAGGACGGCGATCGTCGTCAGCGCCGCCGCCGCGCCGTTGAACAGCGTCTCGGAGTCGATGTCGACCATACCGACCGCTTCGAGACGGGAGGTCAATACCGCACCGGTGGAACAAACGGTCGTTTCAGTCTCTCGCGCTCCGGGAGAACGTGACGTGATCGGAAACGGGATCGCTCGCCCGAACCCCCCTCTTTCGCCTCGAACCCCGTCGCAGTGTGTCGGAATCGTTTCGAAAGGAAGCGAAGGAAACGGACCCCCGTACGCTCCGGAGCAGAAGTGTGCGATACGTTCCCGCGGGTTGGTCGGGGCTGTTTGGTCCCGGGCGACGGACGGCGAGGACACACGTCGTCCGCGCCGAAGGGGCAGGTGGGGGGATCAACGCCCGGGAGGGATCAACGCTCGATGTCGGCGCGGCCGCTCGTCGCGCTCCGGATCCGATCGCGGAGCGACGCGGCCGCGTCGACCGGCGCGCGGACCGCGAACGTGACGTCGGCTTCGTACGTCGCCTCGAACTCCACGTCAGCGCTTTCGAGGAGTCCGCGGACCGTGCCCGAGTCGTCGTATTCGACGGTGACGACGAAGCGCTCGTGCGGGACCGTCTCGACGACACCCGCGTCGTCGACGGCGTCTTTGACCGCGCGTGAGTACGCCCGGGCCAGGCCGCCGACGCCCAAGTTCGTCCCGCCGTAGTACCGCGTGACGACGGCCGCGACGTTCCGTATCTCGCGCTGGACGAGGACGTTCAGCGCGGGCTTTCCCGACGATCCCGACGGCTCGCCGTCGTCGGACTGGTACTCTCTGAGCATCGTTCCGGCGGCCCGGGTCGCGCCCGTGGAGGATGCCGACTCGGCGTCTGCAGGAACCCGGTACGCGGGGACGTTGTGCGTCGCGTCCGGATGTCGCTCGCGGATCCGATCGACGAACGACTCGGCCTCCTGAACCGTGTTCGCGGGTGAAACGTAGCCGATGAACTCCGAGCCCTTCACCTCGAAGCGGGACTCGCCCGGACCGGCCACCGTGCGGAACGACGTCGGGCGAGCATCCGGATCATCGGGTTCGTCCGTCACGACCCGGAGTAGCGCCGGCATCGTTCAAAAGCGTTCGTGTCGGGCGTCGGTTGGGGGACGTCCGAGGTACGCGGGTCAATGTGGGAGGGTTCGGTCTACGTGGATCGGCGTGGGGGACTTGGTCCACGCGGATCGACGTGGGGAACTCGATCTACGCGGATCGACGTGGGGAACTCGGTCTACGCGATGCTGATCCGGTGGACGAAGTCGAGTTCGGACAGTTCGTTCAGCAGGTCGCCGGGGATCGGCTCGTCGGTGACGACGTAGAGTTTCGGGTCGTCGGTGAACTCCGGGTCCTCACTGATCGTCTGGCGGATCGAGATGTCGCGGTCGGCGAGTCGGGACGTGATCTCCGCGACGATGCCGGGACGTTCGGCGTCCGTCGGGTCGATCGTCAACACCGACAGGTCGAGGACCGGTGCGAGGTCCATCAGACTCGGGATCGACGAGATGTTCTGGAAGATCCGTCTGAGTTCCTCGTCGTCGAGGATGGCCGTCGTCGTGGAATCGACGACGCGGCGGTCGACGTCGATTTCGCGGGCGATACCGGTGTTGGGGATCTCGATGCCGCCGGAGACGACCCGCCCGTCGTCGTTCACCGAGAACCCGCGTTCGAGGAGCAGACGGATGACCGCCTGCTGGCTGGGACTCCCCTCGAACTTCTGCATAATCTCGTCGAACATCCGTCCGGAGAGTGCACGGCCAGCGCTATTATAGTAGCGTTTGGACGCGGTTCGGTCCGGTCGACCCGGAGAGAACGTCTCCGGAAGAGGGTATCGGTCAGTTGTCAAAACGCGCCTGGACGAACGGCTGGGCGTTCTCGATGTCGCCGAGCCGCGAGTCAGAGAGGAGCACCGCCTCCGTCTCGTCGATGGGGACCGACAGCGAGATCTCCTTCGTGCGGCCGTATCGTCCCTTCGAGACGACGACGGCGTTGACGATGCCGAGCATATCGAGTTCGGAGATGAGGTCCGTCACGCGCCGCTGGGTGAGGACGTCGGCGTCGATCTCCTCGCAGAGCCGTTTGTAGATGTTGAACACCTCGCCGGTATTCACATTTCGAACGCCGTTCTTTTCGAGGAGGATCGTCGCGAAGAGGACGATCTTCGACTGCGTCGGGAGCGTCCGCACGACCTCGACGACGCGGTCCAGTTCGATCTTGTCCTGGGCCTGTCGGACGTGCGCTTCCTCGACGGTGTCGGCCTGCCCGCGTTCGGCGAGTTCGCCGGCGGTGCGGAGGAGATCCAGCGCGCGGCGGGCGTCACCGTGCTCCTGTGCGGCGAAGGCCGCGCACAGCGGGATGACGTCGTCGGTGAGCGCGTCGTCCTTGAACGCGACGTTCGCGCGGTGTTGCAGGATGTCCCGGAGCTGGTTCGCGTCGTACGGCGGAAAGACGATCTCCTCCTCGCCGAGGCTGGACTTCACTCGCGGGTCGAGAAAGTCTGTGAACTTCAGGTCGTTCGAGATCCCCATAATGGAGATCCGCGAGTTGTCGAGTTCGGAGTTCATCCGCGAGAGGTTATACAGCGTGTCGTCGCCGGACTTCTCGACGAGTTTGTCGATCTCGTCGAGCATGATGACGACGACCCGTTCCCGGTAGTCGACCGCGTCGAAGAACGTCGAGTACACGCGGTCCGTGGGCCAGCCGGTCATCGGGACGGGCTCCATCTCGTCGCGGTCGGACTCGAGCTCCTCGATGCGGGACTCCACCTCGTCTGCCGTCTCGTACGCCGAGCCAGCGAGCGCCGTCGGGTCGTCGACGGCCTGTGGGTGGAGTTCGTTCAGTTCGTCGAGTTCCGTCTCGATCACGTCCTGGTTCTTCTCGATGAACTTGTTCGCGAGCTGGGCGAGGACGCGATACTGCGTGTCCGTCACCTCGCAGTTGATGTACTCGACCTCGCAGGGAACGTCGTACTTCTTCGAGGTCGATTCGAGTTCCTGGCTGACGAACTTCGCGCTCGCGGTCTTTCCCGTGCCCGTTTTTCCGTAGATCAGGATGTTGGAGGGCGTTTCTCCTCGAAGCGCAGAAACGAGGATCGTCGCCATCTGGTTGATCTGTTCGGTCCGATGTGGGAGCTCCCGCGGCGTGTACGAGGGCCGGAGGACTTCCTTGTTCTCGAAGATCGGCTCCCCCGAGAGCAAGTCGTCGAAGAGCCCCTGACTGTCGCCGTCGTCGTCGTCGAGGACGACTTCGTCGAGGCTCACCTCCGTCGTTCCGGCCGTCGAGTCACCGACTCGGATCGAGTCGGGGTCCTCGGGTCCGATGCTCTCTTCGATGTCGATGTCCTCGGCTGTCACGGGTTCTGCGCTCTCCGGTTGCGAAGAATCGCCGCGAGACGTTGCAGATTCTCCACCGCCGTCGGAGTCATCGCGGGAGGGATCCTCGATGCCCTTATTTCGGGAGGGATCGTCGACGTCCAGCGGTTGCTCACCGGCGTCGAACTGCGCGTCAGAACCGGATCCATCCGTCGGTTTCGGTGAATTCGCACTTTCGCTCCCGTCCGTCGTGTCGGCGGCGCTGGACTCGGATTCGACTACGTCGCCCTCATCGACGTCCTCGCCTGCGCGCCCGTTCTCATCGCCGGATTGTGTTTCTTCGTCCATCCGTGTACCCCCCAATTTCGACTGGAAATTACGCCGTTATAGCCGGTAGATCGTACAATCCGTCGGAGAGAACCGATGCAGTGGCAGCTTCTCCGCCGGAGACGTGTCCAGTTGATGCAGACGAAGCAGAGGAACACGTGCTACAAAAAGCTTGTCTCTTGTGGAGTTGTCGTGGGGGAACGCCCGCGCTACCAGTCCGCGATCGCCGGTGGCCGGTCAACTTCGATTGCCGGTGGCCGGTCAGTTCACGGGTCGATACCGGTCCGAGTCACTCCGCGGATACGGATAGGTCCCTGTGAAGTCGCCGGTGAACTTCTCGTGGTCGGTCGCGGTTTTCTCCCTGTGGTGCTCGGCTTCGGGTCTCCCCCGATCTCGTTCGTTCCTGTTATGCTCTGTCGTCGTCTCGTCCGTCTCTGTCACGTTCCGTTTGCCGTCGTTCGTTGTCGGAGCCGACTCCCCCCACCCCTTCGTTTCAACTGGAGACCGAAAGGGAAGTGTCCCCGACGTCTGAGATCACCACTAACACTACTAAATTCAAATATATTAATAGACAAAATTAATTCTAGTATTGCAGTACGGATACCGTTTGAATTATTAGAATATAAATCCACCGGCTTCGAAAGTAGCCGTCAGTACCCTCCCCCCGGCCATTTCGCGTCTCCACCTGAAATGAAGGGGTGGGGGGCCCGCCTCGAGACTCCCGGGACAGTCGTCGGTCCCCGGGTGATCATCGGTCCGTATCTGGTCCTCAGCTCCTCGATAGTTGTCGGCACACGGCAAGCCATCGATCCGAGATACGGATCCTCAGCCGGGGGTATCAGACGAGAGAGGAGATACCTCGACCGGATCTCGGGGGTCCGTCTGACGCAGTGTTTAAGTGAACACGGAAATGTGGTTCCTCCATACGCCCCTCCACGACACGCATCGGGAGGCGCGGGAGGCCAGGATGGGACTGTTCACAGACCTCAGAGACAGCATCTCACGGGCCGTCGACCGGATGTTCTCGGACTCCGAGCCGAAACGGATCGGCATCTACGGACCGCCGAACGCCGGAAAGACGACCCTCGCAAACCGAATCGCACGTGACTGGACGGGTGACGCCGTCGGCCCGGAGAGCCACATCCCGCACGAGACACGCCGCGCACGTAGAAAAGAGAACGTCGAGATCGAACGCAACGGGAAGACCGTCAACATCGACATCGTCGACACGCCCGGCGTCACGACGAAAGTCGACTACAAGGAGTTCCTCGAACACGATATGGAGAAGGACGACGCCGTCCGGCGCTCACGGGAGGCGACCGAGGGCGTCGCGGAGGCGATGCATTGGCTCCGCGAGGACGTCGACGGCGTCATCTACGTGCTCGACAGCACCGAAGATCCGTTCACGCAGGTCAACACGATGCTCATCGGGATCATCGAGAGCCAGGACCTGCCCGTACTCATCTTCGCGAACAAGACCGACCTCGACGACTCGAACGTCCAGCGCATCGCGAACGCGTTCCCGCAGCACGAGACGGTTCCGCTGTCGGCGCTCGAGGGTAACAATATGGACGAAGTCTACGGGAAGATCGCGGAGTACTTCGGGTGACCACGATGCCGGAAGTCACACCAGGCGAAACCGGAAACGGCGTCCAGATCGACCTCATCAGCGGCGCCCGAATGGAGGGGCTGACGAGTATGGAGAAGATCCGACTCATCCTCGACGGGGTCCGCGACGGCAACATCGTCGTCCTCGAGGAGGGGCTCTCGCCCGACGAGGAGTCGAAACTCATCGAGGTCACGATGACCGAGATCAGCCCCGACGAGTTCAACGGGATCGAGATCGAGACGTATCCCCAGTCCGGCGGCGGGAACAAGGGGTTCCTCGGCCGGTTGATGGGCAAGGAGTCGAACAAGAAACTCACCGTCATCGGTCCGGCGAACCAGATCGAGACGTTACACAAAGACGAGAACCTCATCAGTGCGCTCGTCTCCCGGAAGTGATGGCACCGCGCTCTCTCGTCCGCCGGAATCCGGAGTTCGTCGCCGCCGCGAGCGCGGCGATTGATCGATCTCGGTGCCTCCACACGAAACGAAACGCGGACTCGAAACGAAGGTTCCACTCGAACGATAGGGCCCATCCGAACCACAGGATCCACCCGAACCACAGGAATCATAGGACCCGCCCGAACTACCCGAACCAGACGCGAGGGACGAAGCGCCCGCGACGTACGAACCGGTCACTGCACACGAAACGGACGCCCTCCCGATAACCCAATACGATGCCTCACGAATGCACAAACTGCGGACGAGTGTTCGACGACGGGTCGAAGGAGATGCTGTCTGGGTGTCCGAACTGCGGCGGAAACAAATTCCAGTTCCGGCCGTCGTCGGCGACCGATTCGGCCGACTCGACCGGATCGCCGTCGAAACGGTCGGCGCCGACCCGTGAGACTGATCCCCAGTCGGACTCCTCGGAGGGGGCGGAACCGTCATCGAGTTCGACAGCGTGGA
Organism: Halobellus limi; assembly: GCF_004799685.1. Lineage (NCBI taxonomy): Archaea > Methanobacteriati > Methanobacteriota > Halobacteria > Halobacteriales > Haloferacaceae > Halobellus > Halobellus limi. Next base: position 75,515 of record NZ_CP031311.1, read on the forward strand.
GCGAGGCCGCAGAGCGCGCCGTCGGGGACGAGCGAGAGGAGCCAAATACGGATTCGAGCCCGTCGCCTCGGCAAATCTCCGCGTCTTCGCGGGAGTGGCCGAACCAACGGGACGAGGACGGAACGTCTTCGCCCCCGGAAGACGTCCGGGAGCCGGCGGAAGACGACTCGAACCGGACGACGGATTCACGACAGCACGACCCGGAGCCGCGTCAGTCCGATCCGGAGGGACCGACCGACCCCGCCAGTGAAACGTCGCCGGATCCGGACGACGGCGTCGAGATCGACGACGACCCCGCGTCGACGGACGACTCTATCGAAGACACCGCGCAGGCGAGCGCCCGGAGCGAAGTCGTCTCCCCCGACGAGCTCGCCGCCGCGAGTCGGACCGAGGCGGTGGACGACGGGTCGGCCGCCCCGGACGCGCCGACGGCCGACGCCCCCGACGGTGAGGCTCCCGACCGCCCGAGCGACGCGGACGGTCGAGTCATCGAGCCGTCGAGCGACGACCGGCCCGACCTCGATGACCTCCGGGCCGAACTCAACGAACAGTTCGAGAGCATCCGCATCGTCGCGCCCGGCGAGTACGAACTGAACCTCATGGAACTGTACGACCGGACCGAGTACATCATCTCGCTGCAGGAAGACGGTCGGTACGTCATCGAAGTCCCGGACACGTGGGATACGACCCCCGGCGGACCCGAGGACGCCTAGCCGCACGTCGCATCGGGGTTCGTATCACCTCGCCTCCCGAGCGACTCTCCGCGTCGAATCGCTACGGCGTCGAATTGAAGCTTTTATGCGCACCGCTCGAGAGAGTTCCACTATGAGTCAAGCCACCAAGATCGTCCTCGGTACCGTGGGTGTGTCGGCCGTCCTCGCCATCGCGATCATCTTCGCGCTCGCCTTCGGCTGATACTGATTACTCTCACTGTTCATCGTCGAGCGCCACCCCGATACCGACGCTCGGCGGTACGAGACGAGAGTACTCAGTCTGAGTCAGACTCCGGGCTCTATCGATCGGGTCGCCGATCGCACCTCTGAAACCCCTACGCTCCCAACCGACGGTATGTTCGACCGACGCGACCTCTCCGACGACGTCGACGCCGTGCGCGAGGCTCACGCGCCCGGCGCGCTCGTGCTCGACGTCTCGGCCGACTTCGAGACGATTCCGCCCGCCGCCGCCGAGGACCTCGGGCTTCTCGTCGACGCGCTCGATCCCGCGACGTACCCCTCAGAGTGGCTTCCCGAGGACGCTCCGAGCGCGCTCGTCGCCTACGCGAGCTCTGATTTCACCGTCGGGATGCCGGGCGACGGAACCGTCGCGTGGACGCGTCAGACGTCCCCACCGACGGTCCTCGTGAAAAAGCGCGCCGAGGGGACGCCGTCGGAGTTCCTCGATTATCTCCTCGCGGAGGCGTTCGTCCAGATCGGCACCGACGCCCCCGAGCACTTTTTACCGTTCTTCGGCGAGCGGTACCGCGACCTCGACGACGCGGTCCCGCTCGGCCCCGCCGACGTCTACCAGATCGCGGCCGCGCTGTACGACGCCTGGCTCGGCCTCCAGACCAGAGACGTCTTCGCCGCCTGGGAAGAGACCCAGCCCCGGCTGTTCGACGCGTGGGAAGACGCCGGAAGCCGGCTCGAAGGGCGGCTCTCGAGGCTTCCCCGGGCGGTCGCACGGGGGGAGACCTCCTTCGCGGAGGCGACCGAGTACGCCTGTTCGGCAGTCAAGCACGATCTGGACCTCCCCGCGCCCTTCGCCGCGCTCGACACGCGGGCGTTCGTCGAGTACGGTCCGGAATACGGGGTCACGTGGGCGAAGAAAACGTTCGAGAAACTCGAGAACGACGTCGACGAAGACGCCTAACTCGGATCCGGATCGTCGCCGTCGGACGCCAGAATTAGTACCGGAATCGACGCTGTCGGACGCCAGAATTAGTACCGGAATCGACGCTGTCGGACGCCAGAATTAGTACCGGAATCGACGCCGGCCGAACGCCTGACTCAGAATTCGGTCGCGACCTCGCCGTCGACGTCGAGTTCGACGACCGCATCGAAGAGGTCGCGGAACCGTCCGATCGTCTCCGCTCCGTGCACCTCGTTCGAGAGGTGGAACAGGCCGACGGCGTCGTGTTCGTCCAGGAGTTCGAGAAGCCGCCCGGTCGCGTCGTACGCGCCGTCGACGTCGGCGTAGTACGCCATCTCGGTCACCGAATCGACGCTGATCCGGACCTTCCCGTCGTGGGACTCCAGGAACTCCCGCGTCTTTTCGACGATGCCGTCGAGGTCGTCCGGCGCCGAGACGTAGTGGACGTGATCCGTTCTGCGTCGGGAGTACCCGCGCTCGACAGAGAGGGTATCGAGGATCTCCGCCTTCGACTCGTCGACGTCGTAGTGTTCGAGTTTCTGCTCGACCTCCCGAGCCGTGGTCCGCGTCGAGATGACGAGGAAGTGGTCGGTGTCGGTCTTCAGAAAGTCCGTGTCGATCCGGTCTGTCTCCCCGATGCTCGGGTGCAGAAGCAGGATGCCCGTCCCGCCCGGGATCGAGTCCGGCGCGTTGTCGATGGCGAGGCTGTAATCCATACCCGTAGGTGCGCCCCCGACGACTTAATCGTGCGGGAGTTTCCGTCGCTGGCCGTCTCCAAGAACGCGTCCGGCAGCGTCCAGATCAGTACAGCGAATCGGCGGTCGCCGCGCCGATGACGCTGAACACCGCCCCGATGCTGATCGCCTTGAGGGTCGATCCGATCACCGCCCAGTCGAGCGTCACCCCGAGGACGTCCGTTCCCGTCGCCGTCGCGTCGAGGAACGTCCCCGGCGCGTCGAACGCGACCGCGAGGATGAACACCGAGAGGTACGAGACGGAGACGAGCGAAATGAATCGGAGCGGGATTCCGCCCACTTCACTCTCCCGTTCGGGATTTCGGTCGTCCGCCTTGTAGAGCGCGCCGTAGCCGATGGCGAGGACGATGATCACCGTAAAAAGCGCCTGGACCGGCGACATACTCTGTGCCAGTACCCAGACTTCCTCGGTGACGACGAACGGCCCGGCCAACAGGAACCCGCCGACGATCTGTTGGACGGTGTCCGAGAGAGCGAACCGGCGACGGCGTCCGACCATACCCTCCGTTCGATCCTCATTACATATATACGAACGCATCTCGCGGATCCCTTCGCCCGATCTGACCCCGAACTGCACTCGACCCGATTCCAACGGTTCTTGGTCTGTCCGGTCCACGCTCGCGTATGAGCGTCAGAAACGAGTTCGACGCCTGGGCGGCCGACGGGCGCGACAGGGGGATGGAAGAACGCCACTGGCACACCGCGAAGCGCGCGCTCGCGCGGATGCCCGTGGAGGCGGGAGACACGGTCTTGGACCTCGGGTGCGGGAGCGGGTACGCCGGCCGAGCGCTCCGGGACACCAAAGACGCCGGTCGCGTCTACGGTCTCGACGGGGCCCCCGCGATGGTTCGGAACGCGCGGTCCTACACGGACGATCCGAACGTCGGCTACCTCGTCGGCGACTTCGACGCGCTGCCGTTCGCCGACGACAGCGTCGATCACGTCTGGAGTATGGAGGCGTTCTACTACGCCCGGGACCCGATCCACACGCTCGAAGAGGTCGCACGGATCCTCCGCCCCGGCGGCACGTTCTACTGCGCGGTGAACTACTACGAGGAGAACGTCCACTCCCACGAGTGGCAAGACCGGATCGACGTCGAGATGACGCGGTGGTCCGCCGACGAGTATCGGGAGGCGTTCCGCGAGGCAGGACTGGCCGTAGCCGAACAGGACTCGATCCCGGACCGGGAGATCGACATCCCGCCGGCGGAGGCGTTCCCGACCGACGACTGGGACTCCCGAGAGGCGATGGTCGAGCGGTACCGAACGTACGGGACGCTCCTCACCGTCGGCGTCGGTCGCTGAACGCCCATATTCGGCGTCGGTCGCTACCCGTCGGCGTCAGTCGCTAACTGCCCACGTCGGCGTCAGTCGCTAACTGCCCACGTCGGCGTCAGTCGCTAACTGCCCACGTCGCTACCGGTCGGCGGGTCATCGCTACCGCGCTGTTATCGAACGTCGACCCGTTCGAGGACGTGCGCCGCAGTGGCCGCGAAGCCGACCCGGACCTCTCCGACGGGCGGATCCGTCGTCCGAACCGTTAGCTCCCGTCCGTTCCAACGGAGATACGCCCGGGTCGAGTCGCCGAGGAACTCCGCGCCCGACACCGTCGCGTCGAAGACGTTGGTCACGACTCCGGAGGCCGGCCGGTTTCGCGTCGCTCCGTCCGACTCATCATCGTCGAGCAGGTGCATCGCCTCGGGGCGAACGCAGAACACGATCCGGTCTCCACTGGAAAGAGGCGTCTCTGTCTCGATCGCGACCCGAGCACCGTCGATGTCGACTTCGATTTCTCTCGATGCCGAGTCAGTTTCGGGGGACGCTGACCCGGTCTCCGTGGACGTTTCTCGGGCCTGTGTCGTTCGATCGTCCCCTTCCCGATCGGCGTCGCCCCCGGACCGAACCCCCTTCGTTTCAACTGGAGATCGGCCGTCTCCGGGGGTCGAGGCGGGTCGGTTTTCGCCGTCCTGTCCGCGGATGGAGACGACTTCCCCTCGAAGACGTTGTTGTCGCCGACGAACTCCGCGACGAAGCGGGTCGCGGGGCGACGGTAGACCTCCTGCGGCGTCCCGACCTGTTCGACCGCACCGTCGTTCATCACGGCCACGCGGTCGGAGACGGCCAGCGCCTCCTCCTGATCGTGCGTGACGTACAGCGTCGTGATTCCGAGCGTCGACTGGATCTCCTTGATCTGCATCCGAAGTCGTTCCCGGAGGCGCGCGTCGAGCGCACTCATCGGTTCGTCGAGCAGCAACAGGTCCGGACCGGGCGCGATCGCCCGGGCGAGCGCGACGCGCTGCTGCTGTCCGCCGGAGAGTTCGGTCGGGTCCCGATCGCCCATCTCCGGGAGGTCGACGAGATCGAGCAGCGACGCGACCCGTTCGTCCCGACTGACGCCGCCCGGCGGCTCGGCGAACCGGAGCCCGTAGGCGACGTTCTCCGCGACCGAGAGGTGCGGGAAGAGCGCGTAGTTCTGGAAGACGACGCCGACGCCCCGGTCCTCGGGGGGGACCCCTCCCATCTCGCGGCCGTCGAACCGAACGGTCCCCGACGTGGGGGCGTCGAAGCCGGCGACGAGCCGGAGCGTCGTCGTCTTCCCACAGCCCGACGGCCCGACGAGGGTGAAGAACTCCCCGTCGCCGACGTCGAAACCGATCCCTCGGTCCTCGTCTTCCCGACCGAGCGCGACCGTCTCGCCGTACTCCTTCCGGACGTTTTCGAGCGTCAGTTTCACTTTCAGAACCCTCCTCGACCGCCGTATCGACCGCCGAACCGTTCGATGATCACGAAGCTCAGGCTCGTCACCGCGAGCAGGACACAGCCCATCGCGGTCGCCGGACCGAGCCGCCGCCCGAGGTAGCGCTCGACGGCGACGGGCATCGTGTAACTGGTCGATCCCTCCGCGAGGACCACCGTCGAGTCGAACTCGCCGATCGAGATGGCGAAGGCGAACGCCGCACCCGCGACGACGCCGGCGGCGACGAGCGGCAACTCGACGTCCACGAGCGCCCGCACGCGGGTCGCCCCGAGGCTCCGCGCGGACTCGACCAGCCGCGGATCGAGGTTCCCCAGGAGCGGCGCGACGTTCCGCGTGACGAACGGGTACGCGCCGACAGCGTGGGCGGCGACGACCGCGAGCGCGCCGGTCACCTGGATCCGGGTCCCGAACGCCTCGACGCCGAAGACGAGACCGCGGAGGAGCCCCAGACCGACGACGATCCCCGACACCGCGAGCGGCGCCATCGCCAGCGCGTCGACGGCCGCGCGGCCGCGGAACTCCCGCGTCGTCAACACCGCCAGCGCGACCCCCATCGGCACCGCGACCAACAGCGTCCCGATGCCGAACCGCAGCGAGTTCGCGATCGCCGGGAGCGGCCGGACCTGGTAGGACGCCCCCGTCTGCTGGCGTTCGAGGAGGAACAGGTAGTGTTCGAGCGTCACTCCGCCTTCCGGTCCGGTCAAGCTCGCGAGCACCATCGACGCGATCGGCCCGACGAACACCGCGAGCACGACGACGCCGTAGGCGGCGATACCCACGCGGGTTCCGATCTCTCTGGCGGTCCACGCCTCCGGCCACAGCGTCCGTCGGGGCTGCGGTCGCGCCCCCTGTCCGGACCCGCGGTTGCGCCCCTCATACCGGAGGTACCAGTACGTCAGTCCGATCGAGATCGCCGTCTCGACGACGGCGAGGGCGGCCGCCTCGGCGTACGCGAGGTTCTGGATCCGCGAGTAGATGAACACCTCGACGGTCGCCAGCTGGAACCCCCCGAGCGCGAGCACGATCGGGAACGACGCGAACGTGAACACGAACGTCAGCGTCGCGCCGATCGCGACCGCCGGGAGCAACTGGGGAAGCACCACGTCGCGGAACGCCCGCGTCGGCGACGCCCCCAGGCTCCGCGCCGTCTCCACGGCGGAGGCGTCGACGCTCTCCCACGCGGCGGTCGTCACCCGCGCGACGAGCGGCGCGTTGTAGAACGCGTGGGCGACGACGATCGCTTCGAGCGTGAACAGTAGATCGACGGGCGGGAGCCCGACCGCGCCCAACACCGCGTTGAGCGTCCCGTTCTGGCCGAACGTCGCGACGAACCCGATGGCGACCATGATCGACGGCATCACGAACGGGAGGATCGTCAGCGAGCGAAGCGTCTCACGTCCGCGAAACTCGAACCGCGCGAGAACCCACGCGCCGGGGAGGCCCAGCAACACGGACGCGACCGTCGACAGCAGGGCCTGATACGCGGTGAACCCGAAGATGTCGACGAGGTAAAATCGGGAAGAGAGCACCGAGAGGATCGGTTCGATAGTCGGACGGCCGTCGACGAAGACGGCGTCGACGAACACCGTCGCGACCGGATAATAAAAGACGACGAGCAGGACCGCCGCCGTCGCGGCCGCCGCGAGCCCGAGCGCGTGCCGCTCGATCCGGTGACCGACCGAGCGCGCCCGCGCCCGAACGCCGGACAGGCGAGTCCACGCCGTCGACACGACATCGCGGAAGGAAGCGCTCACGACTCCGGTGTCGTCACTACCGTCCGCTCCGTCGGTGTCGCCGTGGGCGTCACCGTCCGCTCCGTCGTCGCAGGCGACGTTCGCTCTGTCGTCGCCGCCGGCGTCCCGGGGTCCCGACGCGTCGCTCCCCGCGTCACCGTCACTTGCTGGCGAACTGTCGCTCCCACGCCTGGGTCCACTCACTCACGTTGTCTCGGAGTTCGTCGTACGTGAAAGTGACTGCTTCCGGGGGGGCCTGGGCGTACTCCGCGAACTCCTCGGGGAGATCGGCGGTCGTCGTCGCCGGGAAGGCGACGTTCCGCTGGGCGATCTCGCCCTGGACGTCCGGCCGCAGCATAAATTCGAGGAAGTCCCGGGCCAGTTCGGGCCGGTCGGTGCCCTCGAAGACCGACATCCCCTCGGGGTAGGCGTACCCCTCGTCGTTCAGGAACCGGATCCGGTGTTTCGCGAGGTCCTGACCCTCCCGGTTGGCGTACACCTGGTCGGTCGAGTAGGAGACGACCATCGGCGCCTCCTCCTCTAAGAACGCGTTGTACGACGTCGACCAGTCCGAGAGGACGCGGACGTCGTTGGCCTGCAACTCCTCCCAGTAGTCGAGGTAGCCGTCCGGTCCCTTCGCGTCGACCGTGTGCAACAGGAACGACTTGCCCGTCGAACTCCCCGTCGGATTCTGCGTGAGGAGGTCGCCCTCGAACTCGGGTTCCAGCAGTGCGTCGAACGTCTCCGGCGCGACGTAGTCGCCGTCGTCGCCCATCGTCTCGTTGTACACGATGCTGACGTAACTCGTGTCGTAGGGGACGATCCGCCCGTCCGGATCGAAGTTCAGCCCCTCCTTGACGTCGCCCTGCCCGGACACGTCGTCGACCGGGGTGAACAGGCCCTCGTCGAGTCGCTCGTCGATCCGGATGAGCATGTCCACGTTGAGACCGACGTAGACGTCGGCGTCGATGTCGACGCCCTGCAGCGCCCGCTCGATGTAGTAGTTGATCTCGCTGTCCGGCGTCGCGAAGTCGAGCGTCGCGTCGAACTCCGATTCGAACGTCTCCTTGAGCCACGGGCCGGGGCTCGTCGACGGCGCGTCGACGAACGCGCCGTAGGTCGAGACGACGAGTTCGGGCGGTTCCGACGCCGCCGTTCCGGTCGTCGTCCCCGTCGAGTCGCTGTCGGCTTCGGTGGCGGTGTCACCGTTCGACCCGCCACCGCTGTCGCCTCCGCCGTTTCCGCCGACGCAGCCGGCGAGCCCGACGACGCCGCCCGCACCGACCGTCCGCACGAACGTTCTGCGTTTCATTACTAGGTAGTTTCACCGAGTAGTACTTAACGGTGGTGCATCTATCGGCTCCGTCCGGCGATTTCGGCGGACGACCTCGGAGCACCGTTTCTGACGGTCCGGTTTGCTCGGAGCAACGCTCTTGGCGATCCGCCGTGAGTCGCACCCGTGACTCGGACTCGACGATACGCGCTCGGGGCGGTGTTCGTCCTCGTGGGCGCTGCGGCGGCCCTCCTCCTGCAGTCTGTGTTAGGGACCGTGTTCTTCGCCGTCACCGTCGCGTATCTGCTGTGGCCGATTCGACGCGGACTCGTCGCCCGCGGGCTCTCTCACCGGGCCGCGAGCGGCGTCGCGACCCTCGGTGCGTTCCTGATGGCCGTGCTCGTGTTCGTCCCGCTCGCGGTCGTCGTCTACCTCCGTTTCGAGTCGTTCGTGGCGCTGATCGGACTCCTCCCGGCCGAGCTGCACCTCGACGTGTTCGGGTTCCAGTACGCGGTGACGCTCGAGGCGCTCACGTCCGTCGTCGTCGACGTCGTCGAACGGAGCGCCCGCCGCGCCGCCGCCGCAGCACCGGTTCTCGTCCTGAAAGCGACGCTTTTCGTCTTCCTGGTCTACTCGCTCCTCTCTTACGGCGAGGACGCACAGCAGGCGGTGACCGCGCTCGTCCCGCCGGGGTATCACGACGCCGCGGCCGCGCTGAACCGACGCACGCGGGAGACGCTCTTCGCCATCTACGTCCTGCAGGCGGCGACCGCGCTCGGCACCTTCGTCCTCGCCGTGCCGGTGTTCTTCGCTCTCGGATACGACTCGGTCGTGACGCTCGCGACCGTCTCGGCGGTCCTCCAGTTCGTCCCCGTCGTCGGGCCGAGCGTCCTGCTCGCGGGACTCGCGGCGTACCACGTCGCGGTCGGCGAACTGCTCCGCGCGGTGCTGGTCTTCTTCGTCGGCGGTCTCGTCATCGCGCTGCTCCCCGACGTCCTCATCCGGCCGCGACTCGCCCGCGAGACGGCCGACATCCCGGGGAGTCTCTACTTCGTCGGCTTCTTCGGCGGCGTACTCACGCTCGGCCCCATCGGCGTCGTCGCCGGACCGCTCGTCGTCGGCCTGTTCGTCGAGTCGGCGGCGCTCCTCTCTTCGGAGTTGCACCCGGCGGATCGGGGGTCGGCGGCGGGAGGGGTTTCGGAACCGGATGGAAACGACGGCGACGACGCGACCGAGGACGACCACGATACCGTCGACGGCGAGGACACTGGCGATGGCGACGACAGGGAGGACGGCGAGGACACTGGTGACGGCGACGACAGGGAGGACGGCGAAAACACCGACGACCACGATACCGTCGATTCCGATAGGTTCTGACGCCGCTAATACCGGCGATATCGATGGCCGCGGACGTCGCTGACACCGGCGGCGCTGGACCCGATGACGTCCCGACGGAGCCCTCTCGACCCCACCCGGGTCCGTCGCTAATTATCGAATTCGATACTCTCGGCGCCAGGTTTTATATACTGGGATTTCAACGGAGTCCTATGTCAAAAGCAGGTGAATTCTATCGCGGCTCTCTGGATTCCTGGTCCGTCCTCACACGGGAGAACTGGGAAAACGAGGGCGAGTTTCTGATCCGGCTTGCGGACGCGCTCGGCGGTCTCGACGGGACGGACGACGACGTCTCGCTCTACGACCACGTCGAGATCGAGGCGCTGACCCGCGCGCTGCTGCCCGAGAGCGAGTCCCGAGCCGTCTCGGAGGTCCGATTCGAGTATCAGGGCTACGAGATCCGCGTCACGCGGGACGGACTCATCGCTGCGAGTCCGTCCTCCGGCGGGCCTCGACCGGTCCCCGAATAGGCGCGCCGCCTCGAATAGCCCGCATCCCGCCTACACGTAGTCGCTTCCGACGACCTCGCGGATCCGCTCGGCCGTCACCTCGCCGATTCCGCTGACCTCGCGGAGGTCGTCCTCGCGTGCGGTCATCACCTGCTCTACCGTTCCGAACTCCTCCAGCAGGGACTGCGCGGTGACGGGACCGATATCGGCGATGGCGGAGACGACGTACTCCTGCTGTTCGGCCAGCGTCTTCGCGCTCTTCTCTCCGTGCACGCTCACCGTCCGGTCCCGTTCGGTCTGCTCGCGCTCGGCGATGGTGAGCAGCAACGCCGCGGTGTCGTCCTCGTCGCGCGTCTGGAGGACGCTCACGTCGAAATCGACGGCCAGCGACGCGAGCGCGCCGCGGATCGCCCCCGGGTGGACGTTCCGCTCCTCGTAGAGGCCCTCGCCCTCGACGATCAACACCGGACGGGCGTACGCCCGCGAGAGGTCGCCGATCTGCTCGAAGATGGAGCGCTCGTCGCCGAGCAGCGTGTCCAGGAAGTCCGCGACGGACTTCCGCTCGACGGCGACGCGGTCCGAGAGGACGTAGTCGCCGACGGCCAGCGTCTCCAGCCGGGTTCGGACGCCGTCGCGCTTCGAGAGGTCCTTCGCGATGGGCGCGTCGAGCTCCCGCTGGTCGACGACGATCTCGGTCTCCTCCTCGTCGCCCTCGGCGGTCGCGACGACTCCCTCCTCGTCGTCCCTCGGTTCCGAGTCGCCCTCGGCGGTCGAATCGGCGTTCGCCGCCTCCGACTCGCTCGCCTCGGTATTCGTCGCCGCCGACTCGCTCATATCTGCACTCGCCGCCGCCGACTCGCTCTCGCCATCGGTCTCCGTCCCCGACTCGACCTCGCCGTCCCGGGCCCGCTCGATCTCCTCGTCCGTCGGGCCGAAGTCCGTGAGCCCCGCCTGACCGTTCGCTTGCGCCGGCGTCTCGGCGTCGACGGACGCGCTGTCGTGTTCGTCGCCGCCTCCGCTCTGTCCGCCGCGGTCGCTCTCGTCTCCAGGTTCTCCGCTCCGCTCCTCGCCGTCTCCGTCACCCGCGTCTTCGTACGCCTCCAGCGCTTCCTGAGGGGGATTCAGTTCCGACTCGATGTCGCCGGCGACGCTCTTCAGGTCGCGCAGCTCCGATTCCATCTCCTTCTCGCGGCGGCGGGAGATCCAGAAGTACGCCTCGTCGCGGGTGTCCTCGGCGAGGAGGACGACGACGCTGCCCTCCGCCTGCCGGCCGGTCCGCCCCTTCCGCTGGATCGAGCGGATGGCGGTCGGCACGGGCTCGAAGAAGAGCACCAGGTCGACCTCCGGAACGTCCAGTCCCTCCTCGGCGACCGAGGTGGAGACGAGCACCTCGAACTCCCCGCTCCGGAAGTCGTCGAGCGTCTCCTGCTGTTCCTTCTGGGTCATCCCCTCGGAGCTCTCCTTGTCGCCCTGCCCGACGAACCGGCGGACGTCGAACGACGCCGAGAGGAATTCGGTCAACGCCTCGGCGGTGTCGCGCGATTCCGTGAAGACGATGACGCGCTCGCCGCCCTCGATGCCGAGCGTCTGCGCGAGCAGGATCCGCGCGCGGGAGAACTTCGGGTGCGTCCCGTCGTAGCTCTCGGCCAAGCGCATCGCCTCCCTGACTTTCGGCTCGGCGACGAGGCGCTGGCTCGCCTTCGACGCCCCCGAGGACCGCGCGGCGTTGCGCTGGCGTTCGAAATATCTGCGAACCGACTCGACGGACTGCGTCTCGACCAGTTCGACCGCCCGCCGGAGCTTCATCACCTCCGCGTGCGTCGACATCCCCTTGTAGCCCTCCGACTTGTCGGCGTCCATCAGCTCCTGGAGCTTCCCGCGCATCCGGTTGAGCTGTTTCTGGGACACGTCGGGTTGGGTCGTGTTCGTCACGCCCAGCGACTTCAGCTTCTGCAGTCGATCCTTGATCACCTCGTTGAGCGCGTCGCGGATCTGCAGGATCTCGTCGGGCAACTGGATCCGCTCCCACTCGACGGAGGTGTCGTGGGTGTACTCGTCGACGTCTTCGTCCGCCTCCGTCATCACCTCGACCTCGCTGATCCCGAGGTTCTGACACACGTTCAGGATGGCCTCCTTGTCGCCGCCGGGGGAGGCGCTCATCCCGGTCACGAGCGGGTCGACCGCGTCCGCGTGGTACCGCTCGGCGATGTACACGTACGCGTAGTCGCCGCTCGCGCGGTGACACTCGTCGAAGGTGAGGTGTGTGACGTCCGAAAGGGAGATCCGAGAGCCGACGAGGTCGTTCTCGACGACCTGCGGCGTCGCGATCACGACCCGCGCGTCGTCCCAGGCGTCGGCCCTGTCCTCGGGCCGGATCTCGCCCGTGAAGACGACGATCTCCTCGTCGGGGATCTCCAGCGCCTCCCGGTAGAATTCGGCGTGCTGCTGGACGAGCGGCTTCGTCGGCGCGAGAAAGAGCGCCTTCCCGCCCGCCTCGTGCAATCGGTGAGCCGTCACCAGCAGGCTCACGGTCGTCTTCCCCAGCCCCGTGGGGAGACAGACCAGCGTGTGGCCCTCCCGTGCCGTGCTCGCGAGTCGGGTCTGGTAGCGCCGGCGCTCGATGAAGCCCGGACTCAAGAGCGGGTGATCCACGTAGTCGGGATCGTCGGTGGCCGCCATCACGCTGGATTGGGCGTCACCGCTGTTAAGGGTTCGCCGAGGACGGTGAAAGTGAAACCAGGGGGATGGGGCCCGATCTCACCGATTCCTGTCCGCGTCGACGCCGAACTCCGAACCGAACCCGTCGCCACGGTCCTCGCGCCCGTAGGCGTCGGCCGGCGGACCGGCGTCCTCGCGGTCCTCGACGGAGTCCGGCAGCGACGCCCCGATCAGCTCTGCCCACTCCGAGAGGTACTGCCTCTGGTTTCGGTGGCTCATATTCGTCCCTCGGGCGTAAAACTCTCCAGCAACGTATATAACGGTTGTGCTAGTGTGGAGGGGCGGATTCGCCGGCCGTCGGCACCTCGACTCAGACGACCTGCTCGCCGTCGTCGTCGTACAGTTCGATGGCGTCGACGGGACAGGCGCGCGCGGCGAACTCCGCGTCGAGCTCCTCCCCGTCGGGGACGTCGAGTTCGAACACCTCCTCTTCGACTTCCGTCGATCCCTCCAGGTCCGCCTTCCCGGCGTCTATGTTCTTCTGGAAGGCGTCCCACTCGTCGACGCACTGGAACATCCCGATGCAGGTGTCGCGGTCGTAGCGGATCTTCATACCGGCCGTTCGCCGAGGGGACACATATCGGTGGCGGCGTCGCGATGCCGTCGACTCCGGGGCCGACGCGCTCCGACGTCGCCGCTCTCTCCCACCGCCGCGAACGCCGCCGGTCCCGACTCCGACGGTTTAACACCGAGGACGGCGTACCTCGTCTCGATGCAACCGGAGGAGGTGCCCGAACTGCCCGAGGGTGTCGCCGCCCACCTGCGCGGGGAGGGAATCGAGGAGCTCTACCCCCCGCAGGCGGCCGCCGTCGAGGCGGGCGTCACCCGCGGTGAGAGCGTCGTCGCGTCGGTGCCGACCGCCTCGGGGAAGACGCTCGTCGCCGAACTCGCGATGCTGTCGAGCGTCGCTCGGGGCGGGAAGGCGCTCTACATCGTCCCCCTGCGAGCGCTCGCCTCCGAAAAGAAGACCGAGTTCGAGCGCTGGGAGGAGTACGGCTTCGACGTCGGCGTCTCGACCGGCAACTACGAGTCCGACGGCGAGTGGCTGGCCTCCCGCGACATCGTCGTCGCCACCTCCGAGAAGGTCGACTCCCTGGTCCGCAACGGCGCGGCCTGGATCGACGAGCTGACCTGCGTCGTCGCCGACGAGGTCCACCTGGTCGACGACTCCCACCGCGGGCCGACGCTCGAAGTCACGCTCGGGAAGTTGCGGACGCTCAATCCCGGCCTCCAGGTCGTCGCGCTCTCGGCGACCGTGGGCAACGCGGACGTCGTCGCCGAGTGGCTCGACGCCGAACTCGTCGAGTCCGACTGGCGACCGATCGACCTCCGGATGGGCGTCCACTACGGAAACGCGATCTCCTTCGACGACGGCAGCCAACGCGAGGTCCCGGTCGAGTCGGGGGGGCGGCCGACCGCCGCGCTGGTCGACGACGCCCTCGACGGCGACGGCGGGAACACGCTCGACGGTGTCGCGGACGCGGTCCAAGACGACGGTGTCGCGGACGCTGACGAGGACGATGGCGACGCCGACGCGACCGAGGACGACGACACGATCGACGGCGACGGCGGCGGTGACGACAAACCGGACGATCAGGGCTCCTCGCTGGTCTTCGTGAACTCCCGGCGGAACGCCGAGGCGTCGGCGAAGCGGCTCCGCGACGTGACCGAACCGCACCTCACCGACGACGAGCGCGGTCGACTCGCCGAACTGGCCGCGGAGATCAGGGACGTCTCGGACACGGACACCAGCGACACCCTGGCGTCCTGCGTCGCGAAGGGGGCGGCCTTTCACCACGCCGGACTCGCCTCGGAGCACCGCTCGCTCGTCGAGGACGCGTTCCGCGACCGACTCGTCAAGTGTATCTCGGCGACGCCGACGCTGGCCGCCGGGGTCAACACGCCGAGTCGCCGGGTGATCGTCCGCGACTGGCGGCGCTACGACGGCGAGTTCGGCGGGATGAAGCCGCTCGATGTCCTGGAGATCCACCAGATGATGGGGCGGGCCGGTCGCCCCGGACTCGACCCCTACGGCGAGGCGGTCCTGCTCGCGAAGAACTCGGAGACGCGCGACGAACTGTTTGAACGATATATCTGGGCCGACCCCGAGCCCGTCCGCTCGAAACTCGCGGCCGAACCGGCGCTGCGGACGCACGTCCTCGCGACGGTCGCCTCGGGGTTCGCCCACACCCGAGAGGAGCTCCTCGAGTTCCTCGATCGGACGCTGTACGCCACCCAGACCGACGACTCCGGCCGGCTGGAGCGCGTCACCGACGACGTGCTCGCGTACTTGGAGCGCAACGGGTTCCTCGAACGCGAGGACGACTCGCTGACCGCCACGAGCGTCGGCCACACGGTCTCGCGGCTGTATCTGGACCCCATGACGGCCGCCGAGATCATCGACGGACTGGAGTGGGCCGACGCGAACCGCGGCGAGATGGTTCGCGCGCTCTCGGGCGCGGACTCGGCCGACGACGCTTCGGCACGGGCGTCGGATCCCGCTTCGAGTGCCGCCCCGGCGCGAGCGTCCGGCGACGGCGACCCGACGGACGCCGGGTTCCAGCGCGCCAGCGAGTTGGCGGCGGACGAGCGGAGCGAGTCGGACGAGGCCGTCGGCAACGGAACGACCGCGGACGACGATGCGGCAGGCGAGGGTCTCGGCGATCCCACCTACCCGACGGCGCTCGGCCTCTTTCATCTCGTCTCGCGGACGCCGGATATGTACCAGCTCTACCTCAAATCGGGAGACAGAGAGACCTACACCGAAATCTGCTACGAGCGCGAGGCCGAACTGCTCGGCCGGACGCCCTCCGAGTACGAGGACGTCCGCTTCGAGGAGTGGCTCTCGGCGCTGAAGACCGCCCGGCTCCTCGAAGACTGGGCCGACGAGGTCGACGAGGACCGGATCACCGAGCGCTACGGCGTCGGCCCCGGCGACATCCGCGGGAAGGTCGAGACCGCGGAGTGGCTGCTCGGCGCGGCCGAGCGGCTCGCCGGCGAACTCGACCTGCCGGTCGTGCCCGTCCGCGAGGCGAAAAAGCGCGTCGAGTACGGCGTCCGCGACGAACTGCTGACGCTCGCCGGGATCCGCGGCGTCGGTCGCAAGCGCGCGAGACGACTCTACGAGGCCGGCATCGAGACGCGCGCGGACCTCCGGGAGGCGGACAAGTCGGTGGTCCTGCGGGCGCTGCGCGGGCGGCGAAAGACCGCCGAGGGGATCCTCGAAAACGTCGGCCGACAGGACCCGTCGATGGCGGACGTCGCGAAGGCCGATTCCGCGACGACGGACCGACCGGCGGACGAATCGGACACGGGCGACGGGGCGTCGACGTCGGCGTCGACCCGCGCCGGCGAGGACGACCCGGAGGAACAGGCCAGCCTGGGTGATTTCGGATGAGGTCCGGGAGTACGCGGCCGGATCGAGGGGGGTCGCGATGAAACTCGTCGAGGGAACGGTCGACGTCGACGACGTCGACGCGTTCGTCGCCGCGATCGACGAGATCGCCTCCTCGACCGACACGACGATTCAGGCCTTCGACGCGCGGTACGTCGTGAGCGAGCGCCACCTCGAACGCGCCGTCGAACTGGCCGATCGGGCGTTCGAACGGGGCGAGAACGTCGCTCGCGACCGCGCGGTCGAGATCCTCCTGTACGCCGCCGGTCGCCGTCAGATCACGAACGCGCTCGAACTCGGCGTCTCCCCGGGCGCGAACCGCGTCGTGGTCCTCGTCGACGCCGGCGAGGCGGATCCGGGGGACGGTCCGGCCCGGAACGAACGGGCGGCGGCGGAGGCGATCCGCGACCGCGTCCTCGACGACGTCGGGGCGACGCTCGGCGACTACGACCCCGAGCGCGTGCGCGAGTACTTCGACGTCTCGGACGCGGAACTCGACGTCGTCGACGGCGACCTCGAATCGCTGGTGCTCGAACGCGCGGCGTTGCTCGTCGTCGAGAAGTGAATCGCCGAGAAGCGAGTCGTCGCGGTCGTGCCCGTCTCGCAGGGACGACTCCGGCGGCTCGAACGGCCGCATCGAACGACACCATAGCGCCGAACGGCGGTCCGGTAGGGCAGCCATAGTTATTCCCGTTCCTGTCCTTCCTGGCGGTATGGACACACTCCTACCGGCGTTCATCGGCATCCCAGGCGGTCCGGAACTGCTCGTCGTTCTCCTCCTCGTCGTCCTGCTGTTCGGCGCGGACAAACTCCCGAAGCTCGCTCGCTCCTCCGGACAGGCGATGGGCGAATTCAGGCGGGGACGTAACCAGATCGAAGACGAACTCAGAGAGGCCGCCGAGCCGACGCCGGCCCGCGCCGACGCGGAGTCGACCGAACGGATCTGAGCCGACGCGGGGTCGGCCGGCGGGTCTGAGCCGACACGAAGAAGCGGTCGAAAGGCACATTCGATGCCGAACGCGATTTTTCGGACGTGAGTTTCCAAGCGGAGAGCCGTGACCGCCCGTCTGTCGGGGGCTACGCTTCCTCGGCGACCTCTCGCGGTGGCTCGACCTCCGGCGGCGTCGCGGTGTTTCCGATGAGCGTCCGGCGGTCGCGGAGCACGTGGATGGTTCCGGCGATCGTGAACGCCGCGGCGACGAACAGCGCGTAGCCGAACCCGCCCACGTACGAGAACGGGGGGAATCCGAGCGCGGCGACGACGACCAGGGCCGACAGGACGCCCCCTAACACGAGGTAGAACTGACTCCACGGGATGTCCTCTCGCGGCACCACGTCGAGGTAGATGTCGAACGCCCGGACGTGGTCCGTCATCGCGATCGTTCCCCGGTCCTTGTCGTACTCGACGACGCCGAGGCGATCCATCGTCGGGAGGTGCGTCTGGTGGAGCGCGGTGTACACCCGCTTCCGCTGTTTCGGCGTCACCGCTCGTCGCTCGATCCGGTTCTCCC
Source organism: Halobellus limi (assembly GCF_004799685.1). NCBI lineage: Archaea > Methanobacteriati > Methanobacteriota > Halobacteria > Halobacteriales > Haloferacaceae > Halobellus > Halobellus limi. The sequence continues at coordinate 93,370 of NZ_CP031311.1, forward strand.
AGGCCGCGATCTGCTCGGAGAGGTCGCGAATCGTCACTGCGTCGTCCACCCGCGCCAGGTAATGGAGGGTGTACCGACGCCGCCGACTGCTCAACGTCTCGAAGATCGTCTCCGTGGACAGTTCGCGGTCGGTCGCGGAGTCCGTACCGTCGGCGTTCTCTCTGCTTTTTGATATCTGTGCCTCACCTTTCATACCATTCTATTGATGGATACGGATATGAATCTGCCTATCACGGAATATGATGGCGTTAACCACGGTTGCTCGTCGAGATAAGCGAACACGGCCCGACAGGCCCTGGCGAAGAAGCGTGTGCGCTGGCCGTCCAATCTTCCCCGTACCGACAGCCTCGCGACGGATATGTCGATCATACCTATAGATTTCGCTGACCTTATCCGAGGGAGAGAGATGAACCGACGAAAACACATACCAATTATGATACGAATCCGCCGCCCGGAGTACACCGGTGACAACCGGTGTCTCCCCTGCACCGCCGTCAACCTCGCTCTCGCGGCGGTGCTCACCGGTGGGGTGGCGCTCGTCTCTCCCCCGGTCGCCGCCGCCGTCGCCGTCGGGTCGCTCGCGAGCATCTACGTTCGCGGCTACCTCGTCCCCGGGACGCCCGAACTCACGAAGCGGTACCTGCCCGAGCGGGTGCTCGCGTGGTTCGGGAAGGGCGCGGCCCCGGTTTCTCCCCCGGAGGCCGACTTCGACGTCGTGTCGTTTCTCGACCGGGCCGGCGTCGTCGTCGACGACGGCGACGACGTCGCGCTCGCGCCGGCGTTCGAACGCCGTTTCGAGGCGGCCGCGTTCGACCTCGACACCGAGACGGCGGTGACTGCGGCCGCGGCCGACCTGCTCGCCGTCGACCCCGACCGCGTGTCGTTCGTCGCCGGCGGTGCGTCCTGGCGCGTCCTGGTCGACGGATCGATCCTCGGACAGTGGGAGTCGCGGGCGGCGTTCGTCGCAGACCTCGCCGCCCACCGCGCGCTCTCGGCGCGGACCGACGAGTGGGCGTCGGTGCCGGACGCCGCCCGCGGCCGGACGCTCGCCGCGGTCCGCGCCTGCCTCGAAACCTGCCCCGTCTGTGCGGGCGGGATCCGGCTCGGGACCGAGACGGTGAGTTCCTGCTGTCGCGAGTACGAGGTCGTCGCGGCCACCTGTGCCGACTGCGACGCTCGGCTCTTCGAGACCGACGCACGGACCGTGGCCGCCGCGGAGTGACGGGCGTCCCGGCTCTCCAACCGTAGCGGATATCGACTTTCTCAGCGGCAAAATCGGATTTTCACCGGCGTTCCCGAGAGGGACCTCGACGTACTTTCGACAGGCCCCGCGGTCGTTCCGACCGGTCTTCCGGCGACTCCGGACGTGTGACCGAGAGGCGGCGTCGTCTCTCGATCGAACGATCGAAGTCCGACTCGCACCGTCGGACCCTCGCTGCCGCTCGACGCCTCGGGACTCTTCCGTTCGAGAACTTGCACGCGGTGTGTCCGCCGGAATCAGAACAGGCGGGCGCAGAACCGCGCGAACCGCCCGCGTGCGCCGAGCCGCGCGGCCGTCAGCTGATAGGCCGCAGAGAGGGCGAAGAACACGAGGAACGCCGTCGACGGGACGAGCGGATCGACGGCGGCGAAGCCGGGGACGGACGCGAGCGACGCGACCGTGGTGAAAAGGCCCACGACGCCGAGCGCGCGGTAGTACTCGCCCCAGGTCACGCCCGCACGCGTCGTGACGTCCATATACCGTCCGAGGTGCCCCGCCTGCGGGCACACCGACACCAGCTTTCGATCGGGATCGTACGTGACGAGCCCGAGTTCGTCCATCTTCGGGAGGTGCGTCTGGTGGAGCGCGTTGTAGACGCTCTCGCGGAGCGCCCGCGGTGCGGGGCTCTGCCCCGATTCGGTCGCCGCGATCCGCTCGGAGAGTTCGCGCAGCGAGAGCGCTTCGGGCTGGTCCCATAACTCGGCGAGGGCCTCCCGCCGGCGCGCGTTACTCAGTACGTGATACACCTCCACCTCCGGAAGTACGGACCGCTGGAACATCGGGTTTTCAGAGGCGATCGCGGAGGATAGCTATGGATCGACTATCCCCTCGGCCCCGATCGGCACGCTCGTCGTACGAAACTGGCTCCGTCCTCTCCGAACCGGTACGCGTGCCGGACTGATTGGTACGCGCGGCGGACTCGATCGGTATGGCTGGCGGACTCATCAAGTATGCGCGGCGGACCCGACCGGTACGCGTTCCCGACTCCCCCGGTACGGCCGTTCTACGCGGCGGTACGGACCCCGTATTCGGCCGACGGATCGCGTAACGTGACCTTGAAAACGGCTGGTTCGAGGCTTGTAGCCGTTGAATCGGCGCATGGGTAATACCCCCCGGGCTGTGGGGTAATTCGTCCCGAAACGACCGGTGCCGATCCACGCTGATCGCGGTCCGACGGGAGGACAAACCGATGACGCAAGACAACCAACCCCAACTGTACAGCCTCTCACGCCGAAAAATGCTCGCCGGTCTCGGTGCCGTCGGCCTCGCCTCCGCGGGCGCCGGTCTCGGTACCTCCGCGTACTTCAGCGACGAGGAGAGCTTCGAGAACAACACGCTGACCGCGGGGACGCTCGACCTGCGTGTCCGCTATGAGGCCTCCTACGACGGCGACGGCGCGGTCGAGAATCTGGCCGACGAAGCGATGGGGACCCAGGACGGCGACCCCGCGGGGATGTTCTACGACCTCGACGACGTGAAGCCGGGCGACTCCGGGCACGTCGAGTTCTGTTTCGACATCGTGGACAACCCCGCCTACGTGTGGGCGTGCGGTGACCTCTCCCAGGACGAGAACGGAATGAACGAGCCCGAGATGGCGGTCGACGACACGCCCGATCTGGGCGAACTCGGCGACAGCATCGATGCACGGCTCGTCTACTGTGACGAGGACGACGGCGAGCTCGTCGAGGGCGAGGAGATCGTCTCCGGCTCGCTCGTCGACGTGATCGCGGCCATCTCCTCGGGTGCGGCGCTCGACGGCGACGGCGTCGCCGGGCTCTCCCCCGGCGAGCAGTCCCCGTACGACGACGTGGTCGTCGGAGACGATGAAGAATACATCACCGGCGCGTGCGTCTGCCTGTTCTGGGAGATCCCCTACGAGGTCGGCAACGAGATCCAGTCGGACTCGCTGACGATGTCCTTCGAGTTCCACGCGCTGCAGGCCCGCCACAACGACGGCACCACGAACCCCTGCGCGCCGTCCATCGTCACCCGGACGGGCGAGGGCTTCGCCAAGCAGCAGGAGTTCGCCACCGAGCAGGAGACCTCCTTCGCCCGCGGCCGATACGGCAACAACGGCCCCTCCGGCTCGTGGGAAGTCGCCGTCGGCCCCGACGTCGGCAGCGCCGACACGGCCAACTACGTCTGGACGCCCGGCGACACGGTCCCGTTCAGCTACGCCTACGACGGCAGCGGGAACGCCTCGTTCACCCTCGACGGCGTGAACGTCGGCAGCGCGATTCCCGCGCCGAGCGGGAAGCTCGCGATCACGACGAAGGCCGACGAGGCCACCGTCAGCGTCGCGAACCTCCAGCTCGACCTCGACGGCGTCCCGGTGACCCTCAGCGGCCCCGACGCGATCTCGGCCAGCAACGACGGCCCCGACCGCGAGGTCACCTACCTCGTCTTCGACACCGACGGCGCGGACGTCGCGAACGCGTTCGCGATCTCCGGCGACGTCACCGTCGACGTCCAGGGCGACTACCCCGGCAGCGAGGAAGGCGTCGCGTTCGACATCAGCGTCGAGTGAGTGTCGCGTTCGACAGCAGCGTCGGGGGTCGCGTTCGGCAGCGGTGTCGAACGAGCGACCTCTGATACTGATTACTCTCACTTGTTACCGCCGAGCGCCACCCTCGTTGCCGGCGCTCGGTGGTACGAGACGAGAGTAATCAGTATGAGACCCTCCGCGACCGGCCTGCGGAGGTGAGATACGACCCGACAACACCAACCCGAAATCACCGATCACACGGACCACAACCAATGACCAACGATCCCAAATCCTACACGCTATCGCGCCGCAAGATGCTCGCCGGAATCGGCGTCGTCGGGCTCGCCTCCGCGGGCACCGGCCTCGGCACGACCGCGTTCTTCTCCGACGAGGAGGAGTTCGTCGACAACTCGCTCGTCGCCGGCGAACTCGACCTGCTCGTCGACTGGCAGCAGACCTACGACTTCGGAGACGGCCACCAGTTCGTCAGCGCCCACCCCGACCACGACGGCGACGGCGAGCAGTCCATCGCGGCCGACAACGACGCCGGGCAGATCCGCTACAGCGACTTCCCGGACGAGGAAGACGAGGACAGCAACGGCGCGAACATCCCGGTGCTGAACTGCGAGAACATTCCGCCGCTCTCCGAGGCGAACTTCGGCGTCGACCCCGTCACCGGCGAGGCGATGGAGACGCTGGTACAGTTCACCGACGTGAAGCCCGGCGACTCCGGCGAGATCACCTTCTCGCTGCACCTCTGTGACAACCCCGGCTACCTCTGGATGCAGGCCGACAACGTCTCCGAGTCCGGCGGCGTCCACGCCGAGCCCGAGATGGCGGTCGACCCCGACAACCTCGGCGACCTCGCCGGCGCGATCCAGGTGACGCTCTGGTACGACGAGGACTGCGACAACGTCTACGACGGCGCCGATCCGGTCGACATCATGCTGACGCTCGACTTCTCGGGGTCGATGCTGTACGACCAGTACGGCGGCGTCGTCAGCGACGACGAGATCACGATCAACGGGACCACCTACGACGAGACGACGAAGATCGACCTCGTCGAACTCGGGACCCGCCAGTTCGTCGACTACCTGCAGTCCCAGAACGCCGACGCCAAGGTCGGCGTCGCGTACTTCGACGGCGAGGGAAGCGACGACACGGAACCCCGGACCGGCGTCCTCCAGGCGATGACGACGGACCTCTCCGTCGTCGACGGCGCGCTGACCGGACTCCGACAGAAGCTCGCGAACGTCGTCAGCGGCGGTCCCGGCTCGACGCCCTTCGACGGCGACGGCGACCCCGACCCGTTCTCGAACGCGAACTCGATCGCGACGGGCACGTACATCGGCGAGGGCGTCGACGACGCTCAGGACGAACTCGCGGCGAACGGGCGCAGCGGCGCGGAAAAGCGCAACATCGTCCTCTCGGACGGCGAGTCGTTCAACGGCGGCGGGAGCACCTCGTTCGCGTCCCCGCAGGACGCCGCGGACGACGCCCGCGCGGCCTCGCCGTCCCCGGAGACGGACGTCTACACCATCTCCGTCGGGAGCGCCAACGACGGCGTGCTCCAGGCGATGGCCGGCCCCGCCGGCGGCGCGGGCGGCGACCCGTCGTTCTTCAACGACGTCGACGATCCGCTCAACGTCCCGAGCGTGTTCGGGAACCTCGCGGCCCAGACGGTCGCCGAGAAGGTCATCATGCAGGACACGCTCGGTAACGTCCTGGCCGCGCTGGCCGACGGCAACGGCGTCCCGCTCGACGGCAACCGCGCGACGATCTACGACGAACTGAACGACGACCCGACCGACCCAGACCGCGAAGCGTTCCGCGGCGACGGCGTGATGCACTGCGTCGCCCTCGCGTGGGAGCTCCCGTTCGAGGTCGGCAACGAGATCCAGGGCGACACGCTCGGCTTCGATCTCGGCTTCTACACCGAGCAGGAGCGCCACAACGACGGCTCGGGTCCCGAACTCGCGGCCTGAACGACGAGCACGACCCACGGCGGCGGTAACGGGGGTTCGACTCCCCCGGTGGGTTCTCTCCCTCCATCGAGGACGGGAGGACAGCGTCCGGTGCGGCCTCACCTCCCGTCGGGGAGCGGCGAGACGGCACCGCTCGCAGACCACCGAACGGAAACCAAGACAATGACACACGACGACGAACTACCGCTGTACAACCTCTCCCGGCGCCGCGTCCTCGCGGGCCTCGGAGCGGTCGGCATCGCCTCCGCCGGGACCGGCCTCGGTACCAGCGCGTTCTTCTCCGACGAGGAGGAGTTCGCGGACAACACGCTGCAGGCCGGGACGCTCGACCTGAAACTCGACTACAAGGCCACGTACCTCGGCGGGCCGGGACGCCTCGACGCCGTCAGGGCGATGGGCTACCCCGACGCCGAGGAGATCCTCGTCGACGAGGAGCCGACGGGTCGGTACCTCCTCGCGCAGGCCCCCTCGCCCGCCGATCTGCAGGAGTGGGAGGATCTCGTCCAGGGCGAGGGGTTCCCATTCTGTAGCTCCGAGGCCGACGAGTACCTCGAGAACGGCGACGGCATCCCGATGTTCACCATCTCGGACGTCAAACCGGGCGACTCCGGCGAGGTGACGGTGAGCATCCACATCTGCGACAACCCCGGTTACCTGCGGATGATCGGTGAGCTCACGGGCAACGAGGAGAACGGCCAGACGGAACCCGAGATCGACGCGGAGGGCGAGGACACCGACGGGAGCGGCGAACTCGCCGACGCCATCGAGGTCTGCGTCTGGTACGACGAGGACTGCGACAACGTCTACGAGCCGACCGGCACCGGCCAGCAGCAGGAACTGGAAGTCGCGCTGGTCTCCGACGTCTCCGGGTCGATGGGCGGCTCGGCGCTCGCGTCGCTGAAGACGGCCGCGACGAGTTTCGTCGACAACCTCTCCTCGCCCGACGAGGCCGCCGCGATCTCGTTCAACACCGGCGCCGCGACGGATCAGGAACTGACGACCGACTACCAGGCCGTCAAGGACGCGATCGACGACTACAGCGCCGGCGGCGGCACGTCCATCGCGGCCGGGATCGACGAGGGCGCGGACGAACTGCTCAACGGGACGAACGCCACGCCCGGCGCGTCGAAAGTGATGATCCTGCTGAGCGACGGCAACTCGAACGCGTCGGCTGCAACGTCGGCGGCCAACGCGGCCAAGACTGCAGGAATCCGGCTCTTCACCGTCGCGCTCGGAAGTGCGAACACGTCGCTCCTCCAGTCGCTCGCGAGTTCGCCGGACGACGCGTTCGTCGCCCCGGACCCGGCCGACCTCGACACGGTGTACGCCGAGATCGCCCAGATTGTCCTCGGCGGCGAACAGAAGATCGCCGAGGGGACGATGGCGGAGGTGTTCGCCCAGCTGTCGGACGGCATCGTCCTCGACGGGGACAGACAGGAAGACGGTCTCCAGCCGTACCCGGGCGCGACGACCCAGTGCATCGGTTTCGAGTGGACCCTCCCCACAGACGTCGGCAACGAGGTCCAGTCCGACTCGATCGGCTTCGACTTCGGCTTCGAGGTCGAGCAGTCGCGACACAACGACGCGCCGTTCGCGACGCCCGAGGCGGAGTAGTCGACGGACACTGCGAACTGACCTCGGTTCCGTGTGGCGCTGCGGTGCCGCGCGGCCGCCAGTTCCGGAAGAGTGCGGGCGGTAACGACGCCGTACGGCGGAGTACGGGCGTCGTATCGGTCGCGAAGCCGCTCCATACCTATCACCGCCAGCGCCGTATCGCCCACAGAACACGGATCGGGTACCGATCCACTCACCGCCCCGGCGTATCCGGGACAACTGACAATGACACTCACACGTCGGGAACTGCTGACGGGAATCGGCGGCGGCGCGCTCGCCGTCGGGGGGCTCTCCCTCCGCCGGGACGCGCCCCGCTTCTCCCAGTACACCTATGCCGCACCGGACGACGACACCGACGACCGACGGCTTCGCATCGCCTGGTACGAAAAATACAACGGCGGCTCCGTCGCGAACCACGCCGGAACGAACGACGGCCTCGAGACGACGCTCGACCCCGACAGCGGGCCCGCGTACGTCGACGAGGCCGCCTTCGTGACCGACGCGACCGGCCCGGTCCTCTCCGTTGGCAACGTGCTCCCGGGAGACGCGGGTACGCTGGTCGTCGGACTCGAGGTCGTCGACGACGGCGGTGCGGAACCCCTCGACGTGTGGTTCCGCGCGTCGCTGACCGACGACGGCGAAAACGGCGTGAACGGCCCCGAACGGGCCGCCGGGGACACCACCGAAAGCGACGGCGAACTCGACGAGGACGCCGTCGTCGAGATGTGGCTCGACGGGTCGCCGTTGGGGAGCTGCAACGGCGTGCGGGAGTTCGACGAGACGCTCGAATCGCCGCTCGTTTCTCCATCTCCCTTCGCCGAGGCGTTCGCACCGACGGCCGATGCCGGCGACGACGAGGGGCTGCTCGCCATCGAGTGTCTCGCTCCGGGCTCGCTGCGGTGCGTCGCGCTCCGCTGGGAACTCCCGGTCGAAACGGGGAACCGATCGCAGGGGGACTCTCTCGGCTTCGACTTCTCCTTCGTCGGCGGCGCCTGCGACGGCGACAGTCCCTTCCTCGTCGGAGGTGCGCAATGATCCTGAGTCGCCGCCGCGTGCTGGCGGCGCTGGCCGCCGCCGGCGGTGCGGGCGCGCTCACGGGGACCGGAACGGCCGCGGTGTTCCGGGACGCCGAGCGGCTCGACGCGTCGGTCACGGCCGGCACCGTCGACCTCGTCGTCGAGTACGAACTGCTGAGCGGCCCCGGCACGGACGGCCCGGCCGGGAGCGGCACCGTCGACGGTCCGCGGGTTCGGCTCCCGGTCGACTCCCTCGGTGCAGACGGCGACGCGGGGAGTATGCTCCTCACGTTCTCTCTCCCGCAGCGGGGCGACGCGGTCAACAACCCCGCGGCGCTGTGGCTCGCGACCGACTGTCCCGTCCCCGCCTCGACGGCGCTGGCCGAAGCCGTCCGGCTGACGCTGTCGTACGCCGACTGCGACTCCGGGGCTCCGGTCGAGGAGATCCTCAGCGGCTCGCTCCGGGCGGTCGCCGACGGCCTCCGCGACGGGTACCGCGTCGACGGCGACCCGACCACCCCGGGGATCGACTGTCTGACCGACGAGGTCTGCCTGCTCGTCGAGTACGAACTCGCCGGCTACGTCGGGAGCGAGACGGTCGACGTCCCGCTGTGGTTCTCGGCGGTCCAGTGTCGACACACGACCCCGGAGAACCCCTTCGCGGGCCGGAACACGGCTCCGTGTCCGCCCGCGGACCCCTGTCCGTGCTGCCGGACGCTCGGCAAACTGGAGTTCGAGGACGGCACGCAGGCCGGTCTCGACGACAGCCACGCCGAACCCGGCACGTACGCGTTCACCGAGGGCGACACCGACTACGGCCTCGAGATCTACGACACGGCGGAGAAAGACGGCGAGCGCGAGACGGTCGGCGTCGCCTTCCGACTGGTGAACCTCGCCGACGGCGACGCCGCGGTCCCCGGCCTCTGTACGGTCGCCGTCAAGGGCGGCCCCGGATTCGAGCAGTACGACCGCGATGACGGCACTGCAGCCGACACTGCGGGGCTCCCCGGAAGCGACGCCGACGGCCTCGTCTACGCGCCCGAGGGGAAGGGAATCAGCCACGTCACCGTCTGCATCTGCACCACCGAGTCGGAATCGGACTGCCCCGGGTGCACCGATCCCTCGCTCACGAACGGCGGGGGCGGTGGGACCGGGGACGGCGGGAACGGAAACGATGGCAACGGTGGAGCCGGAAACGGCGGAAGCGGCGGGACCGGAAACGAAGGCCGCGGCGGGAAACCGGAGACGGATCCGGCCGGAGGTGACCGATGATCCGCATCCCGACGCCGTCGATGCCGAGTGCCGGAAAGCTGCTCGCGACGCTCGTCCTGCTCGCGGCGATCTCGCCGTTCGTCGTCTTCGCGGTCCCGCAGGCCGTCGGGGCCGACGAGGGGTTCGTCGTCCTCTCCGGGAGTATGGAGCCGGCGCTGTCGCCCGGCGACGTCGTGATCGTCGACGCCGCCGCGCCCGTGCGGGTCGGTGACGTCATCACCTACCGGACCGGCGGCGACAGCGTGCCGACGACTCACCGCGTCGTCGGCGAACGCGACGGCGGCTACGAGACCAAGGGCGACGCCAACGAGAACGTCGACGCGGGCCTGGTCGGCCCCGAGGCGATCATCGGGCGGACCGTCCTCGTGATCCCGTTCGTCGGTCACGTGATCCTGTGGGCGAACACGCCCGTCGGATACGTCTCGCTCGTCGTCGGCCCGCTGGTGCTGCTCGGCGTGAGCGAGCTGTTCGCGTGGGCCCGTCGAGAGCCCGGAGTCGACGCGTCCGGGGAGACGAGACACCGGGCGGCCGGATCAGACCCCGAGCGCGATCGGTCTGCGACCGACGCAGCCGGTGCAGACGTCGATACCCCCGCTGCGGGCGTCAGAGCGTCCGGAGCGGATCCGGAGGCACCCGCACCGCAGTCGGCCGGGACCGTCGCGGTCGCCGCGGTCGATCTGAAGCTCACGCTCCTGGCGATGGCGGCGCTGTTCGCCTACGCCGGGTGGAACGTGTACCGCGAGTTCGCCGTCGCGGCGGCTCCGAACCCCGTCTCGGTCGGCGCGCTCACGGGCGGACTGCTCGGCCTGCTGTTCGCCGGATCGGTGACGCTGACCGCGTGGCGGGCGAGCCGGGCGGCCGCCGCGCCCTCTTCGACTCCGGCTCTCACGGACGGGAGCGGGGACGTGGAGGTGCGCGATGAGTAAGACGCTCGCGGTCGCCTGCGCGCTGCTCGTGCTGTTCGCCTCGGCGACGGCGGGGTTCGCGGGCGGACTGTCCGTCGCCCTGCTGTCGGACGAGGAGTCGGTCTCGGTCGGTTTCAGCGCCGACGTTCCGCGCCCCGACGCGGTCGTGCTTGACGACGGCTCGGACGAACCGCTCGGCGTCTCCGCCTTCGGTCTCGCGACCGGCGCGGGACCGACCCCGCTCGGCGCGGGAGCACCGACCGACGACGGTGGTAACGCCACCGATCGAAACGGGACGGTCGGCGGAAACGCGACTGTACTCGGAAACGAGACCGCGATCGGAAACGAGTCGGTCCCGATCGACGGGGGAACCGACGGAAACGACACGGCCGCTGGCGACGGGCCGGTCCCCGAACCTGTCGACGGCAACGGGACGAGTCCCGTGTCCGGCGGAGACGACGGTTCGACCGCCGACGCTGGCCCGCAGGCGAACGACGCGGCTCCGGACGAAGAGACGGCCCCCGACGACGACGCCGCCTCGGCCGAGGAACCGATCGACGGTCCGGCCTCCGAATCGGATGAGTCGGACGACTCCGCCCCCCAGACCGAGACCGACGACGGCGAGACGTCCGACGGCGACAACGCGTCTTCGCCGGACGGTGACAGCGGCTCCGACGGTTCGGAGCCGACGGACGGTTCCGGATCCGAGCGATCCGACGACGGAGCGACGGATCCCGACGGCACAGCGACTGCGACCGAACCGAGCCACGACGGCACCGAACGGTCGTCCGACTCCGATACCGAGTCCGAGTCGGAACCAACTGCCGGTGACGACGAGGAGCCGGAGTCGGTATCCGAGGGCACGGGCGGGGCGGACTCCGGGCGGTCCGCCGACTCCTCCGACGAGTCGGACGGTGACGCCGACGGCGGCGATGCCACCACCGACGACGCGTCGACGGACGGTTCGGATCCGGTCTGATGCCTATGCGGGCCGGACGAATCCCGCTCTTTCTCCCGGGAACCGCCCCCGACGCACCCCGACGGAACGCGCTCGCGGTTCTCGGTTACCTCCTCGGAGTGAGTCTGGTCGCCGAGACCCTCTCTGCGCTCCTGTGACGGTCCGTTCGTCCACGTCGACGCACCCTCGGCGCTCGATCTGGGGCGACGCGACTGTCGGAAGTGACGTGTCCGAGAAGTAGTCCCACCAGGATTCGAACCTGGGTCGAAGCCCCCAGAAGGCTTCAGGATTGGCCGCTACCCCATGGGACTGCGTCGTCGACGCCGTTCGTCGACCGCGTATCCTCCCGTAGCCCGTGGCTCCATATGAGTGTTGCGAAGTCCCTTCCTCCCGGATCGCGGCGTTCGACGGTCACGGCCGGTGCGGCGCCGTCCGCCGCGCGCCTCATCGCTCGGTCACGTCCTCGTCCGTCCCGCCGCCTCCCGGACGCCGAACGCCACCGACCAGCGCGGCGCGATTCAGCGACGGCACTCCGACGAGCGCGACCGGCACGGTCGCGAGCGCGAAGGCGGCGATTCCGGCGAGGCCGACGGGACTCGCGACGAGTTCTCCGAGAACAGGGTCCGTGGTCGCGGTGTAGACCAGCAGGGTTCCGGCGGCGGCGTTGAACACGCCGTGGAACAGCCCTGCGGCGAAGACCGAGCGAGCCCGCACGACGAAGTACGTGTACAGCGGCGAGAACGCGACCGTGGCGGCCGTCATCACCGCGACGCCGACCAGCGGGAACGACGGGTAGTTGTAGCCGTCGAGGACGATCGGCGCGTGCCAGACTCCCCACAGGACGCTGATCAGGCCGCTCGCCCGCCAGAACCCCAGCGGCGCGAGCTCCCACAGGAGGTAGCCACGCCAGCCGAACTCCTCGCCGAGCGCGAAGAGCGCGTTGACGGTCACGCCGGTCCCGACCGTCAGGGCCACGAGCGCGAGGACGCCGAGGGCACCCGACGGGAGCGGGATTCCCGGAACGGGATCCGCGGTCCCGTCGAAACCGATCCCGGGCACCGCGAGCGCGATCCCGAGTGCCACCGCGACGAGAACGAGGACGGCCACCACGGCGGCAGCGTGCCAGCGGGTTCGACCGATTCGGACGCCGACCTCCCGTATCGACACCTCCGTCGTGAACACCGTCACCGCGGCGGCGACCGCGGGGGTGAACATATACGCCGGTGCCAGCGCCACCATCCGGACGTTCGCCAGGCGAGCGACGGCGACGAACCCGAGAGCGAACAGGAGAAGCGTCCCGAAAAAGCGGACCAGTCGAGCGGAATCGACGTCACCGTCCCGGTCGGTGCTCCTCGCGGACGGCTGCTCGGCCGATTCGGTGTTCGATCGCGTCCCTTTGCGACCTTCGGCTGCGTCGCGGGCGTCGTTTGCGGGGACCATTTCGGGCGACCCATCGTAATGTAGAAAAAAGAACGTTTCCACGCTCTCGACGCCGACGAAAGCCACTCCGGGACGGGTGAGCGACGGATCGGTCGGTCGACGATCGAATCCGCCGTCGACGGAATCCACCGAGACGCCTCTCCTCGCCCGTGCACAATCCACTACCTATTTATTCCGCTCTTGGCCACGTTCGCGTATGTACATCGGACGGTTCGTCATCGTCGCGCCCGACTTCGGCGCGTACCGCGTCTCCTCCCGCTCGTTCCCCAACCGGCAGATCGTCGACCGCGACGGGACGTTGACCGTCGCGCCGACGCCCGACGCGCCCGAGAACGACAACCCGTACGTCTCCTACAACTGCGTCCGCGAGGGGGGCGACGCCGTCGTCGTCGGCAACGGCTCCCACGTCGATCCGATCGCGGAGAAACTCGACCTCGGGTACCCCGCTCGCGACGCGCTCGCGTCGGCGCTCCTCGCGCTCGACTACGAGAAGGACGACTACGACACCCCGCGCGTCGCGGGCGTCGTCGGCGAGGAATCGTACGTCGGCATCGTCCGCCGGGACGCCCTGCTCGTCGAGGCCGTCGACGAACCCACTCTCGTCGCCACTTACGAGGCGGACGCGCCGACGCCGATCGACTTCGCCGGCGACGCGTCTGCCGACCCCGCCGACCTAGCTCGGCGCGCGTACGACCTCGACTACGAACACGCCGTCTGCGCCGCGGGCGTCACGTACGACGCCGGCGGCGTCGACGTCGGGTTCTACAACGGGGAGTAGTCTCGGATCTGCCGCGCGCCGCTTCGGGACGGTGACTTTTGTCCCTCAGACGCCTACGTCCCGGTATGCAGGTCGCCGTCCTCTCCGACATCCACGCGAACAAGGTCGCGCTCGACGCCGTTCTCGACGATCTCGCCGGTGACGCTGGAACGGATCCGGACGCGATGGTCTGCGCGGGCGACGTCGTCGGCTACAACCCCTGGCCCGCGGAGTGCGTCGCCGCCGTCCGCGAACGGGGGATTCCGACGGTGATGGGCAATCACGACCGCGCGGTCGCTTCGGACACGACGTTCCGGTTCAACTCGATGGCGGCCGCGGGCGTCGAACACGCTCGGGAGGCCCTCGACGACGACGCGGTCGAATGGCTCGCCGACCTCCCCGACAGCCGGACCGTCCTCGACGGCCGGCTGAAACTGGTCCACGGCCATCCCGACGATCCCGACCGCTACACCTACCCTGACGAGTTCTCGGCGTCGATGCTCGACGACGAGGACGTCCTCGTGACCGGTCACACGCACGTCCAGGGGCACCGCGTCTTCGAGGAGGGGGTCGTGATGAACCCCGGCAGCGTCGGTCAGCCGCGCGACAGCGATCCCCGGGCGGCGTACGCGCTGGTCGATCTGGACGATCTCGCGGTGGAGGAGCGACGCGTCGAGTACGATGTCGACACCGTCGTCGACGCGGTTCGGGAGGCCGGCCTCCCCGACCGGATCGGACAGCGGCTCTACGACGGCCGGTGAGCCGCCGGGACGCCGGGTGCGTGACCGTCAACTCCGTCCCGCGCTCAGAACTCGTCCTGGACGATTTCGAGCGTCTCCTCGCGGTCGTCCCACGCGACGAAGATGGCCACCGACGTCGCGGAGGTGATGACGTCGTGGATGTTGATGCCCGCCTCCGAGATCGGCTGGACGATGTCGAGGATGACGCCGGGTCGGTTCGGCAGTTCCCCGCCCGTGACGCGGATGACCGCGACGTCGTCGTCGACGGTGACCGAGGAGAGCGTCTGGTCGTCGACGACCTTCTCGTGCAGCAGGTTCTCGGCCTCCTCGGCGCGGTCCTCGTTCACGTAGAACGTCACCGAGTCCATCCCCGAGGCGACGGCGTCGATGTTGATCTCCGCCTCGCGAAGCGCCTGCGAGAGGTCCGCGAGGATGCCGGGACTGTTGCGGATCGAGCGCCCGGCGACGGTGATGCACGCCAGCGAGTCCTCCTGCATGTCGATGAGGTTCTCGAACTCGCCCTCGATGAGCGTCCCGCCGGTGAGCAGGTCCCCGTGCTGGTAGTGGACGACGCGGACGTCGAGGTCGTCGTCCTTGTACGAGAGCGCCGAGGGCGCGACCACCTCCGCGCCGCGGAACGAGAGGTTCCGGAGTTCGTCGACGGTGATCCGCCCGACGTTGCGTGCGCCCTCGACGACCCGCGGATCGCCCGTCATCACGCCCTCGACGTCGGTGACGATGACGACCTCGTCGGCGTTCATGTACCGGCCGAGCATCACGGCCGTCGTGTCCGACCCGCCGCGGCCGAGCGTCGTGATCTCGCCGTCGAGGTTCTGTGCGAGGAAGCCGGTGATCACCGGGACGACGCCGTCGAGGTCGGCGGCGAGCGCGGCGGCGCGCTGTTTCGTCTCCTCGACGTCGACCTCGCCGAGGTCGTTCGCGATGATCGGCCAGTCCTCACCGCCGGGTTCGACGAACATCGCGTCGACGCCGCGGGCGGCGAGCGCGGCCTTGAGCATCCGGACGCTCGTCCGCTCGCCCATCGAGACGATCTCCGCGCGGTCGCGGTCCTCGGCCTCGAACTCGATCTCTTCTAAGAGTTCGTCGGTCGTGTTCCCCATCGCGCTCGCGACGACGGCGATCTCGTGGCCCTCCTCGACGGCCGCGGCGATGGAGTCGGCGGCGCGGTTGATTCGGTCGCCGCTGCCCAGCGACGTTCCCCCGAACTTCGCGACTACGCGCACGGTCGGCCCTCCTGTCGGCGAACGAGACGGAACTGCGAGTGGTGCTCTGACATAGGCGGACTTTGCGGGGGGGAGTGTAAAATCTTGTCTCCCGGCCCAACCGTTGCCGAATTTTCGCGCTGACCGACGCCGGTTCCGTCCTCCGGGTTTGCGCGGTGTCCCGACGGCGCGGTGTCCCGATGGCTCGCTGTCATCGTGCGGGTCCCGACGACACGCTGTCAGTACGCAGGCCGCGACGATCCACGCGGAATCCGGCGTCAGTTTAACCACCGCTCGGTCGAAGAGGTACCTATGGACGTCAACGTCCGCGACGCCGTCGAGGCGGACGCCGAGACCCTCGGAGCGATCGTCGACCTCCCCGCGGACGCGCTGCGGAACGTCGTCCACGACCGGACGGTCCGACTCGCGGTCGAACCGGCGTCGGAGCCGGGGCCGAACGCGGACGTCGAACCCGACGCGGACGAGGCTCCGGGCACGGCAGACGAGTCCGTGCTCGGCTTCGTCGCGTTCGACGTCCGCGAGGGGACGGTGCACGTGACGCAACTCGCCGGCGACGCCGACGCGGCCGAGCGACTGCTCGCCGAACCCGTCCGATTCGCGGTCAGCGAGGGATTCGACGTCTCGTTCGTCGTGCCGGATTCGGACGCCGACGCGGCGGCGGCCGCGCGGGCGGCCGGGTTCGAGGCCGTCGGGTCGGGGCCGCGTTTCGACGGCGAGGCGACGACCCGCTATCGCTTCCGCCCGGACGGCGACTGACCGATCCGTCTCGACGTCGGAGCGCTAGGCGAACTTTCGGACGGTCATGTCGAGCGTGTCGAGGTCGAGGATCGGCGCGTAGCCGACGTCGGGGTCGATGTTGACGGACTTCTGGAAGTCGGTCTGGGCCTGCCAGCACCCCGAATTGACCGCCAGGACGTCGTGGTACTTCCCCCAGCCGAGCTTGTGGACGTGTCCGGTGTGGAAGACGTCCGGGACCTCCTCCATCACGAGGTAGTCCTTCTCCTCGGGCGCGAGGCGCGTCTTCCCGCCGAACTGCGGCGCGACGTGGCGCTTCTTCAGGAGCTGATACATCGCCTTGTGCGGGTCGTCGTAGCTGGCCTTCTCCTCTGGCAACTCGGCGATGACCTCGTCGAGCGAGACGCCGTGGTACATCAGCACCTTCACGCCCTCGACGGTCACGAGCGACGGGTTGCCCGTGATGCGGGCGTCGTGTGCCGACATGATATCCCTGAGGTTCTCGTCGAACCCGGGCTGGGGCTCGGCGAGGCGGACCGCGTCGTGGTTGCCCGGGATCATCAGGATCTCCATATCGCCGGGGACGTCCTTGAGGTGCTCGGAGAACCGCTCGTACTGCTCGTAGATGTCGACGATGTCGAGTTCCTCGTCCTGGTCCGGGTAGACGCCGACGCCCTCGACCATGTCGCCCGCGATGAGGAGGTACTCCACGCGCTCGGCCTCCTCGGTGTGGAGCCAGTCGGCGAAGCGGGTCCAGGCGTCGGCCTCGAACTCCTGGCTGCCGACGTGGATGTCCGAGACCAGCGCCGCCTGCACGTGTCTGTCGGCGGTGTTCGGCGAGTACGTCCGCGGCACGTCCGGGAAGTGCATCGAGTCGACGAACATGATCCCCGCGTCGTCCGAGAGGGTCCCCTCGACGGCGATGCACTCGTCGAGCAGCAGTTCGTCGACGAGTTCGGCGAACTCCCGGTCTTTCATCACCAGACACGGGAACGTGCCGGTCGTGTCCTCCAACTCCACGAGCCAGTGGCCGCTCTTCGTCGATCGGATGTCGTTGACGAGGCCGACCATCGCCGCGTCCGTCCCGCCGCTCATCGACTGGATCGCCGTCGCCGGCCGGTGGTTCACCCGCCCGCGGAGCTGTTTCGAGAGCTTCTCGTAGCGGTCTCTGAACACTTTCACGAAGTCGCCGTACTCGCCGGTGCCGGTGCTCTGACCGGTCACGTCGCCGGCGACTTCCAGCGACCGGAGCGAGGGGTCGACGGTCCGCGACGCGGCGGGTGCGGCGTCCCCCGGTGACGTTCCGCCGCCGGACGCAGCGCCCGCAGTTTCCTCTGGAACGTTTCCGCTCCCACTACCCGCCTCTGTCTTCCGGTATCCACGCTCGTCTCCAGTGGAAACGGAGGGGTCTTGTGAACCGGAACCACTCTCTCCGACGTCGGCTGGGGCATCGCCTCTCCCCGGGTTCGTGGTCTCGTCTCTCCTCGGAGTCGAGGCATCTCTTTCTCCCCGGTTCGGAGCATCACCTCCCACCGCCGAGACGTCGTCTTCTATCGTCTCTGCGCCGTTCTCCATCGTCGAGACGTCGTCCGCTCTCGTCTCGGCGTCACGTGCATCCGACGACGGACGTGCGTCCCCGAGGGCGTCTCGGACGTCGTCGGCCGTGATCCGGAGGGCGGCGTCGTCGACGTGCTCGACCACCCGTTCGAGCGTCCGTCCCGGTCGCTCGGTACTCGCGATGAGCGTCACGGCCGCCTGCTCGGCGTTGTAGCCCCGCGCCGCGAGCTCCCGAACGATGCGAACCGGCGTCTCCAGAGGCACACCGACCGAACGGGGTAGCGGAAGAAAAGCGTACTGACCGAGTCCGGGGTCGCCGCTTCGGTGGGCGCGGCCCAGAAGGTTGAAACGCGGCGGCGAAGAACTCCGGGTAGATGACGGACGAAAAGGGGAACCCGAACGCGCCCGACCGTCCGGACCCGGCTCGGCGCGACGACGGACCGTCGGGCGAGACGGCGACGGACCCCGGCGACGGATCGGATCCGGTCGACGACGGATCGGATCGGGACGGGTCGGGACCGACTGACCGCTCCGGCGTCGCCGACGGTGAAGAGACGGCCCGGATCCCGCCCGGCGTCGCCGACTCCCGCCGCAGGTCCGACGGTCGCCCCCGACCGCAGCCCGGAAGCCGGGCCGCCGACCGCGACGCGGGTCTTCTGACGCGCTTTCGGACGGCACAGAGCGGGCCGCTGCTCTTCATCCGCGAGACGCTCTACAGCGCGCTCGCCGTCGCCGCCGTCGGCTTCCTCCTCTTCGCGATCAGCGGCGTCTGGCCCCCGATGGTCGCCGTCGAGAGCGGGAGTATGGAGCCGGAGATGTCCCGCGGCGACCTGATCTTCGTGACCGAGCCCCACCGGTTCACGCCGGAGTACGCCTACGGCGACACGGGCGTCGTGACGGTCGACATCGGAAGCGAGGAGGGCTACCGGAGCTTCGGCGGCAACGGCTCCGTGGTGATCTACGACCCCCCCGACCGCGCCGGCTCGCCGATCATCCACCGGGCGCACTTCTACGTCGAGGAGGGCGAGAACTGGTACGACCGGGCGAACCCCGACTATATGAACGCGAACGACTGCAGTCAGCTCTCGAACTGCCCCGCTCCGCACGACGGGTTCATCACGAAGGGCGACGCGAACGCGCGGTACGATCAGGCGAGCAACATCGCCGGCCCGGTTCGCTCCGAGTGGATCCGCGGGACCGCCCGGATCCGGATTCCCTACCTGGGGTACGTCCGGCTCAAGCTGGCCGGAGCGATCGCGGCCTGAACCGCGCGTCGTCGCTCCGTTCGCGCCCGTCGGGCTATTCGAGTTCGTCGACCGCTTCGGCGGCCTCCCTCGCGGCCGCGAGGTGCGCCTTCGCCTGCCGCGGATCGCCCGTCTCCTCCGCGAGTCGCGCGTGGCGGGTCAGCGCCCGCAGTAACGCCTCCCGCGCCGTCCGTTCGCTCGCGGCCGGCGGTTCGTCGTCCGTCGCGCTCGAAGACCCGACGGCGTCGGCCGACGGCCTGCGCGGCGTTACACCGCTGTCGGCCGATCGATCGTCCATCGCCCCCGGCTTCGGGCTGACGCCGACCCCCGCGTCCGTCGCCGTCTCCGGTCCCGACTCCCGCGTCTGCTGCGGAGAGGCGGCGGAGCCTCCCGCGGTCGCCGCGGCGTCGACGTCGGCCGCATCGGGCTCCGGCGTCGAATCCGGCGCCACCGTCCCGTTCGTCGACGGACGATCGGCGGTGTCGGCGTCCGCCCGCGGTGCGGGTTCTGCGGACGACCCGTCGGCGTCGGCCGGCGACGACTCCGCCGTCTCGCCTCCCGACGCCGCCTCCCCGCCGGTGACGCGCTGACAGCTCGGACAGAACTCCTGGCCCTGGTAGCGGAAGATCGGCGATCCGCACTCGCCGCAGTGCCGGTTGGTCATCGTCGCGCCCTTCAACAGCAGTTCGCTCATCTGCTGGGTCTCCTTGCGGCGCTCCTCGTCCTTCTCGTACTTTTCGCGCAGTCGCTCTCGCTCCGCTTCCTCGTCGAAGTCGCTCACACGTGGCCCGAACGCGACGTAGCTCGAAAAGTCCTCCGGGCCGGCAGAGGGTACTGTTTAGTTAGAAGTGAAACCGGCGAGATCGCTGGTGAAGACTTCGGAAGCCCCCGCGCTCTCGACTCGATGGGCTCGCTGTGGTCCTCGGCACTCGCGGGGCTCGTGCCTGCGGTCCTTGCATCGCCCGTCTTCGCCGAGAGCGCGGCCCCTTCCATTCCCACCCGAGCGCGGTTTTACGGCTGCAATCGCGTAACTAAACACGACCCGGCAGAGGGCACGGGCTCGCCCCCGCCCGCGACAGCGGGCCCGCCCGGGAAACGGGCCGATCGGACCGCCTACAGCAGCGTCCCGGCGTACAGGTACAGTCCCGCGAGCGCGACCTCGAAGACGAGCGTGCCCAGCGCCGACAGCGCGAGGAACTGCCGGTCGTCCATCTCGGCGAAGCCGGCCGGAACGGTGAGCATCCCCCGGGTGAACAGCAGCGCGTTGCTCACGGGGACGACGACCGGCCCCCACCGCTCGAACCAGCCGTCGAACCGATCGAGTTTGGACTCGTCGATCCGGAACCACGACTTCGCGAGGAGGTACTCGCGGCCGCCGCGCTGGGCCACCTTGAACAGCGCGTACTGCCCGACCGTCGCCCCGAGGACGGCGACCGCGAGGATCGGAACGAGCGAGTCGCCGCCGAGAAGCAAGAGCGACCCGGGGACGATGAGTTCGCTCGGCATGAAATACATCAGCATCGCGCCCTCGAGGACGAAGACGCCGAAGAGCGCGACGTAGGCCCACTCGGACTCCAAGAGCGCCAGTAGGCGGGGGGGCATCGCGTCGAGCTGGAGGGCGACCGCGAGCGACTGCATCGTCTCTCTATATTTCCGAGCGGCACAAACCCGTTTCGCTCCGGGTGTCGCTTCCGGCACGGGTCCCAAACCGCGTTCGGTCCGACGCGCGGTCCGATGCGATTTTTTCCACCGGTCACGAAGCGTCGGCTATGGACCTCACCGACCGTCCGCGACGGCTGCGGCGCGACGGCATCAGACTGCTCGTCAGCGAGACGCATCTGGACGCGCGGGACCTCGTCGCGCCGGTCTTCGTCGACGCGACGACCGACGAGCGCGTCCCGATCGAATCGATGCCGAACCAGGAGCGCGTCCCCGTCGACGACGCGGTCGAACGCGTCGAGGAGGTGTGCGAGACGGGCGTCGAGGCGGTGATGGTGTTCGGCATCCCCGAATCGAAAGACGAGCGCGGGACGCGCGCCTGGGCCGAGGACGGCGTCGTCCAGGAGGCCGTCCGGCGGATCACCGCCGAGACGGACGCGTACGTGATCACCGACGTCTGCCTCTGTGAGTACACCAGCCACGGCCACTGCGGCGTGCTCGAAGCCGACGCGGAGTCCGATCCCACCCTCACGGTCCGGAACGATCCGACGCTGGATCTGCTGGCGAAGACGGCCGTCTCTCACGCCGAGGCGGGCGCGGATATGGTCGCACCGAGTTCGATGACCGACGGGATGGTGGGCGCGATCCGGGAGGGACTCGACGAGGCGGGCCACGCGTCGGTGCCGATCATGTCCTACGCCGCGAAGTACGAGAGCGCCTTCTACGGGCCCTTCCGCGACGCGGCCGACGGCGCGCCGGCGTTCGGCAACCGGCGACACTACCAGATGGACCCCGCGAACGCCCGGGAGGCGCTCCGCGAAGTCTCTCTCGACGTCGAACAGGGCGCGGACGTGCTGATGGTCAAACCCGCGCTCGCGTACCTCGACGTCGTGCGCGCGGTCCGCGAGTCCTTCGACCGTCCGGTGGCCGCCTACAACGTCTCCGGCGAGTACGCGATGGTGCACGCGGCCGCCGAGAAGGGGTGGCTCGACCTCGAAGCGGCGGCGTACGAATCCCTGCTCGCGATGAAGCGCGCGGGCGCGGACCTGATCGTCACGTACTTCGCCGAGGACCTCGCCGACCGACTCTGATACTGGTTACTCTCACTTCGTACCGCCGAGCGCCGGCAACGGGGGTGACGCTCGCCGATACGAGACGAGAGCAATCAGTATGAGGGCGCCGAGCAGCCGCCCGATATCGCTGCCGCCCCGAGTGCGCACTCGCTGAAACGGACGTTTTGGCAGGATTTGCCTGAACGTACGTCCACCGAATTCGGGTACAACTGCTGATATCTGCTCGTTCCACCACCTTATACACATTATATTATTACCAAAATCACACGAACGTCTGGATAGGCATAGGTATTTTAGACATATTCAACTCCAAACTTTATATACTACCTTTGCTTGAGGATCTCCCGTGATACAAACCACGAACCACAGCGGATTTGGAGCACCACTGGACGAACGTTCGAAGTTAGGGGTAGAAGTATGGTAACGCCGTTACAGGTCGATCCGACCGCCGTCGCGAACGGGATCAACAACGTGTGGGTCCTGACGGTCACGTTCCTGATCTTCTTCATGCAGCCGGGCTTCGCGCTGCTGGAGTCGGGGCAGGTCCGCGCGAAGAACGTCGGGAACGTGCTGATGAAGAACATGAGCGACTGGTTCCTCGGGACGCTCGTCTACTTCGTCGTCGGCGCGGGCGTCGTCGGCGTCGTCGGGGGGCTCACCTCCGGCGGCGGGATCGCCGGCGCGTTCGCACACATCAGCGATCCGAACGCGTGGATCGGCTGGCTCTTCGGCGCGGTGTTCGCGATGACGGCCGCGACGATCGTCTCCGGGGCCGTCGCCGAGCGGATGAACTTCGACGCGTACGTGCTGTTCACGATCGTGATGACGGCGATCATCTACCCCGTCGTCGTCGGCTTCACGTGGGGCGGCGGCCTGCTCTCCGCCGGCGGCTTCATCGGGAGCGCGCTCGGCGCGGGCTACCTCGACTTCGCCGGGGCGACCGTGGTCCACATGTGCGGCGGGATCGCCGGCCTCGTCGCGGCCAAACTCGTCGGAGCCCGCAAGGGCCGCTACGACGCCAACGGCAACAGCCAGCCCATCCCGGGCCACTCGATGCTGCTCGCCGTCCTGGGAACGTTCATCCTGGCGTTCGGCTGGTACGGCTTCAACGTCGGCACGCAGGCGACGATCCTGGCCGTCGGCGACGACGGGACGCTCACGTTCATGGGCGCCGCGCTCGGTCGCGTCGCGCTCGTGACGACGCTCGGAATGAGCGCCGGCGGGGCGATGGCGATGCTCACCTCCGCGCGCTACCAGGGCAAGCCGGACCCGCTCTGGACCGCTAACGGGCTGCTGGCCGGACTCGTCGCCGTCACCGGTGCGGTCCCGCACGTCACCTGGTGGGGCGGGGCGATCCTGGGCGGCCTCGGCGGCTTCCTGGTCCTCCCCGCGTTCCGCTTCACCGTCGACACGCTGAAGGTCGACGACGTCTGCGGCGTCTTCGCCGTCCACGGCGTCGCCGGCGCGGTCGGCACGGCGCTGATCCCGATCTTCGCGGTCGGCGGCTTCGCGGTCAACCAGTTCGCGCTGCAGGTCGTCGGCGTCCTCGTCATCGCGCTGTGGACGATCGTCGCGTCGGCGATCGTCCTGTACGTGCTCGACGCGGCCGTCGGCCTCCGCGTGACCGAGAAAGAGGAGACCGAGGGCCTCGACGAGGGCGAACACGGCGTCTCGGTCTACCCCGAGTTCGTGCCGAACGAGCGCCGCGAGAGCACCGTCGCCACCGACGGCGGCGACCTCCGCACCGACGGTGGTGCGGACCTCGACGACTCCGCCGCCGGAACCACGGAGGTGACTTCCGATGAGTGAGTCCGCAGACACGGAGATCAAGATGGTGGTGGCGTACATCCGCCCCGACAAACTCGGCGACGTGAAGCAGTCGCTCGCGGAGGCGGGGGCGCCGTCGCTGACGGTGACGAACGTCTCTGGGCGCGGCTCTCAACCGGCGAAGAAGGGCCAGTGGCGCGGCGAGGAGTACACGGTCGACCTCCACCAGAAGGTGAAGATCGAGTGCGTCGTCGCCGACATCCCCGCGGGGGACGTCGTCGACGCGATTCAAGAGGGCGCGAACACCGGCGAACCCGGCGACGGAAAGATATTCGTCCTCCCCGTCGAGTCGGCCCACCAGATCCGCACCGGAACGACCGGCCCCGACGCGGTGTAGCTGCCGGCTGACGACGCCCCTTTGCGGCCGCGCGGATCTCTTCTGCGATCCTCGTCCGCGACGGATACGTTCCCCGCTCCGCCTGCCGGGCCGCTCTTTGGTCCCCCAGTCGCTCGCTGTTGGCCGCCGTTTCCCCTCTGTTCTCTTCGGTATCCACTCACCGTCGGCCTCCCCGTGTTGCCGAGCGCGCGCGGCCACTGCGCGCTGCGTTCGCCCGGTATCATCAAATAACCAATACTATGTCCGTCGAGAAGTCCGGCAACATTTGTCCGCCTTCTTTCGGACTTACGCCCTTATATTCCTTTAATTCCATAGTAATTTTGACAGACGTGTGTATATGGAAAAATAATTTTACAATATAAACGATAACTGTTTTAATACTCTATGTAGATAGGATCTATCGAGATTCGGAAAACGAATCCAACCAAATACCACTAAATGATGTACGAACGTCCAAGCCAATTCGGAGCACCATCCACGAGGGGTATCGTATGCTGAGCGCAGCGCTGCAGTCGGACCTGTCCGCGGTCGTCGAGGGCGTGAATATGATGTGGGTCCTGACGGTCACGTTCCTGATCTTCTTCATGCACGCCGGGTTCGCGATGCTGGAGGCGGGGCAGGTCCGCTCGAAGAACGTCGCGAACCAGCTGACGAAGAACCTCCTGACCTGGAGCGTCGGCGTGATCGTCTTCTTCCTCCTCGGCGCGGCGATCTCGACGATCGTCGGCGGCGCGACCGGCGGGGGGTCCTACTCGGTCGTCGGCGCCTTCGCGGACCTGTACGCGCCCGGCGCCGGGTCCGCGGGGGCCTGGGTCAACTGGCTCTTCGGCGCGGTGTTCGCGATGACGGCCGCGACGATCGTCT
This sequence comes from Halobellus limi, assembly GCF_004799685.1. NCBI lineage: Archaea > Methanobacteriati > Methanobacteriota > Halobacteria > Halobacteriales > Haloferacaceae > Halobellus > Halobellus limi. The sequence goes on from NZ_CP031311.1 coordinate 118,343, forward strand.
CCGGGGCCGTCGCTGGCCGCGCGAAACTCCGCGCGTACGTGGGCTACACGATCCTCTTAGCCGGGGTCATCTACCCGGTCGTCACGGGCTTCACCTGGGGCGGCGGCTTCCTCGACGCGCTCGGCTTCTACGACTTCGCCGGCGGCGTGATCGTCCACGCGATGGGCGGCATCGCCGGCCTCACCGCCGCGTGGATCATCGGCCCGCGGATGAACCGCTTCAACGACGACGGCTCCGTGAACGTCATCCCCGGTCACTCGATGACGTTCGCCGTCCTCGGCACGCTCATCTTGGCGTTCGGCTGGTACGGCTTCAACGTCGGGACCTCGGCGTCGCCGCTCGCACTCTCGGATTCGGGCGAGGTCGTCCTCGGCTCCTTCCAGACCGTCGGGCGCGTCGCGCTCGTGACGACGCTCGGGATGGCCGCCGGCGCGATCGGGGCCGCGGCTGTCGCGACGTACAAGACCGGCAAGGTCGACACGCTCTACGTGGCCAACGGCCTGCTCGCCGGTCTCGTCGGCGTCACCTCCGTCACCGACGTCATCGTCTGGCCCGGCGCGATCGCCATCGGCCTGCTGGCCGGGGCGCAGCTGCCGATCGTCTTCGAGTTCGTCGAGAAGCGCCTCAAGATCGACGACGTCTGTGCGGTCTTCCCGGTTCACGGCTCCGCCGGCGTCCTCGGGGCGCTCGCGTACCCCTTCGCGGCGACGGCGTTCTGGAACGGCAACGCGTCGTTCCTCTCGCTGGCGATCCCGCAGGTCGTCGGCGTCGTCGTCATCGCGGTGTGGACGTTCGCGGCGACCGCGCTGGTCTTCGGCGCGTTCCGCGCCGCGGGGCAGGCGCGCGTCTCGCACGACCACGAACTCGAGGGGCTCGACTCCTCGGAGCACGGCGTCGACACCTACCCCGAGTTCGGCCGTCCCGACGAGTCCGGGGCCCGCGTCGACGGCGGGACGATCCGCCCCGACGGCGGAACGGTCCGCGCGCGTTCGGGGTCGACCAGCGCCGAAACCGTTTCCGACGACGAAACCGAGACTGACCTATGAGCGACACGCAACCGACCGACGACGAATCGACGGGAAGCACCGACGCGGAGATCAAGATGGTGGTGGCGTACATCCGCCCCGACAAGCTCTCGGACGTCAAACAGGGGCTCGCGGAGGCGGGGGCGCCGTCGCTGACGGTGACGAACGTCTCCGGGCGCGGCTCCCAGCCGGCGAAGAAGGGCCAGTGGCGCGGCGAGGAGTACACGGTCGACCTCCACCAGAAGGTGAAGATCGAGTGCGTCGTCGCCGACATCCCCGCAGGGGACGTCGTCGACGCCATCGCCGAGTCCGCCCGCACGGGCGAGAAGGGCGACGGCAAGGTGTTCGTCCTCCCCGTCGAGTCCGCCCGACAGATCCGTACCGACAAGAGCGGTCCCGACGCGGTCTGAACGCTTACCCTCCTCGACTCCCCGACGCGGTCGACTCCGCCCATCCACGGCCACTTTTCCGCGAGGCCCCCGACGGAGAGAAAGAGCAAAGACCGACGCTCGTCGCAGTTCCGGTGTGCAGCCAACGCCGGTCACCGCGGTCGGACTGCTCGTCGCCCTCGTCGGGTTCGCGGTGCTCGACCGGGTCCGACGGGCCGTCAGTGCGGCCGAGAGCCCCGCGGCCGGGGCCGGACCGCGGTCGATCGACCTCCGCGAACACGCCTGGAAGTGGGTGATTCCGGCGGTCCTACTGCTCGTCGTCGCCGCCGAGGGCAACTCTCTCGATTCCATCGGCTGGCGCGTCGCGTCGCCGTCGGCGCTCCTCGGAGATGTGCTCGTCGGGTTCGGCGTCCTGACCGGATCGCACGTTCTCACGGCGCCGCTGTGGGCGCGCGTCGGCGACGGCGGCGACAGCCTCGCGGCCGGGATCGGCTCCTTCGCGTCGCTCTCGCTCTCCGAGCGCCTGTTCGTCGCGTTCACCGCCGGGGCGACCGAAGAGACCGCCTTCCACGGCTACGCGCTCGAACGACTGCTCTCGCTCACCGGGAGCGTCCCGCTTTCGGGCGGCCTCTCCGTCGCCGCGTTCGTGATCGGTCACGCCGGCGACACCTGGGACCGCGACGCGGTCGCCCGGATCGCACAGCCGGCGCTCGTGATGACGCTCCTGTACCTCTGGTTCCGGTCGCTGCCCGCGCTCGTCGCGATCCACGCGCTGAACGACTCGTTCGCGCTCCTCCTCGCCGATCGGTTCGACGACCTCGCGGACGACACCGACTCGAACGGCGAGGACGCGGACGACTCGGTGTCGGACGACGACGCGCCCGTCGACGCCGTCGATTCGTCCTCTCTCGCGTGGCTCCGCGGCGAGTGACGGACCGCCGCCCCGTCCCCGGAAGCGACAAGGATTTTGCACGCGCCGGCCGAACCGACGCCTATGAGACACGACGAGTCGCGAGCGCTGTACGACAGGGCGCTCTCGGTGATCCCCGGCGGCGTCAACTCCTCGGTTCGGGCGACGCGTCCGTACCCGTTCTTCGTCGAGCACGGCGACGGCGCGCACGTCGTCGACGCCGACGGCAACCGGTACCTCGATTACGTGATGGGCTACGGGCCGCTCCTGTACGGCCACGATATGCCCGAACCGGTGCGCGCGGCGGTGCAGTCGCACGCGTCCGACGGGCCGATGTACGGCGCGCCGACGGAGGTCGAGGTCGAACTCGCCGAATTCGTTGCGCGGCACGTCCCCTCCGTCGAGATGACCCGCTTCGTCAACTCCGGGACCGAGGCGACCGTCTCGGCGGTCCGGCTGGCTCGCGGTTACACCGGCCGCGACAAGATCGTCGTGATGCAGGGCGGCTACCACGGCGCGCAGGAGTCGACGCTCGTCGAGGGCGCCTTCGAGAACGCGGAGCCGAGTTCGCCCGGCATCCCCTCCTCGTTCGCCGAACACACGATCCCCGTGCCGTTCAACGACGCCGAGGCCGCCGAACGCGTCTTCGAGGAGCACGGCGACGAGATCGCGGCGGTCCTCGTAGAGCCGATCCTCGCCAACACCGGGATCGTGATGCCGGTCGACGGCTACCACGAGCGGCTCCGCGAGCTGACCGAGGAACACGGCGCCCTGCTGATCTTCGACGAGGTCATCACCGGCTTCCGCGTCGGCGGCCTCCAGTGCGCACAGGGGAAGTTCGGCGTCACGCCCGACGTCACGACGTTCGGAAAGATCGTCGGCGGCGGCTTCCCGGTCGGGGCGATCGGCGGGAAGGCGGAGATCCTCGAGTCGTTCACGCCGTCGGGCGACGTCTTCCAGTCCGGGACCTTCTCCGGGCATCCGGTGACGATGGCAGCGGGGTACGAGTACCTCAAATACGCCGCCGAGCACGACGTCTACGAGCACGTCAACCGCCTCGGCGAGCGCCTCCGCGAGGGGATTTCCGATATCGCCGCCGATCAGGCCCCGTCCTACACGGTCGTCGGCACCGACTCGATGTTCAAGACGGTATTCACGCGCGAGGGCCCGGCCGGGAGCGACGGTGTCGGTGATAGCCACGTCTGCGACGCCGGCTGCAGACAGGACGAGTCGTGCGCGCGGTACGACCACTGCCCGAAGACCGGCGCCGACGTCGCGAACGCCGAGACCGAGCGGTGGGAGCGGATCTTCTGGCAGGAGATGAAGGACCGGGGGATCTTCCTCACCGCCAACCAGTTCGAGTCGCAGTTCGTCTCCTACGCCCACACCGACGAGGACGTCGAGGAGACGCTCGAAGCGTACAAGGAAGCGCTGTAAGTCGCCGTTCGCGACGAACGCTTCCGACGTCCGCGATTGCCCCCGATTTTTTGTACGATAGCGGCGAAACGCGGCGTATGGACAGCCCTCCACGCGACGATTCGACGGCCGACGACAACGGTTCGGGGTCCCCGGACCACGACGACCCTGACGTCTCACCCGAGGAGTTTGACCCCTCGACCGGACGGTCGGAGACCGTGGAATCGAGGCCAGCGGAAGGTGAGACCGGCGGCCCGACGCCGGACGAATCATCGCCGGGGGTGGCCGCCTCATCGACGAGCGCGGCCGACTCGACGACCGAGATCGACGATCCGGTCGGTGACCTCCTCCCCCGCGCGGGCGTCGACTCGCGGTGGTGGTACTGGATCGCCGCCATTCCCCTCTACGTCGTCCTCGGCGGCGTGCTCGCCGTCCTGTTCGTCGGCGCGTTCCTCTTCGACCTCTTTCTCACCGGGGGAATCGTCACCATCTTCGGCGCCTTCGTCGTGATCCCGATCCTGGGTCTGCTGGGGCTCGTGCTCTCGGTGATGTACCCGATCGCGACGTACGTCGACGCGCGGGCGATCGCCGAGTCGGACGCGTCGTGGACGCCCGATCCGCTCGTCTGGGGACTGGCCGCGCTCGCGACCGAGGTGCTGAGCGCGTTCACGCTGAGCGTCGTGCTCGCGCTGTACTACCTGTACAAGCGCCACGTCGCGGTCGGGACGCCCTGACGCGGCGGTTGCGTCCCGGCGTCGTCGCTCCGTCAACCCACCCCGAAGTGCGCTCGGACCCGTCGCCACGTCCGCGGATGGGCGAGCGCGACGCCGACGCCGAGTCCGACGAGCCAGAACGCGGCGACCGCGACGGACGCGCGCCAGGTGCCGCCTTCGGCGACGACGCGCCCGAGTCCCGAGAAGGCGTACAGCGACAGGAACGTCGCCGTCGTCGCGACGCCGACGACGAGCCCGCGGACGAGTTCCCACGAGGGGTCGTAGTACCGAACGACGCCGACGCCGATCGCCGACAGGACGGCCGCGTGCCAGAACCGCCGTTCGAGCGGGAACGGAAGCGCGGAGACGACCACGTTCACCGGTGCGAACGCCGGGCTGAGTAGGAACCACAGCACGGCGACGCGGAGGAACTCGCCGACCTCGTCGGCGGCGCGGGCAGCGACGGACACGCCGGAAGCGACGCGGTCGTTCAGTGAGTGTGTTTCGGTCGTCGCCGTGGCCGGACCCACCGCCGGCCGCTCCCCGCTCGCAGCCGAAGTGGTGGCCTTTTCACCCGTGGCCGCCGAGGACACGGCAATGACCACTCGCGGCACACTCCGATTGGCGACCCGGAGTTCGGACCTGGCGCTCCGGCAGGCGGCGAGCGTCCGGGAGGCGCTCGAAGACCGCCGGTTCGACGTCGAACTCGTCGAGGTCGAGACGCGGGGCGACCAGATCAGAGACGAACTCATCCACCGGCTCGGGAAGACCGGCGCGTTCGTCCGCGCGCTCGACGAGCAGGTGCTCGACGGCGACGTCGACGCCGCAGTCCACTCGATGAAGGACATGCCCACCGAGGGACCGGACGACCTCGTCGTCGCCGGCGTCCCGCAGCGCGCGGCGGCCGCTGACCTGCTTCTCACGCCCGACGGCACCGAACTGCGGGACCTCCCGTCGGGGTCCGTCGTCGGTACCTCCTCGCTCCGGCGCAAGGCGCAGCTCCTCGCCGAGCGCCCGGACCTGGAGGTCGAACCCCTCCGCGGGAACGTCGACACCCGGATCGAGAAGCTGCTGGCCCCCGACCTGCAGGCCGAACACGAGCGCCGCGTCGACGCCGACCGCGACGAGAAGGGCGAGGCCGGCCGGAACGACTCGGGGAACGACGGGACCGACTCGACGGACGAGGAGTCCGATCGAGAGTTCGACGAGTCCATCGAGGAGTGGTTCGACGGCCTCGCGGAGATCGAACGCCGCGCGCTCGAACGCGAGCTCGACGTCGAGTACGACGCGGTCGTCCTCGCGGAGGCGGGACTCCGCCGAGCGGGCCTGCTCCACCACGTCGAGTACGCGCGGCTCGACCCCGCGACGTTCGTTCCCGCGCCGGGCCAGGGAGCCATCGCCGTCACCGCGCGCGCCGACGGCGACGCGGCCGAGGAGATCCGATCGGTCGTCGATCACCCGCGGACGCGCGTCGAGACGACCGTCGAGCGGACGGTGCTGGCGGAACTCGGCGGCGGGTGCATCGCGCCGATCGGGGTCCACGCGAAACTCCAGGGCGAGTACGTGCACACGGTCGCGCGCGTGCTCTCCGGGGACGGCGAGGTGGAAGTGGCCGCGAGTCGGGACCTCCCGGTCGACGACCACGCCAACGCGGCGGCGGCGTTCGCGTCCGACCTCGCCGACCGCGGGGCCGACGACCTGATAGCCGAGGCGCGCGAAGCCGCGGAGGAGTGACGATGAGCGACGTAGACTCCGCCGAGACCCGCCCCGAGGCCGACGACCCCTCGGCGGACGTCGGCACGGTGTACCTCGTCGGCAGCGGCCCCGGTGACCCCGAACTACTGACCGTGAAGGCGCGTCGCCTCCTCGACGAGGCCGACGTGGTGCTGCACGACAAACTGCCCGGGCCGGAGATCCTCGACACGATCCCCGAGGCGAAGCGCGAGGACGTGGGCAAGCGCGCCGGCGGCGAGTGGACGCCGCAGGAGTACACGAACCGGCGGCTGGTCGAACTCGCCCGCGAGGGGAAGGACGTCGTCCGACTGAAGGGCGGCGATCCGTTCGTCTTCGGCCGCGGCGGCGAGGAGATGGAACACCTCGCGAGCGAGGGGATCCCCTTCGAGGTCGTGCCGGGGATCACCTCCGCGATCGCCGGTCCCGGAACGGCGGGAATCCCGGTCACGCACCGCGATCACGCCTCTTCTGTCTCCTTTGTCACGGGTCACGAGGACCCCACGAAGGACGAGTCGGCGGTGGACTGGTCGGCGCTCGCGGCCACCGGGGGCACCCTCGTCGTCCTGATGGGCGTCGGCAAACTGCCCGACTACACCGCGGCGCTGCGAGAGGCCGGAATGGACCCGGACACGCCCGTCGCGCTGATCGAGCGGGCGACGTGGCCCGAGATGCGCGTCGCGAGCGGGACGCTCGCCGACATCGTGGACGTCCGCGACGCCGAAGGGATCGAACCGCCCGCGATCACCGTGATCGGCGAGGTGGCGGCGACGCGAGAGCGCGTCGTCGAGTTCCTGCGGAACCGAACCGGCGCGGGAGCGGCGGAGGTGCCCGAGCGGTGACCCGAGAGGTCCGCGTGGCCGTCTTCCGCCCGGACGACGAGCGGATGGCGCGGGCGGTCGAACTGCTCGACTCGCTCGGCGCGGTTCCCGTCCCGGATCCGATGCTCGCGGTCGAACCCACGGGAGCGATTCCCGGGGGCAGGGATGGCGATGACCCCGACACGGACCGTTCCGCGACCGACTCCGATACGGACCGTTCCGCGACCGACTCCGATACGGACCGTTCCGCGACCGACTCCGATACGGACCGTTCCGCGACCGACTCCGATACGGACCGTTCCGCGACCGACTCCGATACGGACCGTTCCGCGACCGACTCCGATACGGACCGTTCCGCGACCGACCCCGACGTCGTCGTCCTGACGAGCAAGACGGGCGTCGAACTCCTCGCCGACGCCGACTGGACGCCGGGCGACGCCCTCCTCGCGTGCATCGGGCCGCGGACGGCCGAGTCCGCCCGCGAGGCCGGCTGGACCGTCGACGTCGTCCCCGAGGAGTACACCTCCGCGGGCCTCGTCGCCGCGCTCGAAGGCGACGTCGACGGACGGACCGTCGAGGTCGCGCGCAGCGACCACGGCAGCGACGTCCTCCTCGACGGCCTCCGCGAGGCCGGTGCCGACGTCCGCGAGACCGTCCTGTACCGGCTCGTCCGCCCCGAGGGATCCGGGCAGTCGTCGGTGATGGCCGCCGGCGGCGAACTCGACGCCGTCTGCTTCACCTCGTCGCTCACCGTCGAGAACTTCCTCGCTGCCGCCGACGAACGCGGCGTCCGCGAGGCGGCCGTCGCGGGCCTGAACCGCGCCGTCGTCGGCGTCATCGGCGCTCCGACCCGCGAGACGGCGGAGGGACACGGCATCCGCGTCGACGTCGTCCCCGAGAACGCGACGTTCGAGGAACTCGCGACGGCCGTCGTCGAGGAAGCCGCGCCGACGTATCACGAGTGAGCTGCGACGCCACGGCCTCGATTCACCCCTCCCGGACGTGGGTTTAAATCCGAGAGCGCCCCACGACCGGGTATGAGCGCGGACACGACGACGAGCGACGACGGTCCGGTCCCCGCCCTCCGGGAACGGGCCGTCGCCTGCGCGGACCGACTGCGAGCGGCCGATCGCGTGCTGCTCGCGTCGCACATCGACGCTGACGGCCTGACGAGCGCGGCCATCGCCGCCGCGGCGCTGGAGCGCGCGGGCATCCCGTTCGAGACCGTGTTCGCGAAGCAACTCGACGAGCGGGAGGTCGCCCGTATCGCCGCTACCGACCACGAGACGGTGCTCTTCACCGACTTCGGCAGCGGCCAGTTGGACGTCATCGCCCCATACGCTGGCGAGGGCGCGTTCACGCCGGTGATCGCCGATCACCACCAGCCGGCCGACCTCCCGGACGGCGTCGACGAACCGGCCCACCACCTGAACCCGCTGCTGTTCGGTCTCGACGGCGCGTCGGAACTCTCGGGTGCCGGCGCGAGCTACGTCCTCGCGCGGGCGCTCGAATCACCTGAGGGCGACAACCGCGACCTCGCCGGTCTCGCCGTCGTCGGCGCGGTCGGCGATATGCAGGGCACCGACGGCGGCCTCTCGGGGGCGAACCAGGGGATCGTCGAGGAGGGCGTCGCCGCCGGCGTCGTCGAGGAGGCCACGGACCTGCTCGTCTACGGGCGGCAGACCCGACCGCTCCCGAAGTTCCTCGAGTACGCCACCAACGTCCGGATTCCCGGGATCACGAACGACGAGAACGGAGCCATCGAGTTCCTCTCGGACCTCGATCTGGACCTGAAAGAGGGGGGCGAGTGGCGCCGCTGGGTCGATCTCACGATGGACGAGCGACAGGCGCTCGTGAGCGGTCTGCTGCAGCGGGCCATCGCCTCGGGGGTCCCGGCCGACCGGATCGACGCGCTCGTGGGCACTACCTACACCCTGACCCGCGAGGAACCCGGTACCGAACTCCGAGACGTCAGCGAGTTCTCGACGCTCCTGAACGCCACCGCGCGCTACGAGCGCGCGGACGTCGGACTCGCCGTCTGTCTGGGCGACCGCGAAGGCGCGCTCGACCGCGCGCGGACGCTCCTGCGGAATCACCGCCGCAACCTCTCGGAGGGGCTGCAGTGGGTCCAAAACGAGGGAACGACCGTCGAGGACAACGTCCAGTGGTTCGACGCCGGATCGCGGATCCGCGAGACCATCGTCGGCATCGTCGCCGGGATGGCGGTCGGGGCCTCGGGAGTCCGCGGCGACATCCCCATCCTCGCGTTCGCCGAGAAGTCCGACGAGGAAGTGAAAGTGAGCGCCCGCGGCTCCCACGCGCTCGTCCGCGACGGCCTGGACCTCTCCGCGGTGATGCGCGAAGCGTCCCGCTCCGTCGGCGGCGACGGCGGTGGACACGACGTCGCCGCCGGCGCGACGATCCCGACCGGAACGCGCGAGGCGTTCGTCGCGGAGGCGGACCGCCTCGTCGGCGAGCAACTCGAGTGAGGGCCTCGACTTTCCTCTGACTTCGCCGCCTGCCCCACCAGCTACCGTTCTGACAGTCGCGTCACCTCGTCGGACGGTTCTCGGTCTTCTTTCTGTATCGCGGTATGTAATTTACTAGGGTCGGCTAGGGAACACCCCTCGGGTTGGGACAGATCGCCCGGTGGAACCGATGTACCGGCTCGATTCGAGAGCCTCGACCGACGAACACCTGCATTCGGAGGAACCCCCACCGGTTGAGGCCCTCGGTGACACCCCCGTGGGTTTCAGGTCGTGCCGAATACCGCGTATCCCACAGAAACCGAGTTGAACAGCCACTGGAGGTTCAGTGGCTGAGGGGCGTATCAACTGTTCACGGCCGCGAGAGCCGCCTTCTACTCGGGCCGCCACCGGCCACCGATTTCGTCGCGAGGGTAGTCACGATACGTCCCGTCCAAAAACGTGGTGACGCGACCGTCCTCTTCGCTAAGCGTGATCGCCCAGATGACGTCCTCACGGAGCGAGGTCTCCAGTGCACTCAGGTGTTTGGTTCCCATCCAGTCAGCGGGATTGAGTTCGTCGATGCCCGGCACCTCGTCCCGTGGTGGGTTGCGGACGCGCACCATCTGCTCTTGAATCGTCCCGTCGGCAGTCACCATAATCGCTCCGTCCCGCGTGACCGCCACGTCTCCGGCGACTTCTGTGAACGTATCCAGCGAGTCGGTGACGATTTTACACCGGTTGGTCGGCCACTTGTTCGCACCGAGTGGGTCCGTGTAGCCGTCGAAACTCATCTCGGCGACGATCAGAAAGTAGAGACTGGGGCCGGAGACGTGCTGTTCGTCCCACCGATCGAACTGCAGACTCAACGATTCGGCAGCGTACCTGATCTGATCCATAAGTGCTTGGCTCGTTGCGTATCTCTTCTTGACCCGATCGAGTGCGTCCATCTTGATAGCTAATACAGCTATAGACGGAAGAAGACTCGTTTGGAGACCAGCCCGCACCTGGTGGATACCGTTGTTTCGCCGCCATCGGTCCGTTCTTGACACTGTCGGCTGTAACTGTTTCAAGATATCCGCGACCCCGGGTCGCAGAATGAGAGATCTACAGCCAACAGTGTGGTTCATCCAGTTTGGAGACTCTTCGTCAGCTCCTCCTGGACCCTCAAAACAGGACGTAGTGGACCCCATCGCCCACTCTCGGCATTTCGGATCGCACTCCCGAGCTGAGCAAATATACCCTATAATGATATACAGAATGTCGACTCGTCACTCGTCGTAGGTGCCGCCCTCCAGGTAGTACGTCGTCCGGTCGGTCGTCGACTCGGCCACCTTCAGGAACTCGACGACGCGCTGGCCGTTCTCGCGGTAGTCCTCCTCGACTTCGACGGTCAGAGAGAGGTCGCGCAGGTGATCGAGGAGGGCGTCGATCTCGTCGTTCCCGCCGCGGACGCGGTGTCGTTCGCCCACGGTCCCGCCGGATTCGATCTTCCGAATGGTGTCGACGGCCGGAAGCAGGATCGACTCGCCGAGATCGTGTGCGCGCTCTCTGAGCCGTTCGTCGCTCTCGTCGAACTCGGCGGCCTGAAACGCCTCGCGAGTGATCCGCGAGAAGACGAAGTCGCGTCCGAGGTCGAACGGGAGCGAGAACGCGTCGGCGAGTTCGTCGTGGTGCTTGGACTCGGTCGTGTACTTCACCATCGAGTCGCTGTCGGCGGTCTTCATCACGACGCCTTCTCGGCCCTCGGCGTCGAGTTCCTCGATCGCCGACCAGACCGCTTCGGTCGCCTCCGAGCGATCGTACCGTCCGAACAGTCGGGACTGCGGGAAGTCGTAACGCGCACAGAGGTCCCGACGCTCGGGAACTGCGATCGGGGCTGCCGATTCGCGGTCGCGGACGTCGAAGACGCGGATCGCGTGCGAATCGACCTCCTCGTAGTCGTGCGTCGTGTACGGCGTCTCCGGGCCGATCAGTTCGGCACACAGCATCTTCCCCGGATACTCCTCGAAGAACTCCCCGAGATCGAGTAGTTCGCGGACTCGCGCGGTGGTGTAGGGGCAAATGTAGCCGCCCCGCGTGAACGCCAGGGGGCCGTCGTCGCCGACGTCGACGACTCGGACGTTGAAGCCGTCGAGTTTCTCCTCGGCGAAAACCGTCGCTCCGGAGTCGAAAAACGAGGTGACGCCCGCGTCGAGGGCCAACACTCGGGGAATACTGGGATACCCGCGGACGATGGCGTCGGCCGAATCGAGGATCACGGTCCCCCGCTCGACGCCGTGGCGGGCCGACGGCAAGACGTGGGCCGTGTATTCGCCGACGGAGCGCTGCTCGAAGTGCTCGAACAGTTCGGACGGATCCGACGCCGTGGAGTCCAACCGTTCGAAGTACGCGCGTTCGTCCATACTGTCCGTCCGGTCGATTCGGTGAAAAGACCCGGGTCCGTTCCGGGGACTGACGGTTCGGGGATTGGGCGGGCACCTCGTCGCCCGCGTCGCCGTCCGCGGGTGTCGCCGCCTGCGGGGTGACATCTTTTATCCTCCCCGTACGAATCGGCGAGTATGCCCGGGGAACTGCCGCGACAACAGTTCGTCCTCGACACGTCGCTTTTCATCACCGAGGAGATCCGTCGGGACGGCGAGTCGCTGACGGACGCCGCGCTTCGGCTGCTGGACCTCGTGGCGACCGCGCGGTTGGAGCTCAACATCTCCTGTCACATGCCTCCCTCGATCCACGACGAACTCGCGACGATGCTTCGGGACCGCGACGTCGACGAGGAGGTGTTCTCGCGGCTCGACACCTGGGTCGTCCGCAAGAGCCCCGACCGCTACGGCGTCACCATCCCGGCGAACATCGTGTACAACTTCATCGACGAGATGAGCGATCGCGTCGACCGCGGGCTCCGGGTCTCCGAGGAGGCGCTCCGAGAGGTCGAACAGCTGGACCCGAGCGAACTGACGCGGGACGGGGAAGACAGCGCCGAGGCGTATATGACGGAGGCCGACCGCATCCTCTCCGGAATGCGCGACAAGTACCGACAGGCGCTCCGACAGGGCGTGCTCGACTCCCGTGAGGACTTCGACCTCCTCGTCCTCGCGCGGGAACTCGACGCCGGCGTCGTCACCGAAGACCGAGGGATCATCTCGTGGGCCGACGAGTTCGGTCTCCGCTACGTTCGCGGCGCGCAGTTTCCGACGCTCTTAGAGGAGTACCTCCGCGCGTCCGGGGTCGACGGGTTCGCCCCCGGATGAAAGCCGAATCCGGGTGCTATCCTCGTTAGTTTCCCACAAACCACCAATTCTCAGAAATATTTATTACGAACCGCGGACAATCAACAAATGCAATCGAGGTGACCAGCAATGGCGCTGCCGACAGACGCAACGAGTTCCTGGACGCAGGGGCTCGGCCTCCCGTCCCGAGTTTTCGACGACGCTGGCAGTACAGACTACGAACTGTACGAGGAGGACGAAGAGTTCGTCCTCGCCGTCGAGATGCCCGGGTTCGATCGGGACGAGATCACCCTCGCCTGGGACGACGGAATGCTGAACATCGCGGCCGAACACGTCGACGAGAACCGGGGGCGGAAACGGACGTACCACCGACGCTTCCGCTTCCCGAAGGACGTCGACGACGAGGCCATCGACGCGACGTACACGAACGGCATCCTCGAGGTGACGCTCCCCCTTGAGGAGGAAGGAACCACCCACGGCAAGACGATCCCGATCGAGGGTTGATCGCTGCCGGCCGTAGCTGAAGCGAGCGGCGTCTCGGCGCGACACGCATCACCTCGTTCCTCCTCGACTCTCGACGCGAGTGGCCGCTGACGGGTCACGAGCCTGACGGGGCGCGAGCCGATCGCAGGAGAACGGAAGGACTCTTTGAGTCGAACGTGTTCACTGTGAGACGATGGCAGCCTCGGCTCTGTTCGTTCTCGGCGTCGCGGTCGCGATCTTCGTCGGCGTCAACATCGGCGGTTCCTCGACGGGCGTCGCGTTCGGTCCGGCGACGGGCAGCGACGTCCTCTCGATGCGTCTGGCGTCGGCTCTGATGGCCGTCTTCGTACTCCTCGGCGGAATCACGATCGGCAGGAACGTCGTCGAGACGCTCGGAGCGGGGTTCGTCCCGCCCGAGTACTTCACGCCCGGCGCGTCGATCGGCGTCCTGCTCTTCATCGGCGTCGGCATCCTGCTCGGAAACGTCCTGAAGGTCTCGACGAGCACCAGTCAGGCGGCCGTCGCCGCCGTCGTCGGGATGGGTGCGGCCCTCGGCGTGCTCAACTGGCGGACGGTCGGGATCGTGGTGCTGTGGTGGCTGCTCTCGACGATCCTGGCCTTCTGGCTCTGTGCGTTCGTCGGCCGGTACCTCTACGACGCCGTCGTCGACGCGCTCGATCTCGAATCCCGCGACACCCGACTCGCCGAACTCGCGGTGATCGCCATCGGCTGTTATATGGCCTTCTCCGCCGGCGCGTCGAACGTCGCCAACGCCGTCGCCCCGCTGGTCGGGTCCGGGCAGATCGGGATGGTCTCGGGCGTCGCGCTCGGCGGACTGGCGATCGGCGCGGGGGCGTTTGCGCTCGGCCCGCGCACGATGGAGACCGTCGGCGAGGACATCACCGACCTCTCGCTGGAGGCCTCGCTGATCGCCGAAACCGTCGCGGCGTCGATCCTCACCGGCCTGAGCTGGGCCGGTATCCCGGCCAGCCTCGCGGTCGTGCTCACCTCCTGTGTGATCGGTCTCGGATGGGGGCGGGCGAGCCGTCGCGTGCCGCTCCAGGCGGTCGTCCGTCCGGAGGGGCTCACCGACGGCGAACGGTCGACCTGGGGGAGCGACCAGCTCGATCTGTTCGACCCCGCGACGACGAAGCGCATCGTCGCGACGTGGATCGCGACGCCGACGGTCGCGGGCGTGATCGCCTTCGTCGCCTTCGACGTCGCACAGCGACTCCGGCTCATCGCCTGACGGGGGCTCTCGCAACACCGCCTGGTGTTCCCGACCCGCGCGCCGACCACAGCCGCACCGTTTTTGGACGCGAACGGCGAACGTCCGATAATGTCACTGAGCACGCTGAGTGCCCGGTTTCAGGGCCGACAGACGCAGTTCCACATCGAACTGCTCTACGGTGCGCTGTTCATCCTCGGCTTCGGCTACCTCGTTTTCCGCGTCGACGCCCGCGTCGCGGCGTTCGAGGGCGGACTCGTCGTCGGCTACCTGCTTCGGATCTGGGAGAAGATGTCGATCTACGAGCGACTCGTCGAGGAAGCCGTCTCCCGGGAGGCCGAAACGCAGGTGGAGGCGGAGGTGCAGGAACAGGTGGGTGAACGCGTCGGTGCGGAAGTCGAAGAGCGCGTCGATGCGGAAGTCGAAGAGCGCGTCGACGAAGAAGTCGGCGAGCAGGTCGACGAACGCGTCGAAGAGCAGGTGGACCAGCGAGTCGAAGAGCGCGTCGGCGAAGAGGTCGAAGAGAAAGTAGACGAGCGGATGGAAGAACGGATCGAGGAAGTCGTCGAAAATCGGGTCGAAGAAGCCGAGGAGTGACCGCCCGTTCGGACGCTCCCCCGCCGTCGGACCGATTCGAGCGGACGTTCGGGGGATTGCCATTACGGGCCTCACAGGCGTCCGTCGCAGCCGACGGTCCGGAGAGGTCGTCGCCCGCGGACGAAAACCGGTTTGTATCCTCCCCGACGAAGCACCGGTATGACCGAGTTCGACCCCGAAAAGTTCGAGGACAAGTACGCGAACTACTTCCCGGAACTCCAGCGCGCGTACAAGAACGCCTTCGAGACGATGAACGACCGGTACGACTCCGAACTGGTCCACGCGATCGACCAGCAGATCCTCAACGAATCGGAGCCGTTCTACGAGAACGGCGAGTTCCGGATCGAACTGCCGGAGAACCCGACGGACCGACTGACCGCCGTCGTCGTCGACGACGAGAAGCTCTCGGGCGTGCTGGAGGCGTACCTCGAAGAGCTCCGCCGACAGCACCGCCGCGTCTTCGGGCTCGACGACGCCGAGTGAGCGGTCACAGCCGACGTCGTCGGTGCGACTAGGGGGACCGCCCCGCGGGTGAACCAAAGGCCTAAGCCCGTCGCCGCCGAAGCGAGGGGTATGAGCACGGACGCTGCAAGCGGCGACGACGACCTGAAAGAGCGCGTCACGAACTTCCTGCGCCGGAACTTCCCGCAGATTCAGATGCACGGCGGCTCCGCCGCCATCCAGAACCTCGACCGCGAGAGCGGCGAGGTCACGATCATGCTCGGCGGCGCGTGTTCGGGCTGCGGCATCTCGCCGATGACGATCCAGGCGATCAAGAGCCGGATGGTCAAAGAGATTCCCGAGATCGAGACGGTCCACGCCGAGACCGGAATGGGTGGCGGCGGCCACGAGGAGGGAATGTCGCCGTCGTTCCCCGGCGAGAGTTCGAGCGAGGAGACCGAGAGCGACGAAGGTCCGCAGGCGCCGTTCTGAGGCGTCCTCTCCTCGGCTTTTTGCGATAAGCGGATCAGACCGGTGACTCTTTGACCTCCTCGCCGTGAGAGGTGAGTATGACCACCGAATCACCCGAGAACGTTCTCTTCGTGGTGATGGACACGGTCCGGAAGGACCGCCTCACGCCGTACGGGTACGACCGGCCGACGACGCCGAACCTCGAGGCCTTCGCCGAGGAGGCGACCGTCTTCGAGCAGGCCGTCGCGCCCGCGCCCTGGACGCTCCCCGTTCACGCCTCGCTGTTCACGGGGATGTACCCGTCTCGACACGGCGCGGACCAGGAGAACCCCTACCTCGAAGGCGCGACGACGCTCGCGGAGACGCTCTCTGCGGCGGGTTACGACACGGCCTGTTACTCCTCGAACGCGTGGATCACGCCTTACACGCACCTGACCGACGGCTTCGACGATCAGGACAACTTCTTCGAGGTGATGCCCGGCGAGTTCCTCTCGGGACCGCTCGCCCGCGCGTGGAAGACGATGAACGACAACGAGGCGCTCCGGGCCGTCGCGGACAAACTCGTCAGCCTCGGGAACACCGCCCACGAGTACTTCGCCGGCGGTGGCGGCGCGGACTCGAAGACCCCCGCGGTGATCGACCGGACGCAGTCGTTCGTCGAGGACGCCGACCGGTCGTTCGCCTTCATCAACCTGATGGACGCCCATCTCCCCTATCACCCGCCCGAGGAGTTCGCCGAGGAGTTCGCCCCCGGCGTCGACTCGACGGCGGTGTGTCAGAACTCCAAGGAGTACAACTCGGGGGCCCGCGACATCGACGACGACGAGTGGGAAGCGATCTGCGGGCTCTACGACGCCGAGATCGCCCACATCGACGATCAACTCGGCCGCCTGTTCGACTGGCTGAAGGCGGAGGGACGGTGGGACGACACGATGGTCGTCGTCTGCGCGGACCACGGCGAACTCCACGGCGAACACGATCTCTACGGGCACGAGTTCTGTCTGTACGACCCGCTCGTGAACGTTCCACTGCTGGTCAAACACCCCGACCTCGACGCCGACCGGCGCACGGATCAGGTCGAACTGCTCGACCTGTACCACACCGTCCTCGACACGCTCGACGTCGAGGGTGGGACGCCGGCCGCCCCCGGCGAGGACGCCATCGGTCTCGACCACACCCGCTCGCTCGTCTCCGATTCGTATCGGAAATTCGACGGCCTCGCTGACGCCGACCGCGACCCCGGACAGCGCGGTGGGGGCGCGTACGCCTTCGTCGAGTACTCCCGCCCCGTCGTCGAGTTGAACCAACTGGAGGAGAAGGCCGCAGACGCCGGGATCACGCTCCCGAGCGACTCGCGGTTCTACTCCCGGATGCGCGCCGCGCGCCGGACCGACGCCAAGTACGTCCGGATCGATCGCATCGACGACGAGGCGTACCGCCTCGACGAGGACCCCGGGGAGACGGAGAACGTGGCCGGCGGCGACGACCCGGCGATCGAGGACGTCGACGAAACGCTCTCGGCCTTCGAGTCGGCGGTCGGCGGCGCGTGGACCGACGCGCTCGACGACGACGTCTCCGACGACGCCGTCGACGAGATGGACGACGAGGCGCAGGAGCGGCTGCGGGACCTCGGGTACCTGGAATAGGGGGCCGCGGACGACGATCTTATTCTGGCTCCGGGATCGAGTCTCGTATTTCCTTCCCGTGTACTCTCTTTTTCCGGAGTTACCCGCTCCGTCTGGATGCCGTCCACTGCCGTCTGAACCGTTTTCGGAGGCCTCGTGAGATCGGACTGTCGAGTCGTCCCGGCCCGGAACCGCGCGTCATCAATTTCTAACAGTAATATATTGTGGAAAAATTATGGGGTATAAATAATATAACTTCCCGCCGGGGCCTCGTTCCGCACGCACTATGACACTCAACGACGAACGAATCCGCACGACGCACGTCGGGAGCCTCCCCCGTCCGGAGGAACTCCTGAAGTTCTTCGAACGACGGCAGGCCGGCAAGCCGGTCGACGCGAGCGCGTTTCAGGATGCCGTTCGCACCGCGACCGAATCGGTCGTCCGGCGCCAGGACGAGATCGGCATCGACGTCACCGTCAACTACGTTGAACCGCCCGCCGTGGTCGCCGATCGGATCGAGCGCTTCGTCGACGCCGTCGGCGATCCCACTCGGGTCGTCGCCGGCGCTGACTGCGGCCTCGGCACCTTCGCGGGCTTCGGCGCACTCCATCCCGAGATCGCCTGGCAGAAACTCGAATCGCTCGTTGAGGGCGCGGAACTCGCCTCCGAGCGCGTGTTCTGATTACTGCCTAGTAGCGCTTGACTCGTCCGGATCTGGTCCCCACTGGCACAGAAGACGCCCTCGGAATAGGTGCAGCAGACGTGTTGCGGACGTAGTTCGTCGCTATCGCGTCGCGGTCGGAGCCGTCGCTGTACCGCGAGGCCCGCGAACGCGGGCCTCGTGGCTTTTTCCCTCCAGGTTTTTCGCGGCGGGTTCCCGCAGCGAACGCAGTGAGCGAGGAAACCCGCCGTGGAAAAAGGTGGGCTCACATGAAGTCCGCGAACCCCGACTGCTTGTTCTTGTCGTTCTCGAACACGGACTCCAGGCTCTTTTCGAGCACTTCCAGCCGTTGTTTGGTGTACTCGCGGCAGCCGAACTCCTCGGCGACGTGGATCGCGGTGTCCATGTACTTGTTCACCGAGCCCTGATGCACCGTCAGATTGACGCGGCCGCCGCACTCGCGGCAGTCGCCCGTCAGCGGCATTCTCCGGTACTTCTCGTCGCAGTCGAGACACCGCGTCTCCTGTCGCGAAAATGCGCGGAGGTTCCCGATCAGATCCGGCAGGAAGTGGTACTCGATGACGCGCTCTGCGACGTCGGTCTCGTCGACGGCGCGGAGCTTTCGGGAGAGCTCTAACTGCGCGTCCATCTTGTCCATCATCGAGCCGAGCGTTTTGTAGGCAGAGAGGTCCGGACCGAGCGCGATGTCGGAGGTGTCGTGGGTGTGATCGAAGCCGCGGTACTCCTCGTCGGTGCCGAGGGTGTCCTCGCCGAGTTGAATCAGGTCCTCGACGGCCTCGGGGTCGTCGAGTTCGAGCGTGGCCTCGTAGAACTCTCGGGGATATTGCCGCACGATGTCCATATTGTGCGCCTCGTCGTCGATCTCGCTCGGGTCGATGCGGGAGGACATCACCAGGGGCGCGTCCATCTGGCCGCCGCGTTTGTCGGGGAGGTACTGTTTCGAGAAGTTCAGAAGGCCGTCCATCAGCAGCATCACGCAATCTTCATCACCATCACAGTTCCGCCGCTTTGCGGCGTGAAAGTACGGATGCGCGTATCCGACGGCGGCGGAAGTGAAGCCGACGACGCGGCCGACAACAGCAGCAGAAGTGTGCGGGGCCATCCCGAAGACGAGTTCGCCGACGAGGTCCTCGCGCTCGTCGACCTCGTAGAACGGCGGGAGGCCGTAGTACTGTTCGAGGAGGTCGTCGACGAAGTCCGCGGTCTTGAGCATGTGCTCGGCCGCGCCGTCGGAGAGGACGATGTCCTGGACTTTCAGCTCGACGAGCTGGTCGTCGAACTTCAGGGGTTCGCCGTCGACGTCGGTCTCGTAGCCCAGCTCGCGGAAGTCCGCGGCGGTCACGTCGAGTTCCGAGGGGCGGACCGCGGTGACGGGGAGGTCCGTCATGTCGTAGCGGACCGTGCCGTCCTTGAACGAGGTGACGCCGTTCTTCGCGCGCAGAACCCCCTTTTCCATCGGTTCGGGGGTCTTGTCCGCGGAGGTCAGTCCCTTGACCCCTTTCAGGATCTCGTAGGCGGACTCCCGCTCGCCCACCGTTTCGAGCGCGCGGCGGTACTCCTCGCCGACGTCGATCGAGAACCAGTCGGGGCTGGTGACGTCGCGGTCGCAGCGGTCGCAGTGCACGCGGCCGGACTCATCGGGCTCGACCACCCGCCCGCACTCCTCGCACTCGTAGTGCGGTTCGGTGTGCGTCCCGCAGTCGGGACAGGTCGTCCGGTAGGTGTGAGCGTCGCAGTCGGGGCAGACGCGGTCGCCGACGCGGACGTCGACGACGCCGCGGCGACCCTGCTCGTCTCTACCGCGGGCGGCCTCGCCGACGTCGCGCTGGCTCCCGCCGGCCTCGCCGATGGGGAAGAGCGTGTGAACCGCCGGCGAGAGGTCGCGGGACTCGGACTTCTCGGGCCGACCCATCCGGTTGCCGATCCGGGTCGGCGCGCGCTCGCGGACCTCGAACGGTGCGACCTCGTTCACGGCCTTCACGGCGCTCGCGCCGCCGTCCCACTCGCGGGCGGCCGGCGAGAGGTCCGCCGGCTCCCACGTCCGATCGAGCGTCGGGGGCGACGCGCCCGCGTCGACGTCCGACGCCGACTGTCCCGCGTCGAGGTCCGACTCCGGCTCGCCCTCGTCGACGGCCGAGGTCGACCCGCCTTCCTCGACGATGTACCCGAGCGAGCGGACCAGCAGTCGCCACTCGGGGACCCGGATCGCCTCGCCGCTCTGGGTGTGCTCGACGAGCAGGCCTTCGAGCGTCTCGGCGACGGTTTCGGTATTGGCCAGTTCGAGGACGCGATCGTCGTCGACTCGGCCGTCGCCGGCCTTTTTCGCGTCCGACGACGGCGTCCCGTCTCCGGTTTCTGCGAGACCCCCGTCGGCCTCCCTGCCGACGAGACGACCGTCCGCGACGGCGTCGGCTAACTCCTCGAACTGCGCGACGGAGACGTCGTGCCAGAGGTAGGTGTACTCGGGATGCAGCGGGCAGTCGTACTCCGTCGCCCACTCCTCGGCCTCCGCCGGAGTCGGGCGTTCGAGATCGATCCCGGGGTCGTCTTCGAGCGCCTGGACGGGCGCGCCCGCGGCCTCGAAGTCCTGGACCCACCACTCGTAGACGTAGGAGGCGGGCGCGAGCGGGTGGTTGTTCTCGACGAACTCCCCGAAGTTCACCAGGTACTCCCCGAGGTCGAGGATCTTCTCGACGCCGTTTCTGACTTCGAGAGCCTCCTCGGGGTCGTCGATCCGCCGGACGTCCCCGTTCGCGAGTCGGACCGTCGGTCCCTCGATGGAGTCGACGGGGATGACGCCGGCGGCCTTGCCCGGCCGTTCGGTCTTGATCTGCGTCCCGGTCGCGAGGAAGTCGTCGACGAGGTGCATCGTCGCCGGGTGGACGCCGGCGGTCGCGAACCCGTGGTTTCGCGCGCGGCCGTACCGGAGCCTGAACCCGCCCTCGGCGCTCGGGTGGCCGAACACGGGGCGGCCGGCGATGAGGTCTCTGAGGAACTTCGTCGACGGGTCGAGGCGCGGCGGCCCTGCGGGTTCGTCGTCGGCGCCGTCCGGTGTTTCGGTCTCGCCGTCGCTCTCCTCACCCCCGTCTCCGCTCTCGGTGTCCGCCGCCGATTCCTCGTCCTCGCCGCCCGCCGTATTTTCGGCATCGGCGGTCTCTGCGTCCGCCTCGTCCTTCCCGATCGTGCCGTCGATGAGGTCCTGGAGCCACGGCCAGTCGACCTCGTCGAGGCCGCGGGTGTAGCGCTGGATCTTCGGGGCCTTGAGCGCGATTCCCTCCGCGAGGACGAGGCACATCCCCCCTCGCGCGCTGTTGGTGTCGACGCGTTCGAGGTCGCGGAAGCCCGAGACCTCCTCGTCGCCGGTGGCCTCGCCGTCGAGCATGATCGGCATGTGCTCGGCGATGAACTTCGTCTCCTTGTCCTTCGGCGAGTACTGGAGGCCCGTCTCCTTGTCGTACAGCGAGATCTCCTCGGCGTACCGCTCTGTCTCCACCGTCCGCGCGTCGTACTCGTCGATGCCGAGCAGCGAGCGGGCGTAGTCGGCCACGAGGACCGAGAGGGCCTGTGCGGTCCCGCCCGCCGAGCGGATCGGTCCCGCGTAGTAGACGTTCACGAACTCCGTGCCGTCGTCGTTCTCTAAGATCTCGACGCGGTCGATCCCCTCGATCGGCGCGGCGACGACGCCCTCAGTGAGGAGTGCGACGGCCGTCCGGACCGCGCCCTCGACCTTCCCCGCGCGGCCGTCGTAGTCGCCGACGGTCCCCTCGACGAAGTCGGTCACGAGCTCTAAGGCGGCCTCCTCGCGGGACATCTCGCCCTCGAGTTCGCGGACCCGCTCTGCGACGCCGGGGATGCCGAGGATGTTCTCCACCCTGTCGGCCATGTCCTTCGCGACGGGAATCTCGACCTCGGGTTCGGGGTCGTAGCCCATCCCCTTCGCGCGCTCGGCGCGGTCGAACGCCTCGTCGAGCCGGGATTCGATCCGCTCGAAGTACCGCTCGTCCTCCTCCCGCACGGTTACAGCCAGAGGTCCAGGTCGGTGGTCTCGTCGTGCTCGCGGACCAGCGCGTCGTCGAACGCGCGGAGGTACACCTCGCCGGCGAAGACGGTCGCGGCGTTGAGGTGTCCCGCGAGCGCCTGCCCGCTCGGCCGAGAGAGCACCGCGTGAGTGTGAGCGAAGCGCTCTCCGTCGAGGTCGGCGACGTTACCGACGCAGGCGGCCACCTCCAGGGGTTCGTCGAAGGTCACCGACTGGTACTCTTTGTCCTCCTGGTCGTAGAACCACACCTCGGCGTCCTGGACGGCCCCCATCGCCTGGAACCACGCGGCGTCGATCCCTTCGAGGTCGGCGAACTCCTCGATCTCGGTGCGCCAGTCCGCCCCCGTTTCGAGTCGAAGCAGGAACTCCCGACTCGCGTCGACCTCGCGATAGTGCATATCCACCTCGTCGGGAGACGCGGACAAAAATCCTGCTGGTCGCGGCCCCGCGGCTATCGACCGGTGGCTCCCGAAAAAAGATCGGTCACCGAGCGGACGCCCTACGCCCAGTCTCGAAGCGACGGCGCTTCGGACAGTCGCATCGAGAGCCACGCGTCATCGCGGGAGATGTCCGCGATGATGAACTCCGATTGGGAGGGAGTGGAGTCCACCGAGGCCATCACCTCGGCGCGCGACGCGTCGGACACAGCCGTCGCATTCGGCGTCATGTTTGTGAGTGTGTCTCATTCATACATAAACCCGTCGGATCGCTGCCGTGAGTTATTTCACGATTATGTATATTATGGCGTGTGAAATAGCACGTTAGTGTATAAGTAACGACTAACGGAAAACGTATGCTGTATCTCAGCCGGCTATCCGTGCGAACGTGTAGCAACCTGCGGGGTGTCGCAGCCGCCTGAGATCGTCCGGCTGTACCGCCGCGACGGCTGTCGCGATCCCGGGGCCGCGAGCGCCGGCGGATCGGACGCGCCCGACACTGCGAGCGATGGGCACGGCCGATACGATATCGAGGGTCACGGCCGATACGATATCGAGGGTCACGGCCGATACGATATCGAGGGGCAAGCCGATACGATGATCCAGGGACACGGCCGACGGTGCGAACACCGGACCGACCGCGGTCCGGCGGCCGCTGGGTCTCTCCCGGCGGCGCGTATCGACGCACACCGACGAGAACCGTCCGCGAAGCCCTCCGAGAACCTTCAAAGAGTACAAGAGGTGTGACGCAGTACAACGCCCCATGAACGTTGCCGACGCGATGACTCCCCGCGAGGACGTTGTCACTGTCGAACTCCCGGGGACCCGCGACGACGTGTTGGAGTACCTGCAGGAGCGCGGCTTCTCCTCGGTCCCGGTGGTCAAAGACGGCCCCGACGGCGAGGAGTACCGCGGGCTCGTCTCCCGCGAGGAACTGATCGAACGACCCGACGAGGACCAGCTCGCGGTCCTGATGCGCGAGGTCCCGACGGTCACCGCCGACACGAGCGTCGAGGAGGCGGCACACCTGATGCTCGACACCGGCTCCCGACGCGTCCCCGTCGTCGACGGCCGACTGGAGGGGATCGTCACCGTCACCGACGTCGTCCACGCCATCGCCCGCGGCGAGGTCGACACCGACGCCACCGCCGGCGACGTCGCGACCGCGGACGTGAACACGACCTACGCCGGGACGCCGCTGCCGGTCGCCGAGCGCGAAATCTACTACGCGAACGTCCCCTACACGGTCTGTCTCGACGACGACGGCCGGATGAGCGGCATCCTCACCGAGGTCGACATCATCGAGGTCGCCCGCGTCGTCGAGGGTGAGGACGACACCGGCGACTCCGTCGCCGGCCAGGACGACGAGTGGATGTGGGAGGGAATCAAGGCCATCGGGAAGCGCTACGTCCCGACCCGGAACGTCGAACTCCCCTCCGAACCCGCCTCGAAGTTCATGTCCGACGGCCTGGTGACGGTCTCGAAGCGCAAGTCCGTCGTCGAGGTCGCCCAGGCGATGATCACCGAGGACATCGAGCAGATCCCGCTCGTCACCGGTGACGAACTGATCGGCATCGTCCGCGACGTCGACCTCCTGGAGGCGCTGTAATGAGCGAGGAGCGAACCGAGGGGGAACGGCTCGCCGAACTGGCCAAGCGCCGGGGCTACTTCTTCGGCGCGAGCGGGGCCTACGGCGGCGCCGCCGGCTTCTACACCTTCGGTCCGCAGGGCGCGGCGCTGAAGTCGAACGTCGAGGACGCCTGGCGCGACCGCTTCACCGTCCAGGAGGGCAACTTCGAGATCGAGGCGCCGACGATCATGCCCGAACCCGTCTTCGAGGCGTCGGGTCACCTCGACGGCTTCGACGACATGCTCGTCGAGTGTCCCGAGTGCGGGGAGTCCCACCGCGCGGACCACCTCGTCGAGGACAACACCGACGTCGAGGACGCCGAGTCGCTGCCGATCGCGGAGGTCGAAGAGCTGATCGCCGACAACGACCTCCGGTGTCCGAACTGCGGCGGTGCCCTCGCGGGCGAGGAGATCGAGGACTTCAACCTGATGTTCGAGACGAACATCGGGCCGGGGTCGTCGACGCCGGGGTACCTCCGCCCGGAGACCGCACAGGGCATCTTCGTCGAGTTCCCGCGCATCAAGGAGTACGCGCGCAACAGCCTCCCGTTCGGCGCGACGCAGATCGGCCGCGCCTACCGAAACGAGATCTCGCCGCGGAAGAGCATCGTCCGCACGCGGGAGTTCACGCAGGCGGAGTTAGAGCAGTTCGTCGACCCCGAGCGCGACGAGCCCGACCTCGACTCGGTCGAAGACGTCGAGGTGACGCTGTACCCCGCGACCGAGCAGGGGAGCGAGGACGGCGAGTACGTCGAGACGACGGTCGGCGAGGCCGTCGACGAGAGTATCGTCGGCGACGCGTGGATCGGCTACTTCCTCGGCATCGCCCAGGAGTGGTACGAGCGCGTCGGCGTCGACATGGACCGCTTCCGCTTCCGCCAGCACCTCGCGGGCGAGCGGGCCCACTACGCCGCGGACTGCTGGGACGCGGAAAGCGAAGTCGACGGCGACTGGATCGAGATCGCGGGCTTCGCGTATCGGGGCGACTACGACCTCTCGAAGCACGGCGAGCACAGCGACGACGACTTCACCATCTTCCGGCAGTTCGACGAGCCGAAGACGGTCGAGAGAGCGGTCGTCGACCCCGATATGAGCGTTCTCGGCCCCGAGTTCGGCGGGGCCGCCGCCGACGTGAAGTCGGCGCTCGAAGAGCTGGCAGAGCGCGACCCCGCGGCGTTCGAGTCGGAGACGGTCGCGGTCACCGTCGGCGGCGAGACCAAGACCGTCGACGCGGACGTGGCGAACTTCCGGGTCGAAGAGCAGACCGTCTCGGGCGAGCACATCACCCCGCACGTGATCGAGCCGTCGTTCGGTGTCGACCGGACGGTGTACACGCTGCTGGCGCACGGGTACAACGAGGACGAGGTCGACGGCGAGACGCGGTCGTTCCTCTCGCTCTCGCCGACGGTCGCGCCGACGGACGTCGGCGTCTTCCCGCTGGTCTCGAACGTCGAGGAACTCACCGCGCGCGCGGAGGCGCTCGTCGACGACCTCAGGGAGTCGGGCTTCAGCGTCGTCTACGACGACTCCGGTAGCATCGGCCGTCGGTACCGTCGCCAGGACGAGGTCGGCACGCCCTTCTGCGTCACCGTCGACCGCGACGGCCTGGAGGGCGACGGCCCCGACACCGTCACGATCCGCGAGCGCGACACCGCCCGGCAGGTCCGCGTTCCGATCGACGCTCTGGTCGAAGAGCTCCGCGCCGTCTCGGACGGCGAGCGCCCCTTCGACGACCTGGTCGCCGAGTACGACCTCGTCGCGCCGGGCGCGGACGCGTAGACAGTGTCTCCCTCCCAGTCGTCGACCGGCGTGCTCGCGGGGGTGTCCCGGAGCGAGTTCAGACGGCGGCTGGTCCACGCCAGCGGGACCGGGCTCCCGCTGCTGTACGTCCTCGGCCTCGCGACGTGGACGCAACTCGGCTACGTGATGCTGCTCGCCTCGGCGATCGCCGCGACCCTGGAGTTCTTTCGACTCGTCGTCGGCCTCGACTGGTCCGTCTACGACAACCTCACGCGCTCCTACGAGCAGTCGAACGTCGCGGGCTACGCGCTTTTCGTGTTCAGCATCACCGCAGTCGTCCTCACCTTCGCCCCGCACGTCGCGGTTCCCGCCGCGCTGATGCTGACCATCGGCGACCCGATCTCGGGCGTGCTCGGGACGACCCGCGAGGCCGGCGAGCCGAAGCGACTGCGGACGCTCGGGGCGATGTTCGCGGTCTGTCTCGCCGTCTCGCTCCCGTTTCTCCTGCCCGCCGCGGGCGTCGCGGCCGGCCTCGCGGCGTCGGTCGCGGGGGCGCTCGGCGCGACGCTCGCCGACGGCTTCAAACCCGTCGTCGCGGGCTACGTCGTCGACGACAACCTCTCGATCCCCCCGGCGGCGTCGGTCGCCGCGGGCGTCGTCCTCGCGGTGACGCGCGCCGCGCCGGTGTTCGGGTGACGGCGTTTGAGTCGGGGTTCCGTTCTCTGGGGGAGCCGACCGCGACGCTCTCCGGCCGACCCACACGACGATTTTTGTACGATCACGACGAAACGCGGGCTGTGACGGTCTACGAGAGCGACCTCCCGGGCGTCGGAAAGAAACACGAGATCGACCTGCCGGACGGGTCACAGCTCGTCGTCGTGACCCACAACGAGGGGCGCCGAGAGGTGTTCTTGCGCGCGGACCCCGACAGCGACTCCGAGAAACTGTTCGAGTTGCCCGACCGCCTGGCCCGACAGGTCGGGACGATCCTGGAGGGCGCGTACTTCCAGCCCGTCAAGTCTCAGGACATCGAGACGCTGCTCGGCGGCGACACGCTCCTCGAGTGGGTCGACGTCGGCGAGGACTCCCCGATCGCCGGGCAGACGCTCGGGGAGTCCGACCTCCGCGCGGAGACGGGAGCCTCGGTCGTCGCCGTCGAGCGCGGCACCGACGTGATCCCGTCGCCGGGGGCGGAGACGACGATCCGCGCGGGTGACCGGCTCGTCGTCGTCGGCACCCGGGAGAACTGCGAGGACTTCCAGTCGCGCGTGGACGGGACATAATGGCGGCCGGGCTGTTAGAACTCGGCCAGGTGTTCGCCGTGCTCGCGATCGCCGGAGCCGCGGCGCTGCGGATCGGCCTCTCGGTGATCCCGCTGTACGTCGTGAGCGGGATGCTCGCCGGCCCGTTCGTCGCCGGTCGATTCGGCGTCCCCTACGTTTCCAATGGAGAACTCCTCACCGTCCTCGCGGAGGTCGGAATCGTCTTGCTTCTGTTCTTCCTGGGCCTGGAGTTCAGCCTGGACCGCCTGCTCGCGGCGCGCTCGCGGATCACCCGCGCGGGCGTGATCGATGCCGCGATCAACCTCCCGCTCGGGATCGCGATCGGCCTCGCGCTCGGGTGGTCGGTCGTCGAAGCACTCCTCCTCGGCGGGATCGTCTACATCTCCTCGTCGGCGATCATCACGAAGACCCTCATCGACCTGGGGTGGATCGCCAACGACGAGGCCGACCCGATCCTCGGGACGCTCGTCTTCGAGGACCTCCTCATCGCCGTCTACCTCGCGGTCGTCACCTCGCTCGTCCTCGGCGGCGCCGACGCCGGAGTGAGCGGCCTCGGGCGCTCGCTGGCTATCGCCTTCGGCTTCCTGGGGGCGCTCCTCCTCGCCGTCCAGTACGGCACCGAGTTCTTCTCGCGCGTCCTCGACGTCTCCGATACGGAGTCGTTCGTCCTCCGGATCCTGGGCGTGGTCGTCCCGATCGCGGGGGTCGCGCTCGCGCTGGGCGTGAGCGAGGCCGTCGCGGCGTTCTTCGTCGGGATGGGCTTCTCGACCAGCGGCCACCGCGAGCGGATCGAACGGCAGCTGACGCCCGTCCGCGACGTCTTCGCCGCCGTGTTCTTCTTCTGGATCGGCGTCGGCACCGACCCCCGATTGCTCCCCGGTATCGCCCTGCCGCTCGCGGCGGCCGTCCTCCTGACGACCCCCGCGAAACTGCTCTCGGGCTACCTGGGCGGGCGCGTCTACGACCTCTCCGAGCACCGGTCGTTCCGCGTCGGCCTCGGTCTGGTGCCGCGCGGGGAGTTCTCGCTCGTCATCGCCGCGCTCGCCGCGGGCGGGTCGACGACGGTGATGCGAGAGACGATCCCGGCGCTCGCGGTCGGGTACGTCCTCGTGATGAGCGTCGTCGGGACGCTGCTGATGCAGCGCGCCGATCGCGTGGAGGGGCTGCTCGATCGCGTGCGCTCGGATACCGGGGCGTCGACGTGAGCCGACGTGATCGAACGTCGGCGTGGTCGAATCCCGAAAACGTTTAGTGCGCTCGAACGACTGGTAGCTGGCAATGACGCGGCTCTCTCCCACGCGCGTTCGCGCTCCCCGGAGAGCCGTGGCTGCGGTCGTCTCGCCCCGTCCCGCGCCGTGTTCTCCCGAGACGACCGACGCCGCGCGGCGACCGCGACGACGGGCCGCCTAGGCCCACTACTACCTCTCTTTCCACGTTGCATCGAAGGACTTCACAAGCGACTAGCGTCTCTATAGGCATCTCTGCGGTTTAATTTCCAAAATTCAAACCGTGTAATTTATACGGAAGAGCGTCCGATTCGGAGATATAATGACAAGCGTGGCACTCGCGTTCTCGGGCGGCCTCGACACCACAGTCTGCGTCTCGCTCCTGCAGGAGGAGTACGGCTACGACGAAGTCGTCGGCGTGACCGTCGACGTTGGCCAGCCCGAATCGGAGTTCGAGGAGGCACAGGAGACCGCCGACGCGCACGGCCTAGACCTGCACGTCGTCGACGCGAAAGACGAGTTCGCAGACCTCTGTTTCGACTCCGTCCGCGCGAACGCGACGTATCAGGGCTACCCGCTCGGCACGGCGCTGGCCCGCCCGGTGATCGCGAACGCGATCCTGGAAGTGGCGGAAGAGGAGGGCTGCGACGCCCTCGCTCACGGCTGCACCGGCAAAGGCAACGATCAGCTCCGCTTCGAGGTCGTCTGGCGCGCCTCCGACCTCGACGTCGTCGCGCCGGTCCGCGAACTGGAACTCACCCGCGAGTGGGAACAGCAGTACGCCGAGGAACACGACCTCCCCGTCCAGTCGGGGAATTCGGGAGTTTGGTCGATCGACACGAACCTCTGGAGCCGCTCCGTCGAGGGCGGTCAGCTGGAAGACCCCGGCTACGTCCCGCCGGAGGACATCTACGAGTGGACCGACGACCCCGCCAACGCCACCGAGACCGAGCTAGTCGAGATCACGTTCGAGGACGGCTACCCGGTCGCCCTCGACGGCGAGGACCGCTCCCCGACGGAACTCATCGAGACGCTGAACGAGCAGGCCGGCAAACACGGCGTCGGCCGCACGGATATGATGGAAGACCGGATGCTCGGGCTGAAGGTCCGCGAGAACTACGAGCACCCGGCGGCGACGACGCTTCTGACCGCCCACGAGGCCCTCGAACAACTCGTCCTCACGAAGGACGAGCGCGACTTCAAGCGCTCGATCGACGACGAGTGGGCCCAGAAGGGCTACGAGGGCCTCGTCGACCACCCGCTCGTCGACGCCCTGGAGGGCTTCATCGACGAGACGCAGTCCCGCGTCACCGGCACCGTGACGATCAAGTTCCAGGGCGGGCAGGCCCGCCCGGTGGCCCGCGAGTCGGAGTACGCCGCCTACTCGGAGGACGCCGCCTCGTTCAACACCTCCGGCGTCGGCGACATCACCCAGCAGGACGCGACGGGCGTCGCGAAGTACCACGGGTTCCAGTCGCGCCTCGCGAACGCCGCGATCGACGCCGCCGAGAACGACGACGAAGGCGACTGGGAGTGAAAAATGACGGGCGAGGGCGCTGACCACGGCGAAGAACGCTCGGGCGTCGTCCGCCGCGACCGCTTCAGCGGCGGCCCCGCGCGCGGATTTATGTCCAGCCTCGCCGCCGACGAGCGGATCTTCGCCGCCGACCTCGCGGTCGACCGCGCGCACGTGGTGATGCTCGCCGAGCAGGACGTCGTCGACGACGACGTCGTCGGCGAGATCCTCGCCGCCCTCGACGAGATCGAGGCGGCGGGCCACGGCGCGCTCCCCGAGGGCGAGGACGTCCACGAGGCCATCGAGACGGCCGTCGTCGAACGCGTCGGCGAGGACGGGGGGAAGATGCACACCGCCCGCAGTCGGAACGACGAGGTCGCGACCTGCATCCGCCACCGCCTGCGCGAGGACCTTCTCGAATCCATCGAGGCGACGGTCGCCCTCCGCGAGGCGCTCGTCGAGGTCGCGGCCGAGCACGTCGACACCGTGATGCCCGGCTACACGCACCTCCAGCCCGCCCAGCCCACGACGGTCGCGCACTTTCTGCTCTCCTACGAGTCGGCGTTCGCCCGCGACACCGCGCGCCTGCTGGACGCCTACGACCGGACGAACCGCTCGCCGCTCGGCGCGGCGGCCTTCGCCGGGACGCCGTTCGACATCGACCGCGAGCGGACCGCCGAGCTGCTCGGTTTCGACGGCGTCGTCGCGAACTCGATGGACGCCTCGGCGGGGAGGGACTTCCTCGCGGAGTCGACGGCGGCGCTCGCGACGCACGCGACGACGCTCTCGGGCCTCGCGGAGGACCTCGTGATCTTCGCGAACAAGGGGCACGTCGACCTCGCCGACGAGTACTCCTCGACGTCGTCGATCATGCCCCAGAAGGTGAATCCGGATACCTTAGAACTCGTCCGCGCGGTCGCGGGCGACGCGGTCGGCGGCCTCTCCGGCCTGCTGACGACGCTGAAGGGGCTCCCGCGCGCGTACAACCGCGACCTCCAGCGCGCGACGCCGCACGCCTGGGAGACGGTCGACGCGGTGTCGGAGGCGACCGCCGTCGCCGCCGGCGCGGTCGCCACCGCCGAGTGGCCCGAAGAGACGCTCGAAGCGGCGTCCGGGGAGGGCTTCTCGACGGCGACGGGCGTCGCGGACGCGCTCGCGATGGCGGGCGTGCCGTTCCGCACCGCTCACGAGGTGCTCGCGGCGGCCGCCGAGCGCGCCGACGGCGAGACGCCGGACCTCGCAACACTTGACGCGGTCGCAGGCGACGTGCTCGGCGAGTCCCTCTTCACCTACGTGAGCCGCGAGCGCGTCGAGGCCGCACTCGATCCCGTCCAGAGCGTCGCGAGCCGCGACTCGGCCGGCGGCCCCGCCCCAGAGGCCGTGGCCGCCCAGCTCGACGACGCCGAAGCGGGGATCGACGCCGACGCGGCGGCCCTCGGGGACCGCCGCGACGCGCTGGACGCCGCCGCGGAGACGCTCGGATCGGAGGTCGACAGATATGTGTGAGCGCCGAGAGTGGGCGGTCCCCGGACCGCATCTCCGACGTCGGCCGCGACGGTCCCCTCCCGGGGACGATAACATATGAAATCAGACACCGATTTCACACGGGCGGACTGATCGACTGTTTTACGCCGTTAGTGGTTTCGCTGATCAGTTAATTTATCCGACAACTTCGATGGGTTTAAGTCGCTTCCTCGCCCATCGACGGGTATGGCAGCAACCATCACCGCCGAAGACCCGCTGACCGGAGAGGAGATCGAGATTCCCGCCGACGTCGAGGTCGGCGAGATCGTCGACAGTCCCGCGACCGGCGCGGAGCTGGAGGTCGTCTCGACCGATCCGCTGACACTCGAAGAGGCCCCGGAGCTCGAAGAGGACTGGGGCGAATAAGATGAAGGTTGGGCTGCTCTACTCCCGGATTCGGAAGGACGAGAAGCTCCTCCTCACGGAGCTTCGCGAGCGCGGCCACGAGGTGGAGAAGATCGACGTCCGGAAGGAGCAGTTCAACATCGCCGAACCGCCGGAATCGTTCGACGGCGTCGATCTCGTCGTCGACCGCTGTCTGGCGACGAGTCGCAGCCTCTACACGACGCAGTTCCTCGACGCCTACGACGTCCCCGTCGTCAACAGCGCCGAGACTGCGGACGTCTGCGCCGACAAGGTGAAGAACAGCCTCGCGCTCGAACGCGCTGGCGTGCCGACGCCGAACACGGAGGTCGCCTACACCGTCGACTCCGCGATGGAGACCATCGAGGAGTTCGGCTACCCCTGCGTCCTGAAGCCCGTCGTGGGCTCGTGGGGCCGCCTGATGGCGAAGGTCGAGACCCCCTCGGCCGCCGAGGCCATCCTCGAACACAAGGCGACGCTGGGGCACTACCAGCACAAGGTGTTCTACGTCCAGGAGTTCGTCGAGAAGCCCGGCCGCGACATCCGCGTCCTGGCGGCCGACGGCGAACCGATCGCCGCGGAGACGCGCTCGTCGGACCACTGGCTCACCAACGCCTCGAAGGGCGGCGAGGTGGCCGAGTTCGAGCTCGACGACCGCGCGAGAGAACTCGTCGCCGCCGCCTCCGACGCCGTCGGCGGCGGCCTGCTCGGCGTCGACCTGATGGAGACCGGATCGGACTACACCGTCCACGAGGTCAACCACACCGTCGAGTTCAAGGCGCTGAACGACGCCGTCGACGTCGACGTCCCCGCGAGGGTCGTCGACTGGCTCGAATCGAAAGCCGAACAAGCGGCGGAGACAGAGACGACTGTATGAGTGCTTCCCACACGGACGCCGGCGACGACGCGGCCTACACCGCCTCCGTCGTCGGCGGCTCGGGGTTCACCGGCGGCGAACTCCTTCGCCTCCTGTATCAGCACCCCGAATTCGACGTCGTGCAGGCGACGAGCCGCTCGAAGGAGCGCAAGACGGTCGGGCACGTCCACCCGAACCTCCGCGAGATGGATCTGCGCTTTACCTCCCCCGAGGACCTCGAATCCGTCGACGTGCTCTTCGCGGCGACGCCGCACGGCGTCTCGATGGAGCACGTCGACGAGTTCCGAGACGCGGCGGACACGGTCGTCGACCTCTCGGCTGACTTCCGGCTGGATTCGGAGGACCAGTACGACGAGTGGTACGACGGGCACGTCTGTCCCGAGTACCTGGAGAAGTCGGAGTACGCCCTGCCGGAGATAAACAGGGAAAATCTCCCCGGCGCGGACCTCATCGCCTCCGGCGGCTGCAACGCCACCGCGACGATCCTCGGGCTGAAGCCGCTTTTCGACGCCGGCATCCTGGAGGGCGACGAGCAGGCGGTCGTCGACGTGAAGGTCGGCTCCTCGGAGGGCGGCGCCGGCGGCGGCGACGCCTCCAGTCACCCCGAGCGCTCGGGCATCGTCCGCCCGTACGCGCCGACGGGGCACCGCCACGAGGCCGAGATCGAGCAGTTCCTCGGCCTCTCGGTCTCCTTCACCGTCCACGCGGTCGACATGACCCGCGGCGCGAGCGCGACCTGCCACCTCTTCCCGAACGCGCCCGTCTCGAAGGGCGACCTCTGGACGGCCTACCGCGAGGCCTACGCCGACGAGCCGTTTATGCGGACCGTCGCTGGCGGTGGCGGCGTCTACCGCTACCCCGAGCCGAAGGCCGTCGCCGGGACCAACTTCGGCGAGGTCGGCTTCGAGGTCGACCCCGGCAATCGCAGACTGGTCGTCTTCTCGGCGATCGACAACATGATGAAGGGATCGGCCGGACAGGCCGTCCACGCCGCGAACGTCGCGCTCGGCATCGAGGAGACCGCCGGCCTGGAGTTCGCCGGCCTCCACCCCGTCGGCGCACCCTGACGAGCACCGATTCTCACGCACCACGAAGGACACGTATGACCACCGAACCCACCACCCACGACGACGCACGCGACGCCCGCCAGACGCAGCAGTTCGAGACCGAGGCGGCGCGACCGCTCCGGACCGACGGCGGTCGACCCGCGGCGGACGCCGACAGCGGCGTCGCTTCCGAGCGCGTCGTCATCGACGGTGACGCCCTGACAGACGGCGGCAGCGACGCGTCGCGCCCGCCGGTCGTCGTGAAGGTCGGCGGCGCGCGCGCGGTCGATCCCGCGGGCGCGGTAGAGGACGTGGCCGAACTCGTCGCCGACGGGCGCGAGGTCGTCGTCGTCCACGGCGGCTCGACCGCCGTCGACGACACCCTCGAAGAACTGGGCGAGGAGCCCACGTACGTCGAGACGCCCGGCGGCGTCGTCGGGCGCTTCACCGACGAGCGCACGATGGAGGTGTTCTCGATGGTGATGCCGGGGAAATTGAACACCGACCTCACGGTCACCCTTCGCAACGCCGGCGTCGACGCGCTCGGCCTTTCCGGAGTGGACGGCGGCCTCCTGACCGGACCGCGCAAGTCGGCCGTCCGGGTGATCGAGAACGGGAAAAAGAAGATCAAGCGCGGCGATCACTCGGGGAAGATCACCGAGGTGAACGGGTCGCTGCTCGAAACCCTGCTCGCCGACGGCTACACGCCGGTCGTGACCGTCCCGATGCTCGCCGACGACGGCGTCGCGGTCAACGCCGACGCCGACCGCGCCGCGGCGGCCGTCGCCGGCGCGCTCGGGGCGGAACTGGTCGTCCTCACGGACGTCGCCGGCGTCTACGCCGACCCCGACGACGCGTCGACGCTGATCGGGTCGGTGTCGACGCCCGACGAATTTGATACACTGAAAGACGCTGCGGAAGGATTTATGACGAAGAAGGTGATGGCGGCGAAGGAGGCGCTCGACGGCGGCGCGGTGACGGTCGTCGTCGCCAACGCGAACGCCGACGACCCGATCCTGGCTGCACTCGATGGCAGTGGGACGCACATCCACGCGAGCGCGGTCGTGGACGACGCTTCGGAGGAGACGGACGACACTTCGGGGGAGACGGACGATACGGGCGACGACGCCGACGAGACGGAGGTGACACAATGACCGGCGGATTCGTCTTCTCGGAGAAACCGATACAGATCGAATCGGGCGAGGGCGCGTACCTCTACGGCGAAGACGGCACCGAGTACCTCGACTTCGGGGCCTCCTACGCCGTCGCCTCGCTCGGGCACTCCCACCCCGCGGTGACGGAAGCCATCCAGGAGCAGGCCGCGAAACTGACCTACGTCCAGGCGTCGTACCCGGTCGACGTCCGCACGGAACTGTACGAGAAGCTCGCGACGCTCGCGCCGGGCGACGCGGACAACGTCTGGCTCTGTAACTCCGGGACCGAGGCCAACGAGGCGGCGATGAAGTTCGCCCGCTCCGCGACGGGCCGCTCGAAGATCGTCGCGACCAAGCGCGGCTTCCACGGCCGGACGCTGGGGGCGCTCGCGATGACCTGGAAGGACAAGTACAAGGAGCCGTTCGAGCCGCTGGCCGGCGGCGTCGAGTTCGTTCCCTACGGGGATGAAGAGGCGCTCGCCGACGCCGTCGACGAGGAGACGGCCGCGCTCTTCTTAGAGCCGATCCAGGGCGAGGGCGGTATCCACCCCGCCTCCGCGGAGTACCTCCGTCACGCGCGCGAGGTGACCGAGGAGGCGGGCGCGGCGCTCGTCTTCGACGAGATCCAGACCGGCGTCGGGCGCACGGGCGACCTGTGGGCCTGCGAGGGCGTCGGCGTCGAACCCGACATCCTCACGTCGGCGAAGGGAATCGCCAACGGCCTGCCCCTGGGGACGACCCTGGTGAAGGACTGGATCGCGGAGGACCCCGGCGACCACGGGTCGACGTTCTCCGGTGGCCCCGTCGTCTGCGCCGCGGCCAACGCCACCCTCGACACGGTCGTCGAGGAGGACGTTCCGGGTCACGCCGCCGCGGTCGGCGAGTACCTCCGGAGCGAACTGGAGGCCGCCGTCGACGAACACGATCTGCCCGTCCGCGAGGTGCGCGGCGTCGGTCTGATGATCGGCATCCAGGTGAAGCGCGGCGCGAACCGCGTGCTCAAGAACCTCGCGCTGTCCGAGCAGATCCTGGCGCTGCCGGCCGGCCGGACGGTCGTCCGCCTGCTCCCGCCGCTCGTGATCGACGAGCGCCACGCCGACCAGTTCGTCGACTCCCTCGTGGAGGTGCTGCAATGAGCGCCGAACTCGACGACGAGGAGGTCGCGACCGACGGCGAGTCGGTGCCGGCGGGCGAGGGCGACGCCGTCGAATTCACGATGAACCACGGCGTCTTCGAAGTCGAAGAGAACCTCACCGAGGGGCTGACCGACGCGCAGACGCTGCTCGCGGACCTGGTCTCGATCCCCTCTCCCTCGGGTGACGAGGGAGCCGCCACCGAGCGCCTGAAGGCCTTCTTCGAGGAACACGACCGCGAGGTGTGGATCGACGAGGTCGGCAACGTCCGCGCGCCCGCGGACGACTCGGTGCTTCTGACCTCTCACATCGACACCGTCCCCGGCGACGTCCCGGTGAAGGTCGAGAACGGCGTGCTGTGGGGTCGCGGGAGCGTGGACGCCACTGGGCCGCTGGCGGCGATGGCCGTCGCGGCCGTCGAGACCGGCGTCTCCTTCGTCGGCGTCGTCCAGGAGGAGACCAGTTCCCGCGGCGCGTGGCACCTCGTCGAGGACCGCGACGCGCCCGAGGCGGTCATCAACGGCGAACCCTCCGGCTGGGACGGCATCACGCTCGGCTACCGCGGCTTCCTCTCGGGGACGTACGTCTCGACGAGCGAACTCGGCCACTCCTCGCGCCCGGAGGACAACGCGATCCAGTCGGCCGTCAACTGGTGGTCGAGCGTCGCGGAGTTCTTCG
Organism: Halobellus limi; assembly: GCF_004799685.1. Taxonomy (NCBI): domain Archaea; kingdom Methanobacteriati; phylum Methanobacteriota; class Halobacteria; order Halobacteriales; family Haloferacaceae; genus Halobellus; species Halobellus limi. Next base: position 155,215 of record NZ_CP031311.1, read on the forward strand.
ACGAGGACGAGTCCGACGGCGTCTTCGACACCGTGACGACGAAGCCGGTCCGCTTCGACGGCGGTCCCACCGAGGACGGCCTCGCCGTCGAGGCGACCGTCGACGTGCAGTTCCGCGTCCCGCCGAAGTTCACCATCGACGACATCAGGGAGGTCGCCGAGGGCGAACTCACCCGCGGCGGCGTCCACTGGGAGAAGCCGATTCCGCCGGTGATGACCAGCCCACGGACGGAGGTCGCCCGCGCGTTCCGCGTCGGGATCCGCGAGGCCGGCGGCGAGCCGAGGCTGCTCAGAAAGACCGGGACCAGCGACATGAACATCTTCGCCGGCACGTGGGACTGCCCGATGGCGACCTACGGCCCCGGCGACTCCGAGCTGGATCACGCGCCGAACGAACACCTCGACCTCGCGGAGTACGACAGCTCGATCGACGTGCTCGTCGACGTCTGCGAGCGCCTACAGGAGTGAGAGAGATGCTCGAAACCGACCACTTCCTCGACATCGACGACCTGACGACCGACGAACTGCAGACGGTCCTCGACCGCGCCGCCGCGATCAAGGCCGGAGAGGACGCGGTCCAACTCTCCGATCAGACGCTCGGGATGCTCTTCGAGAAGCCGAGCACCCGCACGCGGATCTCCTTCGAGACCGGGATGACACAGCTCGGCGGCCACGCCATCTTCCTCGGCCCCGACGACATCCAGCTCGGTCACGGCGAGCCCCTCTCTGACACCTCTCGGGTCCTCTCGCGGTACGTCGACGCCGTGATGGCCCGACTGTTCGACCACGAGGACTTACTGGAGATCGCCGAGTACTCCGACGTCCCGGTCGTCAACGGCCTCACCGACGACGCCCACCCCTGTCAGACGCTCGCGGACCTGTTGACGATCGACGAGGCCTTCGGCGGCTTCGACGACGTGCAGGCCGCCTGGGTCGGCGACGGCAACAACGTCGGCCAGTCGTTCGTGATCGGCGCGGCGATGGTCGGACTGGATCTGACGGTCGCGACGCCGGAGGACTACGGGATGGACGACGACGTCCTCGAACAGGCGGCGGACCTCGGCCACGAGCCGACGATCGTCGACGACCCGAAGGACGCCGTCGACGACGCCGACGTCGTCTACACCGACGTGTGGATCTCGATGGGCCAGGAGGACCAGCGTCACGAGAAACTGGCGGCCTTCGACGGCTACCAGGTGAACGAGCGCCTGCTCGCCGACTCCGACGCGCAGGTGATGCACTGTCTGCCCGCCCACCGCGGCGAGGAGATCACCGACGACGTGCTCGAATCCGACCGCGCGCTCGTCTGGGACCAGGCCGAGAACCGCCTGCACGCCCAGAAGGGGCTGCTCGTCGAACTGCTCGACGCCTGATACTGGTTACCCTCACTTCTCACCGCCGAGCGCACCCCCGTTGCCGGCGCTCGGCGGTACGAGACGAGAGTAGTCGTTATGAATCGGCTACCGGTATCGATACCGTCCGCCATCGGTGCACCGGCGGTACCCCCACCGACGGCGACCGCTTTTATCTGCCTGTGGTCGAAGAACCGGGTAGCGACGTTCGCATGATGGACGACCCGGACGCGGACTCCGAGGCCCCGCCGCGGCGGCTCGACGCGTGGATCGACCGAACAGCGAGTCGCATCGAGGACTTCATCAACGTCGTCGAACTCGCCGCGGCGGCGATCTTCGCGCTCCTTTTCGCCATCGGCGTCGTCGACCTCGCCCTTCAGATCGTCGAGACCGCGGCCGACGGGAACATCACCGACCCGCTGGCCGTCATCGACATCATCGACACGGGGCTGTTGCTCCTGATAATCGTCGAGGTCTACCAGACGGTCATCGCCTACACCCGGCGGAGCGAGACCCGCAGGATCGTCCGCCTGATCATCTACACCGGGATCATCGCGATGGTCCGAAAGGTGATCATCTTCCGGACCGGCGAGTACGCGACGACCGGGGACGCGCTCCTGGCGGCGGCCGCCTACACGCTCGCGCTGGTCGGACTGGGCGTCATCCTCCTCGTCGAGCAGCGGGTGGTCGGCGACTGAACCGCGGTGATCCGACGGAGGCGACCGCGCTCGGATCGCCGCCGTCCCGCGTCAGCGTCCCTGCAGGCCGGCGTAGACGCCGCCGAGGACCGCGCCGTAGACCACGTGGCCGACGAGGCTCATCACGCTCACGTTCGGCAGGGGCGGGTTCGCCGGCGAGCCGACGGCCGAGAGCCAGACCGGCATCACGAGGACGGCGAGGGCGACCCACAGGACCACGCCGTAGCCGACGCCGAAGGCCAGACTCTTCGCCGTCGTCAGGTCGGCCTGCGTCGAGGCGAGCGCGGCGAAGACCATCCCCAACACCGCCCCGTGGGCCACGTGAATCGTGAACCCCGCGGCGCCGCCCGAGAGGAAGTACATCGAGGGGATCGCGACTTCGAGGACGGGGCGCATCTGCATCACCATCAGCGCGCCCATCACGATGCCCGCCACGACGCCGGCGGCGACGCCGTACTGCCACGTGTTCTCGGTTACCTGTGCTGTCGTCGTCGTGTTCGTTTCGGTCGCCATACTAGGGGGAGACCGCGTCCGTCCGAATAACGCCACCTCGGCGGCGCGGTCCGGACGCACGAGGCCGATAGAATTATGTCATATGGTACCGTCCCTCTCTAGGTCGGATTCGGCCGTGCCGACCGTCCGAGGCTTTTAATTCGAGGAGGGCGGAGAGACCACCGTGTCGACGACCGGCGAGTACGAGCGGTTCTTCCCCTACGAGGAGCCGTATCCGAACCAGCGCTCGGCGATGGCGGAGATCGCCGAGGCGTTAGACGACCAGCGGGACGTGCTCCTCGAAGGGGCGCCTGGAACCGGGAAAACGCTCTCGGCGCTCGTTCCGGCGCTCGAGTACGCCCAGCGGACCGACAAGACGGTGGTCATCACCACCAACGTCCACCAGCAGATGCGGCAGTTCGTGTCCGATGCCCGAGCCATCACGCAGGAGGAACCGGTGCGGGCGGTCGTCTTCAAGGGCAAGTCCTCGATGTGCCACATCGACGTCGAGTACCAGGAGTGTCAGACGCTGCGGGATACGACCCGGACGCTCGTGGAGAAAGAAGAAGAGCGCGCCGAACTCACAGAGCAGGCCGAGGCGCTCTTGGATCGAATTCGCGAGGGCGCGGAGGGTGCGGGCGAGGCCCGCAGCGCCGTGACCGACGAACTCGACACGGTCGAGTCCGAACTCGAAGACTTGCGCGACGGCAACGTCTGCGAGCACTACTACAACAACCTCGTCGGGTCGAACGACGAGTTCTTCGAGTGGCTCTTCGCGGACGTCCGGACGCCCGAGGAGATCTACGAGTACGCCGAGGAGCGACAGCTCTGCGGTTACGAACTGCTCAAGGAGGGGATGGAAGCCGTCGATCTGGTCGTCTGCAACTACCACCACCTGCTGGATCCGAACATCCGCGAGCAGTTCTTCCGGTGGCTGGGTCGCGAGCCCGAGGACGTCGTGACCGTCTTCGACGAGGCCCACAACATCGAGTCGGCCGCCCGCGACCACGCGAGCCGGGCCCTGACGGAGAACACCCTCGAAGAGGCGCTCTCGGAGCTGGAGGACGCCGACGACTCCCGCGCGGAACCGGCCGAGAACGTCCTCTCGGCGTTCCTGGGGGCGTTGCGGGCGACGTACGACGACGCGCTGGGGTTCGGCGAGCGCGAGCAGGTGAGCGACGACTGGCACGATCTCTCGATCGCGAACTCGGATCGGAGAGACGACCTGACGCTCGCCTTCCTGGAGCGCTACGAGGGCCGCGGCATCGACGCGGAGGTCGACCTCGCGCTCCAACTCGGGAGAACCCTCGACCGGGAGTACGAGGAAGCCTACCGCGAGGGCGAGGCGACGACGCGGACGGAGTGTCAGACCCTGCAGGCCGCGCAGTTCGTCGCCTCGTGGATGGCCGACGGCGGGAAACTCGGCCAGCACCCGCTGTGCTCGGTGCGTCGCGACTCAGGCACCGACGAGGTGTACGGGCGCGCGGAACTGTACACCTGCATCCCGAGAGAGGTCACCGAGACGCTGTTCGAGGAGGTCCACGCGAGCATCCTGATGTCGGCGACGCTGCGCCCCTTCGACGTCTTAGAGGACGTCCTCGGCGTCGAGGATCCGGCGACGATGGCCTACGGGCTCGAATACCCGGAGGACCGCCGCCGGACGCTCGCCGTGGAAGCGCCGGCGCTCTTCAGTTCCGACCGCGCGGACCCCGACACGCAGTTGGCGATCGCGGACGTACTGGCGGACGCCGCACGCTTCACGCCCGGGAACGCGCTTCTGTTCTTCCCTTCGTACGCCGAGGCCGAGCGGTACCACGACCGTCTCCGGGGTCGGTCCGACGTAGAAAGTCAGCTCCTGCTCGACGGCTCGGACGTCGACACGGAGTCCCTCCGGCAGTCGTTCGTCGAGAGCGACGACGCGACGCTCTTCACTTCGCTGTGGGGGACGCTCGCGGAGGGGGTGAGCTTCGACGGCGACGACGCTCGGACCGTCGCGGTCGTCGGCGTCCCGTACCCGCACCTCTCTGAGAGACTGGAGGCGATCCAGGACGCCTACGACCGCGCCTACGACGAACGGGACGGTGCGGGCTGGCGCTACGCGGTCGAGATCCCGACGATCCGGAAGACGCGGCAGGCGCTCGGACGCGTCATCCGCGCCCCCGACGACTTCGGCGTTCGGCTGCTCGTCGACAAGCGCTACACGCAGAAGAGCGTCGAGATGGGGAAGTACGGCGTTCGCGAGAGCTTCCCGCGGGAGGAGCGGGCCGAACTCGTCGACGTCGCGCCGACTAAACTGAAGTTCTCGATGCTGAACTTCTACGCCGACCTCGACGCCTACGAGGGACCGCCGCCGCGGCCGTAGCGCTGGGCGTTTCGATGGCCGTGTTGCGGGACGTTTCGATGGCCGTGTTACGGGACCGCCGGCCGAGGGCCGCCCGCCCGCGGAACCGACCCGGTCGAAACGGCCGAACGGCTCATACGCTTCCAGTCCAACTACTCTTCGATGCGTACGAAGCCCCCCGGTCCCGCGGGCGTACCGCTGTTCGGGAACAGCCGCCAGTACGCGCGCGACCCCTTCACGTTCCTCGCGAGCGTCGAGGCCGCCTACGGCGACGTCGTCCGGTTCGACCTCGGCCCGCTGGAGACGTACCTGCTCACCAACCCGGCGGACGTAGAGCGGGTGCTCGTCGCCGACGACGCGACCTACCGGAAGCCCGACTTCCAGGACGACGCCATCGGGACGCTGCTCGGCGACGGCCTGCTGCTCAGCGAGGGCGAGACGTGGCGGAAGCAGCGGCAACTCGCCCAGCCGGCGTTCTCCCCCGATCGAGTCTCGTCGATGGACGAACTGATCGCCCGCCACGCGCGGGAGATGGTCGACGCGTGGGAGGCCGGCGACCTGCGGGACGTCAACCTCGATATGGCTCGCGTGACCGTTCGGATCATCGTCGAGGCGATGTTCGGTTCGAAGCTCACCGACGAGCAGACGCGGACGATCCAGGAGCACCTCGAACCGCTCGGGCAGCGCTTCGAGCCGGATCCGATGCGGTTTCTCGTCCCCGACTGGGCCCCGACGCGGGAGAACCGCGCCTACCGCGACTCCGTTCGGACGCTCGAGGGCGTCATCGACGACGTCGTCGCCGAGCGTCGCGGCACCGAGGACGACCCCGCGGTCGATCCGGCCGCCGGCTCCGCCGACGGGGACGAACCGATGGACCTGCTGTCGATCCTGTTGCGGGCGCAGCGCCGCGGCGAGCAGAGCGACGACCAGCTCCGCGACGAACTGATGACGATGCTGCTCGCCGGCCACGACACCACCGCGCTGACGCTGACGTACACGTGGTACCTCCTCTCGGAGCACCCCTCTGTCGAGGCCCGGGTCCAGGCCGAAGTCGACGAGGTCTGCGGCGACGCGCCGCCGACCGCGGCCGACGCGCGGGACCTCGACTACCTCGAACGGGTGATCCAGGAGGCGATGCGGCTGTACCCGCCGGTGTACGTGATCTTCCGCGAACCGAAGGTCGACGTCCGACTGGGCGGGTATCGGATCCCGCGCGGGTCGGCCGTGATGCTCTCGCAGTGGGCCACTCACCGCTCGGCGCGGTGGTACGACGATCCCGAGGCGTTCGACCCCGATCGGTGGCTCCCCGAACGCCGCGCGGACCGACCGCGGTTCGCGTACTTCCCGTTCGGCGGCGGGCCGCGCCACTGCATCGGAAAGCACCTCTCGATGCTGGAGGCGAAACTCATCGTCGCGACCGTGGCTCGGGAATACGAACTCGACGCCGCCCGTGAGGGACCGCTCGACCTCCGCGGGTCGCTGACGATGCACCCCGAGGAACCGGTGTCGATGCGGGTCCGACCGCGGTCCTGACGCGTTCGTGCGGCGGCCCGCGCCGGACCGTCCGTCCAGCGCCGTCGCCCGCGGCGCCGACGACACCTCACGACGGGTCCTGCCGACGGTCCCTCACAGTCGGATCCCGCCGACGACACCTCACAGTCGGATCCGCGCGGCATCCTCGCGGTACCGAGAATCCCTGATTCGTAGCTCTTCGGTCGTCCACGCGACCGGTTCGATGCTCGTTCGCTCGATCAGGTCGGTGGCGTCTGCGATCCGTCCGCCGCGGGCCAGCGTCACGTGCGGGTCGTACTCTTCGCCCTCCATCCCCTCGACCGTCCCGAACGACTCACAGAGCCGACGGTGGAGCGCGTCGAGGTCGGCGCTCTCGACGACGAGGTAGACCACCGGCCCGGGGCCGCGCGGCGGCGTCTCGAAGTAGTCGAGGCCGGTCACCCGCAGGTCGAGGCTCCCCGCGTCGTGGCTCCGCAACAGCGGTCGGAGCCGCTCGCGGAGTCGCGGCAGCGAGTCGGCGTCGTCGTCGAGCGCGGTGTCGAAGCGCTTCGCCAAAAGCGAGTGGCGCTCGCGGATCCGCTCGAAGCGCGTGAGCTCCGGGTGGAGCTCCGAGGCGAGCCGCGCGACCTGTCCCGGAACGGGGACGTTCAGACTGAACACGCTCGGGAATGAGGTTCCGGCGGGCAAGAAGCCGTCGGGAGCGGACTCGCCGTGAGCGTTATTGTCGCTGGGAGTGATCTCCGGGTATGAGAACCCCGCTCTCGACTTCCCGGCGGGAACTGCTCGCGGGACTGGCGGGAGCGTCCGGGATCGGGCTGTTTGCGGGTTGCAGCGGCGGTTCAGAGGGTGCCGAGGGCGACGACGGCGGATCGACGGCCGAACCGGGCGACGAGGGCGACGGCGGGTCGACGGCGAGCGCCACCGGTGCTACCCCGGCGTCGGAACTCGACCTCCGAGAGGCGAACGTCGTCGATGTGGCGTTCGAGGCCGACGGCGAGAGCTACACCTTCGACGTGGCGCTACACCACGACGACGACGGCGAAGATGGGTACGCGAACTGGTGGCAGGTCGAGCGCCTCGACGGGACGCGACTCGGTCGACGCGAGCTACTCCACGCCCACTCCCGGCAGCCGTTCACCCGCTCGGACACCGTCGAGATCCCCTCGGACGTCTCCTGCGTCGTCGTCCGGGGTCACGACCGGACGCACGGCTACGGCGGACGGGCGGTGCTCGTGAATCTGGAGTCGGGGGCGGCGAGGGCGGTCGAGCAGGGCCCCGATCGACGCCCCGTAGACGAGAGCGACTGTCCGTAGCCCCCCTCTCGAAGGACCGCGTCGGCGACGCAGCCGGGGCGATCAGATCCGATCGAGCAGCCACAGGACGATCAGGACGATGATAACCAGCCCCACGAGTGGGCCGGCGAAGCCGAAAAGGAGTCCGAACGCGGCGTCTAAGATTTCGAGGACGAGCAGGATGACGACGAGGACCAGGACGATCTTCAGCAGGTCCTCCACCTCCAGTGCCGCGCGGTCGCCGCCGGGGCTCGGTAAACGCATACCTGGCCCCTGACCGGCCATCCTCAAGTGCCTTCGGGTCCGCCCGATCGCCCGGAATCGAGCGTCGAGAAACGCGCTCTCGGGCGCCTTCGGCACTCGCTCGCCGGGACATCCTTAATGCCACAGGCTCACAAGGTCCCCTATGGCGAACCTCTTCCGCGAACTCGGTCGACTCTCCGCGCGAGGGCTCCCGGGTTGGCTCCTCCCTGCCGCGACCGTCGCCGCCGCCCTCCTGATCGCCGGCACCGTCTTCGGCGGCGATCCGACGGCCGCCGTCGGCCTCGCTTTCCTCGCGCTGGCGATCGCGGCGGTCTACAGCGCCGTCGAGATCGTCGACGCCTACGAGAAGCGGGCGCTCACGGTGTTCGGCGAGTACCGGAAACTGCTCGAACCCGGGATCAACTTCGTCCCGCCGTTCGTCTCGAAGACGTACGTCTTCGACATGCGGACGCAGACGCTCGACGTGCCGAAGCAGGAGGCGATCACCCGGGACAACTCGCCCGTCGTCGCCGACGCGGTCGTCTACATCCGCGTGATGGACGCGAAGCGGGCGTTTCTGGAGGTCGACAACTACCGGCGTGCCGTCTCGAACCTCGCGCAGACGACGCTACGGGCGGTCCTCGGCGATATGGAACTCGACGAGACGCTCTCCGAACGCGAGAAGATCAACCGCCGGATCAACGAGGAACTCGACGAGCCGACCGACGAGTGGGGGATCCGCGTCGAGAGCGTCGAGGTCCGCAGCGTCAAGCCCAGCGCGGCCGTCGAGGACGCGATGGAGGAGCAGTCCTCGGCCGAGCGTCGCCGGCGGGCGATGATCCTCGAAGCGCAGGGTGAACGGCGCTCTGCGGTCGAGCAGGCCGAGGGGGAAAAGCAGTCGAACATCATCCGCGCGCAGGGGGAAAAGCAGAGCCAGATCCTCGAAGCGCAGGGCGACGCCATCTCGACGGTCCTGCGGGCGAAGTCCGCCGAGTCGATGGGCGAGCGCGCGATCGTCGACCGCGGACTGGAGGCGCTGACCACGATCGGGACGTCGCCGTCGACGACGTACGTCCTCCCGCAGGAACTCACGAGTCTCCTCGGCCGCTACGGTCGGGGACTGACCGACTCGGACGTCCAGGAGTCCGCCGGCTTGGAGAGTCTCGACTTCGACGCCGAGACGCGCGAACTGCTGGGTCTGGACGAGATCGACGAGATCGCCGCCGCGGTCGAGGAGATCGAGGGCGTCGACGCCGTCGGCGACCTGCCCGGCGGCGACGACGGGGAGCCGGAGGCCGAGGCGGACGTCGATCTGAACATCGAGGAGTCCTACGAGACGCAGTAGCCGCGGGAGGCCCGACGGGGATCGAGTACACGAACAATCGTTACTGTTATTCCTCGCCCTGAGAGACACTACCATATGAGCCACGAGCGCGGCCCAGGGATCTCCGGCGGCGAGCGCACACCGTCGACGCGGGACCACGGCGTACTACACCGGGTGAAACGACACCTCCTCGAGTGGCCACGCCGATACGTCGAGATGCGCGTCGACGCGATCGAAGATAGAAGCAGTTAGGTGGCCGCCCGACGCACCACCGTCCGATGCCCGTACCGCTTCATCTGGGACTCGAACATCCCAGCGCGCTGTGGATCGTCGCCGTCGGCTTCCTCGCGTTCGTCGCCGGGTTAGGCGTCAACCTGTACCGCTCGCGGCGTTCGGAGAGGTCCGCCGACGCCGTCAGTGAGGACGAGTCCGCTTAATCGCTCGTCGCCGAGTCGTCCTGCCCGCGGGTGCCCTGGACGGTCAGCACGGGGACCGGCGAGCGACGGACCACCCGCTCCGTGACGCTTCCGATCAGGTAGCGGTCGATCCCCGCTCGTCCGTGAGTCCCCATCACGACGACGTCGGCGGCCGCCTCCTCGACGAGGTCGACGATCTCGTCCTGCGGGATCCCGGTGACGACCGTCCGTTCGGTTTCTACCGCTTCCGGTAGTTCCCCGATCGTCTTCTCGATCGCCGCCGTCGCGCGTTCGTTTTCGGCCTCGCGCCAGGCGTCCGGGGCGAGACCGCTGCTCGGGCTCTCGAACCGGTTTCGGCTGTCCGCGACCGAGACCACGTGGACCGTCGCCCCCGTCGTCCGGGAGAGCGATCCGGCGTGCGCGGCCGCGGCCAGCGACGCGTCGCTGCCGTCCGTCGGCAGGAGTATCCGCTCGTACATCTCAGACCCCCCCGAGCGCCATCAGGAACAGCGCGATCGAAATGACCGCGAACAGCCCGCCCACGAACGCCTTGATCGTCGACGTGCTGAGCGCGTTCGAGACGTACGGGGCGACCTGTCCGCCCGTCACCGTCGCCGGCACGGTGAAGACGACCATGTTCCACGGCGTCGAGGCGAGACTGAGGCTGTGGCCGCCGACGAGGCCGCCGCCGAACACGTGGACCAGCGAGGCCAGGATGGCCGTGAGCGCGACGACGATGTGGTTCGTCCCGATAGCGACCCGGACGGGGACCTTCGTGCCGAGCATCGAGATGATCCCGAGTTCGCCGACGCCGAAGCCGGCAAGTCCCTGGAACGTCCCGCCGATGCTGTAGTTTGCGAAGCGGCGCAGGTACCCCTCGCGGGTGTACCGGTAGTCGTCGCCCTCGCGGTCGATCCGCGTCACGTTGCCGTCCTCGTCGGTTCGGACGCCGGCGGGACCGAGCTTCCCGGGATCGTTCGGCATCTCCGCGTGACCGCCGTCGATCGCGGTCTCGACGTCGCCGTCGGCCGACGGACTCGCGTCGTCCTCGGCGTCGTCGGTGTCGTCGGTGGCGTCGCTCTCGTGATCGAGATCGGCCTTGAACAGGAGGTACGACGCCGAAAGCAACGCGACCCCGAGCAGTCCGTGGAAGAGCGGCTCGGGGATGACGAACGACAGGAGCGCGCCGGCGACGACGAACGGGACCGCCCCGCCGACGAGCGCGAGCGCCAGGCGGCGGTCGACGAGCCCGTACTGGATGAACGCGATCGACGAACTCGACAGGCCGAACGCCTCGCTTATGAGCCCGACCTTCACGATCGTCGGCGGGTCCAGCGGGCTCGCGAACAGGGGGTACACGAAGATGAGGAACGGCACGAAGATCGCCGACCCGCTGATCCCGACGGTGTTGACGATCGTGGCTCCGAGCAGGAACGCCGGGAACAGCCACCAGTACTCCAGCCAGTAGCTCGCCCCCGCCTCCGACGGCGTGGGCGCGCCGAAGAACACGCCGACGATGAAGACGATCGGTGCGAGAAAGACGAACACGTGTTGATACCGGAGGAACGACCGCTGGACACGGCTGTAGGAGGTTGATTTCATCGGTGTCTGTTGGTTCAGTCGTCGAGAACAGTCGGTCGCCGTACGATCGAGAAATCGGTCGCCTCGGTCCGGGTCGACGGTTCGACCGCGCCGGATCTCGGGGCGTCCGCATCCGATCTCCGAACCGCCACGTCGGTTCCCCCGGCCACGGGCCCACGACGGCGGCTCATTTACGTGAGCCCTCCGAGTGCGTTCCGGCGGCGTTCGTTCCCGATACCGACGACGACCGACTCCGAATACATCGTAGCCGCCGGATAGCGACGACCGAAGAATAAATCTTGAGGTTCGGGTCCTTCTGTGAGATCCGCTCACGCACGGAGCCGTGTCGTCGTCGCGACCGCACGAAGCAGCGTCGTCGTTCCGGTCGCACCTGCCCGTAGTCGCCGTCGCCGTCAGCCGTCTTCCGGTGGGATCCCGTCGTCGACCGAGCGGTCGGTCTCATCCAGCGGATCGACGCCGGGATCGACGCCGTCGTCGCCGCGGGACTCCTCGTCGTCCTCCCGGATCCCGAACTCCTGTCGGAGCTCTCGGATCCGATCGCGGATGTCGGCCGCGAGTTCGAATTCGAGGTTGTCGGCGGCTTCCGACATCCGCTCTTCCAGGTACGCGATCTGCTCGCGCGCCTCGTCTCCGTCGCTCGGCTCGTCGGTCGGAGAGCGCTCGCTCCGGTCGCCGCTCCCCGGGAGGTTCGTCTCGCCGACCGCCTTCTCGATCGTCTTCGGCTCGAAGCCGTGCTCCTCGTTGTACTCCCGCTGGATCCGCCGGCGGCGCTGCGTCTCCTCGATCGCGGCGGCCATCGAGTCGGTCGTCTCGTCGGCGTAGAGGACGACCTCGCCCTCGACGTTCCGCGCGGCCCGCCCCATCGTCTGGACGAGCGTCGTCTCCGAGCGGAGGAAGCCCTCCTGATCGGCGTCGAGGATGGCCACGAGCGACACCTCGGGGATGTCGAGGCCCTCCCTGAGGAGGTTGATGCCGACGAGCACGTCGATGTTCCCCAACCTGAGGTCGCGGATCAACTCGTGGCGCTCTAGGGTGTCGGTCTCGTCGTGCATGTACGCCACGTCGACGCCGGACTCCTCTAAGAACTCCGTGAGGTCCTCGGCCATCCGCTTGGTGAGCGTCGTGACCAGCACGCGCTCCTCGCGCTCGATCCGCTCGTCGATCCGGTCCAGCAGGTCGTCGACCTGGCCCGTGGCGTCTTCGACTTCGATCGCGGGGTCGACGAGGTGGGTCGGGCGAACGATCTGCTCGACGATCTGTTCGCTCTGCTCGCGCTCGTAGTCGCCGGGCGTCGCCGACACGTAGAGCGTCCGGTCGGTCTTCTCCTCGAACTCCTCGAAGGTCAGCGGGCGGTTGTCGTACGCCGTCGGGAGTCGAAAGCCGTTCTCGACCAGCGAGTCCTTTCGCGATTTGTCCCCGGCGTACTGTCCGCGGATCTGCGGTAGGGTCTGGTGGGACTCGTCGACGACGGTGAGGAAGTCCTCGGGGAAGTAATCCAAGAGCGTGTAGGGCGCCTCGCCGGTGTCGCGGTCGGACATATGCACTGAATAGTTCTCGATGCCCGAGCAGTAGCCCGTCTCCCGGAGCATCTCGATGTCGAACGTCGTGCGCTCTTCGATCCGCTGGGCGGCGACGAGGTCGCCCTGCCGCTCGAAGTACTTCACGCGCTCTTCCATCAACTGCTCGATCTCCGAGATCGCCTCCTCTAACTGCTCCTCGGGTATCGAGTAGTGCTCGGCGGGGTGGATCAGGGTGGCGGGCTCCTCGGAGACGACTTCTCCATTCAGGGGATCGAGCTTCGTCAGCCGGTCGACCTCGTCGCCCCAGAACTCGATGCGGACGGCGTAGCGGCCGTACATCGGGTACACCTCGACGGTGTCGCCGCGGACGCGGAACGTCCCCTGTTGGAAGTCGACGTCGTTGCGCTCGTAGTTCAGGTCGACCAGTTTCGCCAGCAGTTCGTCGCGGTCGAGCCGCTCGTTCCGCTCGACCCGCAGCGCCATATCGGTGTAGTTCTTCGGGTCGCCCAGCCCGTAGATCGCCGAGACCGAGGCGACGACGATGACGTCCTCGCGAGTCAGAAGCGACCGCGTCGCGGAGTGTCGCAGCCGGTCGATCTCCTCGTTGATCGACATGTCCTTGTCGATGTAGGTGTCGGTCTGTTCGACGTAGGCCTCCGGCTGGTAGTAGTCGTAGTAGGAGACGAAGTACTCGACGGCGTTGTCCGGAAAGAGGTTCTTGAACTCCTCATAAAGCTGCGCGGCGAGCGTCTTGTTGTGTGCGATGACCAGCGTGGGCTGCTGGAGCGCCTCTATCGTCCACGAGACGGTGTTGGTCTTGCCCGATCCCGTGACGCCCAGGAGGGTCTGTTTCTCCATTCCCGACTCGAAGCCCTCGGCCAGTTGCTCGATGGCGTCGGGCTGGTCGCCCGCCGGCTCGAACGGGGCGTCGACGCGGAACGCCCGCTCTGCGGCCGGCTCGTCGGGCGAGAGCGGACTCGACCCGGAGGTGTCGCTCATCGGAACTCCGTTGGGCGTACAGGCACTTGAGGCGGTCGGTCGTGCGGTCGCCCGGCCGGTGTGCAGCCAGACGGCCGGTTCGTAGCCGGCGGCGCTCAACTGAGGAACAGCCGACGGTCGGCGCGCTCGTGCCGGGCCGAGAGCACGTCGACGAGCGGGGCGAACGGCTCCATCTCCGCGAGGGAGCGGCCGGCGCTGTCGTCGACGGCGTCGACCATCGCCGGGCGGAGGTCGTCGACGGTCCGCTGGAGGTCGGTGTGGCTGATGCCGAAGAGCCGCTGGGCGGCCTGCGACAGCGCGGTCGCGAACTCGTGGCAGGCGACGAGACAGGCCTCTCGGACCGGCACGTCCTCGCGCGCCGCGACGACCCCCAGGACCGCGGCGTAGTTCCCCGGCGCGTCGCTTCCGAGACGGTCGGCGTAGGCGTCGAGGAGGTCGTCGTCTCGGAGGTCGGACTGGAGCGCGAGCAGGCGCTCGCCGGTCCGCTCGCTCGACTCGCGGAACTCCGCGCTCGTCGTCGCCGCCGTCAGCCGCCGGTCGGCCGCGACGACGCCCGAGAGGTCCGGGTCGGGACCGGCGGCCGCCTCGTGGGCGTGGCGGAGCGCGACGAGGTCTCCCGGGCCGAACTGCCGCCGGAGGTACGTCTCGACGAGGTCCCGCAGGTCGTCGGCGTCGGTCACGCGGTCCTCGGCGGCGAACTGCTCTACGGCGTAGGACACGCTGTCGGTCCCGACGGGGAGCGCCGAGTCGGCGAGTCTGAACGCCGCGAGCGAGGCGGTCTCGCCGTCACTCATCGGTGGCGTCCTCCGGTACGGTCCCGCCACCGCCGTCCTGACCGCGGCCGTGCCCGTGTTCGAGGACGTAGCGGTGACCGTGATCGTCGTCGCCGCTGCGTTCCTCCTCGTCGTGGCCGTGACTGTGTCCGTGGCCGTGGTCGTGATTGTGGGTCTGATCGTGCCCGTGTTCGTCTCCGTCGTGGTCGTGACTGTGTTCGTGGCTATGATCGTGCCCGTGTTCGGCTTCGTCGTGGCTGTGACTGTGTCCGTGGCTATGACCGTGCCCGTCGTCGTGGTCGTGGCTATGGCCGCCGCCTGCCCCCGAGTGCGTGTGGTCCGTCACAGCGGGCTGTGCGCCGGCCGAGCCGTCGTCGAACAGCGCCGGCGAGACGGTGTCGTACCGGATCGTCGCGCCGGCCGGGAGGTGCGGTCCGACCTCGGATTCCATCCGCTCTCGGTCCTCGGTCACCGGGAAGTACGCGCAGTCGCCGTCGATCGCGAGGTCCCAGTGGCGGTTCCCGGCCGCGTGACCGAGCGCCACCGCGGCCGTGAGCTCCGCGTCGGCGGCGTCGCCGAGGTCGACGACGAGGGCGGTCGCGGACGCGAGCGAGACGAGCACTGGCGATCCGTCCCCGGTGGCGAGCACGTCGCCGTCGCCGAGGATTTCGCCGACGACGATCCCGAGGTCGGTCCCGTCGTCGGTGGTCGTCCGCACGCGCGAGCGCCGGCGCTCCTCGTCGGTCAGCGTCACCGAGCGAGCGTCGGCGGGGTCTATGTCGACCTCGTCGCGGTGGCCCAGGTAGGTGTCCGCGAGCAGCATCAGTTCTTCCTCCGCGGGGCCGCTTCCGCCCCGACGAGTTCGATCCGCGCCGCCGACCACGCGGCGCGTAACGCGCCGCTGACGGCGTCCGCCCGGTCGCCGAGCGCTCGCACCGCGACGCCGGCTCCGTTCGGGAGCGCGGTCGCGCCGGCCGCGACGGGGTCGCCGCCGCCGGCGTCGCGGTTGTCGCCTTCGACGTCGCTACTGCCGCCCTCGACGTCGCTGCCGGCGGCGTCGTCGCCGTCACCCCCGCCACCGCCGTCAGTGCCACCCCCGTCGGCCACCCGGCCGGTCACGGCCTCGTGAAGCGTATCCGAGAGTGCCGCGGGTTCCGGCGCGTCCGTCTCCGATTCGTCGACGGCCTCCGGGTCCGGCGTCAACACGTAGAGCGTTCCGTACACGTCGAACTCCCCGAGAACGCCGGGGGCTGAGGGGTCGTTTTCGGCGGGACAGAGGTGCGCGTCGTCGGCGACCGTGAGCCGCCCCTCCCGATAGGCGCGGAGGCGGGAGGCGTACCGGTCGAACTCGAACCGCTCGCCCCGGGCGAGGCGGCCGGGGACGACGACCTCCCCGAGGATCGCGCTGGCGTCGGACGCCAGGTCGACGGAAACCCCCTGACAGTAGCGCGCGTCGGCGTGGAGGATCAGCGGTTCGGGGACGTACTCCAGGTGGGCACCCGGTCCGACCCGGAGCGAGACCTCGACGCCGCCGTAGTTGTGTTCCATCGAGAGCACCTTCGTCGAACTCCCGGTCGAGACGTGCGCGATCGCGTCCTCGCCCGCCGTGATCGAGACGTCGTGGCGGTCGCCCTGTGCGATCCCGCCCGACGGCGACTGGACGTACACGGTCTCTCCCCGGGGATGGGGATCGTGCCCCAGCGTCCCCGAGACGTGAAAGGGGACGCGGGCGTAGTCGCGGACCAGCCGCGTCGTGCCGTCGGCGACCGCGAACGAGAGGTCCAGTTCGCCGGATTTCCCCGGCCTCCCCACCCCGACGGAGGGGACCGATTCCGTCTCGTACCGCTCGAACGCCGGATGCGTCGGCAGCGACCCGTTCGGCGTCGTCCGGGCCGCACCGCTCCGCGCCCCGCCTCCGTCGTCGCTCCCGTCGCGGCCGCGTTCGAGCCGCCCGTCACCGCCCGATTCGGTAGGCTCGTCGCCCGTCGTCTCGGCGGCCATCTACGCGAACAGCACTCCTTTGTGGATATGTTCGAGGACGTCTTCGACGCCCTCCCCCGTCTTGCAGTTCGTGGTGACGAACGGGCCGTCGCGGACCGCCTCGGCGTCGCGCTCCATCGCGTCGAGGTCGGCGCCCACGTGCGGCGCGAGGTCGGTCTTGTTGATCACCAGCAGGTCGCACTCGACCACGCCCGGACCGCGCTTACGGGGGATGTCCTCGCCCTCCGCGACGCTGATCACGTACAGCGAGTAGTCCGCCAGTTCCGGGTTGAACGTCGCCGCGAGGTTGTCGCCGCCGCTCTCGACGAGCACGAGGTCCAGGTCGGGGTGCTCTGCGAGGAAGTCGTCGACCTGCGCGAGGTTCATCGACGGGTCCTCGCGGATCCCGGTGTGCGGACACGCGCCGGTCTCGACGCCCGCGACCAGGTCCTTGGGGACGAGCCCCGCGAACCGCTCGCGGAGCGCGTCGGCGTCCTCCTGGGTGAGGATGTCGTTCGCGATGACGCCCACGTCGAGGCCGCGCTCGCGGAGTTCCGGGACCAGTTCGGAGACGAGCGAGGTCTTGCCGGAGCCGACCGGGCCGCCGATCCCGACGGTCGCGACGTCGCGGTGCGTGAGGCTCACGCGCTCTCACCGCCCGCCGCCGTCCCTTCGTTCGCGGGGTCGTCGCCTCCGTCGGTCTCCCGCGTCCCGTCCCCGCCCGCGCCGGGATTCCGGGCGGTCTCGGTCCGGATGGGGTCGTGGACGGTCACGAGTTTCGTCCCGTCGGGGAAGACGGGTTCGACCTGGATCGTATCGATCATCGAGGGCACGCCGTCCATCACGTCGTCCGTGCCCAGGAGCTGGGTCGCCTCCGCGCGGATCTCCGCGACGGTCCAGCCCTCGCGGGCGCGCTCGAACATCCAATCGGAGATGTAGGCGATCGTCTCGGGGCGGTTCAGCGCGACGCCGCGCTCCTTGCGGCGTCGCGCGAGCTCTGCGACCTGAAAGACCGTCAGGCGTTCTTCGTCTTTGGGTGTCAGATTCATTCTCAGAGCATGTACCGCTGGGTGAGCGGCAGTTCCTCGGCCGGTTCGCAGGTGACGACCTCGCCGTCGACTCGCACCTCGAACGTCTCGGGGTCGATCTCGACGTCGTCGGGGCAGTAGTCGTTGTAGTGCATCGACGACTTCTCGACCGTCCGGGTGCCGGATACCGGGACGACGTCGGTGTCGAGACCGTACGTCTCGCCCACGCCGGCCTCGGCGGCCGCCGGACTCACGAACGCGAGCGTGTTCGCCTGGACCGCCGTGCCCATCGCGCCGGCTCTGGGGCGCTGTTTGAGCGGCTCGCAGGTCATGAGCGAGCCGTTGGCTTCGCCCATCTCCGAGTAGGCGGGGAACCCGCCCTTGAACGTGATCTCGGGTTTGATCCCGAACGACGCGGGGTCCCAGACGACGAGGTCGGCCAGTTTCCCGGGTTCGAGGCTGCCGACGTAGTCGTCGATCCCCGCGGAGATCGCGGGGTTGATCGTGTACTTCGCGAGGTACCGCTTGATCCGGTGGTTGTCGGCGTCGCTGCCCTCGTCCTCGGGCAGGGAGCCGCGCTGGCTCTTCATCTTCGAGGCCATCTGCCAGGTCCGACAGATCAGCTCCGCCATCCGGCCCATCGCCTGGGAGTCGGTGGTCATCATCGAGATCGCGCCCTCGTCGTGGAGGACGTCCTCGGCGGCGATCGTCTCCGCGCGGATACGGGACTCCGCGAAGGCGACGTCCTCGGGCACGTCGGGGCTGAGGTGGTGACACACCATCACCATGTCCAGGTGCTCGTCGAACGTGTTGACCGTGTAGGGAATAGAGGGGTTCGTTGAGGAGGGCAGGACGTTCGGATCGCCGACGGCGGCCATGATGTCCGGCGCGTGGCCGCCGCCGGCCCCCTCGATGTGGAACAGGTGAATCGTCCGGCCGTCGATCGCGCTCTGCGTGTTCTCCAGGAAGCCCGCCTCGTTCAGCGTGTCCGTGTGCATACACACCTGGACGTCCTCCTCGTCGGCGACCGAGAGCGCCGTGTCGATCGCCTTCGGCGTCGAGCCCCAGTCCTCGTGGAGTTTCAGCCCGCACGCGCCGGCTTCGAGTTGCTCGCGGAGCGGCCCCGGTCGGGAGGCGTTCCCCTTCGCGTAGAAGCCGACGTTCACCGGCCACTCCTCGGCGGCGCGGAGGAACTGCTCGATGTTCCGCGGCCCGGGCGTACAGGTGGTCGCCCCGCCGCCGTAGCCGCCGCCGAGCATCGTCGTGATGCCGGACGCCAGCGCGTGCTCGACCAGTTGCCCGGAGTTGAAGTGGACGTGGATGTCGAGCCCGCCGGGCGTGACGATCTTCCCCTCGGCGGGGTAGGCGTCGGTACCGGGACCGACCACCATATCGACGCTGTCCATCGTTTCGGGGTTCCCGGCCTTGCCGATGCCCGCGATCTCTCCGTCCCGGATCCCCACGTCGGCGGCGACGATCCCCGCGACCGGGTCGAGGACGATGGCGTTCGTCAGTACCCAGTCGAGCGCGCCCTCCTCGTTGGTCGCTCCCGGGGCCATTCCCATCCCGTCGCGCAGCGTCTTGCCGCCGCCGAAGACGGCCTCGTCGCCGGGCGTCCGGAGGTCGCGCTCGACTTCGAGGAACAACTCCGTGTCGCCGAGGCGGACCTGTCCGCCCGTCGTCGGCCCGTACAGTTCGGCGTAGTCTTCGCGGTCGAGCTCGCGCGTCACGACTCTCCGCCCCCCGTGTCCCCGAACCCGGCCTCGCGAGCGCGCCGAACCGCCTCGTCGACGCCGTCCGCCACGCTCCCGTCGACGAGGTCGTTCATCCCGACGGCCCGTCCCTTACCGCCGATGGCCACGAGTTCGACGGTCGTCCGGTCCCCCGGCTCGAACCGCGTTGCCGTCCCGGCGGGGACGTTCAGGCGCTTACCGAACGCGGCCCGGCGGTCGAACTCCAGGGCGGCGTTGGCCTCGAAGAAGTGAACGTGCGAGCCGACCTGGACCGGACGGTCGCCGGTGTTCGCGACGTCGACGGTCGCGGTCTCGCGCCCCTCGTTTATCGTGACGGTGCCGTCGCCCGGGCGGACCTCCCCCGGTGTGAGTTCGCCGTCGCTCACGGTGCTCCCTCCGATACGGCCGGTTCGTCGGCTGCGATTCGTTCGTGCTGCATCTACCCGATGCGTCGTCGGTCCTCGATAAATACGCCCGGTTAGATGAAAAAATCGCAATCTATCCGATTGAAAATTGCTTATTTGTGTCTATATAGTGTATGATGGGACATACGTGATTTTTTCGAAGATATGTCAGAAAGTAATATTACGAACAGGCACTTCTAATGGTTTCAGTTCCAACTCTGGTGAATATTGCGGGTCAGAAAACATACTTTGTAGCCGTTCGCGCAGCTTGAGGTGATGAATTCGATCGAACGATCCGTTCGCACGACAGCCTGGGACGTGGTGCGTGGATGAGCAGCGCCGTCTACGGGGCGATGGCGACCGCTGCGGTGCTCGGTGCGACGCACGCGATAGAACCCGACCACGTCGCCGGCATCTCCTCGCTCACGAGCCGCTACGGCGACTCCAGACTGTCGGCGCTGGCGGGCGCGTGTTTCAGCCTCGGCCACGTCGCGCTCGTGGTCCTCTGGCTCGGGATCGGCTATCTCCTCCTCGGACGCACGTCGTTCCCGGCCGTCCTCGACGCCGTGGGAACGGTCGGTGTCGTCGCGCTGCTCGGCGTACTGGGCGTCGCGACGGCCGGCAGCGGCCTCCGGGCGTTGCTCCGGGACCACGGACACGAAGCGGTTACCCACGATCACGAGAGCGTGTCTCACAGCCACGATTCGGCACACAGCCACTTCCACGTTCACGGCGGTTGGGGCCACACCCACCCACACGAGAGCGGCGATCACGACCACGGCGTCCGAACGTACCTGCGGACGGGCGTCGTCGGCGCGCTGTTCACCCTCTCGCCGCCGATGTCGATGATCGTCTTCGCGTCGACGCTGTTTCCCACCCACGGCGGCGACGTCGTCGCGCTCGCCGTCGCGGCGTATGCGGTCGCCATCGTCGGCGCGATGAGTCTCGTCGGCGCGGGCGTCGGCGCACTCTTCGGGGTCGTGAGCGTCGACGCGCGGACGGCGGGCGTCGCTCGGACCGTCGCCGGTCTCACGGTCGTCGGCTTCGCCGCCTGGATGCTCCTCGGGCTGCTGTGAGGTGTCTCGGAGTTCGGTGTGACCGCTCCCGTTCCGGCGGCCACCTGAACGGTCCGTTCCAGATGCTCCTGTGTTCTCGTGCGATCGACCAGTTCCGTCTGCTCACGACTCCGGAAGCGTCGGCAGTGGCCGGACCGCGGGAGGGTGTCGCCGAGCGCATCGTGTCATCTGTTTGTCTTTGCGTTCCCGGTTCTCGACGGGAATTTTGCTCTTGTAAAGATATTAGGCGGATTCACATTCAGAACCTCAAGCTTACGTCCTTATATTGTACCCTATGGTGAAACGAATCTTAATATACAGTTGGAAAGGTTTTTCAATTTCCTCCGGATCGAACTGCCTGTCGAGAAATAATGAACGAACGTTTGGCTGACCTCGGAAAAGAAAAACGGTGCACCAGCGATGAACGCATTATCTCTCTCACTTCGGGTATTTCTGGAGGCGATTCGGTATGAGTCGGAAGCAGCGGAACGCCGCCGAGCGGTCGACGACCCGTCGCGGATTCTTAGCGACCGGGGCGACGATCGCCGGGGCGGCCGTCGCCGGGTGTTCCGCCAGCGGCGGCGGGACGACGGGGACCGCCAGCGGCGACGACCCGATCACGATCGGGATCCTCGAAGACCGGTCGGGCAACTTCGCGCTCGTCGGTGACCCGAAGCACAAGGCCTCGCTCCTGGCCATCGAGGAGATCAACGAGGACGGCGGCATCGACGGTCGCGAGATCGAGGTGTTCGATCCCGATCCGCAGTCGGACAACCAGCGCTACCAGCAACTGACCGAGCAGGCGATCCAGCAGGAGGAGGTCGACGCCCTGTGGGCCGGGTACTCCTCGGCGACCCGGGAGGCGATCCGGCCGATCATCGACCGCGAGGACCAGCTGTACTTCTACACCACCCAGTACGAGGGCGGCGTCTGCGACCACAACACCTTCGCGGTCGGGCCGACCGCCCGCCAGCAGCTCGGGAGTGTGCTCCCGTACCTCGTCGAGGAGTTCGGCCCGCGGATCTACACTATCGCGGCCGACTACAACTTCGGGCAGCTCTCGGCCGACTGGGTGCGCGTGCTCGCCGACGAGAACGACGCCGAGGTGATCGGCGAGGAGTTCATCCCGCTGTCCGAGACCGACTTCGGGTCGACGATCAACAACATCCAGGGCGCAGAACCCGACCTCGTGATGTCGATGCTCGTCGGGGCGAACCACACCTCGTTCTACGAGCAGAAGGCCTCTGCGGGACTCGACGTTCCCATCGGGACCTCGACGGCGATGGCACAGGGCTACGAACACCGCCGGCTCGAGCCGCCCGCGATGGCGAACATCTACGCCGGCGTCAACTATATGGAAGAGGTCCCGACGACGCGGAACACCGAGGAGGGGGGATTCGTCGACCGCTACTTCGAGATGTGGCCCGACGCGCCGTACCTCAACGAGGAGGCCGAGAACAACTACTTCTCCATCTACATGTACAAACAGGCGGTCGAGCAGGCCGGAACGACCGACCAGGAGGAGGTCAAGTCGGCGCTGGAGTCCGGCATCACGCACCCGGCGCCCGAAGCGCCGGAGGGCGAGGAGATCAGTCTCGTCCCCGAGACCCACCACGTCGATCACCACATGTGGGTGATGCGGGCCGACGAGGAGCACAACGTCGAGGCCGTCGACGACCGGGTGATCCCCGAGCAGTTCCTCTCTGAGACCGTCGGCTGCGACCTCACCGCCGAAGACGAGGAGACGCAGTACACGCCGCAGGACTTCTACGAGGAGGCGGGGTGAGATGATAAACGGGGTGAACCTCACATTCCAGTTCCTCGACAGCTTCGCGTTCATCGTGCTGGCAGCGATCGGACTGGCGGTCATCTTCGGGATGATGGGCGTGATCAACCTCGCACACGGCGAGTTCATCATGATCGGGGCCTACGGCACCACGCTGGCTGCCAACGCGGGGCTCCCGCTCGTGGCCGCGATACTCGTCGGCGTGCTGGTGACCGCGGGCATCGGCCTCCTGCTGGAGCGTACGATCGTCAAGCGGCTCTACGACCGCCCCCTCGACTCGATGGTGGCGACCTGGGCCCTCGGCCTCGCGATCACGCAGGCGGTACGCATCGTCTTCGGGAACTCCCTCTCGGGCATCGGGATGCCGTTCGGTGCGATCCAGTACGGGGAGTTCTCGTACTCGACGTACCGGGTGTTGCTCTCGGCCATCGCCCTGGCGGTCCTCCTCGGGGCGTACGTGGTGTTCACCCGGACCGAGTTCGGGGTCAGAGCGCGAGCGACCATTCAGGACGCCGACACGGCGCGCGCTATGGGCGTCGACACCGACCGGATGTACAGCGCGACGTTCGCGGTCGGGTCCGGGTTGGCCGGACTGACCGGCGCGCTGTACGCGCCCGCGATGTCGGTCGTCCCCGGAATGGGGTCGTCGTTCCTGGTCGAGGCGTTCGTCGCGGTCGTCACCGGCGGGGGGTCCGTGCTGATCGGCACGACCCTCGCCGGCGGCGTCCTCGGAGCGGTCAGCGCGCTGTTCACGAACCTCTACGGGACGTTCATCGGGCAAGTCGCGCTACTGCTCGTCGCGATTCTGCTCCTCCGGTTCCTGCCCGCAGGCCTCTCGGGCGTCGTCGAGGACTTCCGCGAGCGCCGGGAGCGTGATTCGTCGTGAGCGCGATCGACGCGTTCGATCGGCTTCGGGATCCGCTCGAAGGGCCGAACACCATCGGAAACTCCCGCGGGTTCTGGATCGGCTTCGCGGTCGCCCTCGGCGCCGCGGTCGTCTACCCGCTGATCGTCGGCAGCTACCAGGCGGGGAACACGGCGCTGTTCCTGCTCTACGGTGTATTGGCGCTCTCGCTGTCGATCGTGTGGGGATACACCGGCGTGTTGAGCTTCGGCCAGGTCGTCTTCCTCGGCTTCGCCGGCTACACGTTCGGCATCGTGACGCTCAACGTCGACAGCACGCTGGGCATTATGGCCGCGATCCCGATCGCGGTGGCGATCGCGACCCTGGTCGCGTTCCTGCTCGGGTACTTCATGTTCTACGGGCGCGTCACCGGCGTCTTCGTCACCATCATCACGCTCGTCTCGACGATCGTGATGGCGACGTTCATGGCGCAGACGGCCGGGAGCGAATGGGCCATCGGCGACGCGGCGCTCGGCGGGTTCAACGGGATGCCGGGGATTCCGAACATCGCCCTCGGTATCGGCGAGGCCGCGATGTCGTTCAGCGGTGAGACATTCTACTGGCTGGTGCTGGCCGTGCTCGTGGCGTCGTATCTGGGCCTGCGGATACTGGTCAACGGCCGGTTCGGCTACGCGATGGTCGGCGTTCGCGAGGACGAGGACCGCGTCGAGATGCTCGGGTACGACGTCCGCCGCGTGAAGCTCGCGGTGTTCACCCTCGGCGGTGCGCTCGCCGGCCTTTCGGGCGTCCTCTACGCCTCCTGGGGGAACTACATCGACCCGTCGGTGTTCTCGCTGGCGTTCGCGACGTTCCCCGTCGTGTGGGTCACGGTGGGCGGCCGCGAGTCCCTGCTGGGCGCGGTCCTCGCGACCGTCGCGATCGAGTGGTTCCGCCAGCAACTCGCGATCACCGGGAGCGAGTACGCCCTCGTCGTCGTCGGGCTGCTGCTGCTCGGCGTCGTGCTCTTCCTGCCCGAGGGCATCGTTCCGTACGTTCACCGGAAGGGCGTCGCGTTCGTCGAGACGCACGGTGAGGCGAGCGACGAGATCGACGACGCGACCGCGGGCGCGCGGGAGGAGGTCCAGTGATGTCCTCGGAGTACGATGCCTCCGAGGCGGACGCGGACGCCGTGTCCTCGCGGACGGATCCGGGCGTCCGCAAGACGCCCGCGGGGCAAGCGACGGGCCCCGACACGGACACGATCCTGCAAACCGAACGGCTCACCAAGCGGTTCGGCGGCCTCACCGCCATCGACAGCGTCGACTTCGGCATCGACGAGGGGGAGCTCCGGTGTCTCATCGGTCCCAACGGGGCCGGGAAATCGACGATGCTGAAGCTCGTCACCGGCCGCCACGAGGCGACCGAGGGGCGGATCTACTACGACGGGATCGACGTGACCGAACTCAGCTCCCACGAGCGCGTCCGCAGGGGCATCGGGATCAAGTTCCAGGCCCCGTCGGTGTTCGATTCGCTCTCGGCCGCCGAGAACGTCCGGTTGCCGCTCCAGCGGACGGGCGACGGCGACCTCTCGGAACCCATCGCCGAGGCGCTCGACCGCGTGGGTCTCTTAGACGAGCGCGAGACGCCGGCTTCGGACCTCTCACACGGCCAGCAACAGCGGCTCGAAATCGGGATGGCGGCCGCGCTGTCCCCCTCGCTGCTGTTGCTCGACGAACCGGTCGCCGGGCTTTCGATCGAGGAGCGAGAGGAGATCGCGACGCTGGTTACGGAACTCAACGAAGAAGGAATGACGCTCATCGTGATCGAACACGACATCGACTTCGTCGATCGGATCGCAGATCGGGTGACGGTGTTGAATCAGGGCTCGATCTTCCGAGAGGGAGACATCGACGAGATACGCGCCGACGAGGAGGTCCGCGAGATCTACCTGGGGGAGACCTGAGATGCTCACCTGTCGCGACCTCACGGTCGGGTACGGCGAGACGCCGATCCTCCGGGACGTGGATCTGACGGTCGACCGCGGCGAGATCGTCGGGGTCATCGGAAAGAACGGAGTCGGAAAGACGACGCTGATGAAGGCTCTCGTCGGGCTGCTCGACCCCTCGGCGGGGTCGATCGAGTACGACGGGACCGACGTCACCGGCTGGAGCGCGGACGAGCGGGCGCGGGCGGGCATCGGCTACATCCCGCAGAGCCGCGACGTGTTTCCGGACCTGACGGTCGAGCAGAACCTGCTCGTCGGGGAGGCGATCAACGAGACCTCCGAGGAGCTGCTGTACGAGACGGTGTACGACTACTTCCCGATCTTAGAGGAGCGCGCCGACCAGCGCGCGGGATCGATGAGCGGGGGCGAACAGCAGATGCTCGCGATCGCGCGCGCGCTCGTCGGGAGCCCGGACCTCCTGTTGCTCGACGAACCCAGCGAGGGGATTCAGCCGTCGATCGTCCAGCAGATCCAGCGGGACATCCCCGAGATCAGCGACGATCTCGGGATCACCGTCCTGTTCGTCGAGCAGAACCTCGGCGTCATCGAGGCGATGTCGGACCGCTGCTACGCGATCGAACGCGGGACGATCGTCGACGAACTCGGCGCGGGCGAACTGACCGACGACCGCCTCGCCGACTTCCTGGCGGTCTGAGCGCGAGAGCCGCCGGCGCTCGCCGAGTCGGCCTTTTCCGGATCGAACACCCACGCGCCGTGGCGCTCCGGACTGCAGTCCGGCTCCAACCTCCGGCGACCCGTCCCGCCGAGTGGGAAACGTTTTGCGGGTCGCTGGCGTGTTCTGAGGTATGTCACACGAACTCCTCGAAGCGGCCAGCCAGCGACTCCGGGACGCCTCCGAAGCCGCCGACGGCGACGTCCAGCGGCGAATCTACGAGCAGTCCGACGCGCTCGCGACGCTCGCGGCGCGGGACCGAAAGCCCGACCACGGCCGGTTGGCCCGTCACATGAACGCCCTCGCCGAACTCGCCGAGGCGACCGACGGCACGGCCCACGAGGCGGTCGTCGACGCCCGAGCGAAGGTCTCGGAGTTCCGCGAGGGAGTCGAGGGCGTCTGACGACTGACCGACGCCCGTCGTTCGATTTTCGCCGGTCTGGGGACTCGAACCCCTTCATTTCGGGTGGAGATTGCGAACGGTTCACAGGGTCGGTGCGTCGGTGTCGGTCACCGCTACCGACCCGGCGGCCACCGATCCGACCGCGTACTCTGTGGATCGAACCCGTACTCTGTGGACCGACGGCTCCGGTCGAGCGGCACCGCTGTCATCGAGTGAACACTCTCCGGTAGTGGACCTCACCGGTAGTGGATCCCCTCCGGGAGTAGATCTGTGCGCTGGGGCGGCTCAGCAGACGTTCTTCGGCTTGATTCCCATCGATTCGAGCGTCTCGACGTAGTCCTCGTAGGCGGCCTCGATCACCGCGTCGGCGGCGTCGCGAGCGGTCTCCCAGTCGCTCTCGGACGCGCACCCGTCTTCGAGCGCGTCGACGACGCGCTCGCGTTCGTCCTCCAGCGCCGAGCGGAGGCCGCGGAAGTCGTCGGCGGCCATCGGATCGGCGTCGCCGACGAAGAAGCCGACCATCTGCCCGGCGTGCTCCCCGGCGACGAGGTAGCGACCGAGGAGGCCGCCGAGTCGGGCGGGGGTCGACTCCTGTGCGGCGAGCGCGTCGTACAGCCGCGGCTTCCCCCGAGTTCGGGGTCGTCGGCGACGTCCGCGGCGTGCTCGCGGGACGCCTCGGCCAGGTCGGCGAACAGGTCGGCCGCCGCAGCCGAACCCGCGTCGTCGACCCACGAATCGAGCGTCTCGGCGAGCGCGAGCGCGTCTTCCGCGGCCGCCGCGCGGACGGACTCGCCGTCCATCTCGCCGCCGGTGAGGGCGTACATCGCCTTCGAGGAACCCAGCCGGGAGAAGGCCGTCTCGTGATCGTCACGCAGTTCGGCTGCGAGGTCGGATCCGTTCATACCCGCTCGTTCGGTGCCCCGTCGCTTGTAGGCATCGACCCGGGTCGTTTCGGTCCGTCGGCCCCCCTCGACGCGCCGTACAGCTCACTCCGTCGGCCCCCTCGACGCGCCGCACGGCTCGCCCCGACGCCCCGAAGGTCTTTGCTCGCGGATCGAGAACTCCGGGGCGTGAACCCCTCCACCGCCCTCCGAACCGGCGGCCGGTTGCTCTGGGAGCGATCGGCGTCGGTGATTCCGCTGTACCTGCTCGTCTCCGGGCTGTACGGCATCGCCCGCGTCCCGTTCCTCCTCGCCGGCCTGCTCGCGGTCTGGTACCTCGCGGCCGCCGGTCGGCTCGAACCGTTCGTCGATGCGCTCCGGCGACTGGGAGAGCAGTCGGCGCCGACCGCCCCCGACGCGACCGACGTCGAACGGGTCGCCCCCGAACTGGGTGAGGCGGTGGCCGGCCTGCTGACGCCCGAGACGATCGCGCTCGTCGCCGTCGGCGGATTCCTCTCGCTGCTCCTGGCGGTTCTCGTCTCGGCCGTCGGCAACGCTGCCGCCGTCGGCGGCCTGTACGGCCTCCTCCGCGACGAGGACGGCGTTCGCGCGGGGGTCGACGGCGCGCGTCGGTACTGGCGGTCGATCCTCGGCGTCCGGCTGCTGTTGTTCGTCGCGCTCGCGGCCGTCGCCCTCCCGATCGTCGGCTTCTTCGCCGCCGTCGGCGGCTATCTCACCAGCGCGGTGGCGTCCGTGTCGACGGCCGGAACGGCGCCCTCCTGGGCGGCGCTGGGAGCCGGCGCACTCGCGCTCCTGTTCGGCCTCCTCGTCGGCGCGCTGCTCGTCGCCGCGGTCTTCGTCCTCTTCGCGTTCGCCGAGCAGGCGGTCGTCGTCGACGACGTGGGCGCGGTCGAGGCGGTCCGACGGAGCGTCCGTTTTCCCCTCCGTCGACCGTGGGACGCGCTCGGTTACGTCGCCGTCGCGTTCGGCGCGCTCGTCGTCTCCGGTTCGATCGGCGGTTCGGCCGCGGCCTTCGGCGCGACACGGGTGACGGCACTCGTCGGGGCTGTACTCCTGCCTCCGGTCGTCGACGGGTTCAAGACCGCGCTGTACGCCGAACGGGAACTCCCGGCTACCGACGTCTCCCGGCCGGAGGACCGGTTGCGCTCGGCGTTCGGCGGCGGCCTCCACTCCGTCGGGAAATTCGTCCGAGACCGTCCGTTCGCGAACCTCGCGTCGCTCGTCACCATCGCGGCCGGCGGCCTCGTCGGGTGGCGCGCGACGTCGTCGCTCGGGACGTCGATACCGATCGGCGGCGACGTCGGCTCCGTCTTCGGCTCGTTCCCGCTCGGGACGTTCTTCAACCTCGCGGTGAACAACTGGCTGGTCGCCGCGGACTTAGCCTACGGCGGCCTCGCGGTCGGGATCCCCGCGCTCGTCGGGCTCGCGTTCAACGGGCTCGTCGTCGGCGCGATCGGCGGCGTCTTCGACCCCGTCGCGTTCGTCGCGCTTGTCGCCCCGCACGGGATCGTCGAGATCCCCGCGATCGTCGTCGGCGGGGCGCTGGGGCTCCGGCTGGGCGGCGTCGTCCTCGGCGTCCTCCGGGGCCGCCGCGACGGCGACGACGTGGCGGCGGCGATCCGTCGGGCCTACCGGGTGTTGCTCGGCCTCGTCCCGCTGTTCGTCCTCGCGGCGTTCGTCGAGGCGTTCCTCACGCCGGCGATCGCGAGCCTCGTCCTCGGCGGGTAGCGCGGACGAACGGCCTCCCGACAGGGGCGGCCGCTGCCGGACGGACCCCCGGCACCGGCACCGGGACCGCGATCGCGATCGACAGCGCAGGTCGCTGTCGACGGTCGTAGCGCGGGCGGTTCTCTCGACCGTCTGGGAGGCGTCAGCGGGAAAATCGGAGAGGAGAAAACAGTGCGTCAGCAGCCGTTACGGTGCCTCACTCGGCGTCGCCCGTCTCGATCGGCGCGCCGACGAGGTTGCCCCACTCCGTCCAGGAACCGTCGTAGTTGACGACCTCGTCGTAGCCGAGCAGTTCGTGGAGCGCGAACCACGCGATCGAGGAGCGCTCGCCGATCCGGCAGTAGGCGACGGTCGTCTCGGAGCCGTCGATGCCCTGGTCGGCGTACAGTTCCTTCAGTTCCTCGGCGGACTTGAACGTCCCGTCGTCGTTGACGGTCGCCGCCCACGAGATGTTCTGCGCGCCGGGGATGTGACCGCCGCGCTGGGCCGTCTCCTGCAGTCCCGGCGGGGCGAGGATGTCGCCGCGGAACTCCTCGGGCGAGCGGACGTCCACGAGTGGGAGCCCCTCGTCGACGGCGTGGTCGACGTCGTCGCGGTAGGCGCGGATGGACTCGAACGGTCCCTTCGCGGTGTAGTCGACGGGGGAGAACTCCGGGACCTCGTCGGTGGTCGGGTAGTCGTTGTCGATCCAGTAGTCGCGGCCGCCGTTCAGGAGTTTGACGTCCTCGTGACCGTAGTACTTGAACTGCCAGTAGGTGTAGGCGGCGAACCAGTTGGAGTTGTCGCCGTACAGCACCACGGTGGAGTCCTCGGAGATGCCGTGGCTGCCGAGCAGGTCCTCGAAGTCGTCCTTGTCGAGGATGTCGCGGTTGGTCTGGTCCTGCAGTTGGCTCTCCCAGTTGAAGCCGATCGCGCCGGGGGCGTGACTCTCGTCGTACGCCTCGGTGTCGACGTCGACTTCCACCAGTCGATAGCCGGGATCGTCGCTCTCGAACTCCGCGAGGTTGTCTTCCACCCACTCGGGGGACACGAGCACGTCTTTGGCGTAACCGTCGTCTGTCATTGCAACACCCTCTACGTGCCCGCCCCCTATAATCCTCACAACTACGGCGTGTACTGCCCGTCCTCCCGACATCCGGAGAATATTGCTCCATCAGTCGAACCTGACAGGACGCGGCGGTCCCACGCCGGACCCACGGCCGCGGTACGGCCGCGGACCCGAGAAACAACACGCAACATTTTCTGCTTTCTCTGACACCGGGCGAACGACGGCCGGATCGCGCACGTTGAAGGGTCGGCCGCCGGTAGGTGTCGGTATGTACGAACACGTCGTCGTCTCGGCCGACTGGCTGGCCGAGCGACTCGACGCGGTACGGGTGATCGACGTCCGCGACGCCTGGGAGTTCGACGGCATCGGTCACATCCCGGGCGCGGTGAACGTCCCCTTCGCGGAGTTCCGCAGCGAGGCGGGCGACGAGGGGATGCTCCCGGGAGCTGAGGCGTGGGAGTCGCTGCTCTCGACCGCCGGCGTCGCCCCCGACGACGACGTCGTCGCCTACGACGACACCCACGGC
Source organism: Halobellus limi (assembly GCF_004799685.1). Taxonomy (NCBI): domain Archaea; kingdom Methanobacteriati; phylum Methanobacteriota; class Halobacteria; order Halobacteriales; family Haloferacaceae; genus Halobellus; species Halobellus limi. Next base: position 185,893 of record NZ_CP031311.1, read on the forward strand.
GTCTTCGCGGCGCGCTTTCTCGTGACGGCCGAACTGTACGGCCACCCGCCGGATCGGCTCCACCTCCTCGACGGCGACTTCAGCGCGTGGAACCGCGGGCACGAGTCGACGAGCGAGTCGTCGTCGCCGCCGGAGACCGACTACGCGATCCGCGACCCCGAGCGCTCCCCGCTCGTCGACTACGGGACGGTGCTCGACGCGCTCGACGACGGGTCGACCGTCGTGGTCGACACGCGCGACCCCGGCGAGTACGCCGAGGGGCACCTCCCCGGCGCGGTCAACCTCGACTGGCGGGAACTCGTCGACGACGAGACGCGCGGGCTGAAAACCGAGTCGGAACTCACCGCAATCCTCGGCGACGTCGGCGTGACGCCCGACACGCGGGTGATCCTCTACTGCAACACCGCCCGGCGGATCAGTCACACGTACGTCGTCCTGCGCTCGCTCGGGTACGACGACGTCGGCTTCTACGAGGGGAGCCTGACCGAGTGGACCGAACGCGGCGGGCCGGTCGAGACGGCGTAGGGACTCGGCTCGTCCACACTTCGTCCGCGTGTCGTGACCACCGCCTGGCGGCCCCGACCGATCGTCGCCCGGCCGCCCCGACCGATCGGCGATCGGCTGGAGACTCCTCGACGACCGACCGAGATCATCGGCGATCGGGTCGAATAGTTTTATCCGCGCGCTCGCGGAGACACGACTATGCCGATGCGCCAACTCCGCGCCTGCGACTTCTGCGGCGGCGACGCCGCGGGCGTCTACGAGGTGCTCCCGCCGGAACTGTCGCCGACGGAGGCCGAACAGCGCCGGGTCGTGCTCTGTGCGGACTGCCTGGAGACGCTCGAAACCGTCGTCGATCCGCTCTTGAACCGGCTGGGGATCGACGGTGACGCGGACTCCGACCCGACCGCGACGCCGACGGAACGCGCCGGTGAGTCGACAGCGGAGCCGACGGCGCGGTCCGGTCAGTCGAGCGAGGAGCCGACGGTACGTCCCGAAGAGGCGTCCTCGCCCGCCAACGCGGCGGCAGAAGACTCCGCTTCTGAGCCCGGCTCCGACGCTTCCGGAACGACCGACTCGCCCCGCAGCTCCGGTGGCTCCGGCAAACCGAGCGCGTTCAACGCGCCGGAGGGGTTCACCGACATCGCCGAATCCGACGAGATCGATCTGGGCGGGTCCGACGATTCTCCCGCCGACTCGGACGCCAACGGCGTCGCCGACGCCGCACAGGCGTCCGGTTCCTCGGACTCGCGAGAACGCACGCGTCGGGCGGAGGTCGCAGACGACGCGAGCGGGGAGTCGACCGGATCGGACGACGCGAGCGGAGAGTCGACCGGACCGGACGAGACCGCCTCTCCGGACGCGTCGAATCGGGAGACGACGCTGGGCTCAGACCGGAACGCCGTCGGCGCGGAGCCCGACGACTTCCGGACAGTGATGCGGCTGCTCGGAAACCGGGAGTTCCCGATCCGCCGGGACGAGGTCGTCGACCTCGCGGCGGGCGCGTACGACCTCGACGAGGCTCACGTCGAGCGGATCGTCGATCACGCGATCGACCGCGGCGTGCTCGCCGACGAGGACGGCACGCTCACGCGCTCCTGACACTGCCTGGAGAACGTCGGACCGGACGATCGGACCGGACTGCCGGGCTAGAGTTTCCCCTTCGTGCTCGGGGTGTCGCTCCGGCGCGGATCCACGCGGGTCGCGTCGTCGAGCGCGCGCGCGAGCGCCTTGAACAGCGCCTCGACCTCGTGGTGGGCGTTGACGCCCTCCACGTCCGCGTGCAGCGTCAGATCCGCGTTCATCGCGAGCGAGTACGCGAAGTGCCGGGCTATGTCGCTCGTGAAGTCGCCGATCGTCTCCTGGGAGAACTCCCCCTCGAAGTCGAAGTGCGGCCGGCCGCTGACGTCGACGACGACGCCCGCGACGGCCTCGTCGAGCGGGACCCGCCGGTCGGCGTAGCGGACGATGCCGCGCTTGTCGCCGAGGGCCTCCGCGAACGCCTCGCCGAGCACGATCGCGACGTCCTCGACGGTGTGGTGGTCGTCGATCTCCAGGTCGCCGTCGCACCGGACGGTCAGGTCGAACAGGCCGTGCTTGGCGAACGCTTCGAGCATGTGATCGAAGAAGCCGACCCCCGTCTCCACGGCGCTGTCGCCGTCGCCGTCGACAGAAAGCGCCACGTCGATCGTCGTCTCGGCGGTCTCGCGGGAGACGGCCGCGGTGCGGTCGGTTCCGGCGGCCTCGCCGCCGCGTTCCTCGCTCTCGGCGTCGCCGGACTCGTCGGTGGCGTCGACGGCCTCGTCGTTGGCACCCTCGGCGGCTTCCTCGTCGGCGTCGGTCATACCGGCGAGTCGACGCCCGCGCCTATGATCGTTGTGCCTCGGTACTCGGTAGTCGGGTGTCCGTCTCCCGACCGCGGCCCGCCTTCGGCGGCACCGCCGCGCCGGCCGACGCTCGTCAGCACTCCGCGTCCACGCCGCGAGCGAAAGTGGTACGTCCCGGGCGCGTGACGTCCCGGTATGCGCATCGCCGTCCCCAACAAGGGCCGCCTGCACGATCCGAGCGTCGACCTGCTGGAACGGGCCGGACTCCACATCGAGAGCGCCGCCGACCGGAAGCTGTACGCCGACACCGTCGACCCCGACGTGAGCGTGCTGTTCGCCCGCGCGGCCGACATCCCCGAGTACGTCTGGGACGGGGCCGCCGCGGTCGGCATCACCGGCCGCGACCAGGTCGTCGAGTCCGGCCGCGACCTGGTCGAACTCGTCGACCTGGGCTTCGGCCGCTGCCGACTCGTCCTCGCCGCGCCCGAGGAGGGCGACATCGCCGACCCCGCCGACGTGGCGGGCAAGAGCGTCGCGACCGAGTTCCCGCGGATCACGCGGGAGTACCTGGAACGGGAGGGGATCGACGCCGACGTCGTCGAGGTCACGGGCGCGACCGAACTGACTCCCCACGTCGAGATGGCCGACGCCATCGTCGACATCACCTCGACGGGCACGACGCTGCGGATGAACCGCCTCGCGGTCGTCGACGAGGTGCTCGAATCCTCGGTCCGGCTGTACGCCCACCCCGACCACGCCGACGACCCGAAGGTCGACCAGCTGGTGACGGCCTTCGAGTCGGTCCTCGCCGCGGAGAACAAGCGCTACGTGATGATGAACGTCCCCCGAGAGCAACTCGACGAGGTCCGAGAGGTCATCCCCGGACTGGGCGGCCCGACGGTGATGGACGTCGCCGGCGACGACCACGTCGCGGTACACGTCGTCGTCGACGAGCGCGACGTCTTCGAGGTCGTCAACGACCTGAAGGCCGTCGGCGCGTCCGGGATACTGGTCACCGAGATCGAACGGCTCGTCGAGTGAGCAGACCCGGTCTTTCAGACGGGCGGATGTCCGAAAGCGTCAGACTGGCGGACGCCCGAAAGTGTCTGGCGCGCAGGCGTCAGAAAGCGTCAGGCGGGCGCGCTCGTCGCGAGCGCCCAGATCCCGAAGACGATCGTCCCCAGGATGACGCTGACGACGAAGTGGATCAGCGTGATGTAGGCGGACAGTTTCCGGGACTCCCCGTAGACGTACGCGATCGCGACGCCGTCGAGGACGAGCGCGACGAACAGGCCGCCGAACAGGACGGGGTCGCTCTCGGCGAACGTCGCGACCAGGATGCTGATCGCCGCGGGGACCGGTCCGACCAGAAACGCGTTGCGAACGGGGACGTCGCCGAGGACGTTCCGGGCGGCGATGAACGCCGTGATCGAGAGGAAGACGGCGAACGTCGCGAACGTGCCGGCGATGGCGAGCGGATTGGCGGCCGACTGTAGCGGGACCGACATTGATAAAAAGAGATCGACCCGTCAGTCGTCGAGGAGACCGAGATCGCTCAGCCGGGAGACGATCACGTCGACGGCTTCGCGGGCGTCGTCGGGGGCCTTCCCGCCGGTGATGACGAGCTTGCCGGACCCGAACAGGAGCGCGACGACGGAGGGCTCGTCGAGGCGGTAGACGAGACCGGGGAACTGCTCGGGTTCGTACTCGATGTTCTCTAATCCGAGCCCGATGGCGATGGCGTTGAGGTTGAGGTTCCGACCCAGGTCGGCGGAGGTGACGATGTTCTGTACGGTGATCTCGGGATCGTCGTCCACGGGGATCTGCAGTTCGCGGAGCTTCTCGAAGACGATGTGGAGGCTCTCGTGGACGTCGTCGGTCGACTTCGCACCGGTGCAGACGATCTTGCCCGAGCGGAAGATGAGCGCCGCCGACTTCGGCTCCTGGGTCCGATAGACGAGGCCGGGAAACTGCTCGGGGTCGTAGTCGGCGCCCTCGAGGTCCATCGCCACGCTCTGGAGGTCGAGCTCCTGACCGATCCCGGTGGAGGCGACGACGTTCTCGATATTGATCGTGTCCTTGGGGTCGCTCATATATCGACTTAAACGACGTATTTAAGGTTTAAAAAGGTTGGTGCGTTCGGTCGTCGATCGGTGCGCCCGGATTTCCCCCGCAGACGGCGACGCTCCACCCGATCCGACACGCTGATTTGCGACCCCCACGAGGTTCGGCCGTGTACTACCTGGAACTCGCGGGGGGAGCCGGCGACGAGGCGCTCGCCGCGCTCGAAGCCGAGCGCGCGGCCGGCTCGGCCGTCTCGCGCGTCGCGCCCGGACTCGCGACCGCCCGCGGCGTGCGGGCCGACCGCGTGCCGGCGCTCGCGTACACGCGGCACGTCTCCGAACTCGTCGGGCGGGCGGACGCGACCGTCTCCGACGCCGCGGCGGTCCTCACGGCCGCGTCCATCGACCGGACCGGCAGCGTCGCGGTCAGGGCCCGGAACGTCCGATCGACGGCCGACGCGAGCACGGCCGAGGCCGAACGCGAACTCGGCGGCGTGCTCGTCGACCGCGGATTCTCTGTCGACCTCGACGACCCCGATCACGAACTCCGGGTCTGCTTCTCCGAGGACGTCTGCCTCCTCGGGTGGGCCGTCGCCGAACGCGACGCGGCGTTCGGGTCGCGCACCCCCACGGACCGACCCTTCTTCCAACCCGGGAGTATGGCCCCGATGGACGCCCGGGCGTACGTCAACCTCGCGGCCGGCCCGTCGCTCCCGGACGCGACGGTCCTCGATCCGATGTGCGGTACCGGCGGCCTCCTCATCGAGGCCGGCCTCGTCGGCGCCCGGGTCGTCGGCTCCGACGCCCAGTGGAAGATGACCCGCGGCGCGGCCGAGAACCTCGATCACTACCTTCCCGACTCCCGCTGGGACGTCGTCCGCGGCGACGCCACGGAACTCCCCTTCGCCGACGACGTCGCCGACGCGGTCGTCTTCGATGCGCCGTACGGTCGGCAGTCGAAGATCGCCGGACACGAACTCGCCGACCTCGTCGGCGGCGCGCTCGCCGAGGCGGCGCGGGTCGCCCCCGCGTGCGTCCTCGTCGCCGACCGCTCCTGGGAGTCGCTGGCCGAAGACGCCGGCTGGACGGTACGAGAGCGGTTCGAGCGGCGGGTTCACGGGTCGCTGGTGCGACACGTCCACGTGCTGGAACGGGTCCGGTCGGACTGACGGCCGACGAGCGCGGCCGTGACCTACTCGAAGCCGCTGAGAAGCGTCACGACCCACTGGGCGGGGTCGTCGCGACGGCGAACTTCCACGCGATGGACCCACTTCACCCACTGGAAGCCGCGGCGGCCGGGGGCCACGAGACGCAGCGGTGCGCCGTGGCCGTGGCTGAGCCGCTCCCCGCCGACGTGCGTCGCGAGGAGCGCCTCGCGGGCCTCCTCGATCGGCAGCGACCACCGGTAGCCCGTCACCGACACGAACCGGACGAACCGCGCCCTCTCGCGGACACCCGCCGTTTCGAGGAGGTCGCCGACGCGCACGCCGCGCCACCGCTGGACGGTGTACCAGCCGCTCGTGCAGTCCAGGAGCGCCTCCTCGCTGTCGCCGGTGATGCCCGTCTCTCCGCTCTCGCCGGCGAGTTCGTCGTACGCGTACTCTGGCGACGTCTCCACCTCGCCGGCGACGGTCAGCGTCCACCCGTCCCGATCGATCGGGTCGGGATCGTCGGCGACCCAGGAGGTGACCGGGAAGCTCCCGTTTCCCGCACCCTCCCGCGGCTGCGAGCCGGTGAACCGGCGGTCCTCCCCGCCGGTGTCGAGGACGCGGTTGGCGAGTTCCTGACTCCGGTAGGCCACCCCGCCGCCGAGCAGCAACGCCGCGTACTTGAGCGTCGTTCGCCGTCCCTCGAAGTCCCGTCGTCGAGGGAGCCGGAACCGAGAGGCGAGGTGCCACGCGAGCAGCGGGAGGAGCGCCAGCCCGAACCCGACGTGCACGCTCAGGAGGGTCCAGTAGGCGAGTCGAACGTCGAGGCCGAACACCCAGGCGATCCCCGTCGCGAACGCTCCGACTGCCGCGAGGAGCGTGAGCACGGACACGACCGTGGACGCTCGCCACTCCGCGAGACGAGCGAGTCGATGCCGGACTCTGACGAGTTTGAAGCCCAGAAACGCCAGGAACGTCAGGCCGAGGATCCGGTGGAGCCAGAAGATCGGCCACCCCGACGGCGACCCGACGGTAAAGGAGACGAACCCGGTGACGGCTTCGAGTACGACGACCGCGAGGAGCGACCAGTCGACGAGCCGCGGGGGCGGGCTGAGGGCGTCGAGCGCGCGTCCCGCGAGCGCGGCCGGTCCCGTTCCCATAGTCGTGAGACGGTCTCGCACGGCAAGAAGCGTTGCGGCCGCCGGACGCTCCCGGCCGACCGCGCTCACCGCGCGAGCACCCACCCGAACAGCAGCGGCGCGACGAGGAGCGTGAGCGGCACGAGGATCCACACCTGGCCGGCGAGGACGTCGTACTGCGCGACCGTCTCGCTGACCGTCGCGCCCTCGACGTAGCCGACGAGGAACTCGAAGCCGACGGTGAGAACCGTCCAGCCGACGCCGACGAGGAGCAACTCGGCCCGGGTGTACTCGATCGGCGTGTTCGCGAAGTACGCTCCCGAGACGAGGAGGATCGCGACGACGAGTAGCAGCGTGCTGAGCACGTGGCCCGCGTACTCGCCGATCCGGGGGATGACGACGACCTCTCTGAACGCGCCGTTCGCGACCGCGAGGACCGCCATCGCGACCCAGACGCCCAGCGGGTACAGGAACACGGACGGGCGGAGCGACGGAACGAGGAGTGACATCGGTGTTCTCCGGCTCCAGCTACCGCGGGTTCCGAGAAAAAACCGACTACCGCTCCCGCGCGGCGACGATCGACTCGCCGGCGCGGACCGAATCGCCCGCCGCGACGAGGAGGTCCTCGCGGTCGTACGTCGGGGGCAGGAGGACGTCCGCCCGCGAACCGAAGTCGATGTGGCCGATCCGCTGGGCGCGGTCGAGGTCATCGCCCGCCTCGACGTAGGGGTGAATCCGACGGGCGAACGCGCCGGCGATGAGCGAGAGTTCGGCCGGCCCCTGGTCGGTCTCGACGTCGACGTCGACGCGCTCGTTGCGCTCCGATTCCTTCGAGAACGCCGGCAGGTGCTTGCCCGGCCGGTGGGTGACGCGCTCGACCCGGCCGTCGAACGGGGCGCGGTTCACGTGGACGTCGGTGACGTTCATGAACACGCCCACGCGGAGCTGGTCGCCCTCCTCGCGGACGACGGAGACGCGTCCGTCGGCCGGCGAGACGACGCCCGGGCCGGAGGGTCGGCGCTCGGGATCGCGGAAGAACCACGCGACGGAGCCGCCGAGTGCGAGCGCGCCGAGGGCAAGTGGGGGAGCGAGGACGGCCAGCACCGCGGCGGCCGCGAACGCCGGCACCGCGAACCGCCGGACGCCGGGCGCGAAGCGCATCTCAGGCGAACGCCTCCCCGTCGAGTTCCGACTGGCCGCCGGCCCACGCCGCCAGCAGGTGCGTGAGGTGGAGTCGGCCGTCGTTGCCCTCCGCGAGGTCGAGATCGACGTTCCCGGCGAGTCGGTGCAGGCGGACCAGGTTCGCCTCGCCGAACTCCTCGGGGTAGGTGTCGGCGACGCGCAGCAGTTCCGAGAGCAGTTCCTGCCCGCCGAACCCCTCGTCGTCGAGCAGCGTCGTCAGCTGTTTTCGCGCGTCGCGGATCTCACCGGCCGCCGCCTCGTCGAGCACCTCTTTGATCTCGTCGTCGTGGCCGGCTTCCGAGAGCGCCGCCTGCGCGGCGTCGACGGTGATCGCGTCCTCGCCCTCGACCGCGGCGTGCTGGGCGGCCAAGATCGCGTACCGGAGGTCGCCGTCGGCCTTCGAGGCGACGAGGTTCAGCGCCATCGGCTCGGTCTCGACGCCCTCGTCGTCGGCCACGTTCGACAGGACCGACTCGATCTCCTCGGTCGTCGGCGCGCGCACCGGAATCGGGAAGCACCGCGAGCGGATCGGCGGGATGAGCTTCGAGGGCTGCCGCGTCGTGATCACGAACTGGGTGCTCCGGTGGTACTGCTCCATCACGCGCCGCAGCGCCTGCTGGAAGTCCTCGCGGATCGTCTCGGCGTTGTCGAGCAGGACGGTCTTGTACGTCCCCGAGGCGGGCCGGTAGGACGAAAGCTCCTGCATCACGTGCGAGATCATATCGCGCTTGGACCACTCGCGCTTGTACTTGTTCCCCTTCCCGCCGCGGCGGTACTGCTTCGAGAACTCCGTCTGGCCCTGGAGGAACCGGGCGAACCGGGGGTCCTCGCGGATCTCCTTCTTGCTCCGGTCGAAGAAGTCCGCGACGTTGATCTCGATCAGGTCGGCGTCGGGGTCCTCGTGCGCCTCGCGGGCCAGCGCGCGCACTGCGGCCGTCTTCCCGACGCCCGCCGGGCCCTGAACGACCAGGTTCATCGGCTCGTCGACCGTGCGACCGAGTCGCTCTCGGACCTCCGCTTGCGGCAGTTCCGCGAGCGACGGGGCGTGCTTCTCGGTCCACAGGGGCGCGTCCATTGCCGTCGGGTAATCGACCGGAGGGTAAGAAACTCTCCCTCTCCGTTCCGGACTACCGCGAGCGCTCGCGCTCTCCGTCGTCGCGCTCGGCACCGCCTCCTGCGCGTCGGTCGGCTTCGCCATCCGTCCGTCGCCTCACCGCTCGCTCGCGGGCGTTCTCCGGCGTGTCGGTTTCGAGCAGGACTTCGAGCTTCCGCTCGAACTGCTCCTCGGAGAGGTCGCCGCGGGCGTACCGGTCGCGGAGGCGCTCGAGGGCCTCGTCGACGTCGTCGGAATCGCTCCGTTCGAGGTCTGCGGTCTCCGACCGCGGTGAGCTTCGGTTCTCACGACGAGCGGAGTCTGGTCCCGCCTTCCGCCCCCGAAGGAGCGACACGAGCGGAACGACCACCGCGTAGCCGATGACGAAGACGACCCAGAAGTCGACTGCTTCGAGGATCGGGACGCCGAAGAGCGAGCCGAGGCCGGCACCGAGGACTAAGAGCGCGACCGCGCCGACGACGGGGTCGTCCGAATCGGCGAGGTCCTCGTCCCACCAGCGATCGGATCGATCGTGCCGGCTGCCGTCCATACCGACGACCTCCGGCGCGAACGGCAAAAAGGTGCGCCGTCGTCCGAACGTGCGCGGGCACTCCGGACGCGCGTCGACGGCCAGCGGGGGCGGTGCGAACCGGTTCGGGGATCGGCTCTCGGGTCTCGGCGCCGAACCGATCGACGATGGCTGCGACGACCTCCACGGCGACGCGCTGTGCGTGCTCGCACCCCAGAGACTGCGTCTCCCGCCGCGCCGGCCGGTATCTCACCGCGATTCACCGGCTCGCGGACGGGGGGAGGGACCGCGTCGGAACCGGCGAGATCAGCGCCCACCTGGACGTGTCGCCGGCGACGGTCACCGAGATGTTCGACCGGCTGGCGACGGACGCGCTCGTCGACTACGAGAAGCACGACGGCGTCCGATTGACGCACCGCGGGGCCGAGATCGCCCGCGAACTCGCCCGGCGGCAGTGCGTCGCTCGGGCGTTCTTCGCGACGGAACTGGACCTCGAATTCGACGCCGAGACGGGCTATCGGATCGGGTACGCTCTCCCCGCGAGCGGCGTCGAGACGCTGCGTGAACGCACCGATCACGCGACCGTCGAACCTGCCGGCATCGACCGCGGCTCACGGGAGAAGTGTCTATACGGCGCGACCGCGAACTGATCCACGATGAGTGACCTCGAACCTCACGACGTGCCCGACGACGTCGACGCCGACGCGTGGGGACTCGGCGTCACCGGCGCCGTCGAGCGTGAGCTGACCGTCGACGTCGCCGGCTTGGAGGGACTCCCAACCGAAACGTTCACGGCCGACTTCGCGTGCGTGGAGGGGTGGGTCGCCGAGGACCTGACGTGGCGCGGCGTCCGCGTCGGCGACCTCCTCGAACGGGCGGAACCGGCCGCGTCGGCCACCCACGCGCTGGTCCGTGCGATGGACGGGGCGTACGCGTGCTCGTACCCGATCGAGCGCCTCTCGGAGGCCGTCCTGGCGATCGAACTCGACGGCGCTCCGCTTCCGGTCGAGCACGGCGGCCCGGCGCGGCTCGTCCCTACCGGCGAGGCGGACTGCTGGGAGAGCGTGAAGTGGGTCGCGGAGATCGAACTCGTCGACGCGCCGCCCGACGAGGAAGACACCGCGAAAGCCATCGCGCTCTCGCGGGTCGAGTGATCCTCCCCCTCTCGCGGGTCGGGTGACCCTTCCCCGCTCGGACGGCGCTTCCGACACGCGTTTACCCGACCGCCGCCCAGGACGGGTATGTCGATGCGCGTGACGTTCCTCGGAACGGGCGGGGCCGTCCCGACGACCCAGCGTGGTCCGAGCGCGTTCCTCCTCGAACGCGAGGGAGAGCGGCTGCTGTTCGACTGCGGCGAGGGAACCCAGCGGCAGATGATGCGGTTCGGAACCGGCTTCTCTCTCTCCCACCTGTTCGTCACGCACCTCCACGGCGATCACGTCCTCGGGATTCCGGGACTGATCCAGACGATGGACTTCAACGACAGGTCGGAACCGCTCGCGGTCTACGGCCCGCCCGGATCGAAGGGGCACCTCACGAACCTCATCGAGGCCGGCGGCTACCGGCCGGACTTCCCGCTCACCGTCCGCGAGGTTCGGCCCGGCGCCGTCGCGCTCGACGGCGACGACTACGAGGTCCGAACGTTCGCGACCGAACACCGGAACGTCAGCTCGGTCGGGTACGCGCTCGTCGAGGACGACAGGCGCGGGCGCTTCGACCGCGAGAAGGCCGAGGAGTTGGGCGTGCCCGTCGGGCCGAAGTTCGGCCGCCTCCACGACGGCGAGGCCGTCGAACTGGAGGACGGAACCGTCGTCGAGCCCGACGAGGTCGTCGGCGATCCCCGGCCCGGACGGCGATTCGTCTACACGGGCGACACGCGACCCGTCGACGCCACCGTCGACGTCGTCGACGCTCCCGACCTGCTCGTCCACGACGCCACGTTCGCCGAGGAGTGGGCCGACCGGGCGCGCGGGACCGGTCACTCGACGGGACGCGAGGCCGCCGAGATCGCGAACCGCGCCGGCGCGAGACGTCTCGCGCTCACCCACATCTCCTCGCGGTACGCCGCCGACGCCTCGCCGATCGAACGGGAGGCCAGAGGGGTCTTCGACGGCGAGGCGGCGTTCGTCCCCGACGACGGCCGGAAAGTCGACGTCCCGTACCCCGACGACGAGTGAGGGTGTCGCCGCCGGGGTGAGCGGACCGCTCTGCGGACTGCGTACAGGGGCGAACAGTCGGCACCCGCTCGGGCCGGCCGCCAGTCGCTCGCTCGCTGGCGGACGACCGCGTTTCCCGCGTCGGTGTGCCGAGCAACCGCACGTCGACGCGGGGCGACTTTCAGATCACGCGGGCCCTGGCCGCCCGATCGTATATAAACGCTCGCCGGCGGAGCTCGCGCCGGTCGCTCTTCGACGGGCGTCGGCGTTGAGGTCTGCCGACGTCCCGGGGTGATAATCCGTCGACGTCCCCGGAGTGATAGTCCATCGACACCCCCGGCGTGGAATATATATTCGCACACGACCAAACGGAGTTGTGAACGACCGGACGAGCGCCCTCGACTCCCTCGTCTTCGGCGTGGACATCCAGAGCGGTGACGTCCGCGGCGACGCGCCCTCCTACGCTCTCGTGGCCTTCGACGGCGAGCGCGTCGACCGCGACGTCGTCTCCCACCGGAAGCTCCGCCGGCTGCTCGACCGCGAGGAGCCCGCGATGCTGGCGACGGACAACATGTACGAACTCGCGGCCGACAAGGACGCGCTCGTCCACTTCCTCCGATCGCTCCCGGCGGCGACGAAACTGGTGCAGGTGACCGGCGCGGAGCGGCCGGAACCGCTCTCGCGGGTGGCCTCCAGACACGGCGTGCCATATGGCAAAAAGCCGATGAAGGAGGCCGAGGCGGCGGCGCGACTCGCGGCGGCCAACGTCGGCTACGAGGTGTCGGCCTTCGGCGACACGACGACGGTGAAGGTGTCCCGCGGGCGCTCGACCGGCAAGGGCGGCTGGAGCCAGGACCGCTACACCAGGCGGATCCACGGCTCGGTGAAACGCCGGTCCCGGGAGGTGAAAGAGCGGCTGAAGCAGGCCGGCCTGGAGTTCGAGACCGACGTGACCGAGAAGTACGGCGGCTACGCCAACGCCGTCTTCACCGTCGAGGCGCCGCCGGCGGACCTCCCCGTCTCGGAGGGCCGCTCCGGCGACACGCGGATCGAGATCGAGCGCGAGCGCTACGACGGCATCGAGTTCGAACCGCTGGTCAAGCGCCGAGATCACGTCGTCGTTGGGATCGACCCCGGGACGACGACGGCCGCGGCGGTCGTGAGCCTCGACGGGCAGGTCCTCGACGTCTACTCGACGCGGACGGCCGACACCGCCGACGTGATCGAGTGGTTGATCGAGCGCGGCCGGCCCGTGATCGTCGCGGCCGACGTGACGCCGATGCCCGAGACCGTCGAGAAGTTCCGGCGGAGCTTCGACGCCGCCGGCTGGACGCCGAACTCGGACCTCCCGGTCGACGAGAAACTCCACCGCACGCGCGAGGCGGCCTACGAGAACGACCACCAGCGCGACGCGCTCGCGGCGGCGCTCTTCGCCCTCGACGACCACGAGGACCAGATCGCGCGCATCTCACAGAAGGTGCCGCCGGACGTCGAGCGCGGCGAGGTGATCGCCCGGGTCGTCGCCGGCGAGGAGTCCGTCGAGGCGGTGCTCCGCGACCTCGCTGACGACGAGGAGCGCGACGAGGACGAATCCGAGCACGAGGAGCGCGAACTCACGGAAGAGGAAGAGGAGATTCGCCGCCTGCGCGAGCGCGTCGAGCGCCTCGAATCGCACGTCGACGACCTCAACGAGACGATCGACGAGCGCGAGGAGACCATCGAGGAGTACGAGGAGAAGCTCTCCGACGCGAAGCGCGAGGAGCGCAGACAGGCCAGAGAGCGCCGCGAGGTCAAGCGGCTGGAACGCGAGAACGACCGGCTGGAGCGGCGCGTCGAATCGCTGGAGGACGAGAACGAGGAACTCGACGAGAAGCTGGAGCGGCTGAAACGCCTCTGGAAGCTCGATCACTCGAACTTCGCCGACGTCGACACCGACGGCGACCTCGTGTCCGTAAAGGTGATCGAGCAGTTCACCCGCGACGCCATCGAGACCGCCGACGAGGAGTACGGGCTGGCCGCCGGCGACGTGGTCTACCTCCGGGACGCCTCGGGGGCGGGTCGCTCGACGGCCGAGCGCCTCGCGGAGATCGACCCGCGGGTCGTCCTCCGCTCGGGCGGCAACCTCTCGGAGGTCGCAGACCGGATCCTCTTCGAGCACGACATCCCCGTCTCGCCGGCCGACGACGTCGCGATTCAGGAGGTGGACGAACTCGCCGTCGCCAGCGAGGCCGACGTCGAGGCGGCGATCGAAGACTGGGAGCGCCGCGCCGAGGAGCGACAGAAGGAGCGGAAGGCGTCGATGGTCGATCAGATCATCTCCGAGCACCGCGCGGAGTCGCGGGGAGAGGGTCGATAGAGCGGGGTTCTGATCCGCGCGCGGGAGTCACACAACGACTGGTTAGCGTGCGGAAACACGAGTCGAGTGTGATAGATTACGCTGCGCGTACCTGTCTCGGGCGGAGTAACGGGCGACTAACATAATAACTCCAAAGCGACCACACTGTATGAGAGCCCGGATTCTGGTGGCGCTGGCGGTGACCGGCCTTCTCCTGATCGGTCCGGCGGCGACGACGGTGGCCGCGCAGTCGACCGGTCCGGTCACGCTGACCGTCTCGGTCGTCGATCAGAACGGCGAGACGATCAGCGACGCCGAGCTGACGGCGACCTGGGAGAACGGTTCGACGACCGAGACGACCGCGAGCAACGGCAGGGCGTTCATCGACGTGGAACGGGGGGCGAACGTCACAGTCTCGTTGTCACACCCGGAGTATATCCGCAACCGCCCGTTCGTCGTTCGCAACGCGACCGAGCGGGACGTCACGATCCCGGCGCACCGACGAGGTCAGTTGTCGGTCGCCGTCGCCGACGATAGCGGGGACGTCGCCGACGCGCGAGTCGTCCTCCGGCAGAACGGCCGGTTCGTGTCGCAGGCATCGACCGACGAGGACGGGGCGATCGCCTCGGGGCCCATAGAGCAGGGAACGTACACTGTCGCCGTCGTAAAGCCGGGGTACTTCCGGAACACCACCACTGTGAAAGTCGGCGCGTCGACCCGGACGCGGATACCCATCGAACGCGGGACCGTCTCCCTGACCGTCGCAGTGCGGGACCCGCACTTCTCGCCGCCGCGTCCTGTCAGTAACGCCACGGTCAGTATCGCGTCGATCGGCCAACTTCAGACGCTCGCCGACGGAGGGGCACGCGTCAGCGTGCCGGTCAACACCGAACTGTCGATCACGGTCGGTAAGGAGGGGTACGACGACGTAACGGAGCGCGTGCGCGTCGAAGAGTCCGATCTCCGCGTGAACGTCTCGGCGAACCGGACGCCGTCGTTGCGGCTCGAATCGATCAACACGCGCGTCGTGGCGGGCGAACGGCTGGGCGTCAGCGTCGTCGACGAGTACTCCGAACCCGTCGAGGGCGCGACCGTCCTGCTCGACGGCGAGGCTGTCAGCTCCACCGACGCCGACGGCCGTGCGGCCGTGACCGTCGAGGAACCGGGCAATCACACGCTCGCCGCCGAGAAGGAGGGCGTGGACTCCTCACCGGTGACGATCCGCGCCATTCCCGAGGACGGGGAGACGGCGACGCCGACGCAGACGCCGACGGCGACCGAGGCCTCGCCCGGTTCCGGTTCCAGCACTCCGGGCTTCACGCCGCTCACTGCGATACTCGCTCTCTCGGTGTCGCTGGCGATCTTGGCGCTCCGTCGTCGCTGAGTGCGGGTCGATGTCTCGTCGATCACGGGCGCCTCTGTCTGACGGACACACCGTGAACGCGTCCTCCGATCTCCTCCTCGGTAGTTACGGCGCCCCGGCGTTCGCGCCCGCCTCGTAGGGCGCGTCCGGTCGGCCCAGGAAGTAGTACGCGACGAAGCCGACGAACGGGAGGAAAAAGCAGATCCCCGTCCAGCCGACCGCCGAGTCGCTCCCGCGGCCGGTCGCGTCGATGTAGACCCACCCCGGAAGCGCGACGTGGGCGACGAGGAAGTAGACCGCGAAGCCGGTGAAGTACGCGAACGTCGCGAGGTCGCTGACGGCGATCCACATCACCACGAGCGGGAGAAGCGCCACCGCGACCAGTCCGACGAGGACGACGAACGGCGAGCGGGTCGTTGCCATCGGTGGCGGTTGGAGCCGAGCGGGTTTGACGCTTTCCGGTTCGTCCCGTCGAGCCGGCGGGGCGTCGGTGACGCGTCGCGGGCGGAGCCCCGACCGCTCCCGCGGCGACATCCCAGAAGTCATATGCCGGAGTCGCGATTTCCCCACAGTATGGACGCCTACGACCTGATCACCCGGAACGTCTCCGAGGTGGTCACAGAGGAGGAAGTGCGCGCGCTAGCCGAATCCCCCGACGGAAAGCGGGCGTACGTCGGCTACGAGCCCTCCGGCGTCCTCCACATCGGCCACATGCTGACCGCGAACAAGCTGATCGAACTGCAGGAGGCCGGCTTCGAGGTCGTCGTCCTCCTCGCGGACGTTCACGCCTACCTCAACGGCAAGGGGACGTTCGCGGAGATCCGCGAGACCGCCACGCGGATGCAGGAGCAGTTCGTCGCCTACGGTCTCGAGGAGTCCCAGACGGAGTTCGTCCTCGGCTCGGAGTTCCAGCTCGACGAGGAGTACGTCCTCGACCTGCACGCCTTAGAGCTGGAGACGTCGCTGTCGCGGGCCTCCCGCGCGATGGCCGAGATCGCGGGCGGCGACACCGCGACGGTCGCGCAGGCGGTCTACCCGCTTATGCAGGCGCTCGACATCGTCTACCTCGACGTCGATGTCGCGATCGGCGGGATGGAACAGCGGAAGGTCCACATGCTCGCCCGCGACACCCTGCCGAGCATCGACGCCGACTCGCCGACCTGTCTCCACACGCCGCTGATCGCCGATCTGACGACCGGCGTCGGCAAGATGTCGAGTTCCGAGGGACTCTCCATCTCGATGGAGGACTCGGAGTCCGAGATCGAGGCGAAAGTCGAGAAGGCGTACTGTCCCCCGACGGCCGACCCCGACCCGACCGACGAGGGCGAGGAGCGCGAGAACCCCGTCCTGCAGATCTTCGAGTACCACGTCTTCCCGCGGTTCGGCGAGGTGGTCGTCGAGCGTCCCGAGAAGTACGGCGGCGACCTGACCTACGGGAGCTACGAGGCTCTCGAAGCCGACCTCGAATCCGGCGAACTCCACCCCGCGGACGCGAAGGGCGCGCTCGCGACGTACCTGAACGACCTCATCGAACCCGGCCGCGAGAAGATCCGGCAGCAGCGGGACTGATCGACGAGCGTCGGCGGCGGGCCGGCCGTCGTCTCGCGGGGGGCGAGACGGCGAGGTCCCGACGCTCCGTCTGACGACCGTCTTGCGGAGGTTGATACCGCTGCCGCGACGACGCGTGTACGATGGGACTAAAGGGAATCGTACTCGGGGGGTACGCGCTCTGTCTCGGCGGGCTCTTCCTGTTCTCGGAGTCGGCCGTGACGACCGGGTTCGGGGTCGCGCTCATCGCGATCACCTGGATCGCGGTCTTCTCTCGGTACCGGCTCAAACGCGCATCGCGGCAGCGAGGGTGAACGCCCCCTCGTAGAGCGCGGTGCCGACCACGACGGCCGCCGCGCCGGCGTCCCGCAGCGCCCGGACGTCGTCGAGCGAGGCGACGCCGCCGGAGGCGACCACCGGGACGTCGACCGCCTCGACGACGCGCCTCGTCACCTCGGTCTGGACGCCCTCCTGTTTCCCCTCGACGTCGACGTCGGTGAAGAGGATCGACCCCGCGCCCAGTTCTTCGTATCTGCTCGCGGCCTCGGCGGGGTCGAGGCCGGTCCCCTCGGTCCACCCGGAGACGACGACCTCGCCGTCTCTCGCGTCGAGGCTCACCATCACCCGCCCGGGGTAGCCCTCGGAGATCTCCGCGACGAGGTCCGGATTTTCGACCGCCGCCGTCCCGAGGATCACGCGCTCGACGCCGCGGTCGAGCAGGTCGGTCGCGTCGTCGGCGGTTCGGATCCCGCCGCCGAGTTGCACCGGGACGTCGACCGCCTCGACGACGGCCTCGACGGCGTCGGCGTTCCCCCGTTCGCCCTCGAAGGCCCCGTCGAGGTCGACGAGGTGCAGCGTCTCCGCGCCGGCGTCGACCCAGCGCTCGGCGGCCGCGACGGGGTCGCCGTAGCGCTTCTCGGTGCCGCGTTCGCCCTGCACGAGCTGGACTACCTCCCCGTCCTGCATATCGACGGCGGGGACGACCTCGAAGTCGGGAAACGGATCGCTCATGGCCCACCGTCGGCGGCGACGCGGCCTAAAGTCTCCGGAGCGTCGCCGCGGAAGCGGGACGAACGACGTCCCTCACTCCGTCAGCGGTAGCAGGATCCCGAACACGAAGGGAGAGAGCAGTGCGAGGCCCACGCCGGCCCACTCTGCGTCCACGAGCAGCGCGTGTTCCCACGCCGGGACCGCCGTTCCGGTCGCCGCGAGCGCGAACTCCCCGAGCGCGCCCAGCGCGAACAGTCCGACCCCGAGGAGGAAACTCCGTTTCGTCAGCGTCGCATAGTCCACGTCGCCGTACCGTCCTGGCATATTCCACGACGCGCCGGCGACGCCCAATACGATTTCGCTTGCGGAATCGACGACGGAGCGGGCGGTGAGCTGCGGATCCGACAGGTCGACCGGTTCCGGAGGGATCGCCCTCCGCCGACCGAAAGAACCACAACACTCCCTGGGATATCGCGGGCTATGACAACGGCACTCCTCGAACTCCTCCCGGCGCTGCTCGAACTCTCCGTGTTCAGCCTGGGCGCGGTCGGACTCTCGCTCGTCGGCGCGTACGTCGAGCGCTTCGCCGTCGTGACCGCCCAGCACGGCCAACCGCTTTTGGCCCTCTGGGCGGCCGTGATGGGTGCTGTCGCGCTCTACTTCGCGTACTCGCTCGCGGTCGACAGGGTCGTGCCGACGCTCGCCGAACTCGTCGGGCGGCCGTCCTCGCCGACCGAGTGATCCACCTCTGAGGGCTGTACGCGCCCCCGCCCGACGCGACCGCGACGCCGTTCGGCGCTCGAAGTTACGCGGGGCGGTATCTGCCCACGGGAACGTCTCCGGCCGTGTCGCAACCGCTTCCGGATCCGGCCGTGTCGCAACCGCTTTCACCCCGGCCCGAAGAGAGGAACCTAATGAAACTGTTCGGTTCGAGCGGCACTCGGGGGGTCGTCGGCGACAGCCTGACGCCCGAGTTCGTCCTCCGGATCGCCAAGGCGGCCGGGACGGTCTGGGAGGCCGACCGCGCCGTCGTCGCCCGGGACGCCCGCACGACCGGCGAGATGTTCGCGAACGCGGCCACGAGCGGACTCGAGAGCGTCGGCGTCGACGTCGACCGACTCGGCCCGACGCCGACCCCCAGCGCCGTCCGCTACGCCGGCGAGACGGCGCGGCCGGCCATCGTGATCACGGCCTCGCACAACCCGCCGGAGTACAACGGCGTGAAACTCGTCGGGGCGGACGGCGTCGAACTCGGCGTCGACGACCTCGAAGAGATCGAATCGCACGTCCTCGAAGAGCGGTTCGCCACCGCCGCGTGGGACGCCGTCGGCGACTCCCGACGGGTCGAATCGGCGAACCGCGAGTACGTCGCGGACCTGCTCGACGCCGTCGACCGCGAGTCGATCGCGGCGGCGGACCTCACGGTCGCGCTCGATCCCGGTCACGGTCCCGGCGCGCTGACGAGCCCCGAGTTCTTCCGAAAGCTCGGCTGTGAGGTCGTCACTGTCAACGCCAACGCCGACGGACACTTCCCCGGTCGCCCCTCCGAACCGGTCGAACCCAACCTGGGCGACCTCAAGTCGCTGGTCCGTGCCGCCGACGCCGACGTCGGCATCGCCCACGACGGCGACGCCGACAGGGCGGTCTTCGTCGACGAGCGCGGCGAGTTCGTCGCGGGCGAGGCCTCCCTGGCCGCGCTCGCCGCCGCGGCGCTGGATACGGGCGACACCACCGTGGCCGCGGTGAACGTCTCTCAACGCCTGGTCGACGTCTGCGAGGACGCCGACGCGACGCTCGAACTCACCCCGATCGGCGCGACGAACATCATCACGCGGATTCGGGAACTCCACGCGGCCGGCGAGCGCGTCCCGATCGCCGGCGAGGGCAACGGCGGGATCTTCTACCCCGAGTACCGGCTGGTCCGCGACGGCGCGTACGTCGGCGCGAAGTTCCTCGAACTCGCCGCCGAGCGTCCGGTCTCGGAGATCGTCGCCCCCTACACCGACTACGAGAACGTCCGGATCAACCTCTCGTACGACTCCGAGTCGGAACTCGCGGCGATGCTCGAAGCCGCCCGCGAGTTCGCCGAGTCGGCCGACGCCGAACCGAACACGATCGACGGCTACCGCCTCGACTACGGCGACGCCTGGGTGCTCGTCCGCCCCTCCGGCACGGAACCGAAGGTGCGAGTCTACGCCGAGGCGGGCGACGCGGACCGCGCGGAGAGCCTCGCCGAGGCGGCGGCCGACCCGCTCCGCGACGCGCTCGCGGACCCGGGCTGACGGGTCCCCGCCCCGCCGACGCCCGCGACCGCCCTCAGAGGGCGAGTATCCCGAAAAGCAGACAGAGACCGCCCAGCGCCAGGAGGACGAACCCCCGCTCGATCGCGACGTCATCCGCGGGGTCGTCGGGTGGCTTCGCGGGGCTCGGCTCTGTTCGCCCGGACGACGCGTCGCTCCGCGCGCCCCGCTCGGGACGCGCGTCGCGTCGTCGCTTCAGCCGTCGGATCGCCCGTCTCGTCCGGAGATCGCGCTCGCCGTAGTACAGACACAGCGCCCCGGCGACGAACGCGACGGCCGAGACGATCATCGTCAGACGCGCGGTTCGTCGCCCGGTTCCGCCTCCCCGTGAAGCGTCGATTCGAGTCGCTCACGGGCGTCGCGGAGGCGGTCCAGTTCGGCCGCGGCCGCGCCCGAGTTGACCCGCTCGCGGGCCTCGGCGTCGAGTTCCTCGTGCGCGCGGGCGACGAACCGCAGGTCCTCGTAGTCGTCGCGACGGGTGAGATCCCGCACCCCTCTGAGGCGCGCGACCGTCTCCTCGCTCGCGAACCGGCCGAGTACCGACGTCGCCTCGCGGGCCCAGAGTCGGAGCGACTCGGCCGCCGGCGGCGGCAGTTCGACGGTCAGCGGCTCGGCGGAGAGCCGTTCGAGGAACGTGCGGTGGACCGCGACGGTCGTCTGCAGGAGCGCGGGGTCCTCGGCGTAGTGGTCCAGTTTCGACCCCGAGTAGTCGGCGTACTCCAGGAGCGTCGGGATCGGTTCGTCGGCGTCGGGGCTCTCGCGGGCGAACTCTCTGAGATCTCGCGGCGGCGATCTGAACTCGACGAGGGGAAACGACTCCGCGCGCTCTAAGAGTCCGACGACGTCGGCCGCGGCGGCCGACTCGTAGAACTCATCGAACTCCTCGGTGACGGCGTCGTTGTACGCCCGGATCGGCTCGCGGAGTTCCTCGACCGGCGCGTCGAGGTCGGCGTCGGCGAAGGCCAGCGTCTCCTCGCGTCGCTCGATCTCCTCGTCGAGGTCGCGGAGACAGAGCCTCGCGTCCCGTCGGGCCTTCGAGACCGCCTCCTCGGCCGCCTCGCGCCGATCCAGGAGGTCGACGTAGTCGGCGGCGGGTTCGAGGTCGGCGCGTGCGCCCTCGAAGTCGTCCTCGCTCAGCCGACGTCGGTCCATCCGTTCGGCCGCGGCCTCGAAGGCGTCCTGCGCCGGAACGTCGTCGGAGAGTTCCTCTAAGAGGCCGAGGAACTTGTCCTGGAACTCCACGTACGCCTGGAAATCGCCCGTGCCGGTCGCGGAGTCCTCGTAGCGGTCGAGCAGTCGGACGGCCTTCCGGTAGGTGTCGGCCGCGGCGACGACGGCGTCCTCGCCGGCGTCGTCGATCTCGGCCTCGACCGCCTCGCGACGCTCCCGGGCCGCACGGAGGTCGTCGATGCGCGCCTCGGCGGTGTCGAGCAGTTCCCTCGTGGCTTCGGTCTCGCTCTCCCCGCTGGACGTTGATTCTGCCATCGTCTCACTCGTAGACGTCGTCGGGGTCGAACACGCGCTCGCCGACGTGTTCCCCGTCGATGGTGCGGTAGAAGCACGACCGGTGTCCCGTGTGGCACGCGCCGCCGGTCTGCTCGACGAGGTACAGGAGGGTGTCGGCGTCGCAGTCGACGCGGATCTCCTCGACCGACTGGGTGTGGCCGCTGCTGGCGCCCTTCTCCCAGAGTTCGTCGCGGCTGCGGGAGTAGTAGTGCGCCCGCCCGGTCTCGCGCGTCCGTTCGAGCGCCTCCCTCGAGACGTACGCCAGCATCAACACCTCGCCGGAGTCGGCGTCCTGCGCCACGGCGGGGACGAGTCCGTCCGCGCCGAAGTCGACCTCGACGTCCTCTGTCATTGGTTCGACCGACGGGAGTCCGGCCGATAGGTCTTTTGCCCCCTCTTTTCCCGCCCCCGCGTTCGGCCGTCCGGGGCGGATACACCGGAACACCAGTCGTATTGCCCGGCCGCGTGAATCACGGGTGATGACCTCGAAGCGGTGGCTGCAGCGACACCAGATCGCCGTCTACGCCGTCAGCGTCGCGCTCGCCGTCGCGGTCGGCGTCGGCGCCCCGTCGACCGCGCCGCTGGTTGAGGGGGCGATCACTCCGGTGCTGGCCGTGCTCCTGTACGTCACGTTCCTCGAAATCCCCTTCGTCAGGTTCCGACGGGCCTTCACCGACGTCCGGTTCATGACGGCGGCGCTGGGGATGAACTTCCTCGTCGTCCCGGTCGTCGTCTTCGCGCTCACGCGCGTGCTCCCCGGGAACCCGCCGTCCTCGTCGGGGCGTTCCTGGTCCTCCTGACGCCGTGCATCGACTACGTCGTCGCGTTCACCGACCTCGCCGACGGCAACGCCGAGCAGGTCACGGCCGCGACGCCCGCGCTGCTCCTCGTCCAGTTCGCGCTGCTCCCGGTCTATCTGTGGCTGTTCGTGGGACCCGGGATCGCGGACGTCATCAGCGCGCGGCCGTTCGTCGAGGCGTTCTCCCTCCTCATCGCGCTCCCGCTGGCGCTCGCGTGGCTCACCGAACTGTGGGCGACCCGCGCTCCGACCGGCCGGCGGTGGCAGTCGGCGATGGGCTGGCTCCCCGTCCCGACGATGGGGGCGACGCTGTTCGTCGTCGTCGCCTCGCAGTTCCCCCGCGTCGCGGACTCCCTCGGACAGGTGGTCGCGGTCGTTCCGGTCTACGTCGCCTTTCTCGTCGTGATGCCGCTCCTCGGACGCCTGGCGGCCGGCGCGTTTCGGATGGACGTCGGAAACGCCCGCGCGCTGGTGTTCACCTCGGTGACGCGGAACTCGCTGGTCGTCCTCCCGCTGGCGCTGGCGCTGCCCGCGGGCTACGAACTGGCACCGGCGGTCGTCGTCACGCAGACGATGGTCGAACTGGCGGGGATGGTGGTGCTCACGCGAGTCGTCCCGGACTGGCTCGTCCGGACGCCGCCGAGTTCGATTCCGTTCGCTGACCCTGGGAGCGATTGAGCGATCGTCACCGACTGGGACCGAGTGGCCGGCACCGACTGGGACCGAGTGGTCGTCACCGACGGCGACTGGTCATCGTCCCCGACGCCAACCGAGTCGCTGCCGGCTCACAACACGCTCAGTGCTTCGAGTGCGCCGAAGACGACGTCGCCGTACGTGAACGCCGCGAGCGTCCCGACGAATATCGGCACGAGAAACGGGATCCCCGGCGAGATCCAGATCTCCTCGCGCTCGGCGAGGACATCGAGGCCGCCGCGGAGCTTCTCCGGGCTGGTCCCGTACGCGCTCCCCTCGATGCTGTCGAGGAACGCCTCGGCCGCCCACGGATCGTCGGCGTCGGCCGCCGAGTCCGCGCTTCCACCGTCGCTCTCGCGTGCGACTCCGCCGTCGGACTCGACACCCGCGGCGTCGCCGCCGGGACTCGCGGAGCCGCCGCTCTCGCCGTCCCCCTGCTCCGCGGAGTCGACGCTGGCGTCGTCGCCCCCGACGTCGACCGCACCGTCCGTCGGGTCGTACGTCTCGCCGACGCTTCCGGGATCGCGGAACCGATCGGGGTCCGAACGCAGTTCGTCGAGGCTCAGCCCGCGCCAGCGGAGGTACATCCGCAGGGCGTCGATGTCGAGGCCGTTCCGCGAGAACCCCTCGGGCGTCTCGTAGAGGCGGCCGTGCGCCGTCGCGAGGTCCGCGACGCCGACCCGCGTGCCGAGGAACGACACCGGGAAGCGGACGTCGCCGTCGAGGACGTTCCGCACGCCGAGCGCGAGCGGGTAGCCGGCGGCGAGGACGACGGTGTTCGTGAGGATCGTCATCGAGAAGACGCCGAGCGTCGTGACGACCTCCGGCAGCGTGAACCCCATAAAGTAGTACGTCGGGAACGTCGGCAACAGGATCGCGATCGCGATGAGCGCCTTCGCGTCCGCGCCGCCGAAGCCGCCGATCCACCAGAAGCCGTAGGCGATCGGCGCGACGAGAAAGAGGCTGATCGCGACGCGGACGAAGAACAGCACGTCCGCGGAGGTCGCAAGCGAGAGGTGGCCGACGGACTCCCACGCGAGGAGCAGGAGGCCGAGGCCGACGAGGGGGTACCAGGTCCGGGTCGACACCCGCCTGGTCTCGATGTCCCGCCACGCCGCCCACCCGAGCACCGGGAGGACGGCCAGTCGAAGCAGATCCGGAACGCTGGCGAACATATCGGGAAAGCGACCCCGGGGGAGTTGTAGTTTGCGTCTGTACCCTGGTTCTGTCGGTACTCATTCCGGTTCGACTGCGACCGAGACGACTTCGGAAGCCCCCGCGCTCTCGACGGCTGCGACTCGTTGCGCTCCTCGCTCCGCTGCGGTGCTTACGTCGTCTCGCTCGTCGAGAGCGCGGCCCCTTCCAGTCCCGCCCGCGGTTGCTATCTCGTCGCAATCGCGTGCCCCGGTACGGGTCTTCTCAGGTCTCGCTCGTCGAGGGCCTGCGTCTGAAGGTTTTTACCCGAGAGCGGCCCAGGACGAGTGTGGACCCCGATCGGATTCCCTCGTCGTTTCCGGCCCCGAGCTACCGCGGCGCGCAGGAGGAGGCGCTCTCGGACATCCGCGACGCCTTCGCCGCCGGCAACGACGTCGTCCTCGTCCGCGCGCCGACGGGGAGCGGCAAGTCGCTCCTCGCGCGGGCGATCGCGGGCGCGGCGGCGACGACAGACGACGTCTCACCCGCCGAGGCGACCGACGCCTACTACACCACGCCGCAGGTCTCCCAGCTCGACGACGTCGCCGCCGACCCGCTCCTCGACGACCTGAACGTGATCCGGGGGAAGTCGAACTACACGTGCATCCTGAACGGCGAGACCGACACGCCGGTTGACCGCGCGCCGTGCGCCAGACAGGCGGGGTTCGACTGCTCGGTCCGACACCGCTGTCCGTACTTCTCCGACCGGGCGATCGCCTCGAACCGCCGCATCGCCGCGATGACGCTGGCGTACTTCATGCAGACCGCCGGCTCCGAGGTCTTCCGCAAGCGCGACGTCGTCGTGATCGACGAGGCCCACGGCCTCGCCGAGTGGGCGGAGATGTACGCGACCGTGGATCTGAACCCCCGGACGGTGCCGGTCTGGGACGACGTGGGGGTCCCGGACGTCGCCGCCGACGGCGACCCGCTCGAACGGACCGTCCGCTTCGCCGAGTCGCTCGCGGGCGTCGCCGAGCGGGCGAAAGACGAACTGCTCAGGAAGCCCGAACTGACGCCCGAGGAGGCGGCGCGCCGCGACCGCCTGCAGGAACTCCGCTCGGAGCTCCAGTGGTTCGTCGAGGACTACCGGAACCCCGAGAGCCCGACGACGTGGGTCGTCGACCAGCCCGACGGCGAGGGAAGCCCGATCACCATCAAGCCGCTCGACCCGGCGCGGTATCTCCATCACACCGTCTGGGACCGCGGCAACAAGTTCGCGCTCCTGTCGGCGACGATCCTGAACAAAGAAGCGTTCTGTCGGGGCGTCGGTCTCGACCCCGCGGACGTCGCCCTCGTCGACGTCGAGCACACCTTCCCGGTCGAGAACCGCCCGCTGTACGACGTGACGCGGGGGAAGATGACCTACGACGAGCGCGAGGAGACGCTCCCGAAGGTGGCAAAGACGTTAGTCCGGATTATGGCGGCCCATCCCGACGAGAAAGGCCTCGTCCACTGTCACTCCTACGCGATCCAGTCCGAACTTCGAAAGCGACTCGCCCGGCTCGGCCTCGGCGGTCGCGTCCGGGCGCACGACCGGGAGAACCGCGACGCCGAACTCGACTCCTGGAAGGCGACCGACGACCCCGACGTCTTCCTCTCGGTCAAGATGGAGGAGGCGCTCGACCTCGCCGGCGACCTCTGCCGCTGGCAGGTCGTCTGCAAGGCCCCCTATCTCAACACGAACGACTCGCGCGTCGCGCGCCGCCTCGAAGAGGGGCAGTGGGCGTGGTACCGACGCGCCGCGCTTCGGACCGTGATTCAGGCCTGCGGTCGCGTCGTCCGCGCGCCGGACGACTACGGCGCGACCTACCTCGCCGACTCGTCGCTGCTCGACCTGTTCGAGCGGACGCGGAGCGACATGCCCGGCTGGTTCCGCGAGCAGGTCGATCGACTGTCGGAGCCCGACCTCCCCGAGTTCGATCAGGTCGCCGCCGGCGGCGCGGCCGGATCGACGTCGAGCACGCACGGCTCGCAGTCGTCGACGACGAACCGCCGTCGGACGTCGAATCGGGAGGGTGGGGCGTCGACGACGGGGTCGTCTCGACCCACCGGCTCGAACGCGGGCCGTTCGCCGTCCGGCGGATCCGACGACGATCGATCGGCTCACCCGCTCTCTGACGTCTGGGGCGACGGCTGACGACCGTTACCGACAGGGGCCACCGCCGAGACCGGACTCCCGCGGTCGACGCGGCCGCTCAGAAGAGGAGCACCGCTCCGTAGGCGAACGAGGAGCCGACCATCAGAAGGACGAGTATCAGCGCGAGCACCTGCTGTCGATCCATACCCGGCGTTCGTCCTCCGCCGATTCAATTCTTTCGCCCCGGCGACGCGTTCCACGGGGTCGGTGTGCGACCTCACGGTGAATCCGCCCGATCCCGAAACAAGTAATTAATGAATGTTAATTTAGGTTTAGAAAGAATATCTGAATCCGGAAAATACCGGACGTTCGTTTTCTATAGTGGCTCTCTAATTGTTGTTTGAGACGGTATATCACAGAATACTTAACACTACTCACCTCGTGTAGACGAGTGTCCGGCAATGTATACCCACGGGCTGAACACGGCGATGACCCTGTACCGGAACGGAACACTGACGCTCTCGCAGGCGGCGTCACGCGCTGGCCGCTCGACGGACGCGTTCGCCACGGCGCTCGTGCGGCACGGTATCACGGTCCGCGAGAAGCAGGCGGGATCGCGGACGGCGGAGGGGTCGGTTCGGGCCGACTGACCGGTTCTGTCGCATCGGCCGCTCGTTCACTGGGTCTCCGAGTCGACGTCGCCGCTTACTCGGCGCGCTCGTCGGAATCTGGGAGAATGTGCAGTCCGGCGCGGCTCTTCAACACCGACACGGTGTCGGCGTCGCTGTCGACGTACGACGGCCGTGAGACCGTCTTCGATTCGTACGTCTCGGGGTCGAGCACCTGGATCGCGTACTCGTCTTCGACGGTCACGACCGTGGTCTCGGTCGCCTCGTCGGCGGTCCCGAGCAGTCTGGCGTCGGGGCTCTCGCCCTCCTCGAAGGCCGCTTCGTAGGGCTCGCCGGTGGTGAGCCGAACGCCCTTCAGGTTCCCGCGGACGCTCCTGACGAGCACCGGTCCCTCGTCGTCGTCGGGGTTCACCACGTCGCCGGGCGTGAACCTCGGAAGCCGCACGGCGTAGGTCACCCGGTAGACCTCGTTGCCGTCGCCGTCCTCGGTCACGAGCGTCGGGTACTCCTCGACGTTGCCGCCGAGCTCTCTGACGATCCGTTTCGCGACCCCGCCGCCCATCTGGTTCGTCGAGATCTTGATGTCAGTACCGTCGTCGGTCTCTGTGATCTCGGAGATGAACGCCTCGCGGTCGCCGGTCGCCTCGCGCTCTGCGACGTACGATTCTGCGATCTCGACTGCCCGCTGTTCCTCTTCGGGCGTGGGCGTCCGTTCCTCGGCACGCACCTGGACGATGCTGGCGTAGTAACCGCCGGCGATCCGGCCGCAGCGGTCGCAGGTCTGCCGGGAGATGTAGACCGGGACCGTCACGGTCTCCTCGCGGTAGGTGTCGCGGACGATCCCGCCGAAGGTGCAGTGCATCCGGATCGTGTTCTCGTCGATCTGTTCGGGCTCGACGCCCCAGCGGACGTCCTCGGCCTTCAGGTGGACGCCGAGGGCCTCGGTCACCTGCTCGATCGCGACGTCCGTGTAGTCTTCGGCGTCGACGTCGACCCAGCGGTTGCCCTTGTGGACCGCGCCGCACTGCGAACAGACGCGGACCTCGATCCGGTCGGGCGCGTCGACGAGGTCGAAGTCCTCGAAGTAACAGTCGTCACAGAGGACGGCGTCGCGCTCGCGGGGCTCGCCGGGAAGCGGGTCCGCGCGCTCCGGAACCGGATCCCCACAGCGAGGGCAGAAGTCTCCCGAACTCATCGGTTCCCGTAGACGACCGAGGCGGTTAAGCGCGACGAAGCGAGCCGGACGCGGCAAGCCGTCTCTGGACGCCCGAACGGCCTCCGTTCCTGCAACACCGTTTATTACCCCGAAGCCGTAGGTCGGGTATGGAGTGGAAACCCGACTGGGGACTCAGGGGCCGGATGGTCCTCACGATGTTCCTGCTTTTCGCCCTCTATCTCGTCTTCGTGG
Source organism: Halobellus limi (assembly GCF_004799685.1). NCBI lineage: Archaea > Methanobacteriati > Methanobacteriota > Halobacteria > Halobacteriales > Haloferacaceae > Halobellus > Halobellus limi. The sequence continues at coordinate 214,372 of NZ_CP031311.1, forward strand.
GGGCGCTGTGGCAGACGAACTCGTTCGCCTTCCTCCCGCTGATGGGCGTGTTCGTCCTCGCGCAGTTCTTCTTCAGCGACAAACTGGCGCTGTACAGTATGGGCGCGAAGGAGGTCTCCGAGGAGGAGTACCCGGAGCTTCACGCGACGGTGTCGCGGCTCAGCCAGCAGGCCGACCTGCCGAAGCCCACCGTCGCCGTCGCCGACTCGCGCGTCCCGAACGCGTTCGCGGCCGGGCGCTCACAGAAGAACTCGACGGTCTGCGTGACGACCGGTCTCCTCCGGACGCTCGACCGCGACGAACTGGAGGGCGTGATCGCGCACGAACTCGCCCACGTGAAGAACCGCGACGTGATGGTGATGACCATCGCGTCGTTCCTCTCGACGGTCGCGTTTATGATCGTCCGGATGGGCTTCTGGTTCGGCGGCGGGCGGAACCGGCAGGGCGGCGGCGGCTTCCTCGTCGCCATCGTCGCCTCGCTGGTCGTCTGGATCGTCTCGTTCTTCCTGATCCGCGCGCTCTCTCGGTACCGCGAGTTCGCGGCCGACCGCGGCGGCGCGCTCATCACGGGGCGTCCCTCGGCGCTCGCCTCCGCGCTCCTGAAGATCGACGGCCGGATGGACAAGGTCCCGAAGGAGGACCTCCGCGAGCAGTCGGAGATGAACGCGTTCTTCATCGTCCCGCTGAAGAGCGACGTCATCGGGCGACTGTTCAGCACCCACCCGGCGACGGAGAAGCGCGTCGACCGCCTGCGCGACCTCGAACGGGAACTGGAGTCACGCTGAGATGTCGCTGACGGAGGGTACGCGCTGATGGGCATCTTCGACGCGATCCGGTCGGTCCTCGGCACGAGCGCCGAGGCGGACGCGACCCGCGACGCCGACCCGGAGGATCTCTTCGGGATGAGCACCGCCTACGTCACGATGGAGGCCGACCTCGGATACACCTCCGTCGGGGCCGCGGCGCTCTGTTTCTCCGGCGTCGACAGCACCGACTTCGCCGAGACGGTCGAGGACGTCGAGGCGATCCTCCGCGCCGGCGAGGAGGAGACCGGCACGGCGTTCGAAGTCCGCGAGGACAGCCACGGCTGGGAGTGGGTGGTCCTCCGCGACGACGACCCCGAGGACCTGGTGACGAGCGTCCACTTCGCGGCCGACGAGTTCATCGAGCGGGGCTACGGCTCGCGGCTGCTCGCGGCGGTCTTCGGCTTCGAGCGCGCCGGAGCGGACCGTAGCGGAGGCGGGAGCGGCGGAGACGCCGACCGCGCCTACTGGATCTACTCGTTCCGGCGGGGCGCGTACTACCCGTTCGCACCGCAGCGCGGCAAGGAGCGGAACCAGCGACTGGAGTTCAAGCTCGAATCGATGCTCGACGGCGAACTGGGCATCGAGGACGACGAGTCCTACTGGTACCCGATGTGGCCCGACCGCGACGGCGGCCACCCCTGGGAGTGAGCGATCTGGCGAACAGTCGGCACGACGGTTTCTGCCCGGACACTCCGGATTCGGACCGGTTCTCCCGCGCCGACGTGCCGAACGACCGCGGCTCGACGCGGGGCGATCTCCAGCGCACGCCGCGTCTGGCCGCCCGATCGCGTATAAACGCTCGCCGCGATCGGCGGTGGCCGTTCCCGTGGCTATTTTATTCTCCTCCCGAGTAGTTCCGGTCGATGCCCTCCAACACGCCCTCCTCGAGTAGGCGACGCCTCCTCCAGTCGACGGCGGCGCTCCTCGGGGTCTCCGCGCTCGCCGGCTGCGGCGGCAGCGGTTCCGCTTCGGGAACCGCCCGCGCGGGGCCGAACGTCGAACCGCCCGAAGACGCTCTGACCGACCCGACGCACGTCAGCCTCCGGAGCTCCGAACTGGCTCCGATCGTCGAGGAACCGGACTCGGAGACGGACGCGTCGGAGAGCGATTCCACCGGCACGCCGCGGTTCGACGATTGGCAACACGACCTCGTCGCTGACGCCGAACGGGCCGCGTCGCTCACGTTCGCGGACGTCGACGGCGCCGACGAGGCCCGCGCGCTCCTCGAGGAGACCGACTTCGAGTCGGAGTCGGTGTACGTCGAGGGCCACGTCGTGCCCGAGTGCTACGAGCGACGGCTCTGCTGGGTCCGGTGGACCGACTCCGAGATCGAGACCGACTACGCGCGGATCCTCCGCGACGCCGACGTCGCCTGCGAGGCCGACGCCGACGACTTCGTGACGAACCTCATCCGCATCCCGGCCGCGCTGAACCCCGACGACGTCCGGAGCTACGGATCCAGCAGCGGCGGCGGTCGCTGTCGGACGCCGACGGGTGAATCGATGGCGACCGGGGAGGGAGAAGGGGAGTGACCCGAACGCCTTCGGGATCCCGGCAAGACAGTCGTCTCGGCCGTCGAGAGGTACTCGCGCTCTCCGGCGCGCTGGGGCTCACGTCCCTCGCGGGGTGTCTCGATCAGCTCCCCGGATCGGGCCCCGAGACGATCGACGGCGACGCGCTCGCGGCCGTCGTCGACGGCGAGGCGCCCGAGATCTCCGAGACGCTCCCGGTCGACATCGATGCGTCGTTCGTCGCCGACCAGCGCGAGATCGCCGAGGGGAAACTCGACTCGGTGCCCGCGCCGTTCGACGAGAAGCAGATACCGAACGGGGTGATCCGCGAACGGGCGAACGGGGAGTACGAGGCCGCACGCGAGGCGATCGGCGCGTCTTCGGGAGACGGGACGGCCTACGAGCGGCTCGACCGCACGACCCGAGCCCGGGCGAGCGCACACGAGGTACAGACCGCCTGGCGCGCGATCGAGGGTGACGCGACCGTCGACGATCTCCGCGAGTCACGGAGGACCGTCGACGCCGACGTCGACGCGTTGGCTTCCCGATGGGAGTACGTCGGCGACGACCCGGTGCGGGCGGCGGTCGTCCACGCGGAGATCGAACGCGAGATCCGTGGCGCGCGGAACTGGCTGTCGTTCCGAGAGCGCGACCTCGAACACGCGGCGGAGCAGCCGCTCGACTTCGCGGACCTCGCGGTCGACGTCGAACGCGCACGGACTTCGGAAGCGGTCGCGTCGTACTACTTCGATCAGTTTCGCGAGGGCCTCGGGGAGGAGACGACCCTCCGCGAGCGGTTCGCGGCCGCCCGAGACACTCTCGACGAGCGCGTCCGAACGCGCGGCGAGTCGCTCCCCGAGGAAACCGACGATCCGACCTCCCTCGTGGATCGGGACGTCGGCCGGACCGCCGGCGTGATCGCACTCGACGACGTCCTCCGGAACGCGCGGTGGCGCACCGAGGACCGCGGCGACGGGCGGGAGGGGCCGTCGCCCGCGAGCGCTGCCCTCGCTGCGACGGAGACGCTCGTGTATCTCCGGGCGTTCGAGGCGCTCCGCGAACGAATCGAGGGGGGCGACGACGTCGCCGTCGACGAGGCGGACGACGTCGCCGACCTCCGTACCGACGCCGTCGACGCGATCAGCGCCGCGCGCGAGGCGGATCGGAACCGCCTCGTCGTCGACGCTGTCCTCCCGCGGTTCGCCCGGGAGTTGCGCTGGATCGACGATCGGATTTCCCGATACGAGGGCGACACGCGGGTCGACTTCGCCGAGCGCGAGGCGGCCGGGTACGTCGTCGTCGCCGAAACGTGCCGAGCGGTGCCGTCCGTAAGCGCCGACGTGGCGGCGGCACTCCGCGGCGGAGACGCGTGACCCACGGCGACGACGCGTAGCTCGCGGCCTTCGGTTTGAAACTTCGCCGACCCGAACCGCGAACGGCCTCCCCGTCGCGCGCTTTCACTTTCACTTTGGTGTTAACGAGGGTTTATGTGCGAGCCCGACCCAGAGGCGGATACAATGCCAGAAGACGACCTCGAGAGTCTTCCCGGAGTGGGCCCCGCGACAGCGGACAAGCTGACCGAATCGGGATTCGAGAGCTATCAGGCGATCGCCGTCGCGAGTCCGGGCGAGATGTCCAACACGGCCGACGTCGGCGAATCGACCGCGGCCGACATCATCAACGCCGCCCGCGACGCCGCCGACATCGGCGGCTTCGAGACGGGTGCGACCGTCCTCGAACGGCGCGAGAAGATCGGGAAGCTCTCGTGGCTGATCCCCGAGGTCGACGAGCTCCTCGGCGGCGGGATCGAGACGCAGTCGATCACCGAGGTGTACGGCGAGTTCGGCGCGGGCAAGTCGCAGGTCACCCACCAGATGGCCGTCAACGTCCAACTCCCGGAGGAACACGGCGGTCTCGGCGGCTCCTGTATCTTCATCGACTCCGAGGACACGTTCCGCCCCGAGCGGATCGACGACATGATCCGCGGCCTCGACGACGAGATCATCGCCGACGTCCTGGAGCGACGCGAGATCGAGGGGTCGCCCGGCGACGAGGAGACGATGAACGACCTCCTGGACAGCTTCCTCGATCACATCCACGTCGCGAAGGCGTTCAACTCCAACCACCAGATCCTCCTCGCTGAGAAGGCCAAGGAACTCGCCCGCGACAACGAGGAGGCCGAGTTCCCCGTCCGCCTGCTCTGCGTCGACTCGCTCACCGCACACTTCCGCGCGGAGTACGTCGGCCGCGGTGAACTCGCCGAACGCCAGCAGAAGCTCAACAAGCACCTCCACGACCTGATGCGCATCGGCGACCTCTACAACACGGCCGTGCTGGTAACGAACCAGGTCGCCTCCAACCCCGACTCGTACTTCGGCGACCCGACCCAGCCGATCGGCGGCAACATCCTCGGACACACTTCGACGTTCCGGATGTACCTCCGGAAGTCGAAGGGCGACAAGCGGATCGTCAAACTCGTCGACGCACCCAACCTCGCCGACGGCGAGGCCGTGATGCGCGTTCAGGACGGCGGCCTGAAGCCTGAATAAACACCTACCTTTTTGTGCGGAGGGTTTCCTCGCTCACTTCGTTCGCTGCGGGAACCCTCCGCGCAAAAACCTAGAGGGAAAAATGCCGCCGACTTCACGGCCTTCGGCCGTTCGTCGGCGGTGAACCGCTCGCTCACTTCGTTCGCGCGCGGATGCTCAACACAGAAGACGTGCCTGTCGATCAGTACAGGGCAATTACTCTACGACCATATGCACGCGGTACGTTTCGTTTTGGTATTTCACATATTCAGTCTCATACCAGATACTGTAGTCTGCGCTTTCAGGTATTGGAGCGAGTCCATTTTCCGAATCTACCGCTGATCTAAATACTGATTGTTCGTCCTCGGACATATTCTCGTAACGGACGATATCCTTGTCAGTTGTATTATCAATATCATCAGGGTAAACTTGAAGCCCGCGAGCAGTACCATCTAAATGGTCGTAGAGTAACACGGCTCCAATACCTGTAGACACAAGAAAAACAACCACCACGATACCGATCCAAAATTTCCTCACTCCCATACTCTTGCCTCAGCAATTTGGTGGCATATGTTTTCTGCTCGTCACTTCTTAAGCGCACTATTTTGCGAGCAAGAACCGAGATCAATTCGCACTGTCGACTCCTCGGCTAATCCATTGTAGCTGAGTTTGAAATCGATCCAGTCGACGAGTAATCCACTGGTGAGTCCTAGGACTCCTACCGCGAGCGAGGCCGGAGGCCGAGCGAGCGGCCTTTTTCCCTCCAGGTTTTTGCGCCGAGTGGTGCGCGGAGCGCACCCGAGGCGGAAAAAGGTGGTTGTTAGTCTTCCGTCGTCGTCTCGTCGATGTCGACGTCGCCCTCGTAGATCTTCGCGCCGTCCTGGGCCACCTGCCGGGCGAGCACGGCGCACTTGATCCGCATCGGCGAGATGTCGACGCCGAGCATATCCGTCACGTCGTCGGTGTCCATCGCGTCGAGTTCCGACAGCGTCAGCCCGCGGAGTTTCTCCGAGAGCATACTCGCGGAGGCCTGACTGATCGCACAGCCGTCGCCCGTGAAAGTGACGTATTCGATGGTCTCGCCGTCGTCTTCGAGACTGACGTTCACCGTGATCGTGTCGCCGCAGGAGGGGTTCTCCCCGGTGTGTGAGAAGTCCGGATCCGACATCTCGCCCTTGTTCCGGGGGTTCTTGTAGTGATCCAGGATCTGCTGCCGATACATGTCCGATCCCATTCCCATTGTTGCCGGAGGTAGGCCTGTCTCGCGCAAAAGAGTTCCGCCGCCACGCACGCCGGTCGGGGCGGACGCTGCCGGGCGGTAGGTCCCGGCCGCCTCGAAGCACCGATATCTCTACAATTCTTCGGACGCAACGGAGACCGATGGCGATCCCAACGTGGCTCAGCACCTCTGACGCGTCGGAGTCTCCGTCTCTCCGGACCGCCGAGATCGAGGGCGTCTCCGAGACGCTCGACGTGCTCGCGAACCCGATCCGGCTCGAGATCCTCGCGACGCTCCACCGACGGACCGAAGACGTCCGGTACGCAGACCTGCGGGCGGACCTGTCGATCCGCGACAAGGGACGATTGAACTACCACCTCCGGCAACTCGACGGGCTCGTCGCTCGCGACGACGGCCGGTACGCCCTCACCGACCGCGGGCGACGACTCGTCCGGCACGTCGCCTCCGAGGACGCCTGGAACGATCCGTAGCCGGTCCTGAAAGGGGAGAAATTCGCTTCTCCGAGAGTTTACGAGCCCGAGCGGTCAAGGGTTCCGTCGATGAGTCAGAAACGGGACGATCACGCGCCGGGCGCGCCCGGTGCGATCGAGTCGATGTCGTTTTCACTGGCGGGACTCCGCGCCGGCTTCGTCCGCTGTACGCCGATCGCGCTCGGCGTCGCGGGCTACGGATTCGTGTTCGGTGTTCTCGCCGACCGCGCGGGCCTCAGCGCGGCCGAGGCGACACTGATGAGCGCGACCGTTCTGGCCGGGGCGGCCCAGCTCGTCGCGGTCGAGATCTGGACGGACCCGATCCCCGTCCTCGCGGTCGTGGGCACGACCCTCGTCGTGAACCTCAGGTATCTGCTGATGGGGGCGGCGCTCCGCCCCTGGTTCCGGCACCTCTCGCCGACGCGGGCGTACGCGAGCGTGTTCTTCACCGCCGACGAGAACTGGGCGCTCACGATCGGCGAGCTGCGCTCCGGTAGTCGCCGGGGTGCCTTCCTGCTCGGAAGCGGCCTCGCGATCTGGGCGTTCTGGGTCCTCGCCACGGCGATCGGGGTCACGGTCGGCGGAAGCGTCGAACGGCCCGCCCGATTCGGCCTGGATTTCGTCCTCACGGCGGTCTTTCTCGTCCTCGCGACCGAACTCTGGGAGGGTCGGTCCACCCTCCCCGCGTGGACCGTCGCCGCCGTGGTGGCCGTGGTGACCGCCCGCTTACTGCCCGGGTACTGGTACGTGCTGTGCGGCGGCCTGTCCGGAAGCCTCCTGCGGGCGGCGTGGTACGATGGTTGAGCTCGATCCGACGGTCGTCGCCGTCGTCCTCGCGATGAGCGTCGCGACGTACGCGACGAAAGCGGGCGGGATCTGGCTGCTCGGCCGGGTCGAACTCTCCGGACGGACCGAGGCGGCGCTCGATGCCCTCCCCGGTGCGGTCGTGATCTCGCTGCTCGTCCCGACACTCTCGGAGTTCGGGATCCCCGGGCTCGTCTCGGCGACCGCGGTCCTGATCGTCGCTCGACGGACCGACAGCGTTCTCTTGGCGCTCGGGACGGGAATGGTGGCCGTGATCTCGCTCAGGCGTCTGCTGTAGCGTCGTCGTCACCGACCAACCGCGTCCACTTCTTCTCGACGTCGCGGTTCGCGACGACGACGGTGTCGCCCTCCTCGTTTCTGAAGCGGGTCTTCCGGAGTTCGATCGCCTCTACGGTCCCAGTGACGGGATCGGATTTCACCTCGTCGCCGGGGTTGAAATCCGGATCGCGGAGCAGGTACACGCCCGCGACGGTGTCGGCGATCATGTTCGAGAGCGCGTAGGAGACGCCGAGCGCGACGAAGCCGGCGGCGGTGCCGAGGCTCGCGGCGATCTCGCCCATCCCGAAGATGTTCAGGAGCGTCAGCCCGACGCCGAACCACAGGAAGACGCCGGCGACGGTCACGCCGAGGTCGACGATGAGGCGCTGTTCTGCGGGATAGACGGCGTCGAGCGCCCGGCGGACGACGCGCATAAGCAGCCGGATTCCCAGATACGCGATCGTGAGAAACACGAGTCCGGTCAGGATCTTCGGGGCGGCGTCCTGCAGCCCCACCGCGAACTCGTTGATCGTCCGCTGGATCGTCTCGATCAGGAACCGGCCGACTGTGGGCATCGATGCGGGAGGTCACGCGTCAGCCACAAAGAGGTTCGGGCGAGGTGGGTCTGCGCCCCCCCGGAAACCGGGTGAGCGGATCAGGCGAAGAGCTGCCGGGCGTCGTCGACGGCGTCGACGAGCGCGTCGATCTCGGACTTCTCGTTGTAGACGTAGAAGGACGCGCGGGTCGAGGCGGCCACGCCGAGCTTGTCGTGCAGCGGCTGGGTGCAGTGGTCGCCGGCGCGGATCGCGACGCCGTGGTCGTTGAGGATGCTGGAGAGATCGTGGGCGTGGACGCCGTCGAGGTTGAACGCGACGAGGCCGCCGCGGTCGTCGCCCGGCGGGCCGTAGATCTCGACGTCGTCGAACTCGCTCAACCGGTCGTAGGCGTACTCGGCGAGGAGTTCCTCGTGTTCTTGCACGCGGTCCATTCCGATCTCGTCGAGATAGTCGACCGCGGCGTGCAGGGCGATCCCCTGCGCGATGACCGGCGTGCCGGCCTCGAACTTCCAGGGGAGGTCTTCCCACGTCGAGTCCTCGTAGGTGACGCTCCGGATCATCTCGCCGCCGTAGAGGTACGGCTGCATCGCTTCGAGGATGTGCTCTTTCCCGTAGAGCACGCCGATACCCGTCGGACCGAGCATCTTGTGCCCCGAGAAGGCGAGGAAGTCCGCGTCGATCTCGCCGACGTCCACGGGACGGGTCGGAACCGACTGCGCGCCGTCGACGAAGACGTACGCGTCGTGTTCGTGCGCCAGGTCCGCGAGGTCGGAAACGGGCACGACCGTCCCGAGCGTGTTCGAGACGTGGACGGACGAGACCATCGCGGTCGAGTCGTCGATCAGTTCGGCGGCGTGTTCCATATCCAGCCGTCCGTCGTCGTCGACCCGAATGTACTCGACGCTCGCACCGGTCTTCTTCGCGATCTGCTGCCAGGTGACCAAGGAGGCGTGGTGCTCCATCTCGGTCAGGACGACCGTGTCACCGGGGCCCAGCTCGGCGAGCCCCCACGCGTAGGCGACGAGGTTCAGCGCCTCGGTCGTGTTCTTCGTGAAGACGATCTCCTCTCTCCCCTCGGCGCCGATGAACTCCGCGACGCGGTCGTGGGCCGCCTCGTAGGCGACGGAGGCCTCCTGGCTCAGGTGGTGGATGCCGCGGTGGACGTTCGAGTTGTAGCCGTAGTAGTAGTCGACGATGGACTCGACGACGGGTTTCGGCGTCTGACTAGTCGCGGCGTTGTCGAGGTAGACGAGCGGGCGGGTGTCGTCGGGGCCCTCGCCGGGCGTCTCGATGTCGCCGCCGACCTGTCGATCGAGAATCGGGAAGTCCTCGCGGATGGCGTCGACGTCGATCGGATACTGTTCCTGCGTTCTCATTGGGGTCTGATAACGGCCGCAGCACTAACACGGCTTCGGTCTGGGCGGGAAAATGCAACCGATGTTGGTTACAAGACCGTTCTTTCAGAAGGTGTGAGACGAACTATCTGCTCTGCAAGCATCGTCTATTTTTCAGCTGATCCGGGGAGCTGTAGAGTAGCTGTCTCGTCCTCTGTTTCCAGGATGTTCTTCCGCGAGCGAGGCCGAAGGCCGAGCGAGCGGCGTCTTTTTGGTCCAGCTTTTTGCAACGAGGGCGAGACGGCAGAGCCGTCTCGCTTCCCCACGGGCGACCCGTGAGTCGCCCGTGGAGAGCGGTGCGCCGGAGGCGCACCCGAGTCAGCAAAAAGGTGGGGGTGTTTTCTACATCCAGAGCAGTTGCGCGTGCAGGGTCCCGTCGACCGAGAGCACACGCTCCTCGTCGATGATGCCGGCGTCGATCGCGACGGAGACGGCGCGCTCGCCGACGAGGTTGGCGACGCTGGCGCGGGTGAGGCTGTCGACGACGGTCTCGGCGTCGGCTTCCCGGGCCTGGTCGCCGCCGTAGAACGCCTCGGTCACGTCGAGTTCGATCTCGCCCTCGGTGTAGGTCTCGCCGAGGCACTCGGGGTCGCAGACGGAGACGAGCAGGCCGTCCGAGGTCTGTCGTTCGCGGAGGAGCATCACCGTCACCGGCGCCGCTGACGGTCCTGCGGCCGCTGTTGTTGCCCCTGCTGTCCTTGCTGCTGTTGCAGCATCTCCTGTTCGCGTTCCTGTCGCAGTTCGTTCGCCTGCTGTTGGACCTCTTCGGCCTGTTCGTCCTCGCCGAGTTCCTCCAGCGCGGCGGCCTTCTCTTCGAGGACGTCGGCGGTGCGCATCCCCAGGCGGATGGCGTTGTCGAAGGCGTTGACGGCCTCCTCGTTGAGACCGCGTTCGGCGAGGAAGAACCCGCGGTTGTACCACGCCTGCGGGAAGCGCGGGTCGATCTCGACGGCGCGCTCGGCGTGGTGCAGCGCCGCCTCGATCTCGCCGGCGTTCCAGAGCGCGTACGCGAGGTTGGTCTCCGCCGACGCGGCGTGTTCGGACTCCTCGTTGGCGCGGAGCGCCTCCCGGTACGCGCCGATGGCCTCGTCCCACTCCTCTAATTCGGCGTGTGCAGCCCCTTTGTTCACCCACGCCTCCTGCGCTTCGAGCGACTCCTCCTCGGCGAAGCGCGCCGCCCGCTCGAAGGTCTCTGTGGCCTCCTCGAAGCGGTTGATCTGCATGTAGGAGAGCCCGACGTCGATCAGCTGCTCGACGTCGACCTCGTCGGAGGCGATGTTTCGCCGGTCGAGTTCGTCGGTGAGGACCCGCGTGTCGACGGGGTCGACCTTCGTCGGGTCGACCTTCAGCTCCGGCGGGTCGAGTGTGAACTCCTCGTAGTCCTCGTCGAAGCCCTGCCCCGAGGAGAACTCGTGGTCGTCTCGCTCGCCGTCTGTCATACACCGCGATTGGGTATCGGCACGGTTAAGCACTGCGTCACGCGGTGATTTTACGTCTCGCGCGGTCCTGGCTCCGGTATGCGACTGTTCGTCAGCATCGACCTCCCGGACCGCCTCGCCGAGGGCGTCGCCGACGCCCAAGAGCGCTTCGCCGACGCCGAGGGGCTGCGCTTCGTCGACCCCACGCAGGCGCACCTGACGCTGTTCTTCCTCGGGGACACCGACCCGGATCGGGTGGGCGAGATCGAGTCCGCGCTGGAGCGCGCCGTCGCCGACGCCGGCGTCGACCCGTTCGAACTCCGGGTCGGCGGCTTCGGCGTCTTTCCCTCCCCGGAGTACATCAGCGTCCTCTGGGCCGGCGTCCGCGACGGCGGGGGCGCGGCGGAGACGACGCGGCTGCACGAGCGTATCGAAGACGAACTGACGGCGATGGGGTTCGAGGCCGACGACCACGCGTTCACGCCGCACGTCACGCTCGCTCGGATGGACGACGCGCGCGGGAAGGACCTCGTCCAGCGGGTCGTCGGCGAGATCGATCCCGACATCGGCGCCTTTCGGGTCGAGGAGGTCCGGCTGACCGAGAGCACGCTGACCGAGGACGGCCCCGAGTACGAGACGGTCGCGTCGATCGGGCTGTGAGGCGGATCCGAGGAGTCGCTCACGACTGTCCTCGGTTCGGCCACCTCAGTTCGACCATCGTCACGACTGCCCTCGGTTCGTCAGTTCGATCGCCCCGCCTCAATCCGCACGCTGCGCCTGCGGAGCCGTGCCCCCGCGCCAGCGCCGAAGCGCGTTCCGGACGGCCCCGCGCTTGACGAGGACGAACCCCGCGAAGATGATCGCGAACCCGAGCAGGGTCGTGGGCGCGAGCGCCTCGCCGAGGGCGAGCCACCCGACGACGGCGGCGACGACCGGGATCACGTACTCCAGGAGGCTCACCTCGACCGGGCCGACGCGGCGCAGGAGCCAGAAGTACAGCGCGAACCCGGCCGCGCCGGCGACGACGGCGAGGTAGACGACGGCGAGGACCCCGTCGACGGTCCAGACGACGGCCGACAGCGACTCCCCGGGCAGGAGCGCGCTCGCCGCGTGGAGGACGACCGCGCCGACGAGCATCATCCAGGCCTGCTCGGCCAGCGTCGGCATCGTGGCTTCCGTGTCGTGGGTCAGGACCGCACCGAACGCGAAGGCGAGCGCCGATCCGAGGACGAGCGTGATACCCCGGAGATCCGATCCGACGAGGTTCGACGGATCGGGGTTCGCGATGGTGACGACGCCGAGAAACCCCAGACCGACGCCGAGGAGGCCGACCGGCGTGAGTCGCTTCCGGGCCGTCGACAGTCGCGTCAGCGCGGGCGTGACGATCGGAATGAGTCCGAGGAGCACGGCGGCGACGGCGCTCGGGACGTACTGCTGGCCGGCGAAGAGCAGCGCGTGGTGGACGCCGATCAGGAGGACGCCCCCGGTCAGAATCGGCCGCCACTCCCCGCGGCCGGCGGGGCGGAGTCGGTCTCCGCGCCACCCGGCGAGACCGAAGAGGAGGACCGCGGCCAGATCGAACCGGAGTGCCGCGAAGAGGGCCGGCGGCAGCGACCTGAGGCCGACCTCGGTCGCAGTGAATCCGGTCCCCCAGATCGCGGCGACGAGCAGGAAGACGAAGAGGGGCGTTCGGGTGCGCATTCGACCGACGGGAGGCGCCCCGCCGTGTTGAACGTCTCGACTTCGCGCGCTCGGTCGACTCCGACGCGCTCGGGCCACCCCGTGGGTTTGGACCGGCTCCGACGCGCTCGGGCAGACTCGCATCCGAGACGAGCGGAGCACGCGCAGTATTCGGGACGCGTGGAATGCACTCATCGGGAGAGTGGTACTCCCTCGCACGTCCGGCAGCCCCGAAGGAACAAGATTTTATGCGGTCCGGGGGTAGAAGCGACCACTATGGGTAAGAAATCGAAGGCCAAGAAGAAGCGCCTGGCCAAACTGGAGCGCCAGAACACGCGCGTTCCGGCCTGGGTGATGATGAAGACGGATATGGAAGTCACGCGAAACCCCAAGCGCCGCAACTGGCGTCGCAGTAACACGGACGAGTAAGGATGAGCGCCAGCGACTTCGAAGAGCGCGTCGTCACGGTACCGCTTCGGGACGTCAAGGCGGTTCCCGGCCACGAGCGCGCCGGACGAGCGATGTCCCTGATCCGAGAGCACCTCGCGAAGCACTTCAAGGTGGACGAAGACGCCGTCCGCCTGGACCCCTCGCTCAACGAGACGGTGTGGGCCCGCGGCAAGCAGAAGCCGCCGAGCAAGCTCCGCGTCCGCGCCGCCCGGTTCGACGAGGACGGCGAGTCCATCGTCGAGGCGGAGATCGCAGAGTAGCGTGCTCCGCGCCTCCTTCGCCGGGTCGCCGTACGTCGGCGTGTTCGCCCGCGCGACGGATCACGTCCTCATCGTCCGCTCGGACGCCGAGTCCGACGTCGTCGACGCGATGACCGAAGAGCTCGACGTCCCGGCAGTCGCGGCGACTGTCGGCGGCTCCGGGACCGTCGGCGCGCTCGCGACCGGCAACGAGAACGGGATTCTCGTGACGAGCCGCGCCACCGAGCGCGAGAAGGAGGCGATCGAATCGGCCGCGGAGGTGCCGGTCGCCGAACTCCCCGGTCGCATCAACGCCGCCGGAAACGTCGTCCTCGCGAACGACTACGGCGCGTACGTCCACCCGGAACTCTCCGACGAGGCGGTCGACGTCGTCGAGTCGACGCTGGAGGTCCCCGTCGAGCACGGCTCGCTCGCGGACGTCCAGACCGTCGGGACGGCGGCCGTCGCGACCAACGAGGGCGCGCTCTGTCACCCGAAGTCCCGCGAACCGGAACTCGAGGCGCTCGAGGCGCACCTCGACGTCCGCGCGGACATCGGTACGATCAACTACGGCGCCCCGCTCGTCGGCTCGGGCCTCGTCGCCAACGAGGCCGGCTACGTCGCCGGCGAGGACACGACCGGCCCCGAGCTGAGCCGGATCGAGGACGCGCTCGGCTACCTCGAGTGAGCGCTCGGCGGTTCAGTTCTCTCCTCCGTCACCTCGGTCCGCGTCGCTCCGAGAGCCGTTCTCACGGCGCGATTCCCGCCGAGCACGTGATTCCCGAGTAGGAAGATACTTCCCCGTCGCTCCGGAATCAAGCGGTATGAGTCAGTTTACTGTGAGCGGCCGGTTCCAGAGCCGCGAGGGGTTCAGCGAGTTCACCACGAGCGTGGAGGCGCCCAACGAGGACGTCGCCCGCGAGCGCGTGTACGCGAACATCGGCAGCCAGCACGGGCTGAAGCGCACGCAGATCGAACTCGACGAGGTCGCCGAGGCCGAGGAGGCCGCAGCATGATGGGTGGCGGCGGTCAGCAGCAACTCCAGCAGCTCTCCCAGGAACTGCAGGCGATAGACGAGGAGATCGAGGAGCTGGAGTCCCAGGTCGAGGACCTCCAGACCGAACAGACCGAGATCGACGAGGCGATCGAGGCGATCCGGACCCTCGAGAGCGGCTCGACGGTCCAGGTGCCCCTCGGCGGCGGCGCGTACGTCCGCGCGGAGGTCCAGGACATCGACGAGGTCATCGTCGGCCTCGGCGCCGACTTCGCGGCCGAGCAGTCCGCAGAGGACGCGGTCGACGCCCTCGAAACGAAGCAGGACGCGCTGGACGACCGCATCGAGGAGGTCCGAGAGGACATCGCCGAACTCGAATCCGAGAGTTCCGAACTCGAACAGCAGGCCCAGCAGATGCAACAGCAGATGCAGCAACAGCAGATGCAGCAGATGCAGCAGATGGACGAAGGCGACGGCGAGTGAGCCGACCCCGGTAGCACGCGAGAGAGCAGACACCAATGTTTGACGGACTGAAAAAGAAACTCGACAGCTTCCGGGAGGACGTCGAGGAGACGGCCGAAGAGAACGCCGAGGAGGCCGCCCCCGACGACTCCGAGTCGGTAGCCTCTGACGAGGAGTCGGTCGCGTCGGACGAATCCGCCGCTTCCGACGCTCCCGCGGACGAGTCCGGGGACGTCTCCGCGGAAGAACCCGGAAACGCCTCCCAGGACGCTTCTGCGGCCGGATCACCGACCGGGTCGACGGGCCGGTCCGCGAGCGTCGACGCGGAAGCCGACGGCCCCGCGGACGGAGACGGCGACGCTTCCGAAGTCGAATCCGGCGCTACCGACGGGGAGACCGCGAGCGACGACAGAGCGGCCGTCAGCGACAGCGACAGAGCGGCCGACAGCGACGACGCCGACACCGGTCCGCTCGCCTCCGAAGAGGCCGCGGCCGCGCTCCGAGAGGACGCGACGGACGACTCGGGTCCCGGTCGACTCAAGCGCGCGGCGGCGTTCGCCACGGGGAAGATCATCATCGAGGAGGAGGACCTCGAAGACCCCCTGTGGGAACTGGAGATGGCCCTTCTGGAGAGCGACGTCGAGATGAACGTCGCCGAGGAGATCCTCGATACGATCCGCGAGAAGATGATCGGCGAGACGCGAGCGCAGGTCGAAACCACGGGCGAACTCGTCCAGACCGCCCTGCACGACGCCCTTTATGAGGTGATAAGCGTCGGACAGTTCGACTTCGACGAGCGCGTCGAAGAGAGTGAGAAGCCGGTGACGATCGTCTTCACCGGCGTCAACGGCGTCGGCAAGACGACGAGCATCGCGAAGATGGCGCGGTACTTCGAGCGCAAGGAGCTGTCGGTCGTGATGGCGAACGGCGACACCTACCGCGCCGGCGCGAACGAGCAGATCCAGAAACACGCCGACAACCTCGATACGAAGCTCATCACCCACGAGCAGGGCGGCGACCCCGCGGCCGTGCTCTACGACGCCGTCGAGTACGCCGAGGCCCACGACGTCGACGTCGTCCTCGGCGACACCGCGGGTCGGCTCCACACCTCCAACGACCTGATGGCGCAGTTGGAGAAGATCGACCGCGTCGTCGACCCCGATATGACGCTGTTCGTCGACGAGGCGGTCGCGGGCCAGGACGCCGTCGAGCGCGCGAAGACGTTCAACGACGCCGCGGAAATCGACGGGGCCGTCCTCACGAAGGCCGACGCCGACTCCAACGGCGGCGCGGCCATCTCCATCGCCTACGTCACGGGCAAGCCGATCCTCTTCTTAGGAACCGGCCAGGGCTACGACGACATCGAACGGTTCGATCCCGAGCGGATGGTCGAACGGCTCGTCGGCGAGGAGTCGTAGCCGCGCGGTTCCTCGACAGTACCCCGAACCACTCGATCCCGTGGCGGTCGTACTGTCGGCTGTAAATCTGCGAGGCATTCCGCGACTCCGGGGTCGCGGACCTCTCGAAATAGTTACAGCCGACAGTATCACCGTTCTGCCGGCGGTCGCTGTACCGCCTCCGCGATCGCGGCGTCCAGAGAGAGCTCCATCGAGAGGCCCATTCCCTTCCGCTCGGTGACCTCGAAGTCGACGTTACGGTAGACGGAGATGGCGCGGCGGTTCTCCTTCTCGACGTCCAGTTGAAGCGTCTTGTGACCTCTGTCGGCGGCGGAGGCGATGAGGTGTTTGATCAGTTCGGAGCCGACCCCGCGGTTCTGGTAGTCGTCGTGCACGAAGATCACGAACTGGGGATCTTCGGTCGCGGCCGGGACGACGCCGACGTGTCCGACGACGCGGTCGTCGTCGACGGCGACCAGGTTCCAGCCGTTCTCGGTGAGCTTGGTCAGCCACTCTTCGAGCCGGTCTCGATTCGCCGGCGGCAGCCCCATCGTGCGGTTCTCCGGATCGAGGTCCTCGTACATCCTCACGACCGCGTCGAACTCGCTCTCCTCGTAGCGTCGGACGAGTAACGGGGTCTCCTCGCCGTCGACGAACCGTGGACACCGCGGCGGGCAGAACGGCGTTCCGGTGCACTCCGAGGGGTCCCAGTAGGTGCATCGACGGTCGGATTCGTTCATTATTTACCCTCCGTCACGACGCCCCGCGCGATCTTTTTCGCGTCTCTCCCGCGGAGCGGGAGCGACCGCCTCGGGGAGGACGCACGAGATCGACGACGCGCCCTGACGGCGTCGATAGACGGACCCTCGATGGGGCGATCACGCGGGAAAGACGATCGGATCTCTGCCATTTCCTGCGGATACGTGGCCTGGGAACAATTATCTTACTTCGAAACCGCTCGCGATCAGTCGACCGCCAGCGCCAGCCCCAGGGTGATCATCGCGCCGCCGCCGAGCCAACTCAGCCGCGAGGTCGTGGTCGCCGAAGAGAGCGCGTCTCCCACGCGGCCGGACGCGACGGCGACGCCCGAGAGGTACACCGCCGTCAGCGCGGCGTAGGTCGCCCCGAGAAACAGCATCCGGACGGCGGCGTCGGGGCCGGACCCGGCGAACCCGGGGAGGAACGCGAGGAAGAACAGCGCCACCTTCGGGTTGAGCGCGTTGACGAGGACGCCGCGGCGGAAGCTCCCCGTCGCGTTCGCGGCCGCTCCGCCCCTCTCCCCCGCAGCGCCGAACTCGTCGTTCCTGATCGCCTGCACGCCGAGGTAGACGAGATAGACCGCGCCGGCGTACTTGACGATCCGGTAGGCGGCGGGGGCGGCGCGGAGGAGCGCGGCGAGACCCAGGGCCGCCGCCGTCGTGTGGAAGAGGACGCCGGTGGAGACGCCGAACGCCGACCGGACGCCGGCGTCGCGGCTCTGGATCCCCCGCGCGAGGACGTACATCGTGTCCGGGCCGGGCGTGAGGATGAGCGCGACGGCGGCCGCGCAGAAGGCGAGGTAGGTCGGGAGGTCCGGAACGAAGGAAACGACGTCGGAGACGAGCGGCACGGGAGACCGATCGTCGGCGTCGCAGAAAAAGCCTTTACCCGCGTGGTGGCGTAGAGAGCGGTAATGGTACTCGATAATCTCGGGAGTTCCCTCCGAAGCAGTCTCGACAAGCTGCAGGGGAAGTCCCGCCTCGACGAGGAGGACGTCGAGGAGATCGTCAAGGAGATCCAGCGCTCGCTGCTCTCCGCCGACGTCGAAGTCGATCTCGTGATGGACCTCTCCTCGTCGATCGAAGAGCGCGCGACCGAGGAGGAACCGCCCGCGGGGACGTCCGCGCGGGACCACGTCCTCAGGATCGTCTACGAGGAACTCGTCGACCTCGTCGGCGAGTCGACGGACCTCCCGCTGGAGTCCCAGACGATCCTCCTCGCCGGGCTCCAGGGGTCGGGCAAGACCACGAGCGCCGCGAAGATGGCGTGGTGGTTCTCGAAGAAGGGACTCCGTCCCGCCGTCATCCAGACGGACACCTTCCGCCCCGGCGCCTACGACCAGGCCAAGCAGATGTGCGAGCGCGCCGAGGTGGAGTTCTACGGCGATCCCGACGAGTCCGACCCCGTCACGATCGCCCGCGAGGGCCTCGAAGCCACCGAGGACGCCGACGTCCACATCGTCGACACCGCCGGTCGGCACGCCCTCGAAGACGACCTCATCGCCGAGATCGAGGAGATCGAGTCGGTCGTCGAGCCCGACCGCTCGCTCCTTGTGCTGGACGCCGCGATCGGCCAGGGCGCGAAGGAGCAGGCCCGCGAGTTCGACGACGCCATCGGCATCGGCGGCGTCGTCGTCACCAAACTCGATGGGACGGCGAAGGGCGGGGGTGCGCTCACTGCCGTCAACGAGACCGGCTCCTCGATCGCCTTCCTGGGGACCGGCGAGACCGTCCAGGACATCGAGCGCTTCGAGCCCAACGGCTTCATCTCCCGACTGCTCGGGATGGGCGACCTCAAGCAGCTCTCCGAGCGCGTCGAGCGCGCGATGGCCGAGACGGGAGAGGAGGAAGACGACTGGGACCCCGAAGACATTATGGAGGGGTCGTTCACCCTCAAGGATATGCAGAAGCAGATGGAGGCGATGAACCGGATGGGGCCGCTCGATCAGGTCCTCGATATGATCCCGGGCCTCGGCGGCGGGTTCAAAGACCAGCTGCCGGACGACGCGATGGACGTCACCCAGGACCGGATGCGCGCCTTCGACGTCATTATGGACTCGATGACCGACGACGAACTGGAGAATCCCCGCTCGATCGGCGCGTCCCGGACCCGCCGGATCGCCCGCGGCTCCGGGAAGGACGAAGAGACCGTCCGCGAACTCCTCGAACAGCACAAGATGATGGAGCAGACCATCCAGCAGTTCCAGGGGATGGGCGACGGCGACATGCAGCGGATGATGAAGAAGCTCCAGAATCAGGGCGGCGGTGGCGGCGGGATGGGCGGCCTCGGCGGCGGTGGCGGTGGCGGCCTCGGGCCGTTCGGATAGCGCTCTGATTTCGTGGTCGGCGGCCGCGACGCGTTCGGCGTCGATCGGAACGCGTTCGATGTCGGCCGCGACACGTCCGATTTTTGACCCCCGCGCCCGTCGGCCGTCGTATGACCGTCCGGGAGGTGGCTCGCGATGCCTACCGCGAGGCGCTCCCAGCGCTCGCTGCGAGCCTCGTCGGCGGCCTGTTCGCGGGCGTCGTTCTCAGCGGAATGCGCGCGGAACTGCGCGCGGTCCCCGGCCTGCTCGTTCTCGTCCCCGCGCTGCTCGCGACCCGCGGCAACGTCTACGGTTCGCTCGGGGCGCGCATCTCGACCGCGCTCCACCAGGGGCTCGTGGAACCCCGAGTGCGCGGCGGCGACGAGCGCCTCCGCGCGGCGGTGGCGGCGGCCCTGGCGAACGGCCTGCTCGTGTCGTCGTTCGCGGCCGTCGCGGTGTTCGCGATCCTCACCGCACTCGGCGACACCGTCGCGCCGCTGCCCGTGCTCGTCGCGACCGCGGTCCTCTCGGGGCTGCTCTCGGGGGTCACGCTCGCGGGCGTCGTCGTCACCGCCGTCTTCGCAGGCTACCGCCGCGGCCGCGACCCCGACACGCTCGTTGGGCCGCTCGTGACGACGACGGGCGACCTCTTCGGAATGTTGTTCCTGCTCGTGGCGGTCAGGCTCGTCCTGTCCGCCGCCGGGGTGATCTGAGTGGCGACCGACTGGACCGTCCGGGCGATCACGCGCGCGATGCTCCCGGTGCTTCTCGCCCTGACGCTCGTCGAGGTCGGCAGCGGCCTCGTACTCGGCCAGTTCGAGGCGCAACTCCTGCGGTATCCCACCCTGCTCGCGCTCGTGCCCGTGACGATCGGCACGGCGGGAAACCTCGGGAGCATCCTCGCCGCCCGGCTCTCGACATCGTTTCACCTCGGGACGCTCTCGTTCGATCCGACGGACGAACACCTCGCCGGCAACGCCCTCGCGACGCTCGCGCTCGCGATCTCCATCTTCCCGATCGTGGGGATCGGCGCGTGGGGTCTCACCGCGGTGTTCGGCGGCGTTCGACTCGGTCCCGGGACGGTGGTCGCCGTCGCGCTCAGTTCGGGGATCGCCCTCGCCGTCCTCGCGGTCGCGGTGACGCTCTCGGTCACGTACGTCGCCTATCGGTTCAGTCTCGACCCCGACGACGTCGTCATCCCGGTCGTCACCAACACCTGCGACGTCCTCGGGGTCGTGGTGCTGTTCGCGACCGTGCAGGTGCTCCTCTAAAGCGGGGACCAAACCAACGGCGACCTCGCTAGCGCGACGGTCCGCCGTATCGCAACGGACGCCGATTGATCGACCCTCCGCAACCGACGCCGATTGATCGACCCTCCGCAACCGACGCCGATTAGTCGGCGGCGCGCCAAGCGCCGCGCGTGCAACCCGCAGGGATCGTCGCCTCGGCCTGGCTCGTCCTCGTCGAATCGGTCTGGCCCGTGCTCGTCGAGGTCGCCCCGCGAGTCGCCCGCATCGCCGTCTTCATCGCGGTCGGCGTCTTCCTCGCGAACGTCGCCGTCGGCTTCGGCCTCGTCGAGAAGATCGCGACCGTCTCGAAGTACCTCACCCGGCCGGCGAACCTCCCCGACGAGGTCGGGACCGCCATCGTCACGACCGCGGCGTCGACGACCGCGGGCTACGGGATGCTCGCGGACTTCCGGGAGTCGGGCCGACTCGACGACGTCGAGACGCTCATCGCCGTCACGATGAACACCTTCTTCGGCTTCGTCCAGCACATCTTCACCTTCTACGCGCCGGTGTTGATCCCGATCCTCGGGCTCGAAGTCGGCCTGCTCTACGTCGGCGCGCGCGCCGCCGTCGCGCTCGGGATCACGATCGCCGGCGTCCTCGCGGGAACGGTGCTGCTCTCGGGCGACCGCGCTCCCGCCGCCGCGCCCCGCTCTGCCGGTTCCGAGAGCGCGACCGACGGCGGGCTTGCGGCCGACGGGGCGACCGAACGCGGCGATCCCGCGGTCGCCGCCGACGTCGACGACCCCGAACCGCCGCTCGAGGTCCTCCGCACCGCCGGCGAGAAGACGTGGCCGAAACTGAAGCGCATCGTCCCGCGGCTGGCGATCGTCTACGTGCTCGTCACGCTCCTCGTCCGGACGTACGACCTGGAGTCGGCGACGGCGGTCGCCGAACCCCTGACGGCGCTCTTGGGCCTTCCCGGGGCGTCGCTGCCGGTCATCGCGGTGTTCGCCTTCGACACGACCGCCGGCGCGGCGACCATCGCGCCGATGATCGGGTCGACGTTCACCCCGCGGACGGCCGTGGCCACGATGCTGCTCGGCGGGATCGTCTCCTTCGCGGTCTCGACGTTCAAGCGCTCGATCCCCTTCCAGTACGGCATCTGGGGGCCGAAGTTCGGCTCGAAGGTGATCGTCGTCAACACGGCGCTGAAGATCGTCTTCATCGCGGCGGCGCTGGTCCTGCTTCTCGCACCGGTGTGAGCCGCGGACCGAACGTCTTTGCCGACCGCCCGTCGGGATCGCCCGGTCGCCGCTCTCGCCCGTTGGGGCTGCCCGGCCGCTACTCTCGCTCGTCGGGATCGACCGGCCGCCCGTCCTCCGTCGGCGGCGCGACGTGGTCGATGTACGACTCGACGTCGGGCTCGTTGACCGTGACGTGCACCTGGATGTCCCCGAGTTCGTCGGGGTTCCCGACGGCGAAGTTGATCACGCCCTTGAACGCCGCCTGCTTCTTCAGCGCGAAGGAGAACCCCTCGTCGTCGGCGCGCTTGAAGAACTCCGTGCGGGCGGTTTCGAGGATCTCCTGCTCGTGGAGGCGCTCGGAGAAGCGCTCCAGCGAGTGGGTTTCACCCACCAACTCTCCCGGCCGGTGCTCGAACTCCACGTTCGGGAACAGGTTGCGGACCGCGTCCTCGACGCGGTCTGTCACCTCCGTGTCGCGGACCGGCGCGACGATCCGGGCGTCGACGCGGTAGATCATCGCGACTCACCGGCGTCGGCCTCGGCGGTCGCGTCGGCGCGGTCCGCGGTCGAACCGGAGCCTTCGACGGCGGACTCGGCGACGTGCACGTGCTCGTCGTCAGCGAGGCTCGCGAACTCGCCGCCGAGGATCGCTCGGACCCGCTCGCGGAACGCCGACAGCGAGTCGGTGTTCTCGACGACGACGTCCGCGCGGTCCATCACCTCGCCCATCCCGAACCCGAGTTCGCGCTCCTCGCGCTCGCGAAGCGCCTCTCGGTCGACGTCGGAGTCGTCGCGGTCGCGTTCGAGCAGGCGTTCCGCGCGCGTCTCGAACGGCGCCTCGATGCTCACGAGCAGGAAGTCCTCGCCGAACGCCTCGCGGAAGCGGTCGAGTTCGACGTCCGAACGCAGGCCGTCGACGAGGACGACGTCGCTCGTCTCCAGTTCGGACTCGATCAGCGGGAGCGACTGCTCGGCGATGGCCGCGGGGCCGCCCTCCTCGCGGAGCGTCCGCGCCATCTCGCCGTGGTGCTCTGCGGGGTCGAAACCGCGGTCAAGACAGGCCTTCCGGATCACGTCGCCCATCGTGACGACCGGAACGTCCGCCTCGCGGGCGACGGCGGCGGCCTCGCCCTTGCCGCTGCCTGGAAGTCCGACGGTGCCGATGACCTTCATTACGCGTCGATTCACGGCACCCGACCTTACGCGTTGCGCTCGGCGGAGCGGCGTCGCCGGCGGACGACCGTCGTTCCGTGGTCGGACCGTCCCCGATACCGAACCCGTACTCCTTTTTACCCGCGACCGATTTGACTGCGACGAGGGCGCGTAGCTCAGTCGGACAGAGCGTCGGACTTCTAATCCGATGGTCGCGGGTTCGAATCCCGTCGCGCTCGTGAAGATCGCCGAGCGAAGCGAGGCGTATCTGAACGTACCGGGCGGGATTCGAATCAGAGAGCGAACGGAGTGAGCGACCGTGGTTCGAATCCCGTCGCGCTCGTGAAATCGAAGATTTCACTCGCGCGACGACCTCCCACTCGCTTCGCTCGTGGGAGTCCCGTCGCGCCGCGAGATCAACGAACGAAGCGAGGCGTATCTGAACGCACCGGGCGGGATTCGAATCAGAGAGCGAACGGAGTGAGCGACCGTGAATCCCGCCGCGCGTTGCTCGCGGGAATCCTGCCGTCATCGCGAAATCACGGTCCGGCTCGTGCGAGGGCGGTTCACACTTCCGAAGCGTTTAATCGAACTCCGACGCCTTCTCTACTCGATATGACGAAAGTCAGCGTGGTCGGCGCCGCCGGAACGGTCGGTGCCGCCGCCGGGTACAACCTCGCCCTCAGGGACGTCGCCGACGAACTCGTCTTCGTCGACATCCCCGACAAGGAGGACGAGACGGTCGGACAGGCCGCGGACGCGAACCACGGCGTCGCCTACGACTCCAACACCGAGGTCGTCCAGGGCACCTACGAGGACACCGCGGGATCGGACGTCGTCGTCATCACCGCGGGCATTCCGCGTCAGCCGGGCCAGACGCGGATCGACCTCGCCGGCGACAACGCGCCGATTATGGAGGACATCGGCTCCTCACTCGCCGAGCACAACGACGACTTCGTCTCCGTCACGACCTCGAACCCCGTCGACCTGCTGAACCGGCACCTCTACGAATCGGGCGACCGCGACCGCCACAAGGTGATCGGCTTCGGCGGACGGCTCGACTCCGCGCGCTTCCGCTACGTGCTCAGCCAGCGCTTCGACGCGCCCGTGAAGAACGTCGAGGCGACGATCCTCGGCGAGCACGGCGACGCGCAGGTCCCGGTCTTCTCGAAAGTCCGCGTCGACGGCGCCGATCCCGAGTTCTCGCCCGACGAACGCGAGGAGATCCTCGGCGACCTCCAGGAGTCGGCGATGGACGTCATCGAGCGCAAGGGCGCGACGCAGTGGGGCCCCGCGACGGGCGTCGCTCACACCGTCGAGGCGATCCTCCGCGACACCGGCGAGGTGCTCCCGGGATCGATCGCGCTCGACGGCGAGTTCGGGTACGAGGACACCGCCTTCGGCGTCCCGCTGAAACTCGGTTCCGACGGCGCCGAGGCGGTCGTCGAGTGGGACCTCGACGAGTACGAGCGGGAACTGATGGACGAGGCCGCCGAGAAACTGTCCGAGCAGTACGAGAAGGTCGCCTGAGGACGGCCCGTCACGACGAGCGTTTTTACTCTCGGGGCGAAACCGCCGACTACGCGCTCGTCGCTCGGAGGTGAGAGACGTACGACGCCAGGTCGGTCGTCGTCACCATCCCGATGACCGCGCCGTCGTCGTCGACGACCGGGACGTGGTGGATGCCGTGTTCGATCATCGATTCGGCGACCTGCGCGATCGGGACCTGCGCGGTCGTCGTCACCGCCGTGTCGGACATGTACGCCGAGACGGGCGTCCGGTCCTTCGGTTTCCGCTCGGCGACGATCTTCACGAAGTCGGTGTTGGTGAGGATGCCGACGAGTTGGCCGTCGTCGACGACGACGACCGACCCGATCTCTTCGTCCAGCATCTTCTGTGCGGCGTCCTCGACCAGCGTGTCCGGGGAGACGGTGTGCACCGGCGAGGACATCACGCGTGCGACGAAAATATCGTCCATACTACGACGTGGGGAATTATCGAATATTAAGGATTCGGCTCGCGGCGGGCGCGGACGCGACCCGACCGCGGCACGGCGGTCGTTCGCCCGCGTACCTTTATATACGATCGAGCGGCCAGACGCCGCGTGACGTAGCAGTCGCCCTCGCGTCGAACGCGGTCGTTCGGCACGACGACGCGAGGGTCGAGGCCGCTCGTGCCGACTGTCAGCCACTCGTTGCGCATCCACAGTGCCGAAACCGACCGGACAATCCGCGCTCGACGCCGCGCTCACAGGCGTTCCTGTAGCCTCCGTGCCGTCCCCTCGCCGACGCCCGGAACGTCCGTCAGGTCCGAGGTCGACGCCGCCCGGACGTTCTCGACGCTCCCGAACCGCCTGAGGAGCGCACGCCGGGTCTGCTCGCCGACGCCCGGCACGTCTTCTAAGACCGTGTGGACGTCGTCCCGGAGGGTCTGGTGGTACTGGACGGCGAAGCGGTGGGCCTCGTCGCGGACGCGCTGGAGGAGGTGCAGCGCCGGATCGTCGCTGTCCCAGTCGCGGACGCCGTCGGGCGTGATCACGAGCTCCCGCTCCTTCGCGAGCGCGACGACCGGCACGCCCCAGCCGGTCTCCGCGAGCGCGTCCCGTGCGGCACCGAGTTGTCCCTCGCCGCCGTCGATCAGGAGGAGGTCGGGATCCGGTCGATCGTCGCGACCCTCGACGGCCCGCTCGGCCCGCCAGCGGACGAGTTCGCGCATCCGCGCGTAGTCGTCGTTGCCGTCGGCGAGTCGCTTCCGGCGGTAGTCGGACTTCTCGGCCGCCCCGTCGACGAAGCAGACGTCGCTGCCGACGACCGCCGTGCCACCGGCGTGGCTCACGTCGAAGCCCTCGATTCGGGTGATCGAAGACAGCCCGAGCGCGTCGGCGAGCGCGCCCGTCCCGTCGCGGCGGTCCGAACCGGTTCGGGCGTTCTTGAGCGCGAGGTCGACGAGCTTCGACTCCCGGCCCGCGCCGGGGACGCGGACGTCGACCCCCTCGGCGTTCAGCCACGCGAGGATGTCCCCGTCGTCGGGTCGCTCCGAGCAGAGGATCGCGTCCGGCAGGTCGCGCTCGGCGTAGTACTGCGTGAGAAACGCCGAGAGCACCGCGGCCGAGCGCTCCCCGCCCTCGGGCGCGTCGAGGTGGTGACGCGAGCGGTCGACGAGCTGTCCGCGCTCGCTGTGGAGCCGCGCCACCGTCGCGCCGTCGCCCTCGACCGCGACGCCGAGGACGTCGACGGCGCGTTCGTCCGACTGCGCGGAGACGGCCTCCTCGCCGGCGCCGTGGAACGCCTCGACGGCGTCGAGGCGGTCCCGGAGGTTCGCGGCGCGCTCGAACTGCTCGGACTCCGCGGCCGTCTCCATCTTCCGACGGAGCGGATCGGCCAGCGCGCCCGTCTCGCCCTCGAAGAACCGGACGGCGGACTCGACGTCATCGCGGTAGGCGTCGGCGTCGATCTCGCCGGTACAGGGCGCGGTGCACAGGCCCATCTCGTAGTCCAGGCAGGGCCGCTCGCGGTTCGCGTACTTGTGATCCGAACAGCCGCGGAGGCCGTACGTCTCCCGGAGCGCCTTCACCACGGTGTCGACGCGGCCCTTGTCGGTGAACGGACCGAAGACCGTCGCACCCGGGTCGGGGTCGCGGGTCACCTCGATCCGCGGGACCGGGTGGTCCGTGAGTTGCACGAGCGGGTAGGACTTGTCGTCCTTCAGTCGGACGTTGTACCGCGGCTGGTGTCGCTTGATCAGGTTCGCCTCGAGCAGCAGCGCCTGCGTCTCGGTGTCCGTGACGGCGACGTCGATCGAGCCGGCCCGTTCGACCATCTGTCGGATGCGTTCCCCGCGCGGGTCGGCGTACGAGCGGACTCGGTCGCGGACGTCCACGGCCTTGCCGACGTAGAGGACGTCCTCGCCGTCGAGGAACTGATAGACGCCCGGATCGGTGGGCAACTCCGCGGCGCGCTCGCGAAGTTCGCTGCGCTCCATCTGGTAGTCGTAATCGACCGAGCGGCTTGAGCGTGACGCGACGGCACGCCGGCGCGGGCGTGGTGAGGCGGACGGTCGACCCGGTGCGGCAGCTACAAACGCCTCGCCCGAAGAGGGGAAATATGAGCGACGTCGACGCCGACCCTTCAGAGGATCGTGCTGACGACCCCGAGAACCGCGCCGGCAACTCCGACGATTCGGGGGACGCCGTCCGCTGTTGGCTCGTCGAGCGGACCTACACCGACCGCGGGCTCGTCGACATGGTGTATGCGACCCCGGACGGCTCTCACGTCCGCCGCAAACAGATCTCGACGACGATCATGCGACAGCGCGGCTCCGGAACGAGCGCCGCCGTCGACGTGGCCCGTGAGGACCTCGACCCCGTCGACGACGACGAAGTTCGAGACCGGTACGCGACGGAGGCCGCGCGGATGCGCGAGCAGTACGACCCCGACGACGAGGTGTGAGTTCCGCTCCCGTGGACGCCGGGGACTGACAACAGGGCACGGACGGGGCGGCACGCCTGCCGGCCCGTCTCCGTGAGTCTCAGCGCTGATTACGCCACCAAACGCTTTATGAACGGACCTGACAACCCTCGCCTATGACCGCTATCGAACTCGACGGGGTGACGAAGCGTTTCGAGGACGTCACCGCCGTCTCGAATCTCTCGTTGACCGTCGAGGAGGGTGAGGTCTTCGGGTTCCTCGGCCCCAACGGGGCCGGAAAATCGACCACGATCAACGTCCTCCTCGACTTCGTCCGGCCCACCGAGGGTACCGTGACCGTCCTGGGTCACGACGCCCGCGAAGAGAGCGTCGCCGTCCGGGAGCGAACCGGCGTCCTCCCGGAAGGATTCGACGTGTATGATCGTTTGACAGGTCGCGCGCACGTCGAGTTCGCCGTCGACTCGAAGGAGGTCGACGCCGACCCCGACGCCGTCTTAGAGCGCGTCGGCCTCGCGGACGCGGCCGACCGAAAGGCCGGCGGCTACTCGAAGGGGATGCGACAGCGCCTCGCACTCGCGATGGCGCTCGTCGGCGATCCGGACCTGCTCGTCCTCGACGAACCCTCCTCGGGGCTCGATCCCGCCGGCGCGAAGGAGATGCGCGAAATCGTCCTCTCGGAGGCCGAGCGCGGCACGACCGTGTTCTTCTCCAGCCACATCCTCGAACAGGTCGAGGCCGTCTGCGACCGCGTCGGCATCCTCCGCGGCGGTGAGCTCGTCGCCGTCGACTCCATCGACGGGCTGCGCCGAGCGACCGACGCCGACGCGACCCTCCGCGTCGCGGTCGGGGAGCCGGTCACCGACGAGGTGCTCGCGGAGGTCCGCGACCTCTCGGGGGTCCAGAGCGTCGACCGCGACGGCGACGACGCCCTCCGGGTGGCCTGCGACAGCGACGCCAAGACCACGGTCGTCACGGAACTGGAGGAACGCGGCGTCACCGTCACCGACTTCACGACCGAGGAGGCCTCTCTGGAGGACCTGTTCCTCGCCTACACCGAGGACGAAAGCGACGTCGCGGTCGACGGCGCTGCGGCCGGATCGGCCGACGCGTCCGACTCTGCCGCCGTAGACGACGAGGGCGACGACGGGGAGTCAGAGGCGTCCGTCGAGGACACGGAGGTGGCGCGATGAGCTGGCAGGCCGTCGCCCGCAAGGAGTTCCGCGACGCGATCCGCTCGCGGTGGCTCCACGGCTCGACGCTGTTTTTCGTGCTGTTCCTCGGCGGGGCCGCGGCGCTCTTCTTCGGCGCGCTCTTGGGCCCGGACAGCCGGCAGGTGTCGAACCTCTTCGGCTTCTTCGCCAGCCTCGGCGTGTTCAGCTTCTCGTTCCCCGGGCTGCTCGCGCTCGTCCTCGGGTTCGTCGCGCTCTCGACGTCGTACGGGTCGATCACCGAGGAGCGCGAGTCGGGATCGATCAAACTGCTCCTGTCGCTGCCGAACTCGCGGCTCGACGCCGTCGTCGGGAAGCTCCTCGGCCGCTCGGGCGTCGTCGTCGCCGCGCTCCTCGTCGGCTTCTTCGCGACGTTCGTCGTCCTCCTAGCGACGGGGACCCGGCTCGAACTCGGTTCGTTCGTCCCCCAGGTCGCGCTCACGGCGCTCCTGGGCGTCGCGTTCGTCTCGGTCGGGCTCAGCATCTCCGCTCTCGCCGACTCGAACCGCGAGGCGACGCTCGCGACGATGGGGCTGTATCTGGTCTTCGCGATCCTCTGGGGGTCGGTCTCGGAGGGGATCCCGAAGCTCCTGAACTACGCGGCCGAGCAGCTCGGTGGCGGCGGCGTCGCGGAACTCACGCGCGTCAAGATCGGCGTGTTCCTGAAGTATCTGAACCCGCTGAAGACCTACGAGACGCTCGCCGCGCAGCTGTACTACGGCCCGACCCAGGCGCGACTCGTCAGTACCACGTTCGGCGAACGCGCGATTCTCGCTCCGGTTCTCGAAGGATCGCCGCCGTTTTACTTCTCGGGCTGGTTCCTGTTCGTGATCCTGCTCGCGTGGATCGTTATTCCCGCGGTGGTCGGCTACTGGGCGTTCGAACGCGCCGATCTGTGAGTACCGCCGGGCACGGATCCGGTGTCCAACGGATGGACTTCGGGGCGCCACGCGGCGGGCGAACCGTCCGCCCGCGACCGAAAAAGTGTCTATTATTATGAATGTGTCTGACTAATATTTATGTTGTACCGTCGCACGGATAGCGTATGGTGGAGACCACGGTGTCCGAACAGGTCGTCGAGCAGGTAGCGCGCGCTACTGGAACGGACCCGCTGGAGTTGCCGCCGCTCTACGATTCGATCGATCCGGACGCGCTCGACTCGCTCGCGAGAGGTCCCGGCGACGTCGAGGTTTCGTTCGAATACGCGGGCCAGGAGGTCTGCGTCGAGAGCGGCGGGGCGATCAGGGTCGGCGAGTGCTCCGATTCGACGTTCACCGGCGAGGTCCCCGCAGACGACTGATACTGATTACGCTCGTCTCTTCCCGTCGAGCGCCACCCCCGTTGCCGGCGCTCGGCAGTAGCAACTGAGAGTACTCCGTATGCGGGGACTGCTGCGGCCGCTTTCGGACCTCTGGAGACTCGACCGCCGCCGGGCGACGACGATCCGTGTGCCTGACGACAGTCGCCACCGCGACTGACTCCGTCTCGGCTCCGGCGGCGCCGGTCCCCGGCCGTTGGCCGAGTCCTCCCCGTCGCGACGTTTTCCCTCGTTCCCGCGGCGTCGATTTTTCCGGCGCGACGCGCGCTGCTCGTGGCCGGTGGTCCCCTCTCACTCGGTCGGCGGGTAGTCGATCCCGTGCTCGTCGAGCAGCCTCGCGAACTCGTCCTCGTCGAGCGTCGGGACGCCGTTCGCGTCGGCGTCGTCGCGCTTCGTCCGGCCCGGGTTCTCGCCGACGACGAGGTAGTCGGTGTTGCCCGAGACGCTCCCGGTCGCCGTGGCCCCGTGGCGCTCGACCACCCCCTGCGCCTCGGTCCGCGTCACCGACAGCGAGCCCGTGAAGACGAACGTCAGGCCGGCGAGCGCCGCACCCGCTTCGTCGGTCTCGACCGGCTCCGGTGCGACGCCGACGTCGCGGAGCTCGTCGACGACGGCGCGGTTCTTCTCGTTGGCGAAGAACTCGTGGATGTGCGTCGCGACCGTCGGTCCCACGTCGTCGACGGCCTGTAGCTCCGCCTCGCTCGCCGCCATCACCGCGTCGAGGTCGCCGAACTCCCGCGCGAGGTTCCGGGCCGTGCTGCCGCCCACCTCGGGAATCCCGAGTGCGACGAGAAAGTCGGGCAGCGGCGGCGACCGCGTGGCGTCGACCGCGTCGACGAGGTTCCGTGCGCTCGTCTCGCCCCACCCCTCGAGGTCGGCCAGATCCTCGACGGAGAGCCGGTAGAGGTCCGGAAGCGACGTCAGGACGCCCGCGTCGACCAGCTGTTCGACGCGCTCCTCGCCGAGGCCGTCGATGTCCAGCGCCTTCCTGCTGCCGTAGTGAACGATCGCTCTGACGAGCTGTGCGTCGCAGGTGAGCCCGCCCGTGCAGAACGCCAGCGGGCCGTCGCGTTCGACGGGACTGCCGCAGACCGGGCACGTCTCCGGGAAGTCGAACGTCCCCTCGGCGCGCTTTTCGAGCACTTCGGCGACCTCGGGGATGACGTCTCCCGCCCGCCGGACGCGCACCTCGTCGCCGACGCCGACGCCGAGGCGTTCGATCTCCTCGGGGTTGTGCAGCGACGCCCGCGAGACGGTGACGCCGCCGACGTCGACCGGATCCAGGAGGGCGACCGGAGTGAGCCGACCGGTCCGACCGACCTGCACGACGACGTCCGTCACCCGCGTCACCTCCGCGCGCGGCGGGAACTTGTAGGCGAACGCCCACCGGACCGCGCGGCTGGTCGACCCCAGCCGCTCGCGGGCGTCGCGGGCGTCGACCTTGATCACGGTGCCGTCGATCTCGTAGTTCAGGTCCTCGCGCGCCTCCAGCAGCGCGTCGCGGTAGTCGATCGCGTCCCCTACGCCCTCGACGACCTCGACCCGGTCGTTCACGTGGAAGCCCCACTCGCGGAGTCGGTCCAGCGTCGCCGACTGGCTGTCGGGGACCTCGCTGGCGTCGAGCACGTCGTAGAAGAAGCAATCGAGCGGCCGGTCGGCGACGACCGAGGGGTCGAGTTGGCGGAGCGTCCCGGCGGCGGCGTTCCGCGGGTTCGCGAACGGTTCCTCGTCGCGCTCGACCCGCTCGCGGTTGTGCTCGCGGAAGGCGTCTCTCGGCATGAACACCTCGCCGCGGACCGCCAGCGAGTCGGGGTAGTCGCCGCAGAGCGCCAGCGGAATCGAGCGGATCGTCCGCACCTGTTCGGTCACGTCGTCGCCGACCTCGCCGTCGCCGCGGGTCGCCGCCCGGACGTACTCGCCGTCCTCGTAGACGACCTCCACCGAGAGGCCGTCGAACTTCGGCTCGCAGACGTAGTCGACGTCGCCGACCGCCTCGCGGACGCGCCGGTCGAACTCTCGGAGGTCGTCGGCCTCGGTCGACTGTTCGATCGAGAGCATCGGCGCGCGGTGTTCGACCGCGTCGAGCTCGTCGAGCGGCTCCCCCCCGACGCGCCGAGTGGGGCTCCTCGCGGTGTCGAGGTCGAACCGGTCTTCGAGCTCCTGCAGTCGCGCGAACAGTTCGTCGTAGGCGCGGTCCGAGACGAGAGGCTCCGCCAGCACGTAGTAGCGGTGGTCGTGCTCGCGGATCGCCGCTCTGAGCGCGTCGGCCTCGGCTTCGGCCTCCTCGCGGCTCAGTTCCTCGACCGGTTCGAAGTCGGTGTCGGGGTCGCGGAGGTACGGATTGTCCGGATCGGCGTACGCCAGTTCCGGGTCGCCCCCGCCGCCGCGTCCCGTCGGATCCGTCTCCGCCGACGCCTCGTCGCTCATTCTATCGACGGATCGAGCGGCGAGGAGTTAGATGCTTCGTCACTCTATCGACGGACCGGCCGGCGGGGAGTTGGTGCTTCGTCGCGGTGGACCGGCCGGCGGGGAGTTGGACGCCCCGCTGGGTGAGTGGACGCGTCGGCCGCGCCGGAAAACTCGAATTCGTGTGAATTCCCACGCGCGACCGCACTGTCGACGGAAACCCGTATCGCTTATCCCCCAGCGCCGCAATCGCCGCGTATGGAAGAGGACTTCCTGCTCCTCAACCCCGGTCCGGTGCCCGTCACCGACGAGGTGTCGGCGGCGATGGACGAGCCGATGGTCTCGCACCGATCCGCGGCGTTCGAGGCGGTCTACGAGCGTGCACAGGACGGTCTCGACTACATCTTCGAGCAGTCGACGCTCGACGGGTCCTCGACGGCGACTTCGGGCGGCGGGACCTCGCTGCTCCTCAACGGCACCGCCTCGATGGGGATGGAGGCGGCCGTCGCCAACCTGGTCGGGGACGGCGGCCACGTCGTCGCGCTCGTCAACGGGAAGTTCGGCCGCCGCTTCGCGCGGATCGCCGAGCGCTACGCCGACGTCACGCGCGTGGAGGTCCCGTGGGGCGAGTCGATCCCGCTGGCCGACGTCCGCGCCGTGGTGACCGAGGAGACCGACGTGGTGACGATGGTCCACAACGAGACCAGCACGGGACTCTTGAATCCCGTGGCCGGCGTGGGCGCGGTCGCCGACGAGTACGACGCCCGGTTCGTCGTCGACGGCGTCACCTCGATCGGCGGCGACGTCTTCGAACTCGACGCCTGGAACGTCGATATCGCGGTCACGGATGCGCAGAAGGCGCTCGCGGCCCCGCCGGGCATCAGCGCGATGTATGTCACCGACGAAGTGAAAGACGACCTCGACGGCGAGTCCGCGCCGTTCTACGAGGACTTAGAGTGGCACCTCCGAAAGTCCGAGTCCCACCAGACGCCCTTCACCAGCGCCGTGCCGCTGTTCCGCGCGATGGCGGTCGCCGTCGAGGACATCGTCGAGGAGACGATGCCGACGCGGATCGCCCGACACCGCCGGCAGGCCGCGGCGTTCCGCGCCGGCTTCACCGCAATGGGACTCGATCTCTTCGCCGACGCGACCGGGGAGACGGAACTGTCGAACACCGTGACGTCGGTGTCGCTTCCGGACGCCGTCTCCGGCGACGACGCCGACGCGTTCTTCGACGGCGTCGACGCGCGCAACGTCAGCATCTCCGGCGGGCAGGGCCACCTCGGCGGGACGATCTTCCGCGTGAGCAATATGGGGGGGCTCCCCGATTCGGCCATCCTCCGGGGCGTCCGGACCGTCGGCGAGGCGATGGCCGACGCGGGCGTCGACGTCGACGTCGACGCCGGCATCGCGGCCGCCGAGGACGAACTCGACGTGACCGAGACGGCCTCCGCGGACGACTGATACTGTCGAGCACGACGCAGGGTCACTCGCCTCCGCCCGCGGCCTCGTTCTCCAACCGGCGGACGCGAATCGCGAGCGCCAGAAACGTCGCGAGTATGGTCAGACTGACGGCCGCGGCCGCGGCGACGTCGTGGGCGCGGGTGGCGTGGTCGCCGCCGACGACGAACTCCGGGCCGAAGTACGCGTGGTGGTAGTCGCCGACGACGGGGAGGAGGTAATCGACCACGTCGTTGAAGCCGAACCAGGCCGCGGCGAGGCCGACGCTCGGGACTGTGAACTCGGCGTACCGGTAGATCACGAACGCCTGGAGCCCCATCCCGAGGTGACTGACGAACAGGAACCAGAGGTAGGGATCGCCGCTCGTGAGCACGTCGTTGATCGCGAGTTGGACGACGACCACCCAGAGGCCGTACTTCAGGTTCCCGACGAACGCCAGCGCGTGAATCCAGTCGCGGTCTCGGCCGAGCTTCCACGACCCGAGGCTCGCGGCCATGAGGACCGTCGCGAGGGGACTGTCGGGAACGACGGGCCACATCACGAGCGGCGTGTGCAGGAGCTGAAACCGGTAGTACCAGAAGCCGAACGCGGTGCCCGCGAGGTTGACGGCGACCACCACCCAGGCGAGGCGGAGCGTCGCCGTCTCGACCCGATCGGGCAGCGGCGCGAGGTACGCGGGGAGGTCGTCGCCGCGGGGAATCGACGCCATCGTGCGTACCGTCTCGCCGCCAGCGACATAGGTATTTGTCGGGACCGCGGTCGCCGGCGGACGGTCGGACCGGTCCGTCGAGAGCGCGGCAGCGCGGTTCGTCCGCCGGGGGACGGCCGCCGTCGAACGCGACGCCGCTCTCGTCGGTAGCGAGACGACCGAGCCGCAGATCCGGGGAACCGGGGTGCCGAAGGGACTCCCGCCGTGCCCCCGACCGTAACCGCTGGTTATAAGCCCTCGAACGAATATGCATATAACACATAGTATGGTCGATGGGTTCCACACCCGGAGTCTGCACGCCGGCCAGGAGCCGGACGAGGTGACGGGCGCTCGCGCGCCGCCGATCTATCAGACCACCTCCTACGCCTTCGAGGACGCCGACCACGCCGCGGACCTCTACGCGTTGGAGGCCGACGGCGACGTCTACTCGCGGATCTCGAACCCGACGACGCGGGTCCTGGAGGACCGACTCGCCGCGCTGGAGGGCGGCGTCGCCGCGGTCGCGACCGCCTCGGGGATGGCCGCCCTGGACTCGGCGACGAGCGTCCTCGCAAGCGCCGGCGACAACGTCGTCGCGAGCGCCGATATGTACGGCGGCACCGCCACGTACCTCACGAAGATGGCGACGCGCCGCGGCGTCGACGTCCGGGTCGTGGACACCCTCGACTACGAGGCGTACGCCGAAGAGATCGACGAGGACACCGCCTTCGTCCACGTCGAGACCATCGCCAACCCGTCGCTGAAGACGCCCGACTTCGAGCGGCTCGCGGACGTCGCCCACGCCGAGGCCGCGCCGCTCGTCGTCGACAACACGTTCGCGACGCCGTACCTCTGCCGCCCGATCGAACACGGCGCGGATATCGTCTGGGAATCGACGACGAAGTGGATCCACGGGTCGGGCACGACCGTCGGTGGCGTCCTCGTCGACGGCGGCACCTTCCCCTGGGAACACGCCGACTACGACGAGCTTTCCGGCGAGAACCCCGCGTTCGGCGTCGACTTCGTCGAGCGCTACGGCGACGCCGCCTTCGCCAACGTCGCCCGCCAGCGCGCGCTGCGGACGCTCGGAAACCAGCAGTCGCCCTTCGACGCCTGGCAGACGATCCAGGGGCTCGAAACCCTGCCGCTCCGGATGCAGCGTCACTGCGAGAACGCCCGCGCGGTCGCGGAGTTCCTCCGCGACCACGGGGACGTCGCCTGGGTGTCGTATCCGGGCTTCGAGGACCACCCGACGCACGAGAACGCGCGGCGGTACCTCGGATCCGGCGGCGACGCGAGCGAACGTGGCGACGCCGACGACGACGCCGGCGAATTCGGCGGGATGGTCACGTTCGGCCTGGCCGGCGGCTTCGAGGCGGCCAAGCGGACCTGCGAGGAGACCGACCTCGCCTCCTTCCTCGCGAACGTCGGCGACGCGAAGACGCTCGTGATCCACCCCGCGTCGACGACGCACGCGCAGCTGTCGGAAGAGGAACAGCGCGCCGCGGGCCTCAGCCCCGAGATGCTGCGGCTCTCGGTCGGGATCGAGGACGCCGACGACGTGATCGCCGACCTGGATCGGGCGATCCGCGCCGCGACCCGAGACGTTTCGGGGGCGGGCGACGAAGGGGGCAGGGACGGAGGAGACGACGAGCGATGAGGGGGAGACCGACACGATGAAAACCGAAAGCGGCACCGTCGACCTCGGCCGGTTCGACTTCGCCTCCGGCGACGAGATCGAGAACCTCGAAGTCGCCTACGAGTCCTACGGCGAGTTCGACGGCGACAACGCGGTGTTAGTCTGTCACGCCCTCACCGGCAGTCAGAACGTCGCGGGCTACGGCTCGGAGACGACCGGGCAGGCCCGCGCGTGGTGGAACGACATCGTCGGCCCGGGAAAGGCCATCGACACTAACGAGTACTACGTCGTCTGCGCCAACATCCCCGGGTCGTGTTACGGCACCACCGGGCCCTCCTCGGAGGACGCCGAGGGCGAGGTGTACGGCACGGACTTCCCGCCCGTCACCGTCGGCGACTGGACGCGCTCGCAGCGACTGCTGCTGGATCAACTCGGCGTCGGCCGCCTCCACGCGGTGGTCGGCGGCAGCGTCGGCGGGATGAACGCCCTCGACTGGGCGAAGCGCTACCCCGACGACGCCCGCTACGTCGTCTCCGTCGCCGCCGCGGCCCGCCTCGACGCGCAGTGTCTCGCGCTCGACGCCGTCGCGCGCCGGGCGATCACCACCGATCCGAACTGGAACGGCGGCGAGTACTACGACCGAGACGAGAAGCCGACCGACGGCCTCGCGATCGCCCGGCAGATCGGGCACATTATGTACCTCTCGAAGTCGTCGATGGAGCAGAAGTTCGGTCGCCGCGCGGCCGGTCGCGACGCCAGACGCGACTCCTTCCCGTCGGATCCGGCCGCGGCCTTTTTTCCCTACCGCGACGTGGAGTCGTACCTCGACTACCAGGCCGAGAAGTTCGTCGACCGCTTCGACGCCAACTCCTACCTCTATCTCACCCGCGCGATGGACGACTACGACCTCGCGGAGGGGTACGAGGACGACGCCCGCGCCGTCGCGGCCTTCGAGGGCGAGGCGCTGTTGCTCTCTTTCACCGGCGACTGGCACTTCACCACCGAGCAGTCAGAGACGGTCGCGGCCGCGTTCCGCGAGAAAGACGTTCCGGTCGCGCACCACGTGATCGACTCCGATCACGGCCACGACGCGTTCCTCGTCGAACCCGAGAAGGTCGGGCCGCCGCTCCGGGACTTCCTCGACGCCGGCGTCGAGGGGCGCGCCGTCCACGACACCGACGAACCGGACGCCGACTCCGGGACCGACTTCGCGCCCGTGCACGCCTCGCTGTTCAGTCAGTGATCGGGCCGGACGGACGCTGCCGCTACGCGCTCCGGAGGAAGTACGCCAGCGGCACCAGACTGACACCGACGCCGACGGCCGAGAGGACGAGCAACTGCGCGCCCAGATACAGCAGGCCCGCACCGAGCACGCCGACCACGACGGTTCCGACGGCGAAGTTGAAGAGGAAATCGAGTCCGGCGTCGGACTCTCTCGGAACCGCGGCCAC
Organism: Halobellus limi; assembly: GCF_004799685.1. NCBI lineage: Archaea > Methanobacteriati > Methanobacteriota > Halobacteria > Halobacteriales > Haloferacaceae > Halobellus > Halobellus limi. Next base: position 251,891 of record NZ_CP031311.1, read on the forward strand.
GGCGAAGATGAAGAAATGGACGCTCAGCGGGACCGCCGCGAGGACGGCGTATCCGACGTCGACCCACCGCCGCGGTAACGTCGTCGCCGCGGCGAAGACGCGGAGCGTCTCGACCGACTGGAGGTAGAACTCCCCGACGCCCTGCAGGAGCAGATCGAGAACGGAGGCTGGCGGACCGGACGTCGTCGCGAGCACGATCGAGACGCCGACGAATCCCCAGGCCAGCAGCCACAGCGCCGAGGCGACGAACATCACTCGTCTCATCCCGACAAGTCCTGAAAAATCCTGCCGTGTCCGTCGCCGAACCCGAACGCACTTTTCGGTCCGCCCCCTCGTCGGAGGTATGTCTCCATCGGTGTTCCTGACCCGCCTCGTCGGCCTGCTCGTCGCCGTCGCGGGCGGCGTGCTCGCGTGGGGCGGCTTCCTGGTCCCGGTGGCCGGCGCGCGCGGCGTCGATCTGCTCGCGCGCGGTGCCGTCGCGAACGTCGTCGTCGCCGGCGGGATCGCCGGAATCGCCTTCGTCGTGGCCGGTCTCGCCGTGCTGATCGATCGCGGCCGTGGGTTCGCCGTTTCGGTCGGCGGCTCGGTCCTCGTCGCGGCCGTTTTCCTCCTCGCGGTCGGCACCGACTCGACGTCGAGCGTCCTCGGCGTCGCCGTCGTCGCGCTCGGACTGCTGTTCGCCGGGGCGTCGGTCGGGCGCCGCTCGACGCCCTGAGCGACGTCGATCCCCGTCTCGGACGAAGAACGATCGACTGCACCGAGGCCGCCGTCGCAGATACCGGCGGAAATTGCTCACGTCACGTCGATTAGGATTCCCCTCCGAGAAGGGCGGGTATGGCAGACGAAAACGAGAAACCGCTCGGGTTCGGAACCCGCAGCCTCCACGCTGGGCAGGAACCGGACTCGGCCACCGGCGCGCGCGCACCGCCGATCTATCAGACCACTTCCTACGTCTTCGACGACGCCGAGGACGCCGCGGGGCAGTTCGCTCTGGAGAAAGAGGGCTTCATTTACAGCCGGCTGATGAACCCGACGGTCGCGACGCTGCAGGAACGCCTCGCGTCGCTGGAGGGCGGTATCGGCGCCGCGGCGACGTCCTCCGGGATGGCCGCGCTCGACCTCGCGACGTTCCTCCTGGCCTCCGCCGGCGACAACGTCGTCACGGCGTCGTCGCTGTACGGCGGCACCTACACGTACTTCACGCACACCGTCGAGCGCCGCGGCATCACGACGAAGTTCGTCGACACGCTCGATTACGAGGCCTACGAGGAGGCCATCGACGAGGACACCGCCTACGTCCACCTCGAGACGATCGGCAACCCCGCGCTCGTCACGCCCGACATCGAGCGCATCGCCGACATCGCTCACGATCACGACGTCCCGTTGCTCGTCGACAACACGTTCGCGACGCCGTATCTCTGCCGCCCGATCGAGCACGGCGCGGACCTGGTGTGGAACTCCACGACGAAGTGGATCCACGGCGCGGGCACGACCATCGGAGGGATCCTCGTCGACGGCGGGTCGTTCCCCTGGAGCGAGAACGCCGAGAAGTACCCCGAGATCGGCGCCTCGAACCCCGCCTACCACGGCGTCAACTTCGCCGAGCGCTTCGGCGACGCGGCGTTCACCTACGCCGCCATCGCCCGCGGCCTGCGCGACCTCGGCAACGCCCAGTCGCCGTTCGACGCGTGGAACACCATCGAGAAACTGGAGTCGCTGCCGATGCGGATGGAGCGCCACTGCGAGAACGCGCTTGCGGTCGCGGAGTTCCTCGAAGACCACGAGGCGGTCTCGTGGGTCAACTACCCCGGACTGGAGAGCCACGAGACCCACGAGGAGGCTTCTGAGTACCTCGAGGGCGGCTACGGCGGGATGATCACCTTCGGTCTGGAAGCCGGCTACGACGCCGCTCGCGACACCGTCGACAACGTCGAACTCGCCTCGCTGCTCGCGAACGTCGGCGACGCGAAGACGCTCGTGATCCACCCGGCGTCGACGACTCACCAGCAACTGACCGAAGAGGAGCAGGCGGCCGCGGGCGTGACGCCGGACATGGTCCGCCTGTCGGTCGGCATCGAGGACGTCGGCGACATCATCGCGGACTTAGAGCAGGCGATCGAATCGGCGACCTGAGGGGCGTGATGGAGTCGGCCACTCGGCACCGGTGATGGAGTCGTCCACTCGGCGCCGGTGATCCGATCGTGCGGCCGGCGCGCCGACGATTAGACTTTTTTGCTCTCGCAACTCTCCTCGACGGGCGTCGCGTTCGGCCCCGCTGTCGGCGATCGCCCCCTACGTGCGCTTCGCGACGACGCCCGTCCGATCGACGATCGAACGTATCCCGGCGTGACGACCGAACGTGTTCCCGATTGTGTCGCCGTTCGGGCAGAAACCGGGCAGTCTTTTGCTATCAATCCGGTGACGGAGGCGAACTGAACAGCAAAGTCTAATGGGATGGCATACAAACCGCCTGCTGATGCCTACCGTAGAATACCTCAACTACGAAGTGCTGGACGACCAGGGCTGGGATATGGACGACGACGACCTCTTCGAGAAGGCCGCTGACGCCGGGCTGGACGACGAGGACTACGGCTCTCTCGAAGTCAATCAGGGCGAGTACATCCTCGAAGCCGCCGAGGCACAGGGCTACGACTGGCCCTTCTCGTGCCGCGCCGGTGCGTGTGCGAACTGCGCGTCCATCCTCAAGGAGGGCGAAATCGACATGGACATGCAGCAGATCCTCTCCGACGAGGAGGTCGAAGAGAAGAACGTCCGTCTGACCTGCATCGGCTCGCCGGCGGCCGACGAGGTCAAGATCGTCTACAACGCGAAGCACCTGGACTACCTCCAGAACCGCGTCATCTAATTAACAGCGTAAAACGCTCGTTAAACAGATGCGGTCCCTTCGAGGGGTAGCGACAGTTCGGACCAGCTGTTTCCGGCCTGAACTAGCTCCCTCCTGACCGTTTTCTCTTCAGCACCAACTGCGTTCAGAACAGATCTGTGTTTTCGGGTTTCGTTCGGACTATTCGGACAGTGTTTCAACGACGCTGTCAACTGTGAACAGACCGAGGCCGTCCCGCTCCTCGGCTGCTTCCTCCAGTGACGACACGAACCCGCTTCGGCTGAACAGTGCGTACTCGTAGTTCACGTCGCCGTCGGTCGGCGACCACTCGATTTCGGGTGCCTCCTGTTCAAGCTGGGCGAGAACATCGTACCCCATCGGTTGCTGCTGGAATTTCGCTTCCCCGACCAGTAGCGTGTCGCCGTTCGTCGGGGCCACGATATCGATCTCGCGTCCGTCGGTGTCCCACCACCGACCCGGGGATTCCGTGAACGTGTACACGTCTCCGTACTCGTAGAGAACTGCCCGCTGACAGAGTCGTTCGAACGACGAACTGACGAAGTCCGGAAGATGTGGTTCGACCAGTTCGTCGTACGCATCCGCCCCGAACACTTCGTACCGAGACGAGCGACCGTGCACGAACCGGAACCAGAACGCGAACAGTTGGTCCCGGATTCGATATCGGCTGTTCCGACTCCGGGTGGGGTCAACGGTGACTGGGTACTTCTGCTCGATTATCTGGAGTTCCCGCAGGCGGGAGAGGTAGTAACTCGCGCTGTTGGCGTTGATACCAGCAGCCTGGATGATCTCGTTTCGCTTGTGGTCCCCCTCCGCCATCGCTTTCAGAACGGCGAAATACCGATCCACCTCGTCCAGTTCCCGGTACAGGACGTCCTCGGGCTCCTCGTGGAGGCCGCCATCACGGAGAAGCAAGGTTTCCGTAATGTTTCCCTGGAGTGACTGCGTGTCGTCCACAGCACGGAGGTACTCCGGCGTCCCCCCGAACACGCCGTACGCGATCACCCGCTCAGCCGGCGCGTAGTTCGGGAAGAACTCCATCGCGGCAGCGAATGGTAGCGGGCCGATCTCGAGTTTTCCGTTCGGCCGTTTCGAGATTCGACCGTACAGCGGTGAACTCCCGTCGAGCGCGATCTTGTGTATCATCCCGATCGCCGAGCCAGTCAACACGAAAGTCGCAGCCGTATCAGCGACTTCGTGATCCCAGATCCGCTGGATGAGGGAGGGGAGCGCTTCGTTTTCGTCCACGAGGTACGGGAACTCGTCGAGGATTACGATCGCATCCTGTTCAGCGAGGTACGTGAGAACGTTCTCCCAGTCTTTCCGAATCCGGTTAACTCCCGGGAACACCGTTGCAGCATCAGCGATGAAGGAGTCGAGTTGCTGCTCTGTTGTCCCATGTGCAGCTTGATGGTACACCGCGTCGTCACGGTTTTCGATGGATTTGACAACGAGCGCTGTCTTGCCCATCCGCCGACGTCCGTAGACGACGCTCAACTCCGCAGAGTCACTGTCGTATAAATCGTGGAGTCTGTCGAGTTCTTGTTCTCGGTTCACGAACGCAGGCATACCCCACCTTTGAACCACCAGCACATAAAAGGTGCAGATAGCGTAGCTCAGACTATCGTAGCTCAAACTACGGTAGTTGGAACAACGGAACTTTAGAGTTTGTAAGTACGGGGTAAAGAGAACCGCGTCATCTGAGCCCGATCCCTGGCGCCCCACTCCCCCGACCGCGGTGGTCGGCGGCCGCAACGTCTCGAAGGTGCGCGAGCGCATCTTCGCTTCTCTGTTAACTCGTGCCGTGTCGTGCCGTCTCTGGTCTTCTTGCCCACCGGCGGTTTCGGGTCCCTTCCGATCTCTCGAACTCCTCTCGTGACGGCCTTCGCCCGGGAGGACGCCTTCGCTCCCCGGGACGTGGCTACGTCGTCTCCGCGCGGGCGACGTTCCGGATCTCGAACCTCGCGCCGCCGGCGTCGCTCTCGGTCAGCCGCAGTTCCCACCCGTGCGCCTCGACGACGGTTTCGACGATCGAGAGCCCGTACCCCGTCCCGTCTTCCGCGGTGGTGTAACTCGTCTCGAACACCCGATCGCGCTCCGCCGCCGGGATGCCCGGCCCGTCGTCCTCGACGTAGAAATCGGGGCCGTCCCCGAGGTGACCGACGCGGACCGAGACGTCTTCGCCGGCGTGTTCGCGGGCGTTTCGGAACAGGTTCTCGAACAGCTGCTGGAGCCGATCCGGATCGGCCGCGATGTCCGCCGTGCAATCGACCCGGAGCGTCGCGTTCGGTGCGTTCGTGTGCTCCCACGCCCGTTCGACGACCTCCGGGAGCGACGTCGGCCGCAGTTCGCCGATCGTTCGCCCCTCCCTGGCCAGCCACAGCAGGTCGTCGACGATCCGCGCCATCCGGTCGTGGGCGCGCTCGACCTCGTCGAGGTGCGCCTGCGACCCGGTCTCTCGAGCCAGTTCGAGGTAGCCATCCGCCACCGAGAGCGGGTTCCGGAGGTCGTGTGAGACGACGCTCGCGAAGTTCTCCAACCGGTCGTTCCGCTCCTGCAACTCGCGCTCGTAGTCGATCCGGTCGATGACCTCGGCCAGCGCGGCCGTGAAGACGCTGAGGACCGCCTCGTCGGTCGCGTCGAAGGCGTCGGGGTCCGACGACCCGACGAACAGGACGCCGTGGGAGTCGACGGGAACGAACAGGCCGCTGCGGACGTCGCATTCGGCGTCCGAGTCGACGTCGTCGATCCTCTCACACCGACGGGCCCGTTTCGTCTCGAAGACGTCCCGGGCGATCGATCGCCCGCCGGAACCCGCTCTCTGAGCGCTGGAATCCGGTTTCCGGTCGCCGCTCTCCAGGGTGTGTATCAACCGGTCGGTCGACTCCTCGTATCGATACACGGCGTGCGTCTCGAACCCGGGAAGCTCCGACAGCTGTCGGTCGACGAGCGAGCAGATCTCCCCTCGTGAGTCGGCCTCCAGCCACCCGGTCATCGACTCGTACAGCCCCCAGAGCTGTCTCTCGCGGCGCTTTCGATCCGTTATCTCGGCGTTCACTGCGACGAAGCGCTCGATCTCGCCGTCGTCGCCCTCGACGGGCGCGATCGTCTGGTCGACGACGTACCGTTCGCCGTCCTTGGTGCTGTTCGTGAGTTCGCTCCGCCAGACCTCCCCCGAGAGGATCGTCTCCCACAGGTCCGCGTAGAACTCCTCGTCGTGTTCGCCGGACTTCAGAATCCGCGGGGTCCGTCCGATCGCTTCCTCGGCCGCGTAGCCGCTCACCGACTCGAAGGTCGGGTTCACGTAGGTGATCGTCCCGTCGGTCCTCGTGCAGTAGATCGAGTGTCCCGAGGCCTCGACGGCCTTGCGGAAGGTCCGGAGCCGGCGGGCCTCGTCGTCCTCGGAAATCCCGCACCCGACGACCGACCGGAGTCGCTCGGCGAGCGTCGCGTGTCCGCCCTCGGATTCCGAACGCACGACGTAGTCGTCGACGCCGGCGCCGATCGCGTCGCTGGCGACGGCCTCGGACCCGGCGGACGGATAGAGGACGAACGGGAGGTCCGGGCGAGACGACCTGACCGTCCGAAGCAACTCGACGCCGGTCGTCGGTCCGAGGTCGTACGCGGCGACGACGCAGTCGTACGAGGTCGCACCGACCGCCGAGCGCGCGTCGTCGGCCGTCGCCGGGTCGACGTCGAAGGACGCGTCCTCGCGTTCGAGCGCCGCGGCGGTCTCCGCCGCAGCGTGCGGATCCGCCCCGACGTAGAGCGCGCGGATCCGATCCGGTGTGCGTTCCATCTGCTTGCTTCGTTCTGCACACACCGCCGTTTAATTATTACCTTTCGAGCGCCGACCGCTCACAGCGATTCGACGTCCTCGCTCGTCACCACGCGGTCGTCGGGGAGTCGCGCGATGCAGTCGTGACACAGAAAGAACTCCCCGCCGTCGTCGAGTTCGAGCGTCATCCCGCCGCTCGACTCGGTCTCGAACGACCAGAAGTCGCCGATGCCGCCGGCGATCCGCACGGACCGACCGCAACCGTCGCAGGGCTCGCTCGTCATACCCGATCGACGTGGTCGAGCGTGAAACCACCTGCGAGAAGTGTCCGATATCTTACCTACCGGTAGCTTCTATGGACGACCCGACGAACTGACGGTCGGATGACTACTTCCGAACGGGAGTCCCCCGCGACCAGCAACCGGGCCGGCGAGTCGCCGCAGACCGTCTCGGTCCCGGACGCCGGCGAGGAAACCACGACCACCGAAGCCGGCTCGGAACTCGAACGGACCATCGGCCTGTCCGGCGGGGTCGCCATCGGCGTCGGGACGATGATCGGCGCGGGGATCTTCGTCTTCCCGGGCCTGGCCGCCGGACGCGCGGGCCCCGCCGCCGCGGCGTCGTTCGGCATCGGCGCGGTCATCGCGCTCCTGGTCGCGCTGCCCGCCTCGGAGCTGGCGACGGCGATGCCGAAGTCCGGCGGAGGGTACTACTTCATCTCGCGGGCGCTCGGCGCGTTGCCGGGGGCGATCGTCGGAATCAGCATCTGGCTCGGACTCGTGTTCGCGACGGCGTTCTACCTCGTCGGGTTCGGCAACTACGCCGCCGCGGTCCTGGCGGAGGCCGGCGTCGCCGTCGGCGACGTGCCGATCGTGGTCCCGCTCGGCCTCCTGTTCGGCGCGTTCCTGACCGCGCTGAACCTCGTCGGGACCGAGAACGCCGCCACGCTTCAGAACTACGTCGTCGGCCTGCTCTTGACGATCCTCGTGTTCTTCCTGAGCTACGGCGGCCTCGACGCCCTCGGGGTGTTCGGCCGCGCGAGCGCGCCCGAGACGTTCGCGCCGTTCGGACCCGTGCCGGTGTTCACCACCGCCGCGCTCGTGTTCACGTCGTATCTCGGCTTCGCGCAGGTCGCGACCGTCGCCGGCGACATCAAGCGGCCGGGGCGGAACCTCCCGCTGGCGATGGTCGCCTCGGTGGTGATCGTGGGCGTGCTCTACGTCGTGACGATCTTCGTCGCCACGAGCGCCTTCGGGAGCGCGGCGCTCTCGTCGTTCGGGGAGACGGCGATCGTCGAGGTCGCCCGCAACTTCGTCGGGACCGCCGGCGCGATCGCGATCCTCGTCGCGGGGCTGCTGGCGACGATCTCCAGCGCGAACGCGTCGATCCTCTCAACCTCCCGAGCGGTCTTCGCGGTGAGCAAAGACGCCATCCTGCCGCGCTCTGCCGCCCGGATGAACCTCCGCTACGGAACGCCGCACGTCGCCCTGGCGATGGCGGGCGGGCCGGTCCTCGTGCTGGTGGCGTTCGGCGAGGTCGAGGTCCTCGCGGAGGTCGCCTCCTTCCTCCACCTCGTGATGTACGGCCTGATGTGCGTCTCCCTGATCGCGATGCGCAGAGACGAACCGGAGTGGTACGACCCGTCGTTCCGGGTGCCGGCGTACCCGGTCGTCGCGGGTCTCGGTGCGGTCGCGAGCGCCGGATTGATCCTGTTTATGCAACCCACCTCACAGTTCATCGGAGTCGCCATCATGATCGCGTCCGCCGGGTGGTACAAGTACTACGCCGCCGACGTCGAACTCAGAGGGGTGCTCTGAGGATGTTCCCGAACCGCTCGGCGGACGACGGTGGCCGACGTATCGTCGACGGGGACCGCCCGGGGTACGACGACGACCGATCCGCACCGTGCGGTGCCCCACTCGTCTCCGACGGCGGCCTGGCGATCCGCGAGCCGCCGGTGATCCTCGTCCCCATCGAGGTTCTGGAGGGCCAGACGATCCCCGAGACGCTCGTGGAGTTCCTCGCGCCGGCGGAGGTGGTCGTCCTCGGCTACCACGTCCTCCCCGAGCAGACCCCGACCGAACAGGCGAGCCTGCAGTTCGAAGACCGGGCCCAGGAGGCCGTCGACGACATCGCGCGGACGTTCGTCGACGCCGGCCGCGACCCCGAGACGCGCGTGGTGTTCACCCACGACCGCGAGCAGACGATCGACCGCGTCGCGAGCGAAGTCGGCGCGACGGCGATCCTGCTGCCGAACCCGACGGGAGAGGTCGACTCCGTTCTCGTTCCGATTCGCGGCGTCGTCGACGACGACCGACTCGCGGACCTCGTCGCGACGCTCGTCAGCGAGGACCGCGAACGGGTGACGCTGTGGGGACTCACGCCCGACGAGTCCGACTTCGATCCCGACCGGGCGGTCGAGCGGGCGGCCGAACGGCTCCGCGACCGCGGCATCCCGGACGCACAGATCACTCGCGAGGCGACGGAGACGAACACGCCCATCATCGACATCGTCGACCGGTCGGGCGAGGCCGGCGTCATCGTGATGGGGGAGGGCCGCGAGTCGCTGGTCTCGGTGTTCCTCGGCGAGGACACCGAGCGAGTCGCCGAGGGAGCGGTCGCCCCGGTCCTCGTCGTCCGGGACCGGGAGCCGGACGAGATCGAGGACGGCGCGGCCGACGATGCCGAGCACGGTACCTCCGATGATGCCGAGGACGGCGCGGCCGACGATGCCGAGCACGGCGCGGCCGACGGCGACGAGGACAGCGCGTCGAAAAACGCCGAGACGGGGGCGCCCGAGGCGGGGTCGACGGGGCCCGATTCGTCCCGATGAAGCTGAACTGCGAGGGCTGTGCCGGTTGCTGTCTCGACTGGCGACCGCTCGCCTCGTCGCCGTCGGACCACGAGCGCCGCGGCCCCGGCGAGCCGCTGGACGACGCGTACAACCTCGTGCCGCTGACGCGCGACGAGGTGGCGCGCTTCGTCGAACGAGGCCTCGGCGACGCCCTCACGCCGCGGCTCTGGCGCGTCGACGAGGAGACGCCCGGCGTCGTCGTCGACGGCGTACGCCTCGCCGCCGTCGACGGTCGCCCCGTCTTCTTCGTCGGACTGCGGAAGACGCCGAAGCCGGTCGCGCCGTTCGACACCGAGCGGCAGTGGCTGCGGACCTGCGTCTTCCTCGATCCGGACTCCCTCCAGTGCCGGATCCACGACGCCGACACCTACCCCGGGGAGTGCGCGGCGTACCCGAGTTACAACCTCAACCTCGGCGTCGGGACCGAGTGCGAGCGCGTCGAGGCCGAATACGGAACCGAGCGGCTCCTCGACGACGACCCCGGCGAGTACGAGGGCCCGCTGCTCGGCCCGCAGGCGCTCGGCGCGAAGCTGTTCGGCTACCCCGATCCCGACGAACTCGCGGGCGTCGTCGATCGGATTCGCGACGGGAGCCTGCGGGAGACGGACCGGGCCGCCTTCGTCGGCGTGGCCGCGGGGTCGCGGCCGGGGACGCTCGAAGTGAACGACGAGCGGGCGGCCGCGGCGACGGCAGACGTGCTCGACGCCGACTCCTGGGTCGGACGGGCCATCGACGAGTGGGAGGCCGCGGCCGCGGAGGGAGGCGGAGTTCCGGTCGAGTCGTGGGACTCGGCTGCGGCCGAGGACGGGTCGGAAGACGACGCGCTCGAGTCTGCGGCGCCCGACGCCCCGACCGGAGACGAGATCGAAGTCGCCCGCGGCGCGCCCGAGACGCCCGGGTGGGACGCCGTCGACGACGGCGAGTGACGCCGCCCTCGACGGCGGTACCGTCCGCCGCGTCCGGCGCGGCGAGAACGGTTAACCCGATGGGGGCCCACGTGCCGGTATGAGAGTTCTCGTGACGGGCGCGACGGGCTTCGTCGGCGGCCGTCTCGTTCCCGCGCTGCTCGCTGCGGGTCACGACGTGACGGCGCTCGTCCGCGACGCGTCCCGGTACGACGCGCCCGAGGGCGTCCGCGTCGTCGAGGGCGACCTCCTCGACGCCGGGAGCTTCGAGGCCGCGCTCGACGTCGACGCGGCGTACTACCTCGTCCACTCGATGCGGGCCGGGGCGGACTTCGAGGAGCGCGACAGGCGCGCGGCGGAGAACTTCGCGCGCGCGGCCGCCGAACGCGGCGTCGACCGCGTCGTCTACCTCGGCGGTCTCGGCGAGGACCGCGACCGGCTCTCCGAGCACCTCCGGTCCCGCCGGGAGGTCGAGCGGATCCTCGGGGAGGGAGCGTACGACCTCACGACTCTCCGGGCCGCCATCCTGATCGGCGACGGCTCGGCGAGCTTCGAGATGATCGAGCAGCTGTCCTCGCGACTGCCGGTGATGGTGACGCCGAGGTGGGTCGAGACGGCGTGTCAACCCATCTTCGTCGACGACGCGGTCGAGTACCTCGTCGGCGTCCTCGACGTGCCCGAAACGGCGGGCGAAACCTACGAGATCGGCGGTCCCGACGTGCTGTCGTACCGCGAGATACTCCGTCGGGTCGGCGAGCACCGCGGCCGCGCCCCGCGGATCGTCCCGGTCCCGGTCCTCTCGCCGAAGCTCTCCTCTATGTGGATCGGCCTCGTCACCGACATCCCCGCCTCGGTCGCCCGGCCGCTGATCGAGGGGCTGAAGAACCCCGTCGTCGTGCGCGATCACCGCATCGAATCGCTGGTCGCGGTCGATCTCACTCCGTTCGACGAGGCCGTCTCGCAGGCTCTGGGCGGCGACGTCGCGACCGACGGCGGTGGCGGGCGGACCGGCGATGCACGCGGTGGTGCCGGTGGCGACGGCGGGGGGGTTCGTTACGACGGCGAGGGTGCCGGTGACGAGGGCGGTGCGCACGACCCGCCGACTCGCGGCGATGGCGCCGCCTCGTCCGACGACGGGGTCGGTGCCGACACTGCGGGAAACGCCCGTCTCACGAACGCCGGGAGCCCCGATCGCTGATGGTCGGGTCGCGCGCCGCCTCTGAGGACACCGCCGAGCAGTACGGCGACACCTGGGTCTACGAGAGCATCGTCGGCGCGGTTCCCGGCGTCGACCTCACCGACTGGCAGGCGATCGCGATCCAGTTGGCGCTCTTCGAGGCTGGCGTCCTGCTCCTCGCGTGGGTCTACGGCCACTGGGGGGCGGTCCTCCCCGGAACCGTCGCCGTCGCCGTCGCGGCCGCCGGCAGCGGGGTGATGCGGCAGTTCGGTCGACGCACGCGCCGCCTCGACCTCCCCGAACCGTACCGGCGCCTCCTGTTCGGGTCGAGCATCGAGGTCGTACTCGGGATCCTCGCGTTCGTCGCGCTCGTGACGCACCTGTTCGTCTTCGATCCGCGGGCGGCCGACCCGCCGCTTCTGGAGTGGCTGTTCGGCCCCGATCCGGCGGTTCCGGTGGTCTACCTCACGCTGTTGATCCTCTGGGACCTCTGCTACCGCATCGGGACCTCGTGGTGGGCCGCGGTCGTGGCGCTGTGGCGCTCGTGGCGGTACGAGTTCGATCCCGACACGGCCCGTCGACTCAGGCGACTGGACGCGCTCAACGTCGGGTTCGGTCTGACGCAACTCGCGATGGTCCCCTTTCTGCTCGACCGGCCGGTGCTGCTCGTCGCCGTCGGGGGTCACATCGTCGCGGTGACGGTGGTCTCGACGGCAGCGATGGCGACGCTGCGCGTTCGCGAGTCCGGCCCGGTCGCTAACTGAGTATCTTCCCCCACGCGCGAAGTCGAACTGACGCCATCGCTACTCGCCCTGTAGCTGCTTGAACTGGTCGAGGAGCGCCTCGGTCGAGTCGCCGGAGTCGTACTCGATGGACCCTCGATACACCGTCCGGTCGTCCGAGAAGTCCGCGTCGACCGTCCCGTTCTTCCGCTCGCGACGCTCGTGTTCGTCGTCGTCGTATGCGCCCATCGACATGGTACGACATACCGTGCGGATCCGACCCACATATATGTATCGCCGTTTCGCGGGACGACGGCCGCACCGCCGCCGTCGACACCGCCGTGCAGGCGGCCGGACGAGGCCGACAGTATAAACGGGACGGCGCGTTACTGGTGGGTGTGGCACGCCCCCTACGCTTTCGACACGCCCCCGGTCGCTGGACCGAAGACCGGGTGGTGGGTCAGATCTACCGCGATTTAGACCGGAATCTCGGCGCGACGCGCGGCCGTCCGTGGTTCAAACAGCCCGAACGGTACAACGGCGAGCGGTTCGAGATGGACAACGGCGACGTCGCCCTGTTTCTGTGGAACGACGACGAGGCCTACTGGCTCGGCAACACCGAGACGCCCGAGGCGCTCTGGCGGACCGAGAAGTACGGCTTCGAGGCCGTCCCCGACGACGTCGCCACGTGGGCGACGCGGGAACTCACCGCCCAGTTGCACGAGGAGAGCCCCTGGCTCGAACCGTACCCGCACCTCTCGTGGTTCTTTCTGCCCGTCTTCCTCTCGAAGGACGGCCGCGAGACGACGCGGGAGTTCTTCGACGACCACGCCGCGGGGTTCCCCGACGCGACGCGCGAGGAGGCCCTGGAGTTCTACGAGTCGTTCTTCCGCACGCGCGTCCTCGACGACTGGCGGGAGGTGATGGCCGGCAAACTCGGGACCTCCGAATACCTCGATCACACCCGGATGACGGCGGCGATGGGCGAGTTCAACGTCGGCCACCTGCTCGTCGAGGCCGGCTACGAGATCGAACCCGAGATCGAGGTGTCGACCGGACACGCCATCGACTACCGCGCGGGCAGCGGCGGCGACGCGGTTCTCGTCGAGGTGACGCGGCCGACGCCGACGGGCGACCGCCGGGCGGGCACGCCGGTCGCGGCCGTCCGCGACACGGCGTCGACGAAGTCCGAGGGCCAACTGGAGGAACACGGCGGCGGCGTCGTCCTCTTCGTCGACTGCTCGTCGTTCCCCGACGACGAGTGGCGGTCGGTGCTCGCCGAGCAACCCGAAGTACACCACCGGCCGGCGGTAGTCTTCCGACTCAGGCCGTCCGGTCGTGTCGAGGGGTACACGAAGGGGAGCGTCCCGCTCGACCTGCCGTTCTGAGCGCTCCGATCTACCGTCGAAAAAACCGCTACACCGCGTTCGCGCTCCTCAGAACGAAACCTGCTGCGGACCGTCTTCGCCCATCGCGTAGGCGTCGCGGTCGCTGTAGTACCGCCGGCCGATGGCCTCGTGGCCGAGGCCGCACAGGAGCGCCGAGTGGGCGTCGTCGGCGCTGGTGTAGGTCTCCGAACCCGCACGGGCGAGTACGTCTCCGAGGCGGGCGGTCCCGTTGGGGAGTTCGATAGTCTGGTCGCCGTACGCCTCGATGAGTTCCTCGGTCGTCGCCGGGAACTCGTGAGCGTCGATGAGATCGCCGGTGCGGTTCAAGCGCATTGCATCCGTCTCTGATCGCCGAAGGTTCTTAATGGTTTTCTGTTATGGTCTTTATAGAACGGATATTCCTTTCAGCACCTTACATATCCTTAATTGAAACATTATTTCACTAATATTGACTTGGTGTGACACGGCGACCGACCCGTACGCAACTGCTTTATTTCGCAGACGCCCATCGAGACGCGTGCAACGCGAGCGAAACGGCGACCGCATTCCCGATGAGCCGCCGGCCGCGGACCTCCACGTCCACACCACCGCCTCCGACGGCGTTCTGACGGTTCCCGAACTCGCCGACGCCGCACGCGACGGCGGCGTCGACGTCGTCGCCGTGACGGATCACGACCGGGTTCACCCCGACCTGTCCGCTCCCGTCCAGACGCTCGACGGCGTGACCGTGATCCGCGGGATCGAACTCCGCGTCGACGCCGGCGACCAGCGCCTCGACCTCCTGGGGTACGGCCTCGAACCGACCGAGGGAATCGAGACGGTGACCTCCCGGATCCAGCGCGATCGAAAGCGGCGCGGCGCGGAGATCGTCTCGCGCGTCGAGGACCGACTCGACGTCGACCTCGACGTGGAACTGAAAGAGGGGATCGGCCGGCCGACGATCGCTCGCGCCATCGAGGCCAGCGACGCGCCGTACGACTTCGAGGCGGCCTTCGCGGAGCTGATCGGCGACGGCCGCCCCTGCTACGTCGAGCGGTGGGTCCCCTCCTTTTCGGCCGGCGCCGACGTTCTCCGCGAATCGTGTGCCGTCGTCGCCCTGGCGCACCCGTTCCGCTACGCCGACCCCGAATCGGCGCTCGAACGCGCCCGCGAACTCGACGCAGTCGAGCGCTTCTACCCGTACGGCGGGACCAGCGCCGAGCGGGAGGACCGAGCGCTCCTCGACCGCGTCGCCGCGGACGCGGACCTGCTCGTCACCGGCGGCTCGGACGCCCACGACCGGACGCTCGGGGTCACCGGACCGCCGTCGGCCGAGTTCGAGGCGTTCGCCGCGCGTCTGCCGGGAGTCTGACGCCGATTCTCGGTGGAGATAGCCGCGAGCGTAGAGTTAAACCCCGAGGGGACCGAAGTGGGGGTATGAAGTGCCACTACTGCGACCGGGACGCCGCCTACGCCGCGGAGAAAGACGGGATCAAGGTCGGACTCTGCGAGCGGCACTTCCGGACGCAGGTCGAGTCGCTCGCCGACTCCGAGGAACTGTCCGCGATCCGCGAGCAGATCGACATCGACCGGACCGAGTAGACCGCTCTCTCTCTCCTGGGGGATCCAACAGCGCGAGCCCCGCTTTGCTGTTTTCCCACGCTACTGTTCGGCCAACGGCCGCCCGCAGTCCGGACACTCTTCGTCGACGATCGTCACCGTCGCGTCGCAGTGCGGACACACCTCGCGGTAGCACGCTCTGTCGCCCATCTCGTCAGAGATTCGGTACCTATTCACAAAGCCGTTTCGTCAGGGTCCCGGCGCTATCGAGTCGACCGGAACTGACAGTCCTGCCGCTCTCCGATTCGGTCGTCGAAAAAATCGGGTTCGTCGCGAGGCGTTCGGCGGGCGATTCGAGCGGGCGTGGGAGGTGGGTGTTGGCTACGTGACCGACTTCACATTGCGCCGCCCATACCGCCCATGCCGCCCATGCCGCCGCCCATACCGCCGGCGCCGCCGGGCGCGCCGCCCTCGTCGCCGCCGTCGTCGCTGCCGCCGCCCTTGAGGTCGCCGGCGGCGATGACGTCGTCGATGCGGAGGATCATCACGGCCGCCTCGGTGGCGGACTCGATGGCCTGCGTCTTCACGCGGAGGGGCTCGACGACGCCGTCGTCCTCCATGTTGACGATCTCGCCGGTGTAGGCGTCGAGGCCCGCACCGAAGTCGCCGTCGGCGTGCTCCTTGCGGAGGTTGACGAGCGACTCGATGGGGTCGAGGCCGGCGTTCTCCGCGAGGGTGCGCGGGATGACGTCGAGCGCCTCGGTGAACGCCTCGATGGCGAGCTGCTCGCGGCCGCCGACGGAGCTGGCGAACTCGCCGAGCTGCATCGACAGTTCGGTCTCGCTCGCGCCGCCGCCGGGCAGGACCTTGCCGTCTTCGAGCGTCGTCTTGACGACGCCGAGGGAGTCCTCGATGGCGCGTTCGAGCTCGTCGACGACGTGCTCGGTGCCGCCGCGCAGGATGAGCGTGACGGACTTGGCGTCCTCGACGTCCTCGACGAAGATGCGCTCGTCGCCGCCGATGTCCTTCTGGGCGACGGAGCCGGCGAAGCCGAGGTCGTCGGCCTCGATGTCGTCGAGCGAGCCGACGACGTTGCCGCCGGTCGCGCGGGCGAGCCGGTTCAGGTCGGAGGACTTCGCGCGGCGGACCGCGAGGATGCCCTCCTTCGCGAGGTAGTGCTGGGCCATGTCGTCGATGCCGTCACCGACGAAGACGACGTCGGCGCCGACGTCGACGAGCTGGTCGACCATCTCCTTCAGCTGTTTCTCCTCCTGGTCGAGGAACTGCTGGAGCTGGTCGGGGTCGGTGACGTTGACTTCCGCGTCGATCTCGGTCTCGCGGACTTCGAGTGCACCGTCGAACAGCGCGACGTTGGCGTCCTCGACGCCGAAGGGCATGTTCTCGTGGACGCGCTCTTTGTCCACGATGACGCCCTCGACGAGCTCGGAGTTGTCGATCGAGCCGCCGACGACCTTCTCGACGGAGACGTTCTCCGTGTCGATGTCGTCGTCGTCGGCGACGGCCACAACGGCGTCGACGACGAGTTCGGCGAGCAGGTCCTTCGAGGACTCGGCGCCCTTGCCGGTCATCGCCGTCTCGGCGATCTTCACGAGCGTCTCGTGGTCGTCCTCGCTCACCTCGATGGCGTTCTCCTCGAGGATCTCCTTGGCCTTCTCTGCAGCCTGGCGGTAGCCCTGGGCGATGGTGGTCGCGTGGACGTCCTGGTCGATGAGTTCCTCGGCCTGATCGAGGAGTTCACCGGCCACGACGACGGCGGTCGTGGTTCCGTCTCCGACCTCGTCCTCCTGGGTCTCGGAGACTTCCACGATCATATTCGCCGCGGGGTGGTCGATGTCCATCTCCTTGAGGATCGTGACGCCGTCGTTCGTGACGACGACGGACCCGCCGGAGTCGACGAGCATCTTGTCCATCCCTTTCGGACCGAGCGTGGTCCGAACGGACTCGGCTACCGCCTTGCCGGCGGAGATGTTCATCGACTGTGCGTCCTTCCCCTGTGTGCGCTGGGAATCCTCGCCCAGAATGATCATGGGCTGGCCCTGCTGCATTCGCTGAGACATAATCACCCGTTGATTGTTTGTGATTCTATAAAAAAGCATCGCTACCGACAGACAGAAACGTCAGATCGTCCGAAAAATGCGTGTTAATCTCTCTCAATGAATACGTTTATATATTCGACGTCACGGCCGGTGTGTAAAACACTATTACCGAGACTGGACATACACCGAGCGATGGGGCTTCGGGAGTTCATCGACGAGTTCGCCGACGGCGACCACGAGACGTCGCTCTCGATCGTCAACAGCGAACAGCCCCCGATGGTCGCTCGTATGCTGAACTCGCTCTTCGAGGAGCAGTCCGTCGACGTCGATGAGGTCGCCCGCGTGCTCTCGGAGTCCGACGTGATCCAGTTGCGGAGAGACGGTCGCGTCGTCGCCGAGTCCGAGTTCGACGACGTCCGCGACTCGATCCTCGCGGTCAACTCCGACCTGTACATCACCGGCACGCGGCCGCTCGAAGACGTCGACACGCCCGCCGTCGTTCGCGACCTGGAGGGCACGCGCTTTCGCGTCCGCGGGTACCCCGCCGGGACGAAGGGGAAACTGCTGCTCATCGAGATCTCTCGCTACATCGAGGCGATGGCGCTGCGCCACGGCGACGGCGAACTCCACACGGGGTTTCAGCGCCTCTCGCGCATCGTCGACGAGCGCGGGACCGAACGCGCCTACGAGAAACTGGCCGACACCGACCTCGACGTTCACGTCTACGGCGTCGGCGACCCCTCCCCGCTCGAATCGCGCGCCCTCACCGTCCACGACGAGGACGTCCCGGAGATCCGGCGCGGGTGGTTCGTCGTCTTCGTCCCGCCGCCGGAGTCCGAGGCGGTCGGCGCGGCGCTCGTCGCGGTCACCGAGGACGACGTCGAGTGGGACGGCGTCTGGACGATCGACACGGGGAGGGCCCGGCGCGTCGCGGCGTATCTCTCCGCGGAATACGGGCAGAACTAGCGTCGGTCCGTATCCGGACCGGTCGCGACCGTCCGGGGATCGATCACAACCGCTCGACCTCGGGTCGCTCGCGGCCGTTCAACCGGACTGCCGAACGTCGAATCCCTGCGTGAGTTCGTTGTGCTTCCGTTCGAGGAACGAGTAGACCGCGCCGTGCGGCGCGCCGTCGAGGATCATCCCCACGGCGCGGCGGACGGCCTCGACCTCCTCGGGTTGGCCGATGATGCCGAGCGTGGTGCCCTTGATGACGACCTCCGCGCCGGTGAGTTCTTCCATCAGCTCGCGCGTCCGGCCGTTCTCGCCGATGAGTCGACCCTTCTGTCGCTTGAGGTCGTTCTTGTTGCGCGTGTGCGATTCGAGGTCGACGAGCTCGAACGTCCGGAGGTCGTCGTCGAGGATCGACAGCGCCGACTCGGGCGTGAACCCCCGCCCGATCGCCCGAACGATGTCGGGGGCGAGCATCCCGCTCACGGGGTCGCCGACGTCGTCGATGGCGACCGACCCGCTCTCGGAGTCGATATCGAGACGCACTTCCGCCCGGCGCTCGATCTCGCGCATCGTCTCCCCGCCCTCGCCGATGAGGACGCCGATGCGGTCCTGCGGTACCTTCACGTGCTTCATACGCCGAATACCGGGCGGAGCGGTTTAAGCGTTTGTTCGTCGTTCGGTCCCACAGCGCGCGGTTCTCGCGATCACGCCGTCGGATCGTTGGACTCGTGGTGGTGGCGGCTACGTTGCCGGATCGTCGGGACCGTCGACGTCGTTGGAGCCGTCGACATCGTCGGGCCCCTCGGGCGTCCCACTCGGATCCGCCTCGACGGCGGTGACGAACTCGAACAGGTCCTCGGCGGTCACGTCGAGCCCCTGCCGGCCGAAGAACGCGGCGACGTTCCGGCAGTCCCGGCGGAGGAACTCCTCGGCGTTCGGGTGGTGGACCGTCACCGCCTGCCCGAGGTCGATCACGACGAGTTCGCCCTCGTGGATGATCATGTTGTACTCCGAGAGGTCGCCGTGGACGAGGCCGGCGGCGTGGAGCCGTCGCATGTATTCGGAGACGACCTCGTAGGCCGTCTCGGGGTTCTCGACGTCGACCTCGGCCAGCCGGCGCGCCCGGTCTTCGACCAGTCCGACGAGTTCCATCACGAGCACGTTGCGCTCGACGGCGATCGGCTCGGGAACGCGGACGCCCGCCTGTCGGGCGCGCGAGAGGTTCGCGAACTCCTTCTGGGTCCAGGCGAGCACGACCTGTTTCTTGTCGCTTCCGATCCCCTCGAAGCGCGGGTCGCCCTCGAGGTACTCGCGCATCTGTCGGAAGTTCGAGGCGTTGATCCGGTAGATCTTCACCGCGACGTCCCGCTCGGCTCCGTCGTCGCTGCCGAGGGCCTCGTAGACGTTCGCCTCCTTGCCGGTCGAGATCGGTCCGCCGAAGGCGTCGATGTGTCCGTCCTGGACGAGTTTGTAGATCGCCGCGAACGTGGCGTCGTCGAAGACCGACTGCTCGACCTTGAACTGGTCGGCGTCCTTCAGTCGCTTGCGGAAGTCGTCGAACTCCCGGTCCCGACGCCGGGCGATCCGGTCGGCCTCGGTGTCGGAGACGTCGATCTCCTCCCACTCGTCGCCGGGGGCGTCGGCCTCCTCGGGCGCCAAAAAACCGTACTCGTCGGAGTCAGTCACTGAATGTGTCCTTCCTCGCGGAGTTGCTCGGCCTCCGATTTCTCGTAGCGCCAGGTGATGTCGCCCTTCTCGTCCTGCCAGTCCCACGGTTCGACGAGGACGACGTCGTCCTCGCGGATCCAGATCCGCTTTTGCATCCGGCCGGGGATCCGTGCGGTGCGCTCGACGCCGTCGGCGCACCGAACCTTCACGCGGTTCGCTCCGAGCATCTCCGTGACGACGGCGAACACCTCGTCGTCGTCGGGCATCCGGAGGTCGCGTCGGCCCCCGTTCTCGTCGTCGCTCATACGCGGCCGTTCGTCGCGCCCCGGTTTAAGTTCTGCGAGAGCCGTCGTATCTTCCGATGTGGACGCTTCCGCGCGGTTTCGCCCGAGCCACCGCGCTCTCCGCGGCAGCCACCAGACGATAGCCTCATACGCCCGCCGTCGGTACCGCTCGGTATGGCTTCCGACACGCTTCTGGTCTCCGGCGGCCGGGTGCTGCGTCCGGACTCTGACGTCGTCGAGGCGGACGTGCTCGTCGACCGCGAGGACGGCCGGATCGTCGAAATCGGTCCGGACCTGGCGACCGACCGCGACGCCGACGAGACGCTCGACGCGTCGGGCGGGATCGTGATGCCCGGACTGGTGAACGCGCACACGCACGCCGCGATGACGCTCCTCCGCGGCTACGCCGACGACAAGCCGCTCGACGCGTGGCTCCGCGAGGACATCTGGCCCGCGGAGGCCGAACTCACCGCCGAGGACGTCCGCGCCGGCACCGAACTCGGCCTCGTCGAGATGATCCGCTCGGGGACGACGACCTTCGCGGACATGTACTTCCACGTGCCCGAGGTCGTCGCGGCCGTCGACGAGGCGGGGATGCGCGCCCGCGTCGGTCACGGCGTCGTCACCGTCGGCAAGGACGAGGAGGCGGCCCGCGCGGACGTCAGAGAGAGCCTCGACGTCGCCCGCGAGTACGACGGCGCGGCCGACGGCCGAATCCGGACCGCCGTGATGCCGCACTCGCTGACGACCGTCGACGAACCCCTGCTCCGGGAGGCCGTCGCCGAGGCGCACGCGGACGGGATCCCGGTCCACACGCACGCGAACGAGACGCGCGACGAGGTGGAGCCGATCGTCGCGGAGCGCTCGGAGCGGCCGCTCGCGTACGCCGACGACGTCGGCCTCCTCTCCGAGGCCGACTTCCTCGCTCACGGCGTCCACGTCGACGAGACCGAGATCGACCTCCTGGCCGAGCGCGAGGCGGCGGTCGTCCACTGTCCCGCCTCGAACATGAAGCTCGCCTCCGGGATCGCGCCCGTGCAGGACCTCCTCGACGCCGGCGTGACGGTCGCGCTCGGCACCGACGGCGCCGCCTCGAATAACGATCTCGACCTCTTCGACGAGCTCCGCGACGCCGCGATGCTCGGGAAGCTCGGCGCCGACGACGCCTCGGCCGTTCCCGCCGAGGCCGCGGTGACGATGGCGACGCGGGGCGGTGCGGAGGCGCTGTCGCTGCCGGGCGGTCGCGTGGAAGTCGGGGCCGCCGCTGACCTCGCTGTCGTCGACTTCGACGCGCCGCACCTCGCGCCGGCGCACGATCCGGTGAGCCACCTCGCCTACGCCGTCCGCGGCTCCGACGTCCGACACACGATCTGCGACGGGCAGGTTCTGATGCGGGATCGCGAGATTCTGACGCTCGACGAGGACGAGGTGGTCGAGACGGCTCGTCGGCGTGCGGTCGACCTCGTCGCCCGCGCGGAGTGACGATGCACCGGCGCACGTACCTCGGGCTGCTCGGGTCGGGGGCCGCGGGGCTGTCGGGGTGCGTGCGCGACACCTCCGGCGTCGACGACGCCGCCAGCGACACCACGCGGACGACCGGTTCCTCGCCGACGTCCGCGACGACCGAGACGGCGGCCCCTCCGGCGTCGACGTCGGAGCCGACGACCACCGTCTCGATCCACGAGGACTACGAGACGACCGAGGTCGAGGTCCGGACGCCCGACGGCGACCCGCTCGGCTCGGTCACGGCGGCGATCGCCGACACGGGAGAGCTCCGCTATCTCGGCCTCAGCGACACCGAATTCCTCCCCGAGGACCGGGGGATGCTCTTCGTGTACGAGAACGTCGGCGACCGGACGTTCGTGATGCGGGAGATGGACTTCGGGATCGACATCGTCTACGCCGACGCCGACGGCACGATCACCCGCATTCACCACGCGCCCGAACCCGCTCCCGACGAGGACGGAAACGCGCAGCGGTACCCCGGCCGCGGTCGGTTCGTGCTCGAAGTCGGATTCCACTGGACGACCGACCGTGGAATCACCGAAGGAGATCAGCTGGCGTTCACGCTTCCGGAGTGATCCGTCTGACCGGAATCCGGATTTCGCTTCCCGGTAGTCACTCGGGTCGGACTTCGACGCCCTCGTCGGTGATCGACACCGTCAGCGACTCGACGGAACGTTCGTAGACGCTGGCGTGCCGGCCGTTCTCGGCGTCGACGCGGACGCGCTCTTCGAGCAGCCCCGCCTCGACGAGCTTGTGCGCCTCGCGGTAGACCGTCGACAGCGGAATTCCCGAGCGGTCGCGTAGTTCGCAGGCGGTCCCCGGCCGTCCTGCGGCCTGCAGCAGCTCGGCACCGGAGTCGCTCGCCAGTAGCGTCAGTGCGTCCGACCGCGGTAGCGGAGCCTCTCTCCCGTCTTCGCGGTTCGGATCGCTTTCGGGTGCGGACATCTCCGACGGTTGTGTGTTCGGCGCGATTACTGAAACGTTTACCGGCGGTCGAATTGCGGTTTCGAAACCGGTCGAGAAGCAGTACGTGCTCCGGATCTCGAATGGCGAACAGTCGGCACCCGCTAACGACGGCACCCCCGACGTGTCGTCGCCGTCCCCTTCCGCGTCGACGTGCCGAGCAACCGCGACCCGACGCGGGGTGAATCCTAGGTCACGCCGGCTGTGGTCCCGTGTTCGGATATAAACCTAGGGGGGTCCGTCGACGCGCTGCGGTGGTCGTGTGCTCACAGAACTCGAACCGAACGCTGCTGTCGCGGGGCAGTAGCCGGTGCCAGAGAAGAGTTGGGACAACGCGGGGGGCACACTCACGTCGTTGTAGTTGTTCCAGTAGTTCCTGCTGTAGTGTTCCAGCAGTTGTACCGCGAGGCTCGCGAGCGCGAGCCGAGCGGCATTTTTCCCTCTAGGTTTTTGCGTGGCGGGTTCCCGCAGCGAACGCAGTGAGCGAGGAAACCCGCCACGTCAAAAAGGTAGGTCGGTAGCGTTTTGGCCCGCCTGCCGTAACCGGGAGATATGAGTGCGTATCCACCGATCGGCGAGCAACTCGACGACCTCGAGGACGCTCGCACCGAGGGGCGGCGGAAGATGGACTGGGCGCTGCAACATATGCCCATCCTGCAGGAACTCCGCGAGCAGTTCCGGGAGTCGAAGCCGCTCGAAGGGCAGACACTCGGGATGGCGATGCACGTCGAGGCGAAGACGGCGAACCTCGTTGAACTGCTCGCCCTCGGTGGCGCCGAGGTCGCGATCACGGGCTGTAACCCTCTCTCGACCCACGACGACGTGAGCGCGGCGCTCGATGCCAACGACCACATCACTTCCTACGCGAAGCGCGGCGTCGGCGACGACGACTACTACGCCGCCATCGAGTCCGTCGTCTCCCACGACCCGACGATCACCGTCGACGACGGGATGGACATGGTCTACGCCATCCACGAGGACTACCCCGAACTCATCGACACCATCGTCGGCGGGGCCGAGGAGACGACGACGGGCGTCCACCGCCTGCGCGCGATGGACGACGACGGCGAGCTGAAGTATCCGGTGTTCGCCGTCAACGACACCCCGATGAAGCGGTTGTTCGACAACGTCCACGGGACCGGCGAGTCCTCGCTCTCGACCATCGCGATGACGACGAACCTCTCGTATGCGGGTAAAAACGTCGTCGTCGGCGGCTACGGCTACTGCGGGAAGGGCGTCGCGAAGAAGGCCGCCGGCCAGAACGCGAACGTGATCGTCACCGAGGTCGAACCCCGACGCGCGCTGGAGGCGCACATGGAGGGCTACGACGTGATGCCGATGAACGAGGCCGCCGAGGTCGGCGACGTCTTCGTCACGACGACTGGCAACCGCGACGTCATCACCCGCGAGGACTTCGCGGAGATGAAAGACGGCGCGCTGCTCGCGAACGCCGGGCACTTCGACATCGAGATCGACCTCGACGCGCTCTCCGACCTCGCGGTCGACGAGTACGAGGCGCGCGACGGCGTCCGCGCCTACGAGATGGCGGACGGCCGCCGCCTCAACGTCCTCGCCGAGGGGCGACTCGTCAACCTCGCCTCGCCCATCGCCCTGGGTCACCCCGTCGAGGTGATGGACCAGTCCTTCGGAATCCAGGCGGTCTGCGTCCGCGAACTCGTCGAGCACGGCGACGAGTACGACGCCGGCGTCCACGACGTCCCCGACGAACTCGACAGAGAGGTCGCAGAGATCAAACTCGACGCCGAGGGCGTCGAGATCGATTCGCTCACCGACGCACAGGCCGAGTACATGGACAGCTGGAGCCACGGGACGTAGTCTCTCGACGTCTCGGCAGTCGGTGTGGTCCCCGGAGTGGCCGTAACGCGAGGTGTCTCCGCCGACGCGACTCGTCGGTCGTGCGCTCGGCCGCCTACTGCCCCCACGTCCACTTCGCATCGAGCACGTACCGGTAGATCCCGCTCACGAAGATCGCCACGGCGTTGGCGGCGAGATACAGGATCGACAGCGACTCGACCAGCAGGTACAGCACCGCGAGCTGGATGGGAATCGCCGTCCCGCGGACGACGTTCGTCTTGAGCAGTCCGTAGAGGTACTCGGCCGTCCCGGTGTTCTGCGTGGCCTCGAACGTCCAGGCGTTGTTGAGGACGTACGAGAGAACGATCGTGATCTCGATCGAGAACAGCGCGCCGAGGAGGTAGAACAGTCCGGCGACGTCGACAAAGAGCCACAGGAGCACCATCTGGATCCCGGCGGTGACCGCGCCGACGGCGACGAAGCGACGCAACTGAAGCGCGAGCGGACCGCTATGGAGGTTGCGAAGGAAGCTCCGGAGCATCTTATCGGTAGCCGAGCGCCTCCAGCCGCGCGCCGAGGTCCTCGTCGACGTCGCCGGCCGCCGCCGCGGCGTCGCCCTTCTCGCGGAGCAGTTCCGCGTGGGCGTCGACGATCGGTCGGAAGCGCCTGACGACCGCTCGGGCGTCGCCGTCGGCGCGGTCGGTCCGCGCGCCCCCGTCACCGTCGCCGTCGACGCGGTCGGTCCGTGCGCGCTCGTCGCCGTCGGAGCGGTCGTCCTGCTGGGTCGGATCGTCCGGGCGGTAGTACACCTCTTCGACTTCCTCGTCGACGTTTCGGATGTACGTCCAGTCGCGGTCGCGGACGCTCACCAGCAGGTCCCCGTCGCCGAGCGACCGCGGGATCGGCTGGGCGGTCACGTCCTCGCCGCGGACGGTGACGGAGACCACCGGTTCGTCGGCCGGTTCGTCGCCGTCGAGGACGGTCGACGCCAGCGAGTCGCCGGTCCACTCCTCGGGGGCGTCGATCCCGAGCAGCTCGGTCACCGTCGGCGGGATGGCGTCCAGGCCGACCTGCCGTTCGACCCGACGACCCTCCGCGCCCGGCACGTCGACGACGAACGGCACGTGGATCAGTTCGTCGTACAGTTTGGGGTAGTGTGCGAGGTGGCCGTGTTCCTGGAACTCCTCGCCGTGGTCGCCCGCCAGGACGACGGCCGTCTCGTCGTCGAGACCGTTGGCCGCGAGTTCGTCCAGCAGTCGGCCGATGCTGGCGTCGACCTGTCGAGCGGCCGCCTGATACAGCGTGCGGAGTTCGTCGAGGGTCCGCTCGTCGACCTCCCAGCCGAGGCCGGTCCGCGTGTGGGCGTGCAGCATCCGGTGGGTGCCCAAGATTCCGTCCGACACCTCCCGAATGTAGCGCGGCGCGGGCACGTACGGCGTGTGGGTGTCCATGTAGTGCACCCAGAGGAAGAACGGCTCCTCGGCCGCTTCGAGGAACTCGCCGGCGGCGTGTTCGACGTCGAACATCCGCGAGGTGTCCAGAAACGGTCGATCGTCGGTGTTGCCGGCGAGCCGCGACCGGACCCGTCGGATCGGCGACGCGGCCAACTGGAGCCACGCCTCGACCGTCGGGTGCGTCGCGAGGTAGCGGCTGTAGATGCTCGATCCGACGCTGGCGACGAACGGTTCGAACTCGTCGAAGCCGTCGTCGTACCCCCAGTGAGAGGTGAGAAACCCGTTCGCGGCGTTGAACCCGCCGGTCGCGACGCCCGCCTCGGAGACCGTCTCCGCGAGCGTCGCCACGGTCTCGACGCCGATCTCGCCGGAGTCGGCGAACACCGGCCGCGACGCCAGGATCGAGGGGAAGGAAAAGGGCGTCCAGTTGCCGGTCGCGAACGCCCGCTCGAACACCGTTCCGCGGTCGGCGAGGTCGTCCATCACCGGCGTGTGCCGGTCGTCGTCGTACGCGCCGATCGCGTCGGCTCTCAGCGAGTCGACGGTGACGAGGACGACGTTCGAAACGGGTGTATCTGTGTTCATTTGCGTGTGCGCACTCGTTCGACGAGGACGCGACCGCCCACGGAACGACGTATTACCCGATTGATGGCATTTTGGACATATATACCCGCGGATTTATTTCGATCGGCCTGACAGACCGGTCTCGCGGGGCGAGACGCCACTTTCGGCGTTCTGCAGTATCGGTCGGAGACTCCGGTCTACTCGACGTCGGCGTCGTGCGGTCGCGCGAGTGAGGCCTCGGAAACGCTACTGTAATCAGTCGCAAACGCCACCGTCCGCGTATGTCCTCGAATCGGAAGGGCGACCGCCGCGAGCGCGAACTGGTCAACCGCCTCGACGAGGCCGGATTCGCGGTGATGCGTGCGCCCGCCTCCGGATCGGCGACCGAGCGGGAACTCCCGGACGTGCTCGCCGGCGACGGCGACGTCTTCTACGCCATCGAGGCGAAGTCCAGTTCCGGCCGACCGATCTACCTCTCCGGCGAGGAGGTCGAGGCGCTGATCTACTTCGCGCAGAACTTCGGCGCGAAGGCCCGGATCGGCGTCCGGTTCGACCGCGAGGAGTGGTTCTTCTTCCACCCGGGCGACCTCCACGTGACCGACGGCGGCAACTACCGGGTCAAGAAGGAGAAAGCGCTCGCGGAGGGCGAGGACTTCGAGTCGTTCGTCGGCGGCCCCGGGCAGTCACGGCTGACCGACGTCGGTGACGTCGACGACGGCGTCGAGTAGCGGGGGCGTGTCGGCGGCGGCGTCTCGGTGACTGCCGATGCCGTCGTTTCCGACCCCGCTTTCGTCGCCGTCTTTGACTCCGCTTTCGCCGCCGTCTCCGATTCCCCTTTCGCCGCAGCCGCGCCGCTTCTCGGGCGCTCTGCTCTCGTCGAGGTGCTGCAGCCGCGAGGCCGGGAACAGATACCGTCGTCCCCCGTCGGCGTCGGCCGGCAGCGACTCCACGTAGACCGCCGCGAACACCGGCTCCTGCCCGCCGTAGGCCGCGTTCGTCTCGTATTCCGAGACCAGGCGTCCCTCGTCGGTCGGCGTCTCGTCGGCCCGCTCGCCGACGGCCTCGACGACCGCGAGGAGTGTTCCGGTCTCCCGATCGCGGACGAGGTCGCCGGGCGCGTGCTCGTGTCGCGCACAGAGCGCCGGCCCCCCGTCGTCGATCGGACCGAACGTCCGGCCGCCGCAGACGGCACAGACGCGCTCGCGCTCGTTCGGTCCGGGGACGTTCCCCGCCTCGATTTCGAGGCTCACGCGACGGATATGCTTGCAGCGAGCGCCGCGGATCGCACTGTCCGGGCAGGTACACGTCGTCCGCTCGGCGGCGACGACGTACGTCCCGCCGTCGCTCTCGACGACGTAGCGACCGTCCCGCAGCGGTCTGACTACCATCGGTTCGGCGCGTGCGCGGTACGCGCGGCCGTCGTATCCGTCGGCGGGGAAGGTACGGCCGCGTCCGTCGGTCGCAGTCGATCCGCGCCGATCGCCGGATGCGGTTCCGTCCGCAGGGCGGGCGTCGCGCGACCGGTCGGGAGCGGTGTCGCTCGAAACGGCCGCTTTTCCTGACGCGGGTGGATTTCTGATGTGCGTCATCGGAGGCTCTCCCGAGAGTGCGGTTCCGTCGCTGGGGGACCGCCTTCTCGTTACGTACGGTACGTGCTCGACGACCCTAAACCCTCGTTTCAGGTGGAGTTCGGCGGCGTCGCGTCGCATCGAAGCCCTTTTAGAACGTCCTCCGGAAGGCAGCGGTATGGATATCGACGCGGCGATGCGCCGGAAGATCGTGGTCTCTATCGTCTCCGTCGGTGCGTTCTTCGCGCTCTTCGTCGGCATCGGTGTCACGTTCGGCCCGGACCTCGGCGACACCGGCGGCCTCGCGCTCGTCGGCGCGATCGCGCTTTTCGTCCTCGTGATGGCCGGCGTCGGCGTGATCCTGCAGGACTGAGTACCTCGAAATCACCCCCTGCCCCTTTCTCGCCGTCTCCGCCGCTTCGGACGTCCCCGAACGCTGTCGGTCGTTACTGTCCGTCCGCGGCGGTCTCACGCCAATCGCGGACGTCGCCGGCGTCCCCGAGCGCATCGGTGTAGTACGACAGCGGGTGCGAGATCGTCTCACAGCGCTCGTCGGGGTCGACGCAGGTGCCGTACGCCTTCATCGTCGAACACGACGGCGGCGGGTACTGCGTCCCGTCGCTCTCCGCGAGGTACTCGATACGCGTCTCGATGCGCGCGCCGGTCTCGCTCTCGGCGTCGACGTCGAGGAGCGTCGTCACGTCGCCGCGGTCCATCCCGAGCGCCGCGAGGAAGGAGACGAGCGAGAACTCGGCGTGCTCCGAGAGCGCCTCGTCGCCGCGGGCGCGGCGGACGAGCGTCCGCATACACGGCGGAAACAGGGCCGGAACGACCGTGTCGACCCGCCGCGGATCGACGGCGTCGTGGTCGTCGAGCAGGCCTCGGAGCTCCGAGACGGCCTCTTCCAGCGCCGCCGCGATGGCGTCGCCGCCGTCGGTGCCGCGAACCTCGAACGGGAGGCCCTCCGCCACGCGTCGCTCCACGGCCGCTTCGAGGAGCCGCGAGAGGTGGTCGGCGGGGACCCGGACCTCGCCGTCCGCGACCTCCCGGTTGGCCAGGCGCCAGCGCTCGCCCCAGTCGGCGTCGGCGAGGTCCAGATACGGGCCGATCCCGACCCAGTAGTGAGTGGGGCCGCGACCGCCGCGGCCGCTTCCGCTCGGCCCCGCGCTTCCCGTCGTCTCTCCACCCGGTCCGTCCCGCTCGGGGCGGACGGCGTCAGCGAGGTCGAAGTCCCGCAGGACTTCCTCCAGCGACGCGCGCCGCCGCCCCGTGCTCCGGATGTCGTCGTCGGCCGCGAAGTCCTCCTCGAACCGCTCGCGCGCCGTCGCGGCCTCCGCCGTGGCGTACTTCTCGACGGCCGCCGGCGTCTCGATCAGCGAGACGAGGATCCGCGCGATCGGATACGAGAGCAGCTTCTCCCTGTTGTCCCACCGCGAGGGGTCCTCGGGAGCGACGGTCCCCTCCATCAGCGCGCGTCTGACCCGCTCTGTGCCCCGCTCGACGGCCGGGGCGTCCTCGGCGATGAGCGCCGCCGGCGAGATGTCGGCCTCGCGGACGGCCTCGCGCGCCCCCCGGAAGAACGGATAGCGCGCGTAGAGCGGATCCATCGGCATCGCCCTCCTCTTTCCCCTGCCGCCGAATAAACACGACGATCAAGCGACTCGCGCCGATCGGACGTCCCCGAGCGTCCGATCCGCCGGCCGCAGCACCGTCTTCCCCTCGACGTCGCCGCCGACCGCGACACCGTATCATCTAAGACGGCCCCGCTCCTCTCTCTCCCCGTGCCGCAGTTCGACTACCCGTGCCCCGACTGCCGGGCCACGAACAGCCTCCACGACGCCGACTGCGAGTTCGAGGGGACGCCCTGGCCGGAGGTGGAAAAGGCCTACACCGACATCGTGGCCCGTCTCACGGCCGCGCCGACCGAGGAGTCGGAACTGTACGACGCCGTCGACGGCGAGTGGGGCGCGCTCCACCGGGCGGCGCTCGAACGCCTGAAGCGCGACGAGCGGGTCACGGAGGGCAACGACGTGCTCCGCCTTCGCACGTCCGAGGAGTTCCGCGAGGAGGTGTCGGAGCCGACCCGCGAGCCGATGCGCACCATCTACCGCAACGGGAGCGTCCCCGGCTGTCACGACAACGCGGTTTTCGCGATGATCGCGTGGTACGAGATGGTCGGCCTCTCGTGGTCGGAGACGCGCGAGAACGTTATCGAGTGGCTCCGCGATAGCGGCGCGTGGGCCCGCGGCGGGTTCGAGGAGCCCTCGCCCGAGGCGCTCGTCGACGCGAAGCGCCACGTCTACGAGGCGGGCTACGGGTGGAAGGAGAAGGCCGAGGCGGCCAAGCGCGTGATCGATCGGCACCGCGGCTGAGCGATCGGACGCGCCTTGCCGTCGTCTCTGTCGGTGTCGTGATTCTCCCCGGCAGCTACGCCGCAGCGTTATCCCTCTGGGACCCGTGGTAACGCTATGCATTCGACGCCCGTGCGGCGCGGCGCAGTGGGCGCCGCCGTCGGTACCGTGTGGCTCGCCGGACTGTACGTTGCCGCCCCGCTCGTCGGCGGGTTCGCTCCCGTCGCCCTCGCGGAGGCCATCATCGTCCGCTCGCCGGGGTGGCTGTCGACGCTGGCTGTCGGCCTCCTGGGGTTCTCCGCGAAGCCGGTGCTTCTGGGATCGGTGCTCGTCGGGATCGCCGCCCTCTCGGCGGTCGCGCGGATCGTCTGGCCGCGGGTCCGGCCGGAGACGCCGCTCCTGGCCGGCGTTCTGGGGGTGGGTGCGACTGCGGCCGTCTTCCTCGCCGCCGGAGCACCCCCCTCGCCCGGAGCGGTCCTCGGCGTCGCCGTCGCCGTCACGCCGCCGTATCTCGCGGACCGACTGCTCTCGACGGCGAGGACCTCTTCCGAACCGGACCGCCGACGGTTCCTCCGACGGGTCGGCTCCGTCGCGCTCGTCGGCACAGGATCGCTCGTCGGTCTGCGCGCGGCCTTCGACCGATTCGCGGGTGGGAGCGGTCGCGGCGGGGCCGGGGGTGACGTCGCGGACGACGTCGAGACGAACGACGGCGGTGCCGACGCCGGAGGAACGTCGCAGTCGACCGCCGGTCCCGGCGATCCCCGGTTCGACTTCGCGGGGATGCCGGCGGCGGTCACGCCCGCTGAAGACCACTACGTCGTCGACATCAACATCCGACCGCCGGACGTCGATTCCGACTCGTGGAGCCTCGACGTCGACGGCGCGGTCGAGAGCCCCTACGGCCTGAGCTACGACGAGTTGCGCGCACACGACGCGAGCGTCGAGCAGATCATGACGATGGTCTGCGTCTCGAACACCGTCGGCGGCGACCTCGTCGGGACGCCCCGCTGGACGGGCGTCCAACTGTCGGATCTGGTGGCCGACGCCGATCCCGTCGACGGGGCGGTCGACGTCGTCACCCACGCCGCCGACGGGTAC
Organism: Halobellus limi; assembly: GCF_004799685.1. Taxonomy (NCBI): domain Archaea; kingdom Methanobacteriati; phylum Methanobacteriota; class Halobacteria; order Halobacteriales; family Haloferacaceae; genus Halobellus; species Halobellus limi. The sequence goes on from NZ_CP031311.1 coordinate 283,399, forward strand.
AGCGAGGCGGTCCCGCTCGACATCGTCGAGCGCGAGGACATCCTGATCGCCTACGAGATGGGATCGGGGCCGCTCCCGACCGAACACGGTTTTCCCGCCAGGTTGCTCGTCCCCGGGCGGTACGGGATGAAGATGACCAAGTGGATCACGAGAATCGAGGTCTCGACCGCGGACCACGAGGCCTACTGGGAGTCCCGCGGGTGGGACGAGGAGGCGGTCGTCAACACGATGTCGTACGTCCGCGGCGCCGAACGCGACGGCGATCGGGTCACCGTCGGGGGCGTCGCCTTCGGCGGCCTGGAGACCGGCGTCGAGGAGATCGCCGCCGTGGAGGTCAGCGTCGACGGCGGCGACTCCTGGCGCGAGGCCGAGTTGGAGGCGCCGATCGCGCCCCACGCGTGGCGGCGGTGGCGGCACGCCTTCGACGCGCCCGACCGCTCGGAGTTCGAGGTCGTCGTCCGCGCGATCACTCGGGAGGGCGAAGTACAGACCGAAGAACGGAGTTCGCCCCGTCCGAGCGGGGCGACGGGGTGGCACCGTCGGTCTATTCGCGTCTGACGGACCGATACGCGAAGAACGGCGACCTAGTCGCTCTGGATCCGCGGCGCGAGCATGTACGTGACGTTGCCCTGCCCCTCCGCGACCGCGTAGTGGATCTTCACCGGGAACTCCTCGCCGAGTTCGACGGTGACCTCGGCGGCCTTCGGGATCGCCTTGTTCATGTCCTTCAGGTAGTCCAGCGAGAACAGCGAGTCGGCGGTGCCGGCCGTGAGCGCGATGAGGTCGTCGGCGTCGAGCTCGAAGTCGACGTCGTCGGTGTCGCCCTCGGCCTGAATGTGGAACGCCTCGTCGTCGGCGTCGACGCGGAGGCGGACGTGATCGGAGACCATGTCCGCGGCCTTGATCCCGCGGTCGAGCTGTGCGCCCTCGAGGACGATCTCGGCCGCCAGGTCGAGGTCCGGAATGTCGGGCTCCTGGCGGATCGAGTCGGGGTCGATGAGAGCGAGCGTCGAGGAGAGGCCGTCCATCCGGATGTTGAGCTTACGGGTCTCCTCGTCGAGTTCCAGTTCGACGAGTTCGTCTCCCGAGGCCATCCCGACGAAGTCTTCGAGTTTCGCGAGGTTGACGCCGATGACGCCCCCGTCGGCCTCGTAGGACTCGAAGGCGGCGGCGTCCAGCGAGAGATCGACCATGCCGACGTTCGCGGGGTCGACGGCGCGGATCGACAGTTCGTCCTCGTTCAGTCGGATCTTGCACTCGTCGACCAGCACGCTCACCGAATCGAGCGCGTCCTGGAGCGTAGACGCGCTCACGATGGCCTTGAACATATGAACGCTGCTACGACAGCGGGCTTAAAAATACTCCTGATTTTTCTCTTGCGCGCGCGACGGAGACGTCACTCCGGGCGCGTCGCTCGGTACGCCCCGAGGCCGACGGCGACCGCACCGAAGACCCCCGCGAGGATCGGGGCGCCGGGGAACGACGGGATCGACCCGCTCTCTGAGGACGACGGTTCGACCGCGTTCGCCGTCGAGTCGCTTCCGGCGGTCGATCCGGTGGCGTTCGTCCGCGCCCCGGCGACGTCGACGCTGATCGTCGTCCCCGTCGCCAGCGACTCGTTCGTCGTGAGAAGCGGGATCGGTGCTGACCCGGTCCGGAGGTTCGACGAGTGACGCACCCGCGAGGGGTCGTAGCCCTGGAGAACCACCGCGAGCGACGTCGTGTTCCGCCGGACCTCCTTCTCGAACCGCGTCCCGGTCAGGTCGTAGGCCGCGCCGACCTGGGTGCTCCCGTTCGCCGGCACGCTGACGTTCAGCTCGACGCCCGCGTCCGTCCGCCGATACTCCGCCCCTGAGCCGTCGACCATCGCGGCGTACGCCGACGCGTCGGCGGGCAGTCCGACCGTCACAGTCCCGAGGAACGGCCGGTCGCTCGGGTTCTCGAAGGCGATCGTCTCGACGACGCTCGGCGCCTCCGAGTCGTTCGCCGGCGGCACGATCTGCACGACGTGACCCGTCGGCGTCCGATTCGCGACGCCGAGCACGGACGTGTCGTTCGTCGGCGGCAGCGCGGTGACCGTCACGTTCCCATCCGCCGACGGATCGACGGTCCGCCGGTACGCCGCGTTCCCGACGGTGGTGCGGAGCTCGTAGGTCTCGTCGGGTTCGAGCGGACCGAACGCGAACGCGCCCGTCTCGTTCGTCCGTTTCGTATCGACGACGAACTCGTTCTCGTCGATCAGTTCGACGACCGCGCCGGACTGTGCAGTCCCGTCGGCATCGACGACCCGTCCGGAGAGCTGCTGGGACAGTTCCACCTCGACCCGCGTACGGTTCTGTAGCACCTCGTAGTGCGTCGCGCCCTCGTGTTCGATCCGGACGGCGTACGCCGGCGCGTCCGGCGCCTCGACCGAGAAGGACGTTCCCTCGACCGTCGTCGTCACCGCGTCGTCCGTCCGCTGCTGCTGCTCCGTGAGCGGGACGACCTCGACGCGGGCGCCGTCCGCGCTCCCGCCGTCGACCGTGACCGTCCCGCCCACCGTCGTCGTCGCGCTGGCGACGGGGACGAACGCGAGCGCGCTGAGAACCACGATGAGCGCGAGCAGCCGTCTCATCGGTCCGACACCTCCGTGACGCCCTCCGGTCGATCGCGGGCCGTCCCGGCGCTCGGTTCGCCGGAGCCGACGACCGAACTCGTTCGCACGCCGTGTTTCGGATCGAAGACAAACACGAGCAGCATCCCGAGGAGGAGCGACAGGATGCTCAGGCGCATCAGCGTCACGAAGGGGATCCGCTTGACCGACATCGACGCGGTCCCGTCGCTGACGCCGGCGATGACGTACGTGTCGACGAGCGCCCCGCGATCGATCAGCACGTCTCTGACTTGGAGGCCGCCCTGTTCGGGGTACTCCCGCTGTCCGGCGACGCCGGAGACGACGAGACCGCTGTCGTCGTACACCCCGACGGACACGCCGGTGGCGATCACCCGGGTCGGAACGGCCGCATCCGGCGGATCGCCGGCGGGACCGACGGTCTCGGGGCCGGCGAGGACGATCACGTCGGCCGTCGGGACGAACTCCCACATCACCTGCCCGCGGGCGACGACCTCCTGACCGGTTTCGACGCCCACCGTCCCGTTCCCGGCGACGCCGATCCACACCTGGGAGTCGTCGAGTTGCACCACCGTCGCCTGCGGCCCCTCGCGTATCGCCGTCACCGTCCCGTGGACGGTCTGCACCGACGTGTTCAGCGACTGTCCGCGCGTGAGGACCTGCGACGAGGAGAGCGCGTACGTCCCCGGTTCGGGGTCCGTCGGGAACTCGGTCCGCTCGTAGCCGAGCACCCGGACGTCGTAGTCGGACGCGCCGACGTCGCGCTGGGAGGTATCGACCGCGCCGGCCGCGACGCCGGTCGCCATCACCGACGCCTGTCCGGCGAAGAGATACATAAACGGCAGCGACAGAACGAGCAGCGCCGCGCCGACGTGGATCAGCGTGATTCCGGTCTCCTTCAGTTTCGCGTCTCGACTCTCCGTGGCGACGATCCGCCCCCACGTCCGCTTGACCGTCCCGAGAATCGCGTACGCCACCGGCGGCAGCACCGAGAGCGCGCTCGCGCCCCCGATCACCTGATAGACGAGCGCGTCGCCCGGCCGAACGGACGCCAGTCGCCATGTCTCCGACGGCGCGACGGCGGCGCCGACGAGCGTCGCGAGGCCGAACACCGCCAGTCCGACGAGGCTCCGGCGGAGGCCCTCCCGGTCGTAGTCCATGTAGAACCCGAGGAGGAGCAGGGCCGCGAGCACGAGCGGGTAACTCCACAGGTTGTAGTAGCGCGATTCGACGGACACCTCGAGGCCGGTCATCGCGCTCCGGAGCACCGGGAACGAGAGGCCCCAGAGGGACACGAAGGTGAGAAGCCCGAAGAGGAGGACGGCGAGGTGTAGCAGGTTCGAGCGGGTGATCCACCGGGCGAGACGGCTCTCCTCGGTCGGCTCGGAAGCGGATGCGTCGGCGTCGCTCTCCTCGGTCAGCATCCAGTAGGCGAGCGGGAGCACGACGCCGAGGAGGGTCGTCACCCCCATCAGCACGAGGAACGACGCCCCGATCCCGCCGTCGGCGAACGAGTGGATGCTCCGGAAGACGCCGCTTCTGACCACCGACGTCGTGTACACCGCGAGCGCGAACACGCTGGCGGTCATCGCGGGTGCGAGGACCCGATACCGGCCGCCGGGCCGGTAGTTGGTGACCGCGTGCAACGTCGCGGTCAGGAACAGCCACGGGATCAGGATGGCCGTCTCGACGGGGTCCCACGCCCAGATCCCGCCCCAGCCGAGCACCGTGTACGACCAGAGGCCGCCGAGCGCGACGGCGGCGGTGAGAAACAGCCACCCGAGTCGGAGCCAGCGGGTCACGCTGCCGATCCACGCCGAGAAGAGGCCGTCGTCGCCGCGGAACAGCGCGATGAAGTGTGCGGCTCCGATCGCGAACGGCATCGTCAGCAGCGCGTAGGAGACGAACATCACTGGGGGGTGGATCGCCATGTACGGATCGACGAGGAGGGGGTTCAGCCCCTGTCCGCTCGTCGGCGTGAACCCCGGCGGCGCGTTGGGGAACGCCGTCCGAACCGACGCGAACGGGCTCTGCAGCAACAGCATCGCCGCGAAGTACGTCACGACGCCGACGGTGAGCGCGTGAACGAGCTTCCCGCGCCGCGTCGGGTATCCTCGGGTCACGCCGGCGATCAGCGCGACGACGGCGACGATCGAGGCCCACAGGAGCACCGATCCCTCGTTGGCCGCGTACACGCCGGTCACGCGGTAGAGCACCGAGAGGTACGCGGCGGTGTTCTCCCACACGTAGGCGTTCGAGTAGTCGAGGCTCACGAACTGGTAGGTGAGATGCGAGAGGGCACCGACCAGGAGCACCGCCGTCGCCGCGGTCAGCTTCGGAACCCACGGGAGGTACCGGTCGTCGTCGAGGAGATACGCTCGCGCGAGGAGGGACGTACTCGTCAGTCCGGCGAGGAACGCGAGCGCCAGCAGGACCGTTCCGGGGTTCACTGTGCGGCCTCCGTCGTCATCGCCGAGGCCGCTCTGGGGGTCGACGTCGGTCCGGTAGCGGCTGTCGTAACCGATCCGTTATCGGCCGTCTCGCCGTCCTGGTAGCGCTCTCTGGCCGTCTCCAGGTACGCGAGGAAATCCTCGGGCGGGGCGTAGCCGGGGATCCGCGTGAGCACGTCGCCCTCGGGCGTCACGACGACGTGCTGCGGCGGGTAGTTGACGTTGTACCGCTGCTGTAGCCGCGCGTCGGCCTCGGCGTCGCTGTCTAAGTTCACCGCTACCTTCGTGAACTCGTCGAGCTCCGATCGCACCGCCGGATCGCTGTAGTGGTTCTGGTTGTAGTCCTCACAGTAGGTACACCAGGTCGTCCAGAAGTAGATCACGACCGGTTCGTCCTCCGCGGCGGCGGTCTCGACGGCGTCGGCGTAATCGGTCTGCCATCGCGTCTCTCCGTGGTAGGAGTACCCCTCCCCGGAGAGCACGGGCGCCGCGTTCATCGACACGTACCCGATTCCGAGCAGTGCGGCGAAGAAGGCGATCGTCATCGCCTTTCGTGGATTCATCGATATGCCCGGCTATTAGACTGCGATAGTAAAACCTACCGTCGTCGTTCCGATAATCGAGTGTAGTAATGGACTCATATAACACGATATAACTGATACTGTCCATCGAAATCGCGAATATCAGCCGGATAGCCGTGCAGAGGGGAAGCTTTATTACTCGCGTATTTTGATTCGGAAACACGATACCGCAGAGGGATATGAGAAATGACAGACCATCTGATCGCCAGGAGGGAACGTAAATGAGCCAGGGCGACTCGACGCTCCTGCTCAAACCCGTCCTCCTCGTCTTCGGGACGGTGTTCGCGGCGATCGTCGTCGTGTTCGCCATCAACGGTGCCGTCGCGTTCCTCGGCGGCCCGGCGGACGCGCCGGCCGCCAGCGCCGGCGGCGGCGAGGCCCGCGACCTCCCCGGCACGTGGAACGGCAGCAAGTGGTACAGCGAAGACCTGCGCGAGCAGGGGTTCGAGTACAAGAACGCGACCGCGGGCGAGGAGGTCAACTTCGTCCCCAAGGAGATGAACGACTCGACGCTCCCGGAGAACGAGAACCGCCGGGAACTCATCCGTGAGGGGCGTTCGCTCTTCGCGAACACGTCCAACGAGATGCCCGAACACGTCGGGAACGACCTCTCGTGTGCGAACTGCCACGGCGGGGGCGACCTCCCCACGACGACCGGAATGGTCGGGCAGGACATCGACATGATCCCGCTCGTCGGGACCGCGGCCGGCTACCCCGAGTGGACCGGTCGCACCCAGCGGATGCGGGACATGCGCCAGCGGATCATGGGGTGCTTCCTCCGGAGTATGAACGCGCCGGGCTCCGAGGAGGGCGTCCCCGCGTACGACAGCCGCGAGATCCAGGCGATGGAGTCGTACATGGTCTGGTTGAACAAGGGAACCCCGAGCGAGACCGTCCCCTACTGGCGACACATCGAGAAGCCGGAGGGCGACGAGAAGGTCCCGGTCTCGGAGATCAACCCGGTCCGCGGGGCCGAGCTGTACCTCGAGAACTGCGCCTCCTGTCACGGTGCAGACGGCCAGGGGACCGAGGGGCAGTACCCGCCGCTTTGGGGCGCGGACTCGTTCAACGACGGGGCCGGAATGGGCCGCGTCTACACGTCCGCCGGCTTCACCCGCGAGGCGATGCCGTACGGCGCGGCGCACACGTTCTCCGACTGGGAGGACGTCCAGGACGTCGCCGGGTTCATGAACGCCCACAAGCGGCCGCACCTCCCGCGACAGCCCAAGGACTGGGCCGCCGCCGGTGCGCCCGATGAGGCGGTCTACTACAACCGCACGCAGCAGCGTCTCGGGTACGATATGAACCCGATGACGAAGAAGCTCATGCTCGCGGACATCCCGATCGACGACTCGGAGATCAACGAGAGCGTGATCCCCGACGACGTCGAGCGGTACGACCAGCCGCTTCGGAACGAGTCCGTCGACGGCTCCTGGCAGACGACGTGGATCCGGACCTACGAGGACGTGAACAACTCGACGAGCGACGACGCCGCGAACCGGTCGTCGGTGACCGCCCAGGACGCGGTCACGACCGCCCTGGCGGCAGAGCAGTCCGGCCGGACGGCGAGCTAACGAAACCCACCACGACCAGCATCGAATGATAACCGACCCGACCACCGTCACCGTGTTTCTCGCGGGCGTTTTGACGATCCTGACCCCGTGCTGTCTCCCGATGATCCCCGTCCTCGTCGTCGGGGCGAACGGGCACCGGCTTCGGCCGGTCGCGATCGTCGTCGGGAGCACGGTGACGTTCACGGCTCTCGGGATCTTGACCGGGATGGTCGGCTCCGTGACGCCGGATTCCGTCCGCGCGCCGTTCGCCATCCTGATGCTGGCGTTCGGGGCCGTGATGGCCGACGACGACCTCAACGAACTCTACTCGCGGTACGCGTCCCGTCTCGCCGGACGGGCCTCGCGGCTCACCGGCCGCATCGACGAGGACGCCCATCCCCTGGGCAACGCGCTCGCGGTGGGGCTGCTCCTGGGCGTCATCTGGCTCCCCTGCGTCGGTCCCGTCCTCGGGGGCGTCTTGGCCTACGTCGGGACGACGTCGGACGTCGTCGGCAGCGCTCGGCTGTTGGCGACGTACGGGGCGGGCTTCTCAGTCCCGCTCCTCGGCGTCGCGTACCTCGGCCAGGCCGGCAGCAGTCGGCTGCTCGACTCGGCCACGAGCGGGGGGTCGCCCGAACTGTTCCGGACGGCGACCGGCTACGCGCTCGTCGCGCTCGGGATCGCCGTCCTCTTCGGTCTCGACAAACTCGCGCTCGCATCGGTAACGACGTGGACGTAACAGCATGAACGGTAGCTCATCGACACAGGACGACGACGCGCACGATCGCACGAGCAGAGACCGCAGCGTTCGCTTCGCCCGGTTCCTCGGGACGGTCACGGGCGTTCTCCACCGCGTGACGGGCAGTCGGTTCGTCGCGTGGGGCGCGTTCGGCTTCGGACTGCTCTCGATGGTGTTGGTCTTCGGGTTCGCGTCCGACACGATGTACGGGATCGAACACGGCGCGAACCTCCTCGCGTACTGGCACATCTCGCTCGCGTGGGTCGCCGCCGCGGCACTCGGATCGACGTTCGTCGGCAGCGCGCTGTATCTTCGCTACCGGGGGCCGTTCTGGAGCCGGCTGGCCCACAGCTCCGGCGAACTGGGGTTCCTCTTCGCGACGCTGACGCTGCTTCTGGGCAGCGCGTGGGGGCGCGTCATCTGGAACTCCTGGTGGGAGTGGACCGACGTCAGGCTGGTGACGTTTCTGATCGTCTGGTTCATCTACGCGGGCTACCTCGTCGTTCACTCCGCGACCGACGCTCAGTCGGGCGACCGGTACGCGGCGGTCTACGGCGTCGTCGGATTCGTCACCGTCCCGCTGTCGTACGCGTCCACGCGGCTCTGGACGCCGACGTTTCACGAGACCACGATCGGGAACAGCGGCGTCAGTGCGAACATCGACCCGCTGACGCTCGTCGTGACGCTCGTCGCGGCGACGTTCCTCTATCTGTACCTCGTCGGTATCCGGATCCGCATCCACGAACTCGAACAGGACGTCCGCAGAGCACGGCTCTCACGGAGGCGATAACGATGGAACCACTACTGCTGGCCGGCTACTCCGCGCTCTTCGTCGCGTTCTTCGGATACGTGACGTACCTACAGCGCCGGATGGCCCGGCTCGAACGGCGACTCGAAGACGTACAGGCGTGAGACCGGGTCGCGGAGCGACCGTCGACCGATCGAACCGAAACCACACCGAACACACAGACCATTCACGACCGATACATATGTCAGTGCAACTCGACGACACGACCGACCGACGAGCGTTCCTGCGCCGGACCGCGACCGGACTCGGCGCGGCGGCGACGATTGGACTCGCAAGCGACACCGCGGCCGCGCAATCGGAGCCGGACTACGGCGGCTGGTTCGACGGCGTCTCCAACTACGAGGGGACCTACGACTACACCGGCCAGTCGGAGGTGACCGTCGCGGTCGGCTCCGAGGCCAACGGCGGGTACTACGGGTTCGGCCCCGCGGCGATTCGCGTCGACCCCGGGACCACCGTCGTCTGGGAGTGGACCGGCGAGGGCAACAGTCACAACGTCGTCGCCGAGGACGGCAGCTTCGAGAGCGAACTCTACAACTCCCCGGGCGAGACCTTCGAATACACCTTCGAGAGCGAGGGGACGTACAAGTACTACTGCGATCCGCACCGATCGCTCGGAATGCTCGGGGCCGTCGTCGTCGGCGGCAGCGGCGGCCTCGATTCGAGCGCGGTCGAACAGCCGCTTCTGGAAGCCGGCGGCGAGGGCGGAAACGGCGGATCCGGCGGCGGAGGCGGATCGGACGGCGGATCCGACGGTTCCGGGGCGCCGGTCTCCTTCGAGAACGGGACGCTCGTCGCCACTCTCGCCCTCGGACTTCTCTCTCCGATCTTCTTCGGGCTCTTCCTCCTGCTACAGGGGACCGACCCCGCGGAACCGCCGGCGAAGACCGACTGAGCTGAGGGACGCTCGCCCGGGCGTCGCCTCCGACCTCACTCGGGCGTCGCCTCCGACCTCACTCGGGCGTCGCCTCCGACCTCACGTCTCGACGACGTACTCGAAGGTCGCGACGCCGGCGAGCAGTACGATCCCGGTGTACAGTCCGAGGAGTCGGAGCCAGCCGCCGAGCGGCGCGCCGCTTTCGAGCGCCGCAGTGAGTTCGACCCCGGCCAGCAGCAGCGGAACGACGAGCGGAACGAGGAGGACCGGCAGCGCCAGTTCGTCGAGGCCCGAGCGAAACGTCAGAATCGAGACGACGACGCCGATGGCGGAAAATCCGAGCGCGGCGACGGAGAGCACCGCCACGACCGAGACCGCCGTGGAGACCGACGGAGCGTACCCGAGAAAGACCGTGGTCGCACCCAGCGTCACGACGCTCACCGCGAAGACGAACACCGCCGCGCTGAGCACTTTTCCCAGATAGATCGCCGACCGATCGACTGGGGCGACCAGCATCCCGTCGAGCGCCCCGTTCCGGTCTTCGAGTTCGACCGTCTTGGTGACGCCGAACGTCCCGGCGAACACGAAGGCGACCCACAGCGCACCGCGGCCGAGCAACGCCGAGCGCTGGAGCGTCTGGACGAAACTGAACGCGAACACGAGCACGACGAGCAGCGCGAAGACGGCGACGGTGGTCGTCACCTGCTTCGTCCGCCGTTCGATCCGGAGGTCCTTTCTGAACACCCGGTAGACCGCCCGGAGAAACGCGCTCATCGGCCCGTCCCGGCGGCGGTCATCGCGCCGGGTCCCCCCTCGGTTCCCGCTCGGAGTCGACGCCGATCGTCCGGCGATACGCCTCGGCGAACGACGCCGCGTCCCCGAGCGCGAGGTCCGCCTCGAGGCGACCGCGATCGACGACGAGCCCCCGGTCGCAGCGGGCGACACCGCGTTCGAGGTCGTGCGTCGTCAGAACGACGGTCCGGTCGTCGAACCCGTCGAGGACGGCTTCGAGGTCGGCGGCTGAGTGCTGGTCGAGTCCGGTGTACGGCTCGTCGAGCAACAGCACCTCGGGATCGTGGAGCAGCGCGCGGGCGAGCGACAGCCGCTTCCGAAGCCCGTGTGAGAACGCCGCCGGTCGGTCGCTCCCGCGGCGGGACAGCCCGACGGTATCGAGTACCGACGCACACCGGTCCGCGGGGTCGTCGACGCCGTGAAGGTCCGCGTGGAACCGGAGGTTCTCCCGGGCGGTGAGGTCGTCGTACAGCATCGTCTCGTGAGTGACGACGCCGATCGTTCGGTAGGTGGCGTAGTCGTCCGGGGCCAGTTCCACGCCGTCGACCGTGATCGTCCCGCGGGTCGGTCGCGCGAGCCCCGCCATCATCCGAAGCAACGTCGTTTTGCCCGCGCCGTTCGGGCCGAACAGCCCGACCGTCGAGCCGCGTTCGACGGCGAACGACAGGCCGTCGACGGCGGTGAAGTGCCCGTACGATTTCGTCACGTCTTCGACGGCGATCGCCGGGGGGTTCGAGGCCGTCTCCGCGCGCTCGCCCACCGCCGTCATCGAGTGCTCTCGGGCCGCTCCTCGCCTTCGTGTGCACGGACGGAGAGTTTGTTCGCGACCAGTCGGTCCCCCTCGAACTGTCCCTTGGCGACGACGACGCGGCCGTCTTGGAGCGTATCGGGGACCGTCCCCTCGTAGACCACCGGGACGGTGTGGTTCCCGTCGGTCACCGCGAAGGTGATCGTCTCTCCGTCGACGTCGAGGTCGGTGACGACGCCCTCGAGGTTGACCCACTCTTCTTGGTACGTCCCGTCCGATTCCGAGAGTTGCGTCGGCGACACGAACGCGGCCGAGGCGTTCATACTCGTCACGCCGAGGGTGGCCAAGAGGACGAGTACCCCGACGGTCGTGACGAGCAGTTTGTTCTTCCGGCGCACGTGTGCGGTTCGTACGCGGCTACCCTTCATTGTACCGAACTACCGCGGTCGGGAGGCCGGCCGCGCCGGGGGTCGCAGACGACGCTGTCGTTCGCGACCGCCGTGTCGTCCGCGACTGACTGGCAGCCGGTCGCGCGCCGTCGTGCGACCGCGCGAGCGGCTGCCCGCGAACGCTACGATATATGCCGCTCCGCCGCCAAAACGACGTATGCGCGAACTCGTCTTCGCCCTCGAGTACGAACCCGGGTGCAACCGGGTGGCCGACGCCCTCGCCGACCACCCCGACGCCCGGGTCCGGTCGCTCTCGCTGCACGTCACCGCCGACCACCTCTGGCGGGTCGATCACGCGACCGGCACGCCGGCGGCGCTGGACGACATCGAGGCCGCGTTCGTCGACAGCGACTACTACGCGGACTGCTTGGCCGCCGAGCACTGCGGCGCCACGCAGACGACGGAGGTGCTGGATCACACCGACGACACGCTCGTCCTCTACTCCCACTGGGAGCGGACCCCCGCCTGCGACTCGGTCCCCCACATCGCCCGCGACCACTTCGGCGACGGCGTCCTGTTCGAGACCCGCCACGAGGGCCGCCACTACACGTGGCGGCTGATCCACTCCGGCGACGGCGACGCCGCGGCGTTCTTCGACGACCTCGCGGCGGCGGTGGGCGACTGCGCCCAGACGGAACTCCTCCGGTCGACGGAGACGGCCGCGCCCGCGGGTCGCGTCTCTGAGACCTCCGACGGACTGCCCCCCGAACAGGAGGCCGCGCTCCGGGCCGCGGTCGAACACGGCTACTACGAGTCGCCTCGCGAGGTCGACGTCGGCGAGCTCGCGGCGCACCTCGACGTACCGCGATCGACGCTCACCTACCGGCTCCGACGGGCCGAAGAGCGGCTGGCGAAGCGACACGTGGCGAGAGAACACGTCGCCGACGGGCGGGTTTCGACGGGATCGTCGACGTCACTCTGACGGACGGAGCGGCCTGTTTTGGAATATTCCAACGAAGGCTTATCGAACTGAGGGGCTTACCCCGACACGATGACAGACGACAGGGATCCGGTAGGACAGCCGACGGGCGAAGGGAGACGGGAGGTGACGGTCCGGCTTGTCGTCCCCGAGATGGACTGCCCGTCGTGTGCGGGCAAGGTCGACAAGAGCCTCGACCGCGTCGAGGGCATCGTCGACACGACGCTGCAACCGACGACGGGCACCGCCTCCGTCACGTACGATCCCGATCGGGTCAGTGAGGCGGACCTGATCGACGCGATCGAGGGCGCGGGCTACGAGGTCGTCGCGGGCGGCGGTTCCGAGGACGGGACCGCCGCCGGATCGGGGCCGGAAGCGTCGGCCGGCGGCGTCGACGTCGCCCCGCCCGCGGAGGTGTGGACGAGTCCGCGGGCGATCAAGACGTGGATCGGCGCGGTCTTCGTCACCCTCGGCCTCCTCTTCGAGTTCGTACTCGCGGGGCAGAACCCCGCGGTGGCGAGCGTGCTCGCGTACCCCCTCCACCTCGCGGACGTGCTCTTCCTCGTGGCGATCGCCGTCAGCGGCTACCCGGTCGTCCGCGGCGGCTACTACTCCGCGCGGAACCGGAGCCTCGACATCGACCTGCTCATGGGGACGGCGATCATCGCGGCGACCGGCATCGGCTACTTCGTGGAGGCCGCGACGCTCGCGGTGCTCTTCAGCGTCGCCGAACTGCTGGAGGACTACTCGATGGACAGGGCCCGGGACTCCCTGCGGGAACTGATGGAACTGTCGCCCGACGAGGCGACCGTCCGCCGCGACTCGGACGCGGCGGGAGACAGCGGTGAAACGGCCGAAGAGGTGACCGTCCCGGCCGAGGAGGTCGCCGTCGGCGAGACGGTGATCGTCCGCCCGGGCGAGAAGATTCCCCTCGACGGGGTCGTCCGGGAGGGCGAGAGCGCGGTCGACGAGTCGCCCATCACCGGCGAGAGCGTCCCGGTCGACAAGACCGAGGGCGCGGCGGTCTACGCAGGCAGCATCAACACCGAGGGGTACCTCGAAGTCGAAGTCACCTCCACCGCCGGCGACTCGACGCTCTCGCGGATCATCGAGATGGTGCAGGGAGCCCAGGAGAAACAGACCGACAAAGAGCAGTTTGTCGACCGCTTCGCGGGCTACTACACGCCCGCCGTCGTCGTGCTCGCGATCCTGACGGCCGCGGTTCCGCCGCTCCTGATCGCCGATCCCGTCTCGGTGGGGGCGGCCGGCTACGCGATCACGTTCGTCGGCGACTGGGGGACGTGGTTCGTCCGCGGGCTCACCCTGCTCGTGATCGCCTGTCCCTGCGCGTTCGTCATCTCGACGCCCGTCTCCGTCGTCTCCGGTATCACCAGCGCCGCGAAGAACGGCGTCCTGATCAAGGGCGGCAACCACCTCGAAGCGATGGGCGAGGTCGACGCGGTGGCGTTCGACAAGACCGGGACGCTCACGCGGGGCGAACTGGCCGTGACCGACGTCGTCGCCTTCGGCGACCGCGACGAGGACGACGTCCTCCGGTACGCCGCCGGCCTCGAACGGCGGAGCGAACACCCGATCGCGTCGGCGATCCTGGCCCGCAGCGAGGAGGCGGGCATCGAGAACCCGCCGAGCGCCTCGGATTTCGAGAGCTTCACCGGCAAGGGCGTCCGGGCCGACGTCGACGGCGAGACGTTCTATGCGGGCAACCCCGCGCTGTTCGAGGAGCTCGGCTTCGATCTCACGGCCTCCCAACACCGCACCGACGGCGGCGCGCTGACCGGTCGGTCCGCGGGCGAGGACGTCGGCGACGTCCTCGCCGACCTGGAGCACGAGGGCAAGACGGTCGTCCTCGTCGGTACCGAGACGGAACTGCTCGGAACGGTCGCCATCGCCGACGAGGTGCGGCCGGGCGCCCGGCGGACCGTCGAGCGGCTCCACGAACTCGGCGTCGAACACGTGGTGATGCTGACCGGCGACAACGAGGGCACCGCCCGCGCCATCGCCGAGGACGTCGGCGTCGACGAGTACCGCGCGGAACTGCTGCCCGAGGAGAAGGTCGAAGCGATCGAAGAGATCCGCGACGCTCACGGCGACGTCGCGATGGTCGGCGACGGCGTCAACGACGCGCCCGCGCTGGCCACCGCGGACGTCGGCGTCGCGATGGGCGCGGCGGGGACCGACACCGCCTTAGAGACCGCCGACATCGCGCTGATGGGCGACGACATCGGCAAACTCCCGTACCTCTACGCGCTGTCGCACACGGCCAACGGCGTGATCCGGCAGAACATCTGGGCCAGCCTCGCCGTGAAGGCGCTGCTCGCGCTCGGGGTCCCCCTGGGCTTCGTCAGCGTCGCCGTCGCGGTCGTCGTCGGCGATATGGGGATGAGCCTCGGCGTGACCGGCAACGCGATGCGGCTGGCTGGGATCGACCCCGAGCGGTTCGCGTAAGGGTTCTCGGCTGCGGCACCTCCCTATCGGAATCGGGTGCTCGAAGATACGTCTGCGAGCGATACGATAATGCTCCTCCGACCGAAAGACCGGACGGTCCGGATGCTCCGTCAGTTCCCCGCTCGCAAGCCCCTCCAGGCCTCGAAACTCGCGGCCGTGCTCGCCGTCCTCCTCTTCGGGACGCTCGGCTTCTTCCGTCTGGTGCCCGACCGGCAACTCACCGCGCTCCTCGTCGTCCCGTTCGCCGGGTTCGCCCTCGCTCTCGTCGTACTCGGCGAGGTCCTGGTCGCGGGGTTTCGCCTCGTTTCGGCCGACGCGCCGGCGAGCGATCGGATCGACGACCGCCCGGTGTATACGACGGTCCGGGTGATCGAGGCCGTCGCCGCCCTCGTCGCGGTAGTCGGCGTCGCCGGCACGATCGCCTCCGTTCCGTCGGACCCGCCTCCCGGTCCGGGAGCCATCGGTCTCCTCTTCGTCGCGGGGGGATTCGGCCTGCTGGTGCTGGGTGCGACGCTGGTTCGTACCGCCGTCGAGTGCTACCACACCGCTCGCGGGTGACCCCTCCGGTGGCCATCCGATGTGCCTTTCCGGTTCGACCACGTTTCGACCGGTAATGAAGACACATTCGCCGGCCGTTTGCGGCCGACGCAGAACGAGAAGTTCGATGGGGGACGTATGACTGGGAGAGACGAGTACTACAACAAGGCGAAACAGGAGGGCTACCGGGCTCGCTCGGCCTACAAACTGAAGCAACTCGACGAGGAGGCGGGGCTGTTCGGTCCCGGGAACACCGTCGTCGACCTCGGGGCGGCCCCGGGCGGGTGGCTCCAGGTCGCCTCCGAGGCTGTCGGCGAGGGCGGGACCGTCGTCGGCGTCGACTTCCAGCGGATCCGCGATTTGGAACTGGAGAACGTCGAGACGATCCGCGGCGACATGACCGACGAGGACACCAAGGCCGAACTGAGAGAGAAGATCGGCGAGGACGGCGCCGACGTCGTCGTCTCCGATATGGCTCCGAATATGACCGGCGAGTACTCGCTGGATCACGCCCGTTCGGTCCACCTCGCGCGACAGGCCTTCGAGGTCGCGCTCGACCTGCTTCCCGCCGGCGGCGACTTCGCCGCGAAGGTGTTCGACGGCCAGGACCTCGACGACCTGCGAGCGGAGGTCGACGAGGAGTTCGAGTACGTCCGGTCGATCCATCCCGAGGCGTCGAGAGACTCCTCCTCGGAACTGTACCTGGTCGGCAAACACCGGATCACGGCGCCGGTCCGCGAGGGCGAGGAACTCGACGCCGTCGTCGACGACGTCGGCAGCGAGGGCGACGGCGTCGTCAAGATCGACGGCTACGCGCTGTTCGTTCCCGGGACGGAGGCGGGCGACTCGGTCCGGATCCGCGTCACCGACGTCAAGGCGAAGTTCGGCTTCGCGGAAGTCGTCGACGAAGCGTAGCCGAAACGTCGTCGAACCGCAGCCGAAACGCCGTCGTCGAACTGCTCAGTCCGCCGCCCAGGCGTTGTCCTCCGTCTCGATGGTCGATCCGCCGAAGAACGCGACGACCGCGTAGACGAACGGCGTGTCGAGCAAGGCGATGAGTAGTTTCAGGAGGTACTGCCCGACGATCAGAGAAAGGATCACAGAGACGGGCAGCGGATCGCCGAACCCGAGCACCCGCGGTGCGACGTAGAACGCGACGCCGACGAAGAGCACCGTGTCGATCGCTTGACTCGTCGCCGTCGAGGCGATGTTGCGGAGCCAGAGCATCGACGCGCCGGTGGCGTCGCGGATGCGGTGGAAGACGAGGACGTCCCAGTTCTGACTGACGACGTAGGCCAGCAGGCTTCCGAGGACGATGTTCGTCCCCGGTGCGAGCACCGCGCGGAACTGCCCGGCGGCCTCGGGGTTCGCCGCGGGCGCGAGGATGGTGCTCCAGACGAGCGCGAGCAGCACGAAGTTCATCGCGAAGCCGACGTTGACCATCACCTGCGCCGCGCGGCGGCCGTACAGTTCGGAGTAGCAGTCGGAGGCGAAGAACGTCAGCGCGTACGCCAGCGCCGCGCCCGGGAGCACGATGCTCGCGCCCGTGACCGGTAGCTCGAACGGGAGGCCGAACGCCAGCAGCTTCGAGGCGGTCAACTGGGCGGTGGTCAGCGCGGTCACGAACAGCGCCACGAGGGCGATCCGGCCGGCCTGCGTCCGCGTCTCACTCATCGTCGATCCGCCCGTGTCGGGAGTCGATCTCGTCCAGCACGTCCAGCGTCTTCCGGATCGACGCGCGGACCGCGTCGCTGCGGTTGACGAACTTGCCGTCGTCGCCGACGTGCTCGTCGAGGTCCGAGAGCAGTTCGTCCGGAATCTCTACGCTTATTTTGGCCATATCTCGGGATTCTCTCGCGAATATTTATGCGTTCGCTCTCGGCGTCACCGAGTCCGAAAACCGATGGCTGAGAACCGAGGACAGGTACTATACCCGCGGACGACCGAACGACAGGTCGATGACCGCGACTCCCGACGCGCACGTCACCGTAGACGGCGAGAGCTCCGTCAGGATCCCCGTCCCGCTCCCGGCGGACCACGGCCACGAGACGGCGACCGTCGAGGGGGCGTTCCGGTGTTCGACGGGCGACCTCATCGCGGAGGAATGGACCGGCCTCGCGGTCGACGCGCTGTTGCTCGACGCCGACGCACCCGACGAGACCACGCACGTCCAGGTGGCGGGCGAAGACGGGTTCACCGTCTGCGTTCCGGTCGGTGCCGCGCTCGACGGCGTGCTGAGCTTCGCGGAGTCCGGTGAGAGCGTCGAGTCCGATCCGCGGTTCGCCGCTCCCGGGGTCTCCGGCACGCGCACCGTGAAGGGCGTCCGGCGAGTCCGACCGATCACGCTCGATCCGAGCGAGCACCCCGAAGAGCGGGAGGAACTCAACCCCGCCGAGAGCGACGACGAGTAGCGTCGGCCGGGAAGGCCCGTATATTCGCCAGAGAATACCCAACTACTACGCGGCGCGGATCCGGTTCGGACGAGACCTGCGTCGTTCCGGGACCGTGTCCGCCGTTCGAAACGTCGGGGCAGCGTTTTGTACCGCGCCGTAGTTCGCGACCGTATGGCACGCGTCGACCTCCTCGATCCGAACGAGTCAGACGACCCGGACGTCCGCGAGTTCGCCCCGAAAGTGACCGCTCCCGACGGATCGGTCGGCAAGCACTTCCAGGCGGAGACGCACTTCCCGGAGGTGATGATGAAGGTGTACGAGGCGCGTCTCGACCTCGCACGGAAGGGCGACCTCGGCACCGAACTGTTCACGAAACTCGCCGTCGCGGTCTCGATGGCGAACGAGTGCAAGTACTGCACCGGGGCCTACGCCAAGCAGCTGTCTCCGCGCCTCGGCGGCGACGAGGCGACCCGGGAGTGGCAACTCGCGCTCGCGAGCGGCGACCTCGACGGCGACGAGGCGCTCGTGATCGACTTCGCGCTCGACGCGCTCGACGACCCCGCCGCGGTGACCGACGAGGACTTCGAGACGCTCCGTGAGGCGTGTGGGTTCACGGACGAGACGTTCGTCGAACTGCTCTACGCCGTCAACATCGTCTCGGGGTACAACCGGGTGACGATGGCGACGGACCTCGGATACGACCACGACTACCCGGAGGAGTGGGCCGATCCGGACTCCTACCCTGCCGGGTTCCGGAGGTCGGCGTGGCCGTCGTAGCCTCAGGCGTCCACGCTTCGTGGCGGCGCCAGATCGCGCCGCCCGCCGAGCGTGACGACGAACAGCACCCCGAGGCCGATCCCGTAGGCGGCCATCAGCGGGATCGTCACGAGGAACATCGTGAGGACGTCCGCCGGCGTGAAGAGCGCCGCGAAGGCGAGGACGCCGACGGTCACCTCGCGCCAGCGGCCTCGCATCGACCGGTAGCTCACGCCCGCGCTGTTGAGCAGGATCATCAGGATCGGCACGTCGGCGAGGATCCCGATACCGGCCGTGGTGAAGAAGATGAGCCAGAAGAAGTTGGTGATGCGGTAGGCGATCACCATGTTCGCCTGGACGGCGTCGTTGACCAGCCAGGAGATGATGCCCGGGGCGATCGTGGAGTAGCCGAGCGCGAACCCGCCGATCAGGCCGGCCGCCAGCGCCCCGGTCCACAGGAAGACCGCACGCTGGCGCTGGCGGATGATGTTCCGTTCGCGGAGGGCGGGCCACGCGTAGTAAGCGAGCACCGGGGCAGTCACGATGCCGGCGACGATCGTCGAGAACTTCACCTCGAACACCAGCGCCTCCATCGGGTGGAGGGCGACGACGTTGAGCACCTCCTCGGGGGTCACCTGCGCCGGAAGCCGACTGAGGAAGTCCTCGTAGACCCGCTTGATTCCCCCGGTGTAGAGCCACCCGAACGTCCCGGCGAGCACGAGCATGAACAGCCCCACGATGCGGAACGCCCGCGAGGTGATCGAATCGAGGATGAACGCGATGTCGGTGTAGTAGCCCTCGAACTCGCTCTCGTCACCGTCCGCGGCGTCGGAATCGCCGCCGGACTCCTCGTCGTCACCGAACTCGTCGAAGAACGTGCTGCTGGCGCGTGAGAACCGGTCGCCGATCGATCCGCCCGACTCGGCGGCCGTCGCCGCTTCCGACTCGGCCGGGGCGGCCGCTCCGTCGGTCCCATCGCCGCCGCTGTCGCCGTCCTCGTCGAAACGGTCGATGATGGCCTGCGCCTTCGCCCGCTCGCCTGCGTCGAGCGCGTCGCCGGCGGCGGCCATCGCCTCGTCCTCGCTGAGCGCGCCGAACACCTCCGGCGGCGCGGCGCGGACCCCGTCGGCGTCGAGGTCCGCGAGGTCGATCTTGCTCGGGTCGCCGACGCCCGCCTCGACGACCGCGAGGTCGTCGAGGTCGTGGTAGACGAAGTAGCCGACGGCGACGATCGCGGCGGCGACGCCCGCCAGGAGCACGTAGCCCCCGAGCAGGGCGGTCGACGACGGCGCGAGGATCACGTAGTCGCTGCCGATGGCGGCGAGGCCGTCGTTGACGTAGCCGACGCCCCCGCGCTCGAAGAACGCGTAGACGAGGAGGGCACCGACGACGCCGACGCCGGCGATGACGTTCCAGTGCGCCCGGACGCTGGCGGCGACGTCCATCTTCTCGCTCCCGCGCCGCGCGGTCGTGACGATCTTCGCGAGGTAGAGGCTGACGCCGTACAGCGCGAGGACGGGTATCGCCCACATAATCTGCGTGAACGGGTCCGGCGGCGTGAACAGCGCCCCGACGGCGAAGACGCCGACGGCGGCGTGACGCCACTTGTCGCGGAAGGTCTCGTAGGGGACGATCTCGGCGTAGGAGAGCCCGGTCATCGCGAGCGGTAACTGGCTCGCGAGGCCGAAGGAGGCGGTGAGCAGGAAGATGAACTGCGCCCACTTGACGATCGAGTACGTCGGCGAGAAGCCGGCGGCGATGGCGTTCTGCGCGAGGAACGCGAACGTGAACGGGAAGAAGACGAAGTAGCCGTAGGCGACGCCGAGGACGAAGAGCGTCACCATCCCGAGGAAGATGAGCACGAGCTGCCAGACGGGAACCGGCGAGGAGGGCCACAGCCCGCGCTCGACGAGGGCGTCGCGGGAGAAATAGAGGAACACGGGGAGCGCGAGGACGACGCCGACGACGAGGCCGATCTTCGCCTGCAGGAGGATCACGTCGAACGGCGTCTGGGCGATGATCGAGACGTCGCCGCTGACTCCCGCGGACATCTGCGCTCTCGTGACGCGCTTCAGGAAGTCCCAGACGTAGAGCCGGAGGGCGTAGAACGTCCCGAGAAAGCCGATCAGGAAGAAGATGAAGACCTTCTGCAGGTCCTTTTGCGCGGCTCGAAGCATCGCGCCGGCGGTCTCCCGTCCGGCGTCGAGTGTCGCTCTCGTGTCCTCGTCGAGCGCGCTGGACATACCCGAAGAGAACCGACTCGCAGTTATCAATCTTTTCGAGTCCCGCGCCGGGATCGGCGTCGAGACGATGCGGAAAGGCCTATAAGATCCGGGCGGCGAAACTCTGGTGAATGGCCGACGATTCGGAGGACGGGGACCGGACGCCCGAAGACGACGCGACGGCGTCCCGGGAGGACGAATCCGCCGGCGGCGACACGACGACGGAGCGCTCCGCCAGCGACGAGTCCGAGGAACCCGTCGGTTCCGAGGTCGTTGGCGACACCCCCGCTTCCGACGTCGAGGCAGACGACACTCCCGCTTCCGACGTCGAGGCCGACGATACTCCCGCTTCCGACACTGAGACCGGCGACGACGAATCCCTCGCCTCGTCGGACGCGAACGACGGGGAGTCCGGTGCGAGCGGCGAACCGGACGAGACGAGCGAACGACCGGACGAGGAAGGCGACGGATCGCCGGAGACGGACGAAAGTCCCGCGGACGAGACCGACGCGTCGCCGGACGCTGACGGGGAACCGAGCGAGTCGGAGTCCGACGATGAACCGGACGGTTCAGAGCCCGAGGCCGAATCGGACGGTTCAGACGACGACCTCCCGGCGTCCGGGGACCCGACGGCCGGCTGGGACCTGTCGGTGGGAGAAAACGTCGCCGACGATCTCGATTCCGAATCCGAGTCCGCCGGTTCGCCCGACGACGCGGCCGACTCGCCCGACAAAGAGGCGGATTCGACCGACGAAGCGGCCGGTGGGGCGTCCGAACCGGCCGACGACGGGGGCGACGATGACGCCACCGCCCCCGACGACGAATCGGACTCGCGCGTCGCCGGCGACGACACCGACGAACTCTGGCCCGACTCGCGGACGGAGATCCCCGAGGGGTCCGCCGCCGACGCGGCGACCGGGACGGACGGCGGCGCGCCCGCGGCCGCTGACGCCGCCGGCGACACGGCGGGCGGAACCGCCGCTTCGGACCCGCTCGTCGACGACGGGATGCTCTCTGACGGCCCCGAGAGCGACGAGGAGATGCCGCTCGCGGACCACATCGAGGAGATGGTCCGCCGGCTGGCGGTCGTCCTCGGCATCGGCGGCATCGTCACGCTCCTCCTCTATCCCGGTGCCGACCTCGTGAACTCGGCGTTCGGCCTCGAACTCGTCAGTTCCACGGAGGTCATCGACTTCCTCTGGAACAAGCACATCCCCGGTGCACCGGAGATGGTCGACCGCCGACCGCGGGTCTACGGCCCGCTGGAACTACTCCTCACGGAGCTGAAGGTCGCCGCGCTCGGCGGCCTGGTGATCGGACTGCCGGCGTTCGTCTACGAGACCTACCTGTTCATGCGGCCGGGGCTGTACCCGAAGGAACGTCGCTACTACCTCGCGGCGGTCCCGACGAGTCTCATCCTCGCGTTCGTGGGCATCTCTTTCGCGCACTTCATCGTCCTGCCGGCCATCTTCGCGTACTTCACTTCTTATACCACCGGGACGGCGGTCGTGGCGTTCGGCCTCAAGGAGACGTTCAACCTGATCCTCATCCTGATGGGCTACAACGCCATCATCTTCCAGATCCCGCTTTTCGTGATGCTGGCGATTATGATGAACCTCGTCACCCGCGTGTGGATGGAGGACCGCCGGCTGCTCTTCTGGGGGACGTTCCTGGGGCTCGCCTTCCTCGTCAGCCCCGACCCGACGGGGATGGCCCCGATCATCATCGGCGCGACGATGATCGCGCTGTTCGAGGGGACGCTGTTCGCGCTGCGGTGGACCGCGAGGGGGTCGCTGGTCCCCACCGCCGAGGAACTGGCGGCCCGCCGTCCCCTGGCCGCCGTGCTCGCGGCGCTCGTCGGCTACCTCCTCAGTCCCCTGCCGGTCCCGACGGGCTATTACGACCTCCTCCCCTCGGCGGTCGTCGAGACGCTCGCGGCCAACGGCCTCGCGGTGTACACGCCGCTGATCATCGCGGGCGCCCTCGTCGGTGTGTTCGAACTCGCGTCGTTCCTCCTGCGCCGCTACGGCCGCTCGCGTCGGATGCTGCGGGCCCGCCTCGCCCTCGACAGCGCCCGCCGTCCGGTTTGGCTGATCGCCGTCGTCGCGGGCTATCTCGGCAGCCCCGACCCGGCCGTCCTCCGGTGGGCCACTGCGCTGAATCTCCACCCGGCGCTGGCCGGCGGAATCGCGGTCGGGCTGGTGGTCGGCTACGAGGCGCTTCGCCTCCTGCTCGCGTCCCGCGAGGATCGTGCCGCCTGAACCCTCGGCTGTCTCTCTGAACCCTCCCGGACAGCCGGAATCGGAGTCACGACGCTGCGACCACCGGCCACCGACGCGGCTTCATACTGACTGCTGTAACCGTTTATCGGTGCTCACCACGCCCGGTGCGGTGAGCACCGGTAAGGACTACAGCCGCCAGTATCACTCGCTGGCGGTCGGGTACTCCGCCGAGAACACGTCTTCGACGAGCGGTTCGTCGTCGTCGCTTCCGCTCGCCTCGCTATCTCCCTCCGCCTCGTCCCCGCCGTCGCTCGGACTGACACTGCCGGTCTGATACCCGTGCAGATCCAGCGTCACGTGCTCGAAGCCGAGGTCCGCGAGGTGCTCGCGCACGGCGACGGCGAAGTCGTGATTCAGGGCGGCCTCCAGCTCCTCGCTCGCGATCTCGATGCGGGCGAGGCCGTCGTGATCGCGGACGCGGAACTGCGAGAAGCCCCACTCTCGGAGCACGCGCTCGGCCTTCTCGACGCGCGAGAGTCGCTCTGTCGTCACTTCCAGTCCCGTCGGGATCCGCGAGGAGAGACACGCCATCGAGGGCTTGTCCGCGACAGAGAGATCGAAGGCGTCGGCGATTTCTCTGACCTCCTCCTTCCCGATTCCCGCTTCCAAAAGCGGCGAGCGGACGTCTAATTCCTCGACGGCGCGGAGCCCCGGGCGGTGTCCCTCGCCCGGATCGGAGGCGTTGGTCCCGTCGCAGACCGTGCCGATTCCCAGCTCCCGCGCCGCCTCGTACATCCGGCCGAGGCGCATCGTTCGGCAGTGATAGCACCGGTCACCATCGTTCTCGACGAAGTCGGGGTTGTCGAGCTCGGAGAACTCGACGATCTCGTGGCGGATCCCGATCTCCGCCGCGACCCGACGGGCGTCGTCGAGTTCGGCCGCCGGCAGCGTCTCCGACTTGGCCGTGCACGCGACGGCGTCGTCGCCGAGGGCCTCGTGTGCCAGCGCGGCGACGACCGAGGAGTCGACGCCGCCGGAGAAGGCGACGAGAACGCCGTCACACTCCGAGAGCGAGTCGCGGACGGCGGCGGCCTTCCCCGTCGCGTCCTCCGCGACCGGTTCCGGGTCCGTCTGGGTTGCCATACCCGACGTATCCGGTGCAGCGGCAAAAACACGTTGTCGTCGGCCGCGGTACTGTTTAGTTAAGATTGAAATCACCGAGAAAGGTACGAAGAAGGCTTCCATTCCCGCCCGGTAGCGGGTCTTCGGCCGCAATCGCGTAACTAATCACGGCCTCGGCCGCGGACCGACCCGAGATCGCCGGTCCAGTTCCGCGGGGCACACGACGGGATGACGATGTTGTCCGGAACCGTGGCCCGATCGGACCCGTAACGTTTTGTCGGATCGGGAGCGAAGCCAGTCCGAATGGAGTTCGAGGCCATCCCGGGCGTCGGCGAGAAGACGGCGGCGGCGCTGTCGGAACTCGACGACGCCGAACGGGCGCTCAGAGAGGGCGACGTCGCCACGTTGACGCGCGCCCCCGGCGTCTCGGAGGGGCGAGCGGCGGCCGTCGCGCGCGGGGCGATCCGCCGCCGACACGACGACGACGGCGACTTCCTCGCGACCGATCGGGCGCGGGAGGTGTACGAGGACGCGCTCGGCCTCTTACGCGAGCGGACCGTCACCGACTACGCCGCGAAGCGGATCGCCACGTTCTACCCCACCGACTCGGCCTCGCGGATCGCGGAGGTCCGCGAGTTCGTCGAGCGCGCGACCGACCGCGACCCCGACCCCGACGTCCTCGACGCGCTCTCGGGCGTCGAACCGCTCTCCCCGCCCGCCACGCGTCGAGTCCGCGACCGCTGTCTCGCCACCGCCGACGCCGAGCGGTTCGCCGCGGCGGAGGAGGCGTTCCCCGAACTCTCGGTGGAGGTCGTCGAGGACGCCCGCGGGCTCGCGGAACTCGCCCGCTCGTACTCGACGGTCGTCGCGCTCGACGAGCAGTTCGCCGGGATCGACGTCGAGGGCGACGTCCGCGTGCGGCCCGACGCGATGGAGAGCCCCGACGAGATCGTCCCCGAGCGCGTCCTCGCGTTCTTCGCGGAGAACCGCTCGCGGGTCCTCGCGGCCGCGGCGGTGCACGAGGCCGCGGACCTGGACCCCCCCTGCGACCTCGACGCGCTGCGGGACGCGCTCGACCGCCTCGACGACGACGGGACCATCGTCGGCGACGCGGAACTCGACCGACTGGTGACGGCCGTCGACGACCTCGACGCGACGGTCTCGACGGCCGAGTCCGTCGCCAACGACCGGCTCCGGGAGGCGATCCGCGAGCGCGACGTGACGATCGAGGGGACGGACTTCCTCTCTCTGGTCGAGCAGGGCGCGCGGGTCGACTCGCTGCTCGACCGGGAGCTGGAGGACGAGTACGACGACGCCGTCGCCGCCGCGCGCGAGCACCTCGTCGACGCGCTCGACCTCCGACCCGAGGAGGCGGACTTCGCAGAGCGGGCGTTTCCCGACGACCCGGCGTTTCCGGTCGAGCACGAGCCGTCGGTGATCTCGCGGCTCCGGACCGAACTGAAAGCCGGTCGCGACCGCCGAGCCGCGCGGCTCAAGCGCGACCTCGCGGCGGACCTCTCGGCGCTCCGCGACCCGGTCGAGGAACTCGTCCGCGAGGCGCTCGAACTCGACGTCGAACTCGCGGTCGCGCGCTTCGCCGCGGACTTCGAGTGCACGCTGCCGTCGTTCGTCGATATCGACGGCGCGGACGTCACGGGGGAAGCGAGTCCCGAGAGCCACGGCTTCGCGATCGAGGGCGGCCGCTCGCCGCTCTTGGACGTCGACTTCGCCGACGTCGACCCCGTCGACTACCGGGTGTCGGGGGCGACGCTCCTCTCGGGCGTCAACTCCGGCGGGAAGACGTCGACGCTCGATCTGGTCGCGCTCGTCGTCGTCCTCGCGCAGATGGGGCTTCCGGTCCCCGCCGAGCGCGTCGAACTCGAACGCTTCTCGGAACTGCACTACTACGCGAAGACGCAGGGGACGCTCGACGCCGGCGCGTTCGAGAGCACGCTGCGGGACTTCCGCGCACTCGCCGACGGGGAGACGAACCGACTGGTCCTCGTCGACGAACTGGAGAGCATCACCGAACCCGGCGCGTCGGCGAAGATCGTCGCCGGAATCTTAGAAGCGCTCGACGAGCAGGCCGCGACGGCCGTCTTCGTCTCGCACCTCGCCGGCGAGATCCGCGAGGCCGCCGGCTTCGACGTCGCCGTCGACGGCATCGAGGCGCTGGGGCTCGAAGACGGCGAACTCGTCGTGAACCGCTCGCCGGTGAAGGACCACCTCGCGCGCTCGACGCCCGAACTCATCGTCGAGAAACTCGCCGACGACGACGGGTCGGGATTCTACGACCGACTCTTAGAGAAGTTCTGAGGGCGGTCGACTGCGTCGCTCTCGTGGTTCGCGTCCTCTCGGTTTCGAGGGGTGATCGGGAGTATCGTAGCCAACCGGCGGTCCACGGACCCTCGGCCGGCCGCGGTCATCGATTCGCGTGAAACCGAATCTGTGGACCTCGCCGACGATCCCTCGGAGATCCCGAAAACATACGGACCGCGGTTCGCATAGTCCTCCGTGACTCCGCTATGAACCGATCGGACCCTCCACACTCGACCCCGAAGGTGGCCCTCGTCGGCCTCGTCGCCGCCCTCGCCGCCGTCGACCTCGTGCTACTCGTCGCGACGACGTCGCGAACGGAGTTGCTGCGGCTTCTGCTCGCGGTCGGCGCGTTCGGCGTGCCGTTTCTCGGACTCATCCTCGGCCTCGCCGACAGACCGCTTTACGCGGTCGGCGCCGTTCTCTCGCTGCCGCTCGCGGCGTTGTACGCCTACACCGGACTGTTGCTGCCGTGGACGCAGCTCTCCTTCTCGCTCGGCCAGGCCGGGCTCGAACTGCTTCTCGCGGTTCCGGTCCTCGGCGAACCGCTGGCGACCGCGCTGTTCGGCGGCGTCACGCTCGGTCAGGCGACGCTCCGGGCGTCGTTCCGGTATCATTACGCCATCGTCGCGCTCGGCGTCGTCGGGGTCGCAGCGGCGGTCGCGAGGGTCGGGTGGCGGCGCTCGGATTTTGCCCCCTCCGGGGACAGCCCCGGAAACTGATGCCGCGTCGAAGCCGCCGACGGAACCGGACCGGCCGCCCCCGTGACGTCTCGTCCGCCTCCCGCATTTTTCACGCAGCGGCCGGTGTGTCGGGTATGGTCCCCGACCGCTCCGCCGGTTCCTCCGGTCACGCCGAAACCGACGAAACGTCCGCCGAGGATGTCGACGCCGCCGCGTACGACCTGATCTACCGAGCGACCCGCGATGCGATCTGGGACGTGCTCGGGACGGCCACCCTGATCCTCTTTCACCTGGTACTGGCCGCGATTTCCCTCTCGATCGCCGTCGGCGGGATCGGCCCGTTCCTCCGCGGCTCGGCGTCGTACGCGGCGCTGGGGGTCGGTGTCGTGGCGCTCGCGGTCGGCGTCTTCGCCGCCGTCCGCGTCTACCGGCTCGTCACCGAGTGACGGCGCTCGTCGCGGTTAGCCGCCGGATACGTCACCTGACGCGACAGCGACCGCGCTCCTGGGGAACGATTAAGTAGACTCCTGATCCAGATCCAAGCGATGAGGGACGACCCCGACGAGGGGATGCTGTCGTGGGACGAGACCGTCTTCCGCGACGAACACGTCTTCGAGATCGACTACGTCCCCGAGACGTTCGAACACCGCGAGAGCCAACTGGAGAGCCTGAAGTACGCGCTCCGGCCGGCCGTCCGCGGGTCGCGGCCGCTGAACACGATGGTTCGCGGGCCGCCGGGGACGGGCAAGACGACCGCGGTTCAGAAACTGTTCGGCGAACTCGGTGCCCAGAGCGGCGTCCAGACCGTCCGCGTGAACTGCCAGGTCGACTCGACGCGCTACGCCGTCTTCTCGCGCATCTTCGAGGCGATCTTCGCGTACGAACCCCCGTCGTCGGGCATCTCGTTCAAGAAGCTGTTCGGGCAGATCACCGACCGCCTCGTCGAGGAGGAGCAGGTCCTCGCGGTCGCCCTCGACGACGTGAACTACCTCTTCTACGAGAACGAGGTCTCCGACACGCTGTACTCGCTGCTCCGGGCTCACGAGGCACACTCGGGAGCCCGAATCGGCGTCGTCGTCGTCTCCTCGGACCTCTCGCTGGACGTGATCGACGAACTCGACACCCGCGTCCAGAGCGTCTTCCGCCCCGAGGAGGTGTACTTCCCCGTCTACGACGTCGACGAGATCGTCGACATCCTGCGCGAGCGGGTCGAACGCGGCTTCCACGACGGCGTCGTGGGTCCGCAAGAGCTCGATCGGGTCGCCGAACTGACGTCCGAGAGCGGCGACCTCCGGGTGGGGATCGACCTCCTCCGACGCGCCGGCCTCCACGCGGAGATGCGCGCGAGCCGCACCGTCGGCGTCGAGGACGTCGAGGCCGCCTACGAGAAGTCGAAGTACGTTCACCTCTCGCGAAGCCTCCGCGGGCTCTCCGAGCGCGAGCGCGAACTCGTCCGCGTCGTCGCCGAACACGACGGCGACCAGGCCGGCGAGGTCTACGAGGCGTTCCACGACGAGACCGACCTTGGCTACACCCGCTACTCGGAGATCGTCAACAAACTCGACAAACTCGGCCTCCTCGACGCCGACTACGCCGACATCGAGGGGCGCGGGCGGTCGCGCTCGCTGTCGCTGTCGTACGACGCCGACGCGGTCTTAGACCGACTGTAGCCGCCCATCGTCTCGGTCGACAACCCACCCCGAGAGCGGAAGTTTTGTGCCGCGCCTCGTCGAGACGACGCGTATGAAGACGACCGGCGGAACGGACGACCAGAAGCGACGCGCCGGGGAGCGGGCCGCCGAACTCGTCGCCGAGGGCGACGTCGTCGGCCTCGGAACCGGGAGCACCGCGGCCCACGCGATCCGGGCGATCGGCCGGGCCGTCGACGAGGGCCTCGACGTCCGGGGCGTCCCGACCTCGTTCGACTCGCGGGCGCTCGCCCGCCAATCCGGGATTCCGATCTGTTCTCTCGACGAGGTCGACGGCGTCGATCTCGCGATCGACGGCGCAGACCAGATCGACGCCGACCTCAGCGCGATCAAGGGCGGCGGAGCGGCCCACGCCCGCGAGAAGGTCGTCGACGCCGCGGCCGACCGGTTCGTCGTCGTCGCCGACCCCTCGAAGGTCGCCGAGTCGCTGTCGCGTCCCGTCCCCGTCGAGGTCCTCCCCGACACCCACGCGGCGGTCGAGCGGGACCTCGAAGGCCTCGGCGGCGCTCCGACGCTCCGGCGGGCCGAGCGGAAGGACGGTCCCGTCGTCACCGACAACGGGAACCTCCTCCTCGACTGCGACTTCGGCGTCGTCGAGGACCCCGCGTCGCTTTCGACGGCGCTGTCGGGACTGCCGGGCGTCGTCGAACACGGCCTCTTCGTCGATCTCGTCGATACGGTCTACGTCGGCACCGACGACGGCGTCGACGTTCGAGAGCGGGGCTGACGCGCTTCTTTTCCGGCCGCTCTTTCGCGTTGAGGCTCCGCTATCGGCGGAGCGGCGGCTGCACGTGTGGGTATCGCAAAAAATCGGGGTCGAGTCGCCGACTTACAGGTCGCGGGGCTGGACCGTCTTGCGGTCGTTCTGTTCCGCACGACGGGCAGCGTCTTCGAGCAGTTCGTCGACTTCTTCGTCGAGCGCGTCGTAGAAGTCAGAAGCAACGTTTTTGTCCTGGAGCGCTTCCTTCACGGCCGCTTTGACAATAAGGTCTGCCATACACCTCCCTCTATATCGGCACTATATAAAAAGATTTTCCAAAACGCCCGCCTCTCCGTCCGTGCGCGTCGTCTGTAGCGTTTGCCAGGGGAATAATTTATATACCCGGGTGTCACATTAGAACGGTCAGCGAACTTCGGCCGA
The DNA here is from genome assembly GCF_004799685.1 of Halobellus limi. Classification (NCBI taxonomy): domain Archaea; kingdom Methanobacteriati; phylum Methanobacteriota; class Halobacteria; order Halobacteriales; family Haloferacaceae; genus Halobellus; species Halobellus limi. The sequence continues at coordinate 313,493 of NZ_CP031311.1, forward strand.
TTCGGCGGTCGTCACGCGCTGAGCCGAGTGGTTGGGCCGGCTGATAGCGCGGGAGTGAGTCGGCCCGGTCCGCCACGCGCCCGGCCGCTCCCCGCTGCCGGACGTTCACTCGTTTCGACCGCCAAGCGATAGGTACGTCCCGCTCGGCGCCCGAACGGGACGTATGCGCGAACTGCTCGAAGCCGTCGCGGCGGGAGAACTCTCGCCGACGGAGGCCGAGGCTCGACTGGCCGGATACGTGACGACCGACGCGGGACGGTTCGACGCCGCACGCGAACACCGACGCGGTGCGCCGGAGGGCATCCTCGCCGAGGGCAAGACCCCCGCCGAGGTCGCGACGCTCGCCACTGCCGCGCTCGACTCGACCGGCCGCGCGATCGTCACGCGGGTCGCCGCCGCGGACGTCGCCGCCGTCGAGGAGGTCGTCGACGAGTCGGTCGACGTCGTCCACGACGAGCGGGCGAGCACGCTGGTCGCCCGACGCGCGGACTACGAACCGCCGAGGCTGGATGCGACCGCCGCCATCGTCACCGGCGGGACCGCGGACGCCGCCGTCGCCGGCGAGGCCGCGACGGTCTTGGAGGCGATGGGCGCGACCGTCGAACGGATCGACGACGTCGGGGTGGCCCACCTCGGTCGGATTCTGGACCACCTCGACGCGCTCCGCGCGGCGGACGTCCTCGTCGTCGCCGCCGGGCGGGAGGGCGCGCTCCCGACCGTCGTGGCCGGCCTCGTCGACACGCCCGTGATCGGCGTGCCCGTCTCGACGGGCTACGGCCACGGCGGCGACGGGGCGGCGGCGCTGTCGGGGATGCTGCAGTCCTGTACCGTCCTCTCGGTCGTCAACGTCGACGCCGGGTTCGTCGCCGGCACGCAGGCGGGACTCGTCGCCCGCGCCGTCAGCGACGCCCGCGCCGGAGCGGAGTGACTGCCGGCTCGGACGCCTCTCTTGTCACGCGTGCGCCTCTCGCTACTCGCTCTCTCGCGCGCGTGCGCGGAAAGCCCTATAAGTCGCGGGTCCGTATGGGAGTCACCGGCAAATGGTGGCTGCCGGACACACGCATGCCAAGTTGTGACCACTGCGGGTCACACGTCTCCGACCGCTTCGCGCGCGTGTTCGCCGACAAGCAAGGGCGACTCCTCGCCTGTCCAAACTGCTCGGCGAACGCGGGTATCGCGGAGGTCGCACGGCGACGCACCCGCACAGCGTGACCACTGAAACGGAAACAGACCACCACGCGAAGCCGACTCCCGTTTTCGATCGGGCGGACGAACCACCCCCCGATCGGCGTATCCACGACCGCTCCGGACCGGAAGGGCTACCTTGCTCTCCGCGAACTCATCCCCAATGAGCGACGGTCCCGCGATCCTCCTGACCAACGACGACGGCATCGATGCGCCGGGCATCGCGACGCTCCGGACGGAACTCACCGCACTCGGTGACGTCACGGTCGTCGCCCCCGACGCGAACCAGAGCGGCGTGGGCCGCACCCGGAGCCACACGGCCCGCATCCGCGAGCACCCCTGGGGGTACCGGCTCTCCGGCACGCCCGCCGACTGCGTCGCCTACGGCCTGCGAGGGCTGGAGACCGACTTCGACGTCGTCGTCTCCGGCGTCAACAACGGCCCGAACGCCGGCAACTACGTCGTCGGGCGCTCCGGCACCGTCGGCGCGGGCATCGAAGCGGCGTTCCTCGGCACGCCCGCGCTCGCCATCTCGGCGTACCACTCGACGGACTTCTTCCTCTCGCCGCCGGAGGAGTACGACTTCGCCCGCCCCGCCCGGATCGCCGCGCGACTCGTCTCGCGGGCGCTCGAATCCGGCGTCTACGACGACGTCGACCTGCTGAACGTCAACGCGCCCGTGGACGCGCCGTCGCCGCCGGTCATCCTCACCGAACCGTACCACGACTACGGACAGCACGTCGAACCCGCCGACCCCGAGACGCTCGACGAGGGGGAGATCGACGCCGACGGCGGGGAGTTGGCCGCGGACGAACAGATCGTCCACCTCCACGACCGGACGTGGCCGGGCGTGGTCGGCTGGGAGAACCCGTTTCCGCCGACGGACGAACACCGCGAGCGCTACCCCGTCGGGACGGACCGCCGCGCGATGGTCGACGCCTCGGTGAGCGTCTCGCCGCTCGCGGTGACCCACGCCTCGCCCGACAGCGCCGCGCTGGCGGAGGTCGTCGAAACGATCGACGTGGAGTGACTGTAGCGACCGATGCCCGATGCCGACGCCGACGGAACGACGTTCGAGGCCGACGCCGACGGAACGACGTCCGATGCCGACACTCACGGGACGACCGCCGTCCCCGACGCCGACCACTACGTCTACGTCCTAGCGTGCGCCGACGGCTCGCTGTACACCGGCTACACGACCGACGTCGAGCGCCGGGTCGCCGAACACGACGCCGGCGAGGGCGCGAAGTACACCCGCGGCCGGACGCCCGTCGAACTGGTCCACGTCGAGTCTTTCGATTCGAAGTCGGCTGCGATGTCTCGCGAGTACGAAATCAAGCAGTTCTCGCGCGCCGAGAAGGAGCGGCTGGTCGGCCTCGACTAGTCGAAACCGCTCTCACGCGTCTGGACCGTCCACACGGGTATCGTGGCGACCGATCTGCAGCGCGGACACAGCGCGTACGCTGCTGTAGCTCCGATTGTGACTGTCTGAGAGAACGAGTCATCGACCATCGCTACGAACGACGGGCGAGATGGGTCGTTAGTTGCGGACGAGGTTCGTCGCGCGCGGTCCCTTGGGGGACGATTCGATCTCGAACTCGACTTCCTGCCCCTCTTCGAGGTCCGGACCGCCGACGTCCTCCATGTGGAAGAACACGTCCTCGTCGTCGTCGACAGCGTCGTCGTCAGTCGAAATGAAACCGTAGCCGCCAGTGTCGTTGAAGAAATCAACTTTACCGTTTGCCATTACAAAATAACGGAGTCGCCTTTCGGGGATAACGCTTCCGAGGGTCGAGGTACCACGAGGGTCGGCGACTGCGGATGCGGATGTGACCCGTTCGAGCCCCCAGCCGTTCGGAGTGCGGTAACCACTCCGTTTCGGAGGCAGGTATTTACCGTGTGAACGCGTGGCGTACCGTGCATCGCTATGAAACCGTGTCACAGCTGCCAGTCGGTCATCGACGAGTATCTCTTGGATAAACAACTCGAACCGCTGCGCGAACTCACGGCCGACGACTTCAACGTCTGTGCGGACTGCGCGACCATCGTCGCGGACGCGTGCGTGGAGTGCGGCGGCGCGGTGTACGTTCCTCGGAGCGGGTCCGTTACTCCCGACTACTGCCCGGCGTGTCGTTCCGACCTGATCGACCGCACCGGTCACGATCCCGGCTGGACGTGCAGTCACGTGTCCGGCTGAGCGACGCTACCCCGCTCGATCCGCGCTGACCGTTGCGGACTCGTCGATCTGGGCGTCCCACAGCGCGGCGTACTCCCCGGATCCGGCGAGTAACTCGTCGTGGGTGCCCGATTCGACGATCTCGCCGTCGTCGAGGACGACGACCCGGTCGGCGTCCCGGATCGTCGAGAGGCGGTGCGCGATGACGAAGGCGGTCCGGTCCTCGATCAGCCGATCGATGCTCTCTTTGATCCGCTCTTCGGTCTCGGTGTCGACGTCGCTGGTCGCCTCGTCGAAGACGATGATCGCCGGATCGTTGAGCAGCGCCCGCGCGATCGCGATCCGCTGTCGCTGGCCGCCGGAGAGCTTGATCCCCCGCTCGCCGATCTGGGTCTCGTAGCCGTCCGGGAGGTCGGCGACGAAGTCGTGGGCGGCCGCGGCTTTCGCGGCCGAGACGACGCGGTCGCGGTGCTCCCGGTCGCCGTGGCGCTCGGCGGCGAGCACCTCGCTGTCGCCGTAGGCGATGTTCTCGGCGACGGTCCCCGAGAAGAGGTAGGGGTTCTGCTCGACGACCGCGATCTCCTCGCGGAGCGCCTGGAGGTCGTACTCCCTGACGTCCCGGCCGTCCACGGAGACGGACCCCTCGTCGACGTCGTGCAGCCGCGGGACGAGTTTCACGAGCGTCGACTTCCCGGCTCCGGTCGCGCCGGCGAGGCCGATCGTCGCGCCGCTCGGAACGTCCAGTGAGACGTTCCGGAGGACCGACTCGCGGTCGTCGTAACTGAACGAGACGTCCTCGAACGTCACGCGGCCGTCGATCCCGTCGGGCACGTACGGGTCCGCGGGTTCGGTGACGGTCGGCTCGCGGCCGAGCAGGCCGAACACCCGTTCGGCGCTGGACTTGGCGAGCTGGTACTTGTTGGCCGATCGGCCGATCCGACGCATCGGCGAGTACAGCCGACGGAGGTACAGGAAGAACGCCGCGAACGCCCCCGTCGAGATCAGGGCCGCTTCCCCGGGCGGCGTCGTGATGATGGCCCGGCCGCCGACGAAGAGAACGAGGACGAACACGACGCCGGTGAGCAGTCGGAGCGCGGCGAAGAACCCCCGGCGGATGCGCAGCGCGGCGACCTTCTCGTCGTGGTACGCCTCGCTCTGCTCGGCGACGCGGTCGCGCTCGAAGGCGTACCGGTTGAACGACTTCACGACGGCGACGCCGCCGAGGTTGTTTTCTAACCGAGTGTTGAGCCGGGCGACCGTCTCCCGGAGCGACTTGTAGCGCGGTTCGATCCACCGGAGGAACAGCACGCTGCCGAGGCCGATCACGGGGACGGGAGCCAGCGCGATGAGCGCGAGCGTCGGCGCGTAGTACCAGAGGATGGCCGCGATCCCCCCGACGGTCGCGACGACGCGGATGAGCTGGCGGAACTCGGTGTTGAGAAACTGCTCCAACCGGTTGATGTCGCTGTTGAGAATCGACATCAACCCGCCGGTCTGGTGGTCGGCGAAGAAGTCCATCGAGAGGTGCTGGAGGTGATCGTACGTGTCGTCGCGGAGGTCGCGCTGGATCTTCTGTGCGGACGACTGTAGCAGATACCGCGACCCGAACCGCGTGACAGAGCGCAGGAGGTACGCCAGCGCCGCGATCGCGACGAGGCGCTGGAGGAACGCCAACCGGGCGGCCTCGCCGGTGATCGCCCCGCCCGGCAAGAGCCCCGCCTCGGTCAGCAGTCCCGGCTCCTCGGCCCCGAGGACGATCCGATCGATGGTCGTCGCGACGATGATCGGCGGGACCAGCCGCGCGAACCGGGTCCCGATCGCCGCGATCACGCCAAGCGTGATCCGGGGCCAGTAGGGGCGAGCGTAGCCGAGCAGGCTCCGCATCGGGTGGCCGTCGACCGTCTCGCTGACGTCCGAAAAGCCGCCGTCTTCGTCGGTCACGCGTGCGGTACCCGACGGTGTGCGCCGTTACCCGTCCGCTCGACACCGGATCTCTCACTCATAATCGAGACACGTCGGCCGAACGTGTCGGACCCAGACAAAGGTGTTGTTCGCCCCCGCGATACGCCGGAACTCGACCGCTTTTCGGCTCGGTCGGTCCCGAGTGCTACTCGGCTCGCTCGGCTTCGAGCGCTTCGAGCGTCCGGTAGGCTTCGACGGCGTAGGTCATCGCGGGGCCGCCGCCCATCACGACGGCGATCTTCAACGCGTCGACGATCTCCTCGTGAGTCGCGCCGGCCTCCAGCGCGGCATCGGTGTGCCAGAGGATGCAGTGATCGCACCTGACGACCACCGAGATCGCCAGCGACAGCAGCTCCTTCGTCTTGTTGTCGATCGTCTCGGTCGCCTCCGCCGACTCGACGAAGCCGACGAACGACTCCAGTTCCGGCGCTTCTTCGATCAGATCGCCCAGCGACTCCTTGAGTGCTGTGAGCTCTTGCGTGCGGGACATCGTTCGAAACGTCGCCGAGATAACACATATATCCCGCGTGAGATTCTCACCGCGTAACAACGGTCTCACGCGCCGATCGCCGGGTGTCCGAGCCGTCGCTCAGCCTCTCGAATCCGGATGCAGCCGCCGCGCCTCCTCGACGACCGCTACGCCCAGTTCTTCGAGTCGCCGTCGCGCGTCGGCGTCGGTGAGGCGGTCGCCGTCGTACTTCTTCGAGGCGTTCCGGACGCCCACCTGTTCCGGAACCGTGTGGCCGTGGACGCCCCGGACCGTGCTCCGCATGTGTTCCAACGTCGGGCCGTAGGAGCCGCCGCCGGCGGTCGCGACCAGGCCGACGGCCGTGTCTCGAAACTCCTCTTTCGAGCAGTAGTCGTGGAAGTTGCGGAACGTCGAGGAGTACGAGCCGTGGTAGACGGGCGAGCCCAGGACGACCGCCTCGGCCTCGCGGACGCGACGCGTCAGCGCGGCCGAGTCGCCCTGCTCGTCGCGGTCGGGGTGATACAGCGGGAGGTCGACCGCGCCGAGGTCGATCATCCCCGTTTCGACGCCCATCTCGCCCGCGGCGTCGAGGACGACCCGCAGGGACTTCTTCGTGTAACTCCGTTCGCGCCGGCTCCCGGAGACCGCGAGGAGCGTGGTCATTGCCCACTCTCGGTGTTCGAGAGCGAAAAGAACCGCGGGTCCGGCGGATGGTGGCACCGCCGACGCGGCGCGCGGCCTCGCCGCATCTTTTTATCCGATGCTGGACACAGATTCGGTATGGACGCCATCTCCTTCGGCACGGACGGCTGGCGGGCGACGCTCGACATCTTCACCGACGAGCGCGTGCGGATCGTCGGGCAGGCGGTCGCCGACTACCTCGCCGACGAGGGCTACGACGACCCCGTCGTGATCGGTTACGACGCCCGTCAGAGTTCCGAGGGGTTCGCCGACACGTTGGCCGACGTGCTCACGGGCAATGGGTTCGACGTCCTCCTCCCAAAGCGCGACTGTCCGACGCCGCTCGTCGCGCACGCCATCGTCGACCGCGGGCTCTCCGGCGGGCTGATGATCACGGCCTCGCACAACCCCCCCAAGTACAACGGCGTGAAGTTCATCCCCGCCGACGGCGCGCCGGCGCTCCCGGCGGTGACCGACGCCGTCGCAGAGCGGCTCGCGGAGCCGAAACTCCGCCCCGAGGACGAACGCGGGAGCGTCAGGCGGGTCGACCTCGTGACGCCGCACGCCGAGCGGGCCCGCGAACTCGTCGACGCGGACCTCTCGGGGCTCACGGTCGTCCACGACGCGATGCACGGCTCCGGCCGCGGCGTCACCGACGAACTCCTCCGCTCGGCCGGCGCGGAGGTGTTCAACGTCCGCGACGACCGCGACCCCGAGTTCGGGGGGACGCCGCCGGAGCCGAGCGCCGAGAACCTCGGGCCGCTCGTCGAGGCGGTGGACAGGTACGACGCCGACCTCGGGGTCGCCAACGACGGCGACTCCGACCGCGTCGCGTTCGTGACGCCCGAGCGCGGCCACTTAGATGAAAACCTCTTCTTCGCCGCCGCCTACGACTACCTGCTGGAGTCCGATTCCGGCCCGGCGATCCGGACGGTCTCGACGACGTTCCTGATCGACCGGATCGCCGAGGCGCACAACGAGGAGGTGTTCGAGACGGCGGTCGGGTTCAAGTGGGTCGCGGAGGCGATGGGCGAACACGACGCGCTGATGGGGGGCGAGGAGTCCGGCGGGTTCTCGATCCGCGGGCACGTACGCGAGAAGGACGGCGTCCTGATGGGGCTGCTCGGCGCGGCCGCGACGGCCGCCGAACCGATGGACGACCGGGTCGACCGCCTGCTCGACGCCCACGGCGACATCGTCGCCGACAAGATCGGCCTCGACTGCCCGGACTCGGAGAAGGAACGCGTGATCTCCGAACTCGACGACGTGCTCCCGGACCAGATCGCCGACCGCGACATCGCGGAGGTGGTGACCCTCGACGGCTTCAAACTCCTTCTCGAGGACGGCTCGTGGCTCCTCGTTCGCCCCTCCGGGACCGAACCCAAGATTCGGATCTACGCCGAGGCCGCGAGCCAGGAGCGCGCGGACGCGTTGCTGGCGGCGGGCCGGGAGTTGGTCGAGCCGCTCATTTGATGATGAGCGGGTCGCAACCCGCTCACCTGAGCACGCCGTACAGGCGGTCGTCGCTGCCGGCGGGATCACCGGCGTGCTCGACACCGCCGTCTTCCGACCCGCCGACGCCGGTCCCCGATTCGTCGTCGCGGCTCGTCTCGCCCCCGTGCTCGCGGATCTCGAACCCGAGGGCGTCGTAGAACGGCCGCACCTGCTCGTGGAACCGGGCGACGAGCGGCCCCGACGCACGCGCCGCGGCCGCGTCGACGAGCGCGCGTCCGATCCCGCGCCCGCGACGGGAGCGATGAACCGCGATCGATTCGATCTCGGTCGCGGGGCGATCGGTTCCGACGAGGTCCGAGACGGCCGCGAAATCGCCCACCTCCGTCGGTGCCAGTCCGGTCGCGTCGCCGTCATCGTCTACCGCTCCGAGCACGCAGACGCCGACGACGCGGTCCGCCGACGTCTCAGAGCCGTCGGTGTCGCGGTCTCCCCTCTCGGTTTCGCCCTCGCGCTCCGTCTCACCGCCTCCGGATTCGTCGACGTCCGCGGGCGTTCCGTACTCGTCGACCACGGCCACGAGCACGTCTCCGTCGTCGATCCGGCGGCGCACCCGCTCGCGGTCGAACTCCAGCATCGCGGCGTCGAGCAGTCGGGCGACGTCGTCAGCGTCGTCGGCCGTCGCCTCGCGGATCTGGTGGCTCACGGTCGGATTCCGGGGTGCAAACTCACCGCGGCGACGACCCGCCCTTGATGAGTCGAAGCACTCGCACGCGGTCGACCTCGACGGGCTGGTCCTCCGGAACGGGAGCGCCGTCGACCATCACGGACACCTCGTGAGGCGAGTAGCCGACGGCTCGGACGAGATCGGCGTACGTGTCGCCGTCGTCGACCGCGACTGTCTCTTCGCCCTCGCCGACGACGTCGACGGTCACGCGCATACGCTCGCTTCGAGCCTCTGGGGCTTGCCGGTTTCGCTTCTCCCAGGCTCGCCGGTTTCGGCTCGGGCGTGACGGACTGGGTCGGCGGCACGCTCGACCGCCCTCTGTCGCGACGAAACGCGGGTGGTTTATGAGCCACGGGCCCCCTCTCTCGCGTATGAGTGAGGCCGACGCCTCGGAGGGGGCCCCGGCGGGACGCGAGATCTGGATCGAGAAGTACCGACCGGAGTCGTTCGAGGACATCTACGGACAAGAGGAGATCGTCGAACGGCTCCGGTCCTACGTCGAGCGCGACGACCTGCCGCACCTGCTCTTCTCGGGGCCGGCCGGCGTGGGGAAAACCACCGCGGCCACCGCGATCGCCCGCGAAGTGTACGGCGACGACTGGCGCAACAACTTCCTCGAACTGAACGCCTCCGACGAGCGGGGAATCGACGTCGTCCGCGATCGGATCAAGAACTTCGCTCGCTCGTCGTTCGGCGGCTACGACCACCGGATCATCTTCCTCGACGAGGCGGACTCTCTCACCGACGACGCCCAGTCAGCGCTGCGCCGGACGATGGAGCAGTTCTCCGACAACACGCGCTTCATCCTCTCGTGTAACTACTCCTCGAAGATCATCGACCCGATCCAGTCGCGGTGTGCGGTCTTCCGCTTCTCGCCGCTGTCGGACGACGCGGTCCGCCAGCAGGTCGAAGACATCGCCGCGGCGGAGGGAATCGAGGTCACCGAAGACGGTCTCGACGCGCTCGTCTACGCCGCGAGCGGGGATATGCGCCGCGCGATCAACTCCCTGCAGGCGGCGGCGACGACCGGCGACGTCGTCGACGAGGAGGCGGTGTATCTCATCACCTCGACCGCCCGCCCCGAGCAGATCGAGGAGATGGTCGAGGCGGCAATCGACGGCGACTTCGCGTCGGCGCGGTCCCAACTCGAAACGCTGCTGGTCGACACCGGGATGGCCGGCGGCGACGTCATCGATCAGCTGCACCGCTCGGCGTGGGAATTCGACCTCGACGAGCGCACGACCGTTCGGTTGATGGAGCGGATCGGCGAGGCCGACTACCGGATCACCGCCGGGGCGAACGAGCGGGTCCAGCTGGAGGCGCTGTTGGCCTCCCTCGCGGCCGAGGAGTAGGCTCGACCGACGGCGACGCGTCGGCGTCGGCCGCTAATCGCTCGTTAAACGCCCTCGGACGCCCGTCCGTCCTCTCCCGCTCCCGGAACTGTTTTACCCGGCCGTGGGCCAACTGACGGGTAATGAGTGAACTCGAAGCGGAGTATCGCCTCGACTACTTCGAGGAGGAGGGGTTCCACCGGAAGCAGTGTCCGGTGACTGACGTCCACTTCTGGACGCGCGACCCCGACCGCGAGACGTGCGGCGAGCCGCCCGCGGACGACTACTCCTTCATCGATAACCCCGGCTTCGACGAGGAGTACACCTTAGAGGAGATGCGAGAGGAGTTCCTCTCGTTCTTCGAGGAGCACGGCCACGAGCGGATCGAGCCGTACCCGGTCGCGGCGAACCGCTGGCGGGACGACGTCCTCCTGACGCAGGCGTCGATCTACGACTTCCAGCCGCTGGTCACGAGCGGGCAGACGCCCCCGCCGGCGAACCCCCTCACCATCTCCCAGCCCTGCATCCGGATGCAGGACATCGACAACGTCGGCAAGACCGGCCGGCACACGATGGCCTTCGAGATGATGGCCCACCACGCGTTCAACGCCCGCGAGGAGGCCGGCGACCAGTACGCCTACTCCGGCGAGGTCTACTGGAAGGACGAGACCGTCGAACTCTGCGATCAGTTCTTCGAGCACATGGGCGCAGACCTCGAAGAGATCACCTACATCGAGGACCCGTGGGTCGGCGGCGGCAACGCCGGCCCCGCCTTCGAGGTCCTGTACCGCGGCGCCGAACTCGCGACGCTCGTCTTCATGTCGATGGAGCAGGACGAGGACGGCGACTACGAGATGAAGGACGGCAACCGGTACTCGCCGATGGACACCTACATCGTCGACACCGGCTACGGCCTCGAACGCTGGACGTGGGTGTCGCAGGGGACGCCCACCGTCTACGAGGCGGTCTACCCCGACATGATCGAGTTCCTCAAGGAGAACGCCAACGTCTCGCTGACGGACGACGAGGAGGAACTCGTCCACCGCGCGGCGAAGCTCTCGGGGTATCTCGACATCGACGAGGTCGACGACCTGACCGCGGCCCGGGCGGACGTCGCCGACGAACTCGGCGTCGATTCGGAGGAACTCACGGAACTCCTCGAACCGCTGGAGACGATCTACGCCATCGCGGATCACTGCCGGACGCTGGCCTACATGTTCGGCGACGAGATCGTCCCCTCGAACGTCGGCACGGGCTACCTCGCGCGGATGGTCCTGCGGCGGACGAAGCGACTCGTCGACGACGTCGGCGTCGACGCGCCGCTGGACGAACTCGTGGATATGCAGGCCGAGCGCCTCGACTACGAGAACCGGGACACGATCCGCGACATCGTCCGCACCGAGGAGCGCAAGTACCGGGAGACCCTCGAACGCGGCCGTCGGAAGGTCGAGAACCTGGCCGCCGAGTACGCCGACAGAGCGGAGTCGATCCCCGTCGAGGAGCTCATCGAACTGTACGACTCCCACGGCATCCAGCCCGAGATGGTCGAGGAGATCGCGGCCGACCGCGGGGCGAGCGTCGACGTCCCCGACGACTTCTACTCGCTGGTCGCGGAGCGCCACGAGGGCGAGGGGGCGTCCCGAGAGGCCGTCGAACGCAGCGAGCGCCTCGCGAACCTCCCCGAGACCGAGCGGCTCTACTACGACGACCAGGAGCGCACCGAGTTCGAGGCGGTCGTCCTCGACGTCATCGAGCGCGAGGAGGGCTACGACGTCGTCCTCGATCAGACGATGTTCTACCCCGAGGGCGGCGGTCAGCCGGCCGACCACGGGACGCTCGCGACCGACGACGCGACGGTGCAGGTGACGGACGTCCAGATCCGCGACGGGATCGTCCTCCACCGGACCGACGGCAACCCCGGCAAGGGCGAGTTCGTCCGCGGCCAACTCGACGTCGAGCGCCGCCGTCGCCTGATGCGGCATCACACCGCCACGCACGTCATCGGCTACGCCGCCCGCCAGGTCCTCGGCGAGCACGTCCGGCAGGCCGGCGCACAGAAGGGCACGCACCGCTCGCGGCTCGACGTCAGACACTACGAGCGGATCACGCGAGAGGAGGTAAAGCGGATCGAGGCGGTCGCCAACGACCTCGTGATGCGCAACGTCTCGGTCAAGCAGCACTGGCCGGACCGACACGAGGCCGAGGAGGAGTACGGCTTCGACCTCTATCAGGGCGGCATCCCGCCGGGGCAGAACATCCGGACGATCACCATCGAAGACGACGTCCAGGCCTGCGGTGGGACGCACGTGAGCCGCACCGGCGACATCGGGACGATCAAGATCCTCACGACCGAGCCGGTCCAAGACGGCGTCGAGCGGATCGCCTTCGCCGCCGGCGACGCCGCGATCGAGGCCACCCAGCGCACCGAGGACGCCCTCTACGAGGCGGCGGAGGTGCTCGACGTGACGCCCGAGGACGTTCCCGAGACGGCCGAGCGGTTCTTCACCGAGTGGAAGGAGCGCGGCAAGACGATCGACCGGCTGAAGACCGAACTGGCGGAGGCGCGCGCGGCCGCCGGCGAGGACGAGATCGACGTCGACGGGACGCCCGCCGTCGTGCGGCGACTCGACGGCGACGCCGACGAACTCCGCGCGACCGCCAACGCGCTCGTCGAGGAGGGCACGGTGGCGGTGCTCGGCTCCGCGAGCGGCGGCAGCGCCCAGTTCGTCGTCGGCGTTCCCGACGGCGTCGGCATCAACGCGGGCGAGGTGGTCGGAGAGCTCGCCGGCCGCGTCGGCGGCGGCGGCGGCGGCCCGCCGGACTTCGCGCAGGGCGGCGGCCCCGACGTGGACGCGCTCGACGACGCGCTCGAAGCGGCCCCCGAGATCCTCCGCGCGGTTCGAAGCGCCTGATCGACGGTCCGAACCCCTGTCGATTCCGACAACGGATTCCGTCGTCACAAGACTTATCGACACTTGTTGATATTCCAACACTGTGTCCTCCATCGAACGGGTGGTGTCTCAGGTCGCCGGGGCGTCCACCGTGTTGGTCCTCCGGCCCCAGTCGGCGCGTCTCGGCGACGTCGAGTGCAAGGGGGCGCTCGTCGAGCGTCCGAACGAGGTCGAACTGCTCGGCGTCTCCTTTTCGCAGCCGCCCGGCGTCTGGTACGACGAGTGGGTCGAAGCGCTCGGGACCGCTCCCGACGCGGCGGCCGTGATCACGACGCCGGAACTGGCGGACGGGGGTCTCGGCGACCGCGACCTCGACGTCGAGACGGTGGCTTCGCCGTCGAACCTCACGGGCATCGGCGTCAAATCGACGTCGTACCTGAGCCGGTGGGACGACGCGCTCGCGGTCGTCGAATCGCTCACGGTCCCGCTCCAGTACGCCGACACGCAGAGCGTCTACAAGTTCCTCCACGTCCTGACGACCCGGCTCCAGGCCACCGGCGCGGCGGGACAGTTCTATCTCGATCCGACCGTGGAGACGGACCGAACCGTCGAACTGTTCAAGACGCTGTTCGACGCGGTCGTCGAGTGCGAGGTCGGCGACGGCGACGACCGGACGGTCGAGTGGTCGGTGACGCGCCGCGACGGCTGAGCGGCGGGCTCTCGTTCGAGGATCGAGCGGCCCGCTCGCTGCGACGCGTTCGCGTCGTGGCCGCGCTTCGAGACGCCTAAACCGCTCCCGAGCGAGGCGTACCTATGGCTCGCACCTCGAACGGCGACGTCTCGCTCTACTACGAGACGGCCGGCAGCGGCCCGACCGTCGCGTTCGTCGGGGACGTCGGCTACGGCGCGTGGCAGTGGGGCTGGCAGCACGCCGCGGTCGCGGGCCCCTACGAGAGCCTCGTGGCCGACCTCCGCGGCACCGGGCGGTCGGACGCGCCGGCCGGCCCGTACGCCGTCGGGGACCTCGTCGAGGACCTCACGACGGTCCTCTCGGACGCTGGCGTCCGCTCGGCGCACGTCGTCGGCGCGGGCCTTGGCGGGGCCGTCGCCCTGGAGGCGGCGCGAACCACGTCCCGGGTCGACAGCCTGTTCCTCCTCGGCACCGCCGCCCGCGGGACCGGAATCGACCTCGAACCGCTGTGGGGCGACCCCGACGACGCCGACGCGCTCGAACGCTCGCTCGCGGCGGGCCTCTCGGCGTCGTTCGTCGACGCCCGCGAGGACGCCGTCGCGCAGATGGTCGAGTGGCGTTCCGCGGAGGACGCCGACCGGCCCGCGTGGGAGGCACAGGCCGCCGCGGTCGACGGCTTCGACGTCTCGGACCGGCTCTACGAAATCACCGTCCCCGCGCTCGCCGTCCACGGCCGCGACGACGCCGTCTGGCCGCCCGAGCGCGGAGAGAAACTGGCCGAGGGGCTCCCGCGTGGGGGATTCCGTCCGATCGAGAACGCGGGACATCTCGTCCACGTCGAGGCCTCGAAGCGGGTCAACGACGAACTGTTGGGATTTCTCGCAGACCGCGAGGACGACTAGTCCGGCGCGGACGCGATTCCGGGGAGGAGCAGTCGCCGTCGGGGCGCATTCGAGCGACTGTCGCCGAACTACGCCCGTGAGGCCGTCGGCCCGCCCGCGTCGGAAGAACCCTCGCCAGCGTCGGCAACACCGTCGCCAGCCCGCCCACGTCGGCAACACCGTCGTCACCGCCGGCGTCGGAGAGACCGGCACGACCGCCCGCGGGCGCAAGGCATTTTCCCTCGCGTCGCGTTCCGAACACTGATGACTGCGGCACGCGACCGACTCCGCCTCGCACTCCTGGACGCCTCCCACGGCGACGAGCACACGCCACGGAACTTCCGCCGGGAGCTCGACGCCGACCTCGTCGAGTTCGACGTGACGGACGGCGAGCGGCCGGCCGGGTTCGACTTCGACGGCGTCGTCGTCACCGGCTCTCGCTCGTCGGTCTACTGGGACCGCGACTGGATCCGCCCGCTGGTCGACTACGTCGCCGAAGCCGACGAGCGCGGGCTGCCCATCCTCGGCGTCTGTTACGGCCACCAGGTCGTCGCCGCGGCGCTGGGCGGCCGCGTCGAGGACATGGGCGAGTACGAGATCGGTTACCGCGAGATCCGGAAGACGGCAGACGACGAACTCCTCGACGGCGTCGACGAGACCTTCACGGCGTTCACGACCCACTCGGACGCGGTCACCGAACTCCCGCCCGGGGCCGAACTGCTCGCCGAGAACGACTACGGGGTCCACGCGTTCCGCCGGGGCGACGCGTGGGGCGTGCAGTTCCACCCCGAGTACGACCGCGAGACGGCGGTCGCGATCACGAACGAGAAGGACCTCTCCGCCGAGCGCCGCCGCTCGGTGCTCGACGGCATCGACGACGAGAACTACGCCGCCGCCTGCCGCACGAAGCGGCTGTTCGACAACTTCACCGACGCCGTCCGGCGGATTCGGGGCGAACGGGCGGCCGCGGCCGACTGAACAGCCGATTGCGGGGCGCGCTCGACCTCCCCGCCGCCGGCCGCCCGATCAGGACTCGCCCTCCCAGTAGTCGACGTCGTCGTCGCGGCGGTAGTACCCGGAGACCACCCGCTCGTCGGCGTCGCCGCCGGGCGGTGATCCCGCGTACACGCCGATCTTCTCGGAGTCGGGATAGACGGTCACGTCGGGGTCCTGCATCGTCGAGACGGCGAGGAATCGGAGCGGGTCGTCGCCGTCGTTGTGGAGTCGGTGCGCGCCGTCCGGATCCGCCGGGAAGGCGCAGAAGTCGCCCGGTTCGATCCGCTCCTCGCCGTCGGGCGTCCGGAGCACGCCGCTGCCGGCGAGGACGTACACCGCCTCCTCGTTGCCGGCGTGGAAGTGATACGGCCACGACGACGCCCCCGGCGGGAGTTCGTAGAGGCTCGCGCCGAGGTCCTCGGCGTCGGTCTCGCCCGCGAGTTGCTTTCGCCTGAAGTGCGTCTCCTCGCGTTCGGTTTCGGTCCACTCGACGTCGCGCTCGTTGACACGACCCATACGCTCCGTCCCGGAGCTAGCGGCTTAAACACGGGGGCGGCGCCTCGAACGTCGAAGAGCGGCGGCCGAGCGCCGGTGCATACGGCTCCAGCGCGGAAGAGAGAGCGGCACCGACGACGTTTTCCTCCTCTCGACTGTACTGGCGGACAATGGGAATCGATCCGAACTTCGACAGCAACCGCGAGAAGGTCGGCGAGGAGGAGTTGGAGGAGCTTCGCTCGTCCGCGAGCCAAACGGAATTCGGCGAGGGGGTCGACGTCTGGGGGCCCGTCGAACCGCCGGAGAAACTGGGCATCCACGGGACGCACGTCGCCGTCGACTACGACCTCTGCGTCGCCGACGGCGCGTGTCTGGAGAACTGCCCGGTCGACGTGTTCACGTGGGTCGAGACGCCGGATCACCCCGAATCCGAGCGGAAGGTCGAACCGACCCGCGAGGACCAGTGCATCGACTGTATGCTCTGCGTCGACATCTGTCCGGTCGACGCCATCGACGTCGACGGCTCGCGGGCCTGACACCGATCACTCTCACGTTGTCCCGCCGAGCGCCACCCCCGTCGACGGCGCTCGGCGGGAAGAGACGGGAGTACCCAGTATGAGTCGGTTCTTCCTCTTCCGACTGCGCTCGCCGTGTTGTCGACGCACCTCGAACTGCCGACGGACCTCGCACTGTCGACGCGCCTCGCACGGCGTCACTCGGTAACGCCCCGGACCGCTGCCCGACCCCGGCTCCCGGCCCGGACGACCGCCCGGTAGAGACGCACGTCGTACGTCGCCGCCGCGCACGCGATCAACATAATTATAATTCCGTACAGCGGCACCGTCGCGAACGTGAAGACGTCGACGAGGACGACTTCTAGGAGGGGCGGAAAACCGAACTCCCGAACCGCCTCGACGAGCGAGCCCGGATACTCGTTGGCGAACATCACCGCGCCGCCGGCCAGAAAGAGCCGGCGTCCCGGCCCCTCCCAGACGTACCACAGCGGAATCATCGGGAAGAAGAGCAGCACGAGATACCACTGCAGCGCCGGGATCAGCGTGACCGTCACGACCAGCGTCGCGAAGACGGCGATCAGCCGCCCCCGGAGCGTCTCCACGTCGGCGTAGAGAGCCAGGAGGATTCCCGCACCGGCGAGCGCGGCGAGCGGCGTCAGCACCTCCGGCGGAGCGTTCGGAAAGAGCCCCCAGACGACGTGCGACAGCGGCCGCTGGAGCGTCACGTAGAACGTCGCGTCCGCGGGGTAGCCGCCGACGAAGGCCGCGGTCTCCGCGCGGTCGAACACGACCTTCGAGAAGAACGTGACCGTCGGCTCCGTCCCGTACGCGACGACGCCCGCGAGGAGGCCGCCGACGCCGACGGCCGTCGCGCTCGCGACCGCGCGCCACGACCGGCGTTTCAGCAGCCATACGCCGACGATGGCCGGGAAGAGTTTGAACAGCGCGGCGAGTCCGAACGCGGCGCCGGCGACGCCCTCGCGGTCGTTTCCGAGCGCGAGGAAGCCGGCGACGAACGCCAGCGCGACGAGCAGGTTGATGTTGCCGTAGTAGATCGTCCCGAAGGTGAACGGCGAGACGAGTACGACCCCCGTGATCAGTCCGACGTCGAGCCACCCGAGCCTGTACGCCGTCCGATCGACGAATCGAACGACGGCGGCCGCGACGGCGAGGCCCGCGAGGACGTTCAGCGCGACGACGATCCAGTAGCCGGTGAGCCACTCGAAGCCGGTGAACGGGTAGTAGACGGTGACGGTGATCGGCGGGTAGAGATACACCGCCCACTCGCCCAGTTCCGGCGGGGCGACGCCGTAGAACGACTGTCCCTCCCGGGCCAGTTTCGCGGCGTACCGGTAGGTCCGGACGTTCGCGCCGAGGTTGCCGCCGGGGCTCCACGCCCACTCGGTCCAGTCGGGATTGAAGTTGCGGTCGTACGCGGCGGCGCCCCACAGGATCGCGAAGGCCATCGCGGCCCAGACGGTTCTCTTCGAGCGGGCGACGAGGGGTCGGCCGAGCGGGTCTGGGAGGGCCATCGATCGTCACGCCGTGGTCGACTCGTGACGGATGCACAGTCACCGTTCGAGTCCTTATAATCTCCCGTGTCGACCCGCCGGATGCGGGCGACGCACACCCGCGGACGACGAAGCGCCCCGGACACTGGCGTCGGTCGGAGTCGTCGCCGCAGTCCTACCCGACGGTGGGGCTGAGCGCCCGCCAGACCACTGCGGGACGGAACAGCGACGACGGGGGCCGATCGAGTATGAGGACGCGGCCGACCGCGGTGCGCAACGCGGGGTCGTCGTGGCCGCGACGGATCAGCCGCGACAGGTAGCGGTTGGTGAGGTCGGTCCCGAACGGCTTCGGGCCGGTCGTCTCCTCGAAGCCGAAGTCGCTGCCGACGGCGATCTGCCAGACGACGTCGACGACGTCTCCGACGGCCGCGAAGTACCGCTCCGGGAGGTTCCGGAGGCCGCCCTCGGCGAGCGCGTGGTGGAGTAACAGCGCGTCCAGGGCCGCGACCGACATCCCCTGTCCGTAGATCGGATTGAAACTGGCGACGCCGTCGCCGGTCACGACCAGGCCGTCGGGGAAGCGATCGAGTTCGGCGTAGCGGCGGCGGAGGCTCGACGGGAACGGATAGCGGTGGACCGACTCGTCGACCCACGGTTGCGAGCGGACCACTTCCGCGAGTTCCCCGACCGGCAACCGATCGAGGAAGTCGGTCACTCCCTCGCGTTCGGCCGGCGTCTCGACGTCGTGGACGCCCTGCAGGAGCACCTGCCACTGGTCGCCCTCGATGGGGATGACGTAGGTCCCCCGCTTCCGGGGGGCAGACGGCGGGACGAAGAACAGCCGACGGTCCTCGGGCGGTCGCTCGATGCGGACCGTGCTGTAGTCCACGTCGATCCGGACCCGGTCGACCGGCGGGCTCTCGAACCCGTTGTCGTCGAGCCACCCCGGCGTCCGACTCGTTCGGCCCATCGCGTCGACGACGAGGTCGGCGTCGAGGCGCCGTTCCGCGCCGTTCCCGTCCCGATAGGCGACGCCGGTCACCGCCGTCGAGTCCTCCCCTGTGAGATAGTCGAAGAACCGGCAGCCGTCCCGGAACTCGACGCTCCCGATCGAGCGGACGTGCCGCCGGACGACGTGCTCGAAGAGCGGCCTGCTCGCCGCGTACATCGGCGACCGCTCGGAGCCGTCGGCGACGAACCCGCCCTCGTCGTACCACTTGATGTCGGAGAACGCGTCGATCAGCAGCCCGCCCTCGCGCAGGACGTCGTCGCCGAACCCCGGAAAGAGGTCCTCGAGCGTGGCGCGTCCCGCCTCCAGCAACGCGTGCGGGTGCCCCGTCTGTGGCGCCCCGTCCCGCGCGACCGGCTCGTCGGACAACTCGTCGCGCTCGACGATCACGACCTCCTCGAAGGCGTCCGAGAGGACGCGCGCCGCGCACAGGCCGGCCAGGCTCCCCCCGACGACGACGCCGCGGTCGCCGACGGAATCGACTGCCTCGGGGTCGTAGCGGTCGACCTCGGTCAGTACCATACCGATTCACCCCACGCCGATAATGACAGTCAGAAATGATAAAATCACGTGACGTTCCGGACGTAGAGACGATCGCGATCTGTCGTCCCGTGCCCGGGCCGCCGGTCTCGGCTCGTCCCGTCGACCGGGGTCCCACCGCGGCGTTCGGCTCCCGTCGCCGATCCCGTCGACAGTATCTTGCCGCCGGCGACCGAACGTCTACCCACGATGTCTGACGAAGTCGTTCGGCTGCTCCAGAAGGCCTACCAGGACGAGATCGAGACCGTGATGAACTACATGACGAACTCCATCGTCCTCGACGGCGTCCGCGCCGAAGAGATCAAGGAGTCCCTCCAGCAGGACATCCAGGAGGAACTCGGCCACGCCGAGCAGCTCGGAAACCGGCTCAAGCAGCTCGACGAGCATCCGCCCGGCTCGGCCGCCTTCGAGGCGAACCAGCTGAGCCTCCAGCCGCCGGAGGACACCACGGACGTGCTCTCGGTGATCGAGGGCGTCCTCGACGCCGAGGACGACGCCATCGAGACGTACCGCGCGCTCGTCGTCGCGGCCGACGAGGCCGACGACCCGGTGACCGAGGACCTGGCGGTGACGCTCCTGGCCGACGAGGAGGCCCACCGGACGGAGTTCCGCGGGTTCAAGAAGGAGTACAGCCAGGAGTAGCCCTTCCTCCTTCCTCGACGGCCGAGGGGGACTGCACCGCTTTCAGAACGCGATCGATCCCGTGAGCGCCGCGGCGACGAGCAGACCCAGGAGGTCGACCCGTCCGAACCGCAGCGCCGGGAGCGTCGGATTCCACGCGAAGCAGCGGGCGCGGAGCGCGAGCGCCAGGCGATCGGCGCGGCCGAACGCCCGCCGGATTCCCGCCGCGGCGACGAGCCGCATCCGCTCGCGGAGCGGCCGCTCCGTACCCAGACGGGCGGCCGAGGCCTCCCGGACCGACCGGAGGTCCGAGCGCAGGAGCGGGAGGAAGCGGAACACGAGCGCGACGCCGACGCCGAGCAGGCGGCCGCCGCGGCCCGGAACGAGGCGCTGGATCGCCGCCCGGGAGTCGCGGACGGGCGTCGTGTGCAGGTAGACCGCCGACACGAGCAGGATGAGAAGCACCCGGTAGCTCGCCAGCAGCGGGTCGGTCGCCGCCGCGGGATCGATTCCGAGCGACCACGCCGCCCCGCCGTTTCCGACCGGCCACGTCGCCGCCTCCGCGACCCCGGTGACCTCGACGTCGACGACCGAGACCAGCGGCCCGGCCGCCAGAAACGGCAGCGCCGGTAGATAGCCGCGGACCGCTCGGAGGGGCGAGAGCCGACCGGCGGCGAGGAACGCCGCAGCGACGACGGTCGCCCACAGAAGCCCTCTCGGCGTCGTGTGCGCGAACGCGGCGGCGGCGAAGGCGGCCTGTGCGAGCAGTTTCGTCCGCGGGTCGAGGCGGTGGGCGAGCGAGTCGCCGGGCGTGTACGTCAGCATCGACGGGGCGGACGGGCCGAGCGGTCGCGAGTGTCGGCTTCGGCCCGCTCCGGCACGCGAATGTCGTATCCAGCCAGGGAGTCGACGACGTCTCCGGGTGCGCCGTCGACTGCGACGCGGCCGTCGGCCATCGCGAGGACCCGGTCCGCCAGTCCGAGGACGTCGCGGAGGTCGTGGGTGACGATCACGACGCCCGTCCCCGACGCCGACAGCGCGCGGAGCCGATCCAGGACAGACTTCCGAGCGGGGTCGTCGAGCCCGGTGAACGGCTCGTCGAGCACGAGGTGGTCGGGCTCCATCGCCAGCGCGCCCGCGATGGCGACCCGTTCGCGCTCGCCGCCGGAGAGTTCGTCGACCCGATCCTCTCGGCGATTCGCGAGGTTCACCGCCGCGAGCGCCTCCTCGACGCGCCGGTCGATCTCCCCTCTCGCGAGCCCGAGGTTCTCCGGTCCGAAGGCGACGTCCGCGCCCACCGTGGCCGCGACTAACTGATCGCGCGGCTCCTGAAACACCATTCCCACCACCGTCCGGGCGGCGACGAGGTCGCCCGCCACGTCGCGGCCGTTCACCTCGACCCTTCCCTCGTCCGGTTCCAGCAGCCCGTTGAAGTGGCGGACGAGCGTGGTCTTCCCGGAGCCGTTCGCGCCCGCGAGGACGACGCACTCGCCGTCGTCGATCGCGAGCGACACGTCGTCGACGGCGACGACGTCGCCGTAGCGGTGGGTCAGCCCCTCGGTTCGGATCATCGCGGCCCGGCCCTCGCGCTCCCGGTCATCGTCCTCGACCGGCTACGAGATGCATCGCTCTCACGCGGCCGCCGCGGCGTCGCTGCGGACGACGCCGACGGCCGCCGCGATCTTCACGGCCTCGAAGGGGACGAACGCCAGCGCGCTCACCGCGAACGCCTCGACGAGACCGACGTTCTGGACGAGTGCGAACCCGACCGTGCCGAGCGCGTAGATCACGACCGTCCCGGCGAGCATCCCGCCGACCAGCCGGGGGGTACCGACCGCCTTCGGGTCGCTCAGGCCGTCGAACCCGTGGACGGCGGCGCCGACCAGCGCCGCGGCGAACGGGTACGACCAGAGGTAGCCCGCGGTGTACCCGACGAGCGGACCGAACCCGGCGGAGCCGCCGGCGAAGATCGGCGCCCCCGCGGCGCCGGCGACCAGGTAGAACGCCATCGACGCGCCGCCCCAGACCGGCCCCAGGAACACCCCCGCGAGGAAGACGCCGAGCACTTGGAGACTCACCGGGACCGGCGAGATCGGATTCGGGAACGATACGTACGCGAACGCGCCGGTGAGCGCCGCGAACAACGCCGCACGCGCGACGTTGCCGACGACGTCCTCGCCGACGAGTTCGACCGACTGCGTCTCTGCGGACATACCTTCCCTCGTCTCGTAAACCCAAATGAATACTTCGGTTTACGATGGCAATCTTTGTACGTCCGCGGACCCTATCTCTCCCCGATGGACGAGAAGACGGCCGAACTCCGGGACCTCTTCGTGGAGACGACCGGCGAGGAGACCGTGACCGAGTCGCAGTCGGCGCCGCGCGGTTCCCTCGGGAGCGACCGCGACGACGCGGCCGTCGACGAGCGGTTGACGGCCATCGTCGAGGAGATGCGCGACCGCTACGCGTTCGCGTCGTCGCTATCGGTCCCCGACCTTCGACGGGTCGTCCGCGCGTTCTTCGACCCCGACGCCGTGGCCGCGGACGCCGAGTCGTGGTCGGCCGAGGCCGACGCCGCGCTCGCGGAGTCGCTCGCCGCCGACGTCGCCGCCGAGGAGGTCTTCCGCGCCCGGATGGACCTCCACCTCGTCGCCGACGCGGACCGGGACGGGCCCGTTCCGTACGACCGGCTCCGCCGGCGCGTTCTGGAATCCACCGAGGACAGTCTCGGCCCCGTCCGAGACGACCTCGACGAGGACGCGCTCGCGACCGAACTCGCAGCGGAGGCTGACGACGAACTCGCTGCGGCGGCCGACGAAGAGACCGCCGCAGAACTCGACCCCGAAGCGGTCCGCCGATCCCGACGCGTCGTCGAGGCCGACCTCGCCTCCCGACGGGTGAACCACCGCTTCCGCGACGCCTTCGCCGACCTGCTGACCGACGCGGACCTGTCGACCCGTCTCGCGACCGATGCCCGCCGCGACGGGCTGAAAGAGGCCACCGAGGACATCGAGACGGACGTGTCGCTGTAGGGGTTCGAGCGGAGCCTGGGGGGCCGGTTTTTCCTGGACTGACACCGGTCGGCGACGCCCGACTACTTTCGCTCCTCTTGGCGAAGACTCTTACCCGAGGGGGCCCCTACTCCGGTGCGATGGCCCAGGCCCCCCAGGACTCCCGCGACCTCACCGATCGGTTCATCCAGTTCTATCGGAAGTACTACCGCGACGAGATCGGCACGCTCGCGCAGAAGTACCCGAACGAACAGCGCTCGCTGTACGTCGACTACGAGGACCTCTACAAGTTCGACGCGGAGTTGGCCGAGGACTACAAGCAGAAGCCCGACCAGATGCGGGAGTACGCCGAGGAGGCGCTGCGGCTCTACGACCTGCCGGCCGACGTCAAACTCGGCCGCGCGCACGTCCGCCTCTCGAACCTCCCCGAGACGGTCGACATTCGCGGCATCCGCGTCCACGACGACCACATCGGTCGGATGATCGCCGTCCAGGGGATCGTCCGGAAGGCCACGGACGTCCGGCCGAAGATCACCGAGGCGGCCTTCGAGTGCCAGCGCTGCGGGACGATGACCTACATCCCCCAGTCGGACAGCGGCTTCCAGGAACCCCACGAGTGTCAGGGGTGTGAGCGCCAGGGGCCGTTCCACGTCGACTTCGACCAGTCCGAGTTCGTCGACGCCCAGAAGGTGCGCGTCCAGGAGAGCCCCGAGGGCCTGCGGGGCGGCGAGACGCCACAGAGCATCGACGTCGACCTCGAAGACGACGTCACCGGCCGGGTGACCGCCGGCGACCACGTCACCGTGACGGGCGTCCTCCACATCGAACAGCAGACCTCCGGCAACGAGAAGACGGCCATCTTCGACCTCTACATGGACGGGGTCGCCGTCGAGATCGAAGACGAGGAGTTCGAGGACATGGACATCACCGACGAGGACGTCGCCGAGATCGTCGACCTCTCGAACGAGCCCGACATCTACGAGAAGATGGTCGCCTCCGTCGCTCCGTCGATCTACGGGTACGAACAGGAGAAACTCGCGATGATCCTGCAACTGTTCTCGGGCGTGACCAAGCACCTCCCCGACGGCTCGCGGATCCGCGGCGACCTGCACATGCTCTTGATCGGGGACCCCGGAACCGGAAAGTGCGTCGACGGGGATACACTCGTAACGCTTTCGGACGAATCCGAGATTCCGATTCGGGAGTTGGTAGAGAACAATCTCGACGATCCGAAGTCGATTGACGACGGCGTATGGGACGCCGTCGACTTCGAGGTACCATCGATGGCCCCCGACGGCTCGCTCACAACCCAGCGGGCGACGAAGGTCTGGAAGCGCGAAGCGCCGGAGAAGATGTATCGGATCCGGACCGCGAGCGGGAAGGAACTGACTGCGACCCCGTCGCATCCGTTATTTGTCGTACGCGATGGACGGCCGGACGCAGTCGTCGCAGACGATCTCCGAGTCGGACAACCCGTCGCGGTCCCGAATACAAACGGCGATCGCGAGAACGGATTCGGTGTCGAAACGGCGGAACGCAGGCGAAGTGTCGTCCCGGACGGCGGCATCTCGACGGACCGAATTACGTCGATCGAAGCACTCCCTCCGAAAGATGACTGGGTGTACGACCTCGAAGTCGCGGGAACGCACTCGTATCTTTCCAACAATATCGTCTCTCACAACTCCGCGATGCTTCAATACATACGCAATATCGCACCCCGATCCGTCTACACCTCCGGGAAAGGCAGTTCCTCGGCCGGTCTCACGGCGGCGGCCGTCCGCGACGACTTCGGCGACGGCCAGCAGTGGACGCTCGAAGCCGGTGCGCTCGTGCTGGCCGACAAGGGGATCGCGGCTGTGGACGAATTGGACAAGATGAGGTGCGTGACTGGAGACACGCTCGTCCACACGACAGACGGAATCCGGCCGATCCGCGAGCTCGCACACGAAGCTGCGCTCTCGGGAGCCATTGAGCCATTGTCGAACGGGCGGACGATCCGCGACGACGTCGCTGACGTCTGGACGCTCGCAGAGGACGGGACACTCGTCACACGGCCCGTTATCGCAGTCCACGAGTACGACGCTCCTGACACGCTCTACGAAGTGACACTCGAATCCGGGGAAGCAGTATCGGCTACTTCGGATCACCCCTTCTTCGTCTTCGAGGGCGGTGAGCGAGCCGAGAAAGCCACTGGGGAACTTGAGCCCGGCGATTGGGTGTACGTGCCCGAGGCCGTTCGGGAAACGGCGACTGACGGTGGTACGGCATCGGTTACGACTCCAGAAACGGTCGGGGGCGAGTCCGGAGCTACGGCGAGTCTCCCACCGACAAAGGGTGCGATACTAGGGTATCTCGCCGGCGACGGCAACGTTTACAGCAACGAATCCGAAGGAAGTCACGGGATCCGGTTTACGAACAAGGAAGAACAACTCCTGAGTCACTTCGAATCCGTCTGTCGAACGGCGTACGGCAAAGAAGCGGTTCGTCACCCCAGTGAACAGCGAGATGACGGGGTCGAAACCGTCCGACTCCACGGAAAAGAGTATGTTGACGATCTCCTTGAATCCGGCCTGAACCTCGAAACGTACGAAAACAAACGTGTTCCGGTCGAAGTCACTCGGGGCGGTCGCGACACGAAAGCCGCCTTCATCCGAGCCCTCGCCGATTCGGAGGCGACCGTGGACGTACGGTCGGTCAAGATCCACTCCAGCAGTTACGACCTGCTGCTAGGGACGAAAATGCTCCTCTCGGAGTTCGGAATCCGCAGTCAGATACAGACCCGCTCGTACGCGAACAAGCGTGACCTCTATATTCTGGCGATTACTGCGGCAGATTCCTTGGAGGCGTACAACCGCGAAATCGGATTCACACTCGACAGAAAGCAGTCGGCGTTGAACGAGGCAGCCGAACGGACGACTGGAGACAGAGCGATTATCGATGTCCTCCCGGAGATCGGGGACCGACTCCAGCGACTCCGAGAGTCGCTTCGACTTTATCAGTCCGAGTGCGGGCTCAACGATGCCACGTATTGCAATTTCGAGAACGGCGATGCCAACCCATCGCTTCATCGGGCTAGACGGATTGTCACCCGATTCACGGAACGCCGGCACCAGGCCTACGCTGACTTGGAACTCCTTGATGGGTCCCCGTCGTGGACGGTTTTGAACGTTCTCCGTGAGGAGTATCACGTCTCACAGCGAGAACTCGCCGAAGAAACAGCGTACACGCAGCAACAGATCTCTCGTCTCTGGGAGCAAAACAATGCGCTCCGGCGAACCGTCACAAACCGGTTCCGAAGCATCCTGAAACGCGTCTCGAATACAAATATATCTGGCATTTCCGAGCTTGTCGAGGCTGACGTTCGGTGGCGGCGGGTCAAGTCTGTCAAGCCGACAGTTCCGTCTTCAGGCGACGACAGGATCCCGGTTTTGGAGCGTCAGTTAGCCGATGAGATCGGTTGCGATCGTGATCACGCCCGGGAGTCCGCTCGGATGCTACTCGCTACGGAGCCGACAGCCGAATCGTGGGACGAACTCCGCTGCGAACTCGAACGGCACGGCGTTTCGTTCCAGCGGCTCGCTGAGCAGTTAGACGTTGCAGGATCGACTGTCTCTCGATGGTTCTCGGGAACGGTTGATGTCGACAACTTCGAGGAAGTGCGACGTGCCGCATTCGAGTTGATCGAAGCGGTTCGAGCGCGGATCGCGTCGATTCACGACGAAATCGAGAGCCGGAATCGGTCACCAAAAGTGTACGATCTCACGGTCCAAGGAACGCACAACTTCGTCGCGAACGGAATGGTTGTCCACAACTCAGAGGACCGCTCTGCAATGCACGAAGCGCTGGAACAGCAATCGATTTCCGTATCAAAGGCCGGCATCAACGCCACCCTGAAATCCCGGTGTTCGCTGCTCGGAGCGGCCAATCCGAAGTACGGCCGATTCGACCAGTACGAGCCGATCGGCGAGCAGATCGATCTCGAACCCGCGCTCATCTCCCGCTTCGATCTGATCTTCACGGTCACGGACAACCCCGACCCCGAGACCGACGCCGAACTCGCAGAACACATCATCAACACGAACTACGCGGGCGAGCTCAACACCCAGAAGTCGAAGGTCCCCAGTTCGGAGTTCACCGACGGGGAGGTCGAGAGCGCGACCGAGGAAGTGACACCCGAGATCGACGCCGAACTCCTGCGGAAGTACATCGCCTACGCGAAGCGCAACTGCTACCCGACGATGACCGACGAGGCCAAGGAGGTCATCCGGGACTTCTACGTCGACTTCCGGGCGAAGGGGGCCGACGATGACGCCCCCGTCCCGGTGACGGCGCGGAAACTGGAAGCGCTGGTCCGGCTCTCGGAGGCCTCCGCGCGGCTCCGGCTCTCGGATACGGTCGAACGCGAGGACGCCGTCCGCGTCACCGAGATCGTCGAGTCCTGTCTCCGGGACATCGGAATGGACCCCGAAACGGGAGAGTTCGACGCCGACATCGTCGAGACCGGTACCTCGAAGAACCAGCGCGACCGCATCAAGGACATCAAGCACCTGATCGAGGAGCTCGAAGACGAGTACGAGGAGGGCGCGCCGGTCGAGCAGGTCATCGAACGGGCGGGCACGGATCTCGGCTTGGAGGAGACGAAGGCCGAAGACGAGATCGAGAACCTCAAGCGGAAGGGAGAGCTCTACGAACCGCGACAGAGTTACCTCCGGACGACGTAATGGACCGAATATCCGCGCTCCGGAACGTCGAGGAGGCGCTGCGGGACTTCGAGGCCGGCGAGTCGGACCTCGCGGCGACCGAACAGCGCGTCGTGACGATCCTCCGGACGTACGCGACCGACTTCGAGGGCGAGGAGGGCCTCCGGGCGTACCAGGCGACCGGCGACGGCCGCGCGCACGGCCTGGTCGTCGTCGCCGAGAGCGAGAGCGAGGCTCGCGAGCGCATCGCCGACCTGCTGGGCGAGGCACCGTCGGCGCTCGACGTCGACATCTCGCCGGTGTGATCCGATTCCGGCTCGGCCGGTGTAAGTCGCCTTCGTGGATATCCCGCCGGCGTGTGTCGGTTTCGCCGGTGTAGATGGATTTTTATCCCGTCCCGGAAACCTGGGCGTAGCCGTGTTGTTGGTGGTGACGTACTCGCGTCGGGCGCGCGAGACGCTGCGAAACGCCTGCCGGGCGCACGAGGAGACCGTCGTCAGGCAGTTCGGCCGCGCCGCGCTCCTGCGGGAGACGGAGTACGGCGCGTTTCTGGCGTGTCGGCTCCGCGAGCGACACGCCGCCGACGTGCAGGTCGAGCGGACCGAACCGTTCAACGAGTTCGCCGACGCGCCCGACGCCGTCCGGGAAGCCGCGGCCGCCTACGAGGCGCGGGAGTCGCCGAGCACGCCGTACGACCGGTTCGCGGCCGGCACCGACCACCCGAACTCCGACGCGATGCGAGAGCGGGAGCTGTGACCGGCGACGTCGCAGAGCGGGACTTCGTGATCCGGCTCCCGGACGGAACCACGGAGGACGGCCCGATCGCCGACCTCCGCGGCGCGGACGCCTCGGTGGTCCCGACCCCCTCCCAGCTTCGACGGGCGATCTGCGGTGGATGTCCGGGCCCGTCTGACGCTCCCATCGTCCACGCGCCGGCCCCCGGTCGGGCTCACGTCCACGTCGCACGACTCGCCGCTGAGACGACCGTTCGCATACGCCCCGCGCTCGCCGCCGTCGCCGCCGCTCACGGAGTCGAGACGCCGCACGACGACGACCTGGCCGACGCGATCGGATCGCTTCGATCGCTCCCGCCCGCGCCCGTCGCTGACGCCGATCTGCGAAATGCGCGGCGCCGCGCCGCCGAGGCGGGGGCGGAGACGGAGCGACTCAGAGAGCGGGTCGCCACCGTCCGCGGGCGGCTGACCGCGCTCCGCGACGGTGCCGCCGGGGACGACGAGGCGTTGACCGCCGCGGAGGCGTCGCTGTCGGAACCGACCCGGCGGCTCTCGGAGGTGGCGACAGAACGCGTCGCCGCAGCCCAGCGGTTGGCACTCCTCGAAGAGCGCGCGCGACGCGCCCGCGACCGGCGGGAGGCCCGACTGCGACTCGAAGACCGGATCGGGAACCTCGAACGGGCGGTCCGGGCCGCCCGCGTCGACGCCGTCGCGGACGACTTCCGCGACGCTCGCCGGGCGCTCGCGGCTCTGAACCGAGACGTAGACGGCGACACCGCCGTCTTCGAGGCGACGTCCGAACTCCTCGATGCACTGGCCGTCGTCCGGGTGGCCCCCATCCGCGCGCCCATCGTCGTCGACCCCGAGGTTGCCGCCGCCTTCGGCGGCCCTCGGCGGGCGTTCGAGGCGCTCGACGCCCCGCTGGTGATCCGATAGGCCGCGGCGTCTGATGGGGCGGCCTCCGGCCCGACGGTTTATGTACTAACGCGGGACCAGAGCCGGCGTGCAAACCGCTTTCGACGACGCTAACCCGACCGCCGAACCGCCCTCGTCTGCCGATCCGACCTCGGCCGCCGCCGACCCGACTGCCGAACCGGTCCCGCCCGCCGACGAGCCGCTGGAGACGAGCGTCACGACGACGTCCCTCTCTGGCGTGACGCTCGTGCAGGTCGAGCTTCGCAGCACCGTCGACGCCGACCTGCGCGTCCGGGTCGCGAACGACCTCGACGGTCCCGTCCTCCCGCCGCGTCGGGAGGGCGTCCCCGTCGCCGGCTGGGACGCCGACGGCTTCCGTGGAGTCGTTCCCGGGTCCGGACGCCTCGGCGTCGGCTACGCGTGTCCGGTCTCGACGCCCGACGAGGGGTCGCCCGTCGGTTCCGACCCCGCTCGCGAGTCGCCCGCGACGGTGGACGGTACCGACGCGGTCTCGGTCGAACTGCTCGGCCCCGTCGACGGAACGGACTCGCCGTCGGCTCCCGTCGCGACGGCGATCCGGTCGCTCGGACGGGCCGCGCCGCCCGCCGACGCGGTGCCCGACGGCGCTGGTGCCGGCTCGTTCGGGACCACCGCGGGCGATGCGACGGACCCATCGATCGGTGCCGACGCGCTCCCCGCGGCGGTCGAAGAGTGGCTCGACGCGGTCGAATCCCGCGTGCAGCGCGCCGAACGGTTGACGGACGCCTCGGCCGCGGAGGCGACGGCGGTGCTCGTCGACTCCGGCGGCGTCGACCCGCTCGCGGGGCTCCCCGACGCGGTCGCCGCCGACGAGTCCGCGCTACGGACCGTCGCAAGCCGGGCGTCTGCGATCGCTGAACGCGCGGCGGCGACGGACGCTCGCCCGGTGGTCTCCTCGCTGTCGGCGGCCGCAGAGAGAAGGGGTCTCGACGACGGGACGTCGCCGAGTGGCGATCGATTCGCCGATCTCCCCTCGGACGGAGACCAGTCCGCCGATCTCTCCTCGCCCGAAGACCAGTCTGCCGACCCCCTCTCGACCGGGGCCGACCGATGATCGTCGCCGTCACCGGCGGCAAGGGCGGCGTCGGCAAGTCGACGATCTCCGTCGAACTCGGCGCGGCCCTGGACGCCACGGTCGTCGACGCCGACCTCGGGATGGCGGACCTCCCGACCGGCCCCGGACCGGACCTCCACGACGTGCTCGCCGGGCGCGCGGATCCCGTCGAGGCGGTACGGGAGGGCTGCGGGCCGGTCCGGCTGCTCCCGTGCGGCCGCTCGCTCGCGGGCGCTCGCGCGGCGGACGTGGGTGCGCTCGCTGAGACGCTCCGCGCCGTCGAGGGCGCTTACGGCGACGTCGTCGTCGACTGTCCCGCGGGAATGAAAGCCGACGCGGGCGTGCCGCTGGCCGTCGCCGACGCCTGCGTCGTCGTGGCGTCGCCGCAGCCGTACGCGCTCGCCGACGCCGTCCGCTCGCGTGAACTCGCACGCGAACTCGACGCGGGGCTCGTCGGCGTCGTGGTCAACCGCGTCGTCGACGATCCGCCGACGGGGGCCTTCGAGGAGGTGCTGGGGGCGCCCGCCGTTGCGGTTCCGGCGGATCCACGCGTCGGGGAGACGGTGGCGTCGTTCCGTCCGGTCGTCCGCTCTGCGCCGTCGACGCGGGCGGCCCGCGCGGTGACGGACGTCGCGGACGCGGTGCGTCGGGCGAAACGCGTGTGACCGTAGCGGAGAGGGCGCGGACGCTGGCGGATCCGCACGCGCAGCGTCCGGGGTGACTGTTCACAGCATCGGAGAACCGCCCCGAGGAACCGTTCGCCGCGTTCGACGCGCGGACGGCGTCGAGGTATACCCGTCCAGCGGTAACGTCGCCTACTCGTCGTCGAGCGCCTGGTAGGTCGATCGCAGCGTCACCGGCGTGACGCCGGCGACGTCGGCGGCCTCCCGCTGGGTCACCCCGGCACCGACGTCGCGGCCGGCGGTGTAGAGACACGCGGCGGCGACGCCGCTCGGGTTTCGTCCGGCGACGATGCCGCGCTCGGTCGCCTCGGCGACGTACTCGCGGGCGCGCCGTTCGACCTCCCCGGAGAGGTCGAGCCGGGAGGCGAAGCGGGGGACGTACTCCGCGGGATCGATCGGTCCGACGGGAAGCCCGAGTTCGCGATTGATCGCGTCGTAGGCGGCGGTCTGTTCGTCCTCCGTCGCCTTCGCCGCCTCGGCGACTTCCTGGACCGTTCGCGACACGCGGGCGACGCGACAGGCCGCGTAGACGCAGGCCGCGGCGAATCCCTCCAGCGAGCGGCCGGGGAGCAGGTCCTCAGACTGGGCGGAGCGGAACAGCGAGCAGGCGTGATCGCGGATCCGGTCCGGGAGCGACAGCACGCTCGTGAGCCGTCGGATCTCGGTGAACGCGTACACCTGGTTTCGCTCGCGCTTCGAGGAGATTCGGGCGCGGTTGTGCTGCCGGCGCATCCGCGCGAACTGCCGGCGCTTGCGCCCCTTCGCCCGCGTCGAGCGACCGATCTTCGTCGACAGCCCCCGGTCGTGACGCGAGCGCGTCAGGGGCGCGCCGGTCCGCTTCGGATCCCTGTCGTCGTCGGCGAAGGAGCGCCAGTCGGGGCCGTGGTCGATCCGGTACTCCGAGAGCACGAGACCGCAGTCCCCACACAGCGTCTCCCCGCGAGCGGTCTCCGGGCGACCGCCGCATTCGGGGCAGGCGTTCGTCGTCGTGGCGGCGTCGGCGGCGGGTGCTTCACTCATCACAATTGAAACTCGGTCGCGAAGCCATATTTAAAGACGTGAGAAAACGCCACTCTGACCCCGATTCGGCGGTCAACAACCAACCGGTTACCGGTAGGTATTCGAAATCATATTTGATATTTGAAGCGAACCTTCTTATCGGAAGGGGTGGACACACAGTCACGATGGGTTTGTCGGAGATCGCAGCGGGCCTGGAGTTGAGAACGGAGCAGGTACAGCGCGGCGTCGCGACCGTCGACGACACGGACGTCGACCTCGACGCGCGGCTCCGGGAGTACGAGGCCGACCTCCCGTGTACGGCCGCCGCGGCGTCGACCGTGCTCGAACGGTACGACGAGGGCGCGAGCGTCGGCGACGCGGGCGAGGCGGCGGCGCTCGCCCCGGTCACGGCCGCGAAGCTACTGCACCGGTGCGGGTTCGAGGGCGTGACGCCGCTGTCGCCGACGGCTCGACGCGTGCTCCGCGACTGGATCGACGGGCGACTCTCGCGGGCGGACGCGCTCGAACTCACGAGTTCGGACGAGGCGGAGTTCGCGCTCGCCGCCTACGTCGAGACCCACGACCCGATCACGGAACTCGCAGAAGCCGTCCGCCGCGACGCCTCGGCACCGATCGCGGGCGACGCGCTGGTCTCGAAGCGCGACGCGCTCGCGGAGACGATGACCGGCAGTGCTGATCTCCGGTAGTACGGCGGTCGGATTCTCCCGACGCCGCGGCCGCCCGGCCCTTCCGCTGTTCGATTCTTTCGATCGAGACTGACGCCGGCGGCTCCGTTATCGGCCGACGAGTTCCCCGACCGAGCCGAGCAGGCCGCCGCCTCCGGCCTCCGGCTCCGCGAGTTCCTCCTCTGTGACTGCGGCGGCCACGCGCTGGATCGCGCGGGCGAACGCGTCGTCGC
Organism: Halobellus limi; assembly: GCF_004799685.1. Taxonomy (NCBI): domain Archaea; kingdom Methanobacteriati; phylum Methanobacteriota; class Halobacteria; order Halobacteriales; family Haloferacaceae; genus Halobellus; species Halobellus limi. Next base: position 346,680 of record NZ_CP031311.1, read on the forward strand.
CGCCGAGGCAGGCGGGAGCGGCGTCGACCGCCGTCGCTTCGGTTCCCGGCACCGACACGTCGGCGGTCTCCAGTTCCCCTCGGACCGAGACCACGAGCGAGGCCCCGGTACCGACGTCGGCCAGTCGCTCGTGACACCGCTGGATCGCTTCCGTGCCCCGGTCGCTCGCCGGCGCGACGACGGCGATCCGGTCCGCAGCGTTCACCGCGGCGACGGCCTGGTTCGCGGCGATCGGTGGCACGTCCAAGAGGACGTGATCGAACCGCGCCGCCGCGGTCTCGATCAGCGACTCGAACCGCCGGGCCGCCTCGACGCGTTTCGCGCGGGCCAGTCGCTCGAAGGGGGCGTGTGCGGGGCAGACGGCGACCCGGCCGGGGACCCGTTCCGGGAGGGCCACCTCTCGCAGTCCGGTCGAGAGGTCCCGCTCGTCGTCGACGAGAAGGCGCGTCAGGTCCGGGTCGATCCGACCCCCGACGTAGTCGGCCAGTCCCTGCGTCGCGAACGCGGCGTCGAGGATCGCGACCTCGCGGCCGCCGGCCGCCAGCGCCGCGCCGACCTCGATCCCGGTCCGCGTCGTCCCCGCCCCGCCCGCCGCACCGACGAACGCCGTGACGTCAGCCGTCTCCGTCTCTCTCATACCCACTCTGGCCGCGCACTGGGATTTAAAGAATCCGGTCGGTTCTTCGGGACGATCCGACGCCGTCACCGAAGTCGCCTCGCTTCGCAGGTCGCGATGGCGGCGACGTCGACCTCGCTGCCGACGCCGACTGCGACGTCGCGGCTCACTCCCCGGTCTCGATGGCGGCGGCGATGTCGTCGAGTTCGTCGTCGGAGAGGTCCGGCCGGCCCCCCGCGACCGCGTGGATCGGCCTGCCGCCGTCGCCCTCGAAGCGAGGGACGATGTGGACGTGCACGTGCGGGACCTCCTGGCCGGCGGCGCTGCCGTTGTTCACCCCGACGTTCGACGCGTCGGCGTCGACCGCGGATTCGATCCGCGGCGTCAGTTCCTGGACGGCCGCCCAGACGTCGGCGGCGACGTCCTCGGGCAGTTCGTCGAGCCGCTCGTAAGCCTCCTTCGGCACCACGAGCGTGTGGCCGGGCGCGAGCGGGTTCGCGTCGAGGAACGCCGCGACGGTGTCGGTCTCGTAGACGATCCGCGCCGGGATGTCGCCGGCGACGATCTGCTCGAAGATGGTCGGGTCGTCGCTCATACGCGTCTCATCGGACGAATCGCCGAAGTAAGTTCGGGTCTCTATGGGGACGACGCTGCAAACGGGGTGACCAGTGATTCGGCAGCGGGATTGAACTCGGAAGCCCCCGCGCGCTCGACTCGGGGGACTCGTTGCGCGCGCTCGCTGTGCTCGCGTGCTTACATCGTCCGCCGTCGCCGAGCGCGCGGCCCCTTCCAGTCCCGCCCGTGTGGTTGTGGCTGTCTCTGCGACCATCGCACGCCGGAAGCCGCTTTTCGACCCCGAAATCAGGACGGGTCGTCGTCGAGCGCCGCTCGGAGCGCGTCGTGGACCGCCTCGCGGTACTCCTCGGCGCTGTAACCGAGTCGCGCCCGCCAGATGTCCTGATAGGAGGGATGGAGGACGGGGAGCAGCGTCGAAAAGGGCAGTTCGATCGGCTCCAAGATCCGATCGACGAAGCCGTCGATCGTTCGGTTATCGAGCGCCAGCGTCGTCGTCGTGGCGTGTTTGCCGGTCGCGACGATCACCGTCGGATCGACGGTCTCGATCTCCTCTCGGAGGTGCGTCCGGCAGTTCGCGCGCTCTGTCTCGGTGGGTTCGCGGTTCGAGCCCTCGCCGTCGCAGGGGAAGCACTTCACGGCGTTCGTGACGTAGGCTGTGGGCCGGCCGATCTCGGCGAGCAGCCGTCGGACGCGACGCCCCGAGTGCCGCGCCGTGTAGGCCTTCCCGGTCCAGTTTCCGCCGCGCCACCGCTCGGCGTCGGGGTTCCCGGCGCCGGGCGCTTCGCCGACGACCATCACGTCGGCGTCGAGGTCGCCGGTGCCCCACGAGATCCGCTCGCGACACTCGACGAGCGCGGGGCAGCGCGCGCAGTCGGCTTCGAGGGCGTGCTGTTCGGTTGGAAATTCGGGTTCCATCGTTCGTCCTGGTCCGCAAGCCCTCCGCTACGCCGCTTCGACCGCGTCCACGGCGGCGGCGACGATCGGTGCGACGGAGACGGCGCTCACGTCGCGCTCGACCGTGTCGGTCCCGACGATCCGCTCGATCCCGGCGCGTTCGAGCTTCGTCCGGGCGTTTCGAGCCAGGAGCGGGTGGACGCACGCCGCGAAGACGCGCTCGGCCCCGTCGTCGGCGAGGTGGGCGACGGCCTCGCTCATCGTCGAGCCGGTCGCGACGATGTCGTCGACGATCACGACGTCGCGACCCGCGGCGTCGGCGTCGCTCGGCGAGATCTCGACCTCGGTTCCGGAGTGACGGGTCTTCTCGAAGTAGTCGGTCTCGCCGCGTCCGTAGGCGTCACAGGTGGCTGCCGCGAGTTCGACCGCGCCGGAATCGGGGGAGAGAAAGAGCGGCTCCGCGAGGTCGTCGGGCAGCGGCTCGGCGAGCAGCCCCGCGGCGTCACAGACGGTGACGTGGGCGTCGAAGAAGTCCGCGACCGACTCCTCGTGGGGGTTCACGAGGACGACCCGGTCGGCGCCGGTCGAGACCGCCCGGGCCATCGCTCGCGCGGAGACGGGTTCGCCGGAGTCGAACGCCTCGTCCTGGCGCGCGTAGCCCATATACGGGATCACGGTGACGACCTCGCTCGCGCCGGCCTCCCGGACGGCGTCCTGCAGTTGGAGCAGTTCGACCCACGCGTCGTTCGAGTCCGTCGTGGCGACGACCACCGCGCGCTCGGCGTCGAAGTCGGGGACGGCGGCGAGCGTCTCGCCGTCGGGGAAGCGGTCGTACTCGACGGCCGAGAGCGGTTCGCCCAACTCCGAGGCGAGCGCGGCCGCGAGCGCCTGTGAGGATGCGCCGGGAACGATCATACCCGGTATCTCTCGACCCGCGGTAAAACCCCTTTTCGTCTCGGCTTCCGGGGCGGTTCGCCGTTCGGACCGCCCGACGGACGCCCGACAGCGATCTCCTACACCGCGGCGGCGACGACGTCGCGGACGCCCACGCCCCGGTACCGCCACTCCCCGTCCGGCAGCCGCACGGCGAACGTGCCGCCCTCCGTGACCGCGTACGACGCCTCGACGCCGTGGGCCACGGCCGCGACGGGCTCTTCGACGGGCAGCCGCTCCTCGCGCCACTCCGCGTCGGGGGCGTCGCCGGCCCGCCGGACGTAGAGCCGCCCGTCGACGGCGGCCTGCGCGCTCGCTCCGCCGGCGTCCACCGCGTCGACCGGGCCGTCGAGCACGTCCATCCAGCCGTTGCCGAGTTTGTACAGCCCGGTCCCGGTCGCGACGAGCGGTTCCGCGTCCACGTCGCGGGCGTCGTCGAGGCCGGCGTGGGTCACGCCGTCGGAACCCATCCGGTAGACGCCGTCGGCGGCGGCGACGAGGCCGCCGTCGATGGCGCGCACCGGACCGGTCGTCCCGATCTCGGTCCAGCCGCCGGTCTCGCTCGCATCCGCGCCGCCGGCCTCGCTCGGGGCGCCGAGTCGCGCGACGCGCCCGTCCCCGTCGCCGGCGACGAGTTCGCCGGTGTCGCCCGCGCCGCCGTCGAAGCCGACGGCCGTGGCGGGACCGAATCCGGTGGCCTCGAACGCGAGCGCCTCGGCCGCCGACACCGTCGAGTCGCCCTCGTCGTCGACGTCTCGGTCGGCGACTAGGACGTCCTCGTCGGTCGCGACGGCGACGCGCCGGCCCGCGGTCGCCACGTCGCGAGCCTGACAGCGGTGGGCGATGCCGAACTCCCCGATCAGGTCGTCGGAGACCGAGACCGCGACGACGCCGAGCCCCGAGGCGAGGTAGACGGTCTCGGTCCCGGCGTTGTCGGTGTACACCCGCTTCTCGTCGATCGTGGGCATTACCGGTCGTTCGCCGAGACGGCGTAAAAACGGTGCGGAGCGATCGACGGGAGGAGGTGATGCTCGCTCGTGTCGCCCGGCCCCCTCTCAGTTCGGCGTGATGACCGCGCGACCGTCGATCTCGCCGTGTTCGAGTCGCGTTGCGACCGTGTTGATCTCCGAGAGGTCGTACCGTGTCGTCTGGAGTTCGACGTCGCCGCGCTCGACGAGTCGGACGAGCTCCTGCAGCTCGGTGTACCTGCCGACGAGGGTCCCCCGATAGGAGAACTCGCCGTCGACGAGCGCCTGCGCGGGTTCGTGGACGTGGCCGCCGTACCCGACGACGTGGTGGTCGCCGCCGGGAGCCACGATGTCTGGCGCGTACGCCGTCGTCTCGTCGGCGCCGACGAAGTCGAGGACCTGTTCGGCGCCGTGGCCGTCCGTCAGGTCGTCGATCGCGCCGGCGACGTCTTCGGTGCTCGGATCGATCGTGTGGCGCGCGCCGAGGTCGGCGGCGAGGTCCCTCGCGCTCTCCTTCACGTCGAGCGCGACGACGTTCGCCGCGCTCATCGCGTCGAGACACTGGAGGCCGATGTGGCCCAGTCCCCCGACGCCGATGACGACCGCCGGGTCGCCGGGGTTCAGTTCGTCGACCGCCTTCTTCACCGCGTGGTACGCCGTGATCCCGGCGTCGGCGTGCGGCGCGATCTTCGCGGGATCGACGCCGTCCGGGAGGGGAACCGTCGCGCGCTCGCTTGTCAGCAGGAACTCGGCGAACCCGCCGTCGGTGGTGAGCCCCGGAAACGAGAGGTCCTCGCAGTACATATCCTCGCCGAGGCGGCACTGCCGGCACGTCCCGCAGGTCGTCACCGGGTGACAGATCACCGTATCCCCGACCTCGACCGTCGTGACCTCCTCGCCGACCTCGACGACCTCACCGGCGTTCTCGTGGCCGAGCGTCATCGGGAGGTCCTGCTCGACGTAGTCGGTCCACATCCCCTCGATGATGTGGTTGTCCGTCTGGCACCACCCCGCGCCCTCGACGCGGACGACGACGCCGTCCGAGCGAGTGACCTCCGGCCGGTCGACCTCGTCGATGCTGAGCGCGTCGCTCATCTCCTCTGTGTACTCGTGGAGTCTCGCGGCTTGCATCGTGTCAGCAATGATCGCGGAATCGGCATAAGCGTTCACCGGGCTCCGCCGGTCGGCGGCCGTCGGCCAACTCTCGGTCGGTTCCGGACGCGATTGGCTGCCCTCACAGGAAGTCGCGAACCTCGGAGTACCACATCTCGTGGTGGTCGACCTCGCCGATGCGCTCGGCGATGGCGACCGCGAGGACGTGCCAGCAGCGCTCGGTCGGATCCTCCGGGTCGAGGTTGTAGGCGCTGTCCTTGCAGGTGCACCCCCCGTCCTCGACGACGTACTCGTCCTCGTGGCCGACGACGACGGTGAAGTCGCGGTAGCGCTTGACCCGCCCCTCGGAGACGGCCTCGACGGCGCGCGCCCCGCGGTCGTCGTGACGCGAGATCAGGGCGTCGACGGCGTCGGGCGTGAGTTCGCCGCGCTCGGCCAACTCGCGCCGCCAGGCGGTCTCGGCGTCGGTCCCCGTCTCGGTCGGGACGACGAAGTCGTCGTCCCGGGCCTCGGCGTCGGGGACGCTCTCGTCACCGCCTCCGGATCCGGCGTCGCGGGAGCTTTCGCTGTCGCTCGCGGTCCCCGTGTCGCGGGCGCGACCGCCGTCCCGCCCGCCCGAGTCCTGAGGGCCTCCGCTCTCGTCTCCTCCCGATCCGTCGCCGTCGTTCACTGTCCGTTCTTCCCCCGGCCCCGACAAAACCTCACCGGTGGCACGGCCCGCCCGCACCGACCGCATCGCTTTTCGCCGCGGAGCGTCCGACCGGTGGTATGGACGTTCGTGAGGGCGGCGTCGAGGTGTCGGTCCCCGACGCCCGCGACGGCGCATCCGAGGGGGCGGGCGACGGCGTGTTCTACAACCCGACACAGGAACTCAACCGCGACGTGACGGTGGCGACGCTGCGGGCCTACCGCGAGCGCGAACCCCGCGCGAGTTCGTACCTCGACGCGATGGCCGCCAGCGGGATCCGCGGGGTCCGGGCCGCCGCCGAGGGGTACGACGTCACCTGTGCGGACGTCGACGCCGACGCGGTCGAACTGGCCCGCGAGAACCTCGCGCGCAACGGCCTCGACGGCGAGGCCGTCGAGCGCGACGTCAACGCGCTGCTGTACGAGTCGCTTTTCGACGTCGTCGACCTCGACCCGTTCGGCACGCCGATCCCCTTCGCCGACGCGGCGCTGTCGAACGCGCGGAGTATGGTCTGCGTCACCGCCACCGACACCGCGCCGCTGTGCGGGGCCCACCAGCGCTCCGGGATTCGGAAGTACTCGACGCTCCCGCAGAACACCGACTACCACCCCGAGATGGGGCTTCGGGTCCTGCTTTCGGCGCTGATCCGCACGGCCGCCCGCTACGACAAGGCGGCCGTCCCGATCCTCTCGCACGTCTCGCGTCACTACGTCCGCACGTACCTCCAGATCGACGCTCGGGCCACGCAGGCGGACGAACTGATCGACCGACTGGGCTACGTCCACCACTGCGAGGACTGCCTCCGCCGGACGCACGAGTTCGGCCTGATCGCGCACCCGCCCGAGGCCTGCGACGCCTGCGGCGGCGACCGCATTCTCTCGGCGGGCCCGCTCTACCTCGGCGCGGTCCGCGACGCCGACTTCGCCCGCACGGTCCGCGAGCACGTCACCGACGAGATGGGCGAGGCCGCGCGGGCCGGACGGCTGTTGGAGACGGTCGAGGCGGAACTCGACACGCCGACGCACTACGACCAGCACCGCCTCTGCAAGCAGTGGAGCCGGTCCGCCCCCGCGATGGACGACTTCCTGGCGTCGCTTCGGGACGCCGGCTTCGCGGCCACGCGAGCGCACTACTCGGGGACGGCGTTCAAGACCGACGCGACCGTCCCGGAGATCCGCGAGGCAACGGCCGAGTGAGCGGTCGCGTTCCGTTCACCGGAACAGCGGCCCCGTCGCCGACGCCCGCGCCGGGTGATTCTTGTGTGGATCCGCCGAACCGGACCGTGTGAGCGTCTCGATCCGCGACCGACTCGCCGTACCGCGCTCGATCGTCGCGACCGTCCGCGACCGGGAGGTGACCTTCCTCGCGGCGGGCATCTCCTATTACGTCCTCGTCTCGCTCGTGCCGCTTCTCACGCTCGCGGTCGTCGTCGCGGCCGTCGTCGGGGGCGCGGACCTCGCGACGCAGGTCCAGTCGATCGCACAGCGGTATCTGCTCCCGACCGGCTCCGAGCTCGTCGCGAGTGCGATCACGGACCCCACGGGACGCGGGACGCTCTCGGTCCTCAGCCTCCTGGTCACGACGTGGGGCGCGCTGAAGCTCTTCCGCGGCATCGACGTGGCCTTCGCCAGGATCTACGAGTATCCGACGAGCCCGATCGTCGAGCAGCTGTCGGACGGGCTCATCACGCTCGCGACGCTCGGCGGCGCGACGATCGGCGTCGTGATCACGACGGCGGTGATGGCGCTCGTCGACGTTCCGTTCGTCGGGATCGTGAGCCCGCTCGTCCTCCTCGCGTTCCTCGTCGTCGCCTTCCTCCCGCTGTATGCCGTCATCCCGGACGTTCCGGTCGGGGTTCGCGACGCCCTCCCCGGCGCGGTCTTCGCCGCCGTCGGCTGGGCCGTCCTGAGCGCCGGATTCGGGCTGTACGCCCAGCTCTCGACCGGCGTCGCCGGCGCGCTCGGCGCGGTCCTCTTGCTCGTCACGTGGTTCTACTTCTCGGGGATCCTCGTGCTCACCGGCGCGGTGCTCAACGCGGTTCTCGCGGGGCGAGGAGAAGACCGAGACCGGCAGGTACAACACCCGCGGGACCGACGTCCCGAGCGGACGATGAGCGCGGACGACGAGACGACCGACGACGACGCCGTGTCCGGGGACGCCGGCCCCGCGAGCGACGCACGCGAGGACCCGAACGGCGCCGACAGCGGCGCCGGCGACGCCGACGATTCCTCGGCCGCCGACACCGACGTGGACCCCCGTGGCGCGCCCGACATCGACCGGCTCGACCGCCGCGTCGAGGAACTGCGCGCCGACCTCGACGCCTTCGAGGAGGACGTCCAGTCCCGTACGGTCGAGCGGCCCGACGTCGAATCGGAGATGCGCCGCTACGTCCGCGGGCGACTCCGGCGGGGGAAGGCCCGCGGCTGGGGGCCGTACCTCGTGCTCCTGTACGGCACGGCGGCGACCATCGCCGCGTTCTACCTGCTGGAGGACGACCTGCTGGCGGTGGTCGCGATGCTCGTGATCTACCTCTCGACGCTCGGGCTCTACGCGCTGTTCGTGATCTTCGGCGTGGGCCTGAACGCCCTCGGGGTGCCCGGCCGCCTCGTCGACTGGGTTCGCGACCGACGGTCCTGAGTCGGTTCTGTTCTGAACCTTCCGATCCTGAACCCTCTGGTCCAGTCCCGAACGGGGAGTCGTCGCCGTCGTCGGGGTCGTCGCACCCCGACGGCGGCGTCCGATCCGCCCTGGCGGCCCGATCCTTCGTGACTGTTCGATTCCCGTGGCTATTTGTCTCCCCCGCGGCGAGTGAGTGATCGATGACCGCTCCAGTAACGCCGCTGGCCTCCCGCGGCGTCGGCGAGATCGCGTTCGCCGAGTCGCTCCCCGAGGCGGTCGCGTCCGTCTTCTGGGTGCTCACACACCTCGGAAACCCGTATCTCCTCCTCGCGCTCGTCGCGCTCGCGTACCTCCTGGGCGACCGCGTCGGCATCTCTCGCCGAAGCGCCGCGTTCGCGCTCGGCCTCGGACTGTGCGCTATCGGGCTCACGGTCGGACTGAAACACCTCTTCGGGCTCCCGCGCCCGCCGGTCTCCTATCGCGACGGCCTGGGCTTCCCAAGCGGGCACGCGCTCGGTTCGACGACGTTCTGGGGCGGCGTCGCCGTCCTCGCCCACCGCGGGCGATGGCGACGCCGACTCGCGCTCGCCGGGGGTGTCGTCGCGGTCGTCGCGCTCTCCCGCGTCCTCATCGGCGTTCACTACCTCGCGGACGTCGCGGCCGGCGTCGCGATCGGCGTCGCCTTCCTCGCGGCGGCGTTCGCGCTCGGACCGGGGTTCGCTCTCGACGATCCGACCGGGGCGCTCGCGGCCCCGACACGCCGGCACGTCACGGCGCTCTTCGGCGCCGCGCTCGCCTTCGGCCTCGCGGCGCTCCTCGTCGCCCCGGGCGAGAGCGAACTGTTCCTCGGGATCGGCACCGCGGCGGGGGCCGTCGTCGCCTGGCACCGACTCGGCGACCGCGCGGCGACGGCGACGATCGACCTCTCGGGACGCGCGCTCGCCGTCGGCGGAACCGGGCTGGCGGTCGTCCTCGGCGCGATGAGCGGGACGGCGAAACTGGCCGAGAGCGGCCTCTTGATCGCTCTCGTCGGTGCCGTCGGTGCGGCCTGCCTGCTCGCGCTCCCGGTCGTCCTGGCACGGACCGCGACGGGCGAGTCCGAGACCCGGAGCTCCTAGACTGACGAAAGAAAAAACCGAAGCGGGGGCCGTCGCGTTCAGTACGTCTCGAGGTAGCGGTCGAGTTCCCACTGGGAGACGTCGATGCGGAACTCGTCGTACTCCTGGGTCTTCGCCTCGATGAACTTCTCGTAGACGTGCTCGCCGAGCGCCTCCTCGATGACCTCGTCCTCTTCGAGCGCGGAGACGGCTTCGCCGAGGTTCGCCGGCAGCGTGTCGATGCCGTACTCCTCGCGTTTCTCCTCGTCGAACTCGTAGATGTTCTCTCTGACCGGGTCGGGCGCTTCGAGGCCCTCCTCGATGCCGTCGAGACCGGCCGTGATGATCGCCGCGAAGGCGAGGTAGGGGTTACACGACGGGTCCGGCGAGCGGAGTTCGATCCGGGAGGCCGCGGGGACGCGGGCGGCCGGCTTGCGGATCAGCGCCGAGCGGTTCCGGTCGGACCACGCGACGTAGACGGGCGCCTCGTACCCGGGGACGAGGCGCTTGTAGGAGTTCACCGTCGGGTCGGCGACGGCCGTGATCGCCGGGGCGTGTTCGAGGACGCCCGCGAGGAACGAGTGCGCGGTGTCCGAGAGGTTGAACTCGTCGTCCTCGTCGTGGAAGGCGTTGTTGCCGTCCTCGTCGAACAGCGAGACGTGGGTGTGCATCCCCGAGCCGTTGATCTTCGGGATCGGCTTGGGCATGAACGTCGCGTGGAGGTCGTGCTGGGCCGCGATGGCGCGGACGACCGTCCGGAACGTCCCGACGTTGTCGGCGGTGGTGAGGGCGTCGTCGTACTCGAAGTTGATCTCGTGTTGGCCCTCGGCGACCTCGTGGTGGCTGGCCTCGATCTCGAAGTCCATCTGTTCGAGGCCGTAGATGATGTCGCGGCGGACGTCGCTCGCGAGGTCCTTCGGCGCGAGGTCGAAGTAGCCGCCGGCGTCGTTGGTCTTCGTCGTCGCGCGGCCCTCCTCGTCCTCCTCGAAGAGGAAGAACTCCGGTTCGGGGGCGACGTTGACGGTGTATCCCATGTCCTCTGCGCGTTCGAGCACGCGCTTGAGGACGGTTCGCGGGTCGCCCTCGAAGGGCTCGCCCGTCGACGTGTTGATGACGTCGCAGATGAGTCGCGCCGACCGGCCGTCGCGCCACGGGAGGATCGCGAACGTCTCGGGGTCGGGCTTGAGGCGCATGTCCGACTCCTGGATGCGGACGAAGCCCTCGATGCTGGACCCGTCGAAGTAGATGCCGTCCGTGAAGGCCTTCTCGGCCTGCGTCGCCGGGACGGCGACGTTCTTTACGGTCCCGAGGATGTCGGTGAACTGCAGGCGGAGAAAGTCGACGTCTTTCTCCTCGATCTCGTCGATGACGCGCTGTGCTTCGGCGGAGAGCCCGCCGTCGGGTGCGGCGGAAGATTCGTTTTCGTCCGTCATATCCTGGACAATCGAATCCGAACACTCCCAGTATAAAGACGTTATCGCTTAGTGCAAATGCCCCTACTCTCATTTTGAATTGGATATTCGTAAAATTCTAATGCCCCGAGACGCATCGTGAGTGTAATGACGTACGAAAACCTCGACGCAAAACTGATCAACGCACTACTCGGGGACGGTCGCGCCAGCCTCCGAAGCCTCGCGGAGGACCTCGACGTCTCGGTCACGACCGTCTCGAATCACCTCCGGGACCTCGAAGACGAGGGCGTCATCGAGGGGTACTCCCCGCGCGTGAACTACGACGCGCTCGGCTACGACGTCACGGCGATCATCCAGCTGAAGGTCGAGGGGAGCGCCCTCCCGGACATCACCGAACGGCTCAAGGGACACAAACAGATGGTCACCGTCTACGAGGTGACCGGCGACTACGACGTCATCGCGGTCGGGAAGTTCGAGGACACCGACGGGATGAACGACCAGATCAAAGAGCTGCTCACGGACACGGACATCCGCGAGTCGAACACGAGCGTCGTCCTCAACGCCGTCGTCGAGAACGCGCAGTTCGATCTCGACGTCGACGAGTAGCCCCGACACCGGCGTCGTCGGGACGCTCACCGACGACGGTCAGTCCGAGAGCGGTTCGTCCTCCGCGTGGGCGCGCACCCAGAGCTGCCCGATCCGCGAGAGCCGGGTCCGGTAGGACTTCCCGTGTTCCTCCTGTTCGATGTACCCCTTCCCGCCCGGGCCGAGTCGGTCGACGTTGTAGATGACCTTCGATCTGAACGAGTCGGTGTACTCCTCGTTCATGTCGCGGGCGAGCGTCTCCGCGAGCTCGGAGACCGAGTCGAACTCGCCGTACTCGCCGAGCTCGAAGAGGATGACCTCCTCGAACGGCTTGACGTTCTGGAAGGACGCGATCGGCAGCTCGACGATGTGGCTGTCGCCGATGCGCTTCGCGCCGATGGTCGTCCCGCGCTCGTCGAACTCCTCTAGGATGTCTTCGGCCGACTCGTAGCGCTCGCGGACCCGCTCGTCCTCGACGTCCGCGCCGGCCAGCAGCTCTCCGAGCAGTTCCTTCGCCGCGCGGACCTCCTCGGCGAGATCGGTCTCTAAGTACTTCTCCGGAGCCGTGTAGTAGGTGTGGATCCGGTCGCGGTCCTCCTGGCGCTCGACCATGATCGAGTGGGCGGCGGTGGCGAAGGCGAAGGAGACCGGCCGCGGCATCGCCGAGACGTTCACCCACACCTCCGAGTCCCCGGCGGCGTCGAGTTCGGCGTTGATGAGGTCGTAGGCCTGCTCGAACGCCGCGTCGTAGTCGTACACGTCGGCGACGACGACGCGCTCGGTGTCGGATCCGAGCAGGTTCTGGAAGTCCTTCTCCAACTTCCCCGAGAGGTTCCGCGAGTACTCGACGTTCGACTCGCTGCCGACGGCCCCCTCCAGGAGGATCACCCGGTCGACGTCCTGCTGGTCCCGGATGAGCGGGGCGATGAGCCGGTCGTAGTCGAAGCCGACCGGCACGATGTGAGTCTGCATACGCCCTCGTTCGCCGGGGGCGACCATAAAAAGCGCGAGGCGGTCGGCCGCGGGAGGCGAGCGCCGCGTGGCGGAAGATACCACCGAGGTCGACCGCGCGACATATTTATCATTATCTACCGTGTTATTCTAGACAGGGTGGTATGTGTGACCACACCGAGGCGGGCGAAGGCGGACCGGCGCCGAGAGGCGGTCCTCTCGGGTAGCACGCTCTGGGCGTCCCTAGAGTGTCTGCTGGGCGGCGTCGCCGCGGGCGTCCTCGTACTCCTCGCGCTGCCGACGCTCTCGGATCTGGCGGGGTCATTAGGCCTGCTCTCGACGACGGTCCTGGCGTTCGTCTTTCTCTTCTTGTGGCTCTCGCTGTGGGCGGTCATCGGAACGGTTCACGAGCGGGCCGCGGCGACCGGCTGACGCGGTCCGTCTCTGCGTCTCGAGCTGCGCCCCCGGCGCAGACCGTCCCTTTGCCGCGCTACGCGCGACTGTCCCCGCCGATCCCGACGCCGTCCACCCCTACGCGCCGGGTTCTCGCCGGACCGCCGCGAGCACGTCGTCGGTCCCGACCACGTCGGCGAACTCGCCGTACAGGTGCGTCAGCGCGGTTCGGTGGACTTCCGAGGCGACGTAGTGCGTTCCGTCGGGGGCGTCGCGCTCGAACGTCGCGGTCGCGTCGGCGACGACGACCGGATCGAACCCGAGGTTCTCCGCCAGGCGCGTCGTCGTCGACACGCAGTGGTCCGTCGTGAGGCCGACGATCACGACGGTCTCACACCCGCGTTCGCGGAGCCGTTCCTCCAGATCGGTCCCGACGAACGCCGCGTTCACCCGCTTCGTGAACACCGGCTCGTCGTCGCGGGGCGCAGTCTCGGGTTTCCACGCGAAGCCGGGGGCGTCCCCGCGAAGCGGGGAGTCGGGTTCCGTGGAGTCGTGGCGGACGTGGAACCGGGGCAGGTCGGCCGCGCGCCACGCCTCCAGGAGGCGCGCGGCGTTCGCCTCGGCGTCGGGGTTGTTGCGCTCGCCCCAGGCGGGATCGTCGAACCCCGTCTGGAGGTCGACGAGCACGAGCGCGGGCGCGTCGCCGAGGCGCTCACGGAGCCGCGCGGGTTCAGTTTCGGGCATCGGCTCAGTCGTCACCGGCCGAGGCCCGCGGCTCCGTCCGCGGCGGCGCGGCCTTCGGGTGCTCGCGCGTCACCGCGATCGGACACTCGTCGGGCGACTGCTCGGGGTCCTCTCGGAACAGGTACTGCGGCCACTCGTGGTCGCCCTCGACGCCCCAGTCGCCGAGGTCCGCGTGCGGACAGACGCCGTCGTACTCCTCCAGTCGCCCCTGGATCTGCTCGCGTGCGCGCTCGCCCGCCTCGGTGTCGTGGGTGATGCCGTCGAAGAGGGCGCGAGGCTGGAACGTGATCTCCAGGCCGACCGGACAGTAGCGGCTCTTTCGGTCGTCGTAGAACGGTGCTCGGCACGTCGGGAACATCGGTTCGCCGCCGAAGCAGAACTCCCAGTGGGGGTCGTCGGGGTCGGTCGGGATGTCCGCGGGCCACGGTTCGGGGTCGTGGACGTGGAGGAACTGGAGGAGGTGCCACAGCGTCTCGTGGTAGTCGGCCTCCGTGAACGCCCGCTCGGGCGGCTTGAAGAACGTCACCAGCGAGGCCCGCCCCGGCGCGTCGGGGTAGGCGTCGAGGTACTCGAGCAGCGTGTCGCGAAACGCCAGGAGCGCGTCGGGGTCGGTGGTCGACGGCACGGCCGTGTAGAGCGGTTCGCCGTCGCGGACCGACTGCGCCCCGAAGTGACACGGGAACGGCGTTCCGTTCCGCTCGCCGAGCAGCGCGTCGGTGAAGGTCTCGAAGTGGCGGCGGACCCACCGGGGGACGTCGCCGTCGTCGACGCGGGCCGAAAGCGTCTCCTGGTCCACGAGCGACTGGACACCCGATTCGTTCATACCGAGGGCACGGATTCCGCGATCAAGAGCGCTTCGCCGGCTCCGAGACGTCGGGAAGGGAACCCGGACGACCGGCCCGTCAGTCCGCGCGCGTCCCGACGGCGAACCGATCGGCGCGCTCGTCGGCGTCGGCCGCGGTCAGGAGCGAGCCGCCGACGGTGAGAAGCAGGGAGAGCGCCATCCCGTAGAGCGCGAAGTCCCAGGTGAAGTACGTCGAACCGAACACCGCGACGCCGCCGATCGTCGTCGCGGGGACGAACACGTGGGCGACGTAGAACAGTTGCGAGCCCACGATGCCGGCGAACATCCCCTGACGGGTCGTCCGCGGCCAGTAGAGCGCGACGATCACCGGCAGGGCGAGCTGGGCGTAGCCGCCGAAGGCGGTGTCGCCGACGGTGATGAGCGTCCCCGGCCGGAACAGGCTGACGACGAACGTCCCGATCGCGAAGGCCGCGACGCCCAGGCGGGCGATCCACGCCTCGCGGGTCGTGGAGGCGTCGGGGTTGACGAACGGTCGATAGAGGTCCCGGGTCAGGTACGACGACCCCGAGAGCAGCATCGAATCGGAGGAGGACATCATCGCCGCCATCGCGCCGGCGACGACGAGCGCGGCGAACCACGCGGGCGTGTACGCGTTCAAGACGACCGGCACGACGTTCGCGCCCTCGGGGACGGCCACGCCGAGGCCCGCCGCCCACGTGCCCAGGAGGAACGCCGGCACGAAGAGCAGGAGGACGAGCACCGGCCACAGCGAGAAGGAGCGCTTCAGCACCCGGACGTCCTTGGCGACGAAGAAGCGCTGGTTGATCTGCGGGAACATCGCGACGCCGAAGGCGATGGTGACGGCCTGGGCGATCATCCACTGCGGCGAGTACAGGCCCCCGCCGAGGCTGAGGAACTCGGGGTTCGACGCCGCGAGCGACGTCGACACCGCGTCGAGACCGCCCGCGGCCGAGAGCACCCAGCCGACGGCGATCCAGACGATCCCGAGCATAAACACGCCCTGGATCGTGTCGGTCCAGGCGACGCCGCGGAGGCCCGCGAGGACGACGTAGACGATCATGAACAGCGTGATCGCGGCCGCGCCGATCCAGTAGGGAACCGCCCCGTCGGAGAGGCCGACGATGGCCTCGCCCGCGCCCATCTGCTGGAGCATCACGTACGGGAACAGCCAGAAGAGCGAGACGCCGGCGACGAGCGCGCGGAGGCGCTTCGAGCCGAACCGGTCGCCCAGCATCTCGCCGAGGGTCACGTAGCTCTCGTAGCGGCCGATGAGCCACTGGCGGTAGCCGATCACGTACCAGAGGATCGCGAAGAGGATCCCGTCCATCAGCCCCATCACGAGGATCCACTCGGGGCCGGCGGTGTACGCGAGGTTGGGGCCGCCGAAGAAGGTGAAGGCCGACAGCAGCGTCGCGAACGTCGTGAACAGGAGGACGCCGGTGCCGATCGAGCGACTCGCGAGGTAGTAGTCCTCGGCGTCCCGCCCGGTCACCCGGTAGGCGAACACGCCGACCGCGAGCGCGACCACGAGGTACGCGCCCACGACCCCGAGTTGGACGAGCAGTTCCGATTCAGCCATCGAACCCCACCTCCTCGGGGTCCACGTTCATCCCCCGGTCCCACGCCCCGCGGGCGAACAACGCGAACGCGACCGAGGCGAGCCCCATCCAGCCGATGTGCCACCAGAGCCACACCGGGAGCCCGAGCCACGTCGCCGCGTTCCCCCAGAGGAACCACGGGATTGCGAACGCGACGAGCACTACGAAGACGCCGATCCACAGATAATCCGTCTTCCGTCGTCTCATCGGAGCAGAGTAATTACTCGACATACGTAAATATTGCTCTTATGAGTTCATTAGCACACTACGAAGAATATTTTTCTTCGATAAGCCAGAACGGAGTCTCTCGGCATCTCACTCGCGCACGCGGAGATCTTACGTTCGGACGTCGACCGACGCGGTCCCGCGCCCCGCATCCGAGCGATCGGCGTCGATCGCCGCTGCTCCTCTCAGGTACGATAGATATTTGCCGCGAGCAGCCCATATATAAGCACGTCATCGGGTTTCCCATGACGCTCACATCACCATCACGCCCCTTCGGGGGTATTCACCAATGGAAGACACCGAAAAATACCTCATCCACGCAGCGATCACCGCCGACGGCATCGTCGAACGGTCCGACGTCGTCGGGGCCATCTTCGGGCAGACCGAAGGGCTCCTCGGCGACGACCTGGACCTCCGCGACCTCCAGCAGTCGTCGAAGGTCGGGCGCATCGACGTCGAAATCGACTCCCAGAACGGCCAGTCGTTCGGGACAGTCACCATCGCGAGCAGCCTCGACCGGGTCAAGACCGCGATCCTCGCCGCCTCCCTCGAGACGATCACCCGCGTCGGGCCCTGCCGGGCCACCGTCGAGGTAACCGACATCGAAGACGTCCGGGAGGCGAAGCGGCGCGAGGTCGTCGAGCGGGCGAAGGAACTCCTCTCCGAATCGTTCGACGAGAGCGTGATCTCCTCGACGGAGATCTTAGAGGAGGTCAAAGAGAGCGTCCGCATCGAGGACATAAGCGAGTACGAGGGCCTCCCCGCCGGCCCCCACGTCGCGGACTCCGACGCGGTGGTCGTCGTCGAGGGTCGGGCGGACGTCCTGACGCTTCTGAGCTACGGCATCAAGAACGCCATCGCCGTCGAGGGGACGAACGTCCCCGACGCCGTGGCCGATCTCACCGCCGAACGGACCACGACCGCCTTCTTCGACGGCGACCGCGGCGGCGAACTCATCCTCCGCGAACTCACCCAGGTGGGCGACGTCGACTACGTCGCGTTCGCGCCGAAGGGGCGGTCCGTCGAGGACCTCGAACGCCACGAGGTCTTCGCCGCGCTCCGCGACAAGGAACCGATCGAGTCCTTCGAGATCGAGGGGACGGTCCCGAGCGGGGACGACGCGGAGCCGGCCGGAGAGGGTGACCAACCGGACCCTCTGCGGGGGTCGCCGACGACTGAGTCGGCGGCCCCGCGGTCCGACGGATCCGAATCGAAGCGCGCGAACGAACGCGATCCCGTCACGGATTCGGGGCTGACGCCGCCGAACGACGCCGGGGCGGTCGGAGAGTCGGACTCCGCGTCGCCCGAGTGTTCGACCGGAAGCGCCGCGGTCGGCGCGACCGACGTGATCGACGAACCGGCCGAAGACGACGGCACGTCGGACGCGGCGCCCGAGGACGTCGGAACCGCGTCCGCCCGATCCGCCGGGTCGGACGTCGAGCGCGATCCCGACTCCGGAACCCCCGACACGGACGCAGGCGACGTCGCGCCCGGGGATGCGACGGACGCCGCGTCTACGGGAGGCGCCGTTTCCGACGCTCCCGCGGGAGACACCGCTTCCGACGCGACGGCCTCTGAACGCGACGACGACGAGGACGGCACGGAGGCGGACTCGGACGCCTCGGCCGAAACGGATGCCGAAGGGGAGGACGCGGCGGAGGCAGACGCCGCCGGCGACCGCCCGCGCTCGCTCAGAGACCACGTCCGCGAGGTCATCGACGGCGACACCGGGGCGATCCGTCTCCTCGACGACGAGTTCGGCACCCTCGAGGAGCGGCCGGCCGAGGACGCCTTCGACGCCCTCGCCGACGCCGACCCGGCGCCGTACGCCGCGGTCGTCGACGGTGAGTTCACGCAGCGGCTCCTCGACGTGGCGGCCCAGCGCGGGGTCGACCACGCCGTCGCGACGTCGACCGGCGAGTTCGTCAAGAAACCGGTCGGGACGCGGCTCCTGACGGCGGACCAGCTCGCGAACTCGGTCGCGAACTGAGTCATACGACGTCGTAGGCGTAGAAGACGGCGTCTCTCGACCCCTCCATCGATCCCTCCTCGTAGAACGCCGGCCGGTAGTCGATCCGCCGGAACCCGACCGACTCGTACAGCGAGCGCGCGGGGTCGTTGTCGGCGGCGACGGCGAGCGTCACCCGCGTCCCCGGCTCCTGGCAGTCGATCGCTGCCCGGAGGAGCGCCCGTCCGCGGCCCTCTCTGCGGTGGGCGGGGTGGACGACGAGCTCCGCGAGGTGGACGTCGTCGCCGCCGATCAAGAGGACGTAGCCGACGGGCGTGCCGGCGGTCGCCGGACGGTTGCTGTCGACCGCCGGGCAGTCGCTGTCGATCGTCAAGTGATCGTTGTCGATCGTCGAGCGGTCGCTGTCGGTCGCGCCGGTGTCGGCCGCCGTCCCCGGATGCCCCTCGTCGGCGACGCTGACGAGACAGGTCCCGAGCGACGCGAACGAGGCGAGCAGTCGCGGTGAGGGCGCATCGAGGTGCGACTGGAGCGAAGCCAGTACCGGCGCGTCGGAGGGTCGTGCGCTTCGGATCACGACTGTATCGGGACCGTCACAGCAGCGCGAACACGGCGAGCGCGCTGACGACCGCGCCGACGAGGGTCGCGGCGAAGTTGACCGCCTCGTTGCCGAACGTCGCGCCCTCGACGGTCGCGCCCAGGAGGCTGTCGGCGTTCATCCCGAGGAACCCGCCGAGCGCGACGACGGCCGCGCCGAGCGGCGTGACCCCGGGCAGGAGCGCGAGGGCGACGGCGCCGACGACGGCCGAGCCGATCAGTCCGAACACCTCGCCCTGCCAGGTGACTCCCCCGTCGGTGCCCGGCGGCACGGTCTCGAACGTCGTGATGAGCCGCGGGTCGTCGTACAGTCCGCCGAGTTCCGAGGAGAGCGTGTCGCTCAGCGCGGCCGCCATCGACCCGGCGAAGGCGTACTGAAAGAGGGTCCCGTCGACCGGGAACGACTGACTGGCGGCGAAGCAGATGACGCAGACCAGCGCGACGGCGGCGTTCCCGAGCACGTTCCCGGTCCCGCGGGCGCCCTCGTTCTCCTCGGCGATCCCGCGCTCGGTCTTCTCGTCGTATCGGTACTTCGTCGAGAGCGACCCGACGCCGAAGAAACTGATGAGCACGGCGAACCAGCCGACGCCGCCGAAGACGATCACGAGCAGGCCGAGGAGGACCCCCGAGAGCATCCCGGCGACCGAGGCCGCCCCGAGCGCGTAGGAGGCGATCCCCAGCGCGACCGTGACGGCGAGGCCGGCGACCACGTCGAGGGTCCCGACGGCGACCGCGAGCGCGTCGAACAGCCACAGCAGCATCCCCGTCGAGAGCATCACCAGCGGGTCGTCGCGCTCGAAGAGCATCTCCCTGAACAGCGCCGCGACGAGCGTGCCCGCGACCGCGAGGAAGGCAAAGCGCGGCAGGAGGACCGCCGTCGACGACAGCGACGCCACCGCGGCCTGCCCCGCGACGCCCGCGAGGCTCCCGCCGAGTCCGAACCCGGCCGCCCCGAGGAACGGGTTGTCCGTCGTCTCGGCGACGAGGCGCTTGCCGAGGTTGCCGTAGGCGAGGACCATCACGGCGGCGACGAAAAGCGGCACGGGCAGGCCGATCTCGGTCGCGAGGATGGCGAGTCCGGCGGCCGCCAGCGCGAACCCGGCGAGCCCGTTCAGTCGGCCCTCGCGGCGGTCCGCCGGCCGGGCGAACAGCTCGAACAGCGGGCCGTCGGTGATCCCGAACGCGGCGGCGACCGCGACCGCGGCGAAGGGGGCGAACGCCGCCCGTCCGAGCACCGGCGCGGCCACCGCCAGGGTCCCCACCAGGGCGAACCCGCCCGCCCGCCGGAGCGTCGGTTGCACGTCTCCGGATACCCCCGACGCGCACTTAACCCTCCCGACATCCGGCATCGCCGTCCCCCGGCCTGCGGACCCGCCGACCCCGGACGGTGTCTCGCCCCCGCCGCGTCGGCCCCGCCGTTGCTGTCCCGAACGTGACCGTCTGCGCGACCGACGCTCTCGATGCTTCCGGCGCCGAGATCACAGCGTCGACGTCACCTGCTCGGCGCTCGCGACCTCGGGGATGATCACCTCGTCCGCGCCGGCGCGGCGCGCGAGCGCCTCGTACATCCCGTCGCCGACGCGGACGACCAGTCGGACCGTCGGCGCGATCTGGCTCGCCCCCATCGCGATCTGGATGTTCGCGTTCGAGTCGTCGATCGCGCCGACGACCGTCGCCGCCCGTTTGACACCGGCGTCCCGCAGCACCTGCTCCCGTCGAGCGTCGCCCTGCACCGCGAGGATGTCGTCGTCGATCGCGCGCTGAAACTCCGCGTCCTGCTGTTCGATCACCACCACGTCCCGGCCCTCGTCTCGAAGCCGCCAGGCGACGGTCTTCCCGAACGTGCCGTAGCCGCAGATGATGATGTGGCCGTCCAACTCGTCGATCGTCCGTTCGATCTGCATCTCTCTGAACTCCGTCCGTATCCGTCCGCCGAAGGCGGCCGAGAACACCGTCTCACCGATCCAGAGGCCGGTGACGACGAGCCCCGACAGCACGACGACCGCGTACCCCTTCGTGAGCGTCTCGGCTCCCCCGTGCGCCTGGAAGTGCAACTCGATGCTCGTCGGGTCCAAGAGCCAGAAGAGCGCGTCGACGACGCCGACGCCGCCCAGCGAACTGAATCCCGCGACGCCGAGGACGACGACGGCCCCGAAGGCCGCGACCGGGCGGAGGAGCCGGCGCAGCAGCGGTCGCTGAACGACTGCCCGAATCGGTCCGGACGAACCGCTCACGGCTCTCCCCGGCCCGATGTCCGCCTTCGGATCATATTTTTATATTCCGGTGCTAGAAACGCATTGAGCCCCGTCATCGTATACCTATCTCGTGGAGTGGAGTCTCTTCCAACACTTAATATCGCTTTCTATGACATAATTTAACATAATATTGTCTCGCTGAGGTGTTCGGCCCCTCCGCGAAAACCGGAGGCATATATCGCCGTGGCTCGCAAAACCACCCGTGGGACTGTACGACCGCTACCTCGCCCTCCGTCACCGGCTCCACGACGCCGACCCGCCCGCGCACGTCGCGGTCGTGATCACCGAGCGGGACCTGCTCGAACAGGGGGCCTACGGGACGCTCGCGGAGTTCCTCGGGTGGGCCTTCGAGTACGGCGCCGAGCGCGTCACCGTCTCGGTGAGCGTGCTCGACGAGGCCGTGGTGCCGACCCTGTCGCGAGAGCTTCGGAACGTCGAGTCGCCCCGCCCCGTCGCGGTCCGCGAACCGGGCGACACCGAACGGGCCGACGCGCCCGTTCGGGTGAACATCGGGCTCGGCGGGAAGCGCGAGTTCGCCGCGGCGGTGCGCCGGATCGCCGAGTCCGTCGAATCGGGTGAACTCTCGCCCGACGAGGTCGACGCCGGCGAGATAGAAGAGCGGCTCGTCTTCGACGACGAGCCGGACCTGCTGATCAAGACCGGCGCCGAGCGCCTGTCTGACTTCCTCATCTGGCAGTCGGTCTACTCGGAACTGTACTTCACCGACGTCAACTGGCGGGACTTCCGGCGGCGGGACTACCTCCGCGCCGTGTTGGACTACCAGAACCGACAGCGGCGGTTCGGTCGGTGATCGGCGCCGGCGGCGTCTCGCGAGACCAGTTGCCTCGCGGGGCGGACACGCTACGGCGGTGCGAACTGTCGCCGGTCGTGGAACGGCGGCCGATCAGTCCGCGCGCTCGCCCGCCTCCGCGCCGCGCTGGCGCTCCAGTTCCGCGGAGACCTCGCGAGCGCCCGCGGAGGGGAGTTGCGTCCGAAGCCGTCCGGCGACGGTCTTCGCGTCCGCGAGCTCGGTCTCGGCGACCGCCCGGAGGATGCCGACGGCGCGTTCGGTCCGGGACTGCTGCCAGGACTGCTCGCGGGCCTGGTAGGTGCGCAGACCGCGGAGGAAGTCCACCTTCGAGAACTCCGGCCAGTAGGGCGCACAGAAGTAGACGGCCGCCTCGTTGCCGTTGGCGTGCCACGGCAGGAAGTTCGAGGTCCGCTCGTCGCCGCCGGTCCGGATGATCAGGTCGACGTCCCGCGTCGTGTGCTCCGCCAGACGGTCCTCGACGGCGTCGGCGTCGACCTCGTCGGGCGAAAGCTCCCCGGCGGCGACCTCGTCCGCGACCGTCCTGGCCGCACCCAGCAGTTCGGACCGGCCGCCGTACGCCAGGGCGACGTTGAGTCGGAGCGAGTCGTACTCGGCCGTCCGCGACTCCGCGTAGTCGACGGCGTCGCGGACCCGCGCGGGCAGTCGCTCGACGTCGCCGATCGCGCCGATCCGGACGCCGTTCTCGTGGACGCGGTCGGCGTCGGCGAACTCGTAGAGCTTCGATTCCAGCAGGTCGAAGAGGGGTTCGAGCTCCTCGTCGGGACGGTCGAAGTTCTCCGTCGAGAAGGCATACAGCGTGAGTTCCTCGATCCCCAGCTCCTCACACCAGTCGAGGACGCGTTCCGTCGTCTTCGCGCCCTCGCGGTGTCCGTCGGGGGCGTCCGCGCCGCGCTCGCGGGCGTAGCGTCGGTTGCCGTCCTGGATGATCGCGACGTGGGTGGGCGCGGCCTCCAGCTGTCGGCGGAGCATCCGCTCGTACGCGTCGGTGAAGCGTCGGCGGAGCCACTTCGGCATACCTACCCGGACTCCGGCCTCGGATATGTGTCTTTTCGTTGTGACACGTTGACATTCGCGGTCACCCGGCGCCGCGGCGGGTGTCGGCTCGACCGCCGCTCCCGGCCCGGTCTCGGTGACTCCGGTCCCGACGCGTCGGTTCGGTTCCGGACGCCCGCTGA
This sequence comes from Halobellus limi, assembly GCF_004799685.1. NCBI lineage: Archaea > Methanobacteriati > Methanobacteriota > Halobacteria > Halobacteriales > Haloferacaceae > Halobellus > Halobellus limi. The sequence goes on from NZ_CP031311.1 coordinate 369,743, forward strand.
TGCGACACGGTTTTGCCACGTCCCGGAGAACCGACGGGTATGATCGGGAGACAGTTCCTCCGCGAGAACCCGGAGACGGTTCGGGCGGCGCTGGAACAGAAGGGCGTCGAGGACGTCGATCTCGACCGCGTTCTCGCCGTCGACGAGGAGTGGCGAGAGCTCAAACAGCGCGGCGACGACCTGCGACACGAGCGCAACCAGATCTCCTCGAAGATCGGCGATCTGAAGGCCGAGGGCGACGACGAGGCCGCCGAGGAGGCGATCGAGCGCTCCCAGGAACTCAAGGCCGAACTCGAAGAGATCGAAGAGCGGGCCGACGAGTTGGAGGCCGAACTGGAGGCGGCGCTCTTAGAGATCCCGCAGATCCCCGACGACGACGTCCCGATCGGGGAGGACGAATCGGAGAACGTCGAACGCCGCCGCGAGGGCTTCGACGACCGCCGGACGCTCCCCGCGGAGGTCGTCCCCCACTACGACCTCGGCGAGGACCTCGAAATCCTGGATTTCGCCCGCGGCGCGAAGGTGACCGGCGGCGGGTTCTACTTCACGAAGGGCGACGGCGCGCGCCTCGAACACGCCCTGATCCAGTTCATGATGGACGTCCACCGCGAACAGGGCTACGTGGACGTCTTCCCCCCGATCCCCGTCAACTCCCGATCGATGGTCGGAACCGGCCAGTTCCCGAAGTTCACCGAGGACGCCTACCGCATCGGCGGCGCGAACGAGGAGCCCTGGGACGACGACGACCTGTGGCTCTGCCCGACCGCGGAGGTGCCGGTGACGAACATGTTCCGCGACGAGATCCTGCTGGACGACGACCTCCCGCTGAAGCTGCAAGCGTACACGCCGAACTTCCGCCGCGAGGCCGGCGAACACGGCACGGAGACCCGCGGCATCGTCCGCGTCCACCAGTTCAACAAGGTCGAGATGGTGAACTTCGTGCGCCCCGACGAGAGTGAAGCGCGCTTCGAGGGCCTCGTCGACGAGGCCGAGGAGGTCCTTCGACGACTCGAACTCCCCTACCGCATCCTGGAGATGTGCACCGGCGACCTCGGGTTCACCCAGCGAAAGAAGTACGACCTCGAGGTGTGGGCGCCGGCCGACGATATGGACGACGGCCCCGAGGAGGGCGGCCGCTGGCTCGAGGTCTCCTCGGTCTCGAACTTCGGCGCGTTCCAGGCGCGGCGCGCGGGCCTGCGCTACCGACCCGAGCGCCACGAGTCCGCCGACTACCTCCACACGCTGAACGGCTCCGGGCTCGCCATCCCTCGGGTGATGGTCGCGATCTTGGAGTACTACCAGAACGACGACGGCACGGTGACGGTTCCGGAGGCGCTCCGGCCGTACATGGGCGGAACCGAGGTCATCGAGGGCCACGACCCGGTCGGCGAGTCCGCCGTCGGCGCCGGCAAGCGGGACTGATCGGCGCCCCCGCCGTCCGCGTCGCTCTCGATACGGTGTCGATAGGGAGCCGAAACGACCCATTAAATCGGATAATCCGGCTAAATCGGGCTTAATCAGTACCCCACTGTCGATCCGTTTCTTGTCCCGATAGCCGGTAGTGAGCGGTATGAACCACCGACCGACGGACGCCGACCGAAACGAGCGGTCAGACTGGAACGTCGTCGCACACCACGACTTCGGAGGCGCCACCGAACTCGACGCGACCATCGTGACCGCCCTCGAAACCGAGGGCTGCTGCGGCGACTCGCCCCTGTACGCCGCGGTCGACACCGAGCCCGCCGAGCGGTTCTTGTCTTCCGTCGAGGGCGACGACGCGAGCGTGGTCTTCACCGTCTCCGAGCGGATCGTCCGCGTGTCGGCCGACGGAACGGTCGAGGCCCGGGACGTCCAGGGACTCTCGGGCCCGGACTGATCCCCGCGCGGACGACGAACGGCTTTTCTCCCCGGCCCGCCTCTCCCGACTGTGACCGGCGACACGGACGATCGCGCGTCGATCGGGGCCGACGGGGGAGCCTCCGGCGACGATCGCTACGAGCTGCACGTCCGATACGAGGGCGACGACGACCCCGCGAAGTGCACCGCGCGGAAGCTCGCGCGCTTCGACCTCGTCGACCTGCACCGCTCGGACCGGGCGACGCCGTACGGCGTCGTCCTCAACCCCCACGCCGAGCGCGCGCTCTCGCCCGCGGACGCCGACTCGACCCGACTCGTCGCGCTCGACTGCTCGTGGGAGTCCGCCGGGGAGGCGCGTTTCTCCCTCCCCGGCGAGCACCGGGCGCTCCCGTACCTCGTCGCCGCCAACCCCGTCAACTTCGGCCGACCGATGCGGCTGACGACCGTCGAGGCGCTCGCGGCGGCGCTCGCGATCTTCGACCGGCGCGAGCGCGCGGAGACGTTGCTCTCGAAGTTCACCTGGGGACACACGTTCCTGGAACTGAACGACGAACCGCTCCGCCGGTACGCCGAGTGCGACGACTCCTCCGAGATCGTCGCCGTCCAGGGGGAGTACCTCGACCGCGGCGAGGGGTGATGTCCCAGCTTTCGCGCAACGCCGCCGCGCGCTCGCCGCTCACCGGGTGAGCAGGCCGCCGATCGCCCCGCCGATGGCGCTGTCGATCGCGAAAAGCAGCGTGACGACGACGCCGACGAGGAAGACCCCCGCGCCGCCGAGGAATCCACCCAACGGCCCGCCCGCGAGCCCGATCAACCCGCCGAGCAGCGCGGCGAGCACGGAGACCGCGATCCCGGAGATCGAGCCGGCGACCAGCCCGTTCCACGCGCCGTTCCCGATCCCGCCGGCGAGGTAGCCGGCGACGAAGCCGCCGACGAGGCCGGCACCGACCTGTCCGACGACCGGGAGCCACAGGCCGAACGCGCCGACGACGAGCATCACGACGAAGCCGATGCCGACCGCCCGCCAGTCCGTGTTCATACCCGGAGAGAGGACCCGGTCGGACAAAACCTCCGCGAACGGCCCGAAGCGAGCGAGGCACACGCGACCGCCGAACGGACGCGCTTTTACGGTTCGGCGATGTAACGTGACCAATATGATTTTCGAGTCCCTCCCGACGACGCCCCGGTCGGAGGAACTTCTCGACAAGGCGTTCTCCCGGGCGGCCCGCGCGGGGCGCGCGAAGTCCGGCCTGGAGGCCCAGCAGTCGATGCTTCAGACCGCTTCGTCGATCCTCTCGGACAACCTCGAGAACGTCGTCACGCAGTGGCCCGACTTCGGCACGGTCGACCCCTTCTACTACGAACTCGCCGACGCCATCGTCGACGTCGACGAACTCAGACAGAGCCTCTCGCGGGTCACGTGGACGAGTCGACAGATCGGCGAACTCCGGCGGGAGTACCAGCCGAAGCTCCGGAAGACCGACGCCGACACGGCGAGGAAGCACCGGAAACAGGCGTTCGCGCGGATGGCCGACCTCGTCGAGGACGTCGCCGACGACCTCGAACGGATCGGCGAGGCCCGCGACGCGCTGAAGACGCTCCCGGACATCCGCCCGGACGAACCGGCCATCGTCGTCGCCGGCTATCCGAACGTCGGGAAGTCCTCGTTCGTCAACGAAGTCACCCGCGCGACGAACGAGATCGCCCGCTATCCCTTCACGACGAAGGGCGTCCACGTCGGACACTTCGAACGGGATCGCATCCGGTATCAGATCATCGACACGCCGGGGCTGCTCGACCGGCCGGAGGCGGAGCGCAACGACATCGAGCGGCAGGCGGTGAGCGCGATCGAACACCTCGCGGACGCGGTCGTCTTCGTCGTCGACGCGAGCGAGGCCTGCGGCTACCCGCTGGCGGCGCAGCTGGAACTCCGCGAGTCGGTCGCCGAACGGTTCCGCGAGCGCGACGTCCCCGTGCTCACGGTGAACAACAAGAGCGACCGCTCGCGCGACGTCGAGGCGGACCTGCATATGAGCGTCGAGGGCGGCGAGGGCGTCGACGCGGTCCTCGACGCGGCGGTCGAGGCGGTCGACTGGACGCCCGACATCCCGCCGTCGCGCCAGGAGTAGCCCGCGCCGACCGAACACGCGCCGCTCGCAGCACCGAGATACACCCGGCAACCGATGTTCGACCCACTCACCGCTCCCCTGTCGGAAGTCGTCCTGCGACTCCTCGTCGCGACCAGCCTCGGCGCGCTCATCGGACTGGAACGCGAACAGAGCGAGTCGGCCGGGCGGTTCGCCGGCAGTCGGACGTTCCCGCTGTTCGCGCTGTACGGGGCGCTGACGTTCGCGTTCTTCGGCGGGACGCTACTCGCTGCGCTCGGCGTCCTCGTCGTTCCGCTGACGGTCGCATACGCCGCGAGAGTCTGGACTGACGGTGACCTCGGGCTCACGACGCTCACCTCGGCGCTCCTCACGGCGATCTTGGGGGCGATGACGATGCACTCCGACCGGGCGGCGACGCTCGCGGTCGTCGTCGGCGGCGCCGTCACTGTCCTCCTCTCGGTGAAGGACCCGCTCCACGAGTTCGCCGACCGGATCGACGCGAGCGAGCAACTGGCCTCGGCGAAGTTCATCCTCATCGTGCTCGTCGTGCTGCCCTCGCTCCCGGACCGCTCGATGGACGCCCTCTACGGCCTCAACCCGCGGTTCGTCTGGCTGATGGTCGTCTTCGTCACCGGCCTCGGGTTCGTCGCCTACGTGCTGGGAAGCGTCCTCGGCGCCGAGCGCGGCATCGCGCTCACGGGCGTCGTCGGCGGCTTCGTCTCATCGACGGCGACGACGGTGTCGATGGCGGGCAAGACCGCCCAGAACGAGACGCTGTATCGGATCTGCGCGTTCGCGGTGGTCACCGCGTCGATCGTGATGTTCCCCCGGGCGCTCGTCGAGGTTTCGGTGGTCAACCCGGACCTCCTGCCCGCGGTCGCGCTCCCGCTCGGCGTGATGACCGCCGTCGGAGCCGTCTCGGCGGCCCTGCTCTACTGGCGGACGGCGGCCGACGAGTCGATCGAGACCGAGGAGATGAAGAACCCGTTCCGGCTGCGGCCGGCGCTCGTCTTCGGCGCGGTCTTCGCCGTCGTCCTCCTGGTCTCGGAGTACGCCAACCAGTGGTTCGGCGCCTCGGGCGTGTACGCGACCGCCTTCTTCTCCGGGCTGGCGGACGTCGACGCGATGACGATCACGCTGAGCAGACTCGCGGCGCAGGGCACCGTCTCGACGGAGGTCGCGACCACCGGAATCGTCATCGCCGCGATCGCGAACACCCTGGTTAAGGCCGGGTTAGCGCTGTTTCTCGGGACCTATCGACTCGGCCGTCTCGTCTCGATCGTGCTGGGCGTCGTCGTCCTGAGCGGGGTGGCGATGCTCGTGGTTCCGGTGTGACCGGTCGACCGGAACCCGCGGCGACCGATCCGGCCTACTCCTCGGCGGTGAACGTCACGTCGACGTTCGCGGTGACCGTCACCGACCCGCCCTCGAACTGCGTCGGAACGCCGCCGGCGCCGCTGTCGGCGGCCGTCTCGCGCACCTCGTACGCCGGCGCGTAGCCGCCGCTCGTCGAGGCGGACTGGACGCCGGTCACGGTCAGGTCGGCGGCCGACGCGATGGCGTCGGCGTCGTCGCGGGCGGCGTCCATCGCCCGTTCGAGCGCCCGCTCGCGGAGTTCCGTCCGCGTCTCGTCGGCGAGCGTGAAGCTCACGCCGTACACCTCGGTGGCCCCGTTGCCGACGGCGGTGTCGACGACGGTGCCCGCGGCGTCGGGCGTCGTCTCGATCCGGTAGGCGTGGACGGCCTCGTAGCCGGTGACTTCCCGCTCACCGCTCTCCCGGGGAGCCTCGACGATCGGGCGGACGCCGTACGACGCGGTCGTCACCGCGTCGTCGTCGACGCCGGCCGCCCGGAGCGCCTCGCGCATTTCACTCGCCGCCGCGGCCACCGTCGACCGCGCTTCCTCGGCGCTGTCGGCGCGGGCGGTGACGGCGACGGTCACGACGGCCCGGTCGGCCTCTGCGGACACCTCGCCGCTCCCGCTCGTCGAGATCGTCCGCTGTGCGTCTCCCGATGGAGAATCGCCGTTCGCCGTCTGCAGCGGGGCGATGCATCCTGCCAGCAGGACGAGCGTCGCGATGGCGACCGTTGCGATACCGAGTCGGCGGTTCATACCCACTCCTTCGTCGGCTCAGGTATTGAACGCGCGCTTGACGCAAAGGACTCTTTGCGTCTTCGCACGGGCGCGTTACGTCTCCGCTCGCGGCGAGCCGGAAGCCCGACGCTTCGGTCAGCTCCCCGCTCGATCGACGCCGACGTACCTGATCTCCACGCGGACGTCGCCCCGTCCGAACGGGCCGATCGGATCGGGAGCCAGGGCGGTGACGCGCTCGCGTATCGGACCGGCGGCGGGCGGCGACGACGACGGCGGGTGTCCGACCGTCACGACGACCGTCTGCGGGCTCTGCACGGGGAACCCCTCGTAGGTCACGTCGAGGCTCAGAAGCGTCGCGTCCGGCGGTAGCTCCGACTCGATGGCGGCGGTCGCGTCCGCCTCGAAGTCGGCGGTCCGGTAGGAGCTGTACGTGAACGCGCCGAGCAACCCCGTGAGGACGAGCAGAACCGCCGCGAGCGCGGCGATCCGCTTGATCGTCGCCGACCGGGCCTCGTCCTCGCGGAACCACAGCTTCGGCCGATAGCCCATCCGCCAGAGGACGACGAGGGCGACGAGGTTGATCGCGAGGATGTTCACGAGCACGAGCACCGCCGATCCGATCACCGTCTGCGGTTCGCCCCACGCGATTCCGATGCCGACGACGGCCGTCGGCGGAACGAGCGCGGCGGCGATCATCACGCCGACGAGCGCCGAGGAGACGCCCGAGGCCAGCGAGACCGCACCCGCGGCTCCCGCGCCGAGCGCGATCACCAGCGAGAGGACGTCGGGGGCCAGTCGCTCTCTCACCTCGCCGATGGCGAACACCTCCTCGGCGGTGAGCGGGACGACGTTCGTCACTCGCAACAGCACCGCGAACACCGCGGCGGCGCCGATCGACAGCAGTCCGCCGAGCGCCTGCAGCTTGATCCCGCGGACGGCGAGTTCGCTGTCGTCGACGACGGTCCCGACGCTCGCGGCCATCGCCGGCCCGATGAGCGGCGCGATGACCATCGATCCGACGACGACCGCGGGCGAGTCGAGGAGCAACCCGGCGGTGGCGACGACGGCGCTCACCGCCGTCATCAACACGTAGGGCCGAACCGTCGGAGCCATGTCGTTCGCCCGCGCCACCAACTCCTCGCGGGCGATTCGGTCGCCGTTGCCGTTCTCTTCCTCCTCGGACTCGTACCGCTCTTCGAGGGCCTCGAACCGCTCTGAAACGACTGTCTCCGCCTGGACGACGACGGTGTAGGCGTCCCGCTCGATGCCGACGCCGCGGAGTTCGTCCAGGATCGGCTCGACCGCTGCCGTCGGGAGCGGGAAGGATACGACGGCAGCGTAATCGCGGCCGCTTGTCTCGTCGGAGACGGCGTAATCGACGTCCTCGTCGTCGAGAACGCCGAGAACCGCTTCCCGCTTTCCGGTCGGAACCATCACCTGAACGAGTCGCACACCCGTCGCTCTCGCCGGTGAAACAAGAATCCGGCGGGTCCCGACGGGCCTGGTAGCCCGATGTCGTTGGCGAACAGCCGGCACCCGCGACCGACGACGCGGCCGCGGGGTCGCCGTCCGCCCGCGGCGACCGACGGCCGACTCGTCGCTCTCCCCGCGTCGACGTGCCGGACAACCGCGTCCCGACGCGGGGTGACGCTCACGTCACGCCGACTCTGGCCCCGTCCCCGTTTATAAACCCTCGCCGGCGACGACGCCCGTTCCGCGCGGGACCGCCGCCCAAGCACTCATATCGGCGCGGGCCGGACACCCGTACGATGCGGCCCGTCTCGGTGGCGAACCTGATGACGCCGTTCGCGAACGGTCTGGGCTCGATCGTCGCCCAACACCGGTCGCTGTCGGCGCCGGTCACGGACCTCCTCTCCGTCGCGGTGTGTGGTGTCTACGCGATTCAGGCCGCACAGGCCGTTTTCTGGGGCGTTCCGTCGGTATTCGAGGCCACCAACTACGTGTACCTCCGCGCGCCGTGGCTCGCGTGGCCGCTGTCGCCGCTGCTTCACGGCGGGCTCGCACACGTCGTCCCCAACGTGATCACGCTGTTCCTGTTCGGTCGAGTCGCCGAGTCGCACCTCCCGTTCGGTCGGTTTGCGACGATGGCGTCCGCCGCCGCCGTCGGGTCGATCGTCGCCCTCGCCGGCTGGAGCGTCGCCTTCGGATCGGGGTCGAACGTCGCCGTGTACGGCATCAGCGGCGTCGTCTTCGCCGCCGGCGGGTTCGCACTCGTCCACCTCCCGCGCCACGAGCGCGTGACCGACCTCGAACTGCTGGCCGTCCTGTTCGGTCTCTGCGCCGTCGCGCTCGTCGCCGTCGAATCGTTCGTCGCGCTCGTCTCGCTGTCGCCCGCGAACGTGAACGTCGGACACGCCGTGGGCCTGCTCGTCGGCCTCGGAACCGCGGCGGTCGCGCGTGACTGCCCTGATTCACTCCGCCGCGACGGCTCGGTCTCCGACGCTGACGAGAGCCCGAGAGACCGCGACGCGGCGGTCCCGGAGGAAAGCTAGCGAATCAGTACATTCAATTTTCTCCCCCGGTGAGACGAGGTAGTGCAGATCAAGCGAGCGTTCCTGGTCTCGATTCTGGTCGTCGGGATCGTCCTCTCGGCGGCGGTGTTCGTCGGGTTTCAGGAGTACAAGGACACGCTCTACGAACACGAACAGCGCGGGGTCGACCACGCGGCGGAGCACGTCGGTTCGGCGCTGGAGACGCAGCTCTCGTCGCTGAGGCGCACGGTTTCGATCGCGGCCACGAACCCGGAGGTGGCCGATCACGGGAGCGCGGCGCAGCGGCGGGCGCTTTCGGCGTTCGTCGAGCGGTCCGAGTTCTCGGGCGTCTCCGTGATCGCCGCGAACGGCACGATGACGAACATCGTCTCGAACGTCTCCGAGGAGCGCCGGGACGCGCTCGTCGGCTCCGACTTCGGCGACCGAACCTACCACCAGCGAGCGATGAACGGCACGACGTACGTCAGCGACCCCGTGGCGGCGGACTCCGGAAACCACATCATCACGGTGAGCACGCCGATCCACCGCGACGGGCGAATCGTCGGCACGATGAACGCCGCGTTTCACCTCTCCGAACGGGAGTTCTTCGAGACCGTCGCCACCACCCTCGAAGACGGGCAACGACTGGAGCTGTACGCGCGCGACGGAACGCCCATCTACACGACTGGCCCCGACGGCTCGCCCGAATTCGAACGCGACGTCACGGTTCAGGGGACCGGGTGGACGGTCAGCGTCCAGGAGGGGCCGGAGTCGGTGCAGTCGACGATTCGGACCGTGACGTTCGTCCAGGCCGGATCGATCGCCGCCGTGTTGGGGATTCTCGCCGCGTTCGGTTGGCGGCTCTACCGACTGAGCATCGCCCAACTCTCCCGTCTGCTCTCTGGCTTTCGCAGGCTCGAAGACGGCCAGTACGGGACGGAGATCGAACTGCACGGCTCCGAGGAGTGGCGAGAGGTCGAGGTCGGGTTCAACCGCCTGAGCGAGGCCATCGCCGCGTCGCGGGCCGAGCAGATGGCGCGCCAGCGCGAACTCCAGCGCGAGCGCGACCGGTTCGAGGCGCTGTTCCAGGGCGTTCCGGAACCGGTCGTCGACGTCGAGATCACCGACGAGTCGACGATCCTGCGCGACGCCAACGAGGCATTCGAGACGACGTTCGGCCACGCTGTCGAGGCCGTCGCGGGCGAGGACATCAACGACCTCATCGTTCCCGACGACGCGGGGGCGGCCGACGAGGCCGAAACGATCGACGGGGAGGCGGCCGCGGGCGAACAGATCACCCGTCAGGTCCGACGAGAGGCGCGCGACGGGGTCCGAGAGTTCCTCTTTCGGTCCGCGCCGATCGACGCCGAGGGCGACGTCTCGCGACAGTTCGGCGTCTACGTCGACATCACCGACAGGAACGCGTACGAGGACCGCCTGCGCGAGCAGCGCGACAACCTCGACACGCTGAATCAGGTCCTCAGACACGACATCCGAAACGACCTCCAGTTGGTCACCGCCTACGCGGACCTGCTCGCGGAGCTCTGCGAGCAGCGAGACGGCGAGAGCGACGGCGAGGAACGGGCGTATCTCGAAAAGATCAGCGACAGCGCGGCGCACGCGGTCGAACTCACGGAGACGGCACGGAACATGGCGGACGTGATGCTCACCGACGAGACCGAGCGCAGGCCGATGCGCCTCCGGACGGCGTTGGAGAGCGAACTCGAGGGAATCAGATCGGAGGTCGATGCCCTGATCGTCACCGACGGGACGATCCCGGACGTGACCGTCTCCGCCAACGAGATCCTCGGCTCGGTCTTCCGGAACCTCCTGACGAACGCCGTCCAGCACAACGACGAGGACGTCCCGGAGGTGCGGGTCTCGGCGACGGTCGACGAGGCTTCCGGCGTCGTTCGGGTCCGCGTCGCCGACAACGGCCCCGGGATCCCCGATGACCGGAAGGAGCAGATCTTCGGGAAGGGCGAGAAGGGACTGCAGAGCGGCGGCACGGGCCTCGGGCTCTACCTCGTCCAGACGCTCGTCGACACCTACGGCGGCGACGTCTGGGTCGAAGACAGAGCGGGCGAAGACGACCCGAACGGCGCCGACGACGCTCCGGGCGGCGCGGTGTTCGTCGTGGAACTGCCGCTGGCGGAGTGAGAGGGAGTACCGTAGCCGACCGGCGATCCACGACCCTCGGCTGGCCGCGGTCTTCGATTCGAGTGAACCCGAATCGATGGATTTCTGCGACATCCCTGTGAGTCTCGGCGCGCGACGTCGCTCCGGTCGCCCGATGCCGACGTTCCGACGAGGAGTAGAATTATGACGGATCGCTCCGTTCGTGTGGACGATGGAGGACAGCGAGTACGACGAACTCACCACGTCGCTGACGCCGCACGAGTCGGCCGGCGGGGTGACGACGTACCGGAACACCGTGAGCATCGCCTGTCCCGCGTGCGGTGACCCGTTCGACGACCTGGTCATCTGCGAGGACGAGTACAACAGCTTAGAACTCAGTATGCTGCTCGACATCTGCGTGACGACCCACGAGGACGAGGTCCTGCTGTTCACGCACAAGCAGTGACGCAGCCGCTCGCCGCGTTCGCGGATCCGAGCGGGCGCCGACCGCAGCGAGAGCCGAGGATGGCTCGCTGTCCGGGCGATCGAACGGCGGTCGGCCGCCCGATCAGTCCCGCAGGTCGATCTCCTCGGGCGGCAGTCCCTTCTCGTTGACGACGTTTCCGTCGTCGTCGACGGTGACGACCCCGCGGTTGTTCACCGCGTGGGGATCGAGGTGGACCTCCTCTAAGAACTGCTTGTAGAGGCGTTCGGCGGTCTCGCCGTCCTTCTGGCGCTCGGAGGCGCGGTCGCACAGTTCGACGAGGTCCTCGGGGACGTCGTTCTCGTGGACGATCCAGTGGTTGATCAGATCGGAGAGCCGGCGGATCGGCGAGGTGAAGTGGCCGTAGATGTCGAAGTTCAGCGCGTAGTGCCCGCCGAAGGGGTCGTTCATGTACTTCGCCCGCGGCATCACCTTCAGCACCGCGCGCTGGATCTTGTTGAGCGCTCGCTTCTCGGAGTTCTCCAAGGCGTCGTTGACGGCCTTCCGGGGGTCCTCCCAGTTGGCCCCGGAGATGTTGACGCCGTCGAGTTCGGTGATCTCCCGCAGCGCCTCGTCCCACTGGTCGGGGGTCGGCTGCGGGTGGACGCGGTACATCGCCTCGACGCCGCGGTTCCACATCAGCTCGTGCGTGACGGCCTTGTTCGCCTTCAGCATACACTCCTCGATGATCGTGTGCGCGCGGTCCCGACTCGGGTTCAACACGAGCGAGCCGTCCTCCTTCCGTTGCTCGTGCAGCTGATCGGCGAGTTCGTAGACGAGGACGTTCTCCTCGTGTAGCGGAGCGTCGGGGTCGTCGAGGCGGTTCTCACACTGCGTGTAGGTCAGCCGCTCGTTCGAGTGGACGACCGACTTGTAGATGTCGACCTCCTCGAACGACAGCGTGTCCTTCTTGATCTCCATCTCTACCGTGTGCGCCAGGCGGTCCTCCTCGGGCACCAGCGAGCAGACCGTCTCCGCGAGCGTCGGCGGGAGCATGTGGATCGTATAGCCCGGGAGGTAGACCGTGTTGCCGCGCTCGACGGCCTCTTCCCACATCTTCGAGTCGGGGTGGACGTAGTGGGTCACGTCGGCGATGTGGACCCACAGCGTGTACGTCTCCTCGTTCTCGCGGATGCTCAGGGCGTCGTCGAAGTCCTGGGCGTCGACGGGGTCGGTCGTCCACGTCGTCAACTCGCGGAGGTCCTCTCTGTGTTCGAGTTCCTCTTCGATCTCCTCTTGGATGCCCTCCGTCCGCGACTTCGCCTCCGAGCGGACCGCGGGCGGGAACTCGTCGCGGATCTCGAACTCCGCGAAGAGTTCCTCGCGCTTCTCCTGTAACTGCCGGGCGACGTCGATAGAGATCTCGACGGGGCCCTGCCCCTCGGCCGTCCCGGCCTGTGACTGCGCGTCGTTCGACATACCTGGTCTTCTTGTGTGAGGTAGTTAGTCGTGTCGCACCCATACCGTGTGAGTTGGAGGATTTGAACCGGGAGTAGGGTTGAGAGGGCTTCCAGTCCCGATGGACGCTTCGCGTCCATCGACGTCCCGCTCGTTTCACTCGCGGGACTCCCGCCCGGGCGTTTTCTCCTCGGCGATCGCCCGCCGAGATTCGGCCGCCATCGGATCTCCAACCCCCGGCACCGTCGCATCCCCGACCGCGGCAGTCGTCGTCACGTCGCCCGACTCGGCCGACGCAAACCGCATCGATTTACCCCTCCCGCGCGGAATCTCCGCCCGTGTTCCGCTCTCGTCTCCCCGCCGAGGTCCGCCGCGGCGTCCGCGACGTCGCGCCGCTGCTGGTCGGGATCGCCCCGTTCGGCCTCGTCGCGGGCGCGGCCGCCGTCGACGCCGGGCTGACGCCGCTGCAGGCCGTCGGCCTCTCGCTCGTCGTCTTCGCGGGGGCATCGCAACTGGCCGCGATCGACCTCTTCGGCAGCAACGCCGAACTGCTCGTGATCCTCCTCACGGGCGTCGTGATCAACCTCCGGATGCTGATGTACTCCGCGTCGATCGCGCCGCACTTCCGCTCGCTCCGCTCCGTCTGGAAGTCGATCTGCGCGTACATCCTCACCGACCAGGCGTACGCGCTCTCGATCGCGCGCTACACGGACGCGGAGGCCGGACTCGACCCCGCGGAGCGCCGCCGCTACCACCTCGCGGTCGGCGGCTCCCTGTGGATCGTCTGGCAGTGCTGTACGATCCTGGGCGTCGTCGTCGGCGCGCGCGTCCCCGACTCCTGGGGGCTGTCCTTCGCCGTCCCGCTCGTCTTCCTGAGCCTCTTGATCCCCGCGGTCACCTCGAAGCCGAAGGCGATCGCCGCGCTCGTCGGCGGGAGCGTCGCCGTCGCGGGCGACGTGTTCGCCGTGCCGCTGGACCTGGGGCTCATCCTCGGCGGCCTCGCGGGCGTCGTCGCCGGCGTCCTCGCCGACGAGTGGCTCTCGACCCCGGGCGACGACTCGGAGATCGGAGGTGGCCACTGATGTCGACCGAGTACGGGCCGCTCGCGGTGTGGGGCGTCGTCGTCGCGCTGGGACTCGCCACGTTCGGCATCCGCGCGTCGTTCATCCACCTGTTCGGCCGCGTCGACGACGTCCCCGACCGGGCGACGAACGCGCTCCGGTTCGTCCCGCCGGCGGTGTTCGCCGCGCTCGTCGCCCCCGCCTTCGTCGCGCCCGAGGGCGCGATCGCCGTCGTCGGCAACGAGCGACTCCTCGCCGGCGTCGTCGCCGCCGGAGTCACCTGGTACCTCGACGACGTCTTCGCGACGATCGTCGCCGGGATGGCGACGCTGTGGCTGCTGCGGTTCGGGATCTGAGCGATCCGTCTCGGTCCCGCGGGGGAGCCGTCCCGGTCCCGCGGGGGAGACGTAAACGCCGCCCGCGTGTCTCGGGGTTGAACGGGGAACAACCGGCGGACGACGGAACCACTGTACCTTTAATTCACACCGGCGTCTCGTGACCGTATGGAGTGGCGGGACGCGGAGACGACGTTCGACGACGAGGTGCTCGGCGAGACGACGCTCGCCCGGATGTTCGACGAGAGCGCGGCGCGGAACGCCGACGGTGTCGCCCAGCGGTACAAGGGCGGGATCTACGACCGCTCGCTCGTCGGCGACGGGGCTCTCTCCGCCGCGCCCGACGGCGAGTACGCCGACCTGACGTACGCCGAGATGCGCGGCATCGTCCGACGGCTCGCGGCGGGGTTCCGCGACCTCGGCGTCGCCCCCGGCGACCGCGTCGGCGTCCTCTCGGCCACCCGGATGGAGTGGGCCCAGACCGACTTCGCGCTGCTCTCCGCCGGCGGCGTCGTCACCACGGTCTACACCTCCTCCTCGGAGTCGCAGATCGAGTACCTCCTCTCGGACCCCGACGCGAGCGGCGTCGTCGTCGAGAACGCCGACCTGCTCTCGAAGGTGCTCGCCGTCGAGGACGACCTCTCGCTCGAATTCGTCGTCGTCGTCGACGAGATCCCCGACGGGAGCGGGATGGCCGGCGCGGTGCGCGACCGCGACGACGTCCACACGCTCGGGGAGGTCTACGCCCGCGGCGACGAGGGGTTCGACCCTGCCGTCTTCGAGTCGTGGCTGGACGACCGCGACCCCGACGACCTGGCCTCGCTCATCTACACGTCGGGGACGACCGGCCGCCCGAAGGGCGTCGAACTGACCCACCGGAACTTCCGCGCGAACGTCGACGGCTGTTACCGGCGGTTCGGTCCCCGTCCGGACCGAGAGGGGGGTGCGATCTCGCCGGCGGCGACGACGCTTTCGTTCCTCCCGCTGGCACACGTCTTCGAGCGCCTCGCGGGTCACTTCCTGATGTTCGCCGCCGGCGCGACCGTCGCCTACGCGGAGAGCCCCGACACGCTCCGCGAGGACTTCCGGGCCGTCCGCCCGACCGTCGGGACGTCGGTCCCGCGGGTCTACGAGAAGCTCTACGACGCGATCCGCTCGCAGGCGTCCGACTCGGGAGTAAAGCGACGGATCTTCGAGTGGGCGGTCGAGGTCGGGCGGGCGCACCAGACCGCGGACGAGCCGGGCCCGCTGCTGTCCGCGAAACACCGACTCGCGGACCGGCTGGTGTTCGAGCAGGTTCGGGAGGCGCTCGGCGGCCGCGTCGACTTCCTCATCAGCGGCGGCGGCAGCCTCTCGCCGGAGCTGTGCCGCCTCTATCACGCGATGGGGCTGCCGATCCTGGAGGGCTACGGCCTCACGGAGACGTCGCCGGTCGTCGCGGCCAACCCGCCGGAGGAACCGCGGATCGGGACGATCGGCCCGCCGCTGTCGAACGTCGAGATCCGGCTGGATCGGTCGGTCGTCGCCGACGGTGCCGAGGAGTCCGACGGCGGGTCCGACGCCGCCGACGTCGGCGAACTGCTCGTCCGCGGGCCGAGCGTCTCGGCCGGCTACTGGAACCGCCCCGACGAGACGGCCGCGGCGTTCACCGACGACGGTTGGTTCCGGACCGGCGACATCGTCGAGCGCGGCCCCGACGACTACCTCACGTTCCGCGAGCGGGCCAAACAGCTCCTGGTCCTCTCGACCGGCAAGAACGTCGCGCCCGGGCCGATAGAGGACGCCTTCGCCGCCAGCCCCGTGATCGAGCAGTGCCTCGTCGTCGGCGACGGCCGCAAGTTCGTCTCCGCGCTCTTGGTCCCCAACGTCGAGGGGCTCCGCGAGTGGGCCGACAGCGAGGGGATCGACCTCCCAGACGACCGCGCCGAACTCAGCCGGGACGAGCGGGTTCGCCGGCGGATCCAGCGGGAGGTCGACGAGATCAACGAGCGGTTCGAACCATACGAACGCATCAAGGACTTCAGAGTCCTCTCCGAGCCGTTTTCGGCGGACGACGATACGCTGACTCCGACGATGAAGAAGAAGCGACGGAACATCCTCGACCGGTACGCCGACCGAATCGAGATGATATACGAGTAGGGGCTCCGCGACGTCCGGGTCCCGTCGCGCGGATACGTTCCGTCGGGCGGATGGATCCCGTCGGGCGGATGGATCTCGTCGCGCGGACACGTGGTTTTATACGGGATCGGACCCCCGAGAGAGAAGTATGGAGGACGAATAGTGGCCGCTGCCGGCGGATCCTTCCTGTTGCCGATCGTCGCGTCGATCATCGCCATCGGCGTGATCGCACAGATCCTCGCAGACCGGTTTCAGGTCCCGAGCGTCGTGTTCCTCATCGCGGCCGGCGTCCTCCTCGGACCTGAGGTCCTGGGCGTCGTCGGCCCCGACTCCTTCGGGAACGCGCTGGGGGCGATCGTCGGCCTCTCGGTGGCGATCATCGTCTTCGAGGGGGCGTTCCACCTCCGGTTCGAGAAGCTCCGCGAGGCCCCGGCAGCGACGCTGAAGCTCGTCACCTTCGGCGCCGCCGTCGCGCTCGTGGGAACGGCGACGGCCGTCCACTTCCTGCTCGGCGCGCCGTGGGACGTCTCCTTCCTCGTCGGCGCGCTCCTCGTGGCGACCGGGCCGACGGTCGTCACGCCGATCCTCGACGTCGTCCCCACCCGGGACCGGGTCGCCGCCGCCTTAGAGACGGAAGGCATCGTCAACGACGTGACGGCGGCGATCACCGCGGTCGTCATCTTCAACGCGATCAACGTCGGTATCGACGATCCGCTCGCCCTCCTGGCGCTGTTCGCCGAACGCCTCGGCGTCGGCGTCGTCGTCGGCGGGATCGTCGCCGGACTGCTGTTCTACGCGCTCCGGTACGTCGATCTCTCGCCGGGGAACGCGCCGCGGAACGCCCGGTTGCTCGTGCTCGCGGGCGCGCTCGTCGCCTACGGCGCCGCCGACACGATCGACACGGAGGCGGGCGTCGCGGCGGTCGCGACCGCGGGGATCCTCCTCGGGAACGCGGACATCCCCTACGAGGACGAGATCTCCGCGTTCAAAGGCGACGTGACGCTCGTGGTCCTCTCGTTCGTCTTCATCGCGCTCGCGGCGCTCCTCCGGTTCGACGTGCTCGTGTCGCTCGGGCTCCGCGGCCTCCTGGTCGCCGGCATCGTGGCGCTCGTCCTCCGACCGGCGCTCGTCTTCGCGTCCGCCACCGGCGGCCGCTTCACGACCGGCGAGAAGTGGTTCATGAGCCTGGTCGGTCCGCGCGGGATCATTCCGGCGTCGGTCGCGACGCTCTTCGCCATCGGCCTCCGGGACGCGGGACGGACCGGTGCGGCGGACCTGCTCGTCGGAACCGTCTTTCTCGTCATCTTCGTCACCGTCGTCTTCGAGGGCGGATTCGCCCGACAGATCGCAGAATACCTCGACATCATCCCAATGCGCGTACTCATCATCGGAGGCGGGAAGGTGGGCCGGACGCTCGCCGAACGCCTCGAAGACCGCGGAGAGAACGTAGTGCTCGTCGAACAGCAGAAAGAAGTCGTCGAAACCGCCCGGAACGCCGGGTTCACGGTCCACCACGGCGACGGGACCGACACGGAGGTCCTCCGTTCGGCCGGCGCGGAGAACGCCCGCATCGTGGTCGGCGCGACCGGCGACGACGACGTGAACCTGCTCGTCTCACAGCTCAGCAGCTCGAAGTTCGACCCCGAGACCGTCCTCGCGCGGGTGAACAACCCCGAGAACGCCGACGCGTTCGAGGAACTCGGCGTGCGGACCATCTCGGCGACGGTCGCGACGGCGCAGGCGATGGACAACTACATCGAGCGACCGGCGATGATGGACTGGATGGACGAGGTCGGCCACACCGGCGAAATCCAGGAGGCGGCGGTCACGTTCGAGGACCTGATCGGGCGGCCGATACGCGAGGTCGGCCCCGAACTGCCGGGCGACTGCCTGATCGCGCTCGTCCAGCGGGACGGTGAGACGCGGGTCCCGAGCGCGGACTTCACCGTCGAACGCGGCGACCGACTCACGATCATCGGCGGTCGCGAGGAGGTCCACGAGGCTGTTCGGTTCGTCGACCCCGAGGGGAGATAGCCGTTACCGCGAGAACTCGATGGCCGCGCCCTGCCCGAAGCCGACGCAGAGGGTCGCGAGACCGCGGTCGACGTCGCGCTTTTTCATCTCGTGGATCAGCGTCACCGGCAGCCGCGCCCCCGACGCGCCGAGCGGGTGGCCGATCGCGATGGCGCCGCCGTTGACGTTGTACCGCTCGGGATCGACGCCGAGTTCCCGCCGCGCGTAGACGCACTGGCTGGCGAACGCCTCGTTGAGTTCGACCAGGTCGTAGTCGTCGACGTCGGTGCCGGCGCGCGCAAGCAGGTTCCGCGTCGCCGGGACCGGACCGATGCCCATCACCGTCGGATCGACGCCGGCGACGGCGTTGGTGCCGACCTCAGCGAGGACGTCGAGTCCGCGTTCCTCGGCGAACGCCCGGGAGGTGACGAGGGTCGCGGCCGCGCCGTCGGTCACCTGTGAGGCGTTGCCGGCGGTGACGCTTCCGTCGCCGGTGAACGCCGGGTCGAGCTCCGAGAGCGCCTCCAGCGAGGTGTCCGGGCGGATCCCCTCGTCCGCGGAGACGGTCCCATCATCCGTCTCGATCGGGACGATTTCGTCGTCGAATCGCCCCGTTTCGGTCGCCTCGGCGGCGCGCTGGTGGGACCGAAGCGCGTACTCGTCCTGGGTTTTCCGGGAGACGCCGTACTCCTCGGCGACCTTCTCGGCGGTCATCCCCATCTGGAGCTCGAAGACGTTGTAGCGCTCCGAGAGCTCGGGGTGGAGGTGCTGGTAGGAGTCGCCGTCCATCGGCACGCGGCTCATGCTCTCGACGCCGCCGGCGAGGACGCACTCGCGGTTCCCCGCGGCGACCGCGTCGGCGGCGGAGATGATCGCCTGCATCGACGAGGCGCACCAGCGGTTGATCGTCGTCGCCGGCACGCCCTCGCCCAGCTCCGACAGCAGCGCGATCACGCGGGCGACGTTGTTGTCCTGCTCGCCGCGCTGCTGGGCGACGCCCCACATCAGGTCGTCGACGGCGTCGCTTCCCAGCCCGGTCTCGGCCAGGACGTGATCGATCAGCGCGGTCGAGAGGTCTTCGCTCCGGACGTCCTCGAAGACGCCGCCGGCCTTCCCGAACGGCGTGCGGTGTGCGGCGGCGATGACTGGCGTCGGCATAGCGTGCAATGGCACCCGCGACGCCATAAAATGGGGAGAACGCGGAGAACTACACACGGAGTTGTACGCGGGCGGTGTTTGTCGCGTTCGAGGCCGACACCGCCGCGCTCTGTGGACGGTTCAGTTCGGCGACCGCTTCGGCGACTCGTTCGGCAGCGAGTGGCGGCTACGGACGTTTCGACGCGCTTATGCGGATGAGTCGGTAACGTCTTTGGGATGACTAACCGGGCTCTCGAAGTCGTCGAGTTCCTCCTCACGGCGCACCTCTACAGCGAAAACCGTGACCTCGACGAGAACGATCTGCCACCGCGATACCGCCGTGTCTTCTGGACGGAGCCGCCCGAGGACGACGAGGACGACGACGGTCCGAACGTCGTCGGCATCGAGCGACCGCTCGTCGTCACCGACAGCGTCGCGCGGAAAGCGACCGGGGTCGAGCACCCCTGGGAGGCCATCTCCGACCTGCTCTTCACCCAGCGCGAGGAGTTCTCGGGACGCATCTCGCTGACGCAGCCCGAGATGGCGGTCGAGTGGTACCTCGACCGCGCCGACCGCGAGCGACTGGAGACGAACCCGACGATCGCGGCCGCCGTCGAGGACCGCGAGGAGGTCGACGTGACCCACGAGGAGGCGCGCGAGCAGACCCGTCCGATCCAGGCCGACCGCGTCTGGATCGACAGCCTGCTCGAGGAGTACTTCGACGAGGAGGAGGACGCCGAGATGCTCGATCTCGTCCAGGTCCGCGCGCCCGAGGAGATCGAGATGACGCTCGACGACCTCGTGCTGACCGGCGACCAGGAGGGCGAGATCCAGAAGCTGATGCAGGCGATCGAACACCGCGAGTACCTCGCCGAGATCGGCCTCCGCGAGATCGGCAAGATCCTCTTCGTCGGGCCGCCGGGGACGGGGAAGACCACCGTTTCACGCGCGCTCGCACACGAACTGGGGCTCCCGTTCGTCGAGGTGAAGCTCTCGATGATCACGAGCCAGTACCTCGGCGAAACGGCCAAGAACGTCGAGAAGACGTTCGAGGTCGCAAAGCGGCTCTCGCCGTGTATCCTCTTCATCGACGAGTTCGACTCCGTCGCGAAGACCCGCCGCTCCGACGAGCACGCGGCGCTGAAGCGCGCGGTCAACACGCTCCTGAAGAGCATCGACGACATCTCCTTGATCCGCGACGAGGTGATCCTCATCGGCGCGACCAACCACCCCGACCAGCTCGATTCGGCGGCGTGGCGGCGGTTCGACGAGATCGTGAACTTCCCGAAGCCGGACAGCGAGATGCGCGCGGACATCCTCCGCATCATCACCCGGCGGATGGACATCGCGGAGTTCGATCCGGAGGCCGTCGCCGAACTGACCGAGGGGCTCACCGGCTCTGACCTCCGGATGGTGCTCCGTGAGGCCGTGCTGGAGGCGCTGACCGAGGAGCGGACGACCCTCACGCAGGACGACATCGTCGAGGCCGTCGAGGACTTCGAGGAGCGTGACAACCTGAAGAATATGGATATGATGTCCGACGGCGAGCAGTTAGTCGCGGGCAACGGCGGCGACGACCACTCTCACGACCACGCCCACGACCACTGAACCTCGCTCGGCGTCCCGTCGCGACGACACCGTCGCACCGGCACGGGGTCTGTCTCGCCGATCGCTTCGGCCACGCTTATGAGCCGTCCGCTCTGACCCTCCTACGATGCGGGTCACGCTCCTCGGCACGGGCGATACGACCGGAACGCCGACCGTGGGTTGCGACTGCGAGACGTGCGCCGAGGCGCGCCGACTCGGCGTCGAGCGCACCCGCTTTTCGGTTCACGTCGAGAACGAGCGCACCGGCGAGTCGCTGCTCGTCGACTTC
Organism: Halobellus limi; assembly: GCF_004799685.1. Lineage (NCBI taxonomy): Archaea > Methanobacteriati > Methanobacteriota > Halobacteria > Halobacteriales > Haloferacaceae > Halobellus > Halobellus limi. Next base: position 390,835 of record NZ_CP031311.1, read on the forward strand.
AGCCCGGACTTCCGACACCAGTTTCTCACCCGAGAGGTCCCGCTGCCGGACGCCGGCATCGTCACGCACATCCACTTCGACCACCTCGACGGCCTCGGGAACGCCTACCGACTCTTCGACGACCTCCCGGTGTACGCCGCCGACGAGACCGATCCGCTGACCGACGAGAGCGTCGCCGAGACCGTCTCCCGGAAGTACGACTACCTGGACCGCGTGAGCGTCCACTCCCGCTCTCCCCTCGAACCGTTCGCGGTCTGCGGCCTGGAGGTGACGCTCGTTCCCGTCGACCACCCGCCGCTGCGCTGCTACGGCCTCGCGATCGAGGACCCCGAAACCGGGGCGAAACTGTCGCTATCGGGCGACACGAGCTACGGCGTCCCCGCGGAATCGCGGGCGGTCCTCGACGACCCGGACCTGTTGCTCGCGGACGGCATCGTCCCGGCGTCGCTGAGCGAACACCACCCGCGCGGCGGGAAGCACCTCGACGACGACGGCGTCCCGCGGACGTTCGGTCAGAAACACATGACCCGAGAGGGGGCACTCGCCCTCGCGGCCGACCTCTCCGCGTCGAGGACGCGTATCGTCCACACGGCGCACTTTTACCCCGCCGAGGAGGCCTTCGAGGAACCGCTGGCCGTCGACGGCGAGGTCTACGAGTTGTGATTGGCAGGGTCAGCGAGTTGTGATCGGCAGTGTCAGTCCCGCCGCCGTCGCGTCAGCAGCGGAATCGAGCGGGACCGAGAAAGCGTCGGCGGTGGCTGCCCTCGCGGCGCGCACTGCTTACCCGAGGAGGAACTTCGCGATGCGCTTCTTGCCGAGTTCGGTCTTCTCGAGGATCGCGTCGAGGCCGAGCACGCGGCCCGCCCCGAGGACCCCGAGCGTGACGAACAGCATCAAGCCCATCAGGTCGCCGTTGACCAGCCCGTGCGCCCAACTGGCGTTCCCGAGGTAGAAGAACACCATCAGGACGCCCCCGAAGAAGCTCGCCAGCCGGACGAGTGCGCCGGCGACGAGCCCGAGGCCGATGAGCGTCTCTCCGAGCGGGATCATGAAGTTCGTGAACTCGAGCAGCCACGGCGTCTGGCCGGCCCACACGAGGAAGCCCTGGATGGGACTGGCCGCGGGGGCGTTGACGAGGTACCCCTGGGCGCTGAACGGTTCACCGGAGACGAAGGCGAACTTGGTGATCCCCGCGTGGAGGAACCAATAGCCCGTCACGACCCGGAGCACGGCGACCCAGTAGCCCGCGAGCGTGCCCTGTAGGTCGAACTCCACCGGATTTGCCAGTTTGGCCTGCGTGGATGTTGCCATCGTCGGTCACCTCACATCTGGACGATCGGACGGAGAGACGGTATAAACACGGGCCGGTTTTCAGTATTCTGGAACGAACGCACTCGAATCTCAAATAACTACCCGAACCGGTCGAGTCCCGACTGCCGTCGCACGACTCCGGGTGGATCCCGTCGCCAGGGCGTCCGCTCGTCCCGGAGGTCGTCGCCGTCGACGTCGGGTTTCGATCCGGGGTCGTAGGCGCGACAGCCCCCGCCGCAGACGCGCGCCGGATCGACGACGCGGTCGAAGTGGGCACAGTAGGGCCGGCCGTCGGCGGTCGCCGCCGCGTGTTCACACGCCGGGAGGTCGTACGTCCGCCAGCCCTTGCCGTAGGCCCGCTCGGCGACCCGTGTCCGAGCCCGTTCTTTCGCGTCGCGGTCGACCAGTTCGATCTCCGTTCGAAGCGGCCGCTCGGCGACGAGTTCGACACCCGGCGCGTCGGTCGACAGCGGCGCCGCCTCGCGGATCACCTCGCGCGCCCCGCTCTCGGGGTCGAACCGCCAGACGCCCACCTCGTCGGGGATCCGGTTCAGATGCGCGCGCGTCACGTGACTCGCGGTCGCCAGGACCACCTCCTCGAACAGTCCGAGCGAGACGTCCGTCCGGAGCTGTCTGCCCAGCGCTCCCGGCTCGCCGAGGTCGGGCTTGTTCTCGATGCCGACGAGGCCGCGGAACCACTCTCGGGGGTACCGCGTCGTCTGCCGGAGGTACTCCCGACCCCCGCGGCGCTCCGTCGCGAAGAACCCGGCCTCGACGGCACTCTCGACGACCGAGTCGTGGAGTTCCTCGGAGTCGCGGACGGTGCGGGCCCGCGGGACGCGCTCGCCGACGCCGACGTCGCTCTCGACGGCGCGGACCGGAATCGCTCGATCGGTGATCCGCGCGCGCCGCTCGAAGTCGGGTCCGGGCACGACGCCGACGACGTCCACGATGCGCCGGCCCGACCGGTCGACCGCCGCGCCCAGTTGGCGACCGACGACCCACTCGGTCGACTCTTCGAGGTGCGCACAGAGCGCGAGCTCGAAGGCGAACTCCCGCGGCGTGTCGGCGTCGACCACGTCGCATCGGAGGTCGTGGAGGAACAAAAACGCGCCGTCGGTTCGGCGAAACGAACACGCGCCGTCGGCTCAGAAATGCAAAGACGTGCATCGGCTCTCTCGCCTCACGACGGGGGCGCGGCTCCGGCGGCGACCGCTCGGCGGCCCCTCAGAAGTGACCGGGATCCTCGGTGCCGTACTGGAGCTCGCCGCCGCGACCGCCCTCGACGGTGCTGCTCCCGTGGTCGCCGGCGCTCGGGACCTTCACGCGGACGTCTTCGATCTCCTCGAACTCCATCAGCAGGTCCGCCTTGATGTTGTCCGCCGTGATGTTCGAGATGCCGCAGCCGGCGCAGGCACCGCCCAGTTCGACGACGACCTCGCCGCTGTCGGGGTCGGCCTTCCGGACGACGCTCTCGCCGCCGTGCATCTGGATGATCGGCATCTGTCCGACCATCCACGTCTCGACGCGCCGCCGGAGAGAGTCCTCGGAGTCGCTCATCACCTCCTCTTCGACCCCGAAGCTTTGGAACCTTGCGGTTGTGCTCGCCCCGCTCGACCGTCGAGAAAAGTGTGTCACGGTCTTCGAGGAGGGTCTCGCCGGCGCTAGCGCCGCCCGGTCGACGGGCGGTCCCGATGTCGGTCACTCCCCCGCCAGCCGCCAGGCCGCCAGCGCCAGGCTGGCGACACCCGCCGTGAGGCCGAACCCCGGCGCGCCGATGCCGACGCCCTCCGACGCGCCGGATTCGGTCGTCGCCGACGCCGTTTTCGTCTCGGTCGCTCTCGTCTCGGTCGCATCCGTCTGCGCCGTCCGTGAGGCGCCGCCGGATCCCGTCTCGATCCCGGCGACCGGCGTCGGCTCCCGATCGGGCAGCACTCCGGGCGGGTCGGCCTGCTCGCCGGCGTGATCGGGGAACGTGTACAGCCGGGCGGGGACGTCGCCGACGCCCATACTGCTCGCGACGAAGAAGCCCTCCCGCTCGCCGGCCCGGGCCAACCGGGCGGTCCAGAACTTCGCCTCGTTCGGGTCCCGCCACCACGAGACCCGCTCGGGCGCTTCGGGGTCGGAGACGTCGTGGCGCGTGACGCCGCCCTGATACCACGAGGCGTACAGGATCCCGTCCGCGATCTCGAAGTTGTGCGCGGTGGTCCACACGCCGCCGTAGGTCGGATCCGACGACGGCGGCGCCGGGATCGTCGCTCGGTGCTCCGGCGATCCGGGGTCGGAGACGTCCCAGAGGTCGATCCCGGAGGGACCGCCCTCGTAGGCGTCGGGCGGGAGGGTTCCGCCGGCGGTCGTCGTCCCCGCGGACGGGTCCCCGTCCGGTTCCGTCTCCGACCCGTTGCCCTTCTCGCCCGCCGTCTGTCCGCCTGCGTCTTCCTCCGCTCGGATCGCCCACGACTCGCGGCCGACGGCCAGGAGTGTCCCGGACTCGTCGGTCGCGACGTAGTGGTGGTTCCCCGGCGGCAGCGTCGCCTCGCGGCGGGCCGCGGAACCGGATAGCTCCGCGAACGCCGCGGGGTCGCCGCCGCCGAGTGTTCCCACGGCGGTCGGGGATTCCGGGTCCGACACGTCGAGGATCCAGGTGCCGGCGTCCCACATCGCGACGAACGCCGTCGAGTCGCGAACGAAGACGTCGTGGACGCTCCGCAGCGTGCTCGGCACCTCGTCCCAGGACGGAGCGGCGTCTTCGAGCGCCCAGCGGCCGAGTTCCGCGCCCGACTCCGTATCGAGGAGGACGAGCGGGTTCCGCCCGCCGTCGTTTCCGGTGAGGTAGGCGACGCCGTCGCGGACGAAGCAGTTGTGGATCGGAAACGACGTCTCGTGGAAGGCCCGCCGCTGGGGGTTCTCCGGGTCGCTCACGTCGACGACGAGGACCCCCGCGAGCGCGCCGGGCAGCGGGTTCGCGGGCCCGACGACGACGAGCGTGTCCGGGTCGGTCGCGTCGAGTTTCACGTCGAAGATGCCGCGCAGGGGGCCGCCGTCGCGCTCTGCGAGCGGCTCGCGCACGTCGGCGAGAAGCCGGGGCCGATCCGGGACGGAGACGTCGACGGCGGCGTAGCCGGCCGTGGTCGCGAGGTAGGCGACTTCGCCGTCCGGACCGACGACCGCCTCCTTCGCGCCCTCGACGTCGATCGAACCGTACGGTTCGTACGGCCCGGGGTGCGCGGTCGCGGTCGACGCGCCCGGAAACCCACGGCGCCCGATCAGGGCGCTCGTTCCGCCCAGCGCGCCGCCCGCTCCGACCAGCGCGCCGCCGACACGCAGGAAGTCGCGTCGACGCATCAGAGCCGCGTTCTGTCGCCGGTCCCGTCGGTCATCGCGCTGGCCAGCGCGCCCTTCACGACCACGTCGTCGCCGAGCGTCGTCAGCTGGATCTCGGGGACGTTCGACATCACCATCTCGTCCATCCGCTCGCGGATCGGATCGAGGGTCCGCTCGGGGTTGTTGAGCGCGACCGCGCCGCCGACGTACACGATGAGCGGCGCGTACGCGTGGACGATGTTCGCGACGCCCATCGCGTTCCAGTGGGCGAGCTGCTCGACGACGTGCGTGGCGAACTCGTCGGTTCCGTCGTGTTCGAAGACGTCGACGGCGGAGAACTCCGGGTCCTCGATCGGGAGCGCCGTCTCGATGTCGTCCTCCTCGAAGAGGAACTCCGCGTAGCGCGGGATGTTGTTGCCCGAGCAGTACGCCTCCCAGTGACCGTCGTGCCCGCAGCCGCAGGTGAGAAGCCCCTGCGGGTCGACGGTCATGTGTCCGACTTCGCCCGCGTTCCCGTCCCATCCCGACAGGACGTTGCCGTCGACGCAGACGCCCGCGCCGATCCCCGAGGAGATGGTGAGATAGACCATGTCGTCGGGGTTCCGATCGGAGTAGAACCGCTCGCCGATGACGCCCGCGTTCGTGTCGTTGTGGAGGTACACGCGCTCGGTGTCGAAGAGCACCGACAGCGGACCGGTGAGCGGGATGCGGTCGATGGTGTCCGGGAGGTTCGCCGGGTTCTCGACCGTTCCTTCCGCGAGGTCCAGCGGACCGATCGCGCCGATTCCGGCCGCGTTCACCTGCTCGGGATCCACGCCGCCCTCGGCACACGCTTCCCTGGCGACCCGGAGGACGGCCTCCGTGACCGTGATGCCGGTCGGCCCGCGCGGAGTCCCGCGGTCGCTGCGTCCGATGACCGTGCCGTCGTCGTCGGCGACGACCGCACGGACGTTCGTCGCCCCGAGGTCGACGCCCACGTAGTAGGCCATTGTGTCGATACGGGTTATCCCCGCACTTAACTCAGCGGGTTCGGATCGATCCCGCGGTCGCACGGCCTCGCTGCGAACGCTGTACGTCCGGTATCGACGGCGGTCGAGGCCGGTTCGGGACCGGCGTCGACGACGGTCGGATCAGCCCCGCGTGCGTCGGTGACGGTTCTTCGTCGCCCGGCTGCGACCGCGGCTTCACCTGGTTCCGGACCGGACGAACGTGACCGGACAGGGCGCCTCGAGCATCACCGTCTGGGCGGTGCTTCCGAACACTGCCTTGCCCGTCGGCGAGCGGTGACGACCGCCCACGAGGACGCGGTCGGCGGTGACGTCCTCGGCCAGTTCCACGATCGAGTCGGCGTGGTCGCCCACGGCACCGCGGATCTCGTAGTCGACGCCGGCCTCGTCGAGTCGGTCGACGATGTCGCGGACGGTCGTATGGCGGCCGGCGACGTCGTCGGCCGACACCTCGTCGACCTCGCGATCGAACTCCAACTTCTCGAGCACGTCCTCGTACTCGTCACGCGTGAATACGTGTCCGACGACGACCGTCGCTCCTGTCGGGCCGGCGACGTCCAGCGTTTCCTCGGTCAGCCGATCGATTCGGTCCCGGTCGCTCGGTCCCACTGCCAGTAGCATCGTCTCTATGGCCATTTGTCACGAACGACTACTCGCTTCTGGGATTTAAAATCACGTCCCGGCCGCAGCGCCGCTCGGCTCGCCGATCAGTAGTCCGGGGCGTCGTCCTCGACGTCCCGCTTCATCGAGTCGCGCCGCGACTTCGCGTCCCGACCCGTCGCCTCGAGGAGGAAGTCGTTCTTCGCGTCGACCGCGTCGCCGGCGGCTTCGAGGTCGTCGGGCGAGAGTTCGGTCGGGTCGCGTTCTTCGAACTCGACGCCGAGGCGGTCCTTCTTGCCGCTGTAGCTCACCGCGCCGGCGACGACCCGCTCGAACACCGGGTTCTCCGGCTCTTCGACGACGTAGAGGTCGCTCCCCTTGTACTCCGTCGTCCCCGAGATCGGGCCGAAGTACTCCTCGACCGTCGACTCCATGTCCGGGATGCGATCCTCCAGCGTTTCCCCGCGACGCATCTTGTACTCCTTCATGGGCCGTGGTTCGATAGGTGGTGGTTTACCTGTTTCGTCACCGATCGAGCGGCGTCGGCCTCGCACATACGGGCGTCAGCGCTCGCGTTCGGCGATGTACCCCTGTTTGCACTCCGGACAGATGTCGCCGGCGCGCATCGAGGACGCGCCCGCGCTCCGGGCGTGACCGCAGTTCGGGCAGTAGAACTCGATGTGGTCGTCCGGCACGTCGGACTCGAGCGTCGTCGACTCCCGCGCGCGGATGAACCCCTCGTCGGACGCTTCGTCGGGCGCGTCCGGATCCGCGCGCGATCGGCCGTCGGCCGGACGCTCCCGTTCGACGGCGACGCCCTGGACCGAACGGTCGCCGCGCTCGTCGAGGTCCGCGCGGCCGTTGACCTCCGGGGTGAGACCGTTTCCGCCGAGTTCGACGTCGGCGTCCTCGTCGACCGTCGCGTCGTATCCCTCGTCCTCGCCCTCGTGGTCGGGCCACTGACTCGCCGAGGGGGCGTCGTCCCGCTCGGGCCACTCGCCGTGGCCGCGTTCCCGCGGCGCGTCGTCCCCGTCCTCGTCGCCGTCGATGATCTCGGCGTCGTTCGTCACCTCTTCGTCGGCCGCCGGATCGTCGGCTGTCGCGGCGTCGCCCGCCGCGGGGTCGCCGGCCGTTGCGGCGTCGCCCGGCACGTCGTCTTCGGCGGTGGCGGGCCGGGTCGGATCCGCGTCGGTCTCCTCGGGCCACTGCGCCTCGTCTCGCTCGGTCACCTCGTCGTCGAGGATGACGGCGTCGTCGGCGTCCGGATCGGCCTCGACGTCCTCCCAGTCGTCGCTGCCGGTCTCCCACCCGTCGGACTCGGCCTCCTCGATCGGCTCGGACGACGCTCCGGCGGGGTCCTCGCCCGGACTCACTCCCGGTGAACCGGGCTCGCTTTCGTCGGCACGCTCACCGTCGGCGTCCGCCGGATCGGTATCCGCTCCCGCCGACGCCGACGCCCCCGCGCGGGCGCCCTCGGCCGTTTGGCTCCCGCTCTCGTCGCCCGTGCCGCGCTCGGCGGGCGTCGCGGTCGGTCCGTCCGTCTGGTCCGTCGTCCCCGCCTGCGACGGGGACGCTTGCGCGTCCTCGACCGTCGACGGATCGCCCTCGTCGGTCGTCGCGGAATCGTCGAGGCCGACCTCCGCGGGCGAGCGGATCGCCGTCACCTCCTTGTTCTGGCTGACGACCTGTTCGGCGCCACACCGCTCACACACCTGCACCTCGCGGATGGTGACGACGACCTCGTCCCCCTGTTCCTCCCGGTTTCGCTCGACCTCGGCGTCCCCGTAGGCGTGCCCGAGAAGACGGCACTTGAGTCCCATTACCCGCTGTTCCGGCATTCAGCGTCAAAAGTGTACCTCCTGCGTCAGACGGACGGCAGACGCGGCCGGTCACGACCTGAGGTGTCGGGTGCTGGTCGTTGACTTGAGGTGTCGGGTGCTGGTCGTTGGTCTGGCGTGGCAGTCCCCAGTTGTCGGCCAGATAGGGCGTCGTCGGTCGCCGGCCAGATAGGGCGGCCGCTGCTCGTCGGTGCCCCGGCCCCGGCCGGCGGTAAGCGTATACCCCGTGGGAGTCAACGTCCCCCTATGAGAGCGCGGCGGGAGTTCCGAGACCGACGCGACGTCGAAGTGGCGGTGCTCGACGCACTCGTCGATCGTGCGGGCGACGGGATGACCGTCTTCGAGGTGCGCGCCGCCGTCGACGCCGACATCGACGAGATCGAAGACGCGCTGGCGGCGCTGAAGCGAGACGGCCTCATCTCGGTCGAGAACGGCGACGACGACCGGGTCGTCATCCTCGTCGCCGACAGAGTCGTCCCCGACCCGGAGGAGGCGAGAGACGAAGAGCAGGGGCTGGTCGACGCGCTTCGGGACCGGCTGGGGCTGTGAGATGTGCACGGCTCCACGGGACCGATTCAGACGTGGCGAACAGCCGGCACCCACCGGACGTCGTCCGCGCCGAACGAGATCCGCTCATACTGATTACTCCCGCGTCGACGTGCCGGGCAACCGCGACCCGACGCGGGGCGTCTCCTACGTCACGGGACGTCTGGGCCCGTCTTCGTATATAAACGCTCGTCGAGCGACCGGGAGCGAACCGACCTCACGGCGGCGACCGGCGGGACGCTGCGGTTTTCCCCGTAGAGCGCACACGATCCGACAATGACGGTCGTCACGGAGCAGCACGAGGACCACGGTGCGACGTTCGAAGAGCGCGGCGGTCGCCGGATCGTCACCGACTACGGCCGGCCGGAGCGGACGACGCTGGCCGTCCGCAACGGCGCCGGCGTGATCGAGATGGGCTACGGCGTCGTCGTCGTCGAGGGCGACGACCGGGTCGAGTTCGTCGACGACACGGTCTCGAACCGGGTTCCCGGCCGTGACGGCCAGGGGGTCTACGCGCTGCTCCTCGATCCGCAGGGACGCATCGAGACGGACCTGTACGTCTACAACGCCGGCGAGCGGCTGCTGTGTTTCACCCCGCCGGCGCGCGCGGCACCGCTGGCCGAGGAGTGGTCGGAGAACGTCTTCATCCGAGACGTCGAGGTCCGGGAGGCCTCGACCGATTTCGCGGTCTTCGGCGTCCACGGCTCGAAGTCAACCGAGAAGGTCGCGAGCGTGCTCAACGGGGCGGGCGCGCCCGAACCCGAACTCTCCTTCGTGCGCGGGTCGATGGGCGGCGAGGGCGTCACCGTGATCGCGGGTGACGGTCTCGCGGGCGAGGAGGGGTACGAGGTCGTCTGCGCCGCCGACGCCGCCGAGCGCGTCTTCGAGACGCTCCTGACGTTCGGGATGAACGCCGTCCCGTTCGGCTATCGGACGTGGGATATTCTCACCGCCGAGGCCGGAACGCCGCTCTTCGACACCGAACTCGACGGCCGGATCCCGAACGTGGTCGGCCTCCGCAACGCGCTCGACTTCGAGAAGGGCTGTTACGTCGGCCAGGAGGTCGTCTCGAAGGTCGAGAACCGCGGCCGGCCGAGTCAGCGACTGGTCGGCCTCCGACTCGACAGTCACGACGACGCGTCGGCCGGCGTCGACGCGCTCCCGGATGCCGGCGCGTCGCTCGTCGCTCGGCAGGACGGGGACGACGAGGCCGTCGGCGAGGTCACCCGGACCGTCGAGAGCCCCCGCCTGGGCCGGCCGATCGCCCTCGGCTTCGTCGACTTCGAGGTCGCGGCGCAACTCGCGTCGGGGGACGGGGGGCCGTCGCTGGCGGTCCGCACCGACGGCGGCGCGGTCGACGCGTCCGTCGCTCCGCTGCCGTTCGTCGAGGGGAGCGCGGTGTCGGCGCGTCTCCCCTCGTATCCGGACGAGTAGCGCGCCCGGATCCGGATTTCCGGGCCCGATACCGCATCCCAAGTATCAATATCTCCGGGTCCTCGGACCGTACTATGCACGAGCGCGATCGTCTCTCGACCGGGATCGCCGGTCTCGACGAGATCCTCCACGGCGGGCTCCTCCGGGAGCGGGCGTACATGATCACCGGCGGCGCCGGGACGGGAAAGACGATCGCGGGACTCCACTTTCTGACCGCCGGCATCGACGCGGGCGAGAACGCCCTCTTCGTCGCCTTCGAGGAGGATCCGGCGGACCTCGCCGCCGACGCGGAGCAACTGGGGTTCGACACGTCCGAGATCACGTTTCTCGACCTCTCGCCCGACGCGGATCGGTTCGTCGACGACCGGTCGTACGACGTGTTCGAGCCGGACGTCGTCGAGGGGTCGGGCGTCACCGCGCGGATCGTCGAGGCGGTCGAGGAGACCGCCCCCGACCGCGTCTTCGTCGACCCGCTGACGCACCTGCAGTACCTCGCGCCCGACGAGTACCAGTACCGCCAGGAGGTCGCCGGCTTCGTCCAGTACCTCGCCGACGCGGGCGCGACCGTCCTGTTCAGCGCGCAGGCGGCCGTCGAGGGCGAGCGAGCGACGCTCGAGTACCTCTGCGACGGGAGCATCAGGCTCGCACACGCTCCCAAGGGGCGGACGATCGAGGTGACGAAGCTCCGCGGCTCCGACTTCCTCTCGGGCGCGCACACGGTCCGGATCACTGACGGGGGGATGTCGGTGTTCACGAAGCTCTCTCCCGACGCCCACGGTCGTGATCGGGACTCTCGGACGCTCTCGTCCGGCGTCGACGAACTCGACGCTCTCCTTCACGGCGGCATCGAGGGTAGCACGGTGACGGTCGTGAGCGGCCCCAGCGGCGTCGGGAAGTCGACGACGGCGACGCAGTTCGCGAGCGAGTCGGCCGCTCGCGGCGAACGCGCCGTCTTCTACCTCTTCGAGGAGACGCGCGACACCTTCCTCCGCCGCTCGGAGGGCGTCGGCGTCCCGATCGAGGATCTGGAGGCCGAGGGGACCCTCTCCGTCGAGGAGGTCGAACCGCTGTCGATCTCCCCGGACGAGTTCGCAACGCGGGTCCGGAGCCAGGTCGAGGAGCGCGACGCCGAATTCGTCGTGATCGACGGCGTCTCCGGGTACCGGCTCTCGATCCGCGGCGACGAGTCGGAACTGATCCGCGAACTCCACGCGCTCGGGCGGTACCTCAAGCGGATGGGCGTGAGCGCGATCTTCGTCGACGACCTCGACTCCGTCACGGGCGACTTCGAGCCGACGAGTTCGAACATCAGCTACCTGGCCGATAACCTCCTGTTTCTCAGATACCTCGAAGCCTACGGCGAACTCCGCAAGGCGATCGGCGTGCTGAAGAAGCGGACCGGCGACTTCGAGCGGACGCTCAGAGAGTTCGAGATCGGAGCGGACGGCGTTCACGTCGGCGAGCCGCTGACCGGGCTCCGCGGGATTCTCACGGGAACGCCGGAGTGGGGCGGCGACAGTCCGCTCGAACCGCACGCCGCCGATGCCGACGTGGCGTCCGGCCGCGCCGCCGGCCCGGGGAGCGGAACCGACCGGGCCGACGGGACCGACGGTCCAGCCGAGGACGGCCCCGGTCGCTCCGATCCCTCCGAATGACGGGCGAGCGGACGACCCCCGAGACGAACGTCCTCGTCCTCGTCTCGACCCCCGGGAACCGCCGCGTGCTCGTCGACTGGATCCGGAACGCGTCGGCGTACAGCCTCGTCACACCGCCCGGGGAGGGCGTCGAGCGGCTGCCGGCCTTCGACGTCTGTCTCGCCGACCGGGCCGGACTGCAGCGGTTCGCCGAGGCGATCCGGCGGTCGCAGGCGGAGGAGGGGACCTTCCTCCCCTGCCTGCTCGTCGAAGAGCGCGGCCGGGGGCTGGAGCGGCTCGACTCCTCGCTGCGGAATCTGATCGACGACGTGGTGACGGCGCCGATCGATCCCGAGCGGCTCCGGTTCAGGATCGACACGCTCGCCCGTCGCCGGCAGCTCTCTCGGGACCTCTGGGAGGCCGAAGAGCGGTACCGCCGGCTGTTCGAGCTGGCGCCGAACGCGAAACTCCTGGTCGACGACGGCGAGATCACCGCGGCGAACCGGGCCGCAGAGCGGTTCTTCGGACGCGATTCGACGTCGATCTCGGGCGACGCCCCGGAGCGGTTCGTCGCGGCGGCGGACCGCGGTCCCTTCCGTCGACTGCTGGAGAACGCGCCCGCGGAGGTCACCGCCGGCGGTCCGCCGTATCGGACGGTCGCCTTCGAGACCGACGATCGGACCGCGATCTGTGAGGTGGCGGCCGTCCGCACCGGGGAGGGGGACGAACTCCTGGTCCTCGTTCAGGACGTGACCGAGCGGATCGAGCGCGAGCGTCGACTCGAACTGTACCGCCGAGCGATGGACGAGGCGGCCGTCGGGATCACGATCACCGACCCGGAGCTTCCGGACAATCCGATGATCTACGTCAACGAGAAGTTCGTCGAGATCACCGGTTACGACCGCCAGGAGGCGCTCGGTCGCAACTGTCGGTTCCTGCAGGGAGAGCGGACCGACGAGACGAGCGTCGCTCGGATACGGCGCGCGATCGACGTCGAGGAGTCGGTCAGCGAGATCCTCGTGAACTACCGCAAGGACGGCGAGCCCTTCTACAACGCGCTCGACGTGATGCCCGTCACAGGCGCGTCGGGGACGGTGACGAACTACCTCGGATTCCAGCGGGACGTCACCGAGTGGGTCAGGAACCGGCGGCGGCTCTCGGTGCTCGACCGGGTGCTCCGACACAACGTCCGCAACCGGATGAACGTCGTCACCGGCTACGCCGAGCAGTTGATCGATCACGACGAGCCCGCGGTCCGAACCGCCGCCGAGCGGATCCTCGACGCGGGCGAGGACCTGCTCGGACAGAGCGAGACCGCACGACACTTCCGAGACGTCGTGAGCAACGAGTCGACGACGGTCGATACCCGTGACCTCGTCGCCGACGCGCTCGACGCCATCGAAGAGGTCAGGTCGGGCTATCCGGACGTTCCCGTTCAGACGTCCCTCCCCGACGAGGCACCGATCCGCGGCGACCAGGGCGTTCCCCTCGCGGTCGTCGAGATCGTCGAGAACGCGGCCCAGCACGGCGATCCGCCGGTCGTCGTTCGGATCGATCCCGGCCCCGAGGAGACGGTGCTCGCGGTCACCGACCAGGGCGGGGGAATCCCCCGGCACGAACACACCGTCTTCGGCGACGCCGAGGAGCGTCCGACATCCCACGCCGGCGGCGTCGGCCTCTGGCTCGTCCGCTGGACGGTCGAGCGGATCGGCGGGCGGATCGAGTACTCCGAGGGCGACGGATCGACGGTCGAACTGTTCTTTTCGACCGCCGACGACGAGTCCGACCTCGCCCACTGACGGCGGTCACGTCTCGACTGCTGGCGGGGGGCCGACGTCGGCCGCGACGGGTTCGGGCTCTACCGCTACCGACCGACCAGTTTCGCCAGGTGCTCCCGCGAGAAGAACGAGGTGGGACGGTCCATGTGGACGCCGATCTCGCCCGAGAGCGTCCGTAGTCCGAGTCGCTGTACCGGCTCCGGGAGCGAATACGCCCGACGGAGCCAGTGGCCCAGCGCGATCTCCCGAGAGAGCTCCGAGCGCCACGCCGACTCGTACTCCCGCAGCGTGCCCGGGTCGTCGGGGTCGACGGTCCGCGCGGCGCAGTCCGCGGCGGTCATCCCGTAGAGGATGCCGCCGCCGGTGAACGGCTTCGTCTGCGCGGCCGCGTCGCCGAGCAGGAACGCGCGTCGGCTATGCACCCGCTCGGGCGGGCCGATCGGTATCGCTCCCGAGCAGAAGTGCTCGGTCTCGACGCCGTAGGCGTCGGTGAGTCGGTCGAACAGGTCGTTGACCGAGCGCCCCGGCGGCGCGGCGAGGCCGTACTCGACGCCCGCGTCGCCGCGGGGGATGCGCCAGGCGAAGAAGCGCGGCGCGGTGAGGTGGACGTCGACGAAGTCGCCGTCGTCGGGGTCGGGGTCGAACGCGAGGACGCCGTGGAGGATCTCTGCGGGTTCGGGAAGCCCGCACTGTCGCCGCACCCGCGAGGTCGGCCCGTCGCAGCCGGCGACCATCTTCGCGCGGACGGTCTCGGTCCCGCCCGCGTTCGAGACGGTGAGTTCGACGCCGTCGTGGCGCTCGTCGACGTCGACGACGGTGTGTTCCTCGCGGACGTCCGCACCCGCTTCACGGGCGCAGTCGGCGAGCGTGCGGTCGAGTTCGACCCGGTCGATCACGTTCGAGATCTCCTCGCGCTTGTAGAAGGGGTAGGCCGCCGAGTCGGGGCCGCCGACGTGAAAGCGCGCCCCGTAGACGCGGTTCTGGAGGAGTCCCGCCTTCGCGTCTTCGGGGACGTATTCCCAGATGTCGGTGCTGACGTGCCCCGAACACGCCAGCGGCGTCCCGACGGTTCCCTGCTCGAAGGCGACGACGTCGTGTCCGGACTCGGCCGCGCGCCGGGCGAAGCGCGCGCCGGCGGGGCCGACGCCCACGACCGCGAAATCGTACATCACTCACCCATACCGGATCCGACGGCAAATACCTTCTCGGTCGACGCGGGGCCGACGGCTCGCGTCATCGGTCCTCGACGACCCGCGTCACCGGTCTTCGACGACCGCAAGCCCGCTCGCCGTCGTCCCCCGAAACGTCTCGGGCCACTCCACGTCGACGCGGCCGAAACTGTCGCCGCCGTCGCCTGTCCGGAACAGCCCGCGATCCGTGAGCGCGAACAGTTCGCCGTCGTCGGCGCCAGACGCCAGGACCGGCCGGAGGATCCCCTCGCCGGTCGGAACGCCCGAGTCGTCGAGGCGTTCCCAGTCGGCGTCGGTCGCCGTCTCTCCGCTACTGGCGGCGCTCCCGACACCGTCCTCCCGGCGGTACAGATACGACGCCGCGGAATCGGCGGTGTGCGCCCGACGGGCCCCCGCCGCCGCCGAGAGCAGCACGCGCCCCGGGTCGCCGGGATCGACCGCGACGCTCCAGCAGTAGCGGTGTTTCAGCCCCGCCTGCGGGAACGACCACGACTCGCCGCCGTCGCGGCTCTCGGCGTAACCGTCGCCCGCGGCCGCCCGGACGACGTCGGGCGCGTCGGGGTGGACGGCCATCGTGTGCGTGTCGCGGCGGGTCGACGGCGCGCGCTCCGCCCAGGTCTCGCCGCCGTCGTGCGTCTGGATCAGCGCGCCGGCCTCGACCGCAACGAAAAGGTGGTCCGGATCGGCCGGGTCGACCTCGATCCAGCGGACGTGGTGGGTGTCGGGGCGCGGCGGGAACGACCACGTGGGCGCGGAGGGGAGGTCGGTGAGTTCGGCCAGTTCCGCCCAGGTCTCGCCGCCGTCGACGGAGCGGTAGGCGCGGCTCGGTTCGGTTCCGGCGTAGACGACGTCCGGGTCGTGCGGCGAGACGGTCACGCTCGTCACCGACGGTTCGAGGACGCCCTCGCCGACGCGCTCCCAGGTTCGCCCGCCGTCGACCGAGCGGTGGAGACCGGCGTCGAACGTCCCGCAGAAGACGCGATCCGGAGCGTCGCTGGACGCGTCGAGGCACTCGACGTCGTCGCGCTCGAAGGTGTACTCGGCGGTCGGCCCGACGGCCGCGGTCTCGTCGTTCGACGCCGCGCGACCGTCGCCGTCGGTAGCGACGTCGCGGACGACGAGGACGCCCGCGCCCGAGGCGGCGTAGCAAGTCGTCATAGGACCTCGTACGGCACGCAGTCACTTGGCCTCGCCGGCGGGCTGGCACTGCGAGAGCCGGGACGGCGCGCACGCTACCGCAACGGGTCGTACGTGCATTTATATACGAAGCCGGGACCAGACGCGGCGTGATCTGAAGCCAGCCCCGCGTCGGGTCGCGATTGCTCGGCACGTCGGCGCGGGGAAAAAGCGACGGGCCGGGACGTCGCCGACGCGGGTGCCGACTGTTCGCCACCGTGCAACTGTGCGGCCGACAGCGACGCGTCGGCTCCGTGCGATTCGCCGACCGTTGGGTGTGATCCGGTCGGCCGGGGTCCGAACCGATTCAGTCGTCGTCCGCCGGCTTCGCGGGCTTACGCCGGTCCGCGCGCGGTCCCTCCTCGTCGATCGCGGGCAGGAGGTCGCGGAGGTACCGGCCCGTGTGCGACTCCTCCGTGCGCGCGACGGCCTCGGGCGTGCCGCTGGCGACGACCTCGCCGCCGCCCTCGCCGCCCTCGGGACCGAGGTCGACGATGTTGTCGGCGTTCTTCACGAGGTCGAGTTCGTGCTCGACGACGACGACGGTGTTGCCGTTGTCGGTGAGCCGCTGGAGCACCTCGATCAGCTTCCGCTCGTCCTCCTTGTGGAGGCCGGTCGTCGGCTCGTCCAGCAGGTAGAGGGTGTCGCCGGTCTGTTTCTTCCCGAGTTCCTCTGCGAGTTTGACGCGCTGGGCCTCTCCACCGGAGAGGGTCGTCGACGGCTGCCCGAGCGTCATGTAGCCGAGGCCGACGTCCTCGAGCAACTGGAGTCGGCGGCGGAGCTGGGAGTTGGCCTCGAAGAACTCCAGTGCCTCCGAGACTTCCATATCGAGGACGTCCGCGATCGTCTCGCCCTTGTATTCCACGTCGAGCGTCTCGTCGTTGTAGCGCGCGCCGTCGCACTCCTCGCAGGGGACGTAGACGTCCGAGAGGAAGTTCATCTCGATCTTCACGGTGCCCTGCCCGCCGCAGGCCTCACACCGGCCGCCCTTGACGTTGAACGAGAACCGGCCCTTCTCGTAGCCGCGCTGCTTCGAGAGCTTCGTCTCCGCGAAGAGCTTCCGGATGTGGTCGAACACGCCCGTGTACGTCGCGGGATTCGATCTGGGCGTCCGGCCGATCGGCGACTGATCGATCAGCCGCACCGTCTCGATCTCGTCGATCCCCTCGAGGGCGTCGTGGTCACCGGGATCGACGGAGGTGTTGTCGTTCATCTCGCGGGCCAGGCCCTTGTAGAGGATCTCGTGCATCAGCGTCGACTTGCCCGATCCGGAGACGCCGGTGATGGCGGTGAACTGCCCGATCGGGAGCGACACGTCGACGTCCTTGAGGTTGTGCTGGCGCGCGCCGCGGATCGTCAGCTCGGTCTCCGAGTCGCGGCGTTCCTCGGGGACGGGGATCTCCTTTCGCCCCGAGAGGTAATCGCCCGTGACCGATCCCTCGGCGTCGCAGACGTCGTCGAAGTCGCCCTGGACGACGATCTCGCCGCCGCGCTTGCCCGGGCCGGGGCCCATGTCGATGACGTTGTCCGCCCGGCGCATCGTCTCCTCGTCGTGCTCGACGACGAGCAGCGTGTTGCCGAGGTCGCGCAGGCCCTCGAGCGTGTCGAGCAGGCGGTCGTTGTCGCGCTGGTGGAGGCCGATCGAGGGCTCGTCGAGGACGTAGAGGACGCCGACGAGACCGGAACCCACCTGCGTGGCGAGTCGGATCCGCTGGCTCTCCCCGCCCGACAGGGTCGACGCCTCCCGGTCGAGCGTGAGGTACTCGAGGCCGACCTCCTCCATGAAGCCGAGGCGCGCGCGGATCTCCTTGAGGATCTCTTCGGCGATGGTGCGCTCGCGGTCGGTGAGCTCGTCCTCCAACCCCTCGAAGTGCGCCAGCGCGTCGCCGATGCTCATCCGGTTGACCTCGGTGAGCGCGGTGCCGGCGACGCGGACGTGACGGGACTGCTCCTTCAACCGCGTGCCCTCGCAGGCGGGGCAGGTAGTGACCGCCATGTAGTCCTCGATGTGCTCTCTGGTCGAGTCGGAGTCCGTCTCGACGTGCCGGCGTTCGAGGTTCGGGATGACGCCCTCGAAGCGCTTGGTCTTCCGCCGCGTCCCGTTTCGAGTCTGGCGCTCGAAGACGACCTCCCGGTCGGTCCCGTAGAGGAACTGCCGCTGCACGTCCTCGTCGAGGTCCTCGAAGGGGGTGTCGACGCTCACGCCGAAGTGCTCGGCCACCGAATCGAGCCGCGTCCGATAGTACGAGCGGTTGTACGACCACGCCTCGAAGACGTGCTTGATCGGCTTCGAGGGGTCGCGGACGACGAGGTCCTCGTCGACCTCCTTGGTCTGTCCGAGGCCCTCACACTCCGGACAGGCCCCGTGCGGGCTGTTGAACGAGAACGAGCGCGTCTCGATCTCCGAGAACTGGAAGTCCGAATTGGGATTGCCCAGTTCCTCGGAGAACTCCACGACGAGACGGTCGTCGCCCTCGCCGGCGAGCGCGCCCGTCGAACGCGTGTTCGAGGCGAACGGGACGTCCTCCGGGGGATCGGGAACGATCACCTTCAGGACGCCGTCGGCCTCTTCCAAGGCGGTCTCGACGGAGTCGGCGATCCGCGAGCGACTCGCCGGGTCGATCTTCACCCGGTCGACGATCACGTCGATCGTGTGGTCGTAGTTCTTGTCCAGGTCGGGTTCGTCGAGCGTCAGGTCGTACTCCTCGCCGTCGACCTCGACCCTCGCGTACCCCTCGCTCACGAGGTCCTCGAAGAGGTCCTCGAAGGCGCCCTTCTGGTCCCGGGCGACCGGCGCGGCGATCTTCGCGCGGGTCCCCTCGGGGAGTTCCAGCAGTTGACTCACCATCTCCTGGGCGGACTGCTCGCCCACCTCCTCGCCCGTGACGGGATCGTACTGCGTCCCCACGCGGGCGTACAGCAGCCGGAGGTAGTCGTGGAGTTCCGTCACCGTGCCGACCGTGGAACGGGGGTTGTTGGCGGCGTTCTTCTGGTCGATGGAGATCGCCGGCGAGAGCCCCTCGACGGACTCGACCTGCGGTTTGTCCATCTGTCCGAGGAAGTTGCGGGCGTACGCCGACAGCGACTCGATGTAGCGCCGCTGCCCCTCGGCGTAGACCGTCTCGAAGGCGAGCGACGACTTGCCCGACCCCGAGAGGCCGGTGACGACGGTGAACGTCTCGCGCGGAATCCGGACGTCGAGGTCCTTCAGATTGTGCTCTTCGGCACCGCGAACCTCGATGAAGTCCTTGCTCATCTACGCTCGGGTATGGAGAGCGGAGAGGAAAGTTCGTCGGTTCCGGCGGTCGAGGGCGATCCGTCGACCGCGGACGGAGGCGGCGTCGAAGAGACGCGCGTCAGTTCGAGAAGATCGGCCTCAGTCCCGAAGACCCGCGTCAGTTCAGTTTCTCCCGCGCGACGCCGACGCCCGTGGGGGCGATGATGATCTGGTCGTCGCCCTTCTGGGCGATGTCGCCGTCGACCTCCTCGGCCACCTGCCGCAGGTCGTCGATGATGTGTTCCATCGTGCTGTCGGAGGTCGTGTGTCGCGTGATGTCCGCGATCACGAGGTCCCCGTCGTAGACGGCGTCCTTGATGGCGATGACGTCCTGCTGGCCGCTGATCTTCGCGATCCGGACGCTCATTCCGGCCTCACCGCGGGAGGTTTCGACGCCCTCGACGTCGAGATCGAGGTACTCGTCTGTCGAATGCTGTCCGCCCCCGCTGATGATCTTGCTCATAATCCCCATACCTCTCTCAAACGGGAGTACCACGTTAGTTCTTACGTCAGACGAGCGTCTGACGCGCGGCGTGGGATCGAGGAGTCCGACGCGCGGTGCTCGGTCGGGGCGCCGACCGTTCGAGACGATTCACACGACGAACTCGAAGAGGTCGTCGCCGACGTGGTGGACGGACTCGACGACCTTTCCCGAATCGCCGGTCATCTCCTCGCCGTCGACGAGCGCTCGGCCGATCGCGAGGACCTTGCCGTGGGTTTCCTCGGCGATCGTGACGAGGTCGCCCTCCGAGACCCCCGCGTCGGCCTCGACGATGCCCGGCCGCATCACGTCCGCGCCGTCGCTGACGAACGAGATCGCCCCGGCGTCGACGGTCACGACGCCCTTCGTCACCCCGTGGCGGTTCGCGCCCTGGACGGTCAGGAAGGCCTCGTCCTCGAACTGCACGACGTCGCTCTCGCCGTCGACGAGGACCACGTCGAACGGCTCGTCGGCGAGTTCGACCATCTCGTAGCTGTCGCCGTCGAGTTCGACGCCCGTCTTCGACTCGATCGCGGCCTCCAACTCGCCGATCTCGTCGGCGCGGAGGTGGTGTCGGGATTTGACTTCCATATCCGGTCGCACGGCGCGCCGGCCGATAAATGGCGCGACACGGGGCAGTCTCTCGCGCGCCCTCGCTCCGCCGGTCTCTCGGTTCAGTCGCACCGCGTCGGCGCGAGTGCGCACGCGGACAAACGCTAAGTGAGGGTGGTGCCTGGGTACGCGTATGTGGCGCTCCCGGAACACCCGGGACGGGACGACGGTGGTCTGCATCGCCTGCGGCACGTCGCTCCCGCGCTCGGAGGCGCGCGAGTACGACAAGCACGGCAACCGCTGGGAGAGACACGGCAAGTCCTTCGAGCACCTCTGTAAGGAGTGTTACCGCGGGCTCTGTCACCAGCCGCGCGGCGAACTCGAAGCGCTCCTGATCGACGTCGAGGAGACCGTCGCGGTGGACGCCGAGCGAACGCCGGCGCTCGATTCCGAGAGCGACTCCGAGCGGACGTCGACGCTGGATACCGAGGCCGAGCCCGAGGGAACGTCGCCAGCCGATTCCGAAACCGAAGTCGGGCGGGAGCCGGGTCCACAGACGGCGTTCCTCTCCGAATACGTCCGGACGGTCGAGGAGCGATACGGCTCTCCGGGAGAGTCCGAATCCGAGCGGGACTCCTGACGCCGCTCGTGGCGTTTGCAGGTCGTCGCTCACTCGATCGACCGCGTGCGATCGGATGCGAGATCAGTCGCAAACGCTACTACGGCGCCCGACGACGACCGCCTCGCGGATCTCCAGGGCGGTCTCCAGTTCCTCGCGCCTGTCCGTCCGCGTCCCGATCCGTCTGAGTTGCTGGGCGTGCGCCCGCCGCACCGCGTCGACTTCGCGCTCGGGGAGGCCGAGTTCGGAACCGACGTCGGTCCAGTGGCCGTCGGGAACCAGAAAGACGGCGCGCTCCTCGTCGGCGTGAGCGCGTTCGTAGGAGCGGGCGTACGCCTCGAACTGCGGATCGAGGTGCGACTGCACCTCCCGCAGCAACGGCGCCAGGCGCTCGGGAGCGACGCTGGCGGTCGCGCCCGTGTACATCAGTACGTCGCCGTCGAGCGGGAGCGCCTGAGGCTCTCCCGCCCCGCCGGTCGCGTCGGTTCCGTCGGCCCCGCCGTTCGCCCCGCCGCCGTCGCTCACGTCACCCACCGGCGCGCATCGCCTTCTGGGAGAACCGATCGATCAGGTCGTCGAGGGCGGCGGGGTCGCCCTCGAAGACCACCGTCACCTCCGTGAGCTTCAGCGTCGGGCCGATCGACACCTTCTCCGCCGACAGCGACGCCGCCCAGTCGTCGGCCTCGACGCGCTCGTCGCCGACGGCGTCGCCGCCGAGTTTCTCGAGGTAGTGGCGCGCCAGTCTGAGCGAGATCCCCCGGAACGACTTCTCTCTTCTCACCCGCGCGTCGCTCATCGCGCCCTCCCCGGAGCGCCACCGGCGACCGGCGGGAAGATACTCAGCGTGTCGTCGGACTCGACTGGGGTCTCCGTCCCCCGCTCGTGTTCGACGTCGCGGCCGTTCAGGAGCACGTTCACCTGCGGTCGCACCGCGCCGTCCTCGAGGATCTCGCCGGTCAGGCCCTCGAACTCGTCTTCGAGCGCGACGAGGACGTCGCCGACGGTCTCGGCGTCGTACTCGCGGGTGATAGTCTTCGTCCCCACCGCCTCCCGAAAGGTGGCGAAGAACCGCAGTTGAACGGACATACTCGACCCTGGGGCGGGGCGGGCAAAAAAGTGCGCGCCCGTGCGGGGCGAGTACCGCTCTGGCCGATCAGGCGCGGGGGACGGTCAGCTCCGGTCAGCGGTCCCCGAACCGGATCCCGTCTTCGACGAGGCGGTAGTTCCGCTCGCGGTCGATGTGGGCGGCGAGCCAGTCGTGCTCGTAGATCTGTGCGATCAGTTCCGCGTAGAGGTTCCGCCAGGCGATGGCGTAGATCGGCGACTGCCCCCACGCCCTGAGTTCGGGGACGAACCCGTCGTAGGTCTCCATCCGGTCTTCGAGGTGTTCGACGACGTCGACGGCGTAACTCGCCGCCTCCGCCTCGGAGTCGGCGGAGTCGATCGCGTCTTCGAGGCTCCCCTCCAGTCCCGCGACCGCCTGTTTCATGTCCGCGGCGGCGTTGTCGCCGTCTTCGGGCAGCGATTCGAGGACGCCTCTGGGGACGCCGAGTGAGAGTTCGCGGTCGGTCTCCGACGCGTCGTCTGTCATACCCCGACCGAGGGCGGCCGGCGTGAAAAAGTCGCCGTCGGCGAGCCGTCGCCGGGGGGCCGCGGTTCACTCGTCGTCCGTCGGCCGCGACGGCGTCCGGGATTCGTCGTCGTAGATCCCGACGAGGTCCCGCTGTGCGTCGAGAGTTTCCGGACTCAGCTCGGCGACGAGGTCGTCCTCCCGACGGTCGAGCGCCGCGTGAATCCCGCCGTCCGGCCGCGCGACGAGCGAGCGCCCGGCGTAGGCGACGGACTCGGCGTCGGGGACGTCGCGACGCCCCGTCCGGCCCGCGCCGACGACCCAGCGGACGCCGTCGAGCGCCCGCGCGCGGAGGAGCAGCGTCCAGTTCTCGCTGTAGGCCCCCGGCCACGCCCCGACGACGAACAGCGCGTCGACCCCCTCGCGGGTGAAGGCGGCGCTCTCGCCGACGAAGTTGAGATCGTAACAGGTGAGGATCCCCGTCTCTCCGACGGGCGTGTCGACGACGGTCCGCTCCGAACCGGCGTCGAGCACCTCGCGCTCGCCCTCCCACAGGTGTCGCTTCCGGTAGAACGTCCGCGTCCCGTCGGGGGAGACGTAGGCCGTCGTGTTGTAGAGCCCGGTACCGTCGGTTCCGCTCCCGTCGTCCCCGCGTTCGACGAACCCCACGAGGAGGGCGGTCTCCGAGTCGCGTGCGAGCCTCGCGACGCGGTCGAGTTCCGGTCCGTCCCGGGAGAGCGCGACGTCGACCGCGCGCCCGTCGGCGACGAATCCGGTGAGCGCGTACTCCGGGAAGAGCGCGACGGCGACGTCCTCGGGGAGTCCGCGGACCCGCGCTTCGACGGCCGCGAGGTTCGCCTCGACGTCGAGATCGGCGAGTGCGAGCTGGCAGGCGGCGACGGTCGCAGACATACCCCGACGCACCGTCGGCGGAGACAAAAAGCGTCCGCCGTCGCGGCCGTCGCGACTGTCGCGACGTTGCAGCCGGCTCGCTACCGTTCCTCGACGTGCCGCACCTGTACGGCCTCGCCGCGGGTCGACCCGACCATCTCCGAGCCGAACATCTGCGCGCGGCCGACCGCGAAGGCCTTCGGGCCCTCCACGACGACCTCGTCGCCGACGCGGATGTCCTCGTCGGCGTCGACGACGCCGGGCGCGAGGACGCTCCCGTGCGGGACGAACTCGTCGATCTCGACGCGCTTCGTGGGGGCGTCCGACTCCTCCCAGACGCGCGCGCCGGCGAGCGTGAACGAGAGGACGCCGTACTGCGGAACCATCGTCGCGAGTTGCTCGCCGGGGCCGCCGTCGTCGCCCTCGCCGTCGCCGTCTCTCACCTGCAGTTTGGGGTAGCGGCTCGTCGTCTGCAGGTCGACGTCGGCGAAGAGCGCGTCGCCGGCGTCGGGGCCGAGTTGGTAGTCCGCGAGCGCCTTGATCGTGTTGTGCTGGCGCTTCCGTTTCCCGTACTTCAGTTCGCCGTCGAGCGTCGACATCAGATTCGCGATCGACTCGGTCGTCGTCGGGTGGTCTTCGACGGTGTACTCGAAGTCGATGTCGACGTCGCCCTCGACGCGCTCGACGATGTCGCGGTAGCCGCCGTCGGGGACGTGCGCGATCACGCGCGGGTAGTCGTTGCGGTCGAGGTAGCGCCGGAACACGTCCGCGACGAATGACTTCTCGTCCTCGGACCACCGACCCGTCACGACGGAGTCGTAGTGCTGGGCGGGGTAGGTGAGTTCCAGTTCCATCGGGACGACGCCGATGGGCGAGGTCATCGAGACCTGGTGGCCGCGGTACTGGATCGCGTCGTGGAACTGCGCGTGGCTCTGCGATTCGCTGTAGGGCTTCGTCGCCGAGCACGGGACGAGCACGAGCGGGTTCTCGAAGCGGTTGCGGTACCGCTCGGTCACCCGCTCGGCGAAGCGCTGGATCTCGACGCGCCGCAGGGTGTCTTCGGTCGCCGCGGCGAGTTCGGTGTCGCGGACGACGGGCGTCCGCTCCTCGACGTAGCCGTACTGCTGGTCGAACTCGCGGAACGCCGCGGTGAGCCACTGGTCGTGGCGCGCCTGCCCCTCGACGTAGTCGCGCAGGCGGCCGTCGCGGATCCGACGGCGGACCGTCGCCAGTTCGGACTTGAGCGCGTGCTCGTTGTGATCGGCGCAGTCCTCGCGGTCGAACGCGGCGGCGCGCGCGGCGTTCGTCTCTGCCGCCTCGGGGTCGATGTCGAGGCGCTTGCCCTGACACGCCGGGCACGAACACGGCAGTTCGTCTAAGTCCTCGAGGAAGTACTCCCCCTCCGAGGTGAGGTAGAACCCCTGGAGGCCGCGGACCCGCGCCCGTTTCGCGTCGAGGAGGTCGACGCCCGCATAGACGAGGACCGCGGCGTTCCGCGGCGTCGCGACGCCGGAGAGATACAGCGCGGTGTCGGCCGGGAGCGACTCCCGCGCGGCGATGATCTCCTCGCGGAACGCCGAGGCGTGGCCGACGAAGCCCTGCGCGTCCGAGAGGATGTAGGCGTCCGCGCCGTAATCGGCGGCGGTTTCGGCCGTCACGACCGCCGCGCTCGGGTAGTCGACGTCGGGGTAGTCGACCGCGAACGTCTCCTGAACGCGCTCGTCGGTCCCGGCGGGGAACGATCGGTGGGGCAGCACCGTCAGGATCTCCCGATACCCCTTGGGGATCTCCCGCTCTCTCGTCCAGAGGCTCCCCCCGTCGTCGATGCTGTCGTCGACGAGCGCGGGCGTCGTCAGCGGATCCGAGAGCCGGAGTTCCCCGAGCCGGGCGGCCCCGTCGCGCCCGTGGACCTCGAAGTAGTCGGTCATACTCCCGTATGTGCCGTCGAGCGTGAATTATCTGTCTGTTCGCGAGCCCGTTAGCGTCCCGCCTCCATCCAGGCTGATTCGGCCCGCGCGCTTTTGCCCCCGGCACCCGCAGCGAGAGGTATGCACGTCACCGGTCCGTGGTCCGCCGAGGAAGCTGGGGCGTTCCTCGACGCGACCCGCGTTCCCGTCCGGCTCGGGTGTCACACGCCCAGCGACCACCTCTGGATGCTCTCGCTGTGGTTCGAGTGGGTCGAGGGCGACGAAGCGAACGCGGGAGCGGCCCCGACGGACGCGGGGACCGCCTCGGCCGAGGTCGAGCGAGGAACGAGCGCAAGCGACGCCGCGACCCCCGAACTCCGCTGTGCGACGGGTGCCGACGCGGCCGTCGTCGAGTACCTCCGCAACGACCCCGAAGTCGCGTTCGAGGTGTCGACGAACGAGCCGCCGTACAAGGGCGTCCGCGGACGCGGGACCGCATCGATCGAACCCGACACCGACAAGCGGCTCCTGCGCTCGCTCTTCGAGCGCTACCTCGGCGGCACCGACAACGACCTCGGCGACTTCCTCCTCGACCCCGACCGCGAGGAGGTCCGGATCCGCATCCGGCCGGAGCGACTGCACTCCTGGGACTTCACCGAGCGGATGGCGGACGTTTCGGCCGTCGACGCCGACGAGTGACGTCGCTGGCGACGTTCGCGGAACGACGCCGGCAGTGGCCCCGACGGGAGCGTCCGAGCGCGCCCCGACGCGTCACTCGAACTGCTCGTCGCTTCGGAGGTTCTCCAGTCCGACGCCCTCCGGTAGCCGCTCCAGCGCCGACGCCGGCCAGTCGGAATGGGCGAGCACGAACGAGGTGTCGGGATTCGCGTCGACCACCCGGGCGATCCCGTCGGCGGCCACCTCGTAGGCCGCGCGGTCGAGCCGCTCCGGCACCTCGGCCGTGAGGGGGTACGTCTCCGAGAGCGCCCGCGGGAACGGCCCGAACGGCGGCACCACGCGCCAGGCGGCGTCGTAGGCGTCGCCGGAGGGTTTGCCGCCCTCCGTGAGCAGGACTCGCTCGCCGGCGTCGACCCGCCCGATGCGCTCGTGGTGTCGGCGCACTTCCGGACGACGCGGGGCGTCCTCGGAGAGATAGAAGAACGACCCCTTCGAGACGGGATCCTCGCGTTCGAGCTGGTCGGCGTGGTCCAAGAGCGCGCGGTAGCCGTCGAGCATCGCCGGGTGCGAGCGCGCCCGCGCCTCGACCAGTTCGAGGAGGTTCCCCGAGCGGATCGCCTGCTTGATCCGCCGGATCTCCGCGAAGGAGACGTGGAGGTTGTGCTCGGCGAGCAGTCGCTCGCGTTCGGCGTCCTCCAGCGCGCGGAGGTCTGCCGGGTCGTGTTCCGAGCAGACCGCACACGAGCAGGGGAAGTACTCGACGTCTTCGAGATGTTCGGTGCCGCGGACCGTCAGGTAGCGGTCGTCG
This sequence comes from Halobellus limi, assembly GCF_004799685.1. Classification (NCBI taxonomy): domain Archaea; kingdom Methanobacteriati; phylum Methanobacteriota; class Halobacteria; order Halobacteriales; family Haloferacaceae; genus Halobellus; species Halobellus limi. The sequence continues at coordinate 417,456 of NZ_CP031311.1, forward strand.
CGCGCGTAGATGGCGTACGCCGCCGAGTCGAAGAGGTCGCAGCCGGCGGCGACCGCCAGCGCGAACATCATCGGGTGGCCCGCGCCGAACAGGTGGACGGGGGCGTCGCGGCCGAGGCCGCGCTTCGCGCCCGCGACGACGTCGATCATCTCCGCGTAGCGGTAGCTGTTCATCAGCGGGACGACCGCGCCGACGGGGAAGACGTCGAGGTCGGTGGCGTAGGCGTGCCGCCCGGCCGCCTCGCGGAGGTCCGGATACGTCGATCCCTGGACGGGCGCGTTCACGAGCATCTCGCCGGTCTCGACGGCCCCGGCGTCGGCGAGCGCCTCCTCGGTGGTCGAGAGGTCTTCCTCGGCTTGCGCTCGGGAGACGTCCGGCGGCGTCGGGATGTCGACCGGCGTGCCGACGTCGGAGCCGATATCGCGCTGGAATCCGAGGATCTCGCGGGTCGTCACCTCGATGTCGCCGTACTCGGCGAGCTGAAACGACCCCGAGTCGGTGACGATCGCCCCGTCGAAGTCGAGCATCTCGTGGAGGCCGTCGTCGAGGGCCGCCTCGCGAAGCTCCTCGTTCGTGTGGATGATGTAGGCGTTCGTGATCAGGATCTCCGCGCCGAACTCCGATTCGAGACGAGCGGGGGCGACCGTACGGATGTTCGGGTTGATGACCGGCATCAGCGCCGGCGTCTCGACCGTTACCCCCGCTCGGGGAACCGAGAGCTCGCCGATGCGGCCGGCGGCGTCCCCGTCGCGGAGTTCGAAGTGATCGCGCATACACGGGTGTCGGCGGCGACTCGGTAAGTACCGTCGCTTTCCGTTCGGCGGCGGATCTGATCGGCTCTCGTCTCAGAGTGACGACCTCCGACGCTCTCTCCGTTCCCACCCGACGCGATCCCGTGGCCGTCGCTGGCCGACCGACGAGTCGGTCGTCTCATCCGGTTGACCGAACGGGATCTCCCCGGTTGGCCGAACGAGATCATCCCGGTTGACCGGACGGGCTCACCACGGTCTCTTGGGCCGCTCTGACCGACAGCTGATCGGTGTGGCGAACAGTCGGCACCCGCTCGACGCGCGGCGGCGGCCGCCACAGCACCGCCGTCGTCGCCCGTTTCCCGCGTCGCTGTGCCGAACGAGCGCTGCACGACGCGGGTTCGCTCTCAGATCACGGCGATCCTGGCCGCGTACTGGTATATAAACGATCACCGTGATCGAACCACCGAGTATTTGTGTCCGGACGGACAACAAAATCGCCGTATGCGACACCTCGGACTGAAAGCGCGGATGGCGATCGTCGGATCGATCCTGTTCGCATTCTACGCCGTCGCGGCCGTGGTGCTGATGGCGATGTTCGGCGAGGGACTGCTGCCGCTCATCCTCGTCGGGAGCGTCGCCTTCGTCGGCGTTCAGTACAAGGTCGGCAAGTGGATGGCGCTGCGGAGCGTCGGTGCCGAGGACCTCCCCGAGGACCGCTACGCCGACATTCACCGCCGCGTCGAGTCGCTCTCGGAGTCGATGGGCATCGACAAACCGCGGCTGATGATCGCTCGGATGGGCGTCCCCAACGCCTTCGCCGTCGGGCGGAAGGGCGCGGGGACGGTCGTGGTGAGCGAGGAACTGCTCGGACGGCTGGATCCCGACGAGGTCGAGGGCGTGCTCGCGCACGAACTCGCGCACATCCGCAACCGCGACGTGGTGATGATGGTCCTCGGGCAGGGCGTCGCCTCCATCGTCGCCATCGTCGCCCAGTGGGCCGTGCTCCTGACCGGCGACAACGACATCGCCGATTTCTTCCTGGCGATCGTCGTCGGTCAGATCACCCAGATGCTGGTGATGCTCTTCGTCTTCGCCATCTCCAGGTATCGGGAGTACGTCGCCGACGGCGACGCCGCCGAGGCCATCGGCGGCGGCGAACCGCTGGCGCGAGCCTTAGAGAAGATCAGCCGCGGGAACGAGCGCAGCCAGGATTCGGCGGTCGACCCCCAGGTGAACGCGCTCTGCATCTTCGGTGAGGAACGCGGCCTCGCCCGGCTGTTCGCGACGCACCCGCCGATGGAGAAGCGGATCGAGCGGCTCCGGAACTGAGGCGCTGTACCCCGATCGATGATCGACCCACGCCACCCCCGATGACCGACGCTCGAACGCTCGCGGCCGCCGTCCTCGGCGTCGCGCTCGGCCTCCTGTTCGTCGCCGCGCCCGAGACGATCCTCCAGGTGCAGACGGCCGGCCGCCTCCCGCAGGACCGGCAGGGTCGGTACGGCGAGGACGGCGTCTCCGGCGGTAACTCCGACACCGGAAACGGGGAGAGAGACCCCGCGGTTCCCGCGCGGTGGCGGCGACTCGTTCAGGCCGTCGGCGTCGCGTTGGTCCTCGGCGGCCTGTACTTCGCGTGGACGTTCTTTTGAGGTTCGACGCGGAACGCGTTCCGTGGTTCAGAGCGGCAGCGACGCGGCCGCGACGAACTGCGGTAACTCCTCCATCCCCGCGAACCGGATCGTGAGGTACAGGAGCGAGAACAGGGTCGCGTTGTACGCGCCGTGGATCAAAGCCGGCACGACGATGTTGTCGGTGAGTTCGTACATCGTCCCGAACACGAGCGTCGGCAGGACGAGCACCGAGATGCTGACGAGTCGCGCCCGGGGCGCGCCCGACAGCGAGAAGAAGTGGATCGACGCGAAGATGAGGCTCGCGAGGAAGATGGCCGCGGCCGCGGGCAACGCCTCGCCCAGGCGGTTCTGAACCACGCCGCGGTACAGCAGTTCCTCGCCCGGGCCGATCAGGAGGAACGACGCCGGGATCAACAGGAGCAGGATCTCGGGGTTCTCCATCCCCATCTCGGCGGTGGTGTTCGGGGCCGGTTCGGCGCCGACCGTCGAAATGACGACCGACGCGAGCACGAGCAGCGCGAGTGACGCGACGTAGCCACCGACGACGAACGCGACATCGCGCAGCGACGGCACGGCGATGCCGACGTAGTCGATCCCGAGACCGCGATAGCGGAGGTACCCCAGCGCGACGCCGCCGAACCCGACACCGGTCGCGAGCGCGAGCGAGATGACGATGCTCAAAAGCGGCGTGACTCCCACGCCGGCGAAGAGCAGCGTGAGGACGACCGCGCCGACGAGGATCCCGCCGACGCCGATGCCGACGACGGCGAGGAGGACCGCGACGACGAGCGCACGGAGGACGTCGACGAGGGGGTCCGACGAGGAGATCGGATCGTCGGTCCCGTCGGTCAGTTCTGATTCGGAGGACACACAGCACGTACGTGCTGGGGAGTCAAAGTCCTTCGTCTCTCGGACCGGTCCTCCTCACGCGGTCCGAACCTCCCGTCGCTCCCGTCGCGCACGAACTGTTTCCTGTCGCGCCCGAACCCGCGGCGTCAGCGCCACCGGTCGGCGAGTTCGTACCGGGTGATGCCCGTGACGGTCCGACCGTCGCGGACGTCGCCGTCGAGGACGGCGTCGAGCAGATCGTCGTAGTCGACGACGTCGACGACGATGCTCTCGTTGAAGTCGAGGTTCTGTTCGCCGGAGGGCTCGCAGTCGCGTGCGACGAAGTAGTGATGGACGCTGTTCAACAGCCCGTTTGCGGGTTCGGCGGCGAACAGGTGTTCGACCGTCGCCGCCTCGTATCCCGTTTCCTCTCCCAGTTCCCGGCGGGCGACCGCGGCGAGGTCGTCGTCGTCGGGTTCGGCGCTCCCCGCCGGCAGTCCGCGGTTGACGCGCCCGACGGCCTGTCGCCACTCCTCGATCACGACGACGTCGCCGTCGGACGTGAACGGGAGGACGACGACCGCCGCCGGTTCGTCGACGTAGTGGAAGTCCGTCTCGGTTCCGTCCGGGAGGACCACGTCGTCGCGGCGGACGTCGAATCCGGGGCAGGCGTAGTCGATCTCGCTGTCGGTCGTTCGCCACCGCAACTCGTCTTCTGACGCGTCGTCGGTCATACCGGGTCATCCGTCCGGACCGGCAAGAAATCGAGGGTGTCGCGGTCGCGGAGTTTTATATCCCATCGGGCGGCCAGCACCCCCGTGACGTAAGAGCAGTCTCGCGTCGGGCAGCGGGTGTTCGGCACGTCGGCGCGGGATCGACAGAGACGGCACCGCGAGGGGAGTGCCGTCGACGCGGGTGCCGACTGTTCGCCACAACGGACCCCAGTCCCGATAGGGGCCGACCGGCGGCCGAGCAGCGACGCCGCCGGACGGGAAGCGACGTCGACGAACGGCCGCGGCAACGACGCCGACCGACGTCCGGGACCCGGCTACCTCCGGCGAAGCCGATCGCGGACGACGAGTCCGACGCCGGCGAGGACAGAGAGGAGAGAGACGATCGTCACGGCGACGTGCACCTCGGTGAACCAGAAGGGCGTCTGCAACCCGGTCTGGAAGATCACGAGGAGGAACGACAGCACGGGGACGTTGTACCCGTCGCCGATCGACGTCGGTTCGTCGCCGCCGTCAGCGTAGGAGACGCCGCCGACGGTCTCGCCCGCGGGCAGTCGCTCGGCCTCGTAGGGGACCTGCGGCGTCCCGTAGCTCCAGACGGTCGAGCCGTTCTGCGTCACCTCGACGACCCGCTGGTTCAGCGAGTCGGTGATCAGCGTGTTGCCGTTGGGGAGCCGATCGGCGTCGCGCGGCCAGTTGAAGTTGACGCCCTCGGCCGCGTAGATCTCCCAGGCGACCTCCCAGTCGCCGTCCTCGGCCCGTTCGAGTTCGACGATCCGGTCGTTGTGGCTGTCGGCGACGAGGACGTTGCCGTCGCCGAGCCACTGCGGGTTGTGCTGCTGGCGGAGCAGCGTCGGGTCGCCCTCGGTGACCTCCTCGTCGCCGTTGATCACCTCGACGACGCCCTCGCCGCGCTCGACGATCACCAACTGGTGGGCGTTGCGGACGGAGACGAGGTATCGGTCCTCGCCGATGACGTCGACGTCGTTGATGTGGAGCCAGTCGGTCCGCGTGGGATCGTCGGGCGCCTCGTAGCGCGAGCTGGCGTTCCACTGCCAGGTGATCTCGCCGTCTTTCACCGTGAAGATCCGTTCGTGCTCCATGTCGCTCACGAGGAACTCCCCGGAGTCGAGCAGTTCGACGTCGTGCACCTCGCTGTTGGCGCGGGTCCGAACCGGGAAGGAGTACTCGTGTTCGACCTCGGGAGCGGCCGCGCTGTCGGCGTTCGGATCGATGATCCGGAACCCGGTGTGAGTACACGGCGACTCGTAGGGGCCGCAGTCCTCGTATCCGTCGTCCATAAAGCCGGCCATCACGCTGCCGTTCTCGAGCATCGTGACGTCGAAGTAGCTGTCAGTGTCACCCGTTCGCCACGCCGTCTCGCGGCCGTCGAGCAGGTAGACGGAGCCGTGATCGTGGAGCCCCGGTCCACCGCCCTGTGACCCGACGAGCGTCTGCCGGGTCTCGCCGTCTTCGGCGGATCCGACTTCCGGCGCGAGCGCGGCGCCGAGGACGAGCGAAGTGACGAGGAGGAGGACGCCGAACGCGACGAGCGCGGCGCCCGCTCGCCGTCCGGAGCGGGAGCCGTCACCCGAGGAAATCAGGGCACGCATCGATTGGATGGGTCAAGCACGACCGACGAGAAAAACGGTTCGATGTCGGGGTTGGGGAGACGGGTCGCCGTCGAATCGGCCGGGTCACTCCCGCTCGGCTTTCAGTTCGAGTCGGTAGCCGAACGGGTCGGTGACGTACACCGCCGGAGCGACGCCGGTCGCTCCCAGCGGATCCAGCCGCCGATCGATCTCGACGCCGGCGTCGTCCAGCGCCGATTCGATCCCCTCGATGGTGTCGTCGACACGGACGGCGACGTGATCGTAGCCGGAGCGGTCCGCGCCCGGTCGCTCACCCGTTTCCGTCGGCTGGAGATGGATCACGGCACCGGGGGCGAGCCGCACCGAGAAGAACGGCTTCTCGTCCGCCTCGTACAGATCCATCCCCTCGATGCCGAAGCCGAGCGCGTCGCGGTAGAACGCGATTGCGGTCTCGACGTCGCCTTCGGGTATCAGGAGCTTGACGTGGTCGATCGCGGTTCCGTTCACGGCGGGTGTTCGCACCGAGAGGGCAAAAACGGCGCGGCGAGAGTCCTCCCCCGTTGGAGGCGTCCTTTCCCGTCCTTTCGCTGAGGCGTACGGGACCCATACCCGGGATCCGCCGGACGCACGTCGAGCCGACGACGTCACACCCGAAGACCTATTCTTTTCGACGGGCAGATCCGACGTGATCGATGTTCGTCGGCCACGAGTTCCTCGCGTTCGCCCTCGCCGGGTGGGGGGCTCGGTCGACCGGTGCCGACCGGCGTACCGCGTTGCACCTCGGGGGGATCGCCGCGATCGCCGCCTTGCTTCCGGACCTCGATGTCGCCTACGCCGCGGCGACGTACGCGACCGCCGTCGCCGGTGGGGCGCCTCTCGGATGGGAGGCGTTCTGGGGCGTCGCCAACGGCGTCCACCGCGTGGTCACACATCCGCTCCCGGTCGGTGTCGTCGCCGCGCTCGCCTTCACCGCCGCCGCGGCGGTCGCCACAGCGTGGCTGGAACCGACTCCCCGGACCGCCGGTTCCGACTTTCCCTCGGAAAGCGGCCGCGACGCCCTCGCCGCGGTGCTCGCCACCCTGTTCGCGACCGCCGGGGTCGCCGCGCTGCTCTCGACCTTCTCGAGGGTCGTCGGCCGTACTCCCGCGCTCGTGGCCGCCGCGTTCTTGCTCGCTGTCGCCGTCGCCGGCGCGCTGGTCGGCCGGCGAGCGGACGCTTCGACGGCATCGCTGGCCGCGGCGGCCGGTGTCGGCTTTCTCTCCCACCCGTTCGGCGACGTCTTCCTGGCCGTACCGCCGCCGCTGCTCTCGCCGTTCGGCCCGCCGGTGCTCACCGAACGAGTCAGTCTCGCGGCCGATCCGACGGTCGAGATCCTCGCGGTGCTGTTCTTCGAACTGGCGGCCGTGTGGCTCGGCGTCGTCGTCGCGTTCCGCCTGACCGCGGGTGACTTCGCCCGCACCGACGGAAATCTGAGCGGCCTCCGGGGCGCGATCGACGTCCGGTCTATGACCGGCGTCGCCTACGGTGCGGCCGTCTTCGTCCTCCCGAGACCGACGGTCGTCGACGCCCACGTCCTGGGATTCACTATCGTCCCGCTGGCGGTCGTCGTCGGCCTCTGGACCGGCTACTCGAACGCCCGACGCGGCACGTCGGACGACCCCTCCGGCGGCCACCGTACCGGCGTCGCTGTCGGGGGCCTCAGCGCCCTCACGGCACTCACCGTCGCTGCTGTAGTGTACCTCGTGGTGTACCTCGCCACGCCGTGGTGATCGCCCTCGGATTCCGGGCCGGTTCGCGCCGCTCGTCGTCGTGAAATACACCCACTTTGGACGACTCGCTGCGCTCGCAGCAGTGTGAAACGCGGGCAGAAATGGGCCGGCGCAGATTCGAACTGCGGTTACGGCCACCCGAAGGCCGAAGGATACCAAGCTACCCCACCGGCCCGCATCCCAACAGTCGCCGTTCGTTCTTTTAACGCTTCCGAACCGGATTTGGCTGCCGGCGCCCCGACGACCCGCCGGGGGTCCCTACTCCTCGAAGTACCGGTCGCGGTGACGTCGACACCCCGGATTGAATGCCGCGCCGCAGTTCGGACACGCGTCCTCGCCGTCGAGGTACGTCCGCGCCGACAGCGTCGTTCCACAGACGCCGCACAGGACCGTGGGCTCGTCGAACCGCTCGCGGGGCCACGGTTCGGGCTCGTGATCGGCCGTCTCGACGTGGCAGGCGTGACACGGCGAGAACTCCCCACAGCAGCCGAATCGAAGCGCGACGACGTCGACCTCGTCGTCCCAGTGGGCACACCGGGTCTCGGTGTCGACGGCGACGCCGCGGAGCGGAACCGAGAACCGGTCGTCGAGAGCGGGCGCGTACGTCGTCCGCCGCTCCCGACTCTCGCCGTCGCCCGTCGGTGGGGAGTCGCCCGGGTTCCGCCGATCGCGGGTGCGATCGCCAGTCATCGTCTCAGTACGTGGTGTAGCCGTCCGTGTCGAGGTAGTTGTGGGCGACGGTGACCGTGTGGTCCGCGTGGAGGACCTCCGGCCCGACTCTGACGCGCTCGTCGGCCTCCGCTTCGAGCAGGGAGCGCTCGCTCTCGGCGAACTCGTGGTGGTCCGACAGCACGAACAGGGGGTCGGCGGGTGGCTCGACGTCCGCGATCGGATCGCCGTCCTCGTGGAGTTCGACGACGGTCGCCCCCTCGGCGACGTCGTCGAGCGTCGCCTCGAAGCCCATCCGGCGGATCGAGACGCCGGGCGTGCTCTCGGCGGGCATGTGTCCGATCGCGTCATCGCGGTGTTCGAGGGCCTGCCGGACGAGCGCCGCGGTGCTCCGCTCGTCGGGATTGAGTCGCCGGAGTTCGGAACCCTCGAACCGGACGGTGAACTCGTCGCCGAGCACGAGGTGCACCCGCACGTCCTCGCGGATCGAGTGCGAGAGGAAGAACGCGCTGTTGACGCACCGGCAGAGGACGTCGAGCCGTCCCGCGCCGCCGGCGAGGTCGTCGAGCGAGAACTCGGGCGTCGTCGGCGCGTCGTGACCGACGATCAGGAACTGTCGCATAGCGGTGCTCGCCGCTCGAACACTATGAGTCGACCGTTCGCCGTCGCGGTCACTATACGTCGACCGTTCGCAGTCGCAGTCACTATACGCCGGCCGTTCGAGTCAGCGAGAACCACGTCAAAAAAGCGGTCTCGAGCCGGTCGGAGTCGGGTTAGGCGGTCGGTGCCGGCCGCGTCGGTGCGCTTTCGCCCCGTTCGGGCGACGGCGGCGACGGCGCGTTCGACGTCTTCTGGCCGCTCACGAGGAAGTCCGCGAGGTTGCCGACGAAGGCCTCGTTGTCCGCGACGTACGCGTTCGTCGGCGCGAGGAAGTCGGTGTCGCCGACGATGGCGACGTCGCCGGACTGCGCCGCGACGGCGTAGGTGTCGGCGCGGCGCGTCGTCGACAGGCGAGTCCGTTCGATCGCCGAGAGCGCGACCTGCCCGTCCGCCGTCGTGACGGCGCGCGCGTCGTGGAAGACGACGCGGTCGACGCCCTGGGAGAGGGAGCCGCTACCGCCCGTCGCGTAGACGCTCTCGAAGTTGTGCTGGTACTCGTGCATGTTGAACAGGTAGCCCGAGCGTGCCGCGACGCCGAGCGAGGAACTCAGCCCGGGACCGCCGCTCGCGGGCTGCTGGACGCTCAGTCCCAGCAGGCTCGTCACCGCGCTCGCGCCCGACCCCGAGGCCGGGTCCGAGAGCAGCACGACGCGGCCGCCCGCCTCGTTGAACGCGCGGACGCCGGCGAGTTGCTCGGACGTGTACGGCCGTCCCGGGTTCGCGACGAGGAGCGCGTCGGCGGTTCGGAGCGACTGGTTCCAGGCCTGGCCGCGGGCCTGCTCCTGGGTCACGAACCGGACCTCGTGACCGTTCTCGACCAGCGCGGCCGTGAGCGTCGAGAGCTTCTCGTCGGAGAGTTCGTTTCCGTGCGCTCGGTCGACGAGGATCGTCTTGCTCTCTGCGTCGGCGTCCATCGTGATCTCGCCGCTCTCCTCGGCGGGATCGACGCGGACCGCGTCGAGGTCGGTCTGCCGTTCGGCGAGGTTCGTCACCTCGGGGGTGTCGCCGCCGGTGACCAGCGGGACGACCGCGGCACCGCCGACGACGACGGCGACGATCACGACGAACGCGACCGCGGGACCGGTCAGCTCACGCGCTTGCATTGCCGGTCACCTCCGGGTCGTGGTAGGGTACTTCGTCCACCATCAGCGGTCCCGTGACGGGGACGAGGCCGTTCGTCCGATCGCTCCGCTTGTAGATCTCGGTTCCATTGTCGGTCTGACTGGCCAGGAGGATCAGGCCGAGCGAACTCGGCGGCTCCTGTCTGGCGACGTCGTAGTCCTCCATCCCGGCCAGCTCCGCGGCGTGATCGATCGCCGTCGGGAGCGCGCCGATCCGGTCGGCGTAGCCGTTCTGGACGGCCTCCGGTCCGAGGTAGGTCCGCGCGTAGGCGACCTCCTCGCGCGAGAGGGAGATGTTCTCGCCGCGGTGCTCCATCACGCGGCCGACGAACTGCCGCTTCAGCGACTCGACGGTCCGTTCCCGCTGGTCCGTCGTCGGCTGTGCCTTGTCCGGCCCGGTTCGGATCACCGAGTCCGGGTAGGGCACGCTGCCGCCGGAGCCGATCACGCCGACGCTGCCGATCTGCGTCGAGGAGAGGACGAATATCTCGTCGGCCGGGAGCATTCCGTAGTACGCGCCCGAGGCCCCGGTGCCCTGCACCGAAGCGACCACGGGCATCTGTTCTGCCGTTCGCAACACTTCGAGGTACAACCGCTCGCTGGGAGCGACGGCGCCGCCACCGCTGTCGACCTTGAGGACGACCGCCTTCACGGACTCGTTGGTCCGCGCGTTTCGGAGGTCCTCGGAGATACCGTCCACCGTCGTCGCGGAGATGGTGCCGGAGACCGTGATGACCGACACCGTCCCGTCGGACTGCGTGGAGGATCCGTAATCGTAGGCAACGGGGGCGAGCACCGCACTCACCAGGACGGCCGCGGCGATGGCGACGACGAACGTCTCCTTCGCCGACGCCGCGGATGGTTTGCGTTTCATACTGCATCACGGCGGTGTCGATCGATTCCTAAAGACGTTCGTGTGACGAAAATCGGGATTTCACCCACGGCCGATAGTCGGCCGATCACCGACGCCGGGTGGGCGTAGCTCCCTCGGATCCGGCCGGGGCCATCACTCCGACAGCCCGTATCCCCGTCGGAAGAGAACGATATCGAGGCCGACGACGACGACGGCGAGTCCCGAGAGCACCGCCAGCGACGCGTTCGGATCGACCTCGCTGACGCCGAGGAAGCCGTACCGGACGCCGTTGACCATGTAGATCATGGGATTCAGCAGCGACACCTGCTGGACCGTCCCCGGCAGCTCGTTCAGCGAGTAGAAGACGCCGCCGAAGAAGACCAGCGGTCGGAGGATGAACTGGTTCAGCATCGTCAGGTCGTCGAAGTCGTCGGCCCACAGCCCGGCGACGACCCCGAGCCCCGCGAACAGGACCGTGATGACGACGCCGAAGGCGACGAGATACAGCGGTCGGACGACGCCGACGGAGGTGAAGAACGCCCCGATGAGGGCGATGAGGATCCCGACGACCGCGCCTCGGACCGCCGCCGCGAGCACGTACGCGCCGACCATCGTCCGGTAGGACAGCGGCGAGGTGAGCACCTCCTCGATGTAGCGGTTCCACCGGCCGTGGAAGATGTTGAACGAGGTGTTCTCGAAGGCGTTGGAGATGGCCCCGAGCACGACGAGCCCGGGGAGGATGAAGAGGATGTACGGCACGCCGGCGATCTGGTCGATGCGCTCGCCGAGGATCACGCCGAAGACCGAGAAGTACAGGACGTTGGTGATGAAGGGCGGCAGGAAGGTGTTCCGGGGCCGACGGAGGAAGCGGAGGATCTCCCGTCGCAGCAGCGCGAGAAACCCCGTGGTGTCGAAGCTCACTGCGAGGACACCTCCGGCGTCGCCCGCCCCTCGCCGGCTCTCGTCATCTCGACGAAGACCTCCTCTAAGGAGGTGCGCTGGATCTCCAGGTCGACGATCTCGTGGCCGGCCTCGTCGAGTCGACTCACGATGTCCGGCGTGACGAGTCCGCCCTGGCGCGCGGTGACGACGAGGCGCGTCCCGTCCAGTTCGACCGACTCGACCCGGTCGTCAAGCGCTGCGAAGTCCGGAACGGCAGTCGGTTCGTCGCGCAGTTTGACGACGACGTCGTCGGTGCCGCGGTCCATCAGTTCCTCGGGGCTCGCGACGTCGAGGACGCGGCCCGAGTCGAGGATCGCGACCTCGTCGCAGAGCCGTTCGGCCTCCTCGATGTAGTGGGTCGTGAGCAGGATGGTCGTCCCCCGCTGGTTCAGGTCGACGATGGTCTCCCAGAGCTCGTGACGGAGCTGGACGTCGACGCCGGCGGTCGGTTCGTCGAGGATCAGGAGATCCGGCTCCGTGATGAGCGCTCGGGCGAGCATGAACCGTCGCTTCATCCCGCCGGAGAGCCAGTCGAACCGCGTGTCGCGCTTCTCGTAGATGCCGACGCGTTTCAGGACCTCCTCGGTCCGCTCGCGGGCGTGCTCCCGGGAGATTCCGTGGTAACCGGCCTTGTGTTCGAGCACCTCGCGGATCGGGAAGAAGCGGTCGACGTTGAACTCCTGGGGCGCGAGGCCGATCCGGTCGCGGACCTCGCGGTAGTCGTCCTCGACGTCGTAGCCGAACACCCGGGCGTCGCCGCCGCTCTTGCGGACGAGGCCGACGAGGACGTTGATGAAAGTGGTCTTGCCCGCGCCGTTCGGCCCCAGGAGGCCGAAGAACGATCCCTCCGGAACCGTGAGATCGACGCCGTCGAGCGCCTGTACGTCGCCGTAGGACTTCCGTAGATCCCGTATCTCGATCGCAGACTCCATTCACTCTCCGTCGGTTCCGCGCGGACCTAAGGACCACGAAGTCGGATTCGCTCTCCCCTTTTGATCGACAGGCCGCTCGTCCTCGGGTCCGTCGCGCTCTTGGCAGTCGAAAATCGCCCTCAGCAGTCGAAAATCGCCCGCGACGGCGAAACACCGATACCCGCCGGCCGCGACGGGTCACCGTTGACCCGTCGCATCGCCCCGATGTCGTGGACCCGGAGAACCGTTCCGACGCGACGGACTCGGAGCGACTGGCTCGCCTCCGTCGGGTGAGCCGCCTGCTCGACAGCGCCGTCGAGATCCCCGGAACGAACGTCAGGATCGGGCTCGATCCCCTTCTGGGGCTACTCCCGGGCGTCGGCGACGCGACCGCGACGGCGGCGTCGGCGTACGTCGTCGCGGAAGCCGCGGCGCTCGGCGCGCCGCGAGCGACGATCGCCCGGATGTGTCTGAACCTCCTCGTCGACGCGCTCTTCGGGTCGGTACCGCTCGTCGGCGACGCGTTCGACGTCGTCTGGCGCGCGAACGACCGGAACGTCCGCCTGCTCGAAGCCCGACTGGCGGACCCGACAGCCGAACGCCGGGACAGACGCGTCGTGGTTGTGCTCGGGATCGCCGTGTTCGCCGGTGTCCTCGTCGTCAGCGCGGCCGTGTTCGCGACGCTGTGGTGGCTCTTCGGCGTCGCTGGCGTGGCGTAGTACCGGGTCGCTTCGTGTCTCTCGGGTCCGTTACCGGACTCCGGGCGTCGACGCCAACGCGAAAGGACAAGACAGAAGCGAGCGCCGTCTCTGGTACCCGTATGAGCATTCTCGCCGACGCCCGCGCGCTCGCCGCGCAGGAACCCGTCTGTGACGCCTGTCTCGGGCGGGCCTTCGCGGAGCGGAGCCACGGGCTGACGAACGCCGAGCGGGGTCGGAGCCTCCGTATCGCCGCCGCGCTGGACGACGATGAGCCGTACGAGCAGGTCGAGACCGCCGACTGCTGGGTGTGTGAGGGCCTCTGTGACCAGTTCGACGAGTGGGCCGAACGCTGCGCGGCCGCGGTCGAGGACGTCGAGTTCGAGACGTATCAGGTCGGCACGCGCACGCCGCCGCTGATCGAGGAGAACGAGGTCCTGTTCCGGGAAGGAGCCGGCCTCGACGAGGACGCGGGCGAACTCTTCAAATCGGAGTTCAACCGCGAGGTCGGCAAGCGCGTCGGACGGCTCACGGACACGACCGTCGACTTCGGGCGGCCGGACGTGCAGTTCACGCTCGATCTGGAGGCCGGCTCCGTCGAGGTCGACGTCCACTCGACGTTCGTCTACGGCCGCTACCGAAAGCTCGAACGCGACATCCCGCAGACGGAGTGGCCCTGCAACGACTGCCAGGGCTCCGGGTATATCGGCAAACAGCCCTGCGAGAAGTGCGACGGAACGGGCTACCTCTATCAGGACAGCGTCGAGGGCCTGACCGCGCCGGTGGTCCGCGACGTGATGGACGGCACCGACGCGAAGTTCCACGGCGCGGGGAGAGAGGACGTCGACGCGCGGATGCTCGGCACCGGGAGACCGTTCGTCATCGAGGTGATGGAACCGCGCCGCCGTCGGGTCGACGTCGAACGCCTGGAGGGCGACATCAACGCCTTCGCCGGGGGCCGCGTCGAGGTCGAGGGCCTCCGCCTCGCCGACTACGAGATGGTCGAGCGGGTCAAGGCGCTGGACGCCTCCAAGCGCTACCGCGCGGAGGTCGAGTTCGCCGACCCCGTCGACGACGACGCGCTCGCGGCCGCTCTCGACGAACTCGAGGGCGCGACGATCGAACAGTACACCCCCCACCGGGTCGACCACCGCCGGGCGAGTCTGACCCGGAAGCGAGAGGTCTACGAGACCGAGGGCGAACTCGACGACGACACCCACGCGACCGTCGAGATCCACGGCGCGGGCGGCCTCTACATCAAGGAACTCGTCTCCGGCGACGAGGGGCGGACGAACCCGAGCCTCGCGGGGCTGCTCGACGTCGACGCCGAGGTGACCGCGCTCGACGTCGTCGGCGTTTACGGCGAAGACGAACCCTTCGAGGACGAGTCGTTCTTCCGCGACGACCGTCCGGCCCAGACGCCCGAGACGGGCGAATCGCCGTCGAACGACGGCGGAGCGTCGAACCCCGAGTGATGACCGCCGAGGATCCCGTCGTCGGCAGCGACGAGGCCGGCAAGGGTCCCGTCCTCGGACCGATGGTCGCCGCCGCAGTGCGTGCACCGGCGGCCGCGATCCCCGACGACGTCGACGACTCCAAGCGGCTGTCCCCCGCCAAACGGGAGTCAATCGCGGAGACGCTCCGCGAGCGGGACGCGGTCGCCGTCGGCGTCGCCGTCGTCTCCACCGACCGGATCGACGACCCCGAGACGGACATGAACACGCTCACCGTGGCGGCGCACGCCGAGGCCGTCGCCGCGGTCGCTCGCGACGGCGACGCGGTCGTCGCCGACGCCGGCGACGTCAGCGAGTCGCGGTTCGCCCGCCGCGTTCGCGAGGGGGTCGCCGACGCCGGTTCGGACGCCGATGTGGCCGTCAGTGCCGAGCACGGCGCCGACGAATCGTACCCGCTCGTCGCCGCGGCCTCGGTCGTCGCGAAGGTCCGACGCGACGCCGAGATCGACGCGATCGCGGACGAGTACGCCGAGTACGGCCCGATCGGGAGCGGCTATCCGAGCGATCCGACGACGCGGGACTTCCTCCGAGAGTACGTCGAGCGGACCGGCGAACTCCCCGATTGCGCGCGGGCGTCGTGGTCGACGTCGACCGACGTGCTCGCGGCCGCCGAGCAGTCCGGACTCTCGGAGTTCTGATCGGGATTACCGTAGCCGACCGGCGATCTATAGACCCCCGGCTGGCCGCGATGCTCGATTCGGCTGCAACCGAATCGATGGGTTTCTACGATACTCCCTGTGGGCGGGGTCGGGACGGCGGACGGAGAGCGGCTACCGAACGCCGATCAGTGCATCTCCTCCAGCGAGACGAACGCTCCCTCCTCGGCGGAGAGCCACGTCGTCGGGAGTTCCGCCGCCGTCGCGTTCGCCGGGTAGATCGTGCACTCGTCGGGCCCGTCGTCGTACTCCTCGACGCGGGCGAGGAGGACCTGCTCGCGGTCGGTGGTCTCTGCGTCGCCGACGTGCGGCGCGTCGGCGTGCGGGGCGTCGGTGGGCGTGGAGTCGGTGGGGAGATCAGTGTCAGTGGCCATCGTGGGTCTCGTCGTCCGCCGTTTTCCCGACGGCGGTGCGGCGTCGATCGTCGCCCGGTACACCTCGACGTTGTCGCGGTCTCGTATTTAAACAGTCGCCTATTCTTGTAGGCTGGGATTCGACCGCGGGGAGGCCGTCGTCCCCGAGTTTTCGGCAGCCGACCGTCGTTAGACGTCGACAGTCGTCAGCGGTCGACGGTCGTCAGCGAGCGCAGGATGTCGCCGTACGCCGGGCGGGTGATGAGCACCCCGACGAGCACGCCGAGGATGGTGAAGATGGCGAAGCCCTGCAGGTCCCCGAGCGAGAGGATCGCCAGCGGCGACATCGCGATGATCGTCGTCGCGGCCGCCGCGCCGATCACCCAGAACGCCTTCCGGAACCGCGACTGGAAGACGCGCCTGGAGTCGATCTGCCCCTCGGCCATCACCTCGTCGGCGATGATGATGAGGTCGTCCACGCCGGTCCCGATGACGGCGATGAAGCCGGCGATGACGGACAGGTCCAGCGGGTAGCCGATCCCGGCCGCGAACCCGAGGAGGATGACGACCTCCGAGAGCGCGGTCACGATCATCGGCGCGGCGACGCGGACGTCTTTGTAGCGGGCGAAGACGGTCCCGCTGACCGCGAGCACGGCGATGATTCCGGTCAGGAGCGAGTTGACGCGGAAGTCGGCACCCTGCGAGGGCGAGATGTAGGAGGTCGTCCCGCCGCTGTCCTGCGAGAAGTCCAACTGTGCCGGGAGCGCACCGGCGCGGAGGTTGATCGAGACCTCCTGGGCCTCGGAGACGTTCGTCGTCTGCAGCTGGAAGACGGGGTTGCCCGCCCACTCGCCGCTCCGCATACTGTCTGCGAGCCCGGGGCTCATCCCGAAGGCGTTCGTCACCTCGCCGTTGACGACGAGGAGGAGACACGGCTCGGTGCTCTCGGTGTCGGCCTGGTACGTACATCGCGTCCCGCCGGGCTGTGCGAGTCCCGTGTCCTGCATCGCCGTCTGGAACTCCGGCGCGACGGGTTCGGAGACCGTCACGGGGACGTACGCGCCGCCGGCGTCGCCCTCCTGTGCGGTCCCGATGCTCTGGAAGTCCTCCTGCTGGAGGACGACGTCACGGGCGTAACCGCTCCCGTTCTCGGTTGGGTAGTACGCCTCGATCACGACGGTCCCGCGCTCGCCGACGAGGTCGCGGACCGACGAGGCGTCCTGGTTCGGCACCTCGACGAGGACGTAGTTGTCGCCCTGGGCGGTCGTCACCTGCTGGACCGTTCCGCCGGAGAGGCCGGCCTCGTTGATCTTGTTCTGGAGGATCCGCACGACCTCCTGTCGTGTCGTCTCCGTGACGCCCTCCCGCGTCGTCTCGTAGCCGTATCCGGCGTCCTCGAGGGCGGCGGCGAGCTGCTCAGTGGTGACGCCCTCCGCCGTCACCTCGATGGTGTTGCCCGACTCCGACTGCGGTTGTGCGGTCGACTGCCCTCCGGACTGCGCACCGTATCTGGCGATGACGTCCGCCGGCCCGGCCCCTTCGAGCTCCGCGGCGACGTTCTGTTCGACCGTGCGCGGCTCGTCGCCGCCGAAGTCGACCTCCTCGGCCGTGACGCCGACGAGCGGCGCGCGGACGCGTGTCCCGCCGGAGAGCTCCAGTCCGTACTGGAGGTTCGTCACGCTGCTCGTGCCCGCGACGTTACCTCCGTCGCCGCCGTCGTCCGCCGCGAGCGTCGGCGAGAAGAGTGCGAACGCCGAGATCAGGATGAAGACCACGAGCAGGATCACCCGCCAGTTGTCGCGAACGTCGATCATCAGCGGTTCACCCCCTCGAACTTGTACCAGCGAAGCAGACTCAGATTCAGCATGTACGTGTTCATCAGGTCGGTCGCGAGCCCGAAGACGAGCACCGTCCCGATCGCCGCCAGGAGCTGAATGCCGAACAGCGTCGCCGTGACCGTCATCACGAGCATCGCGACGATCGACGTCAGCGTCATCGTCACGCCGGTCCGCATCGCCCGGTACGTCGACTCGTAGAAGTCACCCGAGCGCCGGAGGACGTGGTTGTTCAGGAGGATGTCCGAGTCGACGGAGTACCCGATGAGCATCAGGAGCGCCGCGACGGTCCCGAGTGAGAGTTCGATCCCGAGGACGTTCATCAGCGCCAGCGGGATCATGATGTCCGAGAACGCCGAGATGACGACGGCGATCGAGGGGACGAACACGCGGAACATCGCGAAGACGAGCACGCTCATCCCGAGGAACGCGACCGCGAGCCCGCCGATCGCGAGGGTCTGCGTGTCGCCGCCGAAGCTCGCCGAGACGGTGGATATCGACCGGACGTCGAGCCCGGCGTCCTCGGCCTGTTGCTCCAACTCGGTCGCGCCGACCGACTCCGACCCCGGTCCGGACTGGAACGTCACGACGTAGACGCTCTGTGCCGGCACGGATCGGATGGACTCGGGCTCCGCGGAGAACGCCGACCTGATCTGCTGTTCGGCTTCCGACTGCGGTCCGTCGATAGCGACCTGTACCTCCGTCCCGCCGGTGAACGCGATGCCCTGGTTCACCGGTGAACCGGTCATCACGTACCAGCCCGCGATGATGAGGAGCGCCACCACCAGCACGGCGAGCGGGATCGCCGCGAGCTGGCGGTTCGTGTACCGGGTGTAGTCGACCTCCGGTACCGTGAACTCGACCATAGACTCCGGTCGAGAGCCGCGCCGAATAAGCCTTCTTATGCTCGGCTACGCGTGATGCGCCACGGGGCGACCCGGCACGTCTGCTCGCCGCCGATCCCCGTCAGGGCATATAGCGAACCGAGAGCACACCCGGTGCCGAGCGGATTTCGACCCGGTCGACGCCGAGCCGTGCGGCCCGAGAGCGCAGCTGCTCTTCGTCCTCGAGCACGTCGTCGACGGCCGCCTCAGTGCCGTCTTCGGGGACCGTGATCACGTGGATTTCGCCCGTCCCGGCGCGTTCCTCGCGGGTGAGGTCGCCCACCCCTTGTTCCGCTGCGAGCTCTCTCGAGTGGGCCGTCGGCGGCTCGTCGCTCCGCTCGACTGACAGCGTGCGACGCGACGAGGTCTTCACGAGCTGATAGGAGACGTTGAGCGGCGGGTCGGGCGCCACGGCGCCCTCGACGACGTCGTCGCGCTCGACACCCGGGTTCGAGGAGAGGGTGTGTACCTGACCGCTCTCGACGTCTTTGAGCACCGCCGAATCAGACTCGGCGGCGGTCACGAGGAACGTCCCCTCGATCCGCTCTCCGTCCTCGGTCGCAGCGTCCGGCTCGTCCGGTCCGTCGATGTCGTGATCGGCGTCAGTCATTGGCGCGTCGTAGTCGGTCGGCGCACTTGCGGGTTTCGTCGTCGAACGCGCCGCTCACGGACCCGTCGATCCGCCGGATTCGGAACGCCTCGATCTACCGGAAGAGGCGGTGTGCGAGACCGACAAGCAGCGCCCCGGCCAGCGGCACGGCCCAGGAGAGCACGGGTGGAATCGCGTACAGTCCCGCGATCAGCGGCGCGAAGAGGCCGCTCGGCTGCGGGCGCGTCACCGTCTCGCCGTCGAGCACGAACGTCTCCGGCATCGAGGCGACGAGGCCGAGATACAGCGAGAGGAGAAAGACGAACCCGGCGGCCGCGAGTGCCGTCTCGTGACGCGGCGAGGACGTCGCCCCCTTCCGGCGGCGACGCGCCACGATCAGGACCGGCGCGATCGCCGGCAGGACGACGAGCAGGCCGACGACGACGTAGAACGACCGCGAGAGCGTGAGCGACCCCCCCTGCGCCGCGGCGGTCTGTCCGATCAACACGACGACCGCGATGCCGACGAACAGCGCGATGAGACCGATGGCGAGCGCGCTCGCGATGACGTACAGTTTGAACAGCCGCGACTCGCTGGAGCGGAACGCGTAGGGGAACGCGCCGAAGACGCCGTCGTAGCCGGATGCCATCGTTCGGGGTTGGGAGCGCGACGGTTTGAACGAACCGGTCGGTCGCTAGGCTCCGCTCCTCGGCGATTCCGTCCCGGCGGCCTCGGGACCGACCACTTTTTCGTCGCGCGGGGTCGTCGTCGAGGTATGCACGTCGATCTCGGCAGTTCACTCGACGCGACGCCCGGCGTCTCCCGGGCGTCGCTGGAGCGGCTGGACGAACAGGTGGCGGCCGCCCACGAGCGGATCGCGGCCGGTCGCGACGCTCACGAACACGGCTACGAGGCGCTGAATCTCCCCTCGACGGTGGATCTGGACGCGATCCGAACCGCGGTCGCGCCGTTCGACGACGCGGAGGCGGTGCTCACCGTCGGAATCGGCGGGAGCGCCCTCGGAGCGGCGACCTTCGCCGACGCCCTCGCTGGCCCGGACGACCCCGACGCGTACTTCCTCGACAACGTCGATCCCGAGCACGTCTCGCGACTGCTGGACTCTCTGCCGCTCGATCGAACGGTCCTCAACGTCGTCTCCCGATCGGGGACGACGGCGGAGACGCTCGCGAACTTCCTCGTCGTCCGCGAGTCGATGGCCGACGCCGGCGTCGACTGGACGGACCGGACGTTCGTGACGACCGGCGAGTCCGGGAACCTGCGGTCGCTCGCGGAGAAACACGACCTCCCGTCGCTCTCGGTCCCCGACGGCGTCCCCGGTCGGTTCTCGGCGCTCTCGACAGTCGGGCTCGCCGTGGCGGCGATCCAGGGCCACGACCTGGACGCGATCCGTGCGGGCTCGGCGGACGCCGCCGGCGGCCTGTCCGGTTCGCTGTTCGAGACGCCCGCCTACGCCTACGGCGCGACGACGTACGCGCTCGCGGGGCGCGGCGCGGTCACGAACGCGATGATGCCGTACGCCGAACGCCTGGAGACGTTCGCCGAGTGGTTCGCACAGCTCTGGGCCGAGAGCCTCGGGAAGGACGGCCTCGGACAGACGCCGGCGCGGGCGCTCGGTGCGACCGACCAGCACTCGCAGCTCCAGCTGTACCGCGCCGGCCCACGCGACAAGCTCGTGACGCTCGTTCGGCCGCGAGACTACTCGGATCGGGCGATCCCCGAGACCGACCTCGACGGGCTGTCGTACCTGGGCGGCTCGTCCCTCGGCGACCTGCTCGACGCCGAGTTCGAGGCGACGGAGGCCAGCCTCGTCGAGTCGGGCGTCCCGGCGATCCGCGTCGAGATCGACGCCGTCGACGAGCGGAGCCTCGGCTCGCTGCTCTACGAGATGGAGGCGGCGTGCGTCCTCTACGGCGAACTCGCGGCGGTCTCGACGTTCACGCAACCGGCCGTCGAGTGGGGGAAGAACGCCGCGCGCGGCCTGCTGGGCGGCGGCGACTTCGAGGAGGCCGAGGCCGTCGACCAGCGGACGAGCCTCGTCGTCGAATAGCGAGGGGACAGCGGGGGATCGACGACGAACGGACGGCTGGGCGACGAACGAACGGGCAGACGACGCGTCGTCGCCGTCGGGTCCCGATCCGGTCGTGACTCCGTGGGGCCGTGACTCGGTCTGGCGAACAGTCGGCACACGACCGGGCGCGTCCGTTTCGACCGGACCGCCCGCAACTCCCGCGTCGACGTGCCGAACGACCGCGGCCCGACGCGGGACGGCTCTCAGATCACGGGGTCGCTGGCCCCGTCTTGGTTTATAAACTCTCGCCGGTGTCGGCGCCCGACCACCCCCCGACCGCCGCAACACCTTTATCCGGGACTCGCGTGTGTCAACGCAACACGAGTGCTGGGGGTACTCGTGATGGTGAGCCGCGCTTATCCGACCCGGAGTTGGCAAGGGTTAAATGGCTCCCATCCGAACCGGCCTGTAGTATCCCGTGACAACTTCTTCCCCAATCAACACCCAGCACACCCAGACATGGTAGACGTAAGCCAACACGAGCTCGTCCCCGAGCACACGCTCATCGAGGAGGATGAGGTCGAGTCGATGCTGACGGAGTACGACGTCAAACGCGCGGAGCTTCCGAAGATCAAGCGGAAGGATCCGGCGCTGCCCGACGACGCGGAAGTCGGCGACGTCGTCAAGATCGTCCGCGACTCCCGAACCACAGACAAAGCGGTATCCTACCGACTGGTGATCGAATGAACCGACAGGACCGACGCGCCGTCTCGCGAGAGTACTTCTCTGAGGAACGGCTCGCAGAACACCACTTCCGCTCGTTCAACAACTTCCTCGAGCGGGGGATGCAGGACGTCGTCACCGAGAAGGAACGGATCGAGACCGACATCGGCGACAAGGAGGGCGAAGAGCCCGTCTTCGTCGAACTCGGCGACGTCCGCATCGAGACCCCGCGCGTCCGAGAGGCCGACGGCTCCGAGGAACTGCTGTTCCCCCAGGAGGCCCGCCTCCGGAACATCACCTACGCCGCGCCGGTGTTCATGGAGATGTCCATCGTCCGCGGCGGCGAGGAGGAAGAGGAGATGGTCGTCGACACGACCGAGACGAAGGTGGGACGGATGCCCATCATGGTCGGCTCCTCGAAGTGCAACATCGACGGCCTCTCCGAGGAGGACCTCGTCGAGATCGGCGAGGACCCCGTCGACCCCGGCGGCTACTTCATCGTCAACGGCTCCGAGCGGGTGCTGATGACGTCGGAGGACCTCGCGCCGAACAAGATCCTCGCGGAGTACGACTCGAAGTACGGCGACGAGATCCAGGTCGCGAAGACCTTCTCCCAGCGGCGCGGGTACCGCGCGCTCGTCCTCTGTGAGCGCAACCGCGAGGGACTGCTCGAAGTCTCCTTCCCCTCTGTCTCCGGCAGCGTCAACTTCGTGACGCTCGTCCGCGCGCTCGGGCTCGAATCCGACGAGGAGATCGTCCACCGCGTGAGCGACGACCCCGAGATCGTGAAGTTCATGCTCGAAAATCTGGAGGAGGCCGACGTCCAGACCGAGCAGGAGGCGATCGAGACGCTCGGCGAGCGCGTCGCCGGCGGCCAGGGCAAGAACTACCAGCTGAAGCGGGCGAACTACGTCATCGACCGCTACCTCCTCCCGCACCTCCACGAGGACGGCGTCGACGACGAGGACGTCCGCATCAACAAGGCGTACTACCTCTGTCGGATGGCCGAGGCGTGCTTCGAGCTCGCGCTCGACCGCCGCGAATCCGACGACAAGGACCACTACGCGAACAAGCGGCTGAAGGTCTCCGGCGACCTGATGAAGGACCTGTTCCGGACCGCCCTGAACAAGCTCGCACGCGACGTGAAGTACCAGCTCGAACGGGCGAACATGCGGAACCGCGACCTCACCGTCAGCACCGTGGTCCGCTCCGACGTGCTCACCGAGCGGCTCGAACACCCGATCGCGACGGGCAACTGGGTCGGCGGCCGCTCCGGCGTCTCCCAGCTCGTCGACCGGACGGACTACATGGGCGTGCTCTCGCACCTGCGTCGGCTGCGCAGCCCGCTCTCGCGGAGTCAGCCGCACTTCGAGGCGCGCGACCTCCACGCGACCCAGTGGGGTCGCATCTGTCCCTCCGAGACCCCCGAGGGACCGAACTGCGGACTCGTGAAGAACTTCGCGCAGGCGATGGAGCTCTCACAGAACGTCGAGGACGAACAGTCGCTCAAGCGCGAACTGGCGTCGATGGGCGTGGAAGGAATCCCCGGTATCGAGGGACCGGCAGCCGGTACACCCGCGGACGACTAAACGATGGCTCAGGCACAACGAGAGGCGAAAGTCTACGTCAACGGCAGTCTGGTCGGCACGCACCCCGACCCCGAACAGCTCGCAGAACAGATCCGAGAGGCGCGCCGCCGCGGCGACGTCAGCGAGATGGTGAACGTCTCCGTGAAGGAGCGCACCCGCGAGGTCATCGTCAACGCGGACTCCGGCCGCGCACGCCGGCCGCTCATCGTCGTCGAGGACGGCGAACCGCTCCTCGGCGACGACGAGATCGAGGCCGTC
Organism: Halobellus limi; assembly: GCF_004799685.1. Taxonomy (NCBI): domain Archaea; kingdom Methanobacteriati; phylum Methanobacteriota; class Halobacteria; order Halobacteriales; family Haloferacaceae; genus Halobellus; species Halobellus limi. The sequence continues at coordinate 441,043 of NZ_CP031311.1, forward strand.
AAAGAGGGCTCCCTGGAGTTCGAGGACCTCGTCGAGCGCGGCTACGTCGAGTTCATCGACGCCGAGGAGGAAGAGGACATCTACGTCGCCGTCGACGAAGACGAGGTCAGCGAGGACCACACCCACCTCGAGATCGACCCGCAGCTCATCTTCGGCATCGGCGCGGGGATGATCCCCTACCCCGAGCACAACGCGTCGCCCCGGATTACGATGGGCGCGGGGATGATGAAGCAGTCGCTGGGGCTGCCCGCGGCGAACTACCGGATCCGCCCCGACACGCGACAGCACCTCCTGCACTACCCGCAGCTGTCGATGGTCAAGACCCAGACCACAGAGCAGATCGGGTTCGACGAGCGGCCGGCGGCGCAGAACTTCGTCGTCGCCGTGATGTCGTACGAGGGCTTCAACATCGAGGACGCTCTCGTGATGAACCAGGGTTCGGTCGACCGGGCGATGGCCCGCTCGCACTTCTTCCGGACCTACGAGGGCGAGGAACGGCGCTACCCCGGCGGTCAGGAGGACCGCTTCGAGGTCCCGAGCCAGGACGTCCGCGGTGCGCGCGGGGAAGACGCGTACACGCACTTAGACGAGGACGGCCTCGTCAACCCCGAGACGCGAGTCGACGAGAACTCCGTGCTCCTCGGGAAGACCTCGCCGCCCAGGTTCCTCGAAGAGCCCGACGACATGGGCGGGCTCTCGCCGCAGAAGCGACGCGAGACCTCGGTCACGATGCGCTCGGGCGAATCGGGCGTCGTCGACACGGTCACCCTGATGGAGGGCGAGGACGGTTCCAAACTGGCGAAGGTCTCCGTCCGCGACCAGCGAATTCCGGAACTCGGCGACAAGTTCGCGTCCCGGCACGGTCAGAAGGGCGTCGTCGGCCACCTGGCTCCCCAGGAGGACATGCCCTTCACCGAACAGGGCGTCGTGCCCGACCTCGTGTTGAACCCCCACGCGCTGCCGTCGCGGATGACGGTCGGCCACGTGCTGGAGATGCTCGGCGGGAAGGTCGGCTCGCTCGAAGGACGGCGCGTCGACGGGACCGCCTTCCAGGGCGAGTCCGAAGAGGAACTCCGCGGCGCCCTCGAAGACCACGGCTTCAAGTCCTCCGGCAAGGAGGTCATGTACTCCGGCGTCACCGGCGAGCAGATCGAGGCCGAGATCTTCGTGGGGACGATCTTCTACCACAAGCTCTACCACATGGTGAGCAACAAGCTGCACGCCCGCTCGCGCGGGCCGGTGCAGGTGCTCACCCGCCAGCCCACCGAGGGTCGCGCCCGCGAGGGCGGCCTCCGACTGGGCGAGATGGAGCGCGACACCGTCATCGGCCACGGGGCCGCGATGGTGCTGCAGGAGCGGCTCCTCGACTCCTCCGACAAGGAGACCGTCTACATCTCCGCCGACACCGGGATGGTCGCGGTCGAGGACCGCGGCCAGCGCCGCATCTACGACCCCGTCACCGGCGACGAGGACGACATCCACGAGATCGAGATCAGCTACGCGTTCAAGCTGCTGCTCGACGAGATGATCGCGCTCGGCATCCGACCACGCCTGGACCTCGAAGACGCGGTCTGACCACCCACACACCTCACCCACACAATGTCAATGCAGACACCCAAAGAGATCGGTGCCATCCAGTTCGGGCTGATGGACCCGGAGACGTACCGAGACATGTCCGCGACGAAGATCATCACCGCGGACACGTACGACGACGACGGCTACCCAATCGACATGGGGCTGATGGACCCCCGCCTCGGGGTCATCGACCCCGGCCTCGAGTGTCGGACCTGCGGGTCGCACTCGGGCTCGTGTAACGGGCACTTCGGCCACATCGAACTGGCCGCGCCCGTCATCCACGTCGGCTTCACGAAACTCATCCGACGGCTCCTCCGCTCGACCTGTCGGGACTGCGGTCGCCTTTCCCTTACGGCCGAGGAGCAAGACGAGTTCCGCGAGGGCCTCCAGCGCAACGAGGAACTCGGCGAGGACTGGACGGACGTCCTCAAGTCCGCGGTCCGGCAGGCCCGGAAGGCCAGCCGCTGTCCGCACTGCGGCGCGCCCCAGCACGACATCAAACACGAGAAGCCGACCACCTACTACGAGGTCCAGGACGTCCTCGCGGGCGATTACTCCGAGCGCATCGCCTCGGCGATGCAGCCGGACGCCGACGAGGACGACGGCGGGATGTCGCCGAGCGAACTCGCCGAGGAGTCGGGGCTCGACCTCGGTCGCGTCAACGACATCCTCTCCGGGGAGTTCCGACCCGTCGGCGAGGACCGGAAGAAGCTCGAGAAGGCCCTCGACGTCGACCTCACCGAGGAGGACATGAACAAGCTCATGCCCTCGGACATCCGCGACTGGTTCGAGGACATCCCCGACGAGGACATCGAGACGCTGGGAATCGACCCCTCGCGGTCGCGCCCCGAGTGGATGATCCTCACCGTGCTGCCGGTCCCGCCGGTCACCGCGCGGCCGTCGATCACGCTGGACAACGGCCAGCGATCGGAGGACGACCTGACGCACAAGCTGGTCGACATCATCCGCATCAACCAGCGGTTTATGGAGAACCGCGAGGCGGGCGCGCCGCAGCTGATCATCGAGGACCTCTGGGAGCTGCTGCAGTATCACGTCACCACGTTCGTCGACAACGAGATCTCGGGCACGCCGCCGGCGCGACACCGCTCCGGCCGCCCGCTGAAGACGCTCTCCCAGCGCCTGAAGGGCAAGGAGGGTCGCTTCCGCGGCTCGCTGTCCGGGAAGCGCGTGAACTTCTCCGCGCGGACCGTCATCTCGCCGGACCCGACGCTCTCGCTCAACGAGGTCGGCGTCCCAGAGCGCGTCGCTCGGGAGATGACCCAGACGATGAACGTCTCCGAGCGGAACGTCGACCGGGCCAAGCAGTACGTGCGGAACGGCCCCGAGGGTCACCCCGGCGCGAACTACGTCAAGCGCCCCGACGGACGCCGGCTGAAGGTGACAGAGAAGAACTGCGAGGAGCTCGCCGAGAAGATCGACGCCGGCTGGGAGGTCAACCGACACCTCATCGACGGCGACATCGTGATCTTCAACCGGCAGCCGTCGCTGCACCGGATGTCGATTATGGCTCACGAGGTCGTCGTGATGCCGTATAAGACCTTCCGACTCAACACCGTCGTCTGTCCGCCGTACAACGCCGACTTCGACGGCGACGAGATGAACATGCACGCCCTGCAGACCGAGGAGTCGCGGGCGGAGGCCCGCGTCCTGATGCGCGTGCAGGAGCAGCTCCTGAGCCCGCGCTTCGGCGAGAACATCATCGGCGCGATCCAGGACCACATCTCCGGGACCTACCTCCTCACCAACGGCAATCCGGAGTTCACCGAGACGCAGGCGCTGGACCTGCTCCGGGCGACGAGCATCGACACCCTGCCCGAGCCCGCCGGCGAGGACGACACCGGCGCGCCGTACTGGACCGGCCGACAGCTCTTCAGCGAACTCCTGCCCGACGACCTGAACCTCTCGTTCACGTCGTCGGCGGGCGACGAGGTCGTCATCGAGGACGGCCAGCTGATCTCGGGCACCATCGACGAGGACGCCGTCGGGGCGTTCGGCGGCGAGGTCGTCGACACGCTGGCGAAGGTGCACTCGAAGACGCGAGCGCGCGTGTTCGTCAACGAGGTCGCGTCGCTGGCGATGCGCGCGATCATGCACTTCGGGTTCTCGATCGGGATCGACGACGAGTCGATCCCCGGCGAGGCCAACGAGCAGGTCGACGAGGCGATCGGCAACGCCTACGACCGCGTCCAAGAGCTCATCGAGATCTACGAGGCCGGCGAGCTCGAGTCGCTGCCGGGTCGGACGGTCGACGAGACCCTGGAGATGAAGATCATGCAGCAGCTCGGGAAGGCCAGAGACTCCGCCGGCGAGATCGCGGAGGACCACTTCCGCGACGACAACCCGGCGGTCGTGATGGCCCGCTCGGGCGCGCGTGGGTCGATGCTGAACCTCACCCAGATGGCCGGCTGCGTCGGCCAGCAGGCGGTTCGCGGCGAGCGGATCAACCGCGGATACGAGGGACGGACCCTCAGCCACTACCAGCCGAACGACCTCTCGGCGGAGGCGCACGGCTTCGTCGAGAACAGCTACCGGGGCGGCCTCACCCCGCGGGAGTTCTTCTTCCACGCGATGGGCGGCCGCGAGGGCCTGGTCGACACCGCGGTCCGGACGTCGAAGTCCGGCTACCTGCAGCGTCGGCTGATCAACGCCCTCTCGGAACTGGAGGCGCAGTACGACGGCACCGTCCGCGACACCTCGGGGACGGTCGTCCAGTTCGAGTTCGGCGAGGACGGCACCTCGCCCGTGAAGGTGTCCTCCTCGGAGGACAACCCGATCGACGTCGAGAACGTCGCCGACCGGATCCTCGACGCCGAGTTCGAGTCAGAAGCGGAGAAAGAGCGGTTCCTCGGCCGGCAGGAGCAGCCGACGAACATCTCCGAGTACGCCGGTCCGGGACTCGACAAGGCGCGGAACCTGGGGGTGGAGTCCGATGACTGAGGAGTACGAGCACGTCACCGACGACATCGAGGCCATCGTGCGGGATCACAACCTGCCCGAGAGCCTCAGACACCGAATTTACGAAACGATCGAGGACCGCGAGGGCGTCGACCTCGACCAGGCCGACGAGATCGCACAGGCGGTCTCCTCGCGGTACGAGGACTCCCGCGTCGAGGCCCACGACCCCGTCGGGACCGTCTCCGCGCAGTCGATTGGTGAGCCCGGGACCCAGATGACGATGAACACGTTCCACTACGCGGGCGTCGCCGAGATCGACGTCACGCAGGGGCTTCCCAGGCTCATCGAACTGGTCGACGCGCGGAAGACGCCCGACACGCCGATGATGACGGTGCACCTCGAGGACGAGTACGCCGAGAACCGCGAGCGCGCCCACGAGGTCGTCTGGCAGATGGAGGCGACGAAGATCCTCGCGCTCGGCGACATCTCGACGAACGTCGCGGACATGATCGTGCAGGTCGACCTCAACGAGGAGACGCTCGAAGAGCGGTGGCCGACCGTCGACAGCACGGACACCGTCGCCCAGGAGATCGCCGAGACCATCGAGGACTCCCTCGGGGTCAACACGCGTCGCTCGGAGACGCTCATCGAGTTCGGCCCCGACGAGCCGAGCTACCGCCGGCTCCTCCAGCTCGTCGAGGAGCTGCGCGAGATCGTCTTCAAGGGGTTAGAGGACATCTCGCGCGTCGTCATCCGCAAGGAGGACAACGAGCGGACCGACGGCGAGGAGTTCGTCCTCTACACCGAGGGGTCGGCCTTCGGCGACGTCCTCACGATCGAGGGCGTCGACGCCACGCGGACGACGAGTAACAACATCCACGAGGTCTACCGAAACCTCGGCGTCGAGGCCGCCCGCGAGACCATCATCAACGAGACGATGGAGACGCTGCGCGAACAGGGCCTCGACGACGTGAACATCCGGCACCTGATGCTCGTCGCCGACATCATGACGAACCGCGGCGAGATCGAGTCGATCGGGCGCCACGGCATCTCGGGCTCGAAGGACTCCGTCCTCGCCCGCGCCGCGTTCGAGGTGACCGTCAACCACCTGCTCGACGCGGCCGTCCACGGCGAGGAGGACGACCTCGACGGCGTCATCGAGAACGTCATCGTCGGCAAGCCGGTCTCGATCGGGACCGGCGACGTCGACCTCCGGATGGGGTCGATCGAGGCCGACGGCGGCGTCGAGCTCGATCCCGCGGACGACTGACCGATGCGGATCACGCTGTCGGACGACGCGCGCCGGTACATCGCCCGCTTCGAGGACGAGACGGGGGCGACCGCCCGCGACTGCCTCGTCTACGACGAGCGGGTCGTCATCCTCGTCGCGGCCGGCGAGATGGGTACCGCGATCGGTCCCGGCGGCGAGCACGTCCGCGCGGTCGAGGAGTCGATCGGCCGCGACGTGGAACTCGTCGAGGACGCCGACACGCCGGTCGCGTTCGTCGAGAGCGCGCTCGCGCCCGCGGCCGTCCGACACGTGACGCTCTCCGAACAGGGCGGCGAGCGGATCGCCTACGCCGAGGTGCCGGACGCCGACCGCGGCGTCGCCATCGGCACGGAGGGGAAGAACATCGAGACGGCGCGGACGCTCGCCGAGCGGCACCACGAGATCGACGACATCCAGTTGACGTAGCCGCGTTCGACCGCCGCCACCGACTGGGATCTCGCTCTGTCGACCGCCGCCGACCGGGAGCCGGCGTTCCCGCTTCCACGCCACACTTTTTGTCCCGGTCCCCGTCTGTCCGGTCGTGCTCTCCGAACTGTTCGGGCCGGTTCTGGCGGGGACGACCCAGATCGTTCCGCCCGGACTGTTCGACGGGGTCGTCGCCGAGTCGTACGCCGACCTGGCTCGCGGCCTCCTCGGATTCGTCGTCGCCGCGGCGGTGACGTACTCGCTCGGCCGCCTCGTCGTCGTCCCGCTCGCCGTCCGCATCGTCGCCGCGCGGAACCGGAACAACCCCACGATCGCCTCGGCGGCGCGGACGTACGCGCACGCCCTCGTCGTCGTGGTCGCGGGGTTCGTCGGCGTCGCCGGCGCGGGCCTGTGGTCGCTCCTGACGAACCTCTCGATCGTCGTCGCCGCCCTGACGCTCGTCGTCGGCGCGGCGAGTCAGGACGTCGTCGGCTCGCTCACGAGCGGGCTGTTCCTGGTTTCGGATCCCGACTTCAACGTCGGCGACTGGATCGCCTGGCCCGGCGGCGAGGGCGTCGTCGAGGAGATCGACTTCCGGGTCACCCGGGTTCGGACGCCGAACAACGAGACGATCACCGTCCCGAACACCGAACTGACGGCGAACGCGCTCACGCGACCGTACGGCCGCGCTCGGTTCCGCGTCACGGAGACGGTCGACGTCGCCTACGGCGACGACGTGGAGCTGGCGCTCCGCGAACTGACCGAGGTGGCCCGCGAGGACGACCGCGTCCTCGACGATCCGTCCCCGACCGCCACGCTCGTCTCGTTCGAGGGGAGTTCGGTCCGCACGCAGGCGGAGTTCTGGGTCGAGGATCCGATGGACGTCGACCTCGTGACGCTCCAGTCGGACTTCAGACGCCGGGTGAAGTCCCGGTTCGACGAGGTCGGCCTGACGCTCGGGCCGCCCTCGGGACACGAACTCAGCGGCGAGCTCGACGTCGCCGTCGAAGGGGAGCCGACCGCTGCGTCCGGCGACGACCCCCGGTGAGCGGCGCTCGCCGACCGCTCCGCGAATCGAACTGTCGAAGGACCCGAAACGACACGCTCTCCGTGCCGTTCAGTCGCTCTCCTCCGACGAGTGACCGTAACCGAGACCGAAACGACGCCCTCAGATCCGTCCTTAGGGGTCGCTAACCCGCCCTGCGGCCGTCTCGCCGGATCCGAAAAGGGAGGCTTAAGTAGCTCCGCCGGGAACTCAGGGTCACTATGGCGAACGGCAAATACGCCGCGCGAAAACTCAAGCAGGACCGGCAGAAGCGCCGCTGGTCCGACTCGGAGTACGCGCGACGCGAGCGCGGTCTCGGTGCAAAGTCCGACCCCCTCGAGGGAGCCCCGCAGGGGCGCGGAATCGTCCTCGAGAAGGTCGGGATCGAAGCGAAACAGCCCAACTCGGCCATCCGAAAGTGCGTCCGGGTGCAGCTCATCAAGAACGGGAAGCAGGTCACCGCCTTCTGTCCGGGCGACGGCGCGATCTCGTTCATCGACGAGCACGACGAGGTCACGATCGCCGGGATCGGCGGCGCGAAGGGTCGTGCGATGGGCGACCTCTCCGGCGTGAACTACAAGGTCGAGAAGGTCAACGGCGTCTCGATGATCGAACTGGTCCGCGGCAACGCAGAGAAACCGGTGCGCTAAGATGTCCGAGAGCGAAGCCCCCGAGCCGGATTCCCCGGCCGACAGCGAGGAAGCGGAGACGAACGCGCAACTGTTCGGCGTCTGGGACGTCACCGAGATCGAGTACTCGGACCCCTCGACGGAGCGCTACATCAACGTCACGCCCATCGCGCACACGATGGGACGACACGCCGGCAAGCAGTTCCAGAAGTCCGAGATCAGCATCGTCGAGCGCCTCGTCAACCGCCTGATGCAGACCGAGGAGAACACGGGCCACAAGCAGAAGACGATGAAGATCGTAAAGGAGGCCTTCGAGATCGTCCACGAGCGCACCGAGGAGAACCCGGTGCAGGTGCTCGTCCGCGCGGTCGAGAACGCCGCCCCGCGAGAGGAGACCGTCCGCCTGAAGTACGGCGGCATCTCGGTCCCGCAGGCCGTCGACGTCGCGCCCCAGCGCCGCGTCGACCAGGCCCTGAAGTTCATCGCCGAGGGCACCCAGCGCGGCTCCTACAAGACGCCCCAGAGCGCCGACGAGGCGCTCGCGCAGGTCCTCATCGGCGCGGCCGACTACGACGTCCAGTCGTACGCCATCGGCCAGAAAGAGGAGTCCGAGCGCGTCGCCGAAGCGGCACGGTAACCCGTTCGCACCCGACGTTCGGTTTTCTCTCCGTCCTCTCTCCGTTCTCTCTTCGTCTACTCCTCGCCTTCTCTCCGTTCTCCCGCTCCGCTCGTTCGACAAGCGACGGCGTTCCGGACCTTCCGCGCTCCGCTCGTACCGCCGGACGTACGTCCGGAATCTCAGTCGGCGGCGACGTCCCCGCCGGGGTCGCCCACGACGTACGCGCGGGTGGCGTCGACGAGCGCCTTCCGGTAGTCGCTCGCGGAGGGGTCCTCCCCGAGCGTGCGGAACCGCCGCTTGAACGCGTCGAGGTCGACGCCCGGCGCGTCGTCGGCGGCGGCGTGTGCCAGGTCGTAGATGCGGTGGTCCCTGTCGACGACGTCGTGGCGCTCGACGAGTCCGAGCGCGAACGCGGCGTTGACGGCGGTGATGTCGGGATCCGACCCGGCCGTGACGCGGCGCGAGTCGGGCCACGGCGAGGGGTCCGGGCGCGTCGCCACCGCCCGCGCCAACTCGGATTCGAGGAAGGCGACGAGTTTCGCCGGCGGCATCACAGACAGGGTGATGTCGTCGGCGTAGATGTCCTTCATATGGTTCGCGATCTGATAGCAGTGAGCGACCTTTCGGCGTTCGACCGACTCCCCGGAGAGGGCCAGAAAGAGCGCCTCCTCGGTCTTCATGTGGTGGGAGGCGTGGCCCTCCTCGTTGCGGGCCATGTGTGCGAGTTCGTGGACCACCAGCCCCCGAGCCATCGCGCTCGTCGCCGCCTGTCGCGAGATGTTCAGCACGTGGTGGTCCTCGTAGTGGGCCGCCCAGGTCCGCTCGTCGGGATCGGACCTGACGTCGACGTACACCGGCAGTTCGAGGTCGTACTCGGTCTCGAACAGGTCGCCCGCGCCGAGAAACGGGTCGGCCGGGACGTCGCCGCGTACTCGAAGGTCCATGTGTGTCCTTCTCAGGGAGTGATCGACCAAGACTCTTGCCCCGCCGTTCCGGTCCGCACCGTCCGGATCGCGTCGGGACCCGGTGTCGGGGGCATGTCGGTCGCGCTTGGCTCGACCGACGGCCGGCCGTGTGACAAACCGAAGCATACCCGCGTATCGACGGTCGTATCCGTCGATTTCGGCATCGGCAAAACACTACCCTTTTGACCCTCCTACCGGTACTGGGTCGTATAATGGGCCGACGAAAGAAGATCGTACAAGAGTGTGAGCAACTGATGGACAAACCGGAGCAGATCCGGAACATCGCCATCGCGGCTCACGTCGACCACGGGAAGACCACACTGACGGACAACCTCCTCGCCGGGGCGGGGATGATCGCCGACGAGGGCGAGGCGACCCGGCTGATGATGGACACCGAGGAGGACGAACAGGAACGCGGGATCACCATCGACGCGGCGAACGTCTCGATGACCCACGAGTACGAGGATCAGAACCACCTGATCAACCTCATCGACACGCCCGGCCACGTCGACTTCGGTGGCGACGTCACGCGGGCGATGCGCGCCGTCGACGGCGCGCTCGTCGTCGTCGACGCCGTCGAGGGCGCGATGCCGCAGACCGAGACGGTCGTCCGGCAGGCGCTGCGCGAGGGCGTCAAGCCCGCGCTGTTCATCAACAAGGTCGACCGACTCATCTCCGAGCTCCAGGAGGGGCCCCAGGAGATGCAGGAGCGGCTGATGGACGTCATCGGCGACGTCAACGAACTCATCCGCGGGATGACAGAAGAGCGCGACGACGTCGACGACTGGACGGTCTCCGTCGAGGACGGCACCGTCGCGTTCGGCTCGGCGCTCTACAAGTGGGGCGTCTCCGCGCCGTCGATGGCCCGGACCGGCATCGGCTTCCCCGAGATCATCGAGATGGAACGCAACGACGAGCGGCTCGAACTGCACGAGCAGTCGCCGCTGTCGGACGTCGTCCTCGACATGGTCGCCGAGCACTTCCCCAACCCGCTCGACGCCCAGCCCCGCCGTATCCCGCGCGTCTGGCGCGGCGACGACGAGTCCGAGCTCGCGGCGCAGATGCGCGAGGTCGACGCCGACGGCGAGGTCGTCTTTATGGTGACGGACATCTCGATGGACCCCCACGCCGGCGAGATCGCCACCGGACGGCTGTTCAGCGGCACGATCAAACAGGGTCAGGAGCTGTACGTCTCGGGCACCGCGGGCAAGAACCGCGTCCAGTCGGTCGGGATCTTCATGGGCGGCGAGCGCGAGGAGCTCGACCGCGGCGTCCCGGCGGGGAACATCGCGGCCGTCACCGGCCTGCGCGACGCCATCGCCGGCTCGACGGTCTCCTCCGTGGAGATGACGCCGTTCGAGTCGATCGAGCACATCTCCGAGCCGGTCATCACGAAGTCCGTCGAGGCGAAGAGTATGGACGACCTGCCGAAGCTCATCGAGACGCTCCAGCAGGTCGCGAAGGAGGACCCGACCATCAGGGTGGAAATCAACGAGGACACGGGCGAGCACCTCATCAGCGGACAGGGCGAGCTCCACCTCGAAGTCATCACCCAGCGCATCCAGAAGAACCAGGGCATCCCGGTCCAGACCGGTGAGCCGATCGTCGTCTTCCGCGAGGCCCCCCAGCAGCAGTCCCGCGAGGTCGAGGGCGTCTCGCCGAACCGGCACAACAAGTTCTACATCACCGTCGAACCCCTCTCCGACGACATCGTCGAGGCGATCAAGCGCGGCGAGGTCTCGATGGACATGCCGGAACTGGAGCGCCGCGAGGCGCTGCAGGAGGCCGGGATGGACAAAGACACCTCCCAGGAGGTCGAGCACATCCACGGGACGAACATCCTCATCGACGACACGAAGGGGATCCAGCACCTCAACGAGACGATGGAACTCGTCATCGAGGGGCTCGAGGAGGCCCTCGACGACGGTCCGCTGGCCAACGAGCCCGTCCAGGGGTCGCTCCTCCGCCTGCACGACGCGAAGCTGCACGAGGACACGATCCACCGCGGCCCGGCGCAGGTCATCCCCGCAGTTCGGGACGCCGTCCACCGCGCGCTCATCGACGCCGACATCAAACTGCTCGAACCCATCCAGAACGTCCGAATCGACGTTCCCTCCGAGCACATGGGCTCGGCGTCCGGCGAGATCCAGGGCCGCCGCGGCCGCGTCGACGACATGTTCCAGGAGGGCGACCTGATGGTCATCGAGGGCATCGCGCCCGTCGAAGAGATGATCGGGTTCTCCTCGGACATTCGCTCTGCGACCGAGGGCCGCGCCTCGTGGAACACCGAGAACGCCGGCTTCCGCGTGCTCTCCGATAACCTCCAGCGCGAGAAGATCATGGAGATCCGCGAGCGCAAGGGAATGAAACTCGAACTGCCGCAGTCCGTCGACCAGTTCTAGGCCGCGTCCGAATCGACTCTCGGCCGCGCGCCTCGACTCGACGGCTGCGACCGTCGGCCCGCCGACGTCGCCGTTCGATCCGCTCTTCGCAGACGATTCTCCGTATCGATACTCGGGCCAGTACTTTCAAGCGACTCTCCGTCCTGCGCGCACCTATGCGCACTCGAATCGTCTCTCTTCTCGATCAGATCGGATTCGGCTCGCCGCCCGAGTCGATCACGCCGACGAACCCCTCCGCCCTCCGCGTCGCCGCCAGCGCCGTCGTCTCTCTGACCGGCCTCGCGCTGCTCGTCCCGAACCTCTTTCCGGTGTTCGACGGCGGGGGCGCGTTCTCGATCGCGCTCGGCCTCGTGGGGGCGCTCGTCTCGCTCGGCCTCGTCGCCGTGGGCGGCCTGCTGTACTACAGCGGCTTCAGCGACCGCAACGCGGTCCGGATCGCCGTCTGGAACGTCCTCGGCGTCGCCGTCCTCGGGAGCGTGATGCTCGCGCACGCGATCGCGCAGAACCGCCTCTCGGGCGGCATCGCGCCCTCGATGTTCACCGTCGGGAACCTGCTGGCCGTCGGCGCGGCCGCGCACGTCATCATCGGCGTCTACGACGCGCGTCGGGTCCGCGCCGAGCAGCTCGCCCGCGAGCGACGGCGGACGGCGGTCCTGAACCGGGTGCTCAGACACAACCTCCGGAACGAGGCGCAGGTGCTCGCGGGTCACGCGGACATCGTCGCCGGCGTTCCCGACGCAGAGCGGATCCGTCAGTCGGCGGCGGTGCTGAAACGCAGCGCCGAGACCGTCGGCAGCCTCGCTGAGGGCGCGAAGACGATCACCCGCGAACGCGACAGGGCGGCCGAGGAGTACGGACCGACCGATCCGGCGGCGGTCTTGGAGGCCGCCGTCGAGCACGCCCGCGATCGGTTCCCCGGGAGGTCGTTCGAGTTCGACGCGCCGGACGACCTCGACGCGACCGTCCGCGCCAGCGACGGGCTCCGGACGGCGCTGGACGAACTGCTGGAGAACGCGGCCGAACACGGCGAACCGCCGATCGAGGCGTCGGTGCGAGTCCTCCCGGACACGGTGGAACTGGCTATCACCGACCACGGCGACGGGATCCCCGACCACGAGCGGGACGTCGTCGCGGGCGAGACCGACATCACCCAGTTGACGCACGGGAGCGGACTGGGGCTGTGGGTCGCGAAGACGGTCGCGGGCACGCACTGGGGGTCGCTGTCGTTCTCGGCGACCGACGACTCGACGACGGTGACGCTGTCGGTGCCGCGGGCCTAGCCCGACGGCGCCGGGATCGACCGCCGGCCTTTCGCCGCCGGCAATGCGTGCCATCGACGAAGGCTTATATCGGTCCGGGAGTTGACGTTGGGGTATGTGTACGGAAATGATCTCGCGGTCCGGACCCCCGCTCGGTGGGGGCCCCGGAGTCGCCGTCTCCCGACGCGTATCGCGCGGTGATCCCGTCGGACGTCTCGCTCCGGCGGACGAGGGCTCGAACTCCAAGGGAGTGACCCACCTGTGACGTCCGCGCTCGGATCCGACGCCGAGTCGGACGCGGAGTCCGACGCCGACGCGGAGCGGGCGTCCCGGTCTCGCGGCGGGATCGACGACGCCGGCGACGCCGAGCGCGACCCCCAGCCCCACACGATCCGCCTCGAACTCGCGGACGAACCGGGGCAGTTGCTCGCCGCGCTGGAACCGATCTCGGAGAACGGCGGGAACCTGCTTTCGATCTTCCACGAGCGCGGCAACGTCACGCCCCGGGGTCGGATCCCCGTGGAGGTCGACGTCGAGGCCACGCCGGACCGCTTCGACGCGATCGTCGACGCGCTCCGCGAGGAGGGCGTCAACGTCGTGCAGGCGGGTGCGGAACACTACGCCGAGGAGGTCGCCGTGCTGCTCGTGGGCCACCTCGTCGACACCGACCTCTCCGATACGCTCCGCCGGATCGAGGCCAATCCGGCGACGTCGATCGCGGACTTCTCGCTGAACGCGCCGGAGGGCCGGAGCGACACGTCGAGCGCGCGTCTCCGGATGGCGACGCGGGCCGGCGAGACGGCGGCGGCGCTGGACCTCGTCCGCGCCATCGCCGACGAGAAGGACCTCCACGTCGTCGAACCGCTCGCGGGGGGTGCGGTATGAGCGACGGAAAGCGCCTCGCCGTCATCGGTGCGGGCGCGGTCGGCAGTTCCGTCGTCGACCTCGCCGCGGAGTACGGCCACTCGGTCGTCGCGTTCGCGGACTCCGCCTCGGCGGTCGTCGACGCCGAGGGGATCGACGCCGGGGCAGCGCTGGACCGGAAGTCGAGCGAGGGAGTCGTCGGCGACGACGACCCGGACGCGGCGCTCGACTCCGAGTACGACGTGCTCGTCGAGGCGACGCCGACGACGCTCGGGGACGCCGAGCCCGGGTTCTCACACCTCGCGTCCGCCCTGGAACGCGACCGCCACGTCGTCCTCGCGAACAAGGGCCCGGTCGCCGAACGGTACGCCGACGTCCGGGAACTGGAGCGCGAGAGCGCCGGCGAGGTCCGGTTCGAGGCGACGGTCGGCGGGGCGATCCCGATCATCTCGACGGTCGAGGACCTCTCTTCCTCTCACGTCACCGCCGCCCGCGGCGTCCTCAACGGCACGGCGAACTTCATCCTCTCGCGGATGGCCGCCGAGGGGATCGACTACGAGCACGTCCTCGCGGAGGCGCAGGATTTGGGCGTCGCGGAGGCCGACCCGACGTTCGACGTCGAGGGGACCGACGCCGCGCTGAAGTGCGTCATCCTCGCGAACGTGCTCTCGGCGGGCGAACGGGAGTTCACGCTCTCGGACGCCGACGTCGAGGGGATCACGAACGTCCCCGGTAGCGCGCTCGAACTCGCCGCGGAGGACGGCCGGACGATCCGGCTCGTCGGCGAGGCGACGCGCGACGGCATCCGCGTCGGGCCGCGCCTGGTCCCACAGAACGCCGCCCTCGCGGTGACGGGGACTCGGAACATCGTGCAACTGGAGACGACGCACGCGGGACAGCTGAACCTCAGCGGACGGGGGGCTGGCGGGCCGGAGACGGCCTCTGCGGTCCTCGGCGACGTCGGCCGGCTCGACTGAGCGGCGGGGGAGGATCCCCCCTTCACCGCCGATATCGCCCGTGGTAGATGCTCCCACAAACCGCGATACGGCGGCGTTTCGGCCGTCTACGTATCGAAATGGTTTTAGGGCTTTCTGGCTAAAGAAGCCGGTACAGAGCGCCTTAGCGCGTGACCCACACTATGAGTGACAAACCGCACCAGAACTTGGCCATCATCGGCCACGTCGACCACGGGAAGAGTACGCTGGTCGGGCGACTCCTGTACGAGACAGGATCCGTCCCCGAGCACGTAATCGAGCAGCACCGAGAGGAAGCCGAAGAGAAGGGCAAAGGCGGCTTCGAGTTCGCCTACGTCATGGACAACCTCGCCGAGGAGCGCGAGCGTGGTGTCACCATCGACATCGCCCACCAGGAGTTCGACACCGACGACTACTACTTCACCATCGTCGACTGTCCGGGCCACCGTGACTTCGTGAAGAACATGATCACGGGCGCCTCGCAGGCCGACAACGCGGTGCTCGTCGTCGCGGCCGACGACGGCGTCGCGCCCCAGACCCGAGAGCACGTGTTCCTCGCCCGCACGCTGGGCATCAACGAGCTCATCATCGGCGTCAACAAGATGGACCTCGTCGACTACAGCGAGGACTCCTACAAGCAGGTCACCGAGGAGGTTCAGCAGCTCCTCAACCAGGTCCAGTTCAACTCCGAGGACGCGACGTTCATCCCGATCTCGGCCTTCGAGGGCGACAACGTCGCCGAAGACTCCGAGAACACGTCGTGGTACGACGGCCCGACCCTGCTCGAAGCGCTCAACGCCCTGCCGGAGCCGCAGCCGCCGACAGACGCGCCGCTGCGCCTGCCGATCCAGGACGTCTACACCATCTCCGGCATCGGGACGGTCCCGGTCGGGCGTATCGAGACCGGGACGATGAGCCCCGGCGACAACGTCTCCTTCCAGCCGTCGGACGTCGGCGGCGAGGTCAAGACCGTCGAGATGCACCACGAGGAAGTGCCGCAGGCCGGCCCCGGTGACAACGTCGGGTTCAACGTCCGCGGCATCGGCAAGGACGACATCCGCCGCGGCGACGTCTGTGGCCCCGCCGACGACCCGCCGTCGGTCGCCGAGACGTTCAAAGCGCAGATCGTCGTGATGCAGCACCCCTCGGTCATCACCGCCGGTTACACGCCGGTCTTCCACGCCCACACGGCGCAGGTCGCCTGTACGATCGAGTCGATCGATCAGAAGCTCGACCCCGCCTCGGGTGAGGTCGCCGAGGAGAACCCCGACTTCATCCAGTCCGGCGACGCCGCGGTCGTCACCGTGCGACCGCAGAAGCCGCTCAGCATCGAGCCGTCGGGCGAGATTCCGGAGCTCGGTTCCTTCGCGGTCCGCGACATGGGGCAGACCATCGCGGCCGGGAAGGTCCTCGAGGTCAACGAGCGATAGATGCAGCAGGCACGCGTCCGTCTCGCCGGCACGAGCCCGGACGACCTCGACGACATCTGCGACGATGTCCGCGAGATCGCGAACAAGACGGGGGTCAACCTCAGCGGACCGATTCCGCTGCCGACGAAGACGCTCGAAGTGCCCGCGCGGAAGTCCCCCGACGGCGAGGGGACGGCCACCTGGGAGCACTGGGAGATGCGCGTCCACAAGCGTCTCATCGACATCGACGCCGACGAACGCGCGCTCCGTCAGCTGATGCGGATTCAGGTGCCGAACGACGTCAGCATCGAGATCGTCCTCGAAGACTGACCGGTCGGACTCACCGACGACACGACGCCCCCTTTCGACCCGACGTCGCGGTCTCGCGACGACACAGGGTGTGGCGCTAAGGCGTCGACGTCACTTCGTGACGTCTCTTCGTTGTGGTGTGATCAGCACGCACGCGGGAGACGAAACAGAAGGTACAAATGACGCGCCGCCTTCGGACGTAATGCGGGCTCGTAGATCAGCGGTAGATCGCTTCCTTCGCAAGGAAGAGGCCCTGGGTTCAAATCCCAGCGAGTCCACTCCCTTCTGGCCTTCTCGCGAAGGCTCGGATACCTCGCTCGTGAGCGCCTCGCTCAGTATTCTTCACTGAGCGACCGGTGTAACAAACCCTCGAAGGATGTGAAGTTCGCCACCTTCGGGCTCGATCCCCGCGCCGTCCCCGAAGGAAACGGCGATATCGGAGGCAATTCTCGGTGCTCTGAGACTCGCGGTCAGCTTATCTGCGAGTTCTGCGGCGGAGTCATCGAGAATCCCAATCAACGCTGTCCTGCTCTCGATGACGGGAGGTGCCGATCCCTATGATGGACCTCTCACGAGGTTCGTCTTCCGGGCCCTCGGAGTGCCTCCACTGCGGTTCTCACGTGAGCCGGAACTTCCGGCGTACCTTCGGCGACGACGAGCAGCGGGCGCACCGCTGCCTCGCGTGCGACAGCCGCCCGCGCGTCCAACAGGGCTCTGCCGCCGGTCGTACTGTTCCCTATCCGGATCCTGAGGATCAACGCGAACGGAACAAGGGCCCCCGCGTTCGTGCCGCTGAACGGGTCGCCAACCGAGGTGAGGACTTTTGAGTCTCACTTCCGATCCCGAGCCCGCGGATCCCAAAGAGATCGGGAGGGACGTTGAGGGTCGTGTCGTCGACGCGCTCGGTCTGATTCGCGCGGCGGACGATCCCAACGCGTTCTACGATGCCGTCACGACCGGCGTCATCGCACCTGAGACCGTCGACTGTGAGGTTCCCGTTCAGTTCGGTGTGCCGCTGATTCAGACGGGCATCGAGATCGAGACGAAGGGAACGCGACGTCGAATCTCCAACGGTGAAGAACGGAGTACGTTCGGACGGTGGGTGTTCAAAGGGCGAGATCACGGACAGCACGCGAAGCTCCTCGACGCGAACGCCTACTACGCGCTCACCGCCTACGACGTCGTCGACAACGCGCGAGTTCTCCTCGCGATCGCGATCATTCCAGCCTCGCTCGTCGACGAACACCTCCGCGATCGGTGGTACTCGATCGATCGAGCAGAAGGGACGATCGCCCGGCTCTCTTGGAAGCACATCTTCGACGACCTCGACGGAGGTGACGGCCGGTGATCCGGTCGACGTACTTTTCGGCACTCGCGAACGGCGACGTCGAGCCCGCCTCGGAGTCGAAGGTGATCGCGGTCGTCCGCCGTGATCCGCCCGAGTGGACGGAGGAATTCGTCGATCGTCACGTGCCGACGCTCGCGCCGCCGGAGGATCTCCTCGACTCCTACAAGACGGTCGAAGAGGCCGCCGAACGAGACAACCACGATGACCCCCGACGCGTCGCGTGGGAGAGCGTCGGCTTCGAGGATCGGTACCACGATCATCTCGATACGGGTCCGGTCCAGCAGGTTCTCGAAGCGGTCGAACAGGAAGCCACCCAGCGCGCCGTGTGGCTCGTCTGCTGGGAAGCGTCCGAACGGTGGTGTCACCGACGACTACTCCGACAGCGGCTTCAGGACGGCCACACCGAGACGTTCTCGACGGACGTCTCACTCCCGCCGAAGGAAAACGAGTACCCAGGTCATCGCATCGACGAGATTGCGTGTCATCCAACCCAGCACGAGTTCGTCGACGGGCCCGCGCCGCACACGAAGGTCTGTGATCGCTGCGGGCTCGGGTCGACGACGATCACCGACTTCCTCGATCAGGATTCGGGAGCTTCAGGAGTTGAGAGCCGATGACTGCGGGGAGGTTCATCGAGCCGCAGTCCCACGAAGCGGATATTCACTTCATCTTCGCCGAGGACGGGCTCGATCCCTACTACGCGCTCAATGCGGTGATTCGGAAAGAGCACGACGATTGGCAAACCGAGGGGAAGCCCAAGACGACGATGGAGTTCAGAGGCGAGACGTGGGCGCTCGTCGCTGACTACGATCAACAGCCAATCGATCCGTGGAGTCACGAGAGCTACCGAATGGAATCCGCCCCGCTGTTTCGGATCTACTTCGCCGCGAAAGACGCATTATACGACGGGAAACCGGCAGATCAGTCGGGGAAGGTTCGGGGCGGAACGATGACGATCCGGCCTCGATGGCCGAATATGACCAAGGACGGTGGGACACCGGTCCGTGGTGTGCCGGATCTTGGAAAGCCGTATATCGACGTTCAGGTGCAGGCGTCGAACATCGAGCATAGTTGCTATCCAGAACTCGTCAGAACAGCGATGGCTGCGTTCGACGTCTCCCACCGGTACTTCGAGAACCCGCACGAGATGAGCAATATCAACGACTTGGCTCGGTACGTCCGCGTGCGCCGCTCGAAGTCGAGTCCGCTGTACGCCGCGGACGGACCGATCGCCCGGACGCACGCGGTTCTGGAAGCTGGCCAGGAAGGGTACCGAAAACATGTCGAGGACCACACGAAGGTTCCTGGCTATCACGTTAGCACGATCGTCGATGACAAGCGAGCCCGCGATATCATCCCGGGTCAGCAGCTCGGAAAGGAAATCAAACACTACTACCCGAGAGATCCCTCCTACTACGAGCCCGGAGACGCGCTATACCACCCGAAGCTCGAAGTCGCCTATCAAACCGCACGGACTGATGAGACGCTTCGATGGAGCGATCTCGACGAGGCGGTTCGCGAACTCGACGAGGCGATCTACAACTACCTCGACTGGGCGGATCTGCCGGTCCGAGCCGACGAGGAGACGTTCAGATCCGACGAGTATTTCGATGCGTCGGCGGAGTCGCACCGGTCGGTAAAACTCGTCGACTGCCCGCTCCCCGACGTCGAGGACGAACAGGAGCACGTCGTAATGCGACTGTGGGGGAACACGCTCGAATCCGATCGCGATCTCATCGACTCGCTCGTCACCGACGGTGGGAAGCCGACTCGCGAGGAATTGGCGAATCGAACCGGTTACTCCTATCGAACGGTCCGCCGGTTCGTGAACCGCTGCGAGGACGTCGTGCGCGACGCCTACGATGGACTGAGCATCGACTCGAAGCACAAGGAGCAACTGCTGATCGACCGCGTTCGGACGGCGGAATCGCAGTTCCGCGAGAGCGTCGAGCACGCGGTACTGAACGCGGCCGACGTCGTCGAGAACCGAGGCCGCTCGAAGTGGTCGGAGGTCAAACAGCGGTACAACGTGAGCCTCTCGGATGGAAAGACGAAACAGGTTCTCGACGTCGGATACCGTCCCGAGGACCGCGAGGATCTGGCTGACGTGATTCGATCGATTCGGCTCGCCGCTCGCGAACGCTTTCGATCGATCCGGCGGTTCGCCCTGGAGGTGACGACGATCGACGGGGAACACCGCCGAATCCCGAACCTCGAATCGTGGAGACCGGGCGCGGCGAAGACGACACGAGAAATCAGTAAGCCGGACTGGGTCGACGACGCCGAGCAGCTCGCGGACGAGCGTTACGGTCGGGCGCTCGACGACCTCGCAGACGCGCGACGTCGGAAGGTGATCGACGAAGTCACCGAGTAGCGCGGTCGGTCGTGAGAGGCATCACTATCCTGAACCCTCGAATTCGGGGCTCGCGCGACAAATCCTCGGTTTTATCGCTCATTTTCGTGTCATTTTCGCGGTGATTTCCTCGACTCGGAGATCTCGACGTCGAGGGCGACCGGCCGGGGGGAGGCCGATCGTCCCTTAGCAGGTGTGGCTAAGGCCACGGACCCAAAAGACACCGCACACCCTCGGACGAGTCAGCGCCGCGCGCCCCTGGAGGGCGCGCAAAAAATCGGGCCCCTACGTGCGTGAGAGCGGATCCGCGCTTCCCCACGCGGCTGTGGCCTCGACCGCTCGCACGGACGGGCAGTATCCGCGGAAGCGCGCTCGACCCCCCGCGCGTCCTGGTGCGCGACGCCGTACGCGGACCCCCGCTCGTCTGCCTGGCTCTACTCAGCGTCGAGGCAATGACACATACATAATAATACAATCATATCGTATTATGTATATTTCGTCGACGTCGCTATTCGGGGGGTAGGGGGGTGGTCGCCGTGGATGTTAATCCCGCGCGCGTGTGCGAAGCGATCGATCGCGGCGCTCGCGATCGGTCTATCAGCGGCCGGAGGCGTAGATCCCGATCTCCGATCCGGGCTCGGTCGCTTTTTTTGATATTCGCTCGTAAAACCGATTTTCGTGTTGCACCTACTCCCCCCATTCGCCGTGATCGAGCCGAACACCGTCGCCGGTAAATCAAAAGAAGATTCGGCTAACCGGGATGTTTCCTCGTGAGATGCTGTTCGGGAGATAGTTTTATCATAGGTGGTTGTCACGCGACGGCTATGCAGAAACTCAGAAAAGACAGCGGTTCCGGCGTCGTCACGATCCCGAAGCAGTATCTCTCGCTCGACGACGTCATTGAGGACGGCGAGTTCGGCGAAGAGGTGGCTGTTTCCGTCGAACGCCTCGATCGTCGATGCTACGTGGTTCGGATTCCCGACGACGGTGGACTTCCCGATCTCACGGAGACGGAGTTCGTCGAGCGGCTCGTCGGCCAACGGCTACTCAATTCTGACTTGTCTCGATCCAGTCTCGCGGACTGATTTTCAAACTGGATTGAAATTCTCAATCCGGTCAGTACAGGGGAATCACGTAACGGCCAATAGGGCAATAAGAATGAGGTGATTTGGCGGAGGATCTATATTTTGAGGCATCGAAAATAGAGTATGTCCAACAGCTTATTTCAGACCACGGTCGTTCCAATTGGTGATCCCGACGATGCCGCAGACACTGCACAAATTATCGGGAAATTCATTCCGAAAGGTGGTAAGATCCTCGTCGCTCACGTCGTTGAAAAAGGTGGGGGCGCTCCTGATAAAGCGAGCCTTGAGCAACGTGAACAGTTCGCTGAAGACGCATACAATACCTTCGTTGAGACGTTGCCAGATGGAGACTACTCCATTGAATTTCTCCCACTGTACGGACGGGATGTGGCCGAGACGATTATTCAAGGGGCTGAAGAAGTCGATGCGACTGCCATCGCATTCGTACCCCGAGGTGGAAGTCGGTGGATCAAGTTCCTCACTGGTGATGTAGCACTTAATCTGGTTGAAAACAGTTCTATCCCCGTTATTTCATTACCCCACAAAGACGCACAGTTGGAGACGAGTCAACATTCGTGAATATTTTTAATTATCTTGGATTTTGTCCCAAGCTTCCGCACACTCTTGGCAAAGATAGCCTGTGAAATCGTCTACCTCATATTCGGATACTGTCGTATCCTTCTCACATCGTTCACACCTCATTGTTTTATGACTCTTGAGCGGGCGGAGAATTAATTCTTGATGAAACAACGAGCCATAATTTCGTCTGATATTCCGTCGATTCTCGGGGCGCTGTGAATCCGGCACAAGTGCTTATTTACACGGCCTCTCTTGTTCATTCGAGAACCAGATTCAGCCACGGCTATAGACGTCCAACACGCAGTCTTTATCAATTGACTCTTTCACCTCAAGTAGTCTGGAAAAAATCTTCTATAGAGTAATTCAAACGAGCCCCGCTTCTTCGAAGGCGTCGTTGACGACGTCGGGCGTCGGGGCGTTTAGATACGGCTCGATCGCCTGAAACGAGTCCCAGCCGCCGACTTGCATCACCACGCGTGGATTCACCTGCTCGTCGACGAGGAGACGCTGGGCGAAACGTCGGCGGAGGTCGTGGCTGCTCACGTACTGGAAGTCCTCGTCGACCGTCTGCTCGGCCGCCCGTTCGGCCGTGCGCTTGACCACGTTTCTGATCCCGCGCTCGGAGAGCGGCACCAGCGGCTCCTCGCGGCCGATGTCCTCGGCGGTCTGATATCGATGGACGTCGCCCTCGACGTCCTTCGGGAGGTACGCATCTCGCGGCTTCCCGCCGCTCCCGGTGGTATCCTTCCCCTCGGGAACTCGGAGGCGGTAGTGCTCTCCGTCGTCGGTGCGCTTGACGTGCTTCGGACAGATCTGCGGGATCTCGAAAGCGCGGAGTCCGACGTAGCCGCCGAGTTGGATCACGAGATCGTCTCGGTGCGTCGCCGCTGCTCGGCGGAGATCTTCCAGCTCGTCGTCGGTCATCCACACGTGGTACTGATCAGGCTTCGAGGTAGCTTCTAATCTCATCTCGTCTGGCTGGAGAAGGATAGCAAATAAGCCTACGGGAGCGGCCGGTCAGTAGGTTTCGACGTCGACGCCCAACGTCTCGAAATCGTCGACGTTCCGCGTCAAAACAGCCTCGTCTTCGCGTTCCGCAGCAGCCGCGATCGCTGCATCACCCTTCCCAACGACGTTACCGGATTCCCCCAGCATCCGTCCGGCACGGCGCGAAAGATCGACGTCCATCGGAATGAACGGAAGCGCCTCGATTATTCGTCGAATCTGACGCTCTTCCTCCTCGTCGGCGACACCCGTTCCGATCCCGATATATAACTCCGTGACGGTCATCGCGGGGAGCTTCATCACCACACCGCTCTCTTCCAAGGATTCGGCTTTCTGTTCCGCACCTTCATCGCCGGCGAGGAGATCGAGGACGAACGCCGTATCAAGTATCACGGAATCGCTCCCGCAGCTCGCGAACCTCCTCGACGTCGCGCTCGTCGGCCTCGTCGATCGCGTCTCGCATCGTGTCGACGTCTTCGGTATCGAGGAGTCCGGCGAGGTCGGTGATCGACGGTCGATGAGTGAGGCGGTCGACGGCCTCCGAGAACGTTTCGTCCTCGCGCTTGTGCGCCTCGATATAGGCGTACGTATCCTCGTCGAGGCGGACCGATTTCGTTCCCATAGCTGTAGAAACAACCGTGTCGGGCTTGAATCTGATGCTGGACTGCACTCTGTTGGGTCTCTGGGTGATCTCACACTGCCCTCCCGCTGCTACGTCGGTTCCGAGTTCTCTGGAGAAGGTTGCAAGATGGAGCTACGGGAGCGACGTGATCGGTGCGGAATCAGGGTCGGATTCGGCTGTTCGTTTCCGACTTGAATAACAAATCGGTAGGTGCCCTGAACAGTGGGAAAGCTAATCTGTGAGACAGACGTCTCACAGCATATGAGCACCGACACCGACGGGCCTGAGAACGGGCGAATGGTGAAGATCGACGCCCGTGTTCCGGCCTCGGTACTGGAGGAGATCGACGAGGAGTACGAGCGCCGTGGGTACGCCTCGCGTTCGGAGGCGATCCGTGACGCCCTTCGCGATTGGCTGAACCCGTCGGTGACGCTGTCGGAGGAAACGATCGACGCCCTGGAGACGAGCCGCGAGCAGCGCGAGCGTGGCGAGACTCGATCCCTCGACGACGTCGCGGAGAAGTACGACGTCGACCTCGACGAGTAGTCACGAATGCGGAGGTCGAGATTACGCCGCAAGCAGACGAGCAGTGGCACAACTCGAAGACGAAGCCCGCGAGCGGATTCTGAAGAAGCTCGCCGAGGCGCGAGAGTGGACCGATCACCGCCTCGATCCGCTCAGTGGATGGCCCTACTACAAGCTCCGCGCCGGTGACTATCGGGCGATCATCACGTGGCATCGCGAGGCCGACGTCCTCGTCGTCGAGGCGGTCGGGCATCGGCGAAACGTGTACGATCGGCACCTCCCGCCGTAGGGAAGCGTACGAAATTCCAGACAGGTCGGAGATCTGCTTTACCTCTTAAATCTCAAGTGACAGCTACCGATTCGTCCGATTCTCTGGCGAATTGTAGTTATCGAGAATAAGTAGCCGAGTGCCTAATTCACTTTTTTGTTGAAGCCCCGTAGAAGTCAAATTCACAAAATAATGCCAGACGACCAATCGCCATTCAGAGAGCTTCTTGAAGGGGTTATTCCTATTAACAAAATTTCAGACACCGTTGATCTCCTAAGATCACCTAGATGGCGTGATTTCTTCATTATGATCTATGGGGTAGGGCTTGTTTTCAGTATATGTAGTGTGGCTGTCTTGATATTAATAGCACTATTTGCTCAAGTCTCGACTTCCAACGGTGCCCTGGGTTCACTAAAAACGTTTTTTCTAAACGCAGGAATTCCAATTCTCGCAATTTGGTTTTTAGCTAACTATATTGCCAGAGCAGTCAACGCCACCATCGAGCCAAGACTACCCTTCGAAGACGAAGCCGAAGAACTAGCGAGCCACTTCGACAAATATCAAGGAAGGCCCGCTTTTGAGACACTCGTCACAATAATTCACACTCTGACTTTTTTCCTGTCTCTCAAGATCCTAATTCTGTACCGGAACAATTTGATAGTCCCGTACCCAGATGTCACCGACATATCTACGCTCGCTGTGTCGATCGTGATTTTCTCGTTTGACCTCGGATATATTGGCCTGTTTTTGTGTATAATTTATCAATCAATGGAATTTCTCTTACGCTTGTATGAAGTACTGATCGATGATATCTGATCACTTCCACTCCGGACGGCTCGCCTACAAGTAATCGAACCGAGTACGCCGAGCCGTGATCCGAAACGCCCGCGTTCTCAAGGAAGAGTGGGTTCCGGAGGAACTTCACTACAGAGAAGGTCAGCTCCAGAACTTATCAGCACACCTCAATCCCGTCGCTCGCGATCTCGTTTCGTCGACGGTGATGATCACCGGCCCGTCCGGAACGGGGAAAACGACGATCGCGAAGTACATCGTTCGCCAGCTGGAGCAGGAAGTCCTCGGGATCCGCTGGGGGTACGTGAACGCGATCTCCGAAACCTCGATGTCCTCGATCGTCTACTCACTTCTCCGCGACGCCGGCCGTGCGAACGATCTCCGAGCGAAGGGAACGCCGAGAGGGGTGTTGTTCGATCGCCTTCGCGACCTCGATGATCACTTCATCGCGATCGTCGACGAGATCGACGTCCTCGACGACGAGAAAACCATTCAGGCGCTCTGGGAAATCCCGAACGTCACGCTCGTACTGATCTGCGTCGACGAGGACGACTTCTTCGCCGATCTAGATTCCACCGTCGCCTCGCGGATCCGTGGCGCGGCGAAGGTGTCACTGGAGCGGTATCACCACGAGGAACTCGTCGACATTCTCTGGAGTCGGATCGACACGGGCCTAGCGTCGGGCGTCGTCGACGAGGAGACCGTCGAGTACATCGCCGACGTCGCTGCGGGGGACGCTCGCCACGCGATCACGCTGCTCCGCCGTGCGATCCGTGAGGCCGTCGAGAAGGGAGACGAGCGGCTGACTGTTCAGCACGTCGTGCCGGTTCGGGAAGACGCACGTGAGGAGATCCACGAGCGCCACGTGGATACTCTTGGGACGCACCAACGGCACCTCTACGAGATCATCAAGGACGCTGGGGAGATCGACGCGTCGACGTTGCACGCTCGGTATGAGGATCGGGTTCAGGATCCGAGGGTGAGGAGCACGCGACGGAAGTATTTGCAATCGCTGGAACACTACAATCTGATCGAGTCGTCGGGGTTGGGGCGTGGAACGAAGTATAGTTTCAGGCCTCCATAATACCTGTCTCGTGCGATAGCCCGGAACTCATCCATAATTTTCTAACCAATCGTGTGGAACATCGCACTTGGGACATCGTTTCCAACCTTCCTCGTATGGGTAAAATTCGTAGCCGCAATTGTCACAGGAAATCTCAACCAATACTCTTGTAGTTCCTACCTCCACCTCTGATTTATCTCGATCGGACCAACCTATGGGAAGTACGTTTGAGATATATTGATTCGTGTAGTCTTCATAAACGCGCTTAAGCTCTCTACCATACAAAGCCGAGAGAACTTCGCCACCACACCTGGAGGCCTTCTCGATATCAGGGAAATCAGACTTTGGCCTTGTCGCTAATGATCGCCAATCGTGAGCAAACCGATTCCGTACTTTGGCCAGTGTTCGAAGTTTGTCTCTCTCAATCTTGCTAATTAACTCCTCTCCCCGGTATGCAGATTCTAAACAGAGTTCCCACGAAAGGAAATTCCCATTACTGTCTTTCCACTGGCCAATCTTCATTTTGATGAACGTTTCTATAAACGCAGATTGTCTAAGAATTGCAGTATCGTATTTCCCTTCTTCTAAGAGTTCATTTTGCATTGTGCGTTCATACCTAAGCATAGGAATGAATGGACCGTCAACTAGATTCGACTCTTGACTCAGAAATTCAAATATGTCATATTCAATTTGGTATACTATTCTTATGAACGGGCGTTGATCGGTTGAAAGTGGGTATTTTAATACCTTTATCCGATCTTCTAGAGTCTGATTTTCACCGAGCAGCCCGCCACGTAGCATCCGTTCATTCGCTTCTCTCTTTTCTTCTGACGATGGTCTGCGGAAACCTATAGCAATCTCAAAGTACTCTTCGCATAGTCTAACGAGATCGTCCG
The DNA here is from genome assembly GCF_004799685.1 of Halobellus limi. Lineage (NCBI taxonomy): Archaea > Methanobacteriati > Methanobacteriota > Halobacteria > Halobacteriales > Haloferacaceae > Halobellus > Halobellus limi. The sequence continues at coordinate 468,241 of NZ_CP031311.1, forward strand.
AATGGCCTTGCACTGATATTCGTCGATCTTTTGGAAGAAAAGGCGGATCTTGCATATTCACTACTATCTCTAATTGACATTAAAACACACTCTCGATCACCTCATTTCCGATATTCCGATAATCGCATCACAGCTCCATTTCCGATATTTCCGATATTTTGCCGTCTGCGGACCCCTAGTGTACCTAAGAACGCCGAAATCGCCATTTCCGTTCCGTTTCCGATATGACGCCCGGTTTCACTTTTTACATACCCATTGACGCACCGCGTGGATGCAACGAATACCACCAAATCCACGGAACGCGGACCACGTCACGAGGATCGAACCCAACGTCATCGACGAGGCTGACGTCGGAACGATCACACTGTCCGTCTTCGACAATCGGGACAGCCGTGTCGTCGTCGACGGCGGAAGCGACACGTGGGAGTTCGTGATCAACGAGGAGATCGCGTACTCTCGCTGGGACCATCACGAGCTGCCTGATTGGATCGAGCCGGTCCTCTCGCAGATCGGGATTCGAGCCTTGCGCGCCGAAGAGGAGGGCGTGTGATGCGGCTACGGCTCAGGGTGATCGTCCTCGTCGACGTCGCCCGCGAGGAACTCACGACCGAGATTGATCGGTCATTTCAACATTCGACGGCCTGCGAGAGTCTCCATAAGACCGATAACGATCAGGAAGGCCACGGTCGCAGTCAGGAGCATAATCATCATCTCGCTCAGGAACGGTATCCTGAGTCGTTCGACAAAGTCCAGTCGGGGGACGAAGTAGAACGTGAGTGCCGCGAGAGCGATCTCTATGGGGAGCAACCACGAGTCGAGTATCTCCCGGAATTGTCCCACCGACATTATTCGATCCCTAGTGGAACATCATCGTCGTCGCTATTAGAATCTTCTTCCGGCCTGCCTTGGACGTACACAATCCGAAGCAAAAGAAAAAGACCAACGCCGAGAGCCCAAGCCGCCAGTGTGAGCGTGTTCAGCCGTGGTGAGAGCCACTCAACACTCACCCGGTCGGTCAGTTCGCTGAGTGTATTCACTGCGGCTACTAACAACAGGACGCTGGAGCCCGAGACCAAAATAAACCCAACTCGCGCGTATCCGGTTAACGGCTCGTCGTCATTCTCGAACAGTCGGCGGACGATCAGTTGGAGCAGGATCGCGACCGCAGGGAGCAAGAGCGCAATCAACTCGACGAGGCGTAACCCTATCGAGAGACCCGTCGTAGTTGAGGCCGTCGTCGCCATCGTTGTCTACGAAAGCTATGGGCATCCATATAAAACGTCAGATGCCAACCTAGAAATTCGCTTGTTACGGCTCGGGGAGATCATCCTCGCCGACGTCGCCCGCGAGGAAGTCTCGACCGAGATCGGTCAGCTCGTAGATCCCGTCATCGCTTTCCAGAAGTCCGGCTTCGGTCAGCACTCGAAGCCGTTTATAGACGTACTGCCGGTCGTACTCAATGTTCTCAGCGAGCATCTTGGGCGAGATCAATATATCGTGGTCCTCCAGAAAGAGAAAAATCTCGTAATCAACGGGCGAGAACCACGATATTCGCTCTACCATCTCTTCGATTTTATCTCTCGACATAGTGCAAAAATCACCATCATCGTTGTTAGTTCTAACTACGTTCATATTCTCAATAAGAATACGTTCGTAGTCAAGATTTATATAACCGCAGTTGTATCGTGGATAGTGACGGCGCTCACCGGATACTCTGGGTCTGGAAAATCTCCGGACCACTGCCCTAAGCAGCGGTCCGGTGAGTGGTCGTCAGATCCTATGACAACCGACTCTAGCAATGTCGGGGCAGCGGATAAAACCCCCGACACGGCGGACGCATCGACGACGAACGACACGTGCGGAATCTGCGGGCGCGAGGTCACGGGGATCTCCGCGCGCGCTCCCGGTCGGCGCACGCTCGAACCGTGCGGTCACGCTGTCTCGTTCCTGAGCGCGGGCCAACTGCGAGCGCGTGAACGAATGAGCGAAAGTGGGCGAATGCTCACCGACGGCGGCGAGCAGACCCTGCAGGGCTACGATATGGCCGAGCACGTCGACGTGGAGGCCGCCGTCAAGGCGATCGAGGAGTCCGACGACGTTCGGGACGTGTACCTCGACGTCGTCGCTGGGTTGACGCAGTCGATGAAGGTGATCGTCGGCGGCGACAACCCGAGCACGATGGCGTTTTACGACGCGCTCCGGGAGCACGGGCTCACGATTCGGTGGGCAGCTGTTCGACCCGACGGATCACTTCGCGTGGCCCTCGATGCGGGGAAAGGCGAATGATCCGTTCGACGTTACCGGTTGTCGACGAAGCAGTCTGTGTCGAGGGCGTCGATCTCGGCGTACATCTTCGATTCGACCTCGGCGATCTGCTCGTCGTCTCCGCTCATCGGGACATCCGCGAACGACTCCGCGAGGTGGTCGAGCGTGGCGTAACAATCGAAGCAGACGACCGCGGCCGGCCCGTGCGGGAAGTAATCGAAGTCCCGGTTCTCACGGAGGTACTGCCCGAGCCTGTTGGGGAACGAGAAGTACTCCGGGTGCTCGCCGAGCGACTCCCCGCAGCGGGCGCAGTGATCGGGTTCGGATTCGGACATTGTGACAATTCAGGTATGAGATACGACGAGCAAGAGCTTTCGGGTGAATCGGAGAACCGGCTACGAACTGACGGGTACGGCGACGAGGACGGTGGTCGGCGATGAGCAGCACCGAGACGTTCACCCGCCTCGACGTCGACGAGCGCCGCGATCTCCTCGAACGCGTCGAGGCGATCGAGCCCGGCGCGCGGGTGCGGATCTCCTACGATTCCGCTCGAAGCTCGAACGATCAGACGGTGGAGGCTCGCGTCGTCGACCAGGACGACGTCGCGCTGTACGGTCGCACGAGTGATCTGAAAGGAAGCGTCTACGTCGACGTCTGGAACCTCGACGCGAAGTACCACGCGGGCATCGTCGTGAAGACGACCGGCGGACGGCTGTCGAACCGAGAGCCGAGTCTGGGCGAACTCCTCGACGTCGAGGTGATCGACGATGAGTGACTCGAAGACGCTCGTACTCGTCGGCTGCGGCGCGGCGAAGCGAGACGAGCCCGCCCCGGCGAAGGATCTCTACACGTCGACGTACTTCGCGAAGAAACGCGAGTACGCCGAGACGGTCGGCGACGCGTGGCTGATCCTCTCGGCGGAGCACGGGCTCATCGCCCCCGAACGGGTGATCGATCCGTACGAGACGAGTATCGACGATCTCGACGACGATGCGCTCGACGTGCTCGCGCACGACGTCGGATTGTCGCTGATCGATTGGACCACGAACGAGATCGCGAAGGGCTTCGACGTCGAGGAGATCGTCGTGCTCGCGGGTCGGAGGTACGTCGATCCGCTTCGGGAACGCGACGCGTTCTCGGCGGGGATCTCTCCGGCGGTCACGTTCCCCCTCCAGACGAACGATCTCGGTGGGATCGGCGAGCAAATGCGTTGGCTCGCCGAGCGCGTCGAGGCCGTGAGCGCGGAGCAGCCGAGTCTCGTCACTGACGGCGGAGAGTATCCACACCCGCTTGAGGACGTCGACGGCCTCGAAGAGATCGAAGTCGAGTGCGCCGTCGCGATCGAGACGCCCGACGAGCCGGCATACTGCGGCGGGTGGAGCGACACGGTCGAACTCGCCGCGCCCGCCCAGTTCGATCCTGATACCGCGCGGATCACGCTTCCGGGCTTCAGTTGGGAGTGTCCCGAGTGCGGCCAACCACACGAGTTCGAGGTCGAGGGAATCCGGGTGAGTAATCTTGTCTGAGCGATCCGGAGACGTCGTCTATCACGTCGTCTGCCACGGGTGCGACTACGAGGACGTCGTCGAGGACGATCGCGGGCTCGCGGTGACGAGCGAGATTCTCCACCGGAAGCAGACGGGTCACACTGTCGAGTACGCGGAGATCGGCCCGGGTGGTCTCACACGATGAAGGACGAGGAGAACCACGAGCGCCGTCGTGACCACTTGAAGCCGATGACGCCCGAGGAGGGCGTTGAGCGCTGGCTGGAACAGCGAGAGCCGAGCGTCGCGAAGTCGACCTTTCAGAACAACCAGACCACGATCGAGCAGTTTCTCTCGTGGTGTCGGGACGAGGGAATCGAGAATCTGAACGAACTCACCGGCCGCCGCATCGCCGACTACGTGCATCACCGACGCCAGGACGTGAAGCCGATCAGTCTCCAGAAGGAGCTGTCCGCGGTTCGGCTCGCACTCGCGTATTGGGCGGATATCGACGCCGTCGAACCAGGCCTTCGGGAACGCGTTCACGCGCCGGAGGTCGCTGACGGTGCCAAAGCGCGAGACGTGAAGGTCGATACGGAGGTCGCCGAGGAGATCTTGGGGTTCTTGGAGCGGTATCGGCGCGCTACCCGGGAGCACGTGGTGTTAGCCCTCTGGTGGCAGACGGGGATCCGACTCGGTGCGATTCGGGGTTTCGATCTGAGGGACCGTCGACCGGATGATCAGGCGCTCGCGATCAAACACCGACCCGAGGAGGATACGCCGCTGAAGAACGGCCGTGAGGGCGAGCGCTGGGTTTGGCTCGGTGAGGGCCTCTATGACCTCGTTCAGGAGTACATCGATATCCATCGGATCGATGTACGCGACGAGTATGGCCGTCAGCCGCTGTTCACGACTCGACAGGGGCGGGTGAGCGATTCGACGCTCCGGGACCTCTCGTACCGTTGGACCCAGCCGTGTCGGTGGGACGAGTGTCCGCACGGTCGGGAGCAGGAGTCGTGTGAGGCCTACGGGACGCCGAACACACCGAGTAAGTGTCCATCGACACGATCGCCGCACGGGTGGCGTCGCGGCTCGATCACCGATCACTTGGCTCGCGGTGTTTCGCCCGAGGTCGTTTCTGAGCGGATGAATGTCTCGCTCGAAGTGTTGTATCGACACTACGACGCTCGACAGCCGGACGAGAAGATGGCTGTTCGCCGTGAGCACCTTCAGGAAAAATAAACCGATGAGAGAAGTCATCAACGCGAAGCACGATTTAGATAGTCGCGCAGTTTTCCGATCAACACTCTCCCAGCGAGTCCACTCCCTTCCCGCCTTCTCGCGAAGGTCTCACTTCTTCGCTGGAGAGCCCTTCGCTCGACAATCTTCGCGGAGCGCAGACGTCCGTCGACGAGCGATCGTCGCTCTCGAGACCCTCCATCGCAGGCTGCTTATACTGTCGGCTATCCCGTTCAGAGCGCGTCATAGAAACTTCTCCCGTCTGTCTATCCTCAAGCGTGCGACCACGACAGGTCGGAAGTTAACACATATATCCGACAACTGCGTATTCCAGTTTTATATGCGATTCTGTGACGAGTGTGGTTCGATGATGCACACGGAGGGCGACACGTGGGTGTGTCGCTCCTGTGAGAACGAGGAGCCGCGGGACTCGCAAGCAGAAGCGGCGATGGCGACCCAGGATGTACAGCGGGACGGGGGGCACCCGCCGTGGCCGACGCGACCCAGGGCTCCACCGAGACGATGCAGGAGCCTTGTCCGGACGAGGACTGCGACGGCGACCGAGCCTACTACGAGATGATGCCGAAGCCGGGCGGCTCCTACGAGGTTCGGCTGTTCACCTGTGTCGAGTGCGGCTACAAGTGGCGCGAGTCCTGACAGCGCATCTCGCGAACCCCGCCGCTTACATATTACAGAGACCCCCACGTCAGGCTCTCAGCTCCCGGATGATCTCGGTCTAGTCCCACACATCGATTCCAAACCGACTCCCACGACGTTCTTGAGGTTATCAACACCCTCTGTCACGAGAGCCTTCGTTGGGATGTTCCTTCTCCCGATTATCGGTACGGTAATCGTTGGAATACTCTCTCCCGAAACGGAACCGAAGACGGGGCGGTGATCGGACTCCTCGGTCACCCAAAACGCTCGATTCGACTTCTGTGTCTCGCACCGGCTTCTGTAACCTACATATCCCAACATTTTCTACCGGTTGCACCACGGAAACTCGGCTGTGAATGGGTCTACGACGCGCGGAGTTCGAGACATTCGCGATCCTTGAGTCATCGAACGCTTCACGGATTTACGGCCGGCCGCTCAGCCGTCCACGACCGCGACGGCCTCGACCTCGACGAGGAGCTTCGGATCGATCAACCGACTCACCTCCAGCATACTCGTCGCCGGGCGGATATCGCCGAAGTACTCGCCGTGCGCGTCGCCGACGGCCTCCCAGTCGTCGATGTCGGTGACGAACATCCGGGTCCGGACGACGTCCGCTAACGAGCCATCGGCCTCTCCGAGCGCTTCCTCGACGTTCGCGAGCGCTCGCCTGGTCTGCTCGTAGGGATCGCCCTCGCCGACGACGTTGCCCTCGTCGTCGGTCGCGGTCGTACCGGAGACGTGAATCTGAGAACCGATCCGGACGGCCCGGGAGTAGCCGACTCTCGATTCCCACTCCGTGCCCGAAGAGATTCGGCGGCGTTCCATACGTTCTGGCTGCGCGCCGGTTTGAAACGCGTTTCGGGTGATCGGAGGCAGTGTTCAGATACGCGATTGCCGGCCGGGAACCCGTCGTTGGGTGGGAGGCTGAAAGAGAGCGTTCGAGGGCGTCTCACCGTCGGTTTCACTTCTCTCGCTCCCCTCTGAACAGTACCTGAAGCCTCCAGTAAACTTTTGTCACCGTTGTCGAATCACGCGTGTATGGCAGTACTCGTCTTCGGGGTGTGGCTTCTGCTGTGGGGGGTCGTGGGGGCGTCGCTCGTGATCACGACGACGACGCCGGCACCGACGACCGCGCTCGGTCTCCTGTTTCAATCCCCCGGCCAGTTCTACCTGGAGGGCGTTCTCACCCTCCGTCAGTTCGCGCTCTTGACGACAATTCCCGCCCGCTGGACCGACGTCGGCTACGCGGTCGTGGCGACGATTCCGCTGATGATCCACTTTTCGCTGGTCGGTCTCGCGGCCGATTTGACGGTAGCGCGTTCGTCCGACGGCCCCGGGTTCGTCGAGATGATCTTCGTTGTCGGAGTGCCGCTCGCGCTCCTCGCGCTCTTCGGCGCGGCGGCACTCGAACTCGGCGCGCAACTGCTCGTCGTCTCGATCCTCGCCCTGGGCGTCGGATTCCTCACGCTGTTCCTCGCCAAAGGGCTCGCGGCACTCGGGTGAGTCGCTCACGGCCGGCCGATCCGGCGGTGTCGCTGCCAGAGGTAGTACCCACCGGCGGGGACAGAGACCATCCAGACGAAGGGCAGGAGTATGTTGCACAGGTGGGCGACGGCCACGCCGGTCCACACTCGGCGGTCGGGGCTCCAATCGGCGTCGCTCTCGTCGACGGCCCGTGCGTCGAGATACAGCGAGAGGCTGAACACCGGGATGAGCAGGACGCCCCCGACGAGCGAAAGGACGAGCACGAACGGCAGCAACGCACCGACCGACGGCGCGACGTCGTAGACGAATGCCGCGTTGTCCGGCGTGCCGAGCGTCGCGAAGACGATCGGTGCCGACACGAGGACCACCGCGTAGGTCGCAACCGTGAGCGCGACGCCGTAGTACCACCGAGAGACGCGCCCGGATCGCTGCGATCCCGTCTCGTGGGGCGCGTCCGCCTCACGGGAGGTGTTCTCGTCGGTGGTATCGTACCACCCGTCACCGTCGTAGACGTCGCTTGCGACGTCGCCGGACGTCTCGGTGGATCGCCACCGTCGCAACAGGTACGCCGAGCCGACGAAGAGGAGCAGCGGCGAGTCGACGAGGGCGAGCCCCGCGATGGGGACCACGATACCGACGACGCCCCAGAGCCGATAGTTCGGCGACCACGACTCCGCGCTCCGGCCGACCGCGCGGGCGTCGAAAAACAGCGACACCGCGAACACGGGGATCAACAGCATACTCACCAGGACGAACACCGCGGGGACGAAATCGAACGCGGTCGGCGATCCGCCCGACTCCGGGAACAGCAGCTCGAGACCGATCCAGCCGAGGACTTCGAGGAGCGGAGGGAGGGCGACGCCGACCCACCAGTCTGAGTCGACCATACGGACGGCGCGGGCGCGAGCGTGAGAACGGTTTCGGTCCCCTCGCCCGCTAGTCGTCTAGTCGCCGCGAACGGCACTGCCGCTCGGCGGAAGATGGGTGTTGAAAAGTCGCCCGACGCGCGGTGCGCAGGTAGCGGTCAGGTCCCGATCACGCGACGTTGAAGCCCTTGTCGCGGAGGAAGTCCTCGACGCGACCGGTGTGGTTCCCCTGGAGTTCGATCGAGCCGTCCTCGACGGTGCCACCGCAGGCGAACTTCGACTTCAGATCCGAGGACAGGCTGTCCATGTCTACGTCCTTGGGGTCGAACCCTTCGATGACCGTTACCTCTTTTCCGTAGCGGCGCTCGTCGATGCGGATGGTGATCTCCTGGGACTCTTTGGCGACGTCCTCGCAGACGCAAAGTTCCTCAGGGAGTCCGCACGTCGAGCAGACTTCCGACATTACAGTCCGAAACTACAAGATGGGGATATTAAACAGTATCGGGACCCCGCGGCGGTCACGCCCGCCGCTGTCGCGCTCGTCGCCTCGTCTGCGGCGCGCGCCGCTGGCGAACTGACGCCGGGAGGGACCGGTGCGGCCGCCCCACCGAAGCCACCGGACTCACCGAAGCCACCGGAGGATCGGCGTCGACGCGCGAACCAGCCGATCGACCGTCGACACCGCCTCGTCGGCCTCGCGCTCCGTGACGCCGTCGCCGTACTGCGCCCGTTCGTACAGTTCGACGACCCGTCTGGCTTCCGCCGCCGAACGCGACTCGCCCGTCGGCAGCGATTCGACGTAGGCCCGCGGCGTCTCCCCCGGACGGCGCGCTCGGTGCTCCCGTTCGAGGAGGGTGCCCAGCCTGTCGTAGGCGCGGCGAACGTCGGAGTCCGGGTCGCGACGGCGCTGGAACTGGACGGAGAGCAGTCCGATCGCTCGCTCCGCCATCGTCGTCCGGCGTGCCCCCGCGGCGACGCCGACGAGGCCGATCAGCGCGACGACGAGCGTCCGCCGGGTGGGCATCGTCGGGAACGGACCCGCTCCGCCGTCCGATGGGCCCGCGGTCGGCACGGCTTCTGCGAACCCGTCGGCGGGGGGCTGCGTTCCGTTCGTCGGGTCCGTGGTGGTGACCTCACCCGGCGTCGACGGGCTCTCCGCGCCGGTGCCGTTCGGGGTGTCGGTCCCGTTGCTCGGTATCGGCGTCGTCCCGTTCGGCTCGCCGTAGTCGATGTTATCGAGGCCGCTCTGTTGCGCCTCCGCGATCCGGGCGTCCTCTGCGGTCTGTCGCGGTCCCGACGGCGTCGGATCGAACCGGACCCAGCCGGTGTCGGGGAAGTAGACCTCGACCCACGCGTGGGAGTGGAGACCGCGGACGACGTGCGTGCCGTTTCCGAGGTCCTCGCCGGAGGTGTAGCCGGTCACGAAGCGCGCCGGGACCCCCTGCGAGCGGAGCATCACGACCATCGTCGTCGCGTAGTAGGTACAGTAGCCGGCGTCCATCTCGAAGAGGAAGGCGTCGGCGACGTCGCCGGTCGGGCGCGGGACGCTCAGGGAGTACTCCTTGTTCTCTTCGAGGTAGGACTCGATCGCGACGGCCTTGTCGTAGGGCGTCTCCTCCTCGCCCGCGACGGTCTCGGCCCGTTCGCGGACGCGGTCGGTCGTGCTCTCCGGCAACTGGAGGTACGACGAGGACACGCGATCGGGGTAGTCGGTCCCGGCCGCCCGGAGCCGCTCGCTCGTCGAGTTCGGCACGCGACTCGTGACGGTGTAGTTCTCGCCGGCCTGCAACGTCGTCTCCGGTCGGATCCCGCCCTGTGGGGTGACGACCGTCTCGGACGCCACCGCGCCGCCGACGTCGACCGGCTTCCACGCCGCCGGGAGGATCGAGAGCGGCGCCTCCGCGGTGACGGTCTGTTCGAGTTCGCGCGTCGACCCCGGTGGACCGGAGAGCCGACCGTCGTACGGGCGCGTGTTGCCCGTCCGGACCCAGCCGTCGCCCGTGTAGCGATCGTAGGCGGCCGTCTGCCAGTACTCGGACCGGGGGCTCTCGACCGTGAATCGAACGTCGGGCGAGAGGCGGATGCTCCCGACGATGTCGACGTTGTCCCGGGACTCGACGATGCTGGCCTCGACGGTCGGCGCGCCGCGGTCCGGCAGGAGCGGCGACCCCGCCGCCCCCGGGACGACCGAGAACGTCGCCGAGACGACGATCATCGCCGCGAGCAGCGCGGTCAGCACGTCGGCCTGCGCCAGTCCGCCGCCGTGACGCTCGAACGTGGACGCCGCGACCGTCGTCGTCGCCCCGAGCACGCCGACGACGGTCGCCACGGCGTCGGCGTCGCCGGTCAGCACGACGAGCGCGAGCGCGAGGCTCCCCGCGACCACCGCCGAGACGTACCGCCGCCTGACGGCGAGATACCACGAGAGGAACACCGGGCCGGGGACGACGGCGATCGCCCACACCCCCGCGCCGACGAGGCGGAGGATCGACAGCCCAGTCAGCAGGGCCAGCGTGTCGTTGACTACGCGCTCGGGCGTCAGCAACGCCACCTGGCTCTGCGGCAGCGCGAAGAGGTAGGTCAGAAGGCCCAGAAACAGGAGTCCCGAGGTGACTCCCAGCGCCACGCGGACGCCGACGTACCGCCCCACGAGCGCCGCGAGCGCGATCGACGCGACGACGACGGCGGCGAACTCGGGACTCCCGCCGACGACGTCCGTGACGCGCCACAGGACGCTCGCGTAGGCCCCGGTCAGCGCAGTCAGGCCGACGAACGCGAGGCCCCTCTCGCCGTCGACGCGCCGCGACCGTCCGCCCGGAATCGAACTCATCTCGACACCGCTCCCGACCCGTGTTCATCCGGGGCCTCCCTGTGCTCGACGCTCGCCGCCGCCTCCGGATCTGCGACGGGTCCGGTCGCTCCTCCGTCGGCGGCGACGGATCCGGTCACCCCTCCGTCGGCGGCGACGGATCGGGTGGCCCGCCCCTCGACGACGTCACCGCCGTCGACCAGCGTCTCGAAGTCGCGTTCCCGGCCGTCGAACCGGACCGTCGTCGAATCGGCTCCGGCGACGATCTCCACGTCGGCCGATTCCCTGGGGACTGGGCCGCCTTCGACCACGGCGAGGTGATCGAGCAGTTCGCGGCGTCGACCGGCGGCCGCCTCCACGCTCCCCGAGGGTGTCGTCAGCGTGACGCCCGCTCCGTCGCGAACGAGCGAGAGGCACACCGACGCGGCCGCTTCGGCCATCGCGTCGGCCGCGCCGTCGTCGTTCGTCCGCGCGCTTCCGTCTCCTGTACCCCCACCGTCGTCTTCCGGCCGCTCCACGCCGACTCTCGTCTCTCCGGTGACGGTCCCGGCGGCGACGGTGACGTGTTCGGGGTCGGCGTCGGCGGTGAACTCCCGGACCACGAGGCCGTCGCGCTTCGCCGAGGACTTCCAGTGGACGTCCCTGAGCGCGTCGCCCCGCACGTACTCGCGCAGGCCGTCGAACTCGTCGCGCCCCGCCGCGGAACGGGACCGAGACGCCGCCCTGAGGTCCGCCCGGACGGCACCCGACAGCGACCGCACGCGCGGGAAGGCGACCAGCGCGTCGCGGGCGTCGACCTCGCGGGTCCGTTCGACGAGTCCGAGGACGTCAGTCGCGACGACCGACGCGGGACCGATCTCGTGCTCGCCGCGACGCTTCGGGGTGACGTCGTAGGTCACGGCGTCGCCGCCGACGGTCGCTTCGATCACCGCTTCCCGGTCCCCGGCCGTCGTCGTTCCGCTCCCGGCCGTCGCCGCTCCGTCCCCGGCCGTCGTCGTTCCGCTCCCGGCCGTCACCGCTCCGTCCCCGGCCGTCGCCGCTCCGTTGTCCCCCGGCTCGCCCCGAACGTCGGCCGGGAGCCGGTCTCTGACCGTGGCGGGATACGACTCCGGCGCGTCGAGCGTCAGTTCGACGACGCCGGTCGTTCCGGACTCGGCGGCGGGCGGGAGCCGCCGCTCGATCGACGGTTCCGGTGCGCGCCAGACCTGGACGACCGCCGCGACCAGCGCGACCGCGATCGGAAGCACGACGGCGTCGAGCGTCCGCGGCCCGAACACCGCGCCGGCGGCGAGCGCACCGGCCCCTACGGCGAGGACCGCGTACCCCCGTCGCGTCGGCCTGAGGTTCGGCGTCATCTCGTTTCCTCTCACCTGTCGTTCCGCTCGCTCACGCCCCTCGGTCACTCGACGGCGACGTCTTCGAGCGCCCGCTCGACGATCTCTCGTCCATCGACCGACGAGTCCGTCCGGATCCGGTGGCTCAACACCGTCGGCGCCTCCGTCTGAACGTCGTCGGGGAGGACGTACCCGCGACCCTCGAACATCGCGCGGGCCTGCGACGCCCGGACGAGCGCGATCGCCCCGCGCGGACTCGCCCCCAGGCGGGCGTGCTCCCGCGTGTAACCCGCCAGCCGCGAGACGTACGCGCGGACGGGTTCCCGCACGGTGACGCCGGCGACGGTCGCGCGCGCTCGGCGGACGTCCTCGACGGTGGCCACCGCGTCGAGCGACTCGATAGGGTGCTCGCCGGCGACCCGCCCGAGCAACTCCGTCTCCTCGGCCTCGGTCGGATAGCCGAGGCGGATCTTCTTCGTGAACCGGTCGACCTCGGCGACCGGCAGCTCGTAGGTACGGCCGGGTTCGACGTCGTTCTGCGTCGCGATGACGGTGAAGGGGTCGGGAACGGGGTGGGTCTCGCCGTCGACGGTCACCTGTCCCTCGGCCATCACCTCCAGCAGCGCCGCCTGCGTCTTCGGCGGCGCGCGGTTGATCTCGTCGCCGAGGACGACGTTCGCGAACACCGGGCCGGGCTGGAACTCGAACTCGCGGGTCTTCTCGTTGAACACGCTCACGCCCGTCACGTCGGAGGGGAGGAGGTCGGGGGTGAACTGCACGCGGTTGAACGAGCAGTCCAGCGAGGTCGCGACCGCGCGCGCGAGCATCGTCTTGCCGACGCCGGGGACGTCTTCCAGCAGGAGGTTGCCGCGGGCGAAGAGCGTGACCAGGATGTGTTCGATGGCGTCGCGGTGGCCGACGATGACGCGCTCGACGTTGTCGACGATCCGGGTGGTCAGCTCGGTCGCTTCGTCGATGTCGAGCCGCGAGACCGAACTCGACCGCGGTTCCGGGTCTGGGACGGCGTCTGCGTCAGTCATGGATAGGGCAGCGTGTGCGAGTCGGGCCGGTCGGTCGACGGGCCCGACACGCTATCGTGGGTCCATAACTCCCGCGCACACGTAACTCTGCTGGGCGTCTGCGCCGGCTCCGAACGTCCGATCGGCCGCGTCCGGAAGCACCTCCGTCCGCGACTCGTTCCCGCCGTCGCCGACGCATATGTCCGTTTCGCCGCCGGCCCACCGCCGCGTCCCGCGCGGGTTTCCCGTCCGCTTTTGGTGTTCGACCGCCGTCCGATAGGTATGGAACGGGCGGAGTCCGACACGGACCGCGAGGCCGAAGCGCGCGTCGGGAGCGACGACGTCGACTCGGCGTCGGAGTCCGACGCTGTCTCGGGAGCCGACGGAGCCACGGGCAATGAGTCGACGACGCCCGCCGCGGACGGGGAGTCGGAGCCCCGCCCCGAGGGGCCGCCCGAGAAGATGCTCGCGCGTCGCGAGGAACTCACGCCGATGCTCTCGCAGTACCTCGATCTCTGTGAGGCCCACCCGGACGCGCTCGTGCTCTTTCAGGTGGGCGACTTCTACGAGGCGTTCTGCGAGGCCGCAGAGACGGTCGCCCGCGTCTGCGAGGTGACGCTCACCCAGCGCGAGGACTCGACGGGCACCTACCCGATGGCGGGGATCCCGATCGACAACGCGGCGTCGTACCTCCAGTCGCTGCTCGATGCGGACTTCAGAGTCGCCGTCGCCGACCAGGTCGAGGACGCCGAGGAGGCCTCGGGACTGGTCGACCGCGCGGTGACGAACGTCGTCACGCCGGGCACCGTCGTCGACGACGAGCTGCTCGACCGCGCGAGCGCGACGTACCTCGGCGCGCTCGTCGGCGGCGAGCGCGGCGACGATGACACACAAAAATCGACCGACAACACCGGCTCGGCCGCCCTCGCGACGCTCGACGTCTCGACGGGCGAGTGTCAGGTGACGAGCGCCACCGAGGACCGGATCCGCGACGAACTCGAACGCCTCGCGCCGGCGGAACTCCTCGTCGCGTCCGCGACTGACGTCGACGCCGGATCCCTGGGGTTCGAGACGATGGTGACCGATCACGAGGCGGCGGCGTTCGACCTCGACGAGGCGGACGAGACGCTCTCGGGGTACGTGTCGGAGCCGACGGCCGTCCTCGATTCGCCGGCCGAGCGGCGCGCCGTCGGCGCGCTCCTGGCGTACGCGGAGTACACCCAGGGCGACGACGGCGCGCTCTCGTACGTCTCCCGCGTCCGGCGGTACGACCTGCGGCGATCGCTCCGGCTCGACGCCAACGCGATGCGCAGCCTCGAACTGTTCGAGTCGCGCCACCCCGGCCGGGGCGAGACGCTGCTCGACGCACTCGACCGGACGGCGTGTGCGCCCGGCCGCCGGAAACTGGAGGCGTGGCTCCGCCGGCCGCTGATCGACCGGGGAGAGATCGAGCGCCGCCACGACGCCGTCGGCGAACTGCTCGACCGGCCGCTGGCCAGGGAGACCGTCCGCGACCACCTCGCGGGGGTGTACGACCTCGAACGCCTGGCCGCGCGGGTCTCCCGCGAGCGCGCGAACGCCCGGGACCTCCGCTCGCTGAAGGCGACGCTCGACGTCGTCCCGGAGGTGAAGGCCGCGCTCGACGACGCCGAGTCGGCGGCGCTCTGTGACCTCCGGGGCGACCTCGACGAACTGCGCGAGGTCCGCGACCTGATCGACCGGGCGATCGTCTCCGACCCGCCGCAGGAGATCACCGAGGGCGGGGTGATCCGTGAGGGGTTCGACGACGAACTCGACGAGATCCGCGCGAGCGAGCGGGAGGGCCGCGAGTGGGTCTCCTCGCTGGAGGAGCGCGAGCGCGAGCGGACCGGTATCGACTCCCTCGAAGTCGGGTACAACCAGGTCCACGGCTACTACATCGAGGTGACGAACCCGAACCTCGATCGCGTTCCCGACGACTACACTCGGCGGCAGACGCTGAAGAACGCCGAGCGGTTCTACACCCCCGAACTGAAGCGCCGCGAGGACGAGATCCTCTCGGCGGCCGAGCGCGCCGACGCCCTGGAGTACGAGGCGTTCTGCGAGGTGCGCGCTCGGGTCGCGGAGGCGACGGACAGGCTCCAGTCGCTCGCGGCGGCGCTCGCCCGGCTGGACGTCCTGGCCTCCTTCGCCGCCGTCGCCGCGAGCGAGCACTACGTCCGGCCCGCGATGGGCGCGGAGACGCTCCGGATCGAGGAGGGCCGGCACCCGGTAGTCGAGCGCACGCAGGAGGAGTTCGTCCCCAACGGGATCGACTTCGACGCGGGTCACGTCGCCGTCATCACGGGGCCGAACATGAGCGGGAAGTCGACGTATATGCGGCAGGTCGCGCTGATTTGCCTGCTCGCGCAGGCCGGGTCGTTCGTCCCCGCGACGTCGGCGGAACTGCCCATCTTGGATCGCATCTTCACCCGGGTCGGCGCGTCCGACGACATCGCGGGCGGGCAGTCGACGTTTATGCGCGAGATGTCGGAGCTGACGGACATCCTCCACGACGCCACGGAGGACTCGCTGGTCCTCCTCGACGAGGTCGGCCGCGGCACCTCGACGGCCGACGGCCTCGCCATCGCCCGCGCGACGACCGAGTTCGTCCACGAGGAGGTGGGCGCGACCACGCTGTTCGCCACGCACTACCACGACCTGACCGGCCTCGCCGAGGACCTCCCGAACGCGTTCAACCTCCACTTCACCGTGAGCAAGGGCGACGGAGCGCAGGCGTCGGCGACGGACGACGAGGGAGAGCCCTCGACGACAGTGGACGCGCCGTCCGCTTCTGCGACCGAGTCGGAGGTGACCTTCCTCCACCGCGTCGCAGAGGGCCCCTCGTCCTCGTCCTACGGCGTCGAGGTGGCCAAGCTCGCCGGCGTCCCGGACCGAGTCGTCGAGCGTGCCCGGGAGTACCTCCGGGAGTCGTCGTCGCGAGGCGACTCGGCGTCGCGGGACGCCGAATCACCCCACCCGACGACGGACGCGGAGCCGACGCGACCGGAGTCGACGGACGCGGCGTCGAACGGCCGCGACGACACGCTCGCCGCCTACGTCGACGGGCTCGACGGGTCCGCCGATCGAAGACGCCCCGACGAGGCCGCCGACCGGAGTCGACTCGACGGGTCCGCCGACAGCGACGCCGACCTCACCGACGCCGAGCGCGCCGTCCTCGCGGAACTCCGCGACGTCGACGTCGCCCGCACGACCCCGCTCGAAGCGCTCAACACGCTGGAGGACCTACGACGCAGACTGGATGAGTGACGATTCGCCGGGCTCGGCGGCCGAGGACCGAGCGGTTCGACGCCTCGACGACGCCACGGTCGCGAGCGTCGCCGCCGGCGAGGTGATCACACGGCCGGCCGACGTCGTCGTCGAACTGGTCGAGAACGCGCTCGACGCCGAGGCGACCCGGATCGACGTCGACGTCGCGGGCGACGGCACCGAGCGGATCCGCGTCCGCGACGACGGCCGCGGGATGAGCCGGCGGGACGCCGAACTCGCGGTCGAGCGCCACACGTCGAGCAAACTCGCGCCCGACGCCGCGGTCTCCGCGGTCGACACGCTCGGCTTCCGGGGGGAGGCGCTCGCGAGCATCGCGACCGTCGCGCGCCTCGAACTCCGGACGAACGACGGCGGGCCGCGCGGGACCCGCGTCGTCGCCGAGGGCGCGCCAGAAGCGATGCGGACGGACCCGGTGGGGCGGGGCCGGGGGACGACTGTCACCGTCCGGGACCTGTTCGGCGAGACGCCCGCCCGCCGGGAGTCCCTCGGGGCCTCCAGAACGGAGTTCGCGCGCGTGAGCGACGCCGTCTCCAGGTACGCCCTCGTCCGTCCGGACGTCGCGTTCTCGCTGACCCACGACGGTTCCGACGTCTTTTCGACGCCCGGCACGGGCGCGTACGACGACGCGCTCCTCGGCGTCTACGACCGCGAGGTCGCCGGGCGGGCGACCGAACTCGACGCCGGCCGGCGCGTCGAGTCGGAGGGGGCCGACGCGGACGAACACGGCGAGATCACGCTCTCGGGGACGTTGGCACCGCCGTCTCTCACCCGCGCGCGCCGAGATCACGTCTACGTCGCGGTCGACGGACGACCCGTCCGCAACGAGCGACTCGGGCGCGCCGTCGTCGCGGGGTACGGCGACCTGCTCCCCGACGACCGCGCGCCGATCGCCGTCGTCTCGATTTCGCTCCCCGAGTCGTGGGCGGACCACAACGTCCACCCGCGAAAGCGGACGGTCCGACTCCGCAACCCAGACGAGGTCGAGCAGGCGGTCGAGTCGGCCGTCCGCGACGCGCTCTCGACGGTCGACCGCCGCCGGAGCGAAGACCTCTCGATGGACCTCGGCGACTCGCTGGAACCGGTCTCGGACACTGAGTCCGCCTTCGACGACGTCTCCGTGATCGGGCAGTTCCGGGACCTCTACCTTCTGTGTGAGCGCGACGACGACCTCCTCGTCGTCGACCAGCACGCGGCGCACGAGCGGATCAACTACGAGCGCCTCCGCGACGCGGTCGACGGCGAGACCCCGACGGCGACGGTCGACCCGCCGGCGCGCGTCGAACTGACGCCGGCGCAGTACGCGACGGTCGCGTCCTCGACCGACGAGTTGGCCGCGCTCGGCTACGACCTCGACCCGTTCGGCGAGACGACGGTGCGCGTCCGGTCGGTCCCCGCGCCGATGGGCCGGGCGGCCGCCCCCGAGAGCGTCCGCGACGCCGTCGACGCGATCCGCGGGGGAACGACGCCGGAGTCCGGTCGCGATGCGCTGTTGAAGGACCTCGCGTGCCACCCGTCGCTGAAGGCCGGCGACGAACTCACCGACGAACGGGCCGCGGCGCTCCTCGAACGACTCGGTGAGTGTGAGAACCCCTACGCCTGCCCGCACGGTCGCCCGACCGTCCTCGCCGTCGAAGAGGAGACGCTCGTGCGGGGGTTCGGTCGGCGCGGCACGCGGATGGAGTGAGGTCCCGGAGTCGGAGGGTTCGGGGCCCGAGGCCGCTCACCACTCCTTGCAGTCCGCACAGACGCGCTCGTCGCCCTGCAGCCAGAGGCGATCGACAGTCCGGCCGCAGCCGGGACACTCGACGCCCTCGGGGTCCCACTGGTACGTCGCCGTCGCGGGTTCGACCTCGGCGTCTCCGATGGGGTCGGACGCGGTGTCAGTGGTTTGGGACGCCTCGTCGGTCGATTCCCGGGACGTTTCCTCGGCCGATCCCCGGGACGCTTCCTCTTCCGGTCCGTCGGCCTCCTCGTCCGCAGAACCGTCTTCTCCGTCCGCCGTCGACTCTCGGTCCGCCGCGTCGCTCGCCCCGTCGACCGCGAACTCGTCCAGCGAGCGATCCCGCGCCATATCCGGGTGAAGCGACGGGAGCGGCTTAGCCGTGGCGACTCCGCGCGGCGGCGTTCCGTACACACATATACGATGCGGTCCAACGACCGGTATGGTCACGGTCATCGACTTCGTCGTGCAGTTGCTCACGAGCGTCGTCAGCCTCGTCGAGATATTCCTCACCGACGTCCTCCTCGGCGTCGACCCGATCACCGCGATATCCTTCCTCGTCGGGGCCGGCCTGACGGCCGCCGCGGTCGTCGCACTGGCGTATCTCGCGCTGGGCGCGCTGGTGAATCAGCTAACCGGCCTCGGATCGAGCGCGCGCGAGTCGGTGCCCGAGCGCACCCCGCGGTAGCGACGGATCACCTCGCGTTCTCGCTCCGACCCTTTCGCCCCGATTTTCTCCTTCGCGTTCTCGCTCCCGACTCTCTCGCTCTCACTCGCCCGTCCACGCGCGGATCGCCCGCCGGATCACGTCGGTCTCGACCTCGCGGAAGTGCGCGTCGTGCTCGCCGTGGTCGCCCCACTCGAAGTCGCGGACGACGACGACGGGCGTGCCGCCGTCGCCCTCGCCGGCGAGGAGGTTCGCCGCCGCGGCGAGTTCGTCGACGACGCTCTCGACGGCGACGGAGAGTTCGCGGCCGTCGCGGTCGGTCTCGCCGCGCCAGTCGCGGCCGGGCGCGAGGCCGGCCCAGCCGATCGCGACGCCGCGCTGGCCCTCCCGGAACGGCCGCCCGCAGGTGTCGGTGACGACGACTCGATCCGCCGGGAGTCCCTTCCGGATCCGCTCTGCGCTCTCGGAGGGGCGCTCCGGCAACAGGAGGAGGTCGCCGTCCGGCACGTTCGAGCGGTCGATGCCGGCGTTGACGCCGACGTGGCCGAAGCGCGTCTCCGTCAGGAGAAACGGCGCCTCCAGGAGCACCTCGACGCTCTCTTCGAGGACGGCCTGGGCGAATCGGGGGTCTCTCTCTTTCCCGGTGCGCGCTTCGAGATTCGCGGCGACCTCTCTCGCCCGCGGGCCGGCGGGGAACTCCGCGAGGTCGGCACTTCGACCCTCGGCCTTCGAGACCACCGTCGAGGCGACGCAGACGACGTCGTCGGGGCGGAGGTCGACGCGCTCGCGGATCAGCGCCGCGAGGTCGTGACCCGCTCGCACCTCCGGGAGGTCGGGGACGGCGAACAGTTCCATACGGCGAAGAGCGCGCCCGCGGACAAAAAGCGAACAGGTGCTGGCCAGCGTCGCCGGTACGTCGAACGAGCGGGTGCGGGTCGTCGCCGGCCCGTCGATCGGGGGATCCTTCCGACGCGAACGGATCGCTACCCGCCGTCGCCGCGGTGCAGCGTCACCGACACCGCCTCGCCGTCGACCGTCGCGGCGTACATCGTCGGCTCCGATCCGGGGGGCGCTCCGGTCGCGCTCCCGGGGTTGAGCAGCCGTACGCCGTCGACGACTTCGTCGAGGGGCTCGTGAGTGTGTCCCGCGACGCCGACGGCCTCCGGGCCGCCCTCCTTCCGAACCGTTTCGGCGACCCGGGACTCGTACCCGCGTCGGGGGCCCGCCCCGTGCGTGAGGACGAACGCGACGTCCTCGACGCGGAGCGTCTCGACGACCGGCAGGTCGAGAGACGGGGGATCGATGTTGCCGACGACGGCCGTGAGCGACCCCTCGCCGCCGGCCAGGTCGACGATCCGTTCGTAGGCGGCCGCGCTGTCGAAGTCGCCGGCGTGGACGACGTGGTCGGCGGCGCGGATCCGGTCTTCGACCCACGCCGGAATCGAGTCGGCGCGGGAGGGCACGTGCGTGTCGCTGACGAGCGCGAGTTCGACGGTCATACCCGGAAGAGAGGGGCCACCGAAAAGACGTTTCGCCCCGGGCGCCAACGAGAGGATATGGCTCACGTCGTCACGTGCTTCGTCCGTGAGCGGGGGAAGGTGCTTCTCACCCGGCGGAGCGACGCTGTCGGCACGTATCGGGGGCGCTGGGCGGGCGTCTCGGGATACGTCGAGGAGGAAGCCGACGGGGTCGACTCCCCCGACGCCGATTACGACTCTCTCGACGCCGATTCCGACCCCCTCGACGCCGAGCGCGACGCCCGCCGCGAACTCCGCGAGGAGGTCGGCCTGACGGCCGAGGACCTCGAACTCGTCCGGACCGGCGAGCCGGTCGCCGTCGACGACGAGCAGGGCTCCTTCGTCGTTCACCCGTTCCTCTTCGAGAGCGACACCCGCGAGGTGACGACGAACGAGGAACTCGCCGAAGTCGAGTGGGTCGACCCGACCGCGATTCTGGAGAGAGAGACCGTCCCGCGGCTCTGGGAAACCTGGCGGCGGGTCGCTCCGACCGTCGAGACGGTTCGTGAGGACCGAACCCACGGGTCGGCGTGGATCTCCGCCCGCGCGCTCGAAGTCCTCCGCGACGCGGCCGCGGAGGCGGGCGTGCGTGCGGACGAGGACGGGAGTGCGGAAACGGCGAACCGGGCGGACGTCCTCGATGTCGCGGACGACCTCCGCGGGGCCCGCCCCGAGATGGCGGCGGTCGCGAACCGCGTGAACCGCGTCGTCGCCCGGACGCTCCGCGCCCGCGACGATCCCGAGCGCCTCGTCGAACGGGCCATCGAGGCACTCGAAGCGGCGTTCGAGGCCGACTCGGCGGCGGCGAGGACGGCCGCGACGCGACTCCGGGACGCGGACGCGACCGCGGTCGCGACGCTCTCGCGGTCCGGCACGGTTAGGGAGGCGATTGCGGAACTGACCGCCGGCGGCGATCGGCCCCTCTCCGAACTCGTCGTCGCCGAGTCGCGCCCCGAGTGCGAGGGCGTCGCCGTCGCGGAGTGGGCCGCCCGCGAGACGAACGCGTCGGTGACGCTGACGACGGAGGCCGCGCTCCCGACGGCGCTCGCCGACCGCGGCGTCGACGCCGTCGTCGTCGGTGCCGACTCGATCCTGCCGAACGGCGACGTGGTGAACAAGACCGGGACGCGCGTGCTCGCCCTCGCGGCGCGGGAACTCGACGCTCCCGTCTACGCGGTCGCCTCGAAGGACAAGGTGCGGCCGGCGGGCGAAGAAGAGGGCGACGGCACGAACGACGGCGAGGGCGACGACGCGCAAGCGGACGTTCCCGACGTCGAATCGCCCGCCGAGAACGTATACGACGGCGACGCCGACGTCTCGGTCCACGCGCCCACGTTCGAGGTGACGCCCGCCGCGCTCGTCGACGGAATCGCCACCGAAGAGGGTCTGTTGGACCCCGAGGAGGTACGACGAATCGCCGAAAGGCACGCCGAGAACGCCGCCCGGGTGGGATGAGTTGATCTCGGAGGTCGTCCGCCAGCGCTCGAAGCGAGGGATACTTCACTCGTGCGCGCCGATTCGAACGCGGTGGCGATGACGAGGGTTACCCCCACTCAGCCCCTTGTGATGACACCTTCTCACCGAGCCACCGTTCACCGACCGACGACGCGCTGGGTCGCCCGATTCAGCTGACGAACTTCAACAGGTCGTCGCGCTTCTGCTCGTGAAACTGCGTCCGCAGCGCCTCGTTCAGCGCGTCGATGTCGCCGCGCTTCGCGCTGATCGGTGCGATGGTCTCGCGCCACTGCTTCCACGGCGGATGGAGGCCGAGGCGGTCGCAGAGGTCGTCGAGCCGCTCGTCGCGGTCGTCGACCTTGTCCATCTTGTTGACGGCGACGATCGTCGGGACCTCCAGGTCCCACAGGAAGTGAAACAGTTCGACGTCGTGGGGGATCTCGTCGGGACCCGAGTGCCGATCGATGATGTCGATCACGCTCTTGCCGTCGACGACGAGCACGGCCGCGAGGACGTCGTCGGCGTTCGACTCGATGTAGCGAACGAGGTCGGTCTTGATCTGCTCGCGGTGTTCCTCCTCGACGCCGGACATGAATCCGAAGCCGGGGAGGTCGGTGAACATGAAGTTCTCCGAGACCCAGTCGAAGTGATTCGGCGACCGCGTCACGCCGGGTTTCTGCCCGGTCGTGAACTTCGAGTGGCCGGTCAGCTCCCGCATCAGCGTCGACTTCCCGACGTTCGACCGGCCGACGAGGACGACCTCCTCGCGGTCCGGGCGATCTTCGAACATAGCGGATAAAGGCCGTCGTCGGGGTTAACGGTGACGTTCGGCCGTCCGCCGCAACCGCGGGGACGTCGGTGTCGCCGGACCCACAGGAGTCACCGACCTCCGCCGAGCGCATCACGCCGTCGCGGCGTCTTCGACTGCCTCCGCGACCTCCACGACGAGTTCGTCGAAGTCGGGGTTTTCCCCGTCTTTGACCCACTTGTAAGCCACCACTCCGTCGGTGTCGACGACGAAGACGCTCCGCTCTGCGACTTCGAGCATCCCGTACATTCCGTCGAGGACGACGTCGTACTCGTAGATCACCTCGTGGTCCCAATCGGAGAGCATCGGGAAGTTCAGTCCCTCCTCGCGGATCCAGACGTTCTGCGAGAACGGGAGGTCGACGCTCACGCCGTACACCTGCGCGTCGAGGTCGTCGAACAGCCCCATCGAGTCACGGAAGGAGCACATCTCTTCGGTGCAGCCGCTGGTGAAGGCGGCCGGATAGAACGCCAGAACGATCGGCCCGTCCGGGATCGCCTCGGAGAGCGTGAACGGTTCCATGTCGTTGTACGCCTCGCCGCCGGCCAGCGGCAGCGTGAAGTCGGGTGCCTCGTCTCCGACGTCGACCATAGTCGTCGGTCGGCGCGGTGGCATTTCACCGTTGCCCCTCACGGGAGGAGTCCCTCCTCGCGGGCCAGCAGCACGCCTTCCAGCGTCGCGTCGTTCATCGACGACGAGCGCGCGACGTCGAGCGCCTCCGTCACCGGAACGGAGTGCACTGAGAGGAACTCGTTCTCGTCGAGGTCGCGTTCGACGGGCGTGAGGTCCGTCGCGAAGACCAGCCCGCGGCGGTGTCTGAGCACGCCGGTCGAACACCAGAAATCCTCCAGCAGCGCGGTACTCTCCGCCTCGAACCCCGTCTCCTCGCGGAGTTCCCGCGCCGCGGCAGCCGTGAACGACTCGCCCGCCTCGACGATTCCCGCCGGGAGCTCCAGTTGCGTCTCTCGGATCGTCGGTCGGTACTGTTCGACGAACACCAGCGAGTCGTCCTCGACGGCGACGACGACGACCGCGGTGGCGAGTTCAGCCCAGTAGTACCGCTTCGTCGACCCGTTCGGCTGCTCGACGAGGTCGTAGCCGCCGGTGTACCACCCCGTCTCGTACTCCGTCGCGGACTCGCGGACGGGCCACTCCGGTTCGGGCAGGGACTCGTGTCTGCGTCCGTCGTCGGTCATACGCGTCCCTCCGGAGGGACGGGGCTTAACCGTGGTCACTCCTCGGCGGTCGACCCGGCTGACGTCGGGTCGGCGTCCTCCCCGTCCTCGAACCGCGGCCGGTAGACCCGAGCGAAGGCCTGCCGGCGGAGCGTTCCCACGGCCGCCTCGCGCTCGTTCTGGTAGGTCGCGGCGACGACCGTCTCGGCGAACGGGGCGGCGTGCCAGACGACGCGGTCGACGTCCTCGCTGCCGAGTTCGATCACCTCGTAGTCGGAGTTAGTCTCCAGCCACTCGTCGAACTCCTCGCGGGTGCCGACGGTGACGGCGAGTCGCTCGGCGAAGACGACGTTCCGCGCCCGTTCGACGACCTCGCCTGTCACCCGCTCGCGGTACTCCTCGCGGTCGAACTCCATCGCCTTCGCCGCCTCCCGGACGACCTGCTGTGCGGTCGGACCGGCGGACTCGAAGGCCTCAGTCGCCTCCGCGATCGATTCCGGCGACAGCGTTCCCTCGGTCTCCATACGCTCTCGTCTGCGACTCTCACACAAACGCTTTCGGTCTCGTTCCCTGCGACGGTCGACCGAGGGCGCTCCTCCCGGCATCGCGACCAGCGCTCCGGCGTGGGTTTATATACGAACGAGGCACCAGAGGCCTCGTGATCTGAACGCTGTCCCGCGCCGGGCAGCGGGTGTTCGGCACGCCGGCGCGGGTACGGCTGGCCCGAGCGCCAGCCGCGGTGTGCCGACTGTCAGCCATACTCCGTCGCCGCTCCCGACGCCGTCGCGTCTGCGCCCTCGACTGTCGCATCGCGTCGCGTCTGCACCCCCCGACTGTCACACGGCGTCGCTGTTCGCATCGCCCGCCTCGTCGCCCGGGTCTTCCGTCTCGCTCCCCTCGGCGGACGATCTCGAATCGTCTTCGTCCCCCTCGCCGTCGAGCATCTCGGCGGTCATCGCCCGCGCCTCTTCGAGCACGTCTCTCGCCTCCTCGTCGAGCGTCCCCGCGCCGGCCGCCGCCGCGGCCTCCGGGTCGATGCCGGCCGGCCGGGTACCCTCGACCCCCGGCTGCCGGTGCCCGTGGTCGTGGCCGCCGTGACCGTGGTCGTGGACGGTGTCCTCGAACACCTGCTCGTAGTCCGTCTCCTCGGCGAGTTCGGCCACCTTCGGCGCGAGTTCCTCCTCGCCGTGCGCCGACCAGTCGTCGACGTGTTCGTCGAGCCACGCCTCGTGCTCGTCGCCGTGGACCATCGCGGTGAACGCCAGATGGTTCGCGAGGTGCGTCGCGTCCTGCTGGGGGATCTCACAGACGGGACAGGCGAAACCCATAGCCGCGGGTACGTCGCAGACGTACAAGTGCGTGTGGTTCCCGACCGATCCGTCGGAGCGTTCGCCCTCACTCCGCGGAGCGCCACGCCTCGACGTCGACGACGAGGATCAGCGCGTCTTCGCCGTCGCCGTAGTAGCGCGGCACGCGCCGCGTCGGCTCGAAGCCCTCCTCGCGGTACAGCGAGCGAGCGGCGTCGTTGCCCTCGCGAACTTCGAGCTTCACAACCACCGCGCCGGCGAGCGCGAGCCCGAAGAGGGCCTCGCGCAGGAGGCGACGGCCGACCCCCTCGCCGCGCGCGTCCGGGCGGACCGCGAGGTCCTTGATGTGACCGATGTCGCGACCGTTGTTGGGCATCACGTCGCCGACGACGTAGCCAAGCAGGGTGTCGTCGCCGTCGACGCCCGGTCCGACGGCGACTAAGAACGCCGGCGCGTCCAGCACCGACTCGAACGCGGCGTAGGGCCACGGCTCCGAGAAGGCGTTCCGCTCGATTCGGAGCACGTCGAGCAAGTCGGCGCGGTCGGCGGGCCGGACGGTGACGGCCGGCGTCGCACCGATGTAGGAGTCGCCTCCTCCCGCGTGATTCCGCGCTCCCTCGTCACTGGACGGTCCGCTCACGTCCCGGGCTAGGGGACTGCGTGGCAAAAGTCCGCTGG
Organism: Halobellus limi; assembly: GCF_004799685.1. Classification (NCBI taxonomy): domain Archaea; kingdom Methanobacteriati; phylum Methanobacteriota; class Halobacteria; order Halobacteriales; family Haloferacaceae; genus Halobellus; species Halobellus limi. Next base: position 494,035 of record NZ_CP031311.1, read on the forward strand.
CTCGTCGTCGTAGCCGCCGCTCGGAACTGACTCCAAAAAACGGAGAATCGGTGTCGAAACCGCTCGTAGAGCGGTCCGCTCAGTCGTCCGCGGGCGTCGCGCCGCTGCTTCCCTCGTCGGCGTACTGCTCCTTCGTGAGTCGGAGCTTGCCGCCGGCTTCGAGGATGCCGCGCTCGCGCTCGGAGGCGTCGAGTTCGGCGGTGGCCTCCCAGTCGCCGTTCACGCGGATGGTGAACTCGGTCTCGCCGGCAGCGACGGCCTCGGCGACGTCGGTGACGATCTCGACGTCGTCGCCCTGGTCGATCCGCTCGTAGGTCTCCTCGTCGATCGCCAGCGGGACGATCCCGAAGTTGAACAGGTTCGCCTTGTGGATGCGGGCGAACGACTGCGCGAGGACGGCCTCGATGCCGAGGTACTGCGGGCACATCGCCGCGTGCTCCCGGGAGGAGCCCTGGCCGTAGTTCTCGCCCGCGACGAGGACGCCGCCGTCGGCGTCGAGCGCGCGCTGTGCGAACGTGTCGTCGACGCGCGAGAGCGTGAACTCCGAGAGCTTCTCGATGTTCGAGCGGTACTTGAGGATGTCAGAGGTGGCCGGGATGATGTGGTCCGTCGTGATGTTGTCCTCCATCTTCAGGAGCACCTCACCCTCGATGTCGGCCTCAAGCGGCTCGCCGATCGGCGCGGAGCCGATGTTCGGGCCCTTGACGAGACCGTCGTCGACGGCCTCCTCGGGCTCGATGATGTCGGTCTTCGAGCCGTCGTACTTCTCGGGGAGCTCGACGCCGGGGGCCTCGAGGTCGCCGAGTTCGTCGGCGAGGTCTCGGGGGTCGACGAGTTCGCCCTTGATCGCCGCGGCGGCGGCGACCTCCGGCGAGGCGAGGAAGACGGAGTCGTCCTCGATGCCCGAGCGGCCCTCGAAGTTGCGGTTGAACGTCCGCACGGACACGGAGTCCGAGGAGGGGACGTGGCCGATGCCGATACAGGCACCGCAGGTCGCCTCCGAGAAGTTGACGCCGGCCGCCATCATCTCGGCGGTCCAGCCCTGACGGGAGAGGATCTCCGAGGCCTGCTTGGAGCCGGGCGCGACGATCATCTCGGTCTTCATGTCGACCTCGCGGCCCTCCAGCATCTTCGCGGCCGGGAGGATGTCCTCGTAGCCGCCGTTCGTACAGGAGCCGACGATGACCTGCTCGACCGACTCGCCGGCGACCTCGCGGACCGGTACGACGTTGTCCGGCATCGAGGGCTTCGCGACGAGCGGTTCGATCTCGGAGAGGTCGATGACGACCTCGTCGGCGTACTCGGCGTCCTCGTCGGGCGAGAGCTCGACGTACTCGTCCTCGCGGCCCTGTCGTGCGAGGTAGTCTCTCGTCTTCTCGTCGGTCGGGAAGATCGAGGAGGTCGCGCCGAGTTCCGTCCCCATGTTGGTGATCGTCGTCCGCTCCGGAACCGAGAGCGTCTCGACGCCGGGGCCGGTGTACTCGAAGACCTTGCCGACGCCGCCCTTCACCGAGAGGCGTCGCAGCATCTCGAGGATGACGTCCTTCGCGCTGGACCACTCGGGGAGTTCGCCTTCGAGCCGGACGTTGACGACTTCCGGCATCTCGACGAAGTACGCGCCGCCGCCCATCGCGACGGAGATGTCGAGGCCGCCCGCACCGATCGCGAGCTGGCCGAGGCCGCCGGGCGTCGGCGTGTGGGAGTCCGAGCCGAGCAGCGTCTTACCGGGCGCGGCGAAGTTCTCCTTGTGGACGTTGTGGCAGATGCCGTTGCCCGGACGGGAGAAGTACGCGCCGTAGGTCCCGGCCGCCGAGCGCAGGAAGCGGTGGTCGTCGGTGTTCTTGAAGTCGAACTGGTAGGTCTGGTGGTCGCAGTACTGCGCCGCCAGCTCCGTCTGGACCTCGTCGAGTTCCAGCGCCTCGAACTGCAGCCACACCATCGTACCGGTCGTGTCCTGTGCGAGCACCTGGTCGATCTCGATCCCGATCTCCTCTCCGGGTTCGAGGTCGCCCTCGACGAGGTGGTCGTCGAGGATTTTTTCCGTGAGCGTCTGTCCCATAACACCGGAGAATCGACCGTCTACGATTATAAATCCCGCGTGTTTGAGGTCGGAGATATGTCCCTTATACACATAGTGGGTCCTAATTCGATACGAACAGGCACCGTCGTCGTCGATCGATTTTCCGTCCGCAGACACGGTAGGAGGCATACCGGTACACGGCCTGGGGGGGTGTCTGGGTCCACCGGACGAGTGGCATCTCCGCGAAATACTGTCCGGACTCCGAGGGGAGCCGCCCGCCGGGAGAGCGATACGGTTTTGCGCGCGGAATCCGCGCTTCCGCTATGTTCCGCTCCGGCCAGTTCGTCGCCTCGCAGATCGAGTCGGTCTCCGACGAGCAGATCCAGCCGAACGGCGTCGACCTCACGCTCGGCGACGTCCTCGAACAGACCGAACCCGGCCGCGTCGGGGTCGACGGCAAGACCGTCGGCGCCCGTGAGCCCGTAGATGCCGACGCGGACGTCTTCGACCTCGACCGCGGGGGCTACATCCTCCAGTACGCGGAGACGATTTCCGTCCCCGAGGATCACGTCGGGTTCCTCTACCCGCGCTCGACCCTGATGCGGAACTCGTGTATGCTCAACACGGCCGTCTGGGACGCCGGCTACGAGGGCAGAGGAGAGGGGCTCCTGCAGGTGCACCACCCGATCAGACTCGAACGCGGCGCGCGCGTCGCCCAGCTCGTGCTGGCGGAAGCGTCCCACGACGACGTCTACGACGGGACCTACCAGGGCGAGCGAACCGATCGGTAGAGCGCGGAAGCGCACCCGCTCACGCGGTCGTCGCAGGTCGCGTTCGGGGGATCGGCGGACGCGTCCCGGCTCCCACAAGCCACCGGGGTTACCCAAAGGCACATTTACGACCGACTCCAAGTGCGGGCAACTGATGTCCCGTAGTCCGTCCCTTCCAGATCGTCCGCGTCTGGACCTCGACCCGGAAATGTCGGACGCCGAACGCCTCGCGGCGATCCGCCAGCACTACGAACGGCTCCTCAACGTCAACGACGAACTCGACGAACGGCTCTCTTCGGCGACCGACCGCCAGGAGGAGCTGCGCGAGGAGGTCGAACAGCTGAAACGTCGCAACGAGACGCTGAAGACCTCCTCGCTGTACCTCGCGACGGTCGAGGAGCTGACCGACGACGGCATCGTCATCAAACAGCACGGCAACAACCAGGAGGTGCTGACCGAGGCGTCGCCGCACCTCGACAGCGAACTCGAAGCGGGCGATCGAGTCGCCATCAACGACTCCTTCGCCATCCAGCAACTGCTGGACGACGAGACCGACTCCCGCGCGCAGGCGATGGAGATCGAGGCCTCGCCGGCGGTCTCCTACGAGGACATCGGCGGCATCGACGAACAGGTCCGGGAGGTCCGCGAGGCCGTCGAGGACCCGCTCACGAACCCGGAGATGTTCGAGAAGGTGGGGATCCAGCCGCCGTCGGGCGTCCTCCTGTATGGGCCCCCGGGGACGGGCAAGACGATGCTCGCGAAGGCCGTCGCCAACGAGACCGACGCTACCTTCATCAAGATGGCCGGCTCCGAGCTGGTGCGGAAGTTCATCGGCGAGGGCTCGCGGCTCGTCCGCGACCTCTTCGACCTCGCCGCCGAGCGCGAGCCCGCGGTGATCTTCATCGACGAGATTGACGCCGTCGCCGCCAAGCGGACGGACTCGAAGACCTCCGGCGACGCCGAGGTCCAGCGGACGATGATGCAGCTCCTCTCGGAGATGGACGGCTTCGACGACCGCGGTGACGTCCGTATCATGGCCGCGACGAACCGCTTCGACATGCTCGACGAGGCGATCCTCCGCCCCGGCCGCTTCGACCGCCTCATCGAGGTCCCCAAGCCCGCTCCGGAGGGTCGCGAACAGATCCTCGAGATCCACACCCGCGACATGAACGTCGCCGCCGACGTCGACTTCGCGGACCTCGCCGAGCAGCTGGAGGACTACTCCGGCGCGGAGATCGCCGCGCTGGCCACCGAGGCCGGGATGTTCGCCATCCGCGACGACCGCACCGAGGTCCGCAGGCAGGACTTCGACGACGCCTACGAGAAGGTCGAGGACGCCGAAGAGCAGACGACGATTCCCGGGCCGACGACCTACCAGTACTGAGCGGTCGGCGCTGGCCGGCCCCGACGGGGTCCCGTCGCTCCGATCCGCGGTTCAGCCGCCCCGATCCGCGGTTCCGTCGCTCCGATCCACGCTCCTGTCGACTCGATCCGTAACCGCTTATTCTCCGCGCCGCCGTTGTCCGGTATGAGCACGATTCGGATCGTCCGCGGCGTCGGCGACGCGCCGACGAAGATGGCCTCCTACGACGCGGCGCTCGCCGACGCGAACGTCCACAACTACAACCTGGTTACGGTCTCGTCGGTGATCCCCGCCGGCGCGACCGTCGAGGACGTCGGCACCGCTCCCGATCTCGGTCCGGCCGGGGACCGCCTCACGGTCGTCGAGGCGCGGGCGACGACCGGCGGCGTCGGCACCGTTTCGGCCGCCCTCGGTTGGACGGTCGGACCGGGGCCGGGGCTGTTCTACGAGGCCTCCGGCGAGGACCCCGGCGCGGTGCGGCGAAGCGTCGAGGTCGGTCTCGCCGCCGGCCGCGACCTCCGCGAGTGGGTCTTCGACGACGAGCACGTCACGGTCACGACGGCGGAGGCCGACGGCGAGGGGTACACGACCGCGGTCGAACTCGCCGTCTACGGCGAGAGCGAACCGATCTTTTGACCCCGCCGACGCCTTTATCACTCGTCTTCCCCTACTGGCAACGACACTCCCTAATGAACGGAAACAACCCGTACGCGGGCGCACCCGGCGTCGTCGATGCCGGCCGTCCCGAGGACATCGATCTCTCGGCGGCACAGGTACGAGAACTCCGTACTGCCGTTGCCGGTATCGTCTCTCGGACGCAGACGTACCTGCCGGAGGGGTACGCCGTCGGCTCGGAACTCTCCTACGGGGCCAACGGCCCGCAGGCGACCGTCGCGGTCCGTCCGCCGGCCGGCCGCCCGGTCAGCGCCGGGTTCACGCCGGACGAGGAGGACCTCGAATCGGGGCTCACCGACGAGGACCGCGACGAGGTGGCCCGCGGCCTCGCCGCGAGCGCGGCGCTCCAGGTGATGAACACCGTCGGCGACGGTCTCACGCCGACCGCGCGGTAACTCGATTTCGGGACCGAACGCGCACGCGTTCGGTAACGGCTTTCTATTTTTTCACCCCCGACGAAGGTCCGACCCACCGGACGCGTGCACCGGATGCTCCCGACCCAACGATTATGGCCGTCGCAACCGACGACCCGGCACGATGAGTCCACACGGCTCGCCGAACGCGCCCCTCCCGGACGTCCCCTCGGCCGAACGGGCGTTCCGCGAGGTGGGCGACGTCACGCTGCACGTCGTCGCCGCGGGCGACCCCGCGGACCCGCTGGTCGTCCTCCTGCACGGCTTTCCGGAGTTCTGGTACGAGTGGCGCGCTCACGTCGAACACCTCGTCGACGCGGGCTACCGCGTGCTCGTGCCGGACCAGCGCGGCTACAACCGCAGCGACAAGCCCTCGGGGCTCGACGCCTACCGGATGGGCCGCCTCTCGGCGGACGTCGTCGACCTCGTCGAGAGCGAGGAACGCGAGACGGCGCACGTCGTCGGCCACGACTGGGGAGCCGCCGTCGCGTGGGACGCCGCGCTCCGGCATCCGGGGACGGTCGACCGACTGGGCATCATCAACGTCCCGCATCCGACGGTCTTCGAGCGGTTCCTCAAAACGAAGCCCAGACAGATGGCAAAAAGCTGGTACATGTTCTACTTCCAGCTACCGAAACTGCCCGAGTGGAACGCGAGCCGCAACGGCTACGAGTTCGTGACGTCCGCGATGCGAGAGGGGGCCCGTCCGGGGACGTTCTCGGAGACGGACTTCGAGCGGTACCGCGCCGCGTGGGCCGAGGAGGGCGCGCTCACGGCGATGATCGACTGGTACCGGGCGCTCTTCCGCCGGCGCGACGACCCGCCGCGCGAGCGCGTCGCGGCGCCGACGCTGGTGCTGTGGGGCGAGAACGACCAGGCGCTCGTCCCCGAGATGGCCTCCGAGAGCGTCACGTACTGCGAGGACGGTCGACTCGAACGGTTCCCCGAGGCCACCCACTGGCTCCCGCACGAGGAACCCGACCGCGTTTCGGACCTGCTGGTCGAGCATCTCGACGGCTGAGGCGGTGTCGCCGCGTCAACAACGATGCCGTGCCGTAGATTGGAACGCTCGCGTGAGCCGCAGACGGGGTTATTTCCCCCAGAAGGGGTCGCGCTTTCTGTGCTTGTCGAGGTAGCTCGTCAGCGCCTCCAGTTCGTCGGCCGGGATGTCGTCTGCGAGTTCCTGTTCGAGGATCTTCGCGTGCTTCTCGGGCAGGTCGATCCACAGTTCGTCGCCCTCATCGATCTGTCTCCCCACCGTGGGGCCGTCGATGGCGACCGACACGCGCGTCCCCGCGCGCGCCTCCGAGACGTCCTCGCCCTGCTCTTGGATGCCCGAGAGCTGGCCGACGCGGGTCGTCTCGTTGCCCTCCCACTTCACGACGTTCTGGTTGTTCTTCAGCGTCCCCGAGAGCACCTCGACGCCGACGACGGCGGGATCGGACTGCCGGAACACGTGGTCTTCGAGGATGCGGAAGCGACACGGCCGGACGATCTTGTCGAGCACCGTCTCCTGCTGTGCGCGCTCGATCTCGTCGACGTAGCCCTCGTACCCCTCGACGAGCTGGTAGATGACGTCGTCCTCGAACAGCCGCACCTCGCTCTCGTCGAGTTCGCTCTCGGCGTTCGAGAGCACGTCGACGTTGAACCCGAGGATGACGCGGTGCTTCTCCTCGTTGGCCGTCGAGGCGACCGCGACGTCCCGCGGGGCGACGTCGCCGACCTCCGCGCGGAGGATCGGGACCTCGGCCTCCCGGAGGGCGTTGGCCATCGCTTCCAGACTCCCAAGCGTGTCGGCCTTGACGACGACGCCCTCCTCCTCGGTGGAGACCTGGATCTCGGCGAGTTCGGACTCGACCTCCTCGATCACGTCGTCGAGGTCGCGGTCGCGGACGACGCGGATCGGCGCGCCGGCCATCGCGTCGTCGAGTTCGGGCGCGGCGATCTTGATCCCCGCGGCGGCGCGGACCTCCTCGACCTTGTCGAAGCGCTTCTCGACTCTGATCTCCGCGTTCGGTCGGGGCTGCAGGAGCGCCCGCACCTCGGTCACGATCGGGCCGTCGATCCCGCCGACGACGATCTCGTCGTCCGCGCGGACGCTGCCGTCGTAGAGGACGACGTCGACCGTCGCGCCGAACCCCCGCTCGTCCTTGACTTCGAGCACCGTCCCCGCGCCGGGGCCGCTGACGTCGACGGCCATCTGCTCCTTCATGTAGCGCTGGGAGAGCCCCATCAGGACGGCGAGCAGGTCCGGGATCCCCTCGCTTGTGATCGCCGAGAGGGGGACGACGCCGACGTTCTTCGTGAAGTTCTGGACGCGCCAGTACAGATCGGCAGAGAAGCCCTCGTCGGAGAGGTCGCCGATGATCTCATAGAGGTTCTCGTCGAGTCGGCTCTTGGCGTTCTGCGATTGCTTCTCGTAGGTCTCCTGGATCGGTCGCCCGTCGTTGGGGTTCCACCCCGGCGTGGTGTCGATCTTGTTCGCGGCGACGACGAACGGCGTCCCGGTCCGCTGGAGGATCTCCAGCGCCTCGATGGTCTGCGGTTGGAAGCCGTCGTTGACGTCGACGACGACGACCGCGATGTCCGCTAACGCGCCGCCCCGAGAGCGCAGCGTCGTGAACGAGTGGTGACCCGGCGTGTCGATGAACAGTAGCCCCGGCAGGTCGAAGTCCGTCGGGTCGACGAGGTCGCCGGCCATCTCCGAGACCGTCTCTAAGGGGACCGCCGTCGCGCCGATGTGCTGGGTGATCGCACCGGCCTCGCCCTCGCTCACCGCGGAGCCGCGGATCGTATCGAGGAGGGTCGTCTTGCCGTGGTCGACGTGGCCGAGAACGGCGACTATCGGTGTCCGTAGCGCGTTCGATTCGGCTGTCGAGGCGGCGTCGGTGTCAGACATAGAGAATCACCCCGGAGAAATTCCTTACCGTAACTCACTGCTGGACTGTAGTTAAGTCCATCGTCATCCGCGGACGGCGGCGATCACGTCCGCTGTGGCTTCCGACGAGCGAGTTCGGATTCACCGCGACTGCCGCCCTCGTGTCCGATGAACACTCCGGCGCCGATCGGACCGCCCGTTCTCGCGCCGCCCGTGGCGTTTATGTGATAGTACGAAGTAGCGTGAGGTATGCCGGACGAACTCGCGGAGGACCTCTCCGGGAAGGGCGTGATGGGGGCGGACGGAGCCCAACTCGGAGCGCTGTACAACGTCGAGATGAACGTCAAGACCGGGACGATCGGCGATCTGCTCGTCTCGCCGTACGAGGACGTCAATCCGAACGCGCTCGGATTCGAGACGGGGACCGACGAGGAGAACGAGACGATCGTTCGCGTCCCCGTCTCCCGCGTACAGGACGTCAAAGACTACATCGTCGTGCAACCATAACTGAAGGCGACGTCCGATGCAGGTTCTCGATTCTTCGGCGTTCATCCACGAGTACCACACCACAGACGAGATCGCCTCCATTCCGATGGTCCGCGAGGAACTGGAGGGCGAGGCGTCGTACCGTTACGACGCCGACGAGGGCTCCGGGATGCACGTCCACATCCCCGCCGCTGGCACTGTCGAGAAGATCCAGCGCGCGGCCCGCGAGACGGGCGACTCCGAGACGCTCTCGGAGACCGACGTCAGACTGCTCGCGGCGGCGTTCGAACTCGACGCCGTCCTCGTCACCGACGACTACGCGATGCAGAACGTCGCCGACCACGTCGACGTCGAGGTGAAGATCATCGCCCGCGAGGGCATCTCCGAGACGCGCGAGTGGACGTTCCAGTGTCAGGGCTGCGGGCGGGAGTTCGACGAGCACCGGGATCGGTGTCCGATCTGCGGGACGGAGCTGGCGCGGAAGAACCCCGCCTGACGGGATCGGAGGGGTGTTTGTGCGTTCTCGCCGCGAGCTATCCGACCAGCCCCGTCGTCGTCGCGTAGACGGCCGCGAACTGGACGGTGTTGAACAGCCCGTGGACGACAGCCGGGACCACGAGGTTCTCGCTCTTCTCGTAGACGACCCCGAGGACGCCGCCCAGAACGAGGACGGTCCCGAGCGTCGCGAGCAGGCCGTCGCCGCTGTAGGAGGAGAGATGCACCGCGGCGAAGACGGCGCTCGCGGCTGCGACGGCGATGGGCGTCCCGTAGGCTCGCCGGAACTGCCCCTGGACGATCCCCCGGAAGATCAGCTCCTCGGTGGGCCCGACGAGCAGGATCGTCACCGGGATCAGATACAGGAAGTAGACCGGCTGGCCGCTCCCCTGGTCGACGATGGCGCTGTCTGCGCCCTGGATGCCCAGGGCACCGAGCACCGCGGTAGCGCCGACGTACAGTGCGAGCAGCCCGGCGAAGCCGCCGACGAGCCACTTCAGATCGCGGCGGGTCGGGTAACGCGTCGGAACCAGATCCGTCTGGTCGGTCACGACGAGGTAGCCGACGCCCGCGACGCCGAAGCCGACGAACTGGAACGCGCTCTGCAGCGCCAGCCCGAGCGCGCTCTCGCGGCCGATTCCCGCGGCGTCGAGGAGCGGATAGCCGAGCGAGACGGCGATCGATGCCACCAGCACGACGAGGAGCACGACGACGAGCGCGCCGCCGATCGCGCGGAGGTGCGTCCGCGGGTCGTCGATCGGGAGCGAGCGGGCGTCCGAGGCCATTGATCGCTTCGAGGTACGGCATCGGCGCGAATAGGGATACCGGTCCCGTGGCGTCGGATCGGGGTCGCCGCCGCGTCCGCGCGTCGGGACGTCTTTCATCGTCGCCGCCGTACCGTCTCCCATGACGACTCACTGTGAGGTCTGTGACCGCCCGCTCGTTCGGGTGGCGGTCCCGTCAGATCTCCGCGAGCACGCCCCCGAAGGGGCCGCGACGGTCGGGACCTGTCCGCGCTGTCTCCGCACGTATCCGACCGCGGACGACGAGGGTTCGGAACCGGACGGGGAGGCGAAGCTTCCGGCGGCGATTCCGGACGGCGACGGTGGCGTCGCGCTGCTGCTCGCGCTCGCGCTCCTCGACTCGCTGGCGACGAACCGCGCGGCGATCCAATCGCTCGTCGAGCACGCGGAGGCGTCGGGGGCGGACGTCTTCCTGACGCTGGATCGACTCGCCGCCGACGAGTCCGTCGACCCCCACGTCGACCTGGAGCGTCGCCGCCGACAACTCGTGTCGCTGCTCGATTAGTGACGAGTAACCTGACTCGGTAGGGACGGTGATAGTGATCCCTCTAGGAAAAGCTCCGGAGATAGCGGGGAAAGAATAAAACTCGGTAGAGGTGTACTCGTATATATGAAGGACATCGAGGAGAGTCCGATCACTCGGAACGGGAATTCGTTGATCCTCGCGTACGATCACGGTACCGAACACGGGCCGGTGGATTTCGAGCCGATGCCCGCGAGCGCGGATCCCACGCACGTGTTCGACGTTGGGCGGCACGACGCGGTGACGGCGATCGCGCTACAGAAAGGCCTCGCCGAGTACTACCGGCTGTGGGAGACGGAGAACGACGTCGAGGGCGGGGCACCGCTACTCGTCAAGTTGAACGGCAACTCGAATCTCGCCGCACGCGAGGACTACTACTCGCCGAAGCAGTGTTCCGTGCGGTACGCCGTCGAAGAACTCGACGCTGCCGCGATCGGGTACACGATGTACGCGGGGTCGGTCCACGAAGACGAGATGTGGACGGATTTCCGTGAGGTGCAAGAGGCAGCGCGGGACTACGGCGTCCCGGTGGTGTTGTGGAGTTACCCGCGTGGACGGGGGATCCAGGAGAACGAGGAGTACACTGGGCAGACGGACCCGGACGTCGTCGCGTACGGCGCTCGCCTGGGTCTCGAACTCGGCGCCGACGTGGTCAAGTGCAAGTACCCGGGGAGCCAGGAGGGGTGGCAGGCGCTCGAAGACGTCGTGGGCGAGTTGAAGACGGTGATGAGCGGCGGATCGAAACGCAGCGACGAGGCGTTCCTCGACGACGTGTCCTCGACGCTCGAAGTCGGCGGGAACGGACTTGCGGTCGGGCGAAACATCTTCCAGCGTGAAAACCCCGAACCACTGCTGGACAAACTCGAAACCGTGATATTCGAGGACGAATCCGCTTAAGCCCGTTCGCACCGTTTGCGTCCCTTTGTCGGGAGGTTCTTGGAACCCACCTTTTGCGCTGCGGACCGGCTTTGCCGGTCCTCGTCTACGGCCAGCGAGACGGCTTTGCCGTCTCGCGCTGGCAAAAGCTGGATCAAAAGCACTGCGAGCCTCCCGTTGGTCGGCTCTTGGCCTCGCCGCCGGCGAGTCATCCGGCAATCTGCCGGGCTCTTCGAGCCGTCACCAGAAATCTCCGATTTCCGGTTGGCGAACGAGAGCTCCGATCTCGTTAACGCTCGGTCGTCGGGTGACAGCTCCGAGGATTGCCCGATAGCTCTCGCTGTCCTGATAATGATTACTCTCGTCTCTTCCCGCCGAGCGCCGGCAACGGGGGGTAGCGCCCGGTGGTGAAAAGTGAGAGTAATCCTAACGAGTGGTTGCTCAAACGTAATTACAGGGCCATTCGAAACGAATTAGCTACGTAACTGAGCCTGCGTGTTGGGCATCCGCGAGCGGAGCGAGCGGTTCACCGACGGAGCCGCCGAAGGCGGCGGAGTCGGACGCTTTTTGGTCCAGCTTTTTGCAACGAGCGGTGCGCCGAAGGCGCACCCGAGTCAGCAAAAAGGTGGGTGTTAGACGCCGGTCGAGTACCGCAGGATGCCGGCGATGCCGCCGAAGGCGTCGTGGAGCTGCTCGCCCTTCTCGAAGTCGGTCGAGATGAACTTCGTCTCGGTGCCGCGCTGTTCGGCGATCGACATCAGGTGGTCGATCACGTCGTCGCGGTCGACCTTCTCTGCCTCCTCGCCGCACTCGCTACAGACGTGGTCGGGGTCGCTGTGACGGCTGTCGACCACTTCGTACTCCTCGTGACCGTTCGGACACTCGTAGATCACGACGTCCGAGCGCAGGTCCTCCGAGAGGAGGAGGCGGTCGACCGAACCCATCATCAGGTTCTTGCGAGTCGGACCGAACCCGTAGGTCGCCTCCTCGCCGGTGTGGAGGTTCTCGAAGAACTCCTCCATCTCGGCTTTGTCCTTCATCACCTCCTGGTCGGCGAGGACGTCCTGGGCGGCGTCGACGAGGTCGTGGAGGCCGGACTCGTCGGTGTAGGAGACGTCGAACTTCCCGACGACGAGGTCCTGTAGCTCGTGGTGGAGGTAGTCGCCGTCGAGGAACTCGTCTTTCGTCGGCGAGGGGCCGCCGACGAGGATGCCGTCCATCTCGTGGCGCTTCGGGACGAAGAGGTCGTCGGCCATCCCGGCGATCTCCTGATAGAAGTTGTCGATCGCCTCCAACCGTAGGCGGGCGAACCGCTGGGCCGACTGGCCACCCTTTCGCTGCTTGCCGGGGACGAGCGACGAGGCAGACTTCACCGGCTCGACGCGCTTGCCCTTCAGCCAGCCGACGTTCGCCTCCCGGCGGTCGAGGACGATCAGGCCGAAGAGGCCCTTGTCGGTCAGCATGTCCTCCAGCGGCTGGGTGAGGAAGTTCGAATCGCAGTGGTAGCGGAACGACTGGACCGGCTCCGGCGGGCTCTCTAAGGTCCGCGTGACCATATCGGTCTGGCCGCCGCCGGCGTCGACCGCGCCCGAGAAGATGACGATGCCGTTGTCCGGGGGGTAGGTGTCGTAGTAGCGGAGCCGGTCCTTGATCGACGTCAGCGCGTCCTGGACGTTCGTCCGGGTCTGCTTGGACTTGATGTTGGACGCCTCCGAGTGCTCCTGGGTGACGTGGGCCACGACGTCGGAGATCTGCTTGTCCGGGGGGATGTAGATGGTGACGAGCTGCGTGCCGGAACCCTCGTACTCTTTGAGTTCCTCGATGACCTTCCGGAACTCGTACTTCCGGCGGTCGTCGCTCATCTCTTCGGCGTCGGTACTCATTATGGGGTATTGGCCCTCCAGTGGGTAAGTAACCTACGACTGGGCACCGACGACCGTCGCCGAGCCCTCGATTTCCCGGACAGATTTATAAGCTCAACGCGGGAGTCACGGAACGAACCTATGGGACGTGTGTACGCAGTCGTCAGTTCGAAGGGGGGTGTCGGCAAGACGACGACGGCGGCGAACCTCGCCGCCACGCTGGCCGCCGCGGGCGAGCGCGTCGCCGTCGTCGACGGCGACCTGGGGATGGCGAATCTCGCGGGCGCGCTCGGCGTCTCCGTCGGAGACGTGACGATTCACGACGTGCTGGCCGGCGCCAGCGAGGTCGAGGAGGCGATTTACGAGGGCCCGCACGGGTTGGCCGTCCTTCCCGGATCGTCCGACCTCGACGCGTTCTCGCGCGCGGACCCGGAGCGGATCGAGGGCGTCCTCGACGACCTCCGGGCCGACTACGAGTACGTCGTCCTCGACACCGGCGCCGGACTCAGCAACGACACCGTGGTCCCGCTCACCCACGTCGACGAGGCGCTGCTCGTCTCGACGCCGGCGCGGGACGCGCTCGGCGACACCGACAAGACCCGACAGGTGGCTGACCGTCTCGGCGTGACGGTGGCCGGTGCCGCGATCACGCGCGCCGACCCGGACGCGGTAGACCGCGAGCGGATCGGCGACCTGCTCGACGCCGAGGTGCTGGAGGTGATCCCCGACGCGGCCGTGATCGCGGAGGCGTCGGAGGCGGGCGAACCGGTGACCACGTTCGCGCCGGGGAGCGCCGCCGCGACGGCCTACCGCGCGCTCGCCGAGGCCCTCACGGGAGTGGACCTCCCCGAGGAGACGGCCGGGACTGTCGACGGAACGGCCGGCGCCGACGAGGGCGACGGGGGTGAGGAGCGTGAGGCGGACGAAGACACCGCCCCCGACGCCGAAGCACGGACGGACGCCGATGCCGAGGCGAGCGATTCAGTGCCGCCGTCGGACGCTGATCGGTCGGACGACGACATCGTCGTCGCCGGCTCGCACGAGGCCGACCGCCCGCCGGCGGGCGTCGAAGCCTCCGACGACGGCGACACGGACGCCGAACTCGCCCCGGACGACGACATCGCCCCGGACAGCGGCCTCGACCCCGACGACGAACTCGCCCCCTACGAACACAGCGTCGAGACCGACGATCCGGCGGTCGAAACGGTCGGGTCGGCGGACGGAACCACGGACACCGGTCCCGACGGTGAGGAGGCCCCCGAGGAAACGGAACCACTCGTGGAACCGGCCACGCCGGCCGAGATCGATGCCGCCGAACCGGACGCCGAATCCGACCCCGACGGCGGCGTCTACACGACGTCGCTGGAGGAAGAACCCGCGGACGACGTCGGGGACGGAAGTGATACGGAATCGGTCGACGTAGATTCGGCGTCCGACGCGGATTCAGCATCCGACACGGATTCGGCGTCCGACGCGGATGCCTCCGACGACGCCGAGAGCGACGCGGACAGCGACGCCGGGGACGAGTCGACCGCACCGGACGACGACACTCCCGACCGGAAGCAGGGCGAGTCCGACGACGACGGCGACGGCAAGAAGGGCCTCTTCGGGCGGTTCTTCGGGTGATCGTCCGCGCCGAAGCGGGAGCTTCTTTTATGCGGGTGTGATGAGTCGTCGATATGGCAGAGAAAGATTCGCGCGTTCCCTTCTGGTGGCTCGTCGTGTTCCTACTGTTGGCGCTCGGAGCCGCCGTCGCGACGGTGTTCGCCGTCGGCGGCGAACTTATGGGGATGATCGCCCCGCTCGCGCCGCTCGCGTTGTGAGTGGTTCCAGCAGGCGTTCGTAGCGGTTACCCCTGCACGCGTCCGATCGGACGGCGGAGGCGACCGGACGTGTGCGCGGTCGTAACGACGTGCTCGGTTGCAGCCAGCCTGCGGTGAACTCCCCCGGCGCTCACATCGAATCCGGCGCCTCGATCCCGAGGACGTCGAGCGCGTTCGCGACGGTGTGTCTCGACGCCTCGACGAGTCCCAGCCGGGCCGCGGCGACGTCGTCGTCGTCGGCGTTGAGAACCGAACACTCCCGGTAGAAGGTGTTGAACGTCTCGGCGAACTCGCGGGCGAACGTCGCGACGACGTGGGGTTCGAGGTCGTCCGCGGCCGCCTCGATGACGGCCGGGAAGCGCGCGATGTCGCGGAGCAGCGCCCGTTCGGCGTCGGTGTCGAGAACGGAGACGTCGGTCGAGGCCTCGATCCCCGCGCCGGCCGCCTCGCTCTCGATGCCGCGACAGCGCGCGTGGACGTACTGGACGTACGGGGCCGACTGCGCCTCGAAGTCCAGCGCGCGCTCCCACTCGAAGGTGATCCCCTTCGTGGGCTGCTTCGAGACGATGTCGTAGCGGACCGCGCCGATCCCGACCTGGCGGGCGATCCGCTCGATGTCGTCTTCGCTCAGTTCGTCGTTTCTGATTCGGGAATCGAGGCGCTCTTCGACCTCCTCGCGAGCGCGCTGGATCGACTCGTCCAGCAGGTCGTCGAGGTCGACGCCGGTCCCCTCGCGAGTCGACATCCCGCCCTCCGGGAGGTTGACCCACGAGTAGAACGTCTGCCGGAGCTTCTCCGTGTCGTTGCCCAGGATTTCCAGCGCCGCTTCGAGCTGTTCGGCCTGGAGCTTGTGATCCTCGCCGAGGACGGTCACCGCCTCGTCGTAGTTCTCGAACTTCCACTCGTGGTGGGCGAGGTCGCGCGTGGTGTAGAGCGTCGTGTCGTCCGAGCGCAGGAAGACGAGGTTCTTTTCGAGGTCGAACGCCGAGAGGTCCAGCTGCCAGGCGTCCTCCTCGTAGACGGCGTGCTCGGTGTCTTTCAGCCGCTCGACCACGTCGTCGGCGTCGCCGTTGCGGATGAACTGCGTCTCCTTCACGAAGCGGTCGAACTCCGCGGGGAGCCGTTCGAGCGACGCTCGCATCCCGCCGAGAACCTGATCGACGACGACGGCGACGCGCTCGTAGGTGTCCTCGTCGCCCGCTTCGAGCCCCCGCATGATCTCGGCGATCTCGGCCTCCGCTTCCTCGACGACGTCCTCGTCTTCGTTCTCCAGGAACTCGTTGCCCTTCCGGTAGTAGCGGACGAGGTCGTAGTCCGCGCGGTCGCGTTCGGGTTCGGGGAGGTCCGAGTCGTCGAACGTCTCGTAAGCCCAGGTGAACACGGCGACCTGGCGGCCGGCGTCGTTGACGTAGTAGTGCCGCTCGACGTCGTTGCCGGCGTAATCGAGCACGCGGGCGACGGCGTCGCCGAAGATCGGGTTCCGTGCGCGCCCGACGTGGACGGGGCCCGTCGGGTTCGCGCTCGTGTGCTCGACGACGACGGACTTGCCGGTCGAGGGGAGTTCGCCGTATCTCTCCTCGCGGCCGGCGGCGAGGGTGTCGGCGTAGTAGGCGTCGGAGACGTAGAAGTTCACGTACGGTCCCTGCGTGTCGACGCCGGCGACGTACTCGTAGCCGTCGAGGTCGATCGCGTCGGCGACGTCCGCGGCGACCGACGGCGGCGCGGCGCCGACTTCGCCCGCGAGGCGGAAGGCGACGCTCGACGCGAGCGTCGCCGGGACGTCCTCCGGGGGCTCCTCGACTCCGAGGTCGTCGGCCGGGAGGTCGAGGGACTCGAGCGCCGCCTCGACCGCGTCCTCGACCTCCGTACGGAAGGCTCTGAACATACTCGCCGTTCAGCAACCGCGGCTAAAGGCCTTTCCGAACGGGCTCGGCCGGTCGTCCGCGCGTTCCCCGGAACGCCACTGCGATACCGCTATCGACGCATTTAGGAACTGCCTCGACCAACTCTGAAACGTCTCACAGGAACGTGATCGCAGCCCCGGACCAACCGTTCCATTTTCGTTACGAATCTCATAGCCGTTATCCTTAACACGGCGGCCGTCCAATTCCGGACAATGTCAGAATCGGCAGTCTCCGCCGTCGGGCACGACGAGCTGGCGGCGCTGAAGTTCGTCGCCCTCGCGGGCGCGCGGTCCGGCCCCGTGAAGATCTCCTGTTCGGACCTCGCCGGCCGCCTCGACGCCTCCAACCAGACCGCGTCGAGACGGCTCCAGCGCCTCGAAGAGACGGGTCACGTCGACCGCGACGTCGTCGCCGACGGGCAGTGGGTGTCGCTGACCGAGTCGGGCGAGGCGGCGCTGCACCGCGAGTACTCACACTACCGACGCATCTTCGAGGGGACGGACCCCTCGACGGTCGAACTCGACGGCGTCATCACGAGCGGGATGGGCGAGGGTCGGCACTACATCTCGCTATCGGGCTACATGGAACAGTTCGAGGAGCGACTCGGCTACGAGCCGTTCCCCGGGACGCTCAACGTCGACCTCGACGAGGAGAGCGTCCGGTCGCGATCCGCGGTCTCGTCGCTCCCGGGCATCCCCATCGACGGCTGGGAGGACGAGGAGCGGACGTTCGGTCCGGCGACGTGTTACGACGCGACCGTCGAGTACGGCGGCGACGCCGCGGAGACGGCGCACATCATCGTCCCCGAGCGGACCCACCACGACGAGACCCAACTGGAGGTCATCGCGCCGGTCCGGCTCCGCGACGCGCTCGGGCTGGAGGACGGCGACGTCGTCACCGTCAGCGTGGAGGCGGTTCGATGACCCGGACGACGACGGACGTCGCCCCCGACGGTGCCGGAGAGGGCGACGCGGCGACCGAGGCCGAGGCGACGACCGAGACTGACTTGGGCGCCGAGGACGCCGTCGACCGCGCGATCGCCGCGTTTCGGCGCGGTGATCCGGTCCTCGTCCACGACGCCGCCGACCGGGAGGGCGAGACGGACCTCGTCTACCCGGCGGGCGCCGTCGACGCCGACGCCGTGGTTCGACTCCGGCGCGACGCCGGGGGGTTGATCTGTGCGGCCGTTCCCGACGACGTCGCCGACGCGTTCGGCCTCCCCTTCCTCGAGGACGAACTCGACCACCCGGCGGCCGCCGATCACGACCTCGGGTACGACGACCGCTCGTCATTCTCCTTACCGGTGAACCACCGCGAGACGTTCACCGGGATCACCGACGACGACCGCGCGCTCACGATCCGCCGTCTCGCCGAGGCCGCGTCGACGGCCCGAACGCCCGACGCCGACTACGACGTCTCGGACTTCGCCACGGACTTCCGCACCCCGGGCCACGTCCACGTCCTCCGCGGCGCACCCGAGCTCCTCGCGGACCGCCGCGGCCACACCGAACTGGGTCTCGCCCTCGCCGAGGCGGCGGATCTCCCCCCCGCGGTCGTCGTCTGTGAGATGCTCGACGCGGAGTCCGGCGGCGCTCGGACGCCGACCGCCGCGCTCGAGTACGCCCGCCGGAACGACCTCGTCTACGTCGAGGGCGCGGACCTCGTCGAACGCCTCGGCTGAGTCTCGTCGCAGGCGACTGACGACGACGAACGACCCGTAGACCGTCGCAGACGCGCATATATGGTTTTATGTTCCGTGGTGCAAACCACGGCATATGGGATTCGAAGAGATGGACGTCGGCACGATCTGGCAGGACGGCTCGTTCGTCGACTGGGACGACGCGACGGTTCACGTTCTCACGCACGGCCTCCACTACGGCACTGGCGTCTTCGAGGGCGTCCGCTGTTACGACACCGAGAACGGCCCGGCGATCTTCCGCTGGGAGGAACACCTCGATCGCTTCTACCAGTCGACGCAGCCGTACGACATGGAGTTGCCCTACTCCCGGGAGGAACTCACCGAGGCGACGCTCGAACTGCTCCGCCGCGAGGAACTGGAGTCCTGTTACATCCGCCCGGTCGCCTTCTACGGCTACGGCTCTCTGGGCGTCGGGCCGAAGGACAACCCCGTCAACGTCGCCATCGCGGCGTGGCCGTGGGGCGCGTACCTCGGCGAGGAGGCGCTCGAACGGGGCGTCGACGTGATGATCTCCTCGTGGCGCAAGTACGCCTCCAGTCAGATGCCGACGAACGCGAAGACGACCGGTCTGTACGTCAACTCGCTCTTGGCCGGCGAGGAGGCCCGCCGCAACGGCTACACCGAGGCGATCGTCCTCAACAAGGAGGGCAACGTCGCCGAGGGCCCCGGCGAGAACATCTTCCTCGTCCGCGACGGCGAGATCTACACCCCCGGGCTCGCCGAGGGCATCCTCGACGGCATCACGCGGAACACCGTGATCGAACTCGCCCGCGAACGGGGCTACACCGTCCACGACCAGGCGACCATCTCCCGCGGCGAACTCAACACCGCCGACGAGCTGTTCTTCACCGGCACCGCCGCGGAGGTCACCCCCATCCGAAAGGTCGACAACGTCGTCATCGGCGACGGCTCCCGCGGCCCCGTGACCGAGGAACTCCAGCAGGCGTTCTTCGACCTCGTCGAGCGGCGCGACGACGCCCACGACGAGTGGTTCACGTACGTCTAGACACCCACCTTTTTCCACGATGGGTTTCCTCGCGGCGCTTCGCGCCGCTGCGGGAACCCATCGCGCAAAAACCTGGAGGGAAAAATGCCGCGAGGCTCGCGTTCGTCGCCGGCGCTACGCGCCGGCTTCCAGCGGGACCTTCGGTCCCGCCCGGCTCGCCTCGCGGTACGAATCGGTTGCGACCCCCGACCGCACAGCACCGATCCACCGCATCGGAGCGCGCTGCTAATCGGATCTCCCTACTGTCCTGGATCGCCCTTCAGGATTCCTCGCCGTCGACGCCGAGTGAGAACCTTATCTCGATCGATTGATGGGGAAGCTCTCAGTTGATGGGAGAGCAGATCGCTCTCGCAGTGAGGTTGGTTACGCTCTCACGCTCTCGTACCGCAAGCGAGGCCGCAGGCCGAGCGAGCGGGTCTTTTTCCCTCCAGGTTTTTGCGCGATGGGTTCGCGAAGCGAACCCGAGGCGCAAAAAGGTGGATGTTTAGTCTTCGGTTCGCGCGTCGATCTCGATCGGCGAGGTCCGCTCCTCCTCGCCGAACCCGGCCGACAGCACGCGCGTCAGCGCCTCCTCGACGCTCTCGTCGGTCTCGGTCAGGTCCTCCGGCTTGACCTCCATCACGAACCCGGTCGTGATGTTCGGTGCGGTCGGCATGAACAGGACGACCCGCCCGTCGTCGGTCGTCTTCCCGGTCTTGAACGCCGTCATCCGCATCCCCTGCCACGGTTCGACCTTCACCGGCTTCTGGAGGTCGTCGGTGCCGGAGACCGCGGTCTCGACCGCGAGCTTCGACGCGTTGTAGAGCACGCGGATGAGCGGCACGCGGTTCATCGCCGCGTCGAGGTACGTCTCGAACAGCCGGCCGACCGTGGTCCGCATCAGGTAGCCGATCGAGAGCACGAGCATCACGAAGACGACGACGGCGACGACGAAGCCGAGCGGTTCGTCCAACCGCCGGATGACGGGCAGGTCGACGATTCTGGAGTACAGGTAGTTGAGAACGAGCAGAATGACGAGGACCGGCGTCAGAACGATCAGTCCGCTTGCGAAGTCTCGCCTCCAGGAGGACATCTCTCGAAGCGTACGTCTCGCTGAAGGGTTAAAGTGACTGGTGTCTCCGCGTTCGGACCCACCGGGCCACGGCGGCCCGACCGTCCGAATCGGGGACACTTTTGTCCCCGCCGCCGGACCCGACAGTTATGCTCGATCTCGTCGCCGTCGCGTTCTGGGCGATGCTCCCCGCGTACGTTCCGAACAACGCCGCCGTCCTCGCCGGCGGCGGCGCACCCATCGACGGCGGCCGAACGATGGGCGGCCGCCGGCTCCTCGGCGACGGCAAGACGTGGCGCGGCACGGCCGTCGGGACGGCCGTCGGCGTTCTCCTCGCTCAGGTGCTGAACCTGGTGGCTCCGACCGTCGGTCAGTCGATCGGCGTCGACCTCCCGACGTTTCCGCTCGCCGCCGCCGTCGGTCTCGCGCTCGGGGCGATGCTCGGCGACATCGGCGCGTCCTTTCTCAAACGCCGGACGGGTCGGGAGCGCGGCGCCGCGTTCCCCGTCGTCGACCAACTCGACTTCGTCGCCGGCGCGCTCGTTTGTGCCGCGCTCTTCGACTTCGGGTGGTTCATCGAGACCTTCACGCTGCCCGTCGTCGTCGTCGTCCTCCTTCTCACGCCCGTCCTCCACGTCGCGACCAACGCAATTGCGTATCTTCTGGGGCTGAAAGACGAACCCTACTAATCCACCTTTTTCCACGGCGGGGTCCGCAGGACCCCGCCGCGCAAAAACCTGGAGGGAAAAAGACCGCCGACGAGCGGCCGAAGGCCGCGACGTCGGCGGTGAACTGCTCGCTCACTGCGTTCGCTCGCGGATGCTCAGTACTAGAACCTAACTGTCCCCTTGCGTAAGTCGTATGGCTATCAGAACTTCTTGTTGAGGATCTCGTTCTCCTTTCCTGTGTTGTGGTCGATAGTGGTCGCTGTCGCCTGTGTCGAGTCGACATCGAGGTAGGCGTACGTTGTGACGCCCCCATCGAGGACGTGATAATAGTGCTTCTTGTACAGGTACTCGACTCCATCGACATTCGATGAACCTTCAGAGGTCATCTGTGCAGTGTGACCCTGCGGACACACGACCTTGTCGTACGACGAGAGAACGTCGTGGATCGCGTTGTAGTTTCGACACACCCAGTAGAGATCTGCCAAACTCTGACTATCGGTCGCTGCCGACGCTTTCGGATCTCCCGGCGTGAACCACGCGTGGTGGTGGAAGTACACGATTTTGGCGTTGTCGCCCGCTTTTTCGAGTTCCCGATCTAACCACTGGAGATCACTGTACGGGACATATCCAGTGGTCCAGCCGTAGCCACTCTCAGGAGAGCCGCTAACCCACCCCGAGCCGGCCGTGTTGACCATTAACACCGTTACGTCATCGTATTCTTTCTTGTACTGCAGTCGGGCCCGGTCGTCGGACTCGACGAAGTACTGCAGGGGGACGTCATGATTCCCCGGCGTACAGATCACGTTATCGCCGTATCCGCTGTTGTCTACCAGTTCCCAGAACCGGTCGTAATGTTCCGTTTGAGAGTGTTCGTAGTCGCTGTCGTAGAAGGCGTCACTCTGGAAGACGGCGTCGCCGTTGAAATATAGATCTTGGATATCATAATCCCTGAAGAGTGAGGTAATATCCTCGGTCAACCGCTCGCCGGCACCAGGAAGTTCGGATGGACCGTTCGGTTCGGGCTCCGCAAATGGATCGACGTGACTGTCGGAGAGCCACCCAATTTTGACCATTATAGCGCCTCCAGTTCGAGCGAAACAGTCGTCGTGTTCTTGATCGTCGCTGCTTGGTTCGGATCGTCCGTTTTCACCTCTATGATGAATGAATTCACCGGATTCGGTGATCCGTTTGGCATCCCCATTACGATATCTTCGTGATCCGAGAGGTACGCTTCATCGTACACCTGTGTGCTGCCTTTCCCGGTAACCTCCAAAATCGTCTGTTTGACCGGGTCCTCTTCGAGTGGGACTGGCCCCTTCGTCGGATTCACGTACATCTCTCGGTTTGCGATCGAAATTCGGAGACTCGCCGTCGAGCCGGAGTTGTTCTCTATGTGGGTCACCGTCCGGAGGATGGGTACCTGCCCCGGTGGGAACGGAATCAGACCGTAGCCGATGTTCGAGCCGGTCTCTTCGTAGCTTGTGCTCGTCGTCGAGACGTCTTCGTGAAAGGGCTGTACGAGCCACGCCGGCCGCCTGGTTCCGGAGACCTGCAGTGAATGTGCGTACTGGCCGATTCTGACTTTCCCGAACTTATCCCCGGGCAGCACCTCATCGATCCCCGCTTCCATAGCGAGAGCCGCAGACCCCTCACCCGGCGTTGTTTGCTGCTCGTCTTCCGCTGCTTCCGCCGTTGTCTCACCGGGAGACCTGCCTAGCATCGATCCAAGCCCACTCCCAATGGCGACACCCCCGACGCCGGTGAGAGCCGTCCGCCTCGTGATAGAGAATCGCCCCGATTCTTCCTGTTGTTCGCCACCATCTGACGTGCCACTACCTGGCATACCAGCAACAACAGTAGTTACAATAAATAAATCTATCCAAATATACAAAGGGTTGTAATCAAAGTAGGGACAGAAACAAAAAATAGTAATATAGTAAACGTAGTGGTTAAGGCGAGCAAGTAGGCAAATTAACGCTACAAAATTCATAAAAACACGACATTCGATAAATCACACGTTACTCTACTTCGGAGTTGAGAGTTACAGTTGTGCTTTCAGAATCCGTCCGTAGAGTGGTTGTGTGTCGTTACTCGCCAGCAAGTGGAATACCCTGTCCAGCCTCGCTCTGAGGAGTAATTCGGCCTCGCAGACGTGAAGAGAACCTCGTTGAATAGTTCCGTGATACGCTCCACCTCACGACGCTCTCGACTTCATTCCCTCCCGTTGATCTCCTGACCTCTTTTTCCACTCTCGCTCGGAATCGTCCCGTTTAAGCGACTCCCCCGCGCTTTCACACGCAATGACGAACGACGAACTCATCGCGGCGCTGCGCGACGCCGACGCGGTCAAGTTCGGGGAGTTCGAGCTCTCCCACGGCGGCACCTCCGAGTACTACGTCGACAAGTACCTCTTCGAGACCGACCCGGGCTGTCTCCGCCTGATCGCCGAAGCCTTCGCCGAGGAACTGGACGGCGAGAAGCTCGCGGGCGTCGCGCTCGGCGCGGTCCCCCTCGTCGCCGTCACGAGCGTCGAGACCGACTCGCCGTACGTCATCGCGCGGAAGCAGGCCAAGGAGTACGGCACGGGCAACCGAATCGAGGGCCGCCTCGACGAGGGCGAGGAGGTCGTCGTCCTCGAAGACATCGCGACGACCGGCAAGAGCGCGCTCGACGCCGTCGAGGCGCTCCGCGACGCCGGCGCGGTGGTCGACCGCGTGCTGGTCGTCGTCGACCGGCAGGAGGGCGCACGCGAGCGACTCGCGGAGGCCGATATCGAACTCGACGCCCTCGTGACCGCCGAGGACCTCCTCGAAGACGCCTCCTGACCGCCCCGCCATCTCCGCCTCCCGCTCACAGCCCGTTCGTCTCGGAGCGCCGCCGCCAGCCGCCCGGAGTCATCCACGTTTGTGGTCTTTTTCGAGAGAATTCGTATCGATATATTCATACTTGCGAAACCTCGCAGATCAGTGTATGAACAGAGCGGAGAAAGCGGCCCTCCAGTTACAGTCGGTTGCGGTTCTGCGGATGCTCAAGGAGACCCGGACGTACGACGAACTCGCCGATCTCACGGGCCTGCCGGCCGGCGACCTCAACCGCTACGTCAACGGCCACGTCCTTCCCGGTGCGGAGCGAGCGCGTGACGTCGTCGACGGCGTCGGCCGCGACGCCCTGGCGACGGAACTGCGCGCCCGCGTCGAGTTTGACGACGGCGGCTACGTCGACAACTCCGGGGTCGTCTTCGACCAGTCCTTTCTCGACCTCGTCGCCCCCGTCGCCGCCAACGCGCTCGACTTCGAGCGCCCGGACGTCGTTCTGACGGCCGCGACCGACGGGATAACCCTGGGCGCGGCGATGGCGAGTTACTTCGACGCCCGCGTCGCGTACGCGAAGAAGTCGAAGGAGACGGCCGTCGAGGAGTTCATCGAGTCCCGACAGCGTCTCGCCTCCGGGATCGAACTGACGTACTACCTCCCCGAACGGGCGCTCTCGGGCGGCGAGAACGTCCTGATCGTCGACGACCTCATCCGCTCGGGCGAGACCCAGGAACTCTTACTCGACATCGCGACGCAGGCCGACGCCGACGTCACCGGCGTCTTCACGCTCATTGCGGTCGGCGAGGAGGGGATCGACCGCGCCCGAGAACTCACCGACGCGCCCGTCGGCGCGCTCACGACGTTCGACGACGGGTGAGGCGTCCGTAGTTTCCCGCCCCGTTTCGACACGGCCGGCCGCCCGTCCGATCGGGACCGGCCGTTCGTTTCGACCGCGGCCTCGGGGTCGTTCGATGAAAACGCTTATCGAGTGGTTCCTAGTTATGCTCACACGTGCATTATGGGACTCGTTGAATCCGTCTCAGACTACTTCGGTGTGCAAGAACACGGATCGTCCGTCCGAACCGAACTCCTCGCCGGACTGACCACGTTCCTCACGATGTCGTACATCGTCGTCGTCAACCCCGCGATCCTGGCCGGTGCCATCTCGATCGAGGGGATCTCCCAGGGCGAGATCCAGTCGATGCTCGCCGTCGTCACGATCATCGCGGCGGCGACGGCGACGTTCGTGATGGCCGTCTACGCCAACCGGCCGTTCGCGCAGGCGCCGGGACTGGGGCTGAACGCCTTCTTCGCGATCACCGTCGTCGGCGCGCTCGGGGTGCCCTGGCAGACGGCGCTCGCGGCCGTCGTCGTCGAGGGGCTCCTGTTCATCGTTCTCACGGCCATCGGCGCCCGCGAGTACGTGATCAACCTCTTTCCCGAACCCGTGAAGTTCGCCGTCGGGACCGGTATCGGGCTGTTCCTCGCGATCATCGGCCTCCAGGCGATGGGAATCGTCGTCGACGACCCCGCGACGCTCGTGGCGCTCGGCGGCGTCGCCTCGAACCCGGTGGCGATCGTCTCGATCCTCGGACTGTTCTTCACGCTGGCGCTGTACGCCCGGGACGTCCCCGGATCGATCGTCCTCGGCATCGCGGTGACCTCGGTGATCGGCTGGCTCGTCACCGCGTTCGGGCCGGTCGCCCCCGACGCGGGGCTCGTCGCCGGCGCGACGTCGACGACCTACGACATCACGCCGCTCGCGGGGGCGTTCGTCTCCGGGTTCGGTAACGTCGAGGCGTTCACTTTCTCGCTCATCGTCTTCACGTTCTTCTTCGTCGACTTCTTCGACACCGCCGGGACGCTCGTCGGCGTCGGTCAGGCGGGTGACTTCCTCGACGAGAACGGCGACCTCCCCGACATCGACAGACCGCTGATGGCGGACGCGATCGGAACCACCGTCGGCGGGATGCTCGGCACCTCGACGGTGACGACGTACATCGAATCGGCGACCGGCGTCGAGGAGGGCGGCCGGACGGGACTGACGGCGCTCACCGTCGCCGCGCTCTTCGTCGCCTCCTTGGTCGTCGTTCCGCTGGCGGCGGCGATCCCGCTGTACGCTTCCCACATCGCTCTGGTCGTCATCGGCGTCGTGATGCTCCGCAACGTCGTCGACATCCAGTGGGACGATCTCACCCACGTGATCCCCGCCGGCCTGACGATCCTCGTGATGCCGTTCACCTACTCGATCGCGTACGGCATCGCCGCGGGCATCGCCTCCTACCCGGTGATCAAACTCGCCGCGGGAGAGCGCGAGGACGTCCGCGTCGGTCACTGGGTGCTCGCCGCGGCGTTCGTCGTCTACTTCGTCGTCCGGACGGGCGGCGTCCTCGCCGCGCAGGTGTAGCGGGCGAGCGCCCGGCGGGTCGGGAGCGCCCGTCCGGTCGGAGTCCCGCAAGCCACCGTGGACCGCAAGAGATTCATCCGCCACCGCCGCACCGACGTGTGTGAACCTCCCCTCGACATCCCGAGCGAACGCCGCTCGACTCGTCGCTCTCCTCGTGGTCGTCTCCCTCCTCGCGCCGTCGGCCGTCTCGGCGCTGACGTACGACCCCGCCGAGGAGCCGGACCTAGAGCGCGGCAACATCACGAGTCCCGCGAACAACTCGACCGTCATCAGCGTGCAGGGGTTCACCTTCCGGGGCAACACGAACGCGAAGAAGCCCGCGCGATTGGTCTCCGTCGACGAACGGGGGAACCTCGAGTGGACCCACGACGACAACGTCGGCGGCAACGCCTGGTTCTTCGACGTCGACCCGCTGCCGAACGGGAACCTCCTCGTCTCCTCGCCGCGCGCCGGCGACACGGTCCTCTTCGAGTTGGACCCCGACACCCGCGAGCGCGTCTGGCAGGAGCGCTTCGAGATGACCGACACCCACGACGTCGCGTATCTCGGCGACGACCGCATCGCCATCGCGAACATGCGGAACTGGAACGAATCCGCGGGCCGAAGCGACGACCGGATCGTCGTCTACAACCGCTCCTCCGAGGAGTTCACCTGGGAGTGGTACTTCCGGAACCACTACCCCGAGAGCACCGACGGCGGCTACAGCAGCGACTGGACGCACGTCAACGACGTCGATCCGGTCGGCGAGGATCACCTGCTGCTCTCGCCGCGCAACTTCGATCAGGCGATCGTCGTCGACATAGAGACCAAAGAGATCGTCGAGCGTCTCGGCAGCGACGGCAACTACTCGGTGATGCGCGAGCAGCACAACCCCGACTGGCTGGTGAGCGAGGAGGGGAACCCGACGATCCTCGTCGCCGACAGCGAGAACAACCGCGTCGTCGAGTACGCGAAGGAGGACGGCGAGTGGGTCCGGACCTGGGAGGTCGGCTCCAACACGCTCACGTGGCCGCGCGACGCCGACCGGCTCCCCAACGGCAACACGCTCGTCACCGACACGCTCAACCACCGCGTGATGGAGATCACGCCCACCGGCGAGGTCGTCTGGGAGTACTACGC
The DNA here is from genome assembly GCF_004799685.1 of Halobellus limi. Taxonomy (NCBI): domain Archaea; kingdom Methanobacteriati; phylum Methanobacteriota; class Halobacteria; order Halobacteriales; family Haloferacaceae; genus Halobellus; species Halobellus limi. The sequence continues at coordinate 521,689 of NZ_CP031311.1, forward strand.
GACCTGGGGCCCCTACGACGCCGAACGGATGGGCACCGGGCCCGAGTCGTCCGGACCGACGATTCGGGACATGAACACCTCCGGGACCTACCCGATCACCGGGAGCGCGAACCTCACCGCCGGCGGCAACGACAGCGTCGGTTTCGACGGCCGGATCCGAGCCACCTTCGCCGGCACGCCGATCGAGGGGCCGATGAACGAGTTCGCCACCCGCTGGGCGCACGTGACGCCGTGGCTCCGCCCCGTCTGGATGTCCGGCTGGGACTTCGTCTGGGCGATCTCCGCCGTCCTCGTCGGCGCCGTGTGGGTGAGCGGCGAGTTGATCGCGGGGCGACGGAAGGTCGTCGCGGGCGCTCGCCGATTCCTCGCGGAGGTACGGCGACTCGTCGAACGGTGATACGCCGTCGCTCCCCGCCACACCGATCGGTGATTCGCCGCCGGTCTCGATCACACCCCGCCCCGACCCATCGTGCGTTTTCCGCGCACTCGACCACGTGACTCTTTAGGGCTCACCCGCTACTCGGAGGTGATGTCAGATCTCGTCCTGTACGAACTCGACGGCTGTCCATACTGCGCGAAAGTCACCGACAAGCTGAACGAACTCGGCCTGGAGTACGAGTCGGTGATGGTCCCCTCCGCGCACAGCGAGCGGACCGAGGTAGAAGCGGTCAGCGGCCAGACCGGCGTCCCCGTGCTCGTCGACGAGGCCAACGGCGTCGAGGGGATGTCCGAGAGCGACGACATCGTCGAGTACCTCGAACAGACGTACGGCGACGCGGCGAACTGAAACTCCCGACCGGGACGCGGCACTTCGAGAGACGGTGTCGACGGCGGTTTCTGCGATACGCGTGTTTCGATCGGCCGGTCGAACAGCGACCGCCTCGGTTCGACTCCCCTACGCCTCGGACGGTTCCTGCGACCGGTCGCGGATGAGGTCGCGGATCTCGTCGGGGTCGTCGATGCCGGCCAGTTCCTCGCAGCTGACCAGCGCGGTCCCCTCGACGGCCTCGCGTTTGGATTGGTCCTCGGTGAAGTAGACCGAACGGGTCTGGGTGACCTCCCCGAGCGAGGACATGATCCGCGCGCGTTTTTCGGCGCTACGGGTGAACGCGGAGTGACCGGTGAGCATCGGCATAAAGTCCCGCCGGCGCTCGTCGTCCTCGCTGACCGCCTTGAACGGCGCGCGGGCGGTCGGGTGGACGGTGAATCCCGCCCGCGTCAGGACGTGGACGACGTGTTCGTCGTCGGATTCGGGGTCGGGGTCGTCGGGCGTCGGCTCGGCGTCGCGGACGTCCTCGGCCCCGTCCATCACTTCGACGGGGCTCGAGAACGGCTGATCGAACATCTCTTCGAGCTGGATCGCCACGTCGATGCTCGCGTTCATCCCGTCCTCGTACTTCGAGACGGTCCGTCGCGAGACGCCGAGCTCCGTCGCCAACTGACCGAGACTCCACCCGCGCTCGCGGCGCTCGTCCGCTAAGAGGTCGCCGTCGATGTTGACGTAGAGGCCGCCCGGCGCGGCGTAGATGAGCGGCGGGACGCCCTCGACGAACAGGTCCAATGCGGTGTCGGGGTTGAACACCGGCACGCCGTGTCGGAAGTACACGACGCCCGGCTTCAGGTCCTCGTCGCGCGTCCGCAGCCCGACGACCATCGGCGTCGCGTCGAGGTAGGTGCCCAACCGTCGCATCTCCTCGCCGGTCGTCCCGTCGAACGCGTCGATGTTGCCGAGTATCTTCAAAAGCACCAGGTCCTCGCCCCGCCTCGCGGCGACGTCGAAGCTCTTCGGTCGGATCGCACAGCGCTCGCTGACGAGGAACCCGGCGTCCTCCAGCATCGCCGTGACGTTTCCGACTAGCGCGGACCGTGACATAGGGGTATATAAGCGATTCAGCGCATATATACGTTGTGCCGTCCGTTCGCCGGCGACACCGCTCAGTCGGGCGATTCTCGCGACCGTCCCGAAAGCCGTTAGCCGACGCGTCGACTACGACCCGCCGATGACGATCATCGGCCTCGACGACACCGACTCCCGCGAGCGGGGGATGTGTACGACGTATCTCGCGACGCGGCTGGCCGAGGCCGTCGAGGTGGAAGGTGGAACGGTCGACCGACGGCTCCTGATCCGGCTCAACCCCGCGGTCGAACACAAGACCCGCGGCAACGCCGCGCTCGCGGTCCACACCGACCTCGACCCGGCGCGGGCGCTCGAACTCGCCGTCGCCGAACTGGAACCCCTCGCAGAGGTCGAGGACCCCCGGACGAGCCCCGGCGTCGTCGTCGCCGACGACGAACCCGCGGACGTTCCCGACGCGATCGCCGACTTCACCGGACGGGCGATCCGCGACCTCCTCGAACCGGCCGAGGCGCTCGAACTCCTCGAGGACGCGGGCTATCGCCACCGCGGGTGGGCCGGCGGCCGCGGCCGGATCGGGGCGCTCGCCGCCGTCGGCGCGTGGACCGCCCTCGACGAGTGGACCTACGAGCACATCGCCTACCGGGCGTTCGACCGCTGCGGGACGCCCCGAGACGTCGACGAGGGATCCGTCTTCGAGGCCGCAGAACGGGCCTATCCCGTCGCCTGGGACACCGTCGACCGCGTCGAGAGACAGGCCGTCTGCGTCCCGAACGCGCCCGGGCCGATCCTCTACGGCATCCGCGGCGACGACGCCGGCGTCGTCTCGGCCCTGGCCGGTCGAATCGAGAGCGAGCCCGTCGAGCGGGCGGCGACCTTCCTGACGAACCAGGGGACGGACGTTCACCTGCGCGAGGGCGCGCTGGGTGACCTCCGCGACGGCCGCGCCTACCGCGTCGACGGCACCGTCGCGAGCGACCCCGAGACGCGCCGCGGCGGCCACGTCTTCTTCGAACTCGCCGACTCGGACGGGGGCGACGCTCGCATCGACTGCGTCGCCTTCGAGCCGACGAAGCGCTTCCGCGACCGCGTCCGGTCGCTCCGCGCAGGCGACGAACTCACCGTCTGCGGCGAGGTGGGAGGCGGCACGCTCAAACTGGAGAAGTTCGCCGTCCGGTCGCTGCGGCGGACCGAGGAGGCGAATCCCACCTGCCCGGCGTGCGGCCGCTCGATGGCGAGCGCCGGTCGCGAGCAGGGCTACCGCTGTCGCGACTGCGGGACGTCGCGGTCGGATCCCGCGACCGTCGACCTCGACCGCGACCTCGACGTCGGCTGGTACGAAGTGCCGCCCTGCGCCCGCCGACACGTCGCGAAACCGCTGGTTCGGGGCGGCTTCGACGCGCCGGTCCACCCCGAGCGGTGAGTGCGGGTCGTTCGCGAGCGCGAACGTCAACGGCCCGCTCACGCCTCGACGACCAGGATATCCGTGTTCGCCCGGCGGTCGACGTACTGGCTCCCGGACGGCGGCTTCACGTCGACGACGAGGGTCCCGGTCTCCTGGTTCGCTCGCGTGTCGACGTCGACGGTGACGCTCGCGACCCCGTTGGCGTCCGACTTCGCCGTCACGACGCCCTCCATCTCGGCGCTGCCGTCCTTGACGATCACCGTCGCCCCCTCGACGCCGTCGCCGTCGTCGTCGACGACAACGAGTTCGAGTTCCCGCTCGCCGGGCTCGACCACGTCGGGCGTCGGGCGGACGTCGAGTTCCGAGACGGCGAGCCCCTGTACCCCCGAGAGCATGTTCAGCATCACGCTCATCGTGGCGACGCCCACCACGAGGGCGATCACGAGTCTGATCGGCAGTCCTTCTATCGCGCGGTCGTCGCCGGCGAACCGTTCGAGTTCGTCGAACATACCGCCCGTGGTCCCGTCTCCGTATATAAACGCTCGGCCGAGGGTTCAAGTCGGAAGGCGGGTCCACTCCCGCCGATGCACACCGAAGTCCTCGGCCGATCCGCCGACGAGACGAACGCCGACGGGACGACCGCCGGCGAGACGAGTACTGCACCCGTCACGGCCGTCCCCGACGCTCGGGGGGCCTTCGCCGGCACGTTCGGCCACCACCGCGCCCGAGACGGGAGCCGCGGCGCCCCCGTTGGGATCGATCTCGACCGCCCGCACGCCGCGCTCGTGGTCGGCAAGCGCGGCTACGGGAAATCGTACACGCTCGGCGTCCTGATCGAGGAGGCCGCGCGGACGCCCGGCGTCGCGCCCGTCGTGATCGATCCGATGGGCGTCTTTCGCGGACTCCTCGGGGACGCCACGGGCGATCCCGTTCCGGCGCGCGTGATCGACGACCCGACGATCCGTGCCGACGCCGTCCCGCCGGCACGGTGGCCCGCGCTCGTCGGTGCCGATCCCGACGGTTCCGCCGGCGCGCTCGTCTGGCACGCGGCGGGGGCGGCGGCGACGCTCGACGGGATGCGCGATATCGTCGCCGATTCCGACGCCGGCGACGAGGTCCGGCGAGCGGCGGCCAACCGCCTTCGACGCGCCGCTTCCTGGAGGATCTTCGACCCGGCGGGTCTCGACGCCAGCGCCCTCGCCGACGGCGCGGCGACCGTCCTCGACTGCTCGCGGCTCGACGACGCCCCGTCGAATGCCGTCGCCGCGGGGGTCGCGGCCGCGCTGTACGACGCCCGCGTCGGCCGAGCATCCGCCGAGGAGGGCGGCTCACCGGCCGTCGACCGACTACCGTGGCTCTTCGTCGACGAGGCGCACGTCTTCTTCGAGGGCGTCGCGAGCGTGCCGCTCCGGACGATCCTCACCCGGGGCCGCGCGCCCGGCGTCTCGCTCGTCGCCGCGACGCAGCGCCCGAGCGCGCTCCCCGAGGTCGCCGTCTCCCAGTCGGACCTCCGGATCGTCCACCGACTCACCGCCGGCTCCGACGTCCGCGCGCTCGCGGCTGCCGACCCGTCGTACGTCGACGCCGACCTCGTCGACTCGATGCCGACCGCCCCGGGGGAGGCGCTCGTCGTCGACGACACTGCGGAGGCGACCCGGACAGTGGCCGTTCGCAGGCGGGACACGCCCCACGGCGGATCGAGTCCCCGGGCCTCGGCCGCGGCGCGCGCCATCGAAACTGATGAGTGAACGCTCGCGGGAGTGTCTGCGATGGCAGACCGTCTCGTTCCGGTGCTCGTCGCGCTCGGCGGATTCCTGGGCGCGACGTCGCGGTATCTCCTCGGAACGGTCGTCGCCGGGGCGGGGGGAACGCTCCTCGCCAACGTCCTCGGGAGCCTCGCGCTGGCGCTCGCGGTCGGTCTCGTCCGATCCACCCGACTCCGGTTCTTCCTCGCGACCGGCCTCCTCTCCTCCTTTACGACCTACAGCACCTTCGCCGTCGAGACGGCCACGCTCGGACCGACGCTCGGCGCCGCGAACGTCGCCGCCAACTACGCGCTCGGGTTCGCCGCCACGCTCTTGGGACTGCTCGTGGGGAGGCGGTGGTCGTGATGGGCGGTGTCGCGGACCTTCTCGGTACGCTCCCGACGGCCCTGCTCGTCGGCCTCGGCGGCGCACTCGGCGCGCTCGCTCGATACGCCGTCGACGTCGCGCTCGACGGGGGCCGACGGAGCACCTTCGCCGTCAACGCCGTCGGCAGCCTCGCCCTCGGTGCGCTCGTCGCGGCCTCGCCCACGGACGGGACGCTCGCGCTCCTCGGAACCGGGTTCTGCGGGGCGTTCACGACCTTCTCGTCGTTCGCCGTTAACGTCGTCCGGGCGGCCGACGCGGGCCAGTTCCGACTCGCCGTCGCCGACGCCCTCGGGACGCTGGCGGCGGCGCTTCTCGGTGTCGGGATCGGCGTTTGGCTCGGCGGCCTTTGGTAGGGATGGAAAGGGGCTTCCGAGTTGTTCGCGTGCCGCTCTGCGTCGGAGACACTCGGTCAAAATCGGACCGGCGGGATTCGAACCTCGGTCGTTCCGCTTCGCTCCACTCCCTGATTCGAATACCTTGGTAATCGCTTTGCCGACGCGGGACTCACTCGTCGCTTCGCTCCTCGTTCGTGTTCGCGTCGGCAAAAAGCGCCCGAGGCGGGATTTGAACCCGCGTCACGACCGTGACAGGGTCGTATGATGGGCCACTACACCACCCGGGCACACATCGGAGCAAAACCAAAGCGCCCGAGGCGGGATTTGAACCCGCGTCACGACCGTGACAGGGTCGTATGATGGGCCACTACACCACCCGGGCACACATCGGAGCAAAACCAAAGCGCCCGAGGCGGGATTTGAACCCGCGTCACGACCGTGACAGGGTCGTATGATGGGCCACTACACCACCCGGGCTTGCTCCACTTCCTCGTAACCCGGTAGTCTAATTAAGACTTATCATCTGACGGCGGCGTGGGAGCGGTCACCGAAGACGCGCCGTGACGCCGTGGCCGTCACACGAGCGGCGTGTCCTCGGACGTGCCGGTTGGCGGCCCACCGAAACCGCGTCGACGTGACAGCGGAAACGACGTGACAGAACAGCGACAGAACGGGAAAATCGGCCGAAGAGGTCGTTTCCGGACCCGAGGCGGTCGAGGATCGAGAGATCCGGTCAGTCGTCCGCGGGTGCGGCGGCGGCCGCCTCCGCGGCCTCCTTCTCTTCTTTCTCCTCTTCTTCTTTCTTGTTCTTGATCTTCTTCAGGCGGAAGATCTCCTCGCGTTCCTGCTCTTCGAGCTTCTGCTCGATGTACTCCTTGTTCTCGTTGAGTTCGGGGAGCAGTTTGAACTCTAGGGCGTTGACCCGCCGCTTGGTCGTCTCGATCTCCTTGAGCATCTTCTTCATCGCCGTCTCGACCTCCGCGGCGAGGATGATCGTCTCTAAGAGTTCCTCGTAGGCGTCGGCCGCCTCGTCGATCCGCGCCGAGGAGCCGAGCAGCCCGTACCCGCGCTGATCGAGGCTCTTTCTGACGCGCGAGGACTCGATCTGCGGGACGACGACGCCCATAATGTTCTTCGACTGGGTGGTGATCTCCGGGTGCTCTTTCAGCGCCGCGGCGGCCCCGCGGACGGCGACGTCGCCCTCCATCGCCCGCGCCATGTTGATCTTCTTCTGGGCGGTCTCGTAGTTCTCGTCGAGCTCCGAGCGGACGTCCTGCGCCTGGTCCAGGATGTCCATGAACTCCATAATGAGGCCGTCGCGCTTCTGTTCGAGCGTGTCGTGGCCCCGCTCGGACAGTTCGATGCGATCCTCGATCGCCATCAGGTTCTTCCGGGTCGGTTTGACGTCTTTGGCCATCTTGTAGGTGGCTAGTGAACCGAGCCTGTTAACCTTTTACTGTTTATCCACGAGACGGGCGAGACCGGCGCTCTCTGCCCAGTCCATCCACGTCACGATCACCACGTGAGGAAGCGTCAGCACGGAGATGAAGACGAGGTACAGCGCCGCCGCTGATCGAAGGTCTGCCTGCGTTCCGATCCCGCCCGCGACGGTGACGTCTCCCACGACGACGATATCTCCCACGACGGCGATGGCGAGCAGCAGCAGGACGGAGACGACCGTCAGCGGGAGCGCGTCTCTCCCCGTCCGCAGCAACGCCGGGAGGGGCCCTTCCTCGGCGAACGCCGTCCGAGCGGCCGGATCGACCGCGATCAGCCTGGCGATGTGGCGGATCGAGTGCCACACGCAGAAGTACACGCCGACGGCGAAGAGCGGCGGGACCAGGAGGAAGTACCCCCACAGCAGGACCGTCTCGCCCGCGTCGAGCAGCCAGACGCCGTCCCCGTCGCGGCGCCCTCCCGCGAGCAACGTCGCGACGGTCACCAGCGCGAACCCGCCGCCCAGCGCGCCTCGAACCGTCGGCGACAGGAGCCACGCGGCGTCGAGTTCTGAGCCGAACAGCGCGACCCACGCCCCGACGACGACCCGGTACTCCTCCGGGTGGGCCAGAAGCGGCACCAGCATCGGGAGTCCGCCCCGGACGAGCACCGTCCCGGTCCGGACGCCGCGGCCGTCGAGGTGTCTCGCCCCGAGCGCGTCGAGCGCGTAGAGGTCGCCCTGTCCCCAGTGGAACCACGTCAGCGCGACGAACAGCGCCGCCGACGCGACCGGGAGGGTCCACCACAGCACCCCGTAGGCGCTCCCGAGGACGAGATACAGGAGGCCGACCGCGAGGAGCCACGTCGCCGTGGGACGACGACCGGCGGCCCGCGCCGGTGCCAGGTGGTCGACGGCGCCGTGCGGCAGGCCGAAGACCGCCAGACTCACCGCCAGCGGGCCGTAGCGGAGCCACCACGGCAGCGTCGGCAGTCCGGCGAGCGCGGACGCGACCGCCCAGGCGAGCGTGAGTCCGCCGAGGACGATCCAGGCCGGCCGGACGCCGACTCCCCGCATCACCGCGGCGGCGACCGAACTGCGGTCTCCCGGAACCTCGATGGCCCGTGACGGCGCCGGCCCGCCTTGACGGCGGTCGGTCGATTCGGTCGCGTGGCGTCCGGTCGGCTCGCTCGTACGGCGGTCAGTCGACTCGTTCGCGTGGTGCTCACTCGACTCGTTCATAGTCTCAGTCGCCGCGATCGACCGTCGCCGCGGGTCTCGTCACCGATCGATCGTCGGCCGTCGAGTCCCCGTCGAACCGGGCCATCACCAGCCGGTAGAGGACGAGCCCCTGCACGACGAAGAGGTTCGTCACGAGGAAGAACGTCGCCTCCTCGATCGGGAGCCCGGCGACGGTGATCCCCGTGGTGTACTGCCCGGAGAGCACCCAGATGCCGTACTCGATGGCGACTCGATCGACGACACACAGATACAGCGTCGGGAGCAGCGTCCCGAGCGCGACCGTCCGCCGCCGCGCCCAGAGCTGCGGCGCGCCGACGAGCCACTGCAGCGCCAACACCGGCGCGGCCCACGCGAGTATCGCCCCGAGGTAAAACGTCCCGTCGGCGCCGAGCGACTGCCAGCCGACCAGACCGATCACCGCCGCGACCGCCAGCGCACCCGCTCGCCACGCGACGGGCCTCGAAGCCTCGGGCCACCCCGTCGGGAAGTCGAGGTGTGCGAGCCACAGCGCCGTGATCCACGGCTGTACCAGGATGAACAGGTACTCTTCGAGCGGCGCGTGTCCCAGCGTCAGGAGCGTCGTGCCGTCGCCGTACCACCACACGCCGCGGGCGATGAGGTAGTTGTCCCACGGGGTCGTGTACGCGATCGCGACGACGGTGATGACCGCCACCCCCGCCCAGTAGTTCCGCCACCCGTCGCCGAGAACCGCTCTTTCCTCCGCGATCCGCGTCCGGCTCACGAACCCCGTCGCACACAGAAACAACACGGCGGGGAGCAGGAACGCGAGGTGGAACTGTAGGTACGTGAACTGGATGGTCATCGTTGTCTCCGCGGGGTCGCCCGGTTTCGTGGTCCGGGGGTTGGTGCCGGCGACTCGCCGGTGGCGTTCGTCGGTCGCGATCCGCACTCTCCCGCTCTATTCGGGTCCGAGCCCTCCGGACAAAGGGGTTGCGGCCGAGACGGTCAGTCGGCCGGTTCAGGCTCGGGGCTCACCGAGCCGGCGGCGTCGAGCACCTCGCGGCTCGACAGCAGGATGATACCGAATCCGACCTTCGCGACCAGGTCCAACACCATGAAGCCGGCCGTCTCGACGTACAGCGGGACGAGCTGCAGTCCCTCGGTGCCGACGATCCACCAGACCGGGTAGATCAGCCAGACCACCACGATCAGCGTCCGGAGGGTGCTGAACGTCGACGCCGCGGAGCCGGACAGCTCACTCGCCTTCTCGTCGAGGGAGCCGTACAGCATGTACAGCAGGACGAGCAGGAAGCCCGTCGAGACGCCCCACCAGACCAGTCGCCGCGCCCCCTCCGAGAGCACGCCGGGCCCGGCCGAGAGCGTGGCGACGACGCCCGTCCCGATCATCAGCATGTCGAGCCCGACGAGCGAGGACAGCTCGTTTCTGTTCGCCCCGACGAGGAGGCCGAGGTCGATGAGCAGAAGCGGCGTGGTGAAGAACCAGTCGGTGTACCTGGCCCAGTAGATGGGCAGTTCCTCGCCCCCGACCGTCACCATCGTCAGTCCGAACCCGAGCGCCATCGCGAGGTAGTTGACGAACGCGATGGCGGTGATGAATATCGTGACGATGTAGAACTCCTGTCTGCGCCTGTCCGTCTCGCCCCAGCCCCTGGCGATGAAGTACAGCATCCCCAGGAACATTCCGAGTGTGCCGATCCAGAGCCATATTCCTTCGCTGCCTGGTTGTGGCATAGTACGTTCTACAGTACGAGGGGAAACGTGGTAAGCGACGTACACAACTAGTTTGGGTCGCGACCCCGTCCCGCGGTTCTGTGACGCTTACCGATCGAGCACCGCCGCCGCGAGTTTCCGCTGGGCCGCGCGGAGGTGCTGGTGGAACGTCGACCGACAGACGCCCATCGAGTCGGCGATCTCCTCGCCGTCGGTCTCGTGTGGCCACTCGAAGTACCCCGCCGTGTGCGCGCGGACCAGCGCCGCGCGCTGTCGCTCCGTCAGCCTTGATTCGAGTTCTGCGACGAACCCCTGGTGGGTTTCCTCGCGCCGCTCCCGCCGGCGGTAGCCGACGAGTTCCGCGTTCTCGAACCGGTCTCTCGCCGCCTCGCTCAGCGACTGGGCGAGGGCCTCGCGTCCGACCTCGACGGTCACGCGGGCGGCCTCCGAGTCGACCTGCCAGTCGCGCAACTCCCCGCTGTGGTCTCTGAGCAGATCGCGTAGCGACGCGTTACCGATCGACAGCTCGGCGACCGGCGCGTCCGCGTCCCCGCCGAGCACGCCGTGGACGGTCACGCCCGCCGCGTCGGCGGCTTCGCGCAGCGCGGCCGCGTCGAGGCCGTCGGCGTCGACGACCTCGAACAGCAGCGACGGTCCCTCGCGGTCGCCGACGCTGCCGGCGTACTGGAGCCGACCCCCCAGTGCCGAGGCCAACTCCACCAGCGGGTGCGTCCCGAGCGCGAACCGGACTTCGACGACCTCCTCGCCCTGCAGGGTCCGCTGGCTCTCGATCGCGTTGATGCCGACGGCGACCGTCCGCCCGAGGGCCGTCAGGACCGCGCGCTCGTAGCTGTGGAACTCGTCGTTCCGAACGTACACGGCGATGGCGCCGTACGCCGCCTCCCCGTGGTGTAACGGGACCCCCGCGACCGCCGTCGATTCCGCCGACTTCCCCGGTTCGATCGGTTCGATGTGGACGTACCGGTCCTCGAGCGCCTCGGTGATCGCCGTCTCGACGGCGCCGACGTCGGGTTCCCCCTCGGCGGATCGGTCCCCGCCCGACGCTCGGAGTTGCACGCTCTCGCCGGGATCGCGCTCGCCGGCCTCGCCTTCGGGCGGCCGACGACCCTCGTCGGACTGCGTGAGAACCCCCTCGTCCCGCGTGGGAATCCCCTCGGCGACCCGGGGGACGACCGCGTCGGCGGCGGGGTCGTACCGACCGATCCACGCGCCCACGTATGTGTCCGCGATGCTCCGGACGACCTCGCGTTCGAGCGCCGCCCGCGACGACGCCCGGGTGACGGCTTCGGTGACGTCGGCGACCACGCCGTCGAGTCGGTCCAGGAGGCGTTCCTGGGCGATCCGCTCGCGCTCGATCCGGGACGCCCGCTCGGCGGCCGCCCGCTCGGCCCGCTTGCGGCGCGTGACGTCCTGCTGGAAACCGACGTAGTAGGCGACGTCACCGGAGTCGTCCCGCAGCGGCGCGAGCGTCACCTCGTTCCAGAACACCTCTCCGCTCCGCCGGTAGTTCCGAATTTCGACGGTCGTGGCCCGCTCCTCCTCGATCGCGGCGCGCATCCGTCCGACGGGCTTCTCGCGGGTCACCTCTCCCTGCAGGAACCGGCAGTTCCGCCCGACCGCGTACGCCGGCGGGTAGCCGGTGATCCGCTCGAAGGCGGCGTTCGCGTAGATCAACGGCATGTCCGGCTTCCTCGCGTCCGCGATGGTGATCCCGACCGGCGCTTCGTCCATCGTGCGCGTCTTCAACGACTCGTCGACCGCATCGGTGCTGGCCGACTTGGCCGCCGCCGCGACGCCGTCTCCGCGCTGTCTCACCGCCGATCTCGTTCGAACGCCCGGATCCGCCCCCCGTGTCATACGTACGCAACCGACCGGAGGAACAAAACGCGTGTGGCCGATCCGGGGGGTGCCACACCCTGCGTGAGGGGAGCGAGACGGTCGACCCCTTCCCGCGGATCGGCCGTGTCGCCACTCGCCGAATCGGCTCGTGAAAAGGTCGCAGTCGGCGTCGGCCGATCAGTCGGCCGTCGCTTCCGTCTCGGTTTCGTCGGCGTCGGCGGAGACGTCCTCGCGGTAGTACTTCTCGATGAACTCCTCGTCGACGCGGTTGAGCTCCTCCGTCGGCAGCATCGACAGGAGGTCCCAGCCGATCTCGAGGGTCTCTTCGAGGTCGCGGTTCGTGTCGAAGCCCTGGTCGATGAACTCCTCTTCGAACCGGTCGGCGAAGTCGAGGTACTTGTTGTCGCGCTCGGAGAGCGCCTCGCGACCGACGATGTTCACGAGGTCGCGCAGGTCCTCGCCCTCCGCGTACGCCGCGTACATCTGGTCGGAGACGTCGGCGTGGTCCTCGCGGGTGAGGCCCTCGCCGATGCCGTCGTCCATCAGCCGAGACAGGCTGGGAAGGACGTTCACCGGGGGCTGTAGCCCCTGGCTGTTGAGGTCGGGGTCGACGTAGATCTGCCCCTCGGTGATGTAACCGGTCAGGTCGGGGATCGGGTGGGTGTCGTCGTCGCCGGGCATCGTGAGGATCGGGATCTGCGTGACCGATCCCTCGCGACCCTCGATTCGGCCGGCGCGCTCGTAGAGCTGCGCCAGGTCGGTGTACATGTATCCGGGGTAGCCGCGTCGGCCCGGGACCTCCTCGCGGGCGGCCCCGATCTCGCGGAGCGCCTCGCAGTAGTTGGTCATGTCCGTCAGGATGACGAGGACGTGGTAGTCCTTCTCGAACGCCAGGTACTCCGCGGTCGTGAGCACCATCCGCGGGGTGACTGTCCGCTCGACTGCGGGGTCGTCCGCGAGGTTCATGAAGACCACCGAGCGCTCCAGCGCGCCGGTGCGCTCGAAGTCCTCCATGAACTCGTTGGCCTCCTCGGCGGTGATCCCCATCGCGCCGAAGATGACCGCGAACTCGGAGCCTTCGTCGTCGTCTCCTTCTTCCTCCTCGGGGACGGACGCCTGGCGGGCGATCTGCATCGCCAGTTCGCTGTGGGGCTGGCCCGAACTCGAGAAGATCGGGAGCTTCTGGCCCCGGACAAGGGTGTTCATCCCGTCGATGGCCGACACCCCGGTCTCGATGAACTCCTCGGGGTACTCCCGGGAGTAGGGGTTGATCGCCGCGCCGACGATGTCCTGTCGCTCCTCGGGGACGATGTCCGGACCGCCGTCGATCGGCCGGCCGGAGCCGTCGAGCACCCGCCCGAGCAGATCCTCGGTGACGGGCATCTTCATCGTCTCGCCGAGGAAGCGGACTGATGCGTTCTTGTCGATGCCGCTGGTGCCCTCGAACACCTGGATGGCGACGACGCCGTCCGAGGATTCGAGCACCTGCCCGCGCAGCGTCTCGCCCTGTGCCGTCTCGATCTCGACGATCTCGTCGTAGCCGATGGCCTCGTCGACCTCGGCGAACACCAGCGGACCGCTGATCTCGGTGATGGTTTGGTACTCTTTCATGTTAGTAGAGACTCCGGAGCTCTTCTGTGATCTCCGATTTGAGTTCGTCGACGTACTCCTCGTAGTCCTCCTGGACGCCGATCCGGTTGATCTTCGGCGCGGAGTCGATGTCGATGATCTCCTCGATCGGGACGCCGGCCTCGAGCGCGTCGAACGCCTCGTCGTTGAACGTCTCGATCGTCGTCAGCATCAGGTACGTCTTCTCCGGCGGACAGTAGGTGTCGACCGGGTGGAACGCGTTCTGCTGGAGGTACGCCTCGCGCAGGTACCGCGCGACTTCGAGGGTCAGCTGCTGGTCCTCGGGCAGCGCGTCCTTGCCGACGAGCTGTACGATCTCTTGCAACTCCGTCTCCTCGTCGAGGACGTCGACCGCCCACTGGCGCTTCTCCGGCCAGTCGTCGGCGACCTCCTCTTGGAACCACGGATCGAGCTGATCCTTGTAGAGGGAGTACGACTCGTTCCAGTTGATCGAGGGGAAGTGCCGACGTTCCGCGAGGTCGGCGTCGAGCGCCCAGAACGTCTTCACGATGCGCAGCGTGTTCTGGGTGACCGGCTCCGAGAAGTCGCCGCCGGGCGGGCTGACCGCACCGATCGCGGAGACGGAACCCTCGCTGCCGTTGATGTTCTCGAAGTAACCGGCGCGCTCGTAGAACTGCGAGAGCCGCGCGGCGAGGTAGGCGGGGTAGCCCTCCTCGCCGGGCATCTCCTCCAGCCGGGAGGAGATCTCGCGCATCGCTTCGGCCCACCGCGAGGTGGAGTCGGCCATCAGCGCGACGTCGTATCCCATGTCGCGGTAGAACTCCGCGATGGTGATCCCCGTGTAGACGCAGGACTCGCGCGCGGCGACGGGCATGTTCGACGTGTTCGCGATGAGCGACGTCCGGGCCATGAGCGGGTTCCCGGTCGCGGGGTCTTCGAGCTCCGGGAAGTCGTCGATGACCTCGGTCATCTCGTTGCCGCGCTCGCCGCAGCCGACGTAGATGATGATGTCGGCGTCGGCGTACTTCGCGAGCTGGTGCTGGGTGACCGTCTTCCCGGAGCCGAACGGCCCCGGAATCGCGGCCGTCCCGCCCTTCGCGATCGGGAACAGGCCGTCGAGGATCCGCTGCCCCGAGACGAGCGGCGTCCGCGGGGTCTTCTTCTCGACGGTGGGACGGGCCTCACGGACCGGCCACTCCTGTCGCATCTGGATCTCGACGCCGGTGTCGAGCTCGGCGACCGTGTCCTCGACGGTGAACGAGCCGGACTTGACGTCGACGACCTCCGCGGTCTCGCCCTCCTCGAGGGCGTCCGGCGGCACCATCACCTTGTGGTCGATGGTGATCGTCTCCTCGACGACGCCGACGACGTCGCCGCGGCCGACCTCGTCGCCCTCCTCGACGGTGGGCTCGAACTCCCACTGCTTGTCGAGTTCGATCCCCGGGGCGTCGACGCCGCGGTCGAGGTAGGGGCTGCCCATCTTGTCCTCGAGGACGTCCAGCGGACGCTGGACGCCGTCGTAGATGGTGTCTAAAAGCCCCGGACCGAGGTCGACGCTCAGCGGCTCGCCGGTGTTCTCGACGGGCTCCCCGGGGCTGATCCCCGAGGTCTCTTCGTACACTTGAATCGTCGTCGTGTCGCCTTCGATCTCGATGACTTCGCCCATCAGACCCTCGTCGCCCACGTAGACGACGTCGTTCATTCGGGCGTCGAGATCGCGGGCGACCACGACGGGTCCACTCACGCTCGCGATGATGCCGTCCTCGCGGACGGTCTGTGCTGTCTGACTCATGTATTAGTTGTCCTCCTCCATCAGGTCGATTCCGATGGCTCGCTTGATCTGGTCGCGGAGGCCGCCCGCGCCCGCGCCGCCGCCGAGCGTGACCAGCGTCGGTTCGATGCTGGTCTCGACGGCCTCGCGGACCGATCGCGAGAGGTGATCGAGGTCGTCGTCGTGCATCACCACGATGCCGACGTCGTCGTCTTCGAGCACCTCCGTGACGGCCTCGTCGAGCTGTTCGTCCTTGTCCTCGTCGGCGACGGTCTCGAACTTCCGGACGCCCGCGAGGCGGAACCCGGTGGTGAAGTCCGAACTGCCGACGACGGCGATTTCCTGGCTCATAGGATCACCAGCTCCTGTTCGATCTGCTCCTCGGAGAGCCCCGCCTCGCGCCCCCGGGCGATCGCCCGGATGTTGTCGACCTCGCGCTCCTTCGCGAGGATGTACGACGCGATCGGGGTGATCGAGAGCGGGAACACGTGTCCGAGCGCGTCCGTGTACTCCAAGAGCGCGATGTCGAGCGCGCGCTCGAAGTTGATGAGGCTCTCCGCGGACTCGAGTTCGTCGAGCGCGGCCGAGAGGTCGTCGCCGTACTTCGACTCCCGGATCTTCTCGACGAGTTCGTCGCGGTTCTGCGCCAGCGTCGCCAGTTCGCTCGCCGAGAACAGCGACCCGCCGTCGATGTAGTACTCGGCGGGGTCGATGTCCGCGCCGCTCTGTGCGAGCCGCAGCGCGTTCCGGGCGTTCCGGAAGTCGATCTCGGCCTCCAGGAACTCGCGGTACTGCTGGGTGGCCTCGTCGACGACGAGGTCCTCCAGCAGGTGCTCGTAGTACGTCCTGTCGATGGCGTTCTCCAGGGGAACGAGCACGCTGGTGTCCTCGTAGTCGCCGTAGGCGTCCGCCAGACCGGGGCCGAAGATCGTCCCCGAGAGGCGGTCGACGACGTCCTCGATGCTCGGCGCGTCGAGTAGCTGATCGACCAGTTCCTCGTCGAACTCGCCGGCCCGAATGAGGTCGTCCGCGATCGCTTCCCGGTCGGCTCCGGAGTAGATGCCGCGGATGACCGTCTTGACGTTCCAGGCGTCGAACTTCCGGAGGTATCGCGCGATCAGATCGTAGAGGCGACCGTCGGCCCAGCGGAGGAGGTCGTCGAACTGCTTCGCGAGGTTCCGGTTGAGCGCGTACTCGATGAGGTCGACGCCGGAGTGGCGCGCACCGAGCGCGTTGATCTCGGTCTCGTAATCGGACTCCTCCATGAACCGTGCGATCTCGGCCGGCCCCATCCGAATCAGCTTTCGGTACTCCTCGTCCCCGTACAGGGCGCTTCGACGCGCCCGGACGCGGGCTGTCACGTACTCGGGATTGGAACCGCCGGCGCTACTCATTGGTCGAACAGTCTCTCGCTCACGTCCTTGAGGTTGTCCTCCCAGACGCCCTCAAGCACGGAGTCGAAGGTGTTGTTCACTCGAACCCGGGAGTCTTCTCCCTCGACGACGACGCCGCCGAGACAGTCGTACTCGCCGGCGTACTCGAAGCCGTCGTACTCCGCACAGAGGGATTCGAGCAGGTCGGCGTCGTCGGCGCGACCGTACACCGACACCGACTCGTCCTCGTCGAACTCCGACGTCGCGTCCTCGAGGAGGGCGCTCGTCAGCTCCTCGCGCTTCTCCGCGGGGAGGTCGACGAGTTCCGATTCGACCCGGCTGCGGACGTCTTCGAGGACGTCGCGGCGGGCCTCGAGCCGTTCCTGTTTCGATTCGAGCTTCGCGGAGGAGAGCGCCTGCTCGCGCTCCTGGGCGATCTGGCGCTCGACGTCCTCCTCTCGCGCCTCGCGGAGTTCCTCGGCGTCTTTCTCTGCCGTCTCGACGATCTCCTCGGCGCGACGTTCGCCCTGCTCGCGAATTTCCTCCGCACGCGCGCGGGCTTCGTCTCGGATGTCTTCGACGACGTTGTCCAAACTCATTGATGGAAAGGGGTCGAGGGGGCGTTTAGACCAGGAATACGACGACCAGCGCGAGGATGACGAGCGTCTCCGGAAGGACGGTCAGGATCAGACCGTTGACGAAGAGGCTGTTGTCTTCCGCGATGGCGCCCATCGCGGCCGCGCCGATTCCGCGCTCGGCGTAACCCGCGCCGAATGCCGCGAGACCGACCGCGAGTGCGGCGGCGGCGGACGGTTCAAGAGCCGGGGCAGCTGCCTCAGTCTGCTGTAGGAGTGCTTCGAACATTGTTTTAGGTGTTGACCGGATAGTCGTCTCCGAACGTGCGTAATTGAACCCACGCGTCTCATAAAGCTTCCCAAACTGACTCGCCGTATCGGGTGCGAAGCGCCCGGAACTGCCGGTATTCGTGGGATTTGAGAATCAGTACCACGGCTATCCGCGCCGATCGCGCGGTGGTCGAAGTCTCGGAACCGGCGGTGTGGCGAACGTCGAATCCGAGGCTGGTTCGCGTCAGTCTTCGGTCGTGAAGCGTCGCTCGTAGCCGAACGGCTCGTACTCGCGGCCGCCGCCGTCGAAGAACTTGTTGAAGAACTCGACGTACTCGAGACGCACCGCCTGCAGGCCCGCGCTCGTGACGCCGAGCGCGAGGACGAGCAGGTGCCCGAGCACGAGCACGAGCAGACCGATCAGGATCGTCGCGGCGTCGCCGTGGACGAGGCCGCCGAACATGATCTCGGTCACCTCGTAGCCGTGGTAGCTCAGGGTTTCACCCTGCCCGAGGGCCGCCACCGCATCGGCGTCCGGCATCCCGCCGAGACCGAAGTGCCAGCCGCCGTGGTCGTCGACGTACACGCCGAAGAACAGGAGGTTGACCGTGAAGGCCATCCCCGCCTTCGCGAGCAGCACCGCGGCGATCCGGGTGTACGAGAGGACGTTCACGAGCACGTTCAGGAACTCGACGGCCTCGATCGGCTCTCCGACCGCCAGCAGGACGAAGCCGACGGCGAAGACCGCCAACCCGGCCCACCCGATC
Organism: Halobellus limi; assembly: GCF_004799685.1. Lineage (NCBI taxonomy): Archaea > Methanobacteriati > Methanobacteriota > Halobacteria > Halobacteriales > Haloferacaceae > Halobellus > Halobellus limi. Next base: position 539,991 of record NZ_CP031311.1, read on the forward strand.
GCCGCCGAGAAGCCGCCGAAGCCGATCGGCAGGACGCCCTGCGCGGTGAAGGTGGTGTAGATGAACTCCGGCGCCGTTCCGCGGACGACGTCCGAGAAGATCCACACCCACAGGCCGTTCATCATTAGCAGCCACGAGCCGTTCTCGTAGACCGCGTGCTTGAGGTCGTGGAGTTCGTAGTCCTCGACGAAGCCGAAGATCCACGCCACGTTGAGGTGGAAGATGCCGACGAGGATGCTCACGACGAGCCAGCCGCGGGCCCAGTCGATGCCCGCCGGCGAGAGGCCCTTCTCGATCGGGGCGTGTGCGAGGCCGACGACGCCCTCCCAGAGGTACGTCGAGATGACGTGCAGGCCGAACAGCTCGCCGTACAGGACGCCGAATATCGCGGTGAAGATCCCGGCCGCGAGCGTGACTCCACCCATGCTCCGGAAGGCCGGACGATCGGCGAAGTTGGTGTAGAGGTAGTAGCCGATCGCGGTGTAGATGATCCCGTACCCGAGGTCGCCGATCATGAACCCGAAGAAGGCCGGGAACGTCAGGAACAGAATGACCGTCGGGTCGAACTCGTAGTAGCTCGGCCGGTTGACCGCCCGCACCAGGATCTCGAAGGGCTTGACCGCCCCCGGGTTGTCCTGGACCGTCGGCGGTTCGTCGTCGGCCATCACGACCGCGCTGCCGCCGTCGGCGCGGGCCGTCTCCGAGCCGCCGTCTGCGGCCGCGGCGGTCCCGCCGTTGCCGCCGTCCCCGCCGGAGGGGACCTCCTCGCGAACGTGGTCGGTGCCGTCCCTCGAGAACGTCGCGCGCTCTAACTCCTCGATCTCGGCGCGTTCGCCGACGGCGTCCTTGATCGCGCCCTTGAACTCGGTGTACCGCTCCGAGGGGATCCACCCCTCGGCGATGAAGGCGTTCTCCGTCGTCGCGAAGGAGAGCGGCGCCTCGGTCTTCTGGACGTCGATCGAGAGCTTCTCCTCGGCGGCGAGCAGGAAGCCGGCCGCGTCCATCTTCTCGGCCTCGAGTTCGTTCTCGACGGTCGCGAGCTTCGATTCGAGCTGCTGTTTCTCGTGTTCGAGCTCGCGCTTGTACTCGTCGGGGGTGCCCTCGGCGTCGGGGATCTCGAAGGCGGTGAAGTCGGCCCCGACGAGGGCGTCGACGAGCGCGGAGTCGTCGGCGTCGGCGGTCGGCCGCGCGAAGACGCCGAGGACGTCGTCGCCCGAGAAGATCTCGTGTGAGCGGAGGTCCTCGGAATCGATGATCGTGCGCTCGATGGCGTCGCGGTCGCCGGTCCCCACGGCGACCTGCAGCGTGTCGTAGCCGGACAGCAGATCGAGGTCGATGCCGAGATCGACGAACGGGTCGATCGCATCGATCCGGTCTTCGATCTCTCTGATGTCCTGTCTGAGGTCCTGTCGGCGGTCGTCGAGTTCGTTGACCCGCGTCCGGATCGCCTCTAACTCCTCGTCGAGCGCCTCGTCGGTGACGATGCGCGTCGGTCCGGCGTCCTCGGCGTCGACGTCGAGGATGCTCTCCAGCGAGCGGACCGTGACCAGCCGATCCGAAGACTCCTCGGCTCCCTCGACCGGATCGCCGGGCTCGAAGCCGTCCCAGGACCCGTCGTACTCGGTGACGTGCAGGAGGTTCAGGCCGTGGGCGGTCTCGATGACCTCGTCCATCACGGCCTTCGATCCCGTCACCGAGACCTTGCTCATCTGCTCAGGTCTGAGCATGTACCGCCTCCTCGAACTGACTGATCGCGTACTCGACCGCCTCGTCGGCGTTCTCCTCGGCCGACGCGACCAGTTTCTTGCGCGCCTCCCGGCCCTCCTCGAGGAGTTCCTCCCGCTCCTCCTCGATCTCCTCGCGGGCCTCGGCGAGCCGCTCTTTCTCGTACTCGTCGGCCGCCCGTTCTGCGTCGGTGCGGATCTCCTCGGCCTCGCGTCGCGCCTCCTCGATGCGCTCGTCGCGGTCCTCCTCGGCCTCCTGTACGATGTCGTCGGCCTCGGATTCTGCCGTTTTGATCCGTTCGAGAACCTCTGGTCTCGGCATATTCGTATCACCGAAACGTTGCGCGAGCGCCGTATAAGGTGTTTGCGGAACGCTCTCGCCAGCCGTCGACGAGCCGGGGAGCGGTGAAACCGGATCCGCAGCGTTATGATTCCCCCGTCCTAACCGCCGCGCGATGGGTGTCCTCGAAGACAAGGCCAACGCGCGCCTGTTCTACAAGTACCTCTCGAAGGTGTACGACCGGATCAACCCCTTCATCTGGAACGAGGAGATGCGCGACGAGGCGCTGGAGTGGCTCGCCATCGAGGAGGGCGACCGCGTCCTCGACGTCGGCTGCGGCACCGGCTTCGCCACGGAGGGGCTGCTCCGCTACACCGACGACGTCCACGGCCTCGACCAGAGCCGCCACCAGATGGAGAAGGCGTTCGCGAAGTTCGGCACCCGCGATCGCGTCCGGTTCTACCGCGGCGACGCCGAGCGGCTCCCCTTCGCCGACGACTCCTTCGACGCGATCTGGTCGTCGGGATCGATCGAGTACTGGCCGAACCCGGTCGCGGCGCTGTCGGAGTTCCGTCGGGTCGTCAAGCCGGGGAGTCGCGTCCTCGTCGTCGGCCCCGACTACCCGAACAGCTCGCTCTTTCAGCGCCTCGCGGACGCGATCATGCTCTTCTACGACGAGGAGGAGGCCCAGCGGATGTTCGAGGAGGCCGGCTTCGTCGACATCGAACACCACATCCAGCAGGCGTATCCGGGCAGCCCGAGGGCGATCACGACCATCGCGCGCGCACCCGAGAAGTAGAGGCGGCCCCCGGTTCGATCGGTTCGCTCCCTCCGGGGCGATCACCCGGCGTTCGGTAGAGCTCAATCGACCGTCCCGCGCACCCGACTCACCCGGTCCGAGTCGACGTAGACCGTGACCGACACCGTTCGCCCGCGTCGCAACGCCGGCGCGTTCGTCGCCGCCACCCGGAAGGACCCCGTCTCCCCGACCGACCAGACTCCGTCGCTCGCGAGATTGAACGGGCCCGTCGGCCCGCCGCGGAAGCCCCTGGCGGCGAAGAACGGGACCGGCGGCTGATACCGGAGTTCCTCGCCGTCGACCGCCACGACGATCCGCGTCTCCGAGAGGTCCAGCGGGGGTCCCGCCTCGTGCGTCAGAGCGACCGCGTCGCCGTCGAGCCTGAGCGACAGCGCGACCGTCTGCCCCGACGATCCGGTCTCCGCGCCGCCCGCGAGTTCGGGTTCACCCGCCGCCTCCGCGACCGCCTCGGCGCCGGCGGCGACGACACCGCCCAGTACGACCCCGAAGAGGAGCAGGAGCACGACACCGATCGCCGACGCCGACGCACGGGCTGTCACGGGGCGTCTGGTGCGCGATGGCTTATGAACCTACGGCCCCTGTCTCGTCCGGCCGGTCCCGGGCCCAGCCCCCGCTGCCGGTCGGTCGACAGTTACGGCGGTAGCGAGGCGAACGCCCACCCGTTCGTACTGATTGCTCTCGTCTCTTCTCGCCGAGCGCCGGCAACGGTGGTGGCGCTCGGCGGTAAAACGTGAGAGTAGTCAGTGTCACTCCGCCGGCGTGACCGTCTCCATTCCTTCCTCGCCCGAACTCTCGTTGAGTTCGCCGTAGACGAACGGCGCCGCCGTCGGTTCCACCGAGAGCACGACGACCGAACTCCCGTCGATGGCCGTCACCTGGTAGGTGCCGGCCGGTGCGAGCGTCCACAGCGATCCGTCCTCGCCGGTCTCGCCGACGACGGAACTCCGGCCGCCGGCCGGGCCGACCGTGATCTGCGCGTCGACCGGCTCGTCGTTCGAGGTGGCGTTGAGCTGCAGCCGGACGGGACCGCCCGGATACGTCCGGTGGGCGGTGAGTTCCAGTCCGTCTTTGATCGCCGACGTCGGCGACGACGTCGTCACCCGATCGATCGGCCGGTACTGGTGCTCTTTGAATACGCGCTGGCTCCTGCTGTCGACGAACGCGACGAGGCGTCCCCGCTCGTGCTCGACGGTCACCCGCGTGCTGTCGCTGTCGGGGTTGCCGACGACGTCGTCGCGGAGGCGCAGCTCCGTGATCGTCGGGTACGCCGCCTCGGTCGCGTTCACCGCGTCGGCGAGCGAGAAGGCGCCGTCCTCCCCTCCACGGAGCGCCCCGCGGTAGGACTCGCGCACGTACGTCCCGTCGCGGATGACGCCGAGGACGACGCTGTTCTCCCCCGACTGGACGAAGAAGCGCGCCGAGTCGGCGTCGCCGTTGAGCACCGCCGCCGCGTGTCCGCGGACCGGTCCGGTGAGCGTGTTCAGTTCGAGTTCGACGTTCCCGAACCGGGCCGCGGAGATGCTGAACCCGGGAGTCGACTGCGTGAGCGTCTCGATCCGGTCCCGGCGTTGCTGGAGCTCCCGCGCCTCGGCGTCGATCAGCGCGAGTTCGTAGAGGAGTCGTCGCGGCGGGAGTTCGCCGCGGCCGTAGGCGCCGACCACCTGCCGCTGTCGCGTCCGGAGCGTGATGATCCGCTGCTCGATCGCGCTGATCTCCTGTAGGAGGTACTGCTGGCGCTTCTCCGGCGAGTCGGCGGATTCGATCCGCTCGACCACCGCCTCCGTCTCCAGGCGCGCGTCCGTCGTCGCCCTGGAGAACGCGAGCCCGCTCCCGAGTTCGACGTACTCGGTTTCGAGCGTGCTCCGCGTCGTCTCACCGGGCGGGATCCCGAGGACGTTGATCGAGTCCCCCGCCGTGTCGTTCGATCCCGCGACCTGCATCGGCGGGCGTTCAGTGAGCGAGGAGGACTGAAGCGAGGCCGTCGCTGTCGGTGGGACGGACGGCCCTGCGGTCGAAGCAGAGGCCGGGGCCGGCCGACCGTCCGGCAGCGCCGGTACCGCTCCGGCGACCGCCGAGAGGACCAGGAGGAGGGCGAGCGAGAGGGCGACAGCGCGCATACGAGGAGCGTATCGCCGTGGCGTTATTAAAGTCGCGCCATTCCCCGTGGCGGCGTGCCGCCGTACTGCGGCGGCCGTAATTTCGCCTGCCCGGTACAGACGTGATTTCGCCCGCCCGGTACAGACGTGATTTCGCCCGCCCAGTACAGACGTGAGTCCGGCGGGTCGAACCGGGCGGGATTCCGCCGAGCCGAACCGGCAGAAACGGGCGGGATCCGCTGGACCGAGACCGCACCGATGGAAAGCGTTTTGAGCGTTCCACCTACACTCTCATCAAATGCGGACGTCCGCGCTGTGGTTCGCCCTCCTCCTCGTCTTCGCTGCTGTCGCGCCAGCGACGGCGCTCGCCGCCGACGGCCGATCCGCGCCGGGAGCGGAGCTCTCGACGGCTCCCGCGGATACCGCCACGGCCGCTGTCGAGACCGGTTCTCCCGACCGGATCGCCGCCCTGCGCGCTCCGGAGGTGCACCGGCAGGTCGACGACGAGACGCCGCCGCGGACCACCGTCGAGATCTCGCTCCAGTCCGACCGGAGCGCCGAGTGGCGCGTCGAGACCCACTACGCGCTCGACACCGAGAACGAGACGCGCGCCTTCCGGACGCTCGCTTCGCGCTACGAGTCCGGCGACGCCGACGTCGGGCCGAACGCCGTGCTGTTCGAGGCGCTCCAGCGGCGAGCGAGCGAGTCGACCGGGCGCTCGATGCGGATCGAGAACGTCACCTACCACAGTTCGATCGACGAGTCCGCCGAACGCGGCACGCTCGCCGTCACGTTCCGGTGGACGAACTTCCTCCGGGAGGGCGAAAACGAGACGCTCGTCCTCGACGACGTGTTCACGCTGCCGACCGCCGAGACCGACGAGCGCCGGACGTGGCTCTCGATCTTCGACGCCGACCAGGAGATCCTCATCCGTCCGCCCGACGGCTACACCGTGACCGGGACGAGCATCGCGGTCCAGCAGCGCGAGAGCGCGATCGTCCTCGCCGAACCGTCCGACTTCGAGGGCGAGGAGGCCGAACTCCGCGTCACGTACTCGCCGGTCGGACCCGCGGACCGGCTCCCGATCGGGGTCCTCGCAGGCGCTGGGATCGTCGCGCTCGTCGTCCTCGCCGCCGTCTGGATGCTGCGAACCCGCTCCGGCGGTGCCGGCGCCCCCTGGGGATCGTCGCCGCCGGACGACGGGGCGCCGCCGACTGCGGAGGCCGACGCCGACGGGGGAAGCGACGCGCCGTACGCGGGGACGGCGGCCGAGGCGGACGGGCGGAACGGCACCGGCGAAGCGGGCGGGCCGCCGTCGGGAGCGGAGCGACCCGCCTCCGCCGACGCGGACGCCCCCGCCGGTGCGGATATTCCCGACGACGCCGTGAACGAGACCGAAGCCGACCTCTCGCTGCTGTCGGACGAGGAACGGGTCGAGCGCCTCCTCGAACGGAACGGCGGGCGGATGAAGCAGGCGACGATCGTCGACGAGACCGACTGGTCCGACGCGAAGGTCTCCCAGTTGCTGTCGGCGATGGCCGAGGAGGGGCGCGTCGACAAGCTCCGTCTCGGACGCGAGAACCTCATTTCGCTCCCCGACGACGCCGAGAGCCGAGACGCCGAGCACCGGGACGCTCGGGACGGAGACGGCGGCTCCGCCGGGGACGCGTAGGCGTCTCGAAATTCCGGGCGTGACCCGCCCGGTTCGGACGAGTGCACGTCTCGCAGAACGGGTCTGAATCTCGCTCCGGCGACCCGTGAGCGGCGCCGACCCGATGTGGTTTCCGGAACCTCTTTTGCCGCGCCATCCTCAGCGAGGGGTAATGGAGTATCTGGAGCGTCGCGTTTCGATGGTCGAAGAGCGCCTCGAGGCGGTCATCGAGGCGGTCGACCCTCCGGAGCTATCCGACGAGGTCGCACACGTCGCGCTCGCGGGCGGCAAGCGGGTCCGGCCGGCCGTGACGATCCTCGCCTGTGAGGCCTGCGGCGGCGACCCCGACGACGCGGTCGACTTCGCGGTCGCGATCGAACTCGTGCACAACGCCTCGCTCGTCATCGACGACATCATCGACCGCTCGGACGTCCGCCGCGGGACGGCGAGCGCGTGGGCGGAGTACGGGTACGGCCCCGCGATAATCGCCTCCGACGGCCTGCTGGGGGAGGCGTTCGCGCTGCTGTCGCGGAACGACCACGCGACGCAGATCGTCGCCGAGTCGATGGTCGAACTCGGCGAGGGCGAGGCCACCGAACTCGTCGCTCGCCCCACGGACGAGGGCGAGTACATGGGCCTCGCCCGCCGGAAGACCGGGGCGCTGTTCCGCGCCGCGGCCGAACTCGGCGCGGTCGCCGCCGACGCGGACCCGTTCACGATCGAGGCGTTCGGCGAGTACGCCGAGCGGGTCGGCGTCGCGTTCCAGATCCGCGACGACGTCCTCGACGCGACGGCCGACGCCGACGACCTCGGGAAGCCGACCGGTCAGGACGCGGAGATGGACCGCCCGTCGCTGGTGCAGGTCACCGGACTCTCCGCCGAGGAGGCGAACCGGCGGGCCCACGACCAGTCCGAACAGGCGCTAGACGCGCTCGCGGCGTCGGAAGTCGACGACAGCGAGCCGCTGGGCTACCTCCAGGACCTCGCGGAGTTCGTCGTCGTCCGCGAGCGGTAGTCGGGGCCCTCCTCGGAACCGGTTCTGCTTCGCTCACCCCTGCGCGGCCTCCGCGGCCGTCGGGAACCGCGACTCCGCGATCGCGAACGCGAGCGTGCTGAACACGCCCAGAAGCGTCCCGGCGGTGAGACCGATCGCCAGTTGCGTCAGCGAGAACGACCGGACGCCGTCGATGCTCGCCGGGAGGAAGAAGCCCGAGACGACGTAGAGGACGACGGCGATGGCGACGACGTAGAAGGGCGCGTTGAGGTACCGCCACTTGAACCGGTCGGCGAGGTACTCGTCGGTCACCTGTCCGAGACTGGAGGTGACGCCGGCGGCCGCGAACCACTGGACGGCCCCGTGGACGAGCGCCGCCAGGGCGATGAGCGGCGGGATCGGGTCGCTGACGCTCGCCCTCGCGGTCTCGAAGAGCGCGTACCCGCGGAAGCCGCCCACGACGATGAGCGCGGCGGCGGCGACGTAGGTGATGAGCGTGACGCGGCCCTCGTAGAGGACGTCGCGGACGCGACTCGCGGTGTCGTCGACGGCGTCTTCGAGTCCGAGTCCGCGGAAGAGCGTGTAGAGCCCCAGAAGCGCCGAGATGACGCCCAGAACCACCGCGCCGGGCACGTCGAAGAAGCTCGCGATCGTGACGAACGGGTAGATGAGGAGCAGGATGCCGAGCGGCACGAGGATCGTCCCGCGTGTCTCGGGGTCGGCGAGGACCTGCTTCATCGTGTAGTAGATCGATTCGAGGTCCTGCGCCTGCCGGACGACGACCCGGCGGACGCTGTCGATGGGGACGCGCGAGCGGACGATCGGCAGCACCGACTCGTCCTGGGCGCCGTCGGTGATGACGATGGCGCTGACGTTCTCGCCGGTCGACAGGCCCGCGAGCACGCGGTCGATCTCCTCGCCGATCGCGCGGTTGGCCTTCACGTCGCCGCCCTGAGTGCCCGTGACGGCGGCGACGGTCACCTCCTCTTCGACGTCGGGGTCGGCGGCGAGTTCGTCGTACTCGTGGATCCCTTGAAACAGCACGTTGACGTCGGAGTCCTCCGGGTCCGCGGTCGCCAGTGAGACGGCGGCCGACTCGACGGCGTCGCGGCCGACGACCGGCGTCTCCAGCCCCGTCTTGCGGCCGAGGTCGTCGTCGAGGTCGACGCAGAGGACCAGAAGCATCTGCGGGGACGTACGCCGTCGGAGTATATCTGTTTTCGGGAGCGTCCGAGCCGGGGACGACCCGCCCATCGGCGGTTCGGAACGCGCCGTCCCAAGTAGCACGACTTTTGGGTCTCCGGGCGGTATCACACACAACGAAATGATCTCGAAGGGCTGTGAGCAGTGCGCGAAAGGCGGAAAGATGGTGCTCTTCGTCTACGGCTACTGCGACCAGCGCGACTGCTTTTACTGCCCGCTCGGCGAGAACCGAAAGAACGTCACCGACGTCTACGCCAACGAGCGCCTCGTCGAGTCCGACGACGACGTCCTCGAGGAGGCCCACCGGATGGACGCCCTCGGCACCTCGATCACCGGCGGCGAACCCCAGGAGGCCATGGAGCGGACCTGTCACTACCTCTCGCTTTTGAAAGACGAGTTCGGCGAGGACCACCACACGCACCTCTACACCGGGATCACCGGCGGCCGGGAGAACATGCGCCGGCTCTCCGAAGCGGGCCTCGACGAGATTCGCTTTCACCCGCCGTACGAACTGTGGGGCGACCTCCACGGCACCGAGTGGGAGGAGATCCTCCACGTCGCCCGTGAGGAGGGGCTCACGCCGGCGTTCGAGATTCCGGGCATCCGCGCCGAAGAGGAGTTCTTGGAGTTCCTCGACGAGGGCGCCGCCGAGTTCTGCAATATAAACGAGTTCGAGATGAGCGACGGCAACTACCGCCGGATGCAGGAGCAGGGCTACGAACTCCAGGAGGGCCACATGTCAGCCGTCGACGGGTCGAAAGAGGAGATCCTCGATGCGATGGGCGACCACGAGCGCGTGTACTTCTGTACCTCCGTGTTCAAAGACGCCGCCCAGCACCGCAACCGACTGAAGCGGATGGCGCGGACGATCCGGCGTCCCTTCGACGAGGTGACCGACGACGGCACGCTCGTCTACGGCAAGACGTGGGTCGGCTCGGACACGCTCGACGCGCTCGGCGTCCCCGAGGAGTTCTACTCGGTGAAATCCGAGCACGTCGAGGTCGCGTGGTGGCTCCTAGAGGAAATGATCGAGGAGGGCGACGTCTCCGAGGGCGAGATCGTCGAGCAGTACCCGACCGCCGACGGGACCGTGGTCGAGCGGACGCCGCTGGCCTGATGACGCGAGCACGCGAAGCGTTCGAGCGGCCGAGCCGTTAGGCGAGGCTTTTGGTCCAGCTTTTCCCGAGCGAGCGGAGCGAGCGCAGCGGAAAAGGTGGGACTGGGACCGTGGTCGAGCGGACGCCGCTGGCGTGATTCTCTATCGGATCCCGCCGGCCCGTTCCAGCGTCAGCGCCGCGTAGAGGCTCGGAACGAGGGCGACGGCCGTCCCCACGAGGAGCCACTCGCCGAGCGGCCCGCCCGTGAGGACGCCGATCGCGACGACCCCGACCCCGAGCAGGCCGCCGGCGGCCGCTCCGCGCCGTTTCGTCCGCGGACCGAAGTCGACGCCGCGAGCGGTGCCGTACAGCGCGCTTCCGAGCGCTGCAATGGCCCCCGCGGCGACGCCGACGAGCGGTTGCGCGACGAACAGCCCGAACACGACGAGCGCGAGGCCGACGGCGCCCCCGGTCGACACCGTCGCTCGCGGCGGGAGCGGGTTGACGTCCGCACCGTATCGGACCGCGTAGCTCGCGGGCGGCGCGCCGAGGACGAGGCCGACCAGGGCGCTTCGGAGCAGTCCCCCCGGCGAAGGATCGTCGAGGAGAACGCCGAACGCGCCCGCGAGGGCGATGACGACGCCGGCGGCCAGGAGCCAGCGCGGGCGGATCGTCGCCGCGGGGTCGTCGTCGCGGACGATGCCGAAGCCGACGAACGGGTAGGAGACGAGCGCGCCGATCACCGCCGTCGCGTAGAGTCCCCAGCCGAGCGTGACGCCGGTCACGACGACCGAGAGGCCGAGGAAGACGCCCGTGACGACGGCGAACTCGGGGACGCGGCGACTCATACTCCCTATCGGGTCGAGACGGCGGAAAGCGTTGCGGTCGGCGCCGGACTCGTGGTGTCGACCGTCACCGCGGATCGCGCGCTCGCGTCGCCGCGCGTCCACGCGCTCGTGAACGCGCCGCCGCGTGCAGACCCGATAGTAGACCCGCAAGGGTTTAGACACGCGGTGGAGTAGTTCACGCTATGTCTGACTGTCCGCTGGCCGACGACTGTCCCCGGTATTCGGAGCGAATCGACGGGATGGGATGTCAGTACTACGGCGACCGCGGCGGCGCGGAGTGGTGTAACAACTACGACCAGCCGATCCGCGACCTGAAGGCGCAGCCAGTCAAGCCCGGCGAGGAGGTCGTCGTCGACGTCGACGACATCCACGAGAGCGGCGCCGGCGTGGGGCGGACCGACGACGGCTTCATCGTCCTCGTCGACGGACTCCTGCCGGAGGCGCGCGCGGTCGTCCGCATCGACCGCGTGAAGTCGAACCACGCCACCGCGAAGACGGTCGTCGAACGCCTGCCGCTCGACGGCGACGAGGAGACGGACGACGAGGGCGAGAGCGGATCCGACGGCGACGGGGACGACGCCTCCGACGCCGGCGACGGTTCGGAGTCCGAGAGCGAGGAGACCTCCGGCCCGGGACGGCCGACCGCGCTCGGCAGCCGAGACAACTTCTGGGGCGGGTAGCCGCCCGCGAGCGCCGGGGGGAGACCGAACGGACAGTCGTTCTTCTGTAGCTTTTTTGCAGCGGACACCCAACGAACCGGTATGGACAACGTCGAGGACGCCGGTGACGACGCCGCGGAGTCGGAGGACGCCGAGGAGTTCGACGTCGAGGAGGCCCTCTCGGAGGTGGGGTTCGACGCCGAAGAGAGCGTCTTGACCCGTCGGCAGGCGGAGGTGCTCGTGCTCCGCGAGCGGGGCGTCCGACAGTCGCGGATCGCGTCGATGCTCGGGACCTCGCGGGCGAACGTTTCGAGCGTCGAGTCCAGCGCCCGGCGGAACGTCGAGAAGGCCCGCGAGACGGTCGCCTTCGCGGAGGCGCTCACCGCGCCGGTGCAGGTCTCCGTCGACGTCGGGACCGACCTCTACGACGTCCCGAAGAAGGTCTACGACGCCTGCGACGAGGCGGGGGTGAAAGTGAACCGGACCGCCCCCGAACTGATGAAGATCGTCTCCGACGCCGCCGGCGACGCCATCCAGGGCCGCGAGGTGCGCGAGTCGCTGCTCGTCGGCGTGACGACCGGCGGACGCGTGCAGGTGCGGCGCTCCGCGGAGTGACGCCGCCGTTTCGACCCCGAAAACGGCCGACCCAGAGGCTCAGAACTCCCCTCGTTCCTCCAGCGAGCGCACGAGCGACTTGACGTCCTGAGCACGTTCCTTCGGCACGACCAGCACGCGGTCGTCCCACGCCACGACCGCGAGGTCGGAGACGCCGACCAGCGAGACGTGTCGGTCGTCCGCGGCGACGACGTTGTCGGCGGCGTCGAGCGTCCGGAGCGCGACGTCGCCGGCGGTCACGTTTCCGTCCCCGTCGGCGTCGAGGACGCGTTCCAGCGCGTCCCAGGAGCCGACGTCGTCCCACGGAAACGAGACGGGCACGACGGCGACGTCCTCGGCCCGCTCGAAGACCGCGTTGTCGACGCTCACCGGCTCGACCGACTCGAACGCCGCGGTCGCGCCCGGACCTCCCGCGGTCGGCGGCTCCGCCGACTCATCAAGCGCCTCGAGCAGCGGGGCCAGCGGCGACGACGCCGCGGCGTCGACGAAGACCTCCGGCCGCCACGCGAACAGGCCCGCGTTCCAGTAGTGACCGGCCTCGACGTACCGCCTGGCGGTCTCGGCGTCCGGTTTCTCGTGGAACGACTCGACCGGTCGCCAGTCGGCGTCGGGCGCGGATCCCGCTGGGCCGTCGGGCGCGGATCCCGCTGGGCCGTCGGGCGCAGGTCCCGCTGGGCCGTCGTACGCAGACCCCGCCGGTTCGATGTACCCGTAGCCCGTCTCCGGGCGGGTCGGCTCGACGCCGAAGGTGACGAGCCGGTCCTCGGCTGCCGCAACCGCAGCGCCCCGGCGGACGGCGGCCGCGAAGCCCTCGCCGACGAGGTGGTCGCTCGGGAGCGCGAGGACGACGCAGTCGTCGTACCCGCGCGCGATTCTGTGAGTCGCATACAGCAGTGCCGGCCCGGTGTCGCGGCCGGCGGGTTCGACGAGCACGTCGGCGTCTGGGACGCGCGCTGCGACGCCGTCGGCGTACGACTCGCGGGTGACGACGACGACCTCGTCAGCGGCGTCGCGGGCGCGCGAGACGGTCCGTTCGAGGAGCGATTCCCCGCTCTCGCCGGCCAGCGGGAGGAACTGCTTCGGCCGGTGCGATCGGCTCGCCGGGTAGAGCCGGGAGCCGGTCCCGCCGGCGAGAACGACGGCGACGACCGGGAGCGGGACGTCGGGCGTCGTCGACGAGCGGTCGTCGGGACGGGCGTCGGCGGCACCGGCGTCCGCGACGTCGTCGGGTTCGGTCCCGGACATCACCACGTCTCCACGATGCCGTCTCCGACGTCCTCGACGCAGCCCTCGCAGTCGGGGTGGTCCCCCTCGAAACAGGCCGGATGGCCCTCGCCGTCCACGGCGACGGCCCGTCGCTCGGCGTGGCGGCGGCAGACGATCCGGAGGCGTCCCTCGCCGTCCCGCGGGAGCGAGTCCGGAACGGCGTCGCTTCCGGGGCCGGTGCTCTCGTCGCGGCCGTCGCGGTAGGCGTCGCGTGCGCGGGCGTACTGTCGCCCCGCCTCGCGGAATTTCTGTCTGACGAGACGTTCGAGACGGTCTTCCATCGGCCGGATATGCGGCTGCGACCGTGATAAGGACTGTTGGTGGGGCCGAACGGCGCCGGCCGTTCGTACCGGTCGCCTCTCCGTCCCTCGATCGACCGCACTCGGCCTTCACACTGCCGTTCTACCCACTGATTTCCACTTTCACTCCGCTTACGATACTTTATTACACATCGCGCACCAAACGCCCTGTGCCTCCCAACGGAAAACAAGGCGGAGGCGAGTGAAACTATGTCAGACCTGCGAACACACGCAGCGGAGATAGCCGAACAGTTCTCGGACCACTTGGACGTCGACGAAGACGAGGTCGAAGAGCGACTGGAGAACCTCGTCGAGGAGTACCGCGTGCCCGTCGAGGAGGCGCGCCGGTCGGTGATCAACAGCTACCTCGAAGAGGCCGGCCTCGAACGCGACGAGATCGGCCGCGGCGGCAACGACGAGGTCCACCTGGCCGACATCGACCAGGACGAGCAGTGGATCGACGTGACCGCCAAGGTCGTCGAACTGTGGGAGCCCCGGAGCGATTCGATCGCCCAGGTCGGCCTGCTCGGCGACGAGTCGGGTCGCACGAAGTTCGTCGCCTTCGAGACCTCCGACCTCCCGGAACTCGAAGAGGGCGCGGTGTACCGGCTGGGCAACGTCGTCACCGACGAGTACCAGGGCAACTTCTCGGTGAAACTGAACAAGACGACCTCGATCGAGGAACTCGACGAGGACATCGAGGTCGGCGACGACGCGATCACCGTCGAGGGCGCGCTCGTCGACATCCAGTCCGGGAGCGGCCTCATCAAGCGCTGCCCCGAGGAGGGCTGTACGCGCGTCCTCCAGAACGGCCGCTGCTCGGAACACGGCGACGTCGAGGGCGAGTTCGACCTCCGGATCAAGGGCGTCCTCGACGACGGCGAGGAGGTCTACGAGGTGATCTTCGGCCGCGACGTCACCGAAGACCTCACCGGCGTCACGCTCGAGGAGGCCCAACAGATGGCGATGGACGCCCTCGACACGACCGTCGTCGTCGACGAGATGCGCGAGGACCTCCTCGGCACCTACTACCGCGTCTCCGGCCCCGAACTGGGACGCTACGTCCTCGCCGACGAGGTCGAACGGCTCACCGAACCGGCGGACCCCGAAGCGGTGCTGATCAAAGCGAGGTCGATCTGATATGAGCGCAAACGAGATTCCGTCCCGAGAGGTCGCCCGACGTGTGTTCGCAGACGAGTTCAACGACGCCGCCTTCACGTTCAAAGAGTCCGACGACGACCGCGCGCCGGTCTACCTGCTGCTGCCGACGGGCGCGAAGGCCAACCGGGTGTTCTTCGTCGGGACGTTGACCGAAAAGGACGACGTCGGCGAGGACAACGAGTACTGGCGCGGCCGCATCGTCGATCCGACGGGGACGTTCTTCGTCTACGCGGGGCAGTACCAGCCGGAGGCCGCGAGCACGCTCCGGGACCTCGAACCGCCCGCCTACGTCGCGGTCGTCGGCAAGCCCCGGACGTACGAGACCGACGACGGGAACGTCAACGTCTCCGTTCGACCGGAGTCGATCCAGGTCGTCGACGCCGCGACCCGGGACCGCTGGGTCGTCGAGACCGCCGAGCGGACGCTCGACCGGATCGACGCCTTCGACGACGAGGGCAACGAGTACGCGCGGATGGCCCGCGAGGAGTACGACCTCCCGATCGATCGCTACACCGACTCGGCGGTCTCCGCGCTTGAGAGCCTCGAAGAGGGCGACGGCGACGAACTCGGACTCGACGGCGGGCAGGTGGAGTCCGGCGACGCCGACGAGGGCGCCGACCTCCAGCCCGAACCGTAGGCCCCTCCCGGCCCTCGCCTTCGATTCGCCGTCCGGACTCCGTTTCGGGGTCGCCCCGTCGGTCGAATCCGCGGCCGACCCGTGGGACTGTCTGACGAACGTTTAAGTGAGTCCGCCGACGAACGTCGAAACGAGCCAATGGGCAACAAAAACAAGACCATCTCGTTCCGCGTCAACGAGGACGCGTTCGAGACGCTGCGTGAGATCGCCGAGGAGCGTGACATCTCGCTGTCGGCGGTCTTCCGCGACTACGTCGACACGCTCGTTGCCCACGACGGCCAGGTTCAGGTCGTCCCCGAGCACGAACTCGAACAGTTACGCAACGGCGAGGACGAGAGCTTCCCGCCGAAGGTGAAGGTCCCCAAGAGCTTCGTCCGCGAGCACGAGCGTCTCGAACTGGAGGCCGAGCACCTCCGCGAACAGCTCGAGGAGCACAAACAGTACGTGAACTACCTCCGCGAGCAACTCGAAGACGAGAACGAGGAGGTCATCCAACTGGAAGACCTCGACGCCAGCGAGGCCGACGAGCCGTCGTTTCGGCTCGGGTAGTCAGGTCGATCCCTCACCGCAGGCGGCGAAGCGCTACCCCGAGAGCGCCTGCCGCGCGCGGTGCATCTTCCGCTCCATCTCCTGATTCCCTTCAACTTCGGCGAGGGTCTCGGCGGCCTCCAGCGTCCGGACCGCGTTGTCCAGGAACGAGAGGACGTCGCCGGGATAGGCGTACAACATGTACTCGTCGCCCATCACGTCGACGATGGCGTCGGGACCGAGCCCCTGCGCGCGCAGTTCCAGAAGGTACCGGACGAACTGCCGCTCGGGGTAGCCCGTGTAGAGGTCGTCGGGGTTCTCGGGGTCGAGGAAGTCCTCCGCGAAGTCGAGCAACCGATCCCGGGTCGCGTCGTCGACCTTCGTGAGCCCCTCGCCGGAGTAGAGGACGTCCATCGTCGCCCCCTTGAACGCCCCCTTCGGGATGTTGACGTCCAACTGGGAGACGATCTGGCGGTGGTTCTTGAGGTAGATCTTGTCCGTGATGGCCACGGTTGCTCGCGGATAGGTGACTGTGAACGAAAAGCGTCCCGGTCTGCGGCGTGTCGCGCCGCGAGAGCCGACCCCGGCGTCCGCTCGAATCGGGGGCGCACCGTGTGACGTCGGCGCACTCCGCTGCGGAGTCGTAACGTATTTGACTTCGACGGGGATACCTGAAGGTGCGTGTCCGGGTTAGGGTAGTGGACTATCCTTCAGCCTTGTGGAGGCTGAGACGCGGGTTCAATTCTCGCACCCGGACCTTTCTGTCTGCGAACGACGTGAGCCGACGCGTTCCGCTCACAGCGACTCGACGAACGCGTCGAAGGCCCCGCTCGCGGGGTGGACGTGACAGTACGTCCCGAGCGCTCGGTACTCGGTGAGCCCGTCGCGTCCGTCGTCGATGCCGTCGCCGCGCTCGACGTCGAAGGCGAACCGGGCGTCAGACGCCGCGTCGGCGCTGGAGTAGTGGAACTCGTGGCCCCGGAGGCGACCCCCCGAGCCGGCGGTGAGCGTCCCGCGACGGGCACGGAGTTCGACGTGGTCGAGCGCCTGATACCGGTCGTGCATCCGCACGTCCGCCGGGAGCACGCCGGCCATCCGGTGGCTGTCGCCGTCGGCGGTCGTCAGCGACTCCGCGAGCGCCATCAGCCCGCCGCACTCGCCGAGGACCGGGAGGCCGTCGGCCGCCGCGGCTTCGAGCTGTCGGATCGCGGGGCTGTCCGCCAGCGACGCGGCGTGCAGTTCCGGGTATCCGCCGGGGAGGTAGACGCCGTCGCAGTCGGGCAGACCGTCGCCGGCCGTCGGCGCGAACGTCACCACCTCGGCGCGCTCGCGGAGGCGTTCGATCGTCGCCGGGTAACAGAACCGAAACGCCTCGTCGCGGGCGACCGCGACGCGCCTGTCGGTCTCCGAGGAGTTCGGGTCCGCGTCTCTGGGTTCCGGTCGCGGCGGACGCCGGGCGAGGTCGAGGAGCCGGTCCGTGCGGACGTGGTCGGCCACCTCGTCGAGCACCTCGGGATCGAGCGGCGCTTCCGCCCCCAGGTGCAGCCCGAGGTGTCGGTCGGGGATTTCGAGGTCCTCCCGCGGCGGGATTCGACCCAGGTACTCCAGACCCTCTGGCAGGGCGTCGCGGATGCCGCGCTCGTGTCGGCCGCCGTGGGCGCGCTGGGCGACGACGCCGACGACGTCGAGGTCGCGGTCGGCGTGCGCCGCGTATCGCCGGAACCCCACCGCGGTCGCGGCGACGCTCTCCATCCCGGCCTTCGCGTCGACGACGAGGACGACCGGGAGGTCGAGCGCCTCGGCGACCATCGCGGTGCTGGAGCCGTCGCCGTCGTACAGCCCCATCACGCCCTCGACGACGCAGACGTCGCCCTCGCCGCGGAAGTAGTTCCGCCGGAGGCCCGCCTCGCCCTGGAGCCACCGGTCCAGCGTTCGCGACGGCCGCCCCGCCACGCGCTCGTGGTGGCTGGGATCGATGAAGTCCGGCCCGGCCTTGGCGGGCTGGACCGTCCGTCCCGTCCGTTCGAGCGCCCGCACGACGGCGAGCGTGGCGACGGTCTTGCCGACGCCGGATTTCGTCCCGCCGACGACGAGGCCCTTCACGGCGCTGGCCCCGACGTCCCGGCACCCCGTCGTCCGGACAGAGACGCCGACCGTCCGCGCTCGGCGGAGGCCGGATCCGAGCGTCTGGTCACCGCGGAACCCCCTCCCCGTCCGTCGCGACCGGTCGCTTCGTTCGGGCGAGTTGCGCCTCGAACGACGCTCCGGTGGACGAGCCCTCGCCCGCGAGCGCGCGCTGTTTCTCGACCTCCGCGTGAATCGCGTCGGTGATCCGTGGGTGTGCGCCGAGCGGGTCGGCGTACTCGATACCGCCGCGGTCGAGCTCCAACTCCGCGGGAATCCGCTCCTCGGTCGCCTCCGTCCGCGAGAAAAAGAGGGGGACCGCGACCGACCGGCTCCCGGTCGCGTTGTACCGGACGCACTCGACGGCGGGGTTCTGGAGGAGGTAGCACGTCAACACCTCGCCGTACTCCGACCCCTCGCGGAGGCGAGACGCGTGGTAGTCGGTCGTCTGCCGGTGGTACGGTTTCGAGCTACTGCCGAACCCGACGAGGACGAGAGAGACGTCCTCGGCGGCGGGGAGCAGGTCGGCGCCCCGCTCTTCGATCACCTCGGTGACGACGGGGCTCCGCCCGATCGGTTCGCAGTAACGGACGTCCCCGGAGACGTACGAAAGCGCGGCGGGGACGGCGTCGATCGTCTCGTGAGTGTGTGCGGCACACACCGGAACCGCGTACACGACGTCGGCCGCGATCCGCTCGAACCGCTCGCGGAGTTCGCGGACCGGTTCGCTCTCGTAGGTCGCCACCTCGACGGCGTCGACTGCCGCCCGCCGGCGGAGCCGGTCGGCGTGTTCTTCGAGCACTGCGCGGGCGTTTCTCGTCTCGCGGGCGATGAGCAGGATTGCTTCGGATGTCATGGATCGTCCATAAATCAACTAAGATTTAGCTACTCCAATCTGGGTTTACTAACCCGTGGAGACGGATTATAAAATAAGTTGTGGTGACGCCGAGGCGGGCCGATTCCGGCCGCGGTTCGGGGTCGACGAGGACGGCAGAGAGTAGGAGTCGCGGCGTCGTCGCCGGGGGTTCCGATGAGCGGGCGGTCCAGCGATTCATAATGATTACTCTCGGCTCTTACCGCCGAGCGCCGCAAACGGGGGTGGCGCTCGGTGGTGAAAAGTGAGAGTAAGCATTATCAGTCGACCCGGACCGCGAGCACGGAGAGGTCCGAGAACGGCGACTCGTCGTCCGCCGAGTCCGCCGCACGCGCTCCGAGCGCGCCCAGTGTCGTCCGCGTGATCGACTCGTCGGGGTGGGTCAACCGCTCGAGGACGAGCGCGTCGAGCGAGGGCGACGCGCCCGATTCGAGCAGGTCGGCCGCGACGTCCTCCGGCATCCAGTCGTAGGGGCGCGGGAGCACGAGGAGGTGCCGCCGCCCGACGGCACTGCGGAGTCGTCGCAGCCCGTCCGTGATGTCCCCGCTCCTGTGCAGCGTCACGAAGACGGTATCTTCCATCGGCGTCCGCGCTCGGCTGGCGGCCACCTGGAGCGACGAGACCCCCGGAACCACCCGAACCGGCGGCCCGACGGCCTCCTGGACCTTCCCGACGAACTGATACCCCGAGTGGTTCGGATCGCCCATCAGGACCGCCGTCCCGCGTTCGCCGTCGGCGACGCGGTCGGCGAACGCCGACAGCGTCTCGCCCTCGTCGCGGTAGCCGCAGGCGAGCAGGTCGGCGTCCGTCTTCGCCTCGACGAACCCCACGACCGTCTCGAAGCCGACGACGAGGTCGGCCTCGCGGATCGCCCGCTCGGCTCTCGGCGTCAGATACGCCGGGTTCCCCGGTCCGATCCCGACGGCGTCCACCGGGTTTTCCCGCTCGTCCGGTTCCGACTCCGGTTCCGCGGCCGCGAGCGCCGCCGGGTCGGGGCCCTCGTCCAGGTCGTAGTCGTCGCTCACGGGAGTTCGACCTCGCCGCTCCGGACGTCGCTCGCGACGTGGACGAGTTCGTTCGTCAGGCCCGCCGCCAGTCCGCTCCCGCCGCGGCGACCGACGTTCGTGACCGCCGGGACGCCGCGGGCCGCCGCGACCTCTCGGAGGCGCTCGCGGCTCTCGGCGGCCTTGACGAACCCGACCGGCGTGGCGACCACGACGGCGGGCCGCGTCCCGTCTTCGATGCAGTCCGCCAGCGCGAGCGCCGCGGTCGGCGCGTTGCCGACGACGGCGACGGCGTCGTCGTAGACGCCCTCGCGGTCGAGTTCGAGGACGGACGCCGCCGTCCGCGTCATCCCGGTCCGCTTCGCCAGTTCGCTCCCGTTTCCGATGGCCTTCCGCACGGGGCAGTCGTGCCCGCGCCCCGTGATTCCCGCCTTCACCATCGTGATGTCGGTGACGATCGGCCGCTCGTCGAGGACCGCCCGAGCGCCGGCGACGACCGGTTCGTCCTCGGTGTCGCCGGTGAACCGCACGAGGTGCTGGAACTCCGGATCGCCGGTCGCGTGGACGCTCTTCTGCCGAATCCGATCCGCGAGGGTCTCGTCGGGCACGAGTTCGCGCACGCGGTCCATACTCGTCTCTGCGATCTCCATCGCGCTCTCGGTGGTCGCGCCGAGGTCGGCGTACTCGTCGACGCCGTCGGCCTCGGCTCCGGTGACGCCATCCGTGCTACCGTCTTCAGTCGTCATCGCTCGACACCTCCGGGGCGGCCGCGCTTCCGGCCCGCGCTTCGAGGTCGCCGTCGACGCGGAGGTTGAGATCCCGGAGGCGGTCGGCCGTCGCCTCGTCGGCGTCCCACAGCCCGCGGTTGATCGCCTCTAAGAGCGTATCGGTGATGCTCTCCAGCGCCCACGGGTTCACCTCTCGCATCCACTCCTGTCGACCTTCATCGAAGGCGTACTTCTCGGCGACGTCGCCCCAGAGCGTGTCGCTCACGACGCCGGTGGTCGCGTCCCAGCCGAGGACGACGTCGACCGTCGTGGACAGGTCGCCGGCGCCCTTGTAGTCGTGTTCCTCCATACTGTCGAGCCAGTCGGGGTTGAGCACGCGGGCGCGCATCGCCTTCCGGACCTTCTCCTCGTTCGTGTAGACGGAGACGTCGTCCGGGTCGCTGGAGTCGCCGACGTAGGAGGCCGGCTCCTCGCCCGAGATCTCCGAGACAGCGGTGATGAAGCCACCGTGGAACGCGTACCAGTCGGAGCTGTCGAACTCGTCCTGCTCGGCGGTGTCCTCGATCTTGACCGTGGCGTCGACGCTGTCCAGCCGGCGCTCGAAGGCGTCGTGGGCCTCCGCGACGCGGCCGCGACTCCCCAGGGCGTACCCGCCCCACTGGACGTACACCTCGGCCAAGTCGGATCGGTCCTCCCAGTTCCCCTCGTCGACGGCCTTGTTCGTGCCCGCGCCGTACCCGCCGGGTCGGGTCGTGAACACGCGGTGTTTAGCAGCTTTCTCAGGATCGTCGACGCCTTGCGCGTCGAGTTCCTCGGTCTCCTCTTCGACGTGCTTCTTCACGTAGTTCATCTCGTATGGCTCGTCGAGCTCGCAGACCGCGTCGACGGCGTCGTGAACGACGCTCGCGGCCTGCGGGAACGCGTCGCGGAACAGCCCCGAGACGCGGGTCGTGACGTCGATCCGGGGTCGGCCGAGTTCTTCCAGCGGGATCGGCGAGACGTCGTCGACGCGGCCGGCGTCGGTCCACTCGGGTTCGACGCCCATCAGCGCGAGCACCTGCGCGACCGTCTCGCCGCGGGTCCGCACGGTCGGCGTCCCCCACGCGACGACGCCGATCTCCTCGGGGTACGCGCCGTGCTCGTTGGCGTGGCGTTCGGCGGTGCCCTCCGCGACCTCGCGGCCGACGCGCCAGGCGCTCTTCGCGGGGATCTTTCGGGGGTCGAGCGTGTAGAAGTTCCGAGCGGTCGGCAGCAGGTCGACCCCGCCGCGCGTCGGCGCGCCGCTCCCGCCGGGCGGCACGTACTCGCCGGCCAGCGCCTCGGCGGTTCGCGGGATCTCCTCGGACGCACCGCGGACGCGCGGGGCCACCTCCTCGCAGACGAAGTTCAGGGCCGCCCGGAGGTCCTCGTGCGCGCCCGACTGCACCCGCGCGTCCCCGAGCGGGTCGATATCGACGACCAGCAGGTTCATATTCGTCTCGTCGTCCGGCCCGGCGTCGACCTCCGAGGCCGGCGGGTCGAAGTCGTGTTCGGCGAGGGTTTCGACGAGGTCGAGGCTCGTCTCGTACACCTCGTCCGCGGCCTCCGAGAGCGTCATCCCGAGCTCCTCGTCGTAGTGTCCCGGCTCGTCGAGCATCCGCTCGTAGTCGACGCCGAGCACGCCCGCGACGCTTTCCCGAAGGCTCGGGCCGCCGGGGTTCTCCAGTCTGGTGAGCGCGACCAGATACTCGGTCAGTCGCTCCCCCTCGGGCGGTTCGCCCATCGTGTGCAGCCCCATCCGGATCTGGGTCGTCTTCACGTCCGTGAGGTACGCGTGGACGCGCTCGACGAGGTCGTCGACGTCCACGTCGTCGCCGTCGACCGCGCCCTCGGCGAGCGTGGATCCGGCTTCGTCGGGACCGCGAACGTCCGCTTTCTCGTCGACGTCGCCCGCGATGCCTAACTCCACCGCGAGGTCGAGTTCGTCCACCTTCTCTCGGAGCTGCCGTTCGAGGCCCTCGCCGTCGTCGCTTCGGGCGTCCTCCATCCCGGCCTCGCGGTACTGATCGGCGAGCTCCTCCAGCTCGGACAGCTCGTCGTACGTTCCGGCGTTGCGCATCACCGGCGTGAGGTAGTCGACGATCGCGGCGTAGGAGCGCCGCTTCGCCTGCGTGCCCTCTCCGGGGTTGTTGACGATGTAGGGGTAGACGTTCGGGAGGTCGTCGATCAGCTGGTCGGGGGCGCTCTCGCCGTCCAGCCCGACCGTCTTGCCGGGGAGCCACTCCAGGCTGCCGTGGGTGCCGAGGTGGACGACGGCGTCGGCCTCGAAGGCGTTCCGCAGCCAGCCGTAGAACGCCACGTAGTCGTGGGGCGGCTGGAGGTCCGAGTCGTGGTACACCTTCGAGGGGTCCATCCCGAAGCCGCGCGGCGGCTGGACGGTGACGAGGACGTTCCCGAACTCGACGCCCGGGATCGCGAAGGGCCGGTCGGGGGCCTCGCCCCACTCGTCGCGGACGTTCTCCCGGAAGCGCTCGTCCAGATCGTCGAACCACTCGCGGTACTGCTCGGGGGAGACGATGTCGACGCTCAGGTCGCGGACGTCCTCGGGGGCGACCCAGCGGTCGTCGAGGGTGAGCTGGTCGGTGAGCCGCTCGACGAGCGCCTGGCCGCTGTCGGGGAGCGACGGCGACGCGTCGCTGCCGTCGCCCCCGCCGAGGTCGTACCCCCGTGCACCGAGTTCTTCCAGGAGGTTGACCGTGCTCTCGGGGCTGTCGAGGCCGAAGGCGGTGCCGATCCCGTCGTCGCTCGGCGGGTAGTTGTGCAGGACGACCGCGACGTCCTTCTCCCCGTTCGGGACGTGTCGCAACCGCGCCCAGTTGACCGCCAGCCGCGCGGCGTGGTCGACCCGGTCGTCGATCGGGAAGTGCTGCTTCGGGGCGCTCCCGATGCCCGCCTCGTCGTCGGTGCGCTCCTTCCCGCTGATCGGGTGGGTGACGACGTTGCCGTCGAACTCCGGGAGCGCGACCGAGAGGGCGAGCTCGAAGCCCATCACGCCCGTGTCGCTCGACGCGTATCGAGAGCGAGAGCGCATCGTCGTGACGGTCTGGACCACCGGGACGCCCAGCCTGTCGAGGAAGACGTCCTCCGCGCTCTCGCCCTCGTCGTCGGCCGCGCGCCCCCGCTCGTCCATCGACAGCGAGAACATGAAGGAGGAGAGGACGGCGTCGACGACGGGGTCGCCGTCGTCGAGGAGCCACTCCTCCGTCACCCGCTCGGCGTCCCACTGCTCGTCGGTGTCGGTCGCCGGGTTACAGAAGATCGGCAGCGCGTCCGCGCCCTGGGCCTCGACGGCGCGAACCTGGGCGTCGACGTAACGCGTGTTCTCGTGGGTCCAGTGGGACTCGTAGAACCAGACCGCGACGGTCGGCGTCGACGGGTCGAGTTCGGCCGCCAGTTCCTCGTAAGATGCGCCCGGATAGTCCGGGTGGTAGACGCCCTCGGTCGGGAGCGTCACGGGGTCGTCGTACTCGCGGTCGATCCCGCCGTCCTCGCCATCGACCTCGCCGTACTCGTCGGCGAGGAAGCGGAGGCAGTTCGCGACGTTGACGGTCCCGCCGCGTTCCAGGTACTCGTAGACGCGGTCGCGGTCTTCCGCGGCGACGGACGTGTCTTCGAGCGCGTAGGCGTCACCGGTCGATTTGACCACGAGCGGCACGCCGGCGTCGTTCAGCCGCTCGACGGCGTGGTCGTATCCCGGCATACTGTCCTCAGCGCCGTGGAGCCAGAAGACCGCCGCCGTCGCGTCGTCGATCTCGTCGAGGAACGCGTCGACGTCGGTCCCGTCGTCGAGGTCGCTCTCCGAGCGGACGACCAGATCGACGTCCGTCCGGGTCGCGGCGCGCTGGACGGCCCCGAGCTCGTTTTCGGTCGCGGTGTACAGGCCGATTGTTGGCATAACGTTGTTAAACCTCTATTGCGCTAATTCAACTATGATTGAATACGACGGACGCAAAAAAGCTTCGCACGGCCGGGAGTCGAGGCCCTCGTTCTCCCGTATCGTCGGGCAGGAGGAACTCAAGCGAGCTTTACTCGCCGTCGCGGCGAACGACGGTCTGGACGGTCTCCTGATACGGGGCGAGAAGGGGACGGCGAAATCGACGGCGGTGCGGGCGCTGACGGAGCTGCTGCCGAAACAGGACGCTGTCGCTGACTGTCCGTACGGCTGTCCGCCCGACGCCCCCGAGCGGCAGTGCGAACGCTGCCGCGAGCGGCCGGATCCGCCGCGGACCGAGCGGCCGGTCCCGCTCGTGACGCTCCCGCTGGGTGCGACCCGCGAACGGGTCGTCGGGACGCTCTCGGTGTCGGACGCCCTCGAGGGTGAGCACGAGTTCGATCCCGGCCTACTCGCCCGCGCGAACCGCGGCATCCTCTACGTCGACGAGGTGAACCTCCTCGACGACCACCTCGTCGACGTGCTGCTGGACGCGGCGGCGAGCGGGGTCAACCGGGTCGAGCGCGACGGCGTCAGCGTCACCCACCCGGCCGAGTTCACGCTCGTCGGCACGATGAACCCCGAGGAGGGCGACCTCCGTCCGCAGTTGCGGGACCGCTTCGCGCTCCAGGCGACGGTGACGGCCTGCGAGGACGTGGATCGACGGGTCGACATCATCGACCGTGCGATCGGCCGCGATACGGGGGATACGACGTCAAGCACCGAAACCGACGGCGAAGCGGGTCGCCGAGACCAGCTCCGAACGGCCCGCGAACTCCTCCCGGAAGTCGACCTCTCGACCGAATTCAAACGGGAGATCGCGGAGCTGTGCCGCGACTCGGGGGCGGAGGGACACCGCGCCGACATCGCCACGGCGCGTGCCGCGACTACCTTCGCCGCCCTCGACGGACGCTCGAAGGTCATCGAACCCGACGTCCGACAGGCGGCGGAGCTCGCGCTCCCGCACCGGCTTCGCTCGCGCCCGTTCGAGGACGCGCCCGACCCCGAGGAACTCGTCGACGAGCACTTCGACGGAGCGGGCGACGACGGCGACGAGAACGATGGGGGAACCGACGGGGAACGCTCCGAAGCGGGCGACGAAAGCGAAGCCGGAGGCGAGAACGGCGACTCAGCGGACGAGCGCGACGACCCGTCGAGTCAGACCGGCGACTCCGGTGACCGGGGCGACGGCGATGGATCGGAACCACCGACGGATCCCGGATCGTCGGACGAGGGGAACGACCCCGACGAGACCGGTGAGAGCGGTTCGCCGTCGGTCCGAGACGGCGACGGCGGCCCCGATCACGCCGAAGCGGCGGCGGAGAACGGGGAGCGGGAAGCGGACTCCGACGGGTCCGACGCGGACGCCGACGGCGACGACTCGGCGGGCGACTCCGACGACTCGACGGAGGCCAGTCCGCTCGTCCCGGGGCAGTCGCCCGCCGGGATCGGGGCCGGCCGCGCCCCCGACCTGACCGCGCCGGAGGCCGTCGCGGACGCGAAGACGGGGAGCGGCACTCGAACGCGGGCCGCCCCGAACGTCGACAGCGAGGGCGCCCGGGTGCGCACCCGTCGCGCGAACTCGGCGGGGGACGTCGACGCCGCGGCCTCGGTCCGCGCGGCGGCCGCCCGCGGCGCGACGTCCGTCGAATCTCGGGACCTCCGCCAGTCGGTCCGCCGGAGCGACGCCGCCGCGCTGGTGCTCTTCGTCGTCGACGCCAGCGCGTCGATGCGCCCGGCGATGCGCGCGGCGAAGGGGACCGTGCTCGAACTGCTGAAGGACGCCTACCGGCAGCGCGACGAGGTCGGGTTCGTCGCGTTCGCCGGCGACGGGGCGGAGGTCCTCCTCCCACCCACGGACAGCGTCACGCTGGCAGCGCGCCACCTCAAGGAGCTGCCGACCGGCGACCGGACCCCGCTGCCCGCGGGGCTCCGAACCGCGGCCGACGCCCTCGACCGGGCCGATCTCGCCGCCGCCGTCGTCGTGTTGGTCACGGACGGCCGGGCGAACGTCGCCGGGGGGAGCCCGGTCGGCGAGACCCGCGAGGCCGCCCGGCGACTGGCCGAACTCGGCGCACACGTCGTCGTCGTCGACGCCGGGGACGGCGGGGAAGCGGGAGTGGCCGGCCTGGTCGCCGACGAAACAGACGGGACGCGCGTTCCGCTCTCTGCGCTCTCCGCCGAGCGGATCGACGCCGCCGCCGGTGCCGCACGCGAAAGCTGAGTTTCTCTCACACGCAAGATTTACAATCTAACTTGTCTTTGTCCAAGTGTGATTTAGAATGGCGGCAACCACCGACACCGTTCACGGCCGAATCGAAGGGGTCCGAATCGAGCTGACGCCGACGCAACTCGCCGTCGGACTCGCGCTCGTCGCCGCGCTCGGATTCGCGCTCCTGTTCGTCCAGGAACCGATGCTGCACGACTCGATGCACAACTTCCGGCACGCCGCGGGCATCACCTGCCACTGAGGATGCTCACCGACTACCTGACGCGGGGCGTGAAAGCCGGCGTCGTCGCCGGCGTGGCGTTCGGCCTGCTGCTGGCGCTCGTCGCCAACCCGCTCGTCGCGTTCGCCGACGAACTCGGCCACGAGGGCGGCGACGCCGTCGGGCCCGCAGAGTCCGAGACCGGCGGCCACCACGACGAGGCGGCCGGCGGCCATCACAGCCACGCCGGAGCCACGGCCGGAGGCGGGCACCACGAGAGCGCCGTTCCCGCGGCGGTCACGAACGGCGTGAGCGTCCTCTCCGGCGTGCTCTGGGGGGTCCTCCTCGGCGGCGTCGTCTTCGGCTTCGCCTTCTACCTCCTCGAACCCGCGATTCCGGGGCCCGAGGGCGCGAAGAGCTACCTCCTGGCGGCGGCCGGGTTCGTCACCGTCTCGGGCGCCCCGTGGCTCGTCCTCCCGCCGCAGCCGCCCGGAGTCACGCAGTCGCTGCCCACGGAGAACCGAACGCTCCTCTACGCCGGGATGATGGTCGCCGGCGCGCTGGTCTGTCTGCTCTCGGGGTACGCGTACCAGCGGCTCCGGGAGCGACGCGGACGGGGAGCCGCCGCCGTCGCGGCCGCGCTCCCGTTCGGCCTCCTGGCCTTCCCAGTCGCGTTCGCTCCGGCGAACCCGGTCGAGAGCGCGCTCCCCTCCGACCTGGCGTCGGCGCTCGTCGGGATGACCGTGTTCGGACAGGCGCTGCTGTGGGTGCTCCTCGCGGGGGCCCACACGCGATTCCGTCGTCGTTCGGGCGAGGACCGATCGTCCGACGTCGCGAGCGCGCGCTCGGACACGCCCGTTGCGGCGGACTGATGCGGTCGAGAACCGAGGACGTCGTCGACGGCGACTTCTCCGCTCACGTGCTCGTCTGCACCCACGCGCGGGACTCGGAGTACGCCTGCTGTGCGGAGGCGCGCGGTCGCGACGTGTACGAGGCGGTCAAAACGTGGCTGCGCGACCGCGACGTCTTCTGGTCGCGCGTCCGCGTCGCGGAGACGAGCTGTCTCGGCCTGTGCAGCGCCGAGGGGACCGCTGTCGCGATCCACCCCCGAAACCGCTGGTACTCCGACGTGGTTCCCGACGACGTGCCGGAACTGCTCGAAGCCGAGTTCGGCGCGGACGCGTCGCGGTTGCGCGATCCGCGGTAGAAGGTGGATCGGGGCCCCGATCGCTACTCCTCGACGGGGAACGTCTCGTGCAGCACGTCGTGTGCCTCGCCCAGTCCGTCGAGGACGCTCTCGCCCTGAGCGGTCAGCCTGTGCACCGCGCGCTCGGCGTCGCGGACGGCCACGAGCCGCCCGCGGACGTAGCCGTACTCCGGGTCGTCGGGATCGGTCGCGGCGACTTCCGCCTCCAGATCCACGAGCGCCGCGTCGAGGTGTCGCTCGATCTCCGAGAGCGTCTCCGCGTTCGCGAGGGCTTCGATCGGGCCGTCGAGGTGGCCCTCCAGTTCCTTCTCTGCGTGCTCGCGCGCGTTCCGATCTTCGGTTCCGAGCACGTTCATCAGTCCGAGTCGTAGCGCTTCGATTTCGTGACAGCTCATTTATAACACTTGGTCGACGAGGTCCGAGACGATGCGGTCCCGATCGAGGTGGGACGAGACGATTCGCTCCGCGTCGCTCCCGTCGACGCCGCCGTACCAGACGCCGTCGGGGTAGACGGCCACCATCGGGCCGTCGCCGCAGCGCCCGAGACACGACGAGCGCGTGATCCGGGCGTCGCAGGCGTCGGAGTCGCGCGCGGCCTGCCGCAGCCCTTCGAGGACGGCCGGCGCGCCGTCGGCGGCGCAGGTCTGATTGGTACACACCGCGACGTGTTTCGCCGGCGCGTCGTGCGCGTGCGGCTCTTCGTCGACGTCGTCGCGGTCGGCGTGTGACTCCCGGTGGGTCAGCGCCCGCAGCGTCGCTCTCGCGCCGCCGACGTCCTCCTCGTAGCCGTCGAGTTCGACCTTGTACTTACAGGTGTCACACGACATGTCCACGCTCTCGGTCCGAGCCTCCTGCCAGCGGTCGCCGAGGACGTCCAGCAGCCGGCTGTCCGTTCCGAGCGGATCGCCGGCGGCCGCGTCGACGTACGGGTACTCGTCGTCGAACTCGGCGGCTCCCTCGCGGATCCGCCCGGTGAGGACGCCGTCGCCGAGCATGTACGGGAGGACGACGACGGCGTCGGGCCGGTGTTTGGCGGCGGCGTCCAGCGCCTCCTCCAGCCGCGGCTCGGTGATCCCGACGAAGGCCGTCTCGACGCGGTCGAACTCCCGTCCCTCGTACAGGAGTCGGGCGAGTTTGTGCGCGTCGCTGTTGGCGTCCGGGTCGCTGGACCCCCGGGCGCAGAGCACGACCGCGACGTCGTCGGTCTCGCGATCGACGCCCAACTCGCCTTCGACGGCCGCCGCCCGGTCGTCGAGCAGGTCGACGAGCGCGGGGTGGACGCCGAGGTGTGCACCGTTCCGGATCGCGACGCCGGGGTGTTCGTTCCGGGCCCGCTGGACCGCCAGCGGGACGTCGTTCTTGACGTGGCTCGCGGCGAAGAGCGACAGTTGCACGACGCTGATTCGCGAGACCGTCGCCGCGAGGCCGGCGATCGCGTCGGGTATCGAGGGCTTCGCGAGTTCCAGGAAGCCCGCGTCGACCGGCAGCCCGAGCCGGCTCTCCAGGTCGGCCGCGAGCGTCCGGACCTGTTCGTTCGACTTCTCGCGGCGGGAGCCGTGACCCGCCAGCAACACGGCCTCGTCGTCGAGCACGCCGGTGTCGTCCCGCGCGTCCGGCGCGGCTCTGGCGTTCGCGGTCATCCGGAGAGCTCGCCCACCTCGCTCCCCGTGGCGCGCTCGACGCTCCGGCGGAGTTTCCCCCGCCGCGCCGCCGAGTACAGCCCCGAGTCGTCGCTGCCGCTGTACACCCACCGCGCGAAGGCCGCCGCGTCCGCGTCGTCTGCCAGCCCGAACCAGTGGCCGCCCGACGACGTCGCAGAGAGGTCGTCGGTCGGGACGTCCGGCTCGGCCGCATCGAGCAGCGAGCGAACGGTCCGGAGCAGGGCCTCGTCGTCGTGGACGAACGACACGCCGACCGACTCCGCGGACTCCCGGAAGCAGACGGTGCCGCAGGCCTCGAGGACCCCTCGAACGAGCTGCGGACGGTGGTCGGCGAACGCGTCGAAGCGGTAGCCGCCGGGCTGACCGTCGATCGGCAGGCCGAGTGCGGCCGCCGCGCGCTCGGCCGGCGCGCCGAACACCTGTAACTCGTACTCGTCCTCGAAACGGACGATCGAGGCGTCGTGCGCCGACTCGCGGGCCGCGACCCGGTGGTCGTGGTCCGTCCGACCCGCCCCGGCGACCGCCGCCAGCGCGTCGGCCGCCGTCTCGTCCCCTGCTCGGACGGTCACGCGATCCCGTGTCAGTTCGCCGTCGCCGGCGACGCGCCCCCAGAAGTACGCCGTCGTCGTCGCCGCCGCGAGCAGGTCGTCCACGGGCTCCGGCGTCGTCGCCCCCCGCTCCGCCTCACTCATCGTCGCCCTCCGTCAGCACGTCGATGGCGTCGACGGGACAGGCGCGGGCGGCCTGTTTCGCGTCCGCGAGTCGGTCGTCCGCGAACGAAACGAGGAGTTCGTCGCTCCCATCGGCTCCGCCGGTGGCAACGTCGCCTCCGTCGCCCCCTTCCCGTCCGCCGCCGGTCGCCAGGCGGTCCGACGTCTCGACGGTCGCCAACCCGTCCGACGCCTCGACGAACCGATCGTCGCGCACGAGGCAGGCGAAGACGCCCTCGCACGCCTCGCGGTCGAGGCGAACTCGGTACTCAGTAGTCATACTTGGACTCGTAGCCGCGGGGGGTCACCATCCGGTCGTCCCAGACGTACGTCTCCTCGTTGCCGACGAGGATGGTCGTCGTCATGTCGACGAGGTCGGTCTCGCCGAGTTCTTCTAACTCCCCGAGCTCGACGATGTCGACTTCCTCGTCGTCGCGACCCGCGCCGTGGACGATCCCGACCGGCGTGTCCGGCTCGCGGTGCTCTAAGAGGATCTCACAGCACTTCCGGAAGTTCTCCCGGCGCTTGCGGCTCCAGGGGTTGTAGATCGCGATGGTGAACCCCTCCTTCGCGGCCGCGTGGAGCCGCGACTCGATGGTCGGCATCGACGTCAGGTGGTCCGACAGCGAGATGCTGACGGTGTCGTTCACGAGCGGCGCGCCCAGCCGCGCCCCGCAGGACTGGGCGGCCGGGACGCCGGGGACGACCTCGAAGTCGACCATACTCGCGGTCGCGCCCTTCGATTCGAGGATCTCAAGCGCCAGACCGGCCAGCGCGTAGACGTTCGGATCGCCGCTGCCGACGATGGCGACGTCGTTGCCGGCGAGCGCCCGGTCGATCGCCTCCTCCGTTCGCGAGACCTCGCCGCACATCGGCGTGTCGTACAGCTCCTCCGCGGACTCGGTGACCTCGTCGGGCAGGAGGTCGACGTACGTGGTGTAGCCGACGATGTGCTCGGCCTCCAGCAACGCCCCGCGAGCCCGCTGGGTCATCCCTTCCGGCTGTCCGGGACCCAGTCCGACCGCGACGAGTCGTCCGGGGTCGGCGTCGAAGTCGTCGACGGTGGACTCGACCTTCTCGTCGGTCTTCGATTGCTTCGACCCGCCGCACTTCGAACCGGACGACGAGGAGGAAGCGCCACACGTCGAGGAGGTCTCATCGGCGCTTCCCGACGCTCCCGAGGCGCTCGCGACGCCGCCGTCGGTCGTCGCGTTCGCGGTCGACGCGCCGCACTTTGTCTCGCCGTCCGTATCCGTGCTACTCGCACCGCACTCGCTCTCGTTTCCGGTAGTCGTCCGCTCGCTGTCTGTCGCTGCCTGTTCGACGTCCGTACTCGGCTCTGTGGTGTCGTCCGTGTTCATTGTCAGAAGTCGTCGACGTCACGCCCGCCGCGCGGGGTGACGAGGTGTTTCTTATACCGGTTCTCCCAGACCGCCGTCTCGTGGTTGCCGATCAGGATCGAGGTGCCCATCCCGCCGACCTCCTCCTCGTACTCGTCGGCCTCGCCGAGGGTGGTGATCGTGTGGGTCTCGTCGTCGCGGTTCCGGCCCGCGTCGCCGCGGCCGGCGTCGTTGAAGATCCCCACCGGAACGTCGTCGGCGCGTTCCTCTCGGACGACGTCGATGGCGCGCTGGTAATCGCGCCAGCAGTTGTACAGCACGATCACGAACCCGCTGATCGCCGCGGCGCGGAGCTTCTCCTCGATCTCCTCCCACCCGCGCCACTTGTCCGACAGCGAGACGGTACAGAAGTCGTTCGACAGCGGCGCGCCGAGGTTCGCCGCGCCGCCGAGCGCCGCCGTCACGCCGGGGACGACCTCGATCGGGACGTCCTCGGCGTCCTCCGCTTCGGCCATCGTGAACAGCAGGTCGCTCTTGCCGTAGACGTTCGGATCGCCGCCGGAGACGTGGGCGACGTCCTGGCCCGCTCTGACGCGCTCGAACGCCTCGCGGGCCAGTTCGACCTGCCGCCCCATCGACGAGCGGACGAGCGTCTGCCGGGTCCCGCCGGGTCGTTCGAGGACGGTTCCTCCCTCCGCGTCTTCCGTTCTCCCGCCGTCGGCCGCGGTGTCTCCCGCGCCGGCCGCCTCGACTTCGGCGCTCTCCGGCGGGAGCGTCCCGTCGCGTCGGAGGAACTCCTGATAGAGGTTCGAGGCGATCACGCAGTCGGCGGTCGCGACGACGTCCTTCGCTCGCTGGGTCATCGCGTGGGGGAGCCCGGGTCCGATCCCGACGACGTACAGCGTTCCCAGCGAGTCGTCGTCGTCGGTGCCCCCGCCCGAATCCGACGTCCCCGTGTCGGCGACGGCGTCGTCCGTCCCCGCCATTCTCACTGCCCCACCGCCACGGTCACGGCGTCGTCGAAGCGTTCTTTCTCCCGCGCGAGGTCGTGCTCGCGACCGCCCGCGATGGCCGACGCCTCGGCGATACCCGGCCAGCCGATGAGTTCCTTCGACCGCGAGGGCGAGGGGCCCTCGAACGCTTCGAGCGTCTCCCTCTCGAAGAGGACGACGCCGGAGCTGATCTCCTGGGCGGCCTCGTAGAGGCCCTCTTCTCCCTCTTTTCGGGTGCCGGTCGCGACGAAATCGACGTCGGAGAAGTCCAACCCCAGGTCGTCGAGGGCGGCCGCCCAGGCGTCGAGCACCTGCGACTTCTTCACCCCCGAGACCGTCCCGGTCCCGAGGACGACTCCCCGCTCCGAGTTCCGCTTGAGGACGGTGACGTCGTCGTCGACGAGGACGGCGCGGGGACCGTCGAGCCGCGCGACGGGACCGAGTTCCTCGTTCAGGACCGCGAGGTTCGTCGCGACCGTCGAGTCGCCGTTGACGACGTGCGCGTCCAACGCCTTCGCCTTGCTCTCGACGCCCTGTTTCCCCGCGGCCTCGCTCGCGGTCGTCATCGCGGGTACCGCGCCCAACTGCGAGAGGTCGTGAGCCACCTGATTCGCGCCGTGGTGCCCGCCCGTGATCGGGATGGCCCACGTGAGTCCCTCGTCGACGACGACGATCGCGGGGTCGTCCCACTTGTCGTCGAGCAGCGGCGCGGTCTTCCGTATCGCGATGCCGGAGGCCATCAGCCCGACGAAGCAGTCGTACTTGCCCCAGTGCTCTTCGAAGACGTCGCCGTGGTACTCGATTATGTCCACGCGTTCGTAGCCGTCGCCGATGCCGGCCTTGACCTCCTCGGCGACGTCGAGTTTCCGCTCGAAGCTGACGATCGCGATCTCCTCGGCCACCTCCCCGTCGGAGTCCGGCGTGGAACAGTGGCCGCTCGATTCGCCCGCGTCCGTCTCGGTGTCGTTCGTTTCCGTGCTCATAGTTCGGTCGTCGTCAGTCGTCGGCCTCGCTCTCGGTTCCGCCTCGGTTCGCCCAGCCGTCGTACAGGTACGAGCGCTCGTAGCCCGCCTTCCGCGCGGCGTCGCCGATGACGACCATCGCGGAGGCGCGGTAGCCCGCCTCTTCCAGCCGCTCGCCGATCGTCCCGATCGTGCCCTCGATGACCTCCTCGTCCGGCCACGACGCGTGGTAGACGACGGCGACCGGCGTGTCGGGGTCGTGGCCATCTTCGAGGAGCCGGTCCATCGTCTCGCCGACCGCGTGGGTCCCGAGGTAGACGCAGGTCGTCACGTCGCCCATCCCGACGAACTCGCCGATGTGGTCGTCCTCGGGGTCGAGCGTCTTCCCCTGCGGACGCGTGAACGCGACGTGGTTCGAGACGCCGTTCAGCGTGAGTTGCGTTCGGAGCGTCGCGCTGGCCGCGAACGCGGAGGTCACGCCCGGAACGATGTAGGTGGGAACGCCCTCGTGCTCCAGCGCGTCCATCTGCTCTACGGCCGCCCCGTAGACCGCGGGATCGCCGCTGTGGAGACGGACGACGTCGCGTCCCGACTCGTGGGCGTCTCGCATCAGCGGTACGAGTTCCTCCAGGTCCTTGCCGATGCTCGACACCTGCTCCGCGTCCGCGCAGTACTCCGCGAGGAGTTCGCTGTTGACCAGCGACCCGGCGTGAACCACGAGGTCCGCAGACTCGACGAGTTCCCTTCCGGTGACGGTGAGAAGCCCCGGGTCGCCCGGGCCGGCCCCGATGAAGGGGATTCCCCCCTGCACCTCGCCGGCGGTCTGCTCCTCGATTCTAGGGTCGCGTTCGTTCGCTCGCGCGGCCGACTCCGCGTCGATGGCCTCCTGCGGGTCGGTCATCGCGACGGACCCTCCCGGACCGCGTCGCCGCAGGCCTCGCCCTCCGCGCGCTCGACTGACGCGATGTCGGAGGCGGTCGCAGCGTCCGCGGTCGACTCCGCTCCCCAGTCGGTCTGTGCCGTCGGCTCCACCCCTCCGTCGGTGTGTGCCGCCGGCTCGGACTCGGTCTCCGCCCCGTCGTCGAACGCCGCGGTCGCCGGCCGCGGATCCAGTCCGCGCTTCTCCGCGTACGCGAGGGTGTAGTAGTCGCGGTCGGCGAGGGCCTCGGGGTCGTCGGTCACGACGGTCTCGCCCTGCTGCATGTACAGCCGACGACCGTACACGACGTCGTAGCCGGCGTCGACGAGTCCCTCGTGGGTCACGGGCACGTCGGTGACCTTGAACAGGACCATCCGGTCCGGACCGGTGGGGGACGCCCCGCGGGCGGCCTCGCGGAGCGCGATACTCGACCCCGAGGCGATCTCGACGCCGAGGGCGGTCGTGAAGGCCGTCACGGCGCTCACGCCGGGCACGACCTCGACGCCGACGTCCGGGTGGAACGCCGCGAGCGTCCGCCGCAGGTGGCCGAACGTCGAGTAGACGTTCGGATCGCCCAGCGTGACGAACGCCGCGGTGCCGTCGCGGGCGCGCGGCGCGATCTCCGCGGCGGCGGCCTTCCAGGCGCGCCGGAGCTCCTCCTCGTCGCGGGTCATCGGGAAGTCGACGTCGCCGATCCGCGCCTCCGGAACGTGCTCGGTCGCCACGGAACGAGAGAGGCGCCCGGGCGAGTACACGACGTCCGCCTCTTCGAGGACGCGACGGCCGCGCACGGTCACGAGGTCGGCGTCGCCGGGGCCGAGTCCGACGCCGTACAGGGTCATCGCCGTCCCCCGTCGACGCCGCGCGATGGCGACCGCCGCGAATCGGTGGGGCGCTCCCCGCCGTCGGCCGCGACCTCCCCGGCCCCGCCGACGAGCATATACACCGGGTTCTGGGAGTCGAAACTCGTCGCCCCGGCGAGTTCGTAGCCGTGGCTCACCTGGAACTGGACGACCTCCTCAAGGAGGTCGCGCTCCCGGAAGGCCTCGGTGGCCGCCCCGGCGACCTCCAGCCGCGAGACGTTCATCACGACGCGGTCGATTCGGTGCGCGGCCGCGTGGTCGAGGACGGCCTCGTAGTTCCGGCTGCCGCCGAGGAACAGGGCGTCGGCGTCCGTCGGCAGGCCTTCCGGCGCCTCGGACTCGCGGAGTTCGACGTTCCCGCCCGCATCGTTGGCGGCGAGGTTCTTTCTGGTCGTTTCGAGTCGGTTCGGCTTCCGTTCCAGCGCGGTGACCCGCCCGGCGCGCCGCGCGGCCTCGACGGTGACCGCGCCGGTGCAGGAACCGACCTCGACGAAGTGATCGGTCGGTTCGAGAGCGAGTTTACCGAGAAGTACCGCCCGAACCTCCGGCTTCGTCGGACCGGCCTTCGCGTCGTGCGGGAGCGAGACGTGCGCCATCGACGAATACAACTGTCGTAGGCCGTAAAACAATTTTGGTTGTTTTAGGAAAAGTTAGATTGGTAAAACCGGCCGCTCTCCCGGCCGAAACTCAATCTCGCACGGATTAAGGCAAAGTTACTTTACTTTCCGGTCCGGACACCCGGCAATGTCGAGGAACGCCGAGGACGCCGAGGAGTTCGGCGTTCTCCAGAGTAAACGGAACGCGACCCGCTATCAGATCCTCGTGCAGATCGCCGAGCGGCAACCGGCGGTCAACCAGCAGGAGATCGCCGACGCGATCGGCATCACCGCCCAGGCGGTCAGCGACTACCTCCAGGACCTCGTCGAACACGGCTACGTCAACAAGCACGGCCGCGGTCGCTACGAGGTGACCAAGGAGGGCGTCGACTGGCTGATCACCCAGACCGACGAACTCCGCGGGTTCGTCCGGCACGTCTCCGAGGACGTCATCGGCCAGGTCGAGATCGAGACGGCGATCGCGACGACGGAGATCGAGGAGGGAGAGACCGTCTCGCTGACGATGCGCGACGGCGTCCTCCGGGCGATGGCCGGCGACACCGGGAGCGCGACCGCGGTCGCGGTGACCGACGCGGCGGCGGGCCGGGACGTCGGGATCACGAACGTCGAGGGCGTCGTCGACTACGAGCTGGGGACCGTGACGATCGTCTCGGTTCCGCAGGTCCAGAACGGGGGGAGTTCGGCGGTGGATCCCGATCGACTCTCGAAGCTGGCCGCCGACCACGACCTGATCGCCGTCGGGGGCGCGGAAGCCGTCGTCGCGGCCGACGCGGCGGGGCTCGACCCGGACGTCCGCTTCGGCAGCAGCGCCGCCGTCCAGGAGGCGGCCACGAAGGGGCTCGACACACTCCTGTTGGTCTCGACCGACCTCCTCTCGGCGCACACCGACAAACTCCGAGAGCAGAACCTCAGCTACGAGGTCGTCGACGCAGCCGCGTGATGACGGTCGGACGGGCCGGCCTCGACGCCGCGTGAGCGACCGGCCGAGACGAATCGACTTCGCCGCCGCGTGGGCGACCGACGGTCTGACGGGTCGGCTCCGCCGACTCCGCCGCTGGGCTTATCTCTCGGGAGTGTCTGGACCCGAAGCGATGAACGACGGCGTCGGCGAACCCGGCGGTTCGAGGCTGACCGAGGTCGAAGACGCCCTCCAGCGGCTGTTCCGGGACGGTCGCACGAACGCCGTTCTCGCGTGGCTGCTGGTGGGCGTGCTCGGCACGGTGTTCGTCGAGAGCCTCCTCGACGTCGACTACGGCTGGATCCTGTTCGTCGGCGTCGTCGGGTTCGTCGTGCTGCTCCCGCCGGTCGCCCACCGCGAGTGGCGCGTGATGCTCCCCTGGGAACTGCTCGTCGTCGCCCTGTTCCCCATCCTCGTCCGCGGTCTCGTCGGCGGAACCGTGGGCACGTTCGCCACCTACCTCTCGCTTTCGGGGCTCGCGCTGCTCGTCATCGTGGAACTCCACACGTTCACGACGCTGCGAGTCACCCACTGGTTCGCCGTCGTGCTCGTCGTCCTGACGACGCTGGCCGCCGCTGCGGCCTGGACGATCTTCCGGTGGAACGCCGACCGGTTCCTCGGGACCTCCTTTCTCGTCGACAACGAGACGCTGATGATCGAGTGGCTGTACGTCACGCTCGCCGGCCTCGCCGCGGGCGTGCTGTTCGACGGCTACTTCAGGCGGCGCGATCGCCTGCTCTGGCGGGCCCTCCGCCGGGTGATCCGGCGATGACGCTCCTGCCCCGCCCGTCGATGGCGAACCAGCGGCGCATCACCCGTGGGATGCAAGTCGTCCTGCTCGCGCTCGTCGGCTACGGCTTCGTCGCCGGACAGCCCAAGGCGATCAGCAACGGCGGCATCGCACTGCTGATCACCTTTTTCCCCGCGCTGCTGCGGCGGAACTACGACTTCACGCTGGACTCGTGGCTCGCGCTGTGGATCACGACCGCGGTGTTCTTACACACGCTCGGCTCGGCCGGCCTCTACGGTCAGATCGACTGGTGGGACCACCTCACGCACGCGACGTCGGCCTCGCTCGTCGCGGCCGTCGGCTACACCGCCGCCCGCGCGATCGACCTCCACCACGACCGGATCCACATCCCGCGGCGGTTCTTCTTCGTGTACATCTTCGTGATCGTGCTCTCCTTCGGCGTCGTCTGGGAACTGTTCGAGTTCGGTCTCGACATCGCGGCCGACGCGACGGGGATGACGATGCCGCTCGCCCAGCACGGCCTCGACGACACCGTCCGGGACACGATGTTCAACTCCCTCGGCGCGCTCCTCGTCGCCATCTTCGGACAGGTACATCTGACCGGCGTCGCAGAGCGGATCCGAGAACGGCTCGTCGCCACGGGGGAGTGACCGCCCCACGCGACCGACGAGGTTGCGCTCTCCGGGTCCGACGGCCGACCGCTCGCGGAGAGAGCGACCCGAGCGCCGTGTGTATGGGACGCGTTCTCCCGATTTCTGAAAAATCGAGAACCATATTCCAGTTATAACCCCCGTCCGTGCAACTGTCCATCTGTAAGGTGAACGATTATGTCCACGAACCCAACCCAGACCTCGGCCGCTGAAACGACGTTCGGAAACGTCCTCGACTTCGACCTGCAGGGAACCCTCGCCGGCTACTGGATCGTCGCGCTGCGCGTGATCACCGGCTACTGGTTCCTCCACGCCGGCTTCACGAAATTCGCCTTCGTCTCGGGCGAGCCGTTCGACGCCAGCGGCTACCTCCTCAACGCCTCGGGCAGTCCGATCGCCGGCCTGTTCGCGTGGGTCGGTAGCACGCCGTGGATGCTCGAGTTCACGAACTTCATGATCCCGATGGGCGAGTTCCTGATCGGTCTCGGCCTCGTCGTCGGCGCGCTCGTCAGGCTGGCCTCGTTCTTCGGGGGCGTCCTGATGGTGTTCTTCTACCTCGGGAACGCCGACTGGGCGCACGGGCTGGTCAACGGCGACCTGATGGGCCTGATGCTGTTCGTCACGCTCGGGGTCCTCGGGGCGGGCCGCGTGTTCGGCCTCGACGCGATCCTCGAGAAGACCGAACTCGGCAAGAAGCGCATCGCGAAGTTCCTCCTCGGGTAGCCTCGAAACGTCCCTCCGATTTCCCCCGTCTCGTTCTCTCCGCTTTCTCCCGTCCCGCGCCGTCCGCTTTCTCTCGTCCTGTGCTACCGTTCTCTTCCGTCCTACGCCACTCTCGTTCCGTTCGGCGCCGCCGATCCGCGGATATTTTGCTTCAGCCGTCGAGGATCGAGTATGGCGATCGACCTTCGATCCGACACGGTGACGCGCCCCTCGGCGGCGATGCGCGAGGCGGCCGCAGGCGCGGACGTCGGCGACGACGTCTACGGCGAGGACCCGACGGTGAACGAACTGGAGGCCGCCGCGGCCGAGCGCGTCGGCACCGAGGACGCTCTCTACGTCCCGACGGGGACGATGGGGAACCAGATCGCGGCGCGCGTCCACGCCGACCGGGGCGAAGAGATAATCCTCGACCGCGAGTCGCACGTCTACTGCTGGGAACTCGGCGGCCTCGCGCAGCTCTCGGGGCTGCAACCCCGCCCCGTCGACGCGGCCGACGCCGTCCCGACGCCCGAACAGTTCGCGTCAGCGTACGTCGAAGAGAGCCTCCACCGCGCCGGCACGGGGCTGCTCGCGCTCGAAAACACCCACAACGGCCGCGGCGGCGTCGCGGTTCCCCCCGAGTCGATCTCGGTGGCCGCCGCGGCGGCCCACGACCGCGGCGTTTCGGTCCACCTCGACGGCGCGCGCCTGTTCAACGCCTGCGTCGCGCTCGACGTCGCCCCCGAGCGGAT
Source organism: Halobellus limi (assembly GCF_004799685.1). NCBI lineage: Archaea > Methanobacteriati > Methanobacteriota > Halobacteria > Halobacteriales > Haloferacaceae > Halobellus > Halobellus limi. Next base: position 580,082 of record NZ_CP031311.1, read on the forward strand.
GGTCCGCGACGTCGACTCGGTGCTCTTCTGTCTCTCGAAGGGCCTCGGCGCCCCGGTCGGCTCGATCCTCGCCGGCGACGCCGCGTTCGTGGCGGAGGCGCGCCGCGTCCGCAAACTGTTCGGCGGCGGGATGCGCCAAGCCGGCCTGATCGCCGCGCCCGGACTGCTCGCGCTGGAGAACGTCGACCGGCTCGAAACCGACCACGAGAACGCCGCGGCCCTCGCGAGCGGCCTCGACGACGTCGACGGCCTCCGTGCTTCGGATCCGGACACGAACATCGTGCAGGTGTTCACCGACGAACTCGGCGTCGACGCCGAGACGTTCGTCGACGCCTGCGAGGAGCGCGGCGTCCTCGGCGGCGTCCACGGCCCGTACCTCACGCGCTTCTGTACGCACCTGGACGTGACCCGCGAGGACGTCGAAGCGGCCGTCGAGCGCGTCGCGGCCGTCGCCGCCGACCTCCGGGAGTGAGTTGCCGCGGTCGGACACTTCCGATCGGTCTCGTTTGGTCGGACACTTCCGATCGGCCCCGTTTAGTCGGACATCAGATCGGCCCCGTTCTGTCGACTGCGATCCGACTCACACCTCGGGCTCGACGTAGACGTGCTGGATCCGGTCGTCCGTCTTCAGCAGACGGTCCTCGATGTCCGAGATGATCCCGTCGATGTCGCCCGCCTCGGTCTGCGGGTCGAAACTCACGTCCATCGTGACGAGGACGGTCTGGGGACCGACGTAGACCGTCCGGAAGGTGTCGAGGTGGACGACGCGCGGAGTTCCGGTGACCACGTCTCGGAGGTCCGCCTCGACGTCGGCCGGGAGGCTCTCGCCGAGGATCAACCGCTTGTTCTCCCAGGCCAACGCGAGCGCGAAGCCCATCAGCATGAAGCCGATGAGGAGGGCAGCGACCGCGTCGTACACCTCGTTGCCGGTCGCCTTCGAGAGCAGGATCCCGACGAGCGCCAGCGCCGCGCCGAGGAGCGCGATCGTGTCCTCGGTGAACGCCGTCAGCGTCGTCACGTCGCTCATCTTGTCGAACGCCTCGCGGATCCCGCTCCACCCGTAGTGGTCGATCTGCCGCTGCATCTCCGCGTTCGCCTTCGAGAGGGCGTAGGTCTCGAAGCCGATCGCGCCGAGCAGCACGACGACGTTCACGTACCACGAGGGGAACGTCGCGCCGGCGAGCGTGATCGTCCCGGCCGCGCCGTGACCGCCGTGGACGATGGCGTTGTAGCCGTGCTTGGCCGACTCCCAGCCGGCGATGCCGAACAGCAACACGGCGACGAGAAAGGAGTAGAAGAACTGCGCCTTCCCGTAGCCGAACGGGTGCTCCCGGCTCGACTCCTTCTCGCTGAAGCGGATGCCGACGAGGAGGAAGATCTGGTTGCCCGTGTCCGATATCGAGTGATACGTCTCCGACAGCATCGAGGGGCTCCCGGTCAGGAGGAACCCGCCGAACTTCATTATCGCGATGGCCCCGTTCGCGAACAGTGCCGCGAGGACGACGCCCTTGCTTCCAGCCATACCTCACACCTCCGCCGACGGGGATAAAGTGGTTTGCACCGGCGGGGGCCTCGGGGATCGACTCGGGCGACGATCGATACCCAGTCGGACGGTTCTTGGTCCCGGCCGGTGTAGACGGACCAAATGCTCACGGTCGTCTCCGACACCCACAGCACCGATTCCCATCGCCTCACCGGGCGGACGCTGCAGGCCGTCCGCGACGCCGACGTGGTCGCGCACGCGGGAGACTTTATGCGCGAGTCCGTCCTCGACGACTTCGAGCGCGAGGCCTCCCGCTTCCTGGGCGTCACCGGCAACAACGACGACGCCGGGATCCGATCGCGCCTGCCGGAGGCCCGGAACTTCGCGTTCGGCGGCCTCACGTTCGCGATGACGCACCGGCGACCCGGCGGCCCGACTGCCCTCCCGTTCTTCGGCCGGCAGCGCGGTGCCGACGTCGTCGTCTTCGGGCACAGCCACCGGCCGACCTACGAGACGACCGACGACGTCGTCCTCCTCAACCCCGGAAGCCACGCGCAACCGCGCGGCAACCGGGCCGCGCACGCCGAACTCGAAGCGCGCGACGAGGGCGGCGTCGAGGGGCGGCTCGTCACCGTCGAGGGCGACGTCTTCGAGACGTTCACGGTCGCTCCGCGGGACGGATCGGCCGACGGGTAATCCGGCGTCGACTGCGGGGCAAAAACGGAAGCGCGGAGTTCGGGCCGCCGACCGGCTCCGGCTGGCGGACAGACGGTCGACACCGGACCGCCGTCGACACCCGATGGGTCGGTCTCGGGGGCAGGGGGAACCGGGATCGGTCGTCGGATGGGCCGTCCGGTGGTCGCGTACCCGGAGTGGCGTCGGTGGGGTGTTCGTTCGGGGAGGGGAGACGATTCCGGGTGGAGAGCCGAAGCGGCGGCGACCCTGCGTATCCACTGTCGGGGCGGTGAACAAAATAGGCGACGTAAACTCAAATTCTCGTTTCAGCGTTCCCTCGACCTTCGCGCCGGGTTCGGCGTCGCGTTCGACCCGCGGCGACCTGCGTCCGCTCCGGTCACTGGCGCCAGACGAGCGCGACGAACGACAGCGCGACGACGCCGCCGACGAAGAACAGCGCCCCGGGCGGGAGCGACGCGATCGCGGCCGACAGGGCTTCGAGCGGGCCGTCGCCGCCGCCCGCCGCGGTCTGGGTGGTCTCGACCACGGTCTGTGCCGCGTCCGCGGCGGTTCGCGTCGCCTCCGCGACGGTCTCCGTCGGCGTCGACGGCGCCTCCGTCGGTGCCGGCGTGGCGGTCGGTTCCGACGTCGGCGTCGCGGTCGGCTCTGCCGTGGGCGTCTCCGTCGCCTCCGCGATCTGGACCCCGCCGCCGTCGTCGGGCGTCTCGGTCGACGCCTGCTCCGGTGCGGGCGTCGCCGTCTCGGTTTCCGCGGCGGTCTCCGTCCCCGTTCCGGGGGGATCCTCCGTCTCGGTCGCGCCGCTGAGGTTCGCTCCGCCGTCCGCACTTCCCGCGCCGCCCGAGGCGCTCCCGCCGTCGCCGCCCGTCGCGCCGAGCGAGACGATCGGTCCGGTTCCGGTCCGGGCGAGTCGGTCGACGACGACGCTGCCGAGCGCGACGACGCCGAGGCCGCCGAGCAGCTGCGTCAGCGCCGACTGCAGCCCCGTCGTGTCGTCCTCGTCGCCCGCGACGACGACGAGCGCTTGATCGGAGGGGGCGTAGACGGTCATCTCCCGGCCCTTCTCGGAGTACGCCGTCCCGACGGATTCGATCAGGCCCGCGGTTTCGAGGCGATCGAGGTGGTACTGGGCGTTCTGGATCGACGTGTCGACCCGGTCTGCGACGTCGGAGGGCGGCCCCGGTTCGTCGTGCAGTTCCGCGAGCAGCTCCCTCGCCGTCGTTGAGGAGATCGCCGCGAGCAGGTCGTCGACCTCCTCGCTGTCGAGGCCGACGACGCGCGGCTCTCTGTCGTCGTCGTCGGGGAGGTCTGGCCGGGAGGGCAGGATGTCGGCCATCTCTCACGTGGTTTCGTCGCGTGTATGATGAGTCTTGCTTTCGCCCGTCGGGGCGGGCCGTTCGGCCTCCCGTGCAGAATAGGCCGTTCGGTCTCCCCGTCGGGAGCGGGTACGTTCGGTCTCACGTCCGGAACGCGACGCCCGAGCCCGGGATCCGCGCAACGCACGCCGGCGGCGAAACGCATTTACTGACGCCGGGGGAAGCCCCGGCTATGCTTGCCCGTCAGCCGGGAGTTGTCGGTCGGTCCCGAGCCCTGCGTCCGGACGGCGATCCCGCGCAGGTCGACGTGGTCGTCGACTTCGTCGCGTCCAACCCCGCGTTGATCGTGCTTCTGGTCTTTCTCTTGGGGTTCGTCTTCTTCGCGTACCTCTTCGTCAGGCGGACGCTGACGGGGCTCCGCGACGGATTCGACGAAGGGTACCGGGGGAAATAGTCGGATGGTCGTGGTCGCAACGCTCGCCACGCTCGTCGTCGCCGCGCTCGCGAGTCTCTTCATGGCCTGGTCGATCGGCGCGGGCTCCTCGGGATCGACCCCGTTCGCTCCGGCGGTGGGCGCGAACGCGATCTCGGTGATGCGCGCCGGCTTCGTCGTCGGCGTGCTCGGCCTCTCAGGTGCCGTCCTGCAGGGCGCGAACGTGACGGAGGCCGTCGGGACCGAACTCGTCGTCGGCTCCGTCCTCACCGCCACCGCCTCGACCGTCGCGCTCATCGTCGCCGCGGCGCTGGTCGCGATCGGCGTCTTCGCCGGCTACCCGATCGCGACGGCGTTCACCGTCACCGGCGCGGTCGTCGGCGTCGGCCTCGCCAACGGCGGCGGCCCCGCGATCGCGAAGTACCAGCAGATCGTCTCGCTGTGGGTGCTCACTCCGTTCGTCGGCGGCGGGATCGCCTACGCGACGGCGCGCTTCCTCCGCAACGAGTCAGTCCCCGAACGCGTCGCCGTCCCCGCACTCGGCGGGGTCGTCGGGCTCCTCGTCGCGAACATCCGGTTCGCCGCGCTGGGCGGGGAGTCGGGGCGCTCGCTGGCGGAGGTCGGCGCGGCCTCGACGCCGCCGCTCTCGGTCGCGGGCGTCGACGTCGGCGTCGTCGCCGTCTCCGCGCTGTTTGTCCTCGTCTCGGTCGCGCTGGTGCGCCGCGAGATCGTCGTCGACCCCGCTCGCGGGCAGCGCCGGTTCCTGCTCGTTCTGGGCGGGCTCGTCGCCTTCTCCGCCGGCGGCAGCCAGGTCGGACTCGCGATCGGCCCGCTCGTCCCGCTCTTAGACGAGGTGGCCGTCCCGCTCCCGACGCTTTTGATCGGGGGCGGCTTGGGGCTGCTCGTCGGCTCCTGGACCGGTGCGCCGCGGATGATCAAGGCCATCTCGCAGGACTACTCCTCGCTCGGCCCGCGCCGTTCGATCGCCGCGATGATCCCCTCCTTCGCCATCGCGCAGGTGGCCGTCGCGCTCGGCATTCCGGTCTCGTTCAACGAGATCATCGTCAGCGCGATCATCGGGAGCGGGTACGCCGCCGGCGGCGCGGGCGTCAGCCGCGAGAAGATGCTCAAGACGGTGCTCGCGTGGGTCGGGTCGCTCGCGCTCGCGTTCGGCCTGGCGTACGGTGCGTTCAGCGCGCTCGATCTGGTTCTGTGAACGCGCGGTGGGGTGAGGCGGGCACGCCCCCCTCCGGCGGCCTCATACGGATTGGCTCTCACTTTTTACCGCCGAGCGCCGTCAACGGGGTGGCGCTCGGCGGGGAGAGACGAGAGTAACCCTTCTCACTCCTGCGTCGGCGACTCCGACTGCTCCTCGTCGGCCGTCGCGTCCGCCTCTTCGCCCTCCGGTTCCGGCGCCTCGGGGATGGTGATCCGCGCCTTCATAATGCGGGTGTTGTCGACCTGTTCGATGCGGATGGTGATGCCGTCGAAGGTGATCTCCTCGCCCTCCTCGACCAGACGGCCGGCGCGGTTGAAGATGAAGCCCGCGAGCGTCTCGAACTCCTCGCCTTCGGGGAGTTCGAGGCCGAGTTCCTCGTTGACCTCGTCGATGTTGACCTCCCCGCGGACGAGCGTCTCGCGCTCGTCGACGTACTCGAAGGACTCCTCCTCGTCGTCCTCGAGGATGTCGCCGACGATCTCCTCGACCATGTCTTCGAGGGTGACGAGCCCCTCCGTGGTCCCGAACTCGTCGATGACGATGACCATCCGCAGGCGGTTGTCCTGGATCTCCGTGAGGAGTTCGTCGACGTTCTTCGACTCGGGGACGTGCAGCGTCGGCTGGACCAGATCCGTCAGCGACGCGGTCCCCGAGCCGTAGTTCTTCTCGCGGACGAGGTCCCGGATCGTGACGATGCCGATGATGTTGTCGAGGTTGCCGTCGTAGACCGGCACCCGCTCGTGGTCGGAGTGGACGCACGTCTCGATCGCCTCGTCGATCGTCGAGTCCTTCGCGACGGCCGTCATGTCGAGCCGCGGCGTCATCACCTCCTTGGCGATGGTCTGGTTGAAGCGGAAGATCCGATCGAGCATCTCCCGCTCTTCCTCCTCGATGACGCCCTCGCGCTCGCCGGTCTGGATGAGGTCCTGGATCTCGTCGCGCGTGATGTAGGACGTCTCGATCGCCGAGCGCCCGCCGGTCACCTTGTTGATCACGCGAGTGAGGTAGTCGAAGACGACGACCAGGGGCAACAGCGCGTACTCGGAGTACTTCAGCGGGCGGGCGATGCGGAGCGCCCACGACTCGGTGTTCTCGACGGCGTAGGACTTGGGCGCGCTCTCGCCGAACAACAGGACGAGCGTGGTGATCCCGAACGTCGACGCCAGGACCGCCGTGCCCGGGTCGAAGTAGAGGCTCACGAGCGCCGTCGCGATCGACGACATCGCGATGTTGACGATGTTGTTCCCGACGAGGATCGTGATCAGGAGCCGGTGGGGGTTCGACTTGAGTTCGCTGACGATCTCCGCTCTGGGAACGTTGTCCTCGACCAGGGAGTCGATGCGGTGTTTCGCCAGCGAGAACATCGCGATCTCCGAGGAGGAGAAGAAGGCCGAAAACCCGATCAGCACGAGTATCGCGATCGCACCGGCGACAGTTACCGTCGCGTCGTTGATCGGAATCACCTGGAGGATCGAGGCCGAGTCAGCGAGACGCGTCGCTGCGAAGGACGGGTCGACACCGGCGACCCCCGATTCGGCGCCGAAACTCGTCTCGATCACGGTCCGGTCGTCGATTCCGCTCGGACGTCGGGCGGCGAGAGACGCGAGTGGCGGAGACAAACCCATATAACTACGTCACCTTGTCTGGCCCCGGAATTAAGAGTTACCCTCGACCGCCCCCGTGGCACGGCGGATCGGGGGCGTCGTTCGCGATAGTGGTCTCTCGTGTGCGCTGCGGACGAACCTCCGACAGCCTTAGGAGCGTTTCGACCCTACCGCGGGTATGAGCGATCAAGACCCGCCGATCACGCTGTATCGGCTTCAGGCGTGTCCGTTCTGCGAGCGCGTCGTCCGCACGCTCGACGAACTCGACCTGTCGTACCGGTCGCGCTTCGTCGAACCGATGCACGCCGATCGGAACGTGGTCAAGCGCGTCTCCGGCAAGCGCAGCGTCCCGGCCATCGTCGACGAGCACACCGGCGTCACGATGTCCGAATCCGCGAACATCGTCGAGTACCTGACGAAGACCTACGGGGAGGGAGCGTAGATGGACCTCGACTTCGAGGTCGTCGAACTCGGCGAGTCGGACCACCCGGACGTCGGCGAGACCGCGCCGGACTTCACGCGACCGCTCGTGAACCCCGAGTACTGGGAGGACGCGTCGCTGTCGGCGATCACGGCCGAAGGGCCGACGCTCCTGGTCTTTCACCCGATGGACGGCGCGTTCCCGACGACGTACATCTGGAACGAGATCGACGAGCGGGGATTCGTCGACGACGTCCAGGTCGTCGGCGTCTCCGTCTCCACGCCGTACGCACACGAGGACCTCCTCGACGAACGCGCCGAGGGCGTCCGACTCTTTTCGGACCCCGCGGCCGACCTCGCGGAGACGTACGGCATCGAGAACGACCTCGACGGGATGACCGGCGTGACCGAACACCGCCCCGCGGTGTTCCTCCTCGACGACTCGCGGACGGTGCAGTACGCCTGGGCCGCCGAAGAGTGGCCGGCGTTCCCCGACTACGACGCGGTCGAGGCCGCGATCGACGACCTCGTCTGATCGGGATCCCGATCCGCCACGCTCTTTTCGACCCGCCGCGTTCGCACACGCAGATGACGGAGTTCGACGAGACGTCCGAATCCGACGCCGAGGACGCGTCCGAAACGGGACCCGACGACGCCAACGACCCCGGACTCGGCGGTACCAGCGGCGCCGCGGCCGAACGCGACCTCGACGACGCCATCGACGCCGCGGCCGACGCGATCGGGAACGGCGAGGCCGTCGTCTACCCGACCGAGACGGTCTACGGTCTGGGGGCGGACGCCACCGACCCCGCGGCCGTCGAGCGCGTCTTCGAGGTGAAGGGCCGCGACCGATCGAAGCCGCTCTCGCTCGGCGTCCCGAGCGTCGACGCCGCGCGCCGCTATTCCCGGCCGAGCGACCGCGCGCTCCGGTTTATGCGGGCGTTCCTCCCCGGGCCGGTCACCGTCGTCGTCGACGCCGACCCGTCGCTTCCGGAGGCGCTGACCGCCGGTCGCGACCGGGTCGGGATCCGGATCCCGGACCACGAGGTGGCGCTCGCGCTGTTCGAGCGCGTCGCGCCGACGCCCGTGACGGCGACGAGCGCGAACGTCAGCGGGTCGCCGAGCGTCACCGACGTCTCGACGCTGGACCCCGGGCTCCGCGACGCCGTCGCGGTCGTCGTCGACGCGGGCCCGACGCCCGGGACCGAGAGCACGGTCGTCGACCCCGAGCGGAACGTCGTCCACCGCCGCGGCGCGATGGCCGACGCCATCGTCGCGTGGCTGGAAGACGACGGCGGCGCGGCACCCACCGTCGAGGACGGCTGATCGGTCGCCCCGTCGAGGCAGCCGCTGCTCGCGACGTCGCCGTAGCTGTCACCCCACCGTCGACGTAGCCGTCGGCTCACCCGAGTCCGAGCAGCGTCTTCAGCGACCGCGTCTTCGTCCCGCAGGTCGTCCGGTAGTCGCAGGCGTCGCACTTCGACTCCTCGCGGATCCGACTCGGGACCCCCCGCATCGACCTGACCGTCCACAGCGTGCGACGGTACGCGCCCCGGTTTCGCGTCGTCAGTCGGACGCTCCGAACGACGCCGTGGGCGGGGTACTCGACGAGCGCGCGCGGAATCTCTCGCTCGCGTTCCCACGCGAGCGCCTTCGCGACGGCGACGGCCCGCACGCGCTGCGGTTCCCAGACCCCCTGCGGCGGCGGGTCGCCCGGCGAGACGACCGTCGGCGTCGGCGGCGCGGCGTCGTCGCGTCCGTCCGATCCGTTTCGTTCCTCGGCCCCGCGGTGTCCGTCCGCCCTGCCCGTCTCACCGCCCAGTCCGAGCACCTTGTGGGCGACCCCGTGGCAGTCGCGTCCGCGGAGAAACGCCTCTCGAACCGCCGGTGCCGCGAGCCGGTCGTAGTCGTCCCGCTCTGCGAGCGAAGCCAGGTTCGACCGGTACCGCCCGGGCGAGACCGCGATCGGCAGGCGACGGAGTTCCTCGTCGGTCGCGGTTCGATTCGCCTCGTACTCGAACGCGAGGTCGCGGACGGCCGCGACGTCCCTCGGCGGTCCGTGGTCGCCGTCGCGCTCGGCGTAGTAGTACTGCCGCGGGCAGTACGCCGCGCGGGCGAGGTGCGATATCGGGATCGTGTCGGACGTTACCGTGCTGTCGGCGGGGGAGGCGTCGCCGCTGCGGGCGGGCCGCTCGGCTGGAGATTCCACGGCCTCTCTGGTCGCGTCCCCCTATTTGAACCCTCGGCGGACCGGAGGGCGTTCGCCCCCCGGTTAGTCGCCCCGCCCCGCCGGTTCGCTCACTCGGATCGGTCGGGCCGGCGATCGACGACTTCGATCTCGAACACGAGCGTCCGCCCGGCGAGTTCGTGGTTGAAGTCCACTTCCACCGCGCCCTCGCGAACGGCGACGACGTCGCCGTGGAGCCCGTTCCGGGCGTGGACGTGGAGGCCGACTTCGGGCTCCTCGCCGACCATCCCCTCGAACGTCTCCCGGTCGTACTCGCGGATCCGATCCGACTGGACCTCGCCGTAGGCGGCCTCCGGGGGCACGCGGACGGTGCGCTCCTCGCCGACGGCCATCCCGCGTACCGCCTCGTCGAGGCCGTCGATCACGTCGCCGTCGCCCACCCTGAACGCCAGCGGGCCGTAGTCGTCGGCGTCGCGGTCCTGCGCCTCGTCGAGACCGTGCTCGGCGGCGACGGCGTGCTTCGAGGTACCGAAGACGGTTCCGTCCTCGAACCGGCCGACGTACTCGACGGCGACGCGGTCGCCCCGTTCGACGGTCATACCCGGGATTGGGAGGGCAGCCGAAATAGCCTGTCGTCTGCGCTCGATGCGTCGATCGGTTCCGGCCCGCCGACCGGAGCCGAACGCTAACGCTTATTGAGCGTCCGCGAGTGATCGTCTGTATGACCGCCGACACCGATCACGGCGAGGCTTCCGAGGGACCCAACACCCTCTCGCGGCTCGGCCGGGTGCTTTTCGGCCTCGGCCTCGCCCTCCAGGCCTCCGAGGACTTCCGCGACATGGACGACACGATCGAGTACGCCGAGTCGGCGGGGGTTCCCCTCCCCGACCTCGCCGCGCCGTTCGCCTCCGGGATGATGTTCGTCGGCGGCCTCGGGATCGCCCTCTGGCGTGCACCCCGGATCGCGACGGGCGCAGTCGTCACGTTCCTGGCCGTCGTGACGCCGACGATGCACGACTTCTGGAACGCCGAGGAGGGGTCGGGCAGCGGCGAACGGCTCGCGTTCTTCGGAAACCTGGCGATGTTCGGCGCGGCGCTGGTGTTCCTGCGCGAGGCGTACAAGTAGCCGCACATCGTGACGGACCCCAACACGCACCCCGACACGCGGAACCTGGATCGCCGCACGTTCCTCGCGACGCTGGCCAGCGCCGGCGTCGGCTCGCTCGCCGGCTGTTCGTTCACCGAGCGAGAGCCCGATGGGGCGACCACCGAGACCGACCCAGAGACCGCCGAGTCGCTCGCCCGGCGGTTCGCTCCGACGCTGTATTTCGACGCCGCTGAACCGTGGTACCCGACGGACCCCCGGCCGTACGAGAGCGAGCGGGACGGCGACGCGGTCGTCGACGGCTTCGACGCCCTCGACGGCTACCACGAGCGCGTCGCCGACGCGGAGGGACCGCCGAACCCGACGGTCTTCTACAACGCCGTCGAGTACGACGACTCCCCGCTCGCTGTCGTCCAGTTCTGGCTGTACTCCGCGTTCGATCAGTTCACCACGAACTTCCACTGGCACGACTGGGAGGTGCTGCACGTCTTCGTCGACACCGAGACCGACCGGCCGCAACTGTACGTCTCCAGTTCCCACTCCCGGCGGGTGCCGAACAACGAGTTCCTCGATCCCGACCCCGAGATGGTCCCGCGGATCCTCTCGGAACTCGGCTCGCACTCCAGCGCGCTCTCGGTCAACGACGAACCCGACCAGTTCCAGCGCCTGCCGGGTGCGGACCTCCTCGCGGACATCACCAACTCCGCCATCGAGAGCGTCGAGGCGCTCTCGGAGATCCCGCTGGCCTACGGGCTCCCGCGGGACGAGGGCGCGCGGCTGCCCTACGTCGTCCCCGAGTACGAGGGTGTCCCTGTGTACGATCACGACCGACTGCCGAACGTCGACCGGACGTCGCTCGTCGACGAGGAGCTGACGGTGCGGTCCTTCGAGGCGCTCTCGTCGCCGCCGACTGACCTCCCGGCGCGTTCGACTGGCGTGGTGTTCCGCCACGAGGGTCGCGGGGATTCGGCCGCCGACGGAACGACCGAGTACGCGTACGAACTCGTCCCCACGGCGGAACTCGAACACATCACGGCGTTCACCGGACCGCAACTGAGCTTCGAGTTCTCCGTCCCCGAGTTCGCCGAGGACGCCATCGCGGGACACATCACGACGACGGGCGTTCCGTGGGAGCAACCGCGCTATGAGAACCCCGCGGCCGACATCACCGACCCCAACCACCGATCGTCGCTGTCCGAACGGTACGACGCCATCGGCGATGCGGCCCCGATCAACACCGTCGTGGCCGGCGTCACGGAGGCCGTCTCGAACGACGACGCGCCCGACGGGGAGGGGCTGACGACGCAGACGCCGACCGTCGAGGCCGTCGCGCTGCTCGAAAGCGACCCGACCGCCGTGCCCACGTTCGGCGGCGTCGTAGCGCTCCGCGACGTTTCCGAGGGCGACCACCGGCTCACGGTCAACGCCGCCGGACGGGCACCCTACAGCGAACAGTTGTCCGTCGGCGGCGAAGCGTCCTCGACGACGACTGCACCCTCGACGACCCCGTCCGATACGGGAGCGTCGACCGAGACGGAGACGACAGTGGCGACCGGGACGGAGACGACAGCGTCGACCGGGACGGAGACGACAGCGCCGACCGAGACGGAGACGACAGCGGCGACCGCCGAAACGGAAACGGAGGCCGGGACGTCAGCGGACGCGACGGACCCGGACCGCGACGCACAGCGCGTGACGGCCGCTGGATCGGAGGGAGAGATCCCGCTCGTCGCCCGCGAAAACGCCCGGAAACTGGAGATCGACGCCGACGGAACCGACGCCCACCTCACGAACCTCGCGATCGAAGACGACTTCGCCGGTCGGCTGTACGACTCGCCGCTCGACGGCTCCGACGCGGTGTACGTCCACCGCGGCGGCGCGTACACGACCGAAGTCAGAGACGCCGACGGCGCGGTCGGGGCGTTCCGCGTGAATCCGGACCCCGCTTCCGGGGCCGACGGTGACGACGCCTCCGAGAGGGGACCGCCGATCCGGATCGAGCGCCCCGAGACCGGAAAGGCGTCGCTGTCGTCGTTCCTCGCGTCGATCACCGCGGAGACGAGCGAAGAACTCAGCGGACTCTTAGACGACGGCGGGAGCGGCGGCAGCGGCGACACGCTCGTCGGGCGTGAGAACGCCCTCCGCGGCCTCGTTCGCGCCCTCGACGCCGTCGCCAGCGCGGCGGAGCGAGCGGCCGAGAGCGCCCGCGGCGGCGATCGGTCGAACGCGGACCGCCGGCTTCGGACCGTCACCACCGGCCTCGAACGCATCGTCGAACTGATCGACGAGGCCAGCGACGACCTCCCGGACCCGCTCGAACGGGCCGTCGAAATCCGAGTCGACGAGGCGACCCGGCGGGCAGAACAGGCACAGGACGCCGAAAAGCTCTGAGCGGTCTCGACTTCGCCTCCGGGGCGCGATATAAACAGTTATTTTCGAACTGGGAGTGGTATCGACACTGAGTTCTCGAATGCGAGTCGCCGACACCATCCAGCACGAAGCGACGGAACTGTGGGGCGACGGGAAGGGGCCGCTTTTGGCCTCCATCGCGGGCGGGTGGGGCGTGCTCTTGGGGACGCGGATGATCTACCCCGTCCTCCTCCCGTACCTCCGATCGTCGTTCGACCTCTCGCTCACCGTCGGCGGACTCCTGGTGACGGTCCTCTGGCTCGGGGTGTCGCTCGGACAACTCCCCGGTGGAATCCTCGCCGACCGCTACAGCGAGCGCGGCGTGATGGTCGCGGGCGCACTCGTCGTCGCGTGCGCGCTCGTCCTCGTCGTCACCGCGCCGACCCCGCTCGTCCTCTTCGCCGCCACGGGACTCGTCGGCCTCGGCCAGTCGCTTTACCCCATCGCGCGGATCACGATCCTCTCGAAGATCTACCCCGACCGCATCGGTAGCGCCCTCGGCGTGACGATGGCCACGGGAGACCTCGGACAGACGGTGCTCCCACCGATCGGGGGTGCGATAGCCGCGGCGGCCGCCTGGCAGTTCGGCCTCGGGTTCGTCGTGCCGCTGCTCCTCGTCGTCGCCGGCGTCCTCTGGACCGTCCTGCCCGCACGCCCCTCGACGGCGAGCCCGGTCGACTCCCTCTCCGCGGAGAGCGCCTCGTCCGTCGTCGGGAAACTCCGCCGGGCCAACCTCGGGTTCGTCGCGTTCATCCTCTTTCTGTACATCCTGATCTGGCAGTCGTTCACCGGCCTCTATCCGACCTACCTCGTCGAACGGAAGGGGCTCTCCTCCTCGATCGCGGGGCTCCTCTTCAGCGTCTTCTTCGCGTTCGGCGTGCTCGTCAAGCCGCTGGCCGGCGCTGCCTACGACCGGATCGGGTTGCGCCGCGCGCTCGTCATCGTCCTCGTCGGGCCCGTCGCTGGGCTCGCGATCCTCCCGTTCGTCGAGCGCCTCTGGTTGCTGGTCGTGGTGACCGCGCTCGTGAGCACGATGCTCGGTTCGGGGGCGATCACCCAGTCGTACCTCTCCGATGCGATCCCCGAGGAGGTCCGAGGGACCGGACTCGGCGTCGTCCGGACGACGTCGGCGACGCTCGGCGCGCTCGGGCCGGTGCTCTTCGGGGCGCTCGCCGACCGCGGCTACTTCGACGAGGGGTATCTGCTGCTGGCGGGGGTGCTGGTCGTCGTGATCTTCCTCACGCTCCGACTCCCGGAACGGTCGGGGGGCTGACCGCGACCTATAGTAGCGCTTGCACGTCTTCACTCACTCGATCGCACGACGGAATACGATCGGATGGGTGATCAGCTGCAAACGCTACTATCGCTCTCGCCCTCGTCGAGGCCGGTGATCTCGAACCGCGCGCCGCCGTCGCTTCCCGCCGAGACGGCGACGTCCCACCCGTGCGCGTCCACGACTTTCTTCGTGATCGACAGTCCGAAGCCGGTACCGTCCTCCTCGGTGGAGTACCCGTCCTCGAACACGTGCGCTCGGTCGGCTTCCGGGATACCGGCGCCGTCGTCTTCGACGTAGATTCCCCGCCCCTCCGACAGCGTGCCGACCCGGACGGTCACGTCGGCACCGCCGTGTTCGATCGCGTTCCGGAACAGGTTCTCGAACAGCTGCTGCAGTCGGGTCGGGTCCCCGTCGATCTCCAGGCTGTTCTCCACTTCGAGCGTCGCGTCCGCCGATCGGACGTGCGACCAGCACTCGCTGACCAGGGCGGCCAGGTCTATCGACTCCGTGTCCGTGATCTCCTCGCCCTCCCGCGCGAGCACTAAGAGGTCCTCGATCAGCGCGTCCATCCGATCGAGCGCGTCCCGACACCGCTCGATGTGTTCGGGATCGTCCGCCTCCTCCGCTAGGTCGAGATAGCCCTGGGCGACGCTGAGCGGATTCCGGAGGTCGTGTGAGACGACGCTCGCGAACTCCTCTAACTGGTCGCGCTGCCTCTCGATCCGCGCGGTGGCCTGTCGTTGGAAGAGTTCGTAGCTTACCCACTCGGCCATCAGTTCGACGTAGGTCTCCTCGTCCTCGCTGAACTCCCGTTCGCGAGGCTCCGAATCGGCGAAGCAGAAGGTCCCGTACACGTCGCCGTCGACGACGACCTTCGTCCCGATGTAGGATTCGAGACCGAACTCCTCGTAGGCGGCGTCCCGCTCCCATCCTTCGAGTGCGGCGTGCTGCACCGTCAGCGCGTTCTCGCGCTTTACCGTTTTGCGACAGTACGCCTTGGACAACGGACACGACTCCCCCGCCTGTAGCTTCTCGTGGTCGCCGCTGGCCTCGACGATCACCTGCGTCCCGTCGGAGATCTCGGTGAGAAAACCGGCTTCGACGCCGAGGTACGTCCGCCCCAGCGTCAGGAGTTCACGGAGTCGCTCCTCGAAGGGCCGTTCGTGATCCGCCGTGATGCGGTACATCCGACGGAGCGCCTCTCCCTCAGACAGCACTCTCCCGTCGTCCGATCGATCGTCGTCTGAGAGAGACATACGAACAGTAGTTGGAGAGTGGTCGTTTAGGTTTTTTCACCCCTGACGGGGAGCGTCTGTGACAACTCCGGCCCCCGGCCGGACGTGGCAGCAGAAGAGTGGGACTGCCGCGATTCGCTCCGCTCTTCCTCGTGTTCCCACTTCGACGGAGTCGAAGGTTGGACCGCCCGGATTCGAACCGGAGGAAGACGGACCACTCGCTTCGCTCGTGGTTGCGACTTCCAGGGTTCGAATCGCGGGGGCGTCCACACAACACAGACACGTATCGCTCGCACACGCTATGCGGTGCTCGCTGAGTGGGCTGTGTAGAAGTGGGACCGCCCGGATTCGAACCGGGGTCACGGGCACCCAAGGCCCGAAGTATACCAGGCTAACCCACGGTCCCGTAACTACCTCTGGAACGGTCACCGAGTAAAGGATTTCGTTCGGTTCGCGTCGCGATCGACCCTCAAACCCCCCAGATGGCGGCGATTCCGACGGTCGTCACCGCGGCGAACACCAGCTGTAAGGGCCCGCCCACGCGGATGTAGTCGCTGAATCGGTAGCCGCCGGGGCCGTAGACGAACAGGTTCGTCTGGTAGCCGACGGGCGTCATAAACGCCGTCGACGCCGCGAACGTCACCGCCAGCACGAACGAGAAGGCGTTCGCGCCGAGGGCCCGTGCGGCCTCGACCGCGACGGGGACCATCAACACGACGCTCGCGTTGTTCGAGATCACGTTCGTCAAGAGCGCCGTGAGGAGGTAGAACGCCGCCAACACGCCGACCAGCGGGAGCACCTCGCCGGTCGCGACGACGAACTCCGCGAGGAGCGCGGCCCCGCCGGTGGCCTCTAAGGCGATTCCGAGCGGGATGACGCCGGCCAGGAGAAAGACGACGTCCCACTGGACCGACTCGTAGATCTCTCCCGGGCGGAGACACCCCGTCGCGACCATCGCGAGCGCCCCGGCGAGCGCGGAGACGACGATCGGAAGGACGCCGAGCGCGGCCAGCGCCACGACGGCGACGACGATCCCCACGGCGACCGGGGTCTTCGAGCCGCGGTAGTCGTGCCGTTCGATCTCCTGGGCGACGATGAAGTCGCGGTTGGCGTCGAGGCGCTCGACGCTGTCTGCTGTCGCCTGCACGAGCAGCGTGTCGCCGACGCGCAGCGTGACGTTGTCCATCCGACGGCGAAAGAGCTCCCCGCCGCGGCGCAGCGCGAGCACCGTCGCGTCGTACCGCTGTCGAAAGCTCGCGGAGGCCAGCGACTCGCCGACGAGCGACGAACCGGGGGCGACGACGACCTCGACGAGGTTCTGTCGGGTCTGTCCGGCCTCCAACTCGGCCTCGTCGACCGCCGTCGGGACGAGATCGAGCCCCTCGACGTCGAGCAGTTCGACCAGCGTGTCGCGGTCGGTCCGGATCGCGAACACGTCGCCGGCGTGGATCTCCTTCGGCCCCAGCGGTTCGAGGAACACCTCCCCGTCGCGGATGAGCTGAATGAGATCGACGTCGAAGTCGGTCTCGACGAGCGCCCGCCGCACCTGCTGGCCCACGAGCGGGGAGTCCTCGCGGACGACGACCTCCGTCAGGTACTCGGCCATCTCGAACTCCTCGGTCAGGTCCTGTCGGGGCTTGATCCGCTCGGGCGTCAGCCACCGTCCCACGGTCAGCAGGTAGGCCGTCCCGACGACCGAGACGACGATGCCGAGCTGTGTGAACTCGAACATCGTGAAGGTGCGACCGATGAGTCGCCCCGACAGTTCCGAGGCGAGGATGTTCGTCGACGTCCCGATGAGCGTGAGCATCCCTCCGAACATCGACGCGTAGGAGAGCGCGAGCAGGAGCTTCGAGGGCGACGTGCCACCGCGCTCGGCCAGGTCCGTCACCATCGGAAGCAGGATCGCGACCGCCGCGGTGTTGTTGATAAAGCCGGAGATGGGCGCGACGACGCCGATCGTCGCCCCCAACTGCCGGTTCTGGCTCTCGCCGGTGAACGAGGCGATCCGCGCGCCGAGCCGCTGGATCACGCCCGTCCGCTGGACCCCGTCGCTGAGGACGAACATCGCCAGGACCGTCAGCGTCGCCCCGCTTGAGAACCCCGAGAGGGCGTCGCCGGGGTACTCGGCGAACAGGACGATCGGCTCGGCGAGGGCCCCGACCGCGACGAGCGTCGACGACGCCGGCTGGATCAGCAGCAGCGCCACCATCACCCCGATCGCGGTGATGTCCACGGGCACCGGCTCGGTGACGAAGAGCACGAGCGCGCAGAGGACGACGAGGAAGACGACGGCGATCCCCGGCGATATCGGTGTCACACGCGGTCAGTCGGGGTGACGAGTCAAAATACCGTGGGATTGCTCGCCTCACGTTCCGGGAACTGTCTTCTCCGCGAGGAACAGTCCCCGTTCAGAACTCGTCTTCCAGTTCCATCTCGGCGACCAGTTCGTAGGGCTCCGTGCCCGAGCGAATCAGATCCAGAATGCGGAAGGCGTCCGTCGGCGAGAGGAAGTGTCGACAGACCGCTCTCCCCAGCGGCGTCGGCTCGAAGCCGTCGATGAACTCCCACTGCAGCAGCTTTCCGAGCGCGTGCTTCGTCGGGACGTCGCCGACCATCCGATCGTTCAGCCGCTTCGCGCGCTTGCCGGCGACGACGACGTTCGCGAGCGTCTCCTCGGCGGCGGCGGTCTCGTCGTAGTGGGTCAGCACGTCCTCCATCTCGCCCTTCAGGAGCTTGAACGCCACCTCGTCTTCCGTCATCTCCATCGAGTTGTGGTAGACGCAGTCGGGTTCGACGAGCAGGTAGACCTTCCCCTGATCGTGGTAGTCGGGGCGGCCGGCGCGTCCGAGCATCTGCTCGAACTCCTGGACGGAGAGCCACTCGATGCCCATCGCCAGCGAGTCGAAGATCACCTGCGAGGCGGGGAAGTCGACGCCGGCGGCCAGCGCGGCGGTCGTGACCACCGCGGCGAGGTCCTGATCGCCGAACTGCCGCTCGACGCGCTTCCGCTGGCCGTAGTCGAGGCCGGCGTGGTACGGCGCGGCGTCGTACTCCAGCTTCCTGGAGATCTCGTGACAGCGCCGCCGCGAGTTGGTGAAGACGATGGTCTGTCCCCGGTAGCCCTTCGAGGACTTCGAGTCGAACTCGCGTCTGACCAGTTTGTTCACGATGTCGGGCTTCTCGCGGCCGTCGGCGAACGTCACGTGCCGCTCGATCGGCACCGGGCGCTCCTCGAACTCGATGAGCGTCGCGCGGAGCCGCTCGGCCAGCGACTCGGGGTTGCCGACGGTCGCCGAGAGGTAGACGTACTGCGCGCCGTCGTAGCTCTCGCGGCGCCGCTGTCGCCGCTCGTTGTAGTACTTTAATCGACTGATGAGACCGTCGAGGCGGTGGCCGCGCTCCTCCTCTTTCAGGGTGTGGATCTCGTCGATGACGACGGTCCCGACGTCGCCGAGGTCCTTTCCCGTTCGAAGCGCGTGGTCGATCCCCTCGTAGGTCCCGACGACGACGTCGGCGTTCGGGTCGAAGCGGTTGCCGTCGTCGTTGATTCTGGACGCGCCGACGCGGATCGTCACGTCGAGGACGTCGCCGTAGCGCTCCTCGAAGTCCTCGTGCTTCTGATTCGCCAGCGCGACGAGCGGGACCAGAAAGAGTAGCTTCCCGTCGCCCTTCAGCGCCCGGTCGATCCCGGCGAGTTCGCCGACGAGCGTCTTCCCGGTCGCGGTGGCGGACACGACGAGCTGGTCGCGACCCTCGAAGAGGCCGTTGTCGACCGCGAGCGACTGGACCGGAAGCAGGGTGTCGAAGCGGTCCTCGACGCGCCGCTGGAGTTCGGGGTGGAGATCGAGCGTCGACGTCTCGACGAGGTCGACCTCGTCGGTCGTCGCGCTGACGGTGTCGAACTTCGTGAGGTCGGGGTCGAGACCGCCCGAGAGGAGGTTCGAGATCCGATCGAGGTCCTGGGTTTCGAGCAGCAGGTCCTCGAGGCGGTCCTGGGCCGCGCCGGTGAGCCGTCCCGACGCGGAGAAGTCGAGTTCGCGCTCCAGTTCGCGCTTCGCGCAGTCCGGACAGATGTGCTCTCTATCGGTCTTGATCGCCGTCTCCTCGGTGATCGGCGAGTAGCGGCCGTCGGAGGCGCAGTAGCGACACGTCCGGACGACGAGCGCCTCCAGCTGGTAGCCGTCGAGCATCTCCTGTAGCTCTTTTCGGCGGTGCTTGGCGGTCTGCTGGGAGATGCGGATCCGCGCGGCGCGGCGGGCGAGTTCGACGAACTGGCTCGGGTCGCGCGGCTCCTCGGAGGACCCGCGCTTGACCCGGAACTTCGCGGGGCGGGGGCCGGCGTCCGTCTCCTTCAGTTCGAGCACCGCGCGGAAGACGCGCTCGCCGTCCCGCTCGACGACGACCAGGAAGTCGTCGCCGGATTCGTGGAGGAAGAGCGTGTCGACGCGGCCGACCTGTTGTGACACGCACGGCGGTACGTCGAGGAGGTATTTCAGCGGTTCGTCTCCGAGCGTGCGGTCCGATCGGTCGCGCCGCGCGGCGGCGACGTCGAGGGCGGAACTCCGACGGCGACGCCGCGGCTGGACTTAAGTCCCGTGCCCGACTACGCCACGGTATGCGAGGAATCCGTATCGGTAGCGCCTTCGGGATCCCGATCAAGCTCGATCTCACGTTTCTCATCGTTCTGCCGCTGTTCGCGTGGCTCATCGGGGCCGACGTCGGCCAACTCGCGGTCGTCGTCAACGACCTCTTCGGGTCGGCGATCGACGCCGGGCCGCTCACGACGGGCTCGATGCAGTGGGTGCTGGGCGCGGCCGCGGCGATCGGGCTGTTCGTCTGCGTGCTGCTCCACGAGTTCGGCCACTCGCTGGTGGCGATGCGCTTCGGCTACGAGATCGACTCGATCACGCTGTGGCTCTTCGGCGGCGTCGCGAGCTTCGCCGAGATGCCCGAAGACTGGAAGCAGGAGCTGTGGATCGCCATCGCCGGCCCCATCGTCAGCGTCGCGCTCGGCGTGCTCTCGTATCTCGTCTTTCTGGTGCTCCCTACCTCGCTCGATCCCGTGAAGTTCGTCGTCGGCTACCTCGCGCTGACGAACGTCGTCCTCGCGGTGTTCAACATGCTCCCGGGGTTCCCGATGGACGGCGGGCGGGTCCTGCGTGCACTACTCGCGCGTACGCGTCCCCACGCGCGAGCGACCCAGATCGCCGCGGAGGTCGGGAAGGTGTTCGCCTTCCTCCTGGCCATCTTCGGACTGTTCACCAACCTCTTCCTGATCGCGCTGGCCTTCTTCATCTACATCGGCGCCTCCTCGGAGGCCCAGCAGACGGTGATGAAGGCGGCGTTCCAGGACGTGACGGTCAAGGACGTGATGACGCCGCGGGAGGACCTCGACGTCGTGAGCGAGAACACGAGCGTCGCCGAACTCCTCGAACGGATGTTCACCGAACGGCACACCGGTTATCCGGTGATGCAGAACGGCCGGCTCGTCGGGATGGTGACGCTCGACGACGCCCGGACGGTCAAGGAGGTCGAACGCGACGCCTACCGCGTCGGCGACGTGATGTCGAACGAACTCACGACCATCTCCCCGGACGCGGACGCGATGACCGCCATCGAGGAGATGCAGCGGAACGACGTCGGCCGGCTCCCGGTCGTCGACGACGCGGGCGAGGTCGTCGGGCTCATCTCGCGCTCGGACCTCGTCACGGCGTTCAACATCATCCAGTCCCGGGGGACGCTCTCGTCGATCACGCCGAGCGATCGGTCCAGCCTCCCCAACGCTCGCTGACCCGTTTCCGCGCGTCGCGGACGGGACCCGCCCCCCGATGGGTCGGTTCTCGACGCGGTGTTTCGACTGCGTTCGTACTTCTGCCGAGACCCCTCAGCCGTCCGGCTCCGCTGCTCTCTCACCGACGGGTTCGGCGCCTGCCCCGGTGAGCGAGAGGTCCGCGCTCTCGCGGAGCCACGCGACGGCCTCGTCGAGGACCGCCTCGTCGTCGCCGGTGAGCTTAATCCGCGTCTCGTCGGCCGCCCGGTTCGGATAGCTCCCGACGCGGACGCCGAACTCGTCGGCGACCTCGCCGAGTTGTGCGGCGAGTGCGCCCTCGGGTTCGGGCGAGTACAGCGTCCGCGTCGCGACGGTCCCGCCGAAGTCACCGGCGACGTTGTCGAACACCGCTTCCATCTCCTCGGGGATGCCGGGGAGGACGTACACGTTCTCGACGACGCAGCCGGGTGCGAGCCCCTCGGGGTTCGGGATCGGCGTCGCGCCCTCGGGCATCGAGGCGTACCACTCCGCCCGCAACTCGAAGTCGAGGTCGGGATTCTCCGCGAAGATGCGGTCCAGCGTCTCCTGAACGTCGGCCTCGGCCACGGCGTTGACGACCAGCTCTCGATCCAGTCCGGCCGCGACGGCCGGCATCGTCACGTCGTCGGGCGTCCCGCCGAGCCCGCCGGTGACGACGACGGCGTCGAAGCGCTCGCCCCACTCGCGGACGGTCTCGGCGACGACGGCCTCGTCGTCGGGGATCACGATGATCCGCGCGACGTCGACGCCCCGTTCGGTGAGTCGCTCCGAGAGCCACGTCGCGTTCGTGTTCTCGATGTCGCCCGCGAGGAGTTCGTTGCCCACGGTGACGATCGCCGCGTTCATACAGGCTCTCTCGAACGCTGGCGATTTAAGCCCCTTCCCACAGCGCAGGCGATCGCTTCACGACCGCTCGCGCCGACCTGACGCCGAGAAGCGGAAAGTCCATATTCCGCGGCCCGTAGTGACGGGTATGGGACTGTTCGATAGCACTCGCGTGCTCGCCGGGATCGGACTGATGATCGTCGGGTCGCTGCTGCTCCTGCCGGGCATCTTCCCGGGCACCACACAGCTCTTCACCTACGCGCTCGTCATCGGCGCCGGACTGCTCACGTACGGCACGTGGCTCGTCGGGACCTCGGAAGGCTCGCCGACGGTCTGAAGTTTCGTTTTCTGACGCGACTGTCGATCTGTAGGTACGCCGCGCTAACGACAGTTATCGACGCAAAAGAAACGTATTGGATCCGAAATCCGTTCGCCCGGTTAGGCGCTCGGTGCGGTGGACTGACTCAGCGTCGCGGAGTTTTCGCCGTTCTGGGAATTCCAGATGACGCGAACGGTCTGTCCGTCCCAATCGTCCGTGCTATTGTAGGTGGCTGACTCTCCTGCGGAGATGTCGCCACCGAGACTCTCGAAGGTCGTCGAATTACCGTAGTCTATCGTGGCATCAGAGGTCACGTTCACCTGACTTGCGGAAACCGAATCTCCCGTTTCGTGCGTGACTGTGACGTTATCGGTGGATGTGTTGTAGTCGAATCCGAAGCTGGCCTGCGGTGCGCTCTGGTTGATCCCTTGGCCGAGGTTGAGCACGAAGGTGCCGATGACGGCCGCGAGGATGACCGTGATCGCGACCATCAGGATCACGCCGATGACCGGCGAGACGGCGTCGTCGTCAGTGAAAAACTCTTTGAGTCTCATATTTTATGATCCTCCCGGCGCGGTGGACTGGCTCAGCGTCGCGGAGTTTTCGCCGTTCTGGGAGGACCAGACGACGCGGATCGTCTCTCCCTCGAAATCTTCGTTAGGTGTCTTCTCGATTGAGGTCCCAGCGTCAACGGTACCTGTCCAGTAATCGGAAGCGCCCTCATTCCACGTGAGTCCACCACTCGCAGTCACGTTCAGCTGATTACCCGGAATCGAGTCGCCAGTCTGGTGTGTGACCGTAACGTTCGTCGTTCCGTTGTAGTCGAAGCCGAAACTGGCCTGCGGTGCGCTCTGGTTGATTCCCTGCCCGAGGTTGAGCACGAACGTGCCGATAACGGCCGCGAGGATGACTGTGATCGCGACCATCAGAATCACGCCGATGACCGGCGAGACGGCCGAATCGTCCGTGAAGAGTTGTTTGAGTTTCATATTTGGATTTTGGATGCCATCCCACCACGGGGCGGTTCGTATCCCCTCCCCACCGGTTCGCTTCTGCCCGGTACCGCGAGTTCGTCGTGGGACGCCTACTTCGGGATATTCAGTTACCAGTATTAAACCTAAGCCGCCAGTTATCAAATTCTATAACAGTAGACGGGCTAACGCCGGTGATTCCGAGGAGCCGTGGAACCGAACCCCACACCGCCACGGCGTCCCACACAAAGCCTATCATACAGTATCCTGATAGTAACAATGGACAGTCGACTGTGCGTTCGAGAGGGCTGCAACTCACGGTATCGGACGGTCGGTTGCGGGTTCCGGCCGGCAATCGAAGCACCGACGAAGCGATCGGTAGCCCTCCACTCGTTTCAGCCCCTCGGCGTCGACAGACGACGACTCCCCGCTAGGGCCCACGGTACGTGGGTCCGGACCCCACTAATCCCCCCACTATGACACGCTCAACGTTCCGAATCGGTGCCGTTCCGATCGCGGTGCTCGTGGTCCTGTCGGTCGTCGCCGGCAGCGTCACGTTCGCCGGGTCGGTCGCCGCCGTCGACGGTGTTTCAGCCGAATCGTCATTTTCACCTGATACGGTCTACGAAGAGACCGAGACGACACATTCGTTCAACTATTCGTTTTCCGGTATAAACACGAGTGGAAACACCACCCTCACAGTCTCCATACCGGGCGAATACCCACCGATCGTCGATCACGATATCACTGTCAAGAATTCGACTGGTGCCCAGTTGGACGCCATCTCAACTGAGGCCGACCGAGAGTTGTCGTTCGAGGTGAATTCCACGACGACTACAGTCTACCTTGATGGCTCCCTCACCTTGGAGAGTCCCTCGATCGACTCTGATCAGCAATACAATATCAAATTCAACGGGACAGACGACGACGGGGATACCCAGTCCCTCAACGAAGAGATTTCTGTCCAGAACTTCGGCGTAACGACGGTTTCACAGTTTGATCCAGTTGACGACATCCCCGAGGAAACCGAGAACGAACACACGTTCAACTACTCGTTCACCGGTGTCAACACGAGCGACGACACGGAAGTATCGCTCTCGGTGCCGGGTGAATTCACAGTCGAAGAGACGAACTTCGCACTCGAAGACGCCGACGGGAACGTGCTGAACGACTCTGTCGAGCAGTCAGACAACTCCCTCTCACTCGTCGCGAACGCGCCGCCGACGGAGACTATCTATCTCAGCGGGTCGGTGAATCTGACCAGTCCCCCGGTACCCGAGGGGCAGGAAGAAGAACAGTACACGCTCGATATTGAAGCGAGCGACACGCAGGGACGGTCCGCTTCGACGAGTGAGACTCTCACGGTCAACTACCAGGGCGGCCAGCCCGGTGATCCCGAGTTCCTCAGCGCCACTCAGTACGTCCCCTCTCCTGGATCCGCTGAAATCGAAGTGGCGTTCTCCGAGGATATCGACAACGAGAGCTTCAAGAACAATTACGGTCTCTACACCGACGAAGAGGTGGAAGTGACGGGCGATATCGTTGAGGATGTCTCCGAAGCGCAAGGTCGGGTGACTATCGAACTCAACGATACGTACAGTCAGGGACTGACGCTGCGACTCGAAGACGGAATCGTCGATTCCGATGGAAACGCTCTCGATAATCCCGGAGATAAGGACGTCACATTCGCGCCGACAACCGTGAGAGCGGACGATGACGTCACCGCCTACCGCGGATCGGTCGTCTCGATCGTCGCAGACTCCTCGAACACGGACGTCACTCTTCAGGGAACCGACGACGACACGGACAACTACTTCTTCGAGGGATCGACCGGAACCAACAGCCGCGTCTTCCTCTTCGATACGGAAGGCGAGAATATCGGCGACTACGAGGCCGAGATCGGAACCGAAGGACCTGCCACAATCAGAGTACTTAATCTCGATCTCTCGCTCGACATCGACGACCGAAACGTCACAACACTGCAAAATATTGAGGGAACCGTTGAGGCACGCTCGTCCGGTCGCGAGATCCAACTCGAACTCCTCGACGATAACGACGACGTCGTCGACGACAGGTTCGTCGACCTCTCCGGTCAGGGCGACCGCGACTTCAGTTACGACGTCGAATCCCTCCAGCTCGAAACCGGCGAGTACACGGTCCGCGCGACCGACACGGCGTCGGGCGTCTCCGTCGAATCGGAGACGATCACCGTCCGCGAGGCCGGAGACACGGAAGCGCTGCTCCCGAACGACGTCATCACCGAAGCCCGCGGTGACGTGGTTGCGATTCCCATCGAACTGCGGAACACCCGCGAGGCGACGCTGACCGTCGGCGACGACGAGGCCGGCTACCAGGCGAGCGTGACGGTCCGCGAGGACGATGACGACGCCGACGGCGAGGTGACCGTGTACTTCAACAGCTACGAGGCGTCGAACGTCGAAACCGGATCGTTCGACGGCTCGAACGACCTGTTCAGCGTCGACGACGAGGCCGAGGTCGTCGACGGCGAGGTGAGCATCGGCGTCTCGGACCTCCTCGACGCCGAGGCGTACCCGATGTCAGTCGAGACCGAGGGTCGCGAGACCGACGTCCAACTGCTCTCGCTCGAAGAGCGTTCGACGACCGCGCTCCGCACCTGGACTGCGCCGCGGAGCCGCTACGGCGACCTCGACACCGGCGCCGACTTCCGCGAGGGCATCGACGAGGAGTGGGTGACGCAAGACTCCGACATCGCCGTCGGCGACACCGTCGTCTACGAGATCGAGGCCTCGGGACTCGAAGGCGCGCTCGACGCCCGCGGCGAGGACACCGTCACCGACGAGTTCTTCGAGTTCGCGAACGGCAGCGAGGACGAGCCGGCCGCCCGGTTCACCGTCGCACAGCAGGATCCGGGCCCGAACCGCGATCCCCTCCTGCTCGACTTCGATAGCTCCAACGCGGAGGTCGTCGCCGATTCGGCGAACGACACCTACTACGTGGTCGCCCAGACCGGCGAGGACGAACTCGAAGGCGTCCGCGACGAGGACGGAGACGGCGCGATCGACCCCGACGAGGACGAGACCGGAACCGTCGACGCCGACGACAGCCTCCGAGCCACCTTCACCGTCTTCGGCGAGGACGAGAACGACCTCGATCTGACGGCCGACGGCGAGGACGAGGTCGTCGAGACCACGCACTCGCTGACCGAACCCGAGTTCGACATGAACGAGCCGTTCAACGTCACCGAGGTGAGCGGTCAGGAGATCTTCGGCGAGGCGACGGTCGCGCCCGGGACGGAAGTGAACGTCCGCGTTCGGAGCGCCGACGGCGTCCGCCCGGCGTTCCTGAAGACCGCGACGACGACCGTCGACGCCGACGGGCAGTTCCTCGTGACGCTGTCGTTCAACGACACGACCCCCGGCGACGCGTACACGATCAACGTCGACGACATCGGCCCCGCCTCCGAACTGAGCGTCGACGGGACGGTTCAGCCGGTGATCGAGACGGCGACGACCGACACGCCCGCCGAGACGACGACAACGACGACGGCGACCACGACTGCGACGACCACCACGACGACCGAGACGCCGATCGCGACGACGACTGAGATCCCGACGGTGCAGACGCGGACGACGACGCCCGGGTTCGGCGTCCTCGCCTCGCTCGTCGCGCTCGCCGGGGCGGCGCTTCTCGCCCTCCGGCGGGAGTGACCCCCGCCTGGGCCGGAATCAGGGCTGCTGGCTGATCATCGCTGGTCTCACTCGCCGTCGCCCCGCGCGGACCGCCCGAGGTGGGTCTCGACCGCCTCGACTTTCTCGCTCGCGCGTGCGTCGCTCGCCCGCTTGTCGTCGATCTTCAACACCGTGCTCACTCGGTCGGCGTCGACGGCCCGGTGGGCGGCTTCGGCGGCCGAGAAGAGCGTCCCGACGTCGTCGGCCTCGATCACGGTCCCCATCGGGTTCGTCTCGTACGCCACGTCGAACCCCTCCAACGCGTCGACCGCCTTGGCGACCTCTTCGGACATACTCCCCTCGATCACGGGCGCGACGCTCAGTAGTGCGACGACTGTCATACGAACCGATTCGACGCCGGGGCGCAAAACGCTTGCTCGGAGCCGAGTAGTCCGCCACGGGAGGTGGCGGACCGCCGGGGGATCCGGGTCAGTACGCCGGCCGCTGGGCCCGGATGATCTCCGCGAGTTTCTGCTCTTCGTCTGCGAGCAATTCGGTCAGGTCGTCGGCGGTGATGATTCCGACCAGCGAATCGCCGTCCCGGACGGGCAGGCGTCGGACACCGTGTTCGCTCATCAGTTCGGCCGCCTCGTAGAACCCGGCATCGCGGTCGACGAGACACAGGTCTCCGCTCATCACGTCCGCGGCCGTCTGCGTTTCGGGATCCGCGCCGGCCCCCAGGACGCGCACCGCGAGGTCCCGGTCGGTGACGATCCCGACCGGCGTTTCGCCGTCAGTGATCACGATGCTCCCGACTTCCTCGTCTCGCATCGCGGTCGCGAGCGCGGCGACCGACGTGTCGCGATCGGCCGTTACGACGTCGCTGCGGGCTAGGTCTTCGATTGGCATTGTCTCTCACCGCGTGAACCCACGCGCCCGTCGGGCTAATTCCCCGCGTGCGCTTCCTATCTGTTGGGAATTAGAAAAGAAACTATCCGACGGCGTCGTCAGAGAGGTTCACCGACTTCGTCGCCGGCTTCCGGCGTTCCGCCTTCGTCCGTTGGGGCCGTCTCGGTTTCCCGTTCGCCCGTCGCGCTCTCCGAGGCGCCCACCTCGTTCTCCGGGTCGAGAAGCGGCGGGAGCGCCGTGTCCGCGAACGTCAACCCGACGACGAGGACGATCGGCGCGAAGAAGAGGCCGTAGAAGCCGAGCACCACCGGCCCCAGCGTGTAGGCGAGCATCAACAGGCCGACGTGCGTTCGCTTGCCGGACAGCAGCGGGCGGAGCACCAGGTCGGGGATCGTGTCGACGACGACGACGGCGACGACGAAGAAGGCCCCGACGTACGCCAGGTTCGCGGGGTCGCCGCCGAGGACGATCGGAACCGCGGTGACGAGCGTCAACGGGACGTAGACGATCTTCATCCCGACGACGGGGATCAGGCTCGCGATGCCGGTGAGCGCGCCGGCGAGGGCGGGGTACGGAACCTCGGCGGCGGCGGGGACGAACGTGTTGTAGACGCTGAACGAGCCGATGGCGATCAGCGAGACGGCCAGCACGTTCAGGAGGTTCCCGAACAGGACCGCCTCCAGTTCCTCGTCGACGGCGTCGAGGTACTCCCGCACGATGGCGTCCTCGCCGAACTCGTTGAGCCACGCTCTGATCCTGTCGCCGTCGACCAGCAGGTAGTAGGTGACGATCACGACAATAAACATGTTCAGGAAGAACCCCGAGACCAGCGTGGTCAGGAACTCCGCGTGCTGGGTCGCAAAGTCGATGAAGGGTGCCAGATCGCCCGACTGGTACGCGTCGTAGAGCCCCTGCACGGTGAACTCGGGGATCTCGTTGATCCCGCCGAACCACTCGAGGTTCTCGTTGGCGACGTCGATCAGGGCGTAGTCCTCGATGAACTGCCGCGCCTCGATGATGAGGAGGACCGTGGCGTAACTCACGAGCAGTATCAGCGGAACCGCGAGCGACGACATCACGATGACTGCGCGCACGTTCGCGGGGAGGTGGAAGCGCTTGAGCGCCTGGTGGTACCGCCGGGTCGAGTAGTACAGGAACACCGAGACGGTCAGCGGGGCGATGAACTGGTAGGCGAGGAAGCCGATGACGACGGCGACGAGGAGGCCGAAGAGGGCGACGGCGAAGCGGTTTCCGTTCATACGCGTTGACGTTTTCACGGTTCGGTACTAAAACGTAGCTCTCTCGGGAACCCCACCGGTGCGAACCACAGGCCGCGGCGGAAAGACATTTATTCCGTATCCGGGCTAGCGTTCAACCGATATGGTCCCCCTCGTTCGCCCCCTCCGACAGCTCGCCCTGTCGCCGACCCGGTTCTTCGAGGAGCGGCCGCCGTCGGAGACCCTGCCGGTCGCCGCGGCGCTGGTCGTGTTGTTCGCGGTCGCCCTCACCGCCGCCCTGCTCCTCGTTGGCTCGATGCTCGCGGGTGCGGTCGACGCCACGGTCACGATGGACAACCCGGACCGCCCGCCCGAGACCATCTGTGAGCAGTACGAGGACGACCCCGACTCGCCGTTCGGCGAGAACTGCGACGAGCCGGCGACGGTCGAACGCGACGCGGGGCAGTTGATCCGCGAGGCCGTCGACGACTACCTCTGGATCGGCCTCGTCGGCCCGTTCGTCCTGTGGATCGTCGGGACCCTCGTCCTGTTCGCCGGCGGACGGCTGGCGGCCGGTGATCCTTCCTTCGCCGGAACGGCCGCACTCGCCGGCTGGGCGGCGCTCCCCGAGTTCCTGCGGGTCGTCGCCGGCCTCGCCGGGCTCTGGTACGTCCTCCGGGACCTCACGATCACGGACCCGGAACGCGCCGTCACGGTTCTGGAGACCGCGCTGGCCTCGGTCGAGCCCGTGCTGCTCGTCGTCTCGCTACTCACGCTCGGCTGGCAATGGTCGATTCTCTCCGCCGGTCTCAGTGAAGACGCGGATATCTCTCGCGGGGCTGCCGCCGTCGCCGTCGGCGTTCCGCTCGTGATCTTCTTCGTGGTGGGGGCGCTGTGAGCGTTCGGCGCGGGGACAATACAGAGCAACGTTTGCTGACTGGACAACAATTCCAGAAGTAGTACCGCGAGGCGAGCCGGGCGGGACCGAAGGTCCCGCTGGAAGCCGGCGCTCCGCGCCGGCGACGGTAGCGAGCCTCACGCTCTTTTTGATCCAGTTTTTCGAGACGCGTTCGAAATCACCAACCACCGGCGAACTCGCATTCTAGACCCACTTTCGCCGGAAGCTCCGATACGTACCGCTTCTTGTCACCGGAGCTCAAGTTCGTGAGCAAATAGTACCCTCCCGACACCTGCTGTTGCCCTCGCATCTGGGAACCATTCGGATGCTCGGGTTTATTGTTCAGAAGGGCACGACTCCCCCGTCCCGTACCCGGGACATACGGAATTTCGATCTCGTCCATAAGCCCTTCCTGCTGGATGAGGTACTCGACGAGTGATCCCATCGCTTCGGACTGTAAATCCTCAGATACCCGATATACTTCTCCACCATCTCGAATAAGTCGAATCACGTAC
Source organism: Halobellus limi (assembly GCF_004799685.1). NCBI lineage: Archaea > Methanobacteriati > Methanobacteriota > Halobacteria > Halobacteriales > Haloferacaceae > Halobellus > Halobellus limi. Next base: position 610,579 of record NZ_CP031311.1, read on the forward strand.
TCTCCGTCTTCTGGTTTGCCGGCACCAGTCGAAAGTTCTTGGATAACGGCTGTCCGGTGGGCCTGTTCTTCCAGCGTCTCAATCAAATCATCGATGAACCCCTTCGCTTCGTTCTCGACCTGCTGTGACACCGCGTTCCCGGAAGTTTCCGTAACTACGCCCGTTACGTCCTCTGCGAGATCTTCCTTGTTACTTCGGAGGGAAGCAACCGCATTCTGTACTGCTTCGATCTTCTCTGCGATCTGTTGGGACTCTCCGGAGTCGATAGATTCCCGTGAGAGTGCTTTGAGAGGATGTTCGTTGTCCGGCACGTTGTCGATGGAAAACTCCGCGAGAGAGATTTCCTTCGGCCTGTTGCTGGATAGATCTCTTCGGTAGATCTCGAACGTGCGTCCGTTAGAGAGAAGTCCCCAATCGACGCCGACTTGCCGCATATAGCTTTTCAGTTGATTCTCGTGGCTTTGATCAAGCGGCGTGTCACACCCTTTCGCTTCGACGAACACAACGGGCGTTCCTTCCCGCTTGAGCGCGTAATCCACCTTCTTCGTCCCCGACCCCATTTGGACGGAATACTCCAGTTCGACGTCTGACGAGAGAACGTCCCATTCGAGGAGTTCGATCAGCGGCTCGATAATCTTCCGCTTGGTGTTTTCCTCGTCCATCTGTGGAGAGTTCTCGATAAGGCCCGCAGAGCGTTCCGTGTATTCAGATAACTCCTCACGAAGCGTCATTTCGAGTTGCTTTTTCGGGCAATCGGATAAAGATACGGAGAATCAGAACACCTCGAAGTAGTCCTCGATGACTCCCCTGTTCCTCATCGGGTTCACATTCTGTAGTGGATTCCAGAAGTAGTACCGCGAGGCGAGCAGAGCGAGCCTCGCGGCTCTTTTTCCCTCCAGGTTTTTGCGCCGAGTGGTTCGCGAAGCGAACCCGAGGCGGAAAAAGGTGGGTGCGTGATGCGCTGGCTGGGATTTGAACCCAGGTTGTGACCATGGCAAGGTCACGTGATACCACTACACTACCAGCGCGTGTGTGGTCTGCGTCTGCATTTCTGAGAAGACGGGATTCGTAAATAAGACTTGCGAATCCGGGAGAAAAACCGCCGGATGGCGTGGGGCAATCTACCACGGGTCGGCGGACCACGAAACCGCCGCGGACGGCCGTGTGAACGGCTCACAGCCCCCGCTAGCTTTCGCTACTCTTTTAGGGTCCGCTCCGGTATCGGAAGTACAGTCTAGACGTGACGCTGAAGGGACCGGTATGACGCTGACCGTACTCGTGCCGTCCTCTCTCGTCCGGGAGGCCGAGGACAAACGCGAGGCAACTCGCAAACTCGGCTACGTCGCCCGCGCGGCGACGGTGTTCCGGGCGGATCGGCTCGTCGTCTTCCCCGACCGGGAAGGCGAGCGACGCTGGGGGGGCGAGTTCGTCGCGACGGTGCTGCGGTACGCCGCCACGCCCCCACACCTCCGAAAGGAACTGTGGGGGCGACGCGACGAACTCGAGTACGTCGGCGTCCTCCCGCCCCTCCGCGTCCCGTCTATGACCGGCTCCGAATCAGACGGTTCGGGGTCGTTAACACAGGGAATCGTGACCGAGGTCGGACCTGACGGCCGCGTTCGGGTCAATTGCGAACTGCAACACCCGGTCTCGCTGCTCGCACCTCCGTCGATGGAGGTGGAGGAGGGGACGCGCGTCGCCATCAGGATCTCTTCGCGAGAACCGGTCCGTGCGCGGATCGTCGACGAGCCCGTTCCGGGCTTCGACGTGTCCCGCACGGACCTCGAGGAAGCACTCGGCCGCGCCGACGCGGGCGTCGCGATCGCGACGTCCCGCCACGGCGAAGCGCTGACCACCTCGTGGCTGCCGCAGCTCGCCTCGCGTATCGAGCGCGAGGGCGCGACAGTCGCGTTCGGGTCGCCCGGTCGTGGGCTTCCGGCCATCCTCGGCGTCGACGTCGAGGATGCGGTCGAACCCGCAGACGGTCCGGGGTTCGATCTCTGGCTGAATACGATTCCGCGACAGGGCAGCGAGGTGGTGCGAACCGAGGAAGCGATGTTCGCCTCCCTCTCGCCCCTGACACTCACGGAGTGAACACATGCCACAACCAAGCAGACCACGAAAAGGTTCGATGGGCTTCAGCCCGCGTAAGCGTGCGGCCAAGGAGGTCCCACGCATCCGGTCGTGGCCCGACGACGACGGGTCCCCGGGAATCCAGGGTTTCGCCGGCTACAAGGCCGGAATGACCCAGGTGATGATGGTCAACGACGAGTCCAACTCCCCCGCGAAGGGATGGAGGAGGCCGTGCCCGTGACCGTCGTCGAGACGCCGCCGATGCGCGCCGTCGCCCTTCGAGCCTACGAAGACACGCCGTACGGAGCAAAGCCGCTCACCGAGGTGTGGGGAAGCGAGTTCGAGGAGAACCTCGACCGCACGCTCGACCTCCCGAACGAGGACACCTTCGACGACGACGCCGACGACCTCCGAGCCGCGGTCGAGGCCGGCGACGTCGACGACGTGCGCCTCATCACCCACACCGTTCCGAGCGAGATGCAGAACGTCCCCAAGAAGAAGCCCGACGTGATGGAGACGCGCGTCGGCGGCGGATCCGTCGACGAGCGCGTCGACTTCGCGCTCGACCTCGTCGGAGAGGGCGGCGAGCACGAACTCTCCGACGTCTTCCGCGCCGGCGAGTACCTCGACGTCGCGGGCGTCACGAAGGGGAAGGGGACGCAGGGCCCCGTCAAGCGGTGGGGCGTCCAGAAGCGGAAGGGCAAACACGCCCGCCAGGGATGGCGGCGCCGGATCGGCAACCTCGGTCCGTGGAACCCCTCCCGCGTGCGCTCGACCGTCCCCCAGCAGGGACAGACGGGCTACCACCAGCGAACCGAACTGAACAAGCGCCTCATCGACATCGGTGAGGGTTCAGAACCGACCGTCGACGGCGGCTTCGTCGGCTACGGCGAGGTCGACGGACCGTACGCGCTCGTCAAGGGCTCCCTGCCGGGCCCGGACAAGCGCCTCCTGCGGTTCCGTCCCGCCGTCCGCCCCGGCGACCAGCCGCGTCTCGACCCCGAGGTGCGCTACGTGTCGACGGAATCGAACCAGGGCTAGAACATGAAGGCAACAATTCGCGACCTGAACGGCGACGACGCCGGCACGCTCGACCTCCCGGAGGTCTTTCAGACCCCGTACCGTCCAGACCTCATCGAGCGAGCCGTAGTCGCCGCGCAGGCCAACCGGAAACAGGCGTACGGTGCCGACCCCTACGCGGGGCTGCGAACTCCGGCCGAGTCGTTCGGCAGCGGCCGCGGGATGGCGCACGTCCCCCGCGAGAACGGGCGCGCCCGACGCGTCCCTCACGCCGTCAAGGGCCGGAAGGCGCACCCGCCGAAGGCGGAGAAGGACCAGGGCAAGGAGATCAACGACAAGGAGCGAAAGCTCGCCGTCCGCTCGGCGATCGCCGCCACGACGGACGAAGAGCTCGCCCGCGAGCGCGGTCACCGGTTCGACGACGACGTCGAACTCCCGCTCGTCGTCTCCGACGACTTCGAGGATCTGATCAAGACCCGCGAGGTCGTCGACCTGCTCGAATCGCTCGGCGTCCACGCCGACGTCGAGCACTCCGACGAGAACAAGAAGGTGAAGGCCGGCCGCGGGAAGACCCGCGGACGGAAGTACACGCGTCCGAAGTCGATCCTCTTCGTCACGAGCGAGGAGCCCTCGAAGGCGGCGCGGAACCTCCCCGGCGCCGACGTGGTCACCGCGGCCAACGTGAGCGCCGAGGACCTCGCGCCCGGCACGCAGGCCGGTCGGCTCACGCTGTTCACCGAGAGCGCGGTCGAGGAGGTGGCGGACCGATGAGTTCGCTCATCGAGCACCCCCTCGTCACCGAGAAGGCGATGGACGAGATGGACTTCGACAACAAGCTCCAGTTCATCGTCGACCTCGACGCCACGAAGGCGGAGATCGAAGACGAGGTCGAATCGCGCTATGAAGTGTCCGTCGTGAACGTGAACACGCAGATAACGCCACGAGGCGAGAAGAAGGCGACCGTCCGACTCCACGAGGACGACGACGCGCAGGAAGTCGCCTCGCGAATCGGGGTGTTCTGAACATGGGACGACGAATTCAGGGCCAGCGTCGCGGGCGCGGCACGTCCACGTTCCGGGCGCCGTCGCACCGCTACAAGGCCGAACTCTCGCACAAGAAGGACGAATCGAGCGACACGATCTCCGGGACGGTCGTCGACATCGAGCACGACCCCGCCCGCAGCGCCCCGGTCGTCGCCGTCGAGTTCGAGGACGGCGATCAGCGGCTCGTCCTCGCGCCCGAGGGCGTCGCCGTCGGCGACACGATCCAGGTCGGCGTCAGCGCGGAGATCAAACCCGGTAACACGCTCCCGCTCTCGGAGATCCCCGAGGGAGTTCCCGTCTGTAACGTCGAGAGTCAGCCCGGCGACGGCGGGAAGTTCGCACGGGCCTCCGGGACGAGCGCACAGCTGATGACCCACGACCGCCGCGTCGCGGTCGTGAAGCTCCCCTCCGGGGAGGTCAAGCGGCTGAACCCGCAGTGCCGCGCCACCGTCGGCGTCGTCGCCGGCGGCGGTCGGACGGAGAAGCCGTTCGTGAAGGCCGGCAAGAAGCACCACAAGATGAAAGCGCGCGGCATCAAGTGGCCGCGCGTCCGCGGTGTCGCGATGAACGCCGTCGACCACCCGTTCGGTGGCGGCGGCCGCCAGCACCCCGGTCAGCCGAAGTCCGTCTCGCGGGACGCCCCGCCGGGACGGAAGGTCGGCGACATCGCCTCGAAGCGCACCGGTCGCGGTGGCAAAGGAGGCAAGGATAACTAATGAGTTCGGAATACCGCACCGGCCGCGAGGGTGAGTTCACCTACCGCGGTCACACGCTCGACGAGCTGCAGGAGATGTCGCTCGACGAGGTCGCAGAACTGCTCCCCGCTCGACAGCGGCGAACCATCGAACGAGGACTCTCGGTCCAACAGGAGAAACTGCTGGAGGAGGCCCGCGAGGCCGGCGTCCAGGAGACGGCCAACGATCCGATCCGGACCCACCTTCGGGACATGCCCGTCCTCCCCGAATTCGTCGAGAAGACGTTCGAGGTGTACACGGGGCAGTCCTTCGAGCGCGTCCGCGTCGAGCCCGAGATGATCGGGCACTACCTGGGCGAGTTCCAGCTGACCCGAACGTCGGTCGAACACGGTCAGGCCGGCATCGGCGCGACCCGGTCCTCGAAGTTCGTGCCGCTCAAATAAACCATGGGTATCAACTACAGCGTCGAGGCCGACCCGGAGACCACCGCCAAGGGGATGCTCCGCGATCGGCCCATCAGCCTGAAGCACAGCAAGGCCATCTCCCGTGAGATCAAGGGGAAGACCGTCGGCGACGCGGAGGAGTACCTCCAGGACGTCATCGACGAGAAGCAGTCCGTCCCGTTCCGACAGCACAACACCGGCGTCGGGCACCGCTCCGACATCGACGGCTGGGACGCGGGCCGCTACCCCGAGAAGGCCTCGAAGGCGTTCCTCGAACTCCTCGAGAACGTCTCGTCGAACGCCGACGAACAGGGGTTCGACGCCGCGGAGATGACGATCAAACACGTCGCCGCCCACAAGGTCGGCGAACGACAGGGCCGCAAACCCCGCGCGTTCGGTAGCGCCGACCCGTGGAACACGCCGGTCTGTGACGTCGAACTCATCGTCGAAGAACCCGAGGAGGTCGAAGCCTAATGGCCGACGAACACCAGTTCATCGAAGACGGGCTGCAGCGCTCCCAGATCGACGAGTTCTTCGCCGACGAACTCGGTCGCGCCGGCTACGGCGGGATGGACGTCGCGAAGACGCCGATGGGGACCCAGATCGTCCTGAAGGCCGAAAAGCCCGGGATGGTCATCGGCAAGGGCGGAAAGAACATCCGCAAGGTCACCCGCGAACTCGAAGAGCGGTTCAACCTCGACGACCCCCAGATCGACGTTCAGGAGGTCGACGAGCCCGACCTGAACGCCCGCATCGTCGCGGACCGACTGGCCAACGCACTCGAGCGCGGCTGGTACTTCCGCAAGGCGGGCCACACCACGATCGACCGCATCATGGAGTCCGGCGCACTCGGCGCCGAGATCGTCCTGAGCGGGAAGGTCACGGGTGCGCGCTCGCGCGTCGAGAAGTTCAACCGCGGCTACATCAAGCACAACGGCGAACCCGCCCAGGAGATCGTCGACGAGGGCCAGGGCGTCGCCGTGATGAAGCTCGGCACGATCGGCGTGACCGTGAAGATCATCCCGCCGGGCGCCGAGCTGCCCGACGACTTCGAGATCCACGAGGACGTCGACGTCGAACCCGTCGAGCAGGTCGCAGAGAGCGAGGGCGTCGAATCGCTCCTCGAAGAGGAGCCCGAGGAGGTCCCCGACGTCGGCGAGGCCGACGAGGACGTCGAGGTCCCCGACGAGGCCCCCGAGGAGGTCATCGACGAGGAGGTTGTCGAGGAAGTCATCGACGAGACCGAGGAGGAGCCCGTCGAGACGGGCGACGCCGAAGAGGCCGACGAGGCCGACGTCGAGGAGGAACTCGACGAACTCGACGAGGAGGTCGAGGCGGAAGCCGAGGAGCTCCTCGACGAGATGGAAGAGGCCGACGAGGAGTCGGCTGACGCCGACGACTCCGAGGACGAAACGGAGGACGACGAATAATGGCGATCCTCTACCCCGAAGAGATCCGCGATATGACGGCCGCAGAGCGCGAGGCCGAGCTCGAAGAGCTCGAGACCGAACTGCTCAACACGAAGGCCGTGCAGGCCGCCGGCGGCGCCCCGGAGAACCCGGGTCGCGTCGGCGAACTCAAGCGGACGATCGCGCGGATCAAGACGATCCAGGCCGAAGAAGGCGACCTCGAATAGACCAATGGCACTGACACCCGAGACGCTGACGCGACACGAACTCAACGGCCTCCGCGTGGCCGTCGTCGACGCGCCCAACCCCGACCTCGTCGGGATCGAGGGTCGCGTCGTCGTCGAGACGATGCGGACGCTGCACGTCGACGTCAGCGGAAGCGACGCGGACGCGGTCGCCGTCGAGAGCGACGCGACCGCGACTGCCGTCGGCGGCGATGCCGACGACGCGACCGAGACGCGTCGCGCTCGGGTGAAACAGGTGCCGAAGGGGGGCACGACGTTCGAGTTCGCGCTCCCCAGCCGGGACGAGAGGCCCGGACGCACAGATGAAGCCGCCGACGCCGCGAAGGCGTCGGGGACCGCGTCCAAACTTCGATCGGAAACTGCCGGCGGATTCGAGGCCGGTCAGTCTGGTCGGCGCGCTGCGGACGCCGCAGCCGCTTCTCGGCGGAACGCCGAGAATTGCGAGGGCGTGGCCTACGTTACGGTGGATGGCACACGTCTGCTCTCACGACCCGCCTTGCGGACCGAGAAGGCAGGTGACACATTATGGCGATAGGACTGAACGTAGAAGAACCGGAGGAGACCTGCTCCGACGAGAACTGTCCCTTCCACGGAACGCTTTCCGTGCGCGGACAGACGCTCGAAGGAACGGTCGCCTCCACCGACATGGAGAAAACCGTCATCGTGGAGCGTGAATACGACGTTCACGTTCCCAAGTACGACCGCTACATGAAGCGGCGTAGTCGCATTCCGGCCCACGCACCCCCGTGCGTGGACCTCGAGGAAGGCGACACGGTGCGTATCGCAGAGACCCGACCGCTGTCGAAGACCAAGGCCCACGTCGTGGTCGAGACCCTCGGAGGTGCCGAGTGATGGAGGCGCTGAAAGCCGACGTCACGAAAGGCCTCGAACGGGGCTCGCTCATCACGTGCGCCGACAACACTGGCGCGCGCCAGCTGAAGGTCATCAGCGTGAAGGGTTCCTCAGGAACCAAGAACCGACACCCCAAGGCGGGCATCGGCGACCAGGTCACCGTTTCGGTGACCAAAGGGACGCCGGAGATGCGCCGCCAGGTGCTGCAGGCCGTCGTCGTCCGCCAGCGGAAGCCGATCCGCCGGCCGGACGGGACGCGCGTGAAGTTCGAGGACAACGCCGCCGTCATCATCGACGAGATGGACGAGCCTCGCGGGACCGAGATCAAGGGTCCCATCGCGCGCGAAGTGGCCGAGCGCTTCGGGAGCATCGCCTCGACGGCGACGATGATCGTTTGAATCAATGACTGAACAACCACGCAAACAGCGAACGCAGACGCAGAACGCGCCCCTGCACGAGCGGCAGAACCAGGTCCGCGCGACGCTGTCCGACGAGCTCCGCGAGGAGTACGGACAGCGGAACGTTCGCGTCAACGCGGGCGATACCGTCGAGGTGCTCCGCGGCGACTACGCCGGCACGGAGGCCGAAGTCGTCGAGGTGGACCTCACGGACACGGTCGTTCACGTCGAAGACGTGACGGTCGAGAAGGCCGACGGCGAGGAAGTGCCTCGTCCGCTCGACGCCTCGAACCTCCGCGTGACCGAACTGGATCTGGAAGACGACCGCCGCGAGGCGCGGCTGCGAGCGACGGAGGACGAAGCATGACCCGACACCAGAAGCGACTTTCGGCCCCGAACGCCTGGCCCGTCGAGCGGAAGACGGGCACGTTCACGGTCAAGGCCGGCGCGGGTCCGCACGGAGAGGCGGGGGTTCCCCTGCTCATCCTCCTGCGGGACGTGCTCGGTTACGTCGACTCGAAGAAGGAGGCGCGCTACGCCCTCAACGAGGGCTCGGTCCTCGTCAACGGCGACGCCGTCTCCGACGAGCAGCGCCCGGTGGGGATGTTCGACATCCTCGCGTTCACCGAGCGCGAAGAGTACTACCGCGTCTTCCCCGAGGAGGGCGGACGCCTGGCGCTGACGCCGATCGACGCCGACGCGGCAGACGGCCGACTCGGCAAGATCGTCCGAAAGCAGGACGTCAGCGGCGGCGACACGCAGCTGACGCTGCACGACGGCTCGAACCTCCGCGTCGAGGACGCGAGCGAGTACGCCACGAAGGACTCGCTCGTCGTCGACAACGAGACCAAAGAGATCGTCGCGCACTTCTCCTACGAGGAGGGCGCACTCGTCACCGCCGTCGACGGCTCGCACTCGGGCGAGATCGGCGAGGTCGACGAGATCGTCGTGACCGCCGGCAGCGGCGACAACACCGTCGTCGTCGACACCGGCGAGGACGCCTTCGAGACGATCGAGGAGTACGTCGTCGTCATCGACGAGCAGTTCGTCGACGACGAGGACGCCGACGATTCGGACGTCTCGTCCGACGACGAGGCCGACGCCACCGACGGAGGTGACGACGAATGAGCGAGGCGGAGTTCCACGAGATGCGCGAACCGCAGATCGAGAAGGTCGTCGTCCACATGGGCGTCGGCGAGGGCGGTCGCGAGCTCGCGAACGCCGAGGAGATCCTCGAGGAGATCGCCGGCCAGGAAGCCGTCCGCACGCAGGCGACCCGCGCGGCGACCCAGTTCGGGTCCCGCGTCGGCGACCCCGTCGGCGCGAAGGTCACTCTTCGCGGCGAGGAGGCGGAGGCCTTCTTAGAGAAGTCGCTGCCGATCGCCGACCTCAAAGAGCGGCAGTTCGACGAGACGGGGAACTTCAGCTTCGGTGTCGAAGAGCACACCGACTTCCCCTCTCAGGAGTACGACCCGCAGATCGGGATCTACGGGCTGGACGTGACGGTCAACCTCGTCCGCCCCGGATACCGGGTGAAAAAGCGCAACAAGGCGTCCCAGTCGATCCCGAACCGACACCGACTGACGCCCGAGGACGCGATCGTCTTCGTCGAGGACGCCTTCGACGTCGACGTGGAGGCCACAGACTCATGAGCGAATCAGAGACAGAACAGACGGGCGAGCACGCGAGCCGGCGCACGGGCCAGAGCCACGAGTGCCGACGCTGCGGCCGCAATCAGGGTCTCGTCGGTAAGTACGAGATCTACCTGTGCCGACAGTGCTTCCGCGAGGTCGCCCGCGAGATGGGATTCAAGAAGTACCGATAACTATGGCAGGAAACGATCCACTCGCCAACGCGCTCGCCGGCGTCGACAACGCCGAGAGCGTCGGGCACCTGTCCCACGAGATACAGCCCGCCTCCAACGTCATCGGCTCCGTCCTCGAGGTCTTCTACGACCGCGGGTACATCGACGGCTTCGAGTTCGTCGACGACGGCAAGGCCGGACGCTTCGAGGTCGAACTGAGCGGCGCAATCAACGAATGTGGTGCCGTCAAGCCCCGCTACTCGGCGGGCGCAGACGAGTTCGAGAAGTGGGAGAAGCGATACCTCCCCGCCCGCGACTACGGGACGCTCATCGTCACGACGAGCCACGGCGTCATGAGCCACTACGAGGCCCGCGAACAGGGCATCGGTGGCCAAGTAATCGCCTACGTGTACTGATACTATGACCAGAGTAGAAATCGAAATTCCGGACGAGGTCTCCGCCGAGGTGTCCAACCTCGATCTGACGGTCGAGGGGCCGAACGGCAGCGTCACCCGGACGCTGTGGTACCCCTCCGTCAGCGTGAGCGTCGAGGACGAGCAGATCGTCATCGCCGCCGAGGAGGAGGACGCCAAGACGAACGCCACCGTCGGGACCTTCGAGAGCCACGTGTCGAACATGCTCCACGGGGTCACCGAAGGCTGGACGTACGAGATGGAAGTCTACTACGCTCACTTCCCGATGCAGGTCGACGTCGAGGGCGACGAAGTCGTCATCGAGAACTTCCTCGGAGAGAAGTCCTCGCGACGGACGCCGATCCGCGGAGACACGGAGGTACAGGTCGACGGCGAAGTGGTCACCCTGACGGGCCCCTCGAAAGAGGACGTCGGGCAGACCGCCGCCGACATCGAACAGCTCACTCGCGTGACGGACAAGGACACGCGCGTCTTCCAGGACGGCGTCTACATCACGCAGAAACCGCAGACCGGAGGTGCCTGAGATGTCCGAAGAAGACGCCGAGAACGAAGCCGAGATCGAGTCGCTCGAAGACATCAGCGGCGTCGGCCCCTCGAAGGCCGACGCGCTGCGCGAGGCCGGCTACGAGAGCGTCGCCGACGTGAAGGCGGCCAGCCAGTCGGAACTCGCAGACGTCGACGGCGTCGGCAACGCGCTCGCGGCCCGTATCAAGGCCGACGTGGGCGGACTCGAGGTCTCAGAGGAGACCGAGGCCGAAGTCGAAGACGAGACCGAGGAGGAGGCCGACGAGGACGTCGAGACGGAACTCCGTCCCCGCGGCCACGCCGACAAGACGCCCGAACTCGACGACGAGACCGCGCGCGCCCTCGGTCAGAAGCACCGAGAGGGAAAGCCCGCGTTCCGTCGACAGAAGTACCACGCGAAGAAACGCGTGCCCGAATCCTGGCGGAAGCCCCGCGGCAACCTCTCGAAGCAGCGCCGCGGCATCAAAGGAAAGGGCGACATGGTCGAGGCGGGCTTCCGCTCGCCGAAGGCCGCACGCGGCCTGCACCCCTCGGGCTTCGAGGAGGTTCGCGTCCACAACGTCGACGACCTGGAAGGCGTCGACGGGGACACCCAGGCCGTTCGCATCGCCTCGAAGGTCGGCGCGCGCAAGCGCGAACGAATCGAGGAAGTGGCTGAGGACCGCGAGATCCGCGTCCTCAACCCGACCTACGTCGAAGTGGAGGTCGAAGAATAACGATGACGGATCTGAGAGCACAGAAGCGTATGGCGGCCGACGTCCTCGACGTCGGCAAAAGCCGCGTCTGGTTCGATCCAGACGAACAGTCCGAGATTGCGGAGGCCATCACCCGCGAGGACATCCGTGACCTGGTCGATCAGGGGACCATTCGCGCGAAGGACGCGAAGGGCAACTCCAAGGGTCGCGCCCGCGAACGCGCCGAGAAGCGCGCGTACGGCCACCGCAAGGGCCCCGGTTCCCGCAAGGGGAAAGCCGGCGGTCGGAAGAACTCGAAAGACGAATGGGTCAGCCGGATCCGCGCACAGCGTCGTCGCCTGAAGGAACTGCGCGACGACGGCCCGCTCACCGCGACGCAGTACCGCGAAGTGTACAACAAGGCGTCGGGTGGCGAGTTCGACGACGTGGCACGGCTCGAAGCATACATTCGGAACAACTACGACGTGGAGATAGAATAATGGCAACAGGACCACGGTACAAGGTGCCGATGCGGCGTCGCCGCGAGGTCCGGACGGACTACCACCAGAGGTTGCGCCTGCTGAAATCGGGCAAGCCCCGCCTCGTTGCTCGCACGAGCAACAAGCACGTCAGGGCGCAGCTGATCACCCCCGGACCCGACGGAGACGAAACGCACGCGGCCGCGTCCTCCGAGGATCTCGCCGAGTACGGCTGGGAGGCTCCCACTGGGAACCTGCCGAGCGCGTACCTGACGGGATTCCTCGCCGGAACGCGAGCCGTCGAGGCCGGTCTCGAAGAGGCCGTCCTCGACATCGGACTGAACACCGCGACGCCCGGTAACAAGGTGTTCGCGGTGCAGGAAGGAGCGATAGACGCTGGCCTCGAGATCCCGCACAGCGAGTCGGTTCTCGCGGACTGGTCGCGCAACCGCGGCGAGCACATCGCCGCGTACGCCGAGCAGCTCGACGAGCCCCTCTATTCGGGGGATTTCGACGCCACGAAACTCCCTGAGCACTTCGACGAAGTGCTCGAGCAACTACAGGAGGACGCATGAGCCAACGCAACGATGGCTGGACGCCGCGCACGCGGCTCGGCCGAATGGTACAGGACGGCGACATCACGACGATGGAGCAGGCCCTCGAATCGGGGCTGCCGCTCAAGGAGCCGGAACTCGTCGATCAGCTCCTCCCGGGGCTGGACGACGAGGTGCTGGACATCAATATGGTCCAGCGGATGACAGACTCCGGCCGTCGGGTGAAGTTCCGCTGCGTCGTCGCGATCGGTAACCGCGACGGCTACCTCGGCTACGCCGAGGGACGGGACGATCAGGTCGGATCCGCGATCCAGAAGGCGATCGACGTCGCGAAGCTCAACATCATCTCGGTGGACCGCGGCTCCGGGTCGTGGGAGGACTCCGCCGGCGGCCTCAACTCCCTCACGCGGAAGGCGGAGGGGAAGGCCGGCTCGGTGACCGTCGAGGTTATGCCCGCACCGCAGGGCCTCGGCCTCGCGGCCGCACCGACCGTCCGCAACATCCTCGAACTGGCGGGCGTCCAGGACGCCTGGACCCGCTCGAACGGGAACACGCGGACGACGGTCAACCTCGCGAAGGCGACGTACAACGCGCTGCGGAACGCGTCGCAGTCGCGGACGCCGCGCCGCGCCGCCGCGAAGCAGCGCGAGCAAGAGGTGAGCGAATGATGCAAGCGGTCGTTCAGCTCCGCGGCGACGTCAACATGAGCTCGGCCGTGCACGACACGCTCAAGATGCTCAACATCCACCACGTGAACCACTGCGCGCTCGTCCCGGAGACGGAGACGTACCGCGGGATGATCACGAAGGTCAACGACTACGTCGCGCACGGCGAACCGAGCGCGGACGCCGTCGAGACCGTCCTCCGGACGCGCGCCGAGCCCGCCGAGGGCGACGCCGACGTCGACGAGGAGTGGCTCGCCGAGCACACCGACTACGACGACTTCGGCGCGCTCGCGGAAGCACTGGTCGACGAGGAGACGACGCTGCGCGAGCAGGGTCTCTCGCCGGTGCTCCGACTGCACCCGCCGCGCGGCGGCCACCGCGGTCAGAAGCACCCGACGACCGAGGGCGGTCAGATCGGCAAGCATCGGACCGAAGAGATCGACGAACTCCTGGAGGACATGCGATGACGTCGAAGAAGCGACGCCAGCGCGGCTCCCGGACCCACGGCGGCGGCACGCACAAGAACCGGCGCGGAGCCGGACACCGCGGCGGTCGCGGTCGCGCGGGTCGGGACAAACACGAGTTCCACAACTACGAACCGATCGGCAAACACGGCTTCAAGCGTCCCGAGGACGCAAAGCGGTCGGTCGCCGAGGTCAACGTCCGGACGCTGGACGAGGACGCGGCGCTGCTCGCGGCGGACGGTCTCGCCGAAACCGAGGGCGACGCCTACCACATCGACGCGCGTGACGTCGCCGAGGACGGCGAGGACGCCGACCTCGTGAAGGTGCTCGGCGGCGGGCAGGTCCGACAGGAACTGCACGTCGTCGCCGACGCCTTCTCCGACGGCGCCGTCGAACTCATCGAAGACGCCGGCGGCAGCGTCGAACTCACGGAACGCGGCGAGGAACTCCTCGCCGAGGCCGAAGCCGACGAAGACGACGAGAGCGACGAGGAGTAATCTATGGGATGGAAGGAGGCCGCCGAACCGGTGCTGACGCGGATGCCGTCAGTCGTGCGTCCGGAGGGACACGTCCCGTTCCGCCGGAAACTCGGCTGGACCGCCGGGATCCTCGTGCTGTATTTCTTCCTGACGAACGTCCCGCTGTTCGGTCTGCAGACGGGCGGTGCGGGCAGCGACTTCTACGGGCAGTTCCGTAGCATCCTCGCCGGCGGACAGGGGTCGATCATGCAGCTCGGCATCGGTCCGATCGTCACGGCGAGCATCGTGCTCCAGCTACTCGGCGGTGCGGACCTGCTCGGATTGGACACTGACGACCCCCGCGATCAGGTGCTGTATCAGGGCCTCCAGAAGCTCCTGGTGGTCGTGATGATCTGCCTGACGGGGCTTCCGATGGTGTTCGCCGGCAACTTCCTCCCGCCGAGCGAGGCGCTCGGCCAGTCGCTGGGCGTCGGCGTCGGCGGCGTCCGGGGGATCATCTTCGCGCAGATCTTCGTCGGCGGCGTCCTCATCCTGTTCATGGACGAAATCGTGAGCAAGTGGGGCGTCGGCTCCGGCGTCGGCCTGTTCATCATCGCCGGCGTGAGCCAGCAGCTCGTCGCCGGGCTGTTCAGCTGGCAGAGCCTCGGCGGCCAGAGCGGCTTCTTCCCCACGTGGGTCGGGATAATCACCGGCGCGGTGGAGATCGGCTCGCCGCTGACGCCCGGCGGCCTCTCGGATCTCTTCCTCGGACAGGGACAGATCCTCGCGCTCATCACGACGGTCCTCATCTTCGCGGTCGTCGTCTACGCCGAGAGCGTCCGAGTCGAGATCCCGCTCTCGCACGCCAACGTGAAGGGCGCGCGAGGGCGTTTCCCCGTGAAGCTCATCTACGCGAGCGTCCTGCCGATGATCCTCGTTCGCGCGCTGCAGGCGAACCTCCAGTTCCTCGGGCAGATCCTGAACAACTGGTGGGCGGGGATGCCGGCCTGGCTCGGCCAGTACACCCAGGGACAGGTCACCGGCGGCCTGTTCTGGTACATCGCGCCGATTCAGTCCCGGCAGGACTGGATGTGGTTCCTCGGATTCACCTCCCAGGAGCCGACGGCGATCGCCATCCGGGTCGCGATCGACCTGATCTTCATGATCATCGGCGGTGCGATCTTCGCGATCTTCTGGGTCGAGACGACGGGGATGGGCCCCGAGGCGACGGCCAAGCAGATCCAGAACTCCGGGATGCAGATCCCCGGGTTCCGTCGGAATCCGCAGGTGATCGAGAAGGTGATGGAGCGCTACATCCCGCAGGTGACCGTCATCGGCGGCGCCTTGGTCGGCCTGCTCGCCGTCCTCGCGAACATGCTCGGCACCATCGGCGGCGTCTCCGGAACGGGGCTGCTGCTCACGGTCTCTATCACGTACAAGCTGTACGAGGAGATCGCCGAGGAGCAGCTGATGGAGATGCACCCGATGATGCGCGAGATGTTCAACAACTGACGGCGCGAAATCTGCGGCCTCGTTTTGTTTTATTTTTCACGACGGCGACTCGCGAGTTTGGCGACCGGTCCGACCTCACTCTGCAAGCCCGTCACATCGGCGATTCCCTGATTCGACGAGAGCACGCGTCCCCTCACCCCACCCCGAACCGTCGCGCTTTTGCCCGCGGATCGGATACGCTGTACCGACCGAATGGCCCGATACCACATCGAGACGTACGGCTGCACCTCCAACCGCGGCGAGAGCCGGCAGATCGAGAGCGCGCTCCGCGACGCCGGCCACTACCCCGTCGACGGTCCGGAGGCGGCCGACGTCGCCATTATGAACACCTGCACGGTGGTCGAGAAGACGGAGCGCAACATGCTCCGTCGGGCCAAAGAGCTGGAGTCGGAGACGGCGGATCTCATCATCACGGGCTGTATGGCGCTCGCACAGGGCGAGGAGTTCCGCGAGGAGGGCGTCGACGCGCAGATCCTCCACTGGGACGACGTCCCCACGGCGGTCACGAACGGCGAGTGTCCGAACCCCGGGCCGGGAACCGAACCCGTCCTCGACGGCGTCGTCGGCATCCTCCCGATCGCCCGGGGCTGTCTGTCGAACTGCTCGTACTGTATCACGAAGTTCGCGACCGGCCGCGTCGACTCCCCGCCCGTCGAGGAGAACGTCGAGAAGGCCCGCGCCTTAGTCCACGCCGGCGCGAAGGAGCTCCGGATCACGGGCCAGGACACCGGCGTCTACGGCTGGGATACGGGCGACAGGAAGCTCCCCGAACTGCTCGATCGGATCTGTACCGAGATCGACGGCGACTTCCGGGTCCGGCTGGGGATGGCCAACCCCGGCGGCATCCACGGAATCCGCGAGGAACTCGTCGAGGTCTTCGCGCGGCACGACGAGCTGTACAACTTCATCCACCTCCCGGTGCAGTCGGGGTCGGACACGGTGCTCGAAGATATGCGGCGACAGCATCGCGTCGAGAAGTTCCTCGAAATCGTCGAGACGTTCGACTCGACGCTGGAGTACTGGACGCTCTCGACGGACTTCATCGTCGGCTTCCCGACCGAGACCGAGGAAGACCACGCCCAGAGTATGGCGCTGTTCCGGGAGGTCAGACCCGAGAAGGTGAACGTCACCCGCTTCTCGAAGCGCCCCGGCACCGACGCCGCCGAGATGAAGGGCCTCGGCGGGACGGTGAAGAAGGAGCGCTCGAAGGCGATGTCCGAACTGAAGCGGGAGGTCGTCGCCGAGGCCTACGAGTCGATGATCGGCGAGACCCGTCGGGTGATGGCCGTCCGCGAGGGGACCGGCGACTCGATGAAGTGCCGCGACGAGGCGTACCGACAGATCATCGTCCGGGATGCGGACGAACGAGGGATCGAACCGGGCGACTTCCTCGACGTCGAGGTGACGAGTCACCAGACGGTCTACGCGTTCGGCGAACCGGTCTGATCGGCGTCGCTGTCGTGGTCGACCTGCGATCGGTGTTCTCGTTGGCCCACCGTTTGCCGTCGCTTCCGCCAACCTACCGTTCGCCGTCTCTTCTGCCAGCCTACCGTTCTCCGTCGCTTCCGCCGGTTTCACTGCTGACCCTCTCGTCGTTTCCGCGGGCGATCGCCGTCCCGACGAGCCGGTCCGCCTGCGCGTCCTCCTTCCACTCGCCGAGTTCCTTCGGGTCGACGTGGACGAACACGTCGTCGACCTCCGGCATCGCGCGGATCGACTCGACGACGGCCGATTCGATGTCGTGGGCCTCGAACAGCGTCATATCGCCCTCGACCTCGATGTGGAGGCTCACGTCGACCTCCGGGCCGACGTAGTGGGCGACGACGTCGTGCGCGCCGCGGACCTGCGGGTGTTCGAGCGCGCGTTCGAGGATCTCGCGGCGGAGTTCCTCCGGCGGGGCCGCGCCGACGAGGTAGTTCACGTTGTCGCGGACGATCTCATAGCCCGTGTAGAAGATGCCGAGCGAGACGACGCCGGCGGCGACCGGATCGAGGACGGGCGCGCCGAACGACGCCCCGAGGACGCCGACGAGCGCCGCGCCCGCGGTGAGGATGTCGTTGCGGTTGTCGAGCGCGGCGGCGACGACCGCCGGCGAGTGGCGCTCCTCGCCGACGCGGAGGCAGTAGCGGTAGAGGCCGTACTTCGCGCCGGCCGTACCGAGTAACACGAGGACACCGGCTGTCCCGGCCTCGACGCCGTAGGTGCCGTTCAGGACCGACGTGGTCGCGTTCCAGAGCACGGCCCCGCCGGCGGCGAAGACGCCGACGGCGACGAACAGCGAGACGAACGGCTCGATGCGCTCGTGGCCGTGTGGGTGCTCGAAGTCCGGCGGCTGGGTCGTCAGGTACAGTCCCGCGACGATGACGAGGCTGTAGACGCTGTCGGCGAGGCTGTTGACGGCCTCCGAGCCGATGGCGAGGCTCCCGGTGAGGCCCCAGACGCCCCCCTTCGCGAGCACGAGAGCGAGGTTCACCGCGAGGATGATCAGCCCCACGCGACGGACGGTGCGCCTTCGGTCGTCGCTCATCGTCCGAGCGTACTCGTCAGGAGGCTAAGTCGCTTCGGTCGCCTACGAGCGTTCGCTGAACGGACCTGTCGGTCCCGACACGGAGACGGTGTAGCCCCCGGAGGCCCCCGCGCTCCCGACTCGGGGGACTCCCGCTCGCGGTGGTTCTTCGGCCGCCGTCGATCGCCGGAGTTCACTGTAGAGTCGGGGCTGTCTTTTGGCGAACAGTCGGCACCCGCTCGGGACGCCCGCCGGTCCTCGCCCGACCCGCGGCCGTTCCCTCTCCCGCGTCGACGTGCCGAGCAACCGCGGCCCGACGCGGGGTCGTCCTCAGATCACGGGGCTTCTGGCCGCGGGTTCGCATATAAACCTGCGGCTGGACGGGGTGGCGCACGCGAGGAACCGCGTCCGGGTGCGGGTGTCGGCTCAGTCGTCGAAGTCGAGTCTGACGGCGCGGGTCGGGTGGTCGTCGTCGCGCTCGCTTTCGCCGTCGTCGGTCGCCGCCGGCAGCGACGCGAAGGCCTCGTGGAGGCGGTCGTAGGTGTCTTCAAGCGCCTCGACGATCACCTTCGTCTCGCCGATCACGGGCATGAAGTTCGTGTCGCCGCTCCAGCGCGGCACGAGATGGGTGTGGACGTGGTCGTCGATCGACCCGCCGGCGGCGTCGCCGCCGAGGTTCTCGCCGGCGTTCACGCCGTCGGGGTGAAACGCCTCGTCGAGGGCGTCGATGGCCGCGACCTTCAGCCGCGCGTGATCGAGCAGTTCGGCGTCCGTGAGGTCGCCCCACTCGCCGGTGTGGCGGTACGGGACGATCATCACGTGACCCGGGTTGTACGGGTAGTTGTTCAGGATGACGAACGCGTGCTCGCCCCGGGCGACGATCCGACTCTCCCGGTCCTCCTCGCGCTCGGGCAGCACGCAGAACGGGCACCCCTCGACGTTCTTTTCTTCGGGGTCGCGCTCGACCCACTCGATCCGCCAGGGCGCGAAGACCTGCTCCATCGTCGGCTCGCTCACGAGGTCAGGATCTCGCAGCCGTCCTCGGTGACGACGACGGTGTGCTCGGCCTGGCTGACGAGTTCGCCGTCGTCCTCCTTCAGGACGGGGTAGCCGTGGAGGACGCCCTGCTGTTCCAGCCGCTGGATGGCCATCCCCGCCCGCGGTTCGTCGAGCCAGCGGGCGGCGAAGGGCAGGGTCCTGTACTCCTCTTTCACCTGTTCGAGGATCTGTCGGGCGGTCCGGTTCCGCACCGACCGATCGCGTTCGAGGCTGTAGATCTCCGCGTTCGATCCCTCGGTGACCTTCCCCCGGCCGGTCGTCGCGAAGGGCTCGATCGCGACGACGTCGCCGACTTCGAGTTCGATGCCGCGGTCGGTGCCGCGGTTCGGGATCGTCGGACCCGTGTGGGCGTCCCACTGGGCGACGCCGTGGCCCGAGAGGTTCAACACGGGGGTGTAGCCGTAGCCGCGGATGACGTCCTCGATCTCCGCGCCGACCTCGCCGGTCTCGACGCCGGGCGCGACCGCCTCGAGGGCGGCGTCGAGCGCCTCCTCGGCGGCCTCGACGAGTTCGGCGTTCCCCGAGAGGTCGACCGTCACCGCGGCGTCGGCGATGTAGCCGTCGACGTGGACGCCGCAGTCCAGACAGACCATCTCCTCGCCGAACTCGGTGTCGTCGTCGCGACCCGGCGAGGCGTGGGAGGCCTCCTCGTCGACGCTGATGTTCGCGGGGAACGCGCAGCCGTCGGCGCGCGCTCGGATCTCCGCCTCGGCGAACTCGGCGACTTCGAGCTGCGTGACGCCCGGTTCGACCATCTCGGCGGCCTCGTCGAGCACCTCCCGAAGGACCGTTCCGGCCTCCCTGTACTTCGCCAGCGTCTCCTCGTCGAGGGGTCCGTCGCTCATACCGGAGTCATCGGACGAGCGACCCAAAGAGGTTCCGAAGCCGACGAAGCGGTTCAGTCGGCGACGACGGACGCGACGAGGTCTTCGAGGTACGCGATCTCCTCCTCGAAGATCCCGTGGCCGCGACCCTCGTAGCGGTCGAAGCGGACGTCGGCGTTCAGGCGCTCGAAGACCGCGACGGTCTCCTCCGCGCGCGACATCGGGATGTGGGGGTCGTCGTCGCTGACGCCCAGGAAGAAGGCCATTCCGTCGACGTCGCCCTCGTGATCGAACTCGGTTCCCTCCTCGCCGATCAGACCGCCCGAGAGGAGGACGAGGCCGCCGTAGCGCTTCGGGTCGCGCGCGACGAACTCCGAGACGAGACACGCGCCCTGTGAGAACCCGACGAGAACCACTTTCTCGGCCGGGAGTCCGCCGGATCGGGCTTCCTCGACCGCCCGCGCGAGGTGGTTCAGCGCCGAGTCGAGGTGGGGCTGGTTCCGCTCGATCGGCGCGAGGAACCGGTTCGGATACCAGGTGCCGCGCTGGGCCTGCGGGGCGACGTAGTAGAGGCCGTCGCGGCCGAACTCCCGGGCGAACTGGAGCATCCCGTCGGCCCGCGCGCCCCGCCCGTGGACGAGGACGACCGCCGCGTCGGCGTCTTCGGGCGCGGTGCCGGCGGTGCGGATCGGCTGGTCGGCGTGCGGGCCGGCGTCGGTGTCCGGGTCTTCGTCGCCGCTCGGGGTGCGTCGGCTCATTCGCTCGACCCTCCGTCCGCCGGGGCCTTTTCGCTTTCCGCTGGGGCCGTGGCCGTCGTCTCTCCGGAGGGGGAGCCGTCGCCGGGAGCGTCGAGGGTCGGCAACGCCGACTCGATCCGCTCGCGGTCGTCTTCCAGCCACGAGGGGAGTCTGAGTTCCGAGCCCAGCCCCTCGACCGATTCGTCGACGGTGAAGCCCGGGCCGTCGGTCGCGATCTCGAAGAGGATCCCGCCGGGTTCGCGGAAGTAGATCGACCGGAAGTACTGACGGTCCTTCTGCGGCGTCACGAACTGTCCCGCGTCGGAGAGGCGCTCGCGCCAGGCGAGCTGTTCGTCCTCGTCGGCGGCGCGGAACGCGACGTGGTGGACGGTGCCGACGCCGGGACGACCCCGCGGCGGCCCGCGGTGGAGCACGTCGACGACGGTCGCGTGATCGCCCGCGGCGGCGTAGCGGACGCGGTCGGCCCCGTCGTCGGCGTCGGCTTCGGAGCCGACGCGGTCGAAGCCGAGGACGTCCAGCACGTTCGCCGTCGCGTCCGGTTCCGCGGAGTGCAGCGTGACGCCGAAGAAGCCCCGGATCGCGTGCTCTTCGGGAACGGGACCGCCGCTCCACGGTTCGATCGGCGAACCGGCGGGGTCGGTCTCGACGAGTTCGAGCGGTTGCCCGTCGGGGTCCTCGAACGGAAGGACGGCCGCGCCGAAGCGGCTTCGTCGCTCGCCGACCGTCGCGTTCGACTCCCGGAGCCGCTCCGCCCAGTAGTCGAGGCTCCCCTCGGGGACGGCGAAGGCCGTCGCGACCGCCTGTCCGCGGCCGGGCCGCCCCCGCCGCGTTCCCTCGAACGGGAAGAAGGTGAGCGCGGTCCCCGGCGAACCGGTCTCGTCGCCGTAGTAGAGGTGATACGTCGTCGTGTCGTCGAAGTTGACCGTCCGCTTGACGAACCGCAGTCCGAGGACCTCCGTGTAGAACCGGAGGTTCTCCCGCGGGTCGCCCGCGACGGCCGAGACGTGATGGATTCCGTCTGTTTGCATAGTGTGTGTCTCCTCGCGGTCCCGGAGGGGCAGCGGAAACAGGTGGCCGCGTGCCAGTCCAATCCGGTATCGCTCTGTTACCTACTAAAGAAGCGAAACCATTTGTATCTTCGCGGACGAAGGGGTGACCAGGTGACGCCTGTGTCCCCAGACTCCCAGGACAAATACGACGAGGACGCGTGCTCGGTGATCGACTCGCTCGAACAGATCGGATCGCAGTGGCGGCTCATCGTCCTGCACGACCTCCAGGAGGGCGAGAAGCGCTTCAACGAGCTCAAGCGATCGACGGACGCCAGTTCGCGGACGCTCTCGCGCGTCCTCGACGACCTGCAGGAACTCGGCTTCGTCAACCGCCGGCTGGAGGAGGACGCGCCGGTCGCGACGTACTACTCGCTGACTCCGAAAGGGCGGTCGCTGTGTCCGGTGTTCGACGAGATCGAGTCGTGGGCCGACGAGTGGCTGCACGCGACGCCGACCGGCGAGGACCCCGCGGCCGTCGCGGCCGACGGGGGCTCGACGGACGAGGCGACTGCGGCTGGGGCGAACGACCCCGACCGGACGACCGAATCGGAATCGGCCGAGTGAGGGCTCTCAGACGCCCTCGACGAGCCTGCGAAGCTGTTCGGGCGGCACGGCTCCGCGGGCGGCGTGACCGTCGTAGGCGAACGTCGGCACGCCGGTGACGCCCTGGCGCTGGGCCTCGCGGAACTGCGATTCGAGCGCGGAGCGCCGTTCGTCGTCGTCGAGCGCCTCGCGGACGACGTCGCCGTCGACGCCGACGTCTTCTGCGATATCGACGAGGACGTCCGCCGAGCCGATGTCGCGCTCGTCGTGCCACAGCGCCTCGAAGACGCCCTCGTCGAAGTCGAGCCACGTCTCGTAGTCGTACCGGTCGCGGATCGCGACGGAGACGAGCTGTGCGGAAAGCGAGTCGACGTCCGTCGCCAACTCGACCGCCATCTCCTCGGCGCCGTACTTCTCGCGGAGCTTTCGGACGTTCGTTTTGGCCTGTTCGTAGTAGGCGTCGTCCTTGCCGTCGTCGGCGTCGTGATCGATCGTCCCGTCGGGGTTCCGCTTGCCCGAACGGAGGTCGAACGGGTGCCAGTCGATCCGCAGTTCCTCCTCGCGCTCGGATTGGTACTCCGAGAGCGAGCGTCGTCCGAGATAGCAGAACGGGCAGACGTAGTCCGAGTAGACGGTTATGCGGTCGGCCGACGTCGCTGTCTCGGGTTCGGCGGTGGCGTCTGACATCCCTCGACCGGAGGAGCGCCGCACGTAAGAAGTCGTCCCGCGTGTGCGCAGGGACGGAACGGGCGGACGAGGAGGAGGCGGACTGGGGAGAGAGCGGACGAGAGACGAGAGTGGACCGGGGAGGGCGCGGGCGAGGGACGCCGGACGGCCGTCTCGCGGCGCGAAACGGGCAGGCCGTCCCGTCGAGGTGTCGAAGCAGTACACATACGGTGTCCGAGTGAGAACACGGAGCCGGTGATGAAAGCGCAGGACTTCCTCCAGTCTGAGTGGGACTACTGTCTGGTCCTGGATGCGTGTCGCTACGACGTGTTCTGCGACGTCTACGACGAGTATCTCGACGGGACGGTCGAAAAGCGCCGGAGCGTGGGGTCGTCGACGCCGGAGTGGGCCTCCCGGACGTTCACCGGCCAGCACGACATCGCGTACTTCTCGGGCAACCCCTTCATCAACGACCTCGGAATCCCGCTGAACGAACTCAAGTGGGGCGCCAGCTGCGATTACGAGTGGACCGCGAACGAGCACCTCGCAGACGTCGTCGACGTCTGGAAACACGGCTGGGAGGACGACCTCGGGACGGTCCCCCCCGAGAGCCTCGAAGCGTCGCTGCGAGAGCGACGGGACCTCGCCGAACGCAACGAGCGGACGGTCCTCCACTATATGCAGCCGCACGCGCCGTATCTCTCCCGCGGCGCGGGACAGAAGCTGAAACAGATCCAGAAGGGGATCCGCAGACAGGAGGACAGCCAGGAGGCGGCCGCCGACGGCGGCGGGCCCATCGCGGCGCTCGGGCAGACGGTTCGACCCCGGATCGAGAGCGCCCTGGAGGGCAGCGAACTCGCCCAGAAGGCGGGGCTGTGGCTCGAACTCGACCCCGTCGACCTCGTCCAGAACGGGACGCGCGAGACCGCCTTCGAGCTCCACGAGGAGAACCTCCGAATCGCGCTGGAGGCGATCGCCGACCTGATTCCGAAGCTCGACGGCCGGGTGGTCGTCACCGCGGACCACGGCGAGGCCTTCGGCGAGGAGGGCGTCTGGGAACACCACATCGAGACGCACATCCCCGCGCTCGTGGACGTTCCGTGGCTCGTCGTCGAGTGACAGGCGGAGTGACGTCCGCCGTCGAGTGAGACCGGTCCTCCCGCTCGACGTCGACTGCACCCCTCCGGGAGGCCTCCGTTCTCGTCTGCGTGACTGTTCCGGTGGTATTTCCGCGAAATTTTGCCGGAGGTCGCAGCGATAACGGCAGTAATTTACGCCCGGTGCGGAAAGAGCCGGATGTTTATGAGCTACGACCAGATCGAGGTCCCCGATTCCGGGGAGAAGATCACGCTCGCCGACGAGGAGACCGGGGAACTGGACGTTCCGGACACGCCGATCATCCCGATCATCCACGGCGACGGGATCGGAACCGACGTCGGACCGGCGGCGCAGAAGGTCCTCGACGCCGCGGCGGAGGCGACCGGCCGCTCCGTCGAGTGGATGCGCCTCTACGCGGGCGAGTCCGCCCGCGAGAAGTACGGCGAGAACCTCCCCGAGGACACGGTGCGGGCCATCCGGGACCACCGCGTCGCGATCAAGGGGCCGCTCACGACCCCCGTCGGTGCGGGCTTCCGCTCGCTGAACGTCGCGCTCCGCAAGAAACTCGACCTCTACGCGAACGTCCGCCCGACGTACCACATCGACGGCGTCCCCTCGCCCGTGAAGGACCCCAGCGAGATGGACATGGTGACGTTCCGGGAGAACACCGAGGACGTCTACGCCGGCATCGAGTGGGAGGCCGGCACCGACGAGGTCGAGCAGGTCAAGGAGTTCGTCGAGGAGGAGATGGGCGAAGACGACGTGATCCACGACGGCCCCGTCGGCATCGGCGTCAAGCCGATCACCGAGTTCGGCACGAAGCGGCTGGTCCGCGAGGCCATCGACTACGCCCTCGAAAACGACCGCGACACCGTCACGCTGGTCCACAAGGGCAACATCATGAAGTTCACCGAGGGCGCGTTCCGCGACTGGGGCTACGAGGTCGCAGACGAGGAGTACGGCGAGGACGTGATCGTCGAGGACGAACTCTGGGAGGAGTACGACGGCGACGCCCCCGAGGGCACGCTGGTCGTCAACGACCGCATCGCGGACAACATGCTCCAGCAGCTCCTCACCCGGACGGGCGAGTACGACGTCATCGCGACGATGAACCTCAACGGCGACTACATGTCCGACGCCGCCGGCGCGCAGATCGGCGGCCTCGGCATCGCGCCGGGCGCGAACTTCGGTGAGGGCCTCTGTCTGGCCGAGCCGGTCCACGGCTCCGCGCCCAAGTACGCCGGACAGGACAAGGTGAACCCGACCGCGATGATCCTCTCGGGGCGCCTGATGTTCGAGTACATGGGCTGGAAGGACGCCGGCACGCTCATCCGCGACGCCGTCGAGGAGACCATCTCCTCGGGCGACGTCACCTACGACCTCGAACGGCAGATCGAGGGCGGCAACAAGCTCGCGACCAGCGAGTTCGCCGAGGCGGTCGTCGAGAACATCAACGAGTTGGCGTAGGCCCACTCGTTGAGCAGCCAGAAATCTCCGATTTCTGGCCACATCCACGAACTGGCGTAGGGGCTCTTCCGCGCCGAACCGTCGGTTTTTCCGAGACTCTTTCGGGAGGCGGAAGCGCCGGGCGGAGCGGACCGCTAATGTTTCTCGCGGCTGAAGTCACACGTGATTCGATGACACTCGATGTCGGCTTCCTCGGCCACCGATTTATGGGGCGAGCACACGCCAACGCGCTCGCGCGGCTGCCGATGTTCTTCCCCGACGCGCCGGCGACTAACCTCGACGTCGTCGTCGGGCGCGACGAGAGCGCGCTCGCGACGGCCGTCGACCGTCTCGGCTTCGACCGCTGCGCGACCGACTGGCGGGAGGTCCTCGACGAGGTAGACGTCCTCTACAACCTCGCGCCGAACCGCCTCCACGTCGAGCCGTCGATCGCCGCGCTCGACGCGGGGACGCACGTCCTCTGTGAGAAGCCGCTCGCGCACACGCTTTCGGCGGCCGAGCGGATGGCCGAGGCCGCCAGACGATCGGACGCGACGGCCGGGACCGCCTTCAACTACCGCTTCGTGCCCGCGGTCCAGTACGCCAAGCGCCTCGTCGAGGAGGGGTTCCTCGGGGACCTGCGGCACGTCAGGGCCACCTACCTCCAGGACTGGCTCGTCGACCCGGAGGAGCCCTGGAGCTGGCGCAACGACGCGGAACTCGCGGGCTCGGGCGCGCTCGGCGACCTCGGGGCGCACTCGCTGGACCTCGCGCGGTTCCTCACCGGCGACGACGTCGAGCGCCTGTCGGGACACCTGAGGACGTTCACCGAGGAGCGGCCGGTCGAAGGCGGGGGTGGAGACGGAGGCGGTTCCGACGGCGGGAACCCCGAGACGCGACCGGTCACCGTCGACGACGCCTACACCGCCCAGGTCGAGTTCGCCTCGGGCGCGACGGGCCTGTTCGAGGCCTCGCGCGTCGCGCCGGGGCGGGCGAACGCGAACGAGGTCGAACTCGACGGCACGGGCGGATCGATCCGGTTCGACCTCGAACGGCTCAACGAACTCGAGGTCTGCGGCGCCGACGACCGCGGCTTCGAGACCGTGCTCGTCACAGGGGAGGACGACCCGTACCTGGACCGCTGGTGGCCGCCGGGCCACGTCCTCGGCTGGGAACACGCCCACGTCCACGAGAACTACGAGTTCCTCACCGCCGCGGCGGAAGGTGAGTCGTTCGCGCCCGACTTCCGGGACGGCCTCGACGTCCAGCGGCTCCTCGACGCGATCCAGCGGAGCGACGAGCGGGGCGAGTGGGTGTCGGTCTGAGTGAAACGGGGCGGCGAACGGGGCGAGCGTGTGTCGGCCTGATACTGATTACTCACTTTGTACCGCCGAGCGCCACCCCCGTTTACGTCGCTCGGCGGGAAGAGACGAGAGTAATCAGTATGGCGGTCGGGGAGGGCGTCCCCTCCGAGCCGAAGGTTCAAATCCGACAGCGCCGAACGGGGCGGTATGTACGCCGTCGTCGGCTGCACCGACTGCGAGCACCTGTGGATCCTGAAGGACCCGCGGGCCGCCGAGACCGCGACCTGTCCGCGCTGCGGGCGGACCTATCGAACGAAGAAGCTCCGACGCTTCGTCGAGGACGAGAACCGCGAGGCCGCCAGGCAGGGGCGGGCGGCGCTGCTCGCGAAGCGCGGCGGCAACAGCGAGGCGTTCGCCGAGACGGCCCACGTCGCGGAGATGGAACGCGAGATCGACGAGCGCGGGGGAGCGGTCGACGAGGCCGAGTACCTCGAAGGCTCGGGCCTCGACGCCGAGGAGGTCGCGGCCGCCGGCGAGCGGGCGGAGCGGGGCGCGAACGCCGGATCCGGCGGCAGCCGCATCGACGTCGTCCGCGAGGCGCTCCGCGAGGGCGACGCCCCGACCGCCGACGACGTCGCGAGCTACGCCGCGGATCGCGGCGTACCGGCCGAGAAGGCGCGGGAGATTCTGACGAAACTGTCCCGACGCGGCGAGGTGACGGAGTCGGGCGGCACGTACCGCCTGCTCTGACCGATGGCGGGCGCGTCTGGGACCGGAGCCGTCGGCTGGGTCGCCCGCGGCCTCGTCGCCCTCTGCTTCGTCGGAGGTGCGGTCGCGGCGCTCACCGGCCGGCTCGTGATGGCCGGCGGCGGGTTCCTCGCCGGCCACACGCTGCTGGCCGCGGCGGCGGTGATTCAGGGGCAGCGCCGCCGCGGCGTCGGCCTCTCGCTGTCGGGCGTCGGCTGGCTGGTGCTGTCGCTGGGGCTGGCGGTCGGGCAGCGCGATCCTCCCGGACCGGAGCAGCCGCTGCTCCTCGCCGGTGCCGGACTGGTCGTCGTCGGCGCGGTACTCCTGAGCGGTTCGTTCGGCGATCGGTCCGCGTCCTGACGATGCT
The DNA here is from genome assembly GCF_004799685.1 of Halobellus limi. Classification (NCBI taxonomy): domain Archaea; kingdom Methanobacteriati; phylum Methanobacteriota; class Halobacteria; order Halobacteriales; family Haloferacaceae; genus Halobellus; species Halobellus limi. Next base: position 638,693 of record NZ_CP031311.1, read on the forward strand.
ATCGACCCAACTCGGCGTGCGCGCTGGAGAGGTGTCGCGAGGCGAGCGCCGACAGGAGCGACAGTTCGCCCGCGAGCGCGCCGACGGCGACGTACTCGGCGAGGGCGTCGGCGTTCGACCCCGCGGGGTCGCCGCCGCCGCGGACGCCCAGGACGTCCAGCGCCTCCGATTGCGTCGGGAGCTTCGTCCCGCCGCCGACCGTCCCCACTTCCAGCGACGCCAGCGAGACCGAGAGGTAGAGGTCATCTTCCCGCACTTCGGCGGTCGTGATCGCGTTCGCCCCCTCGACGACCTGCGCCTCGTCCTGCCCGGTCGCGAGGAACATCGCGGCGACGACGTTCGCGACGTGGGCGTTGAAGCCGAGGCTGCCGGCCTTCGCCGACCCGACGAGGTTCTTCCGGGTGTTGAGTTCCGCGACGTCCTCCGGCGTCGTGTGCAGGCGCTCCTCGACGACCTCGCGTGGAATCGTCACGTCCGCCGTGACGGAGCGGCCGCGCCCCTCGACGGCGTTGATCGCGGCGGGCTTCTTGTCCGTGCAGAGGTTCCCCGAGAGCGCGACGAGGCCCGCCTCGGTCTCCGCTTCGACGACGTCGCAGGCGGCCTCCGTCGCGATGGTGGCCATATTCATCCCCATCGCGTCCTTCGTGTCGTAGCGGAACCGGAGGTAGACGGAGTTGCCGACGACGTACGGCGTCACGTCGAGCAGTTCGCCGTGGCTCGTGGTCGACTCCGCCGCCTCGACCAGCCGGTCGGTGTTGTCGCGGACCCACGCGACGAGCGCCTCCGCCTCGACGACGTCCTCGACGCGGAACACCGGTGCACGGGTCATCCCCGACTTGATCACGCGCGCGTTCGCGCCGCCGGCAGCCGAGAGCACCGAGCAGCCGCGGTTGACGCTCGCCAGTAGCGCACCTTCGGTAGTCGCCATCGGCAGGTACGTCTCGCCGCCGGCGGCCCCCCCGTTCACGGAGACGGGACCCGCGACGCCCATCGGCACCTGGACCGCCCCGAGCATGTTCTCGATGTTCGATTCGGCGCGCTCGGCCGGGAACCCGTAGTCGCCGACGGCGGAGAGCGTCGCGCCGGTCTCCGATTCGACGAGTCGTCGTCGGGCCTCGGCGGCGACGTCGGCGTCGGCGTGGTCGTCCAGTTCGTGAAGCCGGAGGTCGCCCTCGCGGACGCGCGCGGCGAGGTCGGCGGCGTCTGTCATACCGCCCCATTTCCCGGGGCGACCCTAACGGTTTCCGGTTTTCCCGACACCCGTGGGGTCCGCTCGCGGTCGGGGCCCGAGTGGAGTCCGGAGCGGCGGTGGCGGCCCGTGGCGTCCGGCGCGGCCGCGCGCCCGGAAGGGAAACCTACTCGGTTCCCGGAGGTGAGATCCGAGTATGACCGCGCCGTTCTTCGAGCGCCTCGGCGACCGCATCGAGCGGGTCGACAGCGTCGTCTCCGTCGGCCTCGACGCCGACCGCTCGCGACTCCCCGAGCACCTCCTCGAAAAGGACCTCCCGCAGTGGGCGTTCAACCGCCGGATCATCGACGCGACGCACGAACACGCCGCCTGCTACAAGCCGAACGCGGCGTTCTACGAGAGCGAGGAGGGCTGGCGGTCGCTCCGGGAGACCATCGCCTACGCCGACGGGAAAGACGTGCCCGTCCTCTTAGACGCCAAGCGCGCCGACATCGGCAACACGACGCGGCAGTACGCCGAGCTGCTCGACGACGTCGACGCGATCACGGTCAATCCGTACATGGGTCGGGACTCCCTCCAGCCGTTCCTCGACCGATCGGAGAAGGGCGTCTTCGTCCTCTGTCGGACGTCGAACCCCGGCGGGGCCGACCTTCAGGACCTCGAACTGGCCTCGGGAGAGACCGTCTACGAGCGGGTCGCCGCGCTCGCGGACCTGTGGAACGAACACGGCAACGTCGGCCTCGTCGTCGGCGCGACCGCGCCCGAGGAACTCGAATCGATCCGAGAGCAGGTGCCCGACCTCCCGTTCCTCGTGCCGGGCATCGGCGCGCAGGGCGGTGACGCCGAGGCGGCCGTCGAGTACGGGCTGTCGGGGGGCGTCGGCCTCGTCAACTCCTCACGCGGCATCATTTTCGCCGGCGAGGACCAGGACGAGGCGTTCGCGAGGGCCGCCGGCGACGCGGCCCGGCGACTGAAGCGGCGGCTGAACCGGTACCGCGACGCCTAGATCTCGCCTCTGGGATCCCGCCGACCCCGACTCCGGCGGCTACCGGAACTCCGGCACTTCGCCGTCGTCGCCCTCGGCGAAGACATCCTCTCTGCCCTCCGGATCCGCGCAGTGGACGCAGACGCCCTGCTCGGTGTCGAAGTGGACCGAGCAGACGGCCGCGCCGCAACGGTGGCAGGCGTACTCGGCCTCGCGGCGCTCGCACACCTGACAGACGCCCGTCACGCTCATAGCCGGGTGTACGCCGGCCGTTCACTTTAGTCACGGGGGCCGGTGGTCCCTCCCGAGCGACGCGGGGACGACCGATCGACGAGCAACGCTCTTTGCCCCGGCGCTCCCAACGATCCGTATGAGCATCACGCTGTACGCGCTCGACGGCTGTCCGTACTGCGAGGACGTCCACGACGCCCTGCAGACCCACGACGTCGACTACGACACGATATGGGTCGAGGGACTGCACTCCGAACGCGACGAGGTCAAGCGCGTGAGCGGCCAGCGCGCCGTCCCCGTGCTGATCGACGACGAGCGCGGCGTGACGATGAACGAGAGCGAGAACATCCTGACGTACGTCGAGCGGACGCTCGCGAACCGATGAAGATCTACACCGGCCGCGGCGACGAGGGGATGACCGATCTCCGGGACATGTCGCGTGTCTCGAAGACGAGCGCCCGGATCGAGGCCTACGGCACCGTCGACGAGGCGAACGCCCTCGTCGGGACCGCACGGCCCACGGGGTACGACGACGTCGACGAGACGCTCGAACGCATCCAGAACCACCTCCACATCGTCCAGGCGGACTTCGCGAACCCCTCGCCCGACGAGGATGACCCCGTGGTGGCCGACGCGCACGTCGAAGAACTGGAGGACGCCATCGACGAGGCCGACGAGGAACTCGACCCGCTGACGTCGTTCGTCCTCCCCGGCGGGAGCGAGGCCGGCGCGACGCTGCACCACGCGCGCGCGGTCGTCAGGCGGGCGGAACGCCGCGCGGTCGACCTCGCGGCCGACGAACCAGTTAACGGGGAAGCGATCCGGTATCTCAACCGGCTCTCCGACGCCCTGTTCGTGCTCGGAAGGCTGGTCAACGCCCGCGACGGCGTCCCCGAGGAGTCGCCGACGTACTGACGGATCGCCGAGGCGGCTGTCGCGGCCGACGCGCCGAAGAAGAACGCTTAAGTCCGGCGACGGGGAAGCATCGATGCGCGGGTCGGTGGTCTAGTCCGGTTATGACGGCTCCTTCACACGGAGCAGGCCGGCGGTTCGAATCCGCCCCGACCCATGTTTCTGCGGCGCACCGTGAGGAACGAAGTGACGAGCCGCGCCGCAGGATTGGCGTTACAGGCGGATTCGAGCCGGGGAGGTCGCGCACAGCGAACGGAGTGAGCGAGCACGTCCGACCGAGGTTCGCAATCTGCCCCGACCCATGTTTCTGCGGCGCACCGTGAGGAACGAAGTGACGAGCCGCGCCGCAGGATTGGCGTTACAGGCGGATTCGAGCCGGGGAGGTCGCGCACAGCGAACGGAGTGAGCGAGCACGTCCGACCGAGGTTCGCAATCTGCCCCGACCCACTCGTTCTCCTGACGGTTGCGAAGGTTCCGAATCGGCCGTCGCGCTCGGGCTTTATGTCACTCGGAGCCGAATTGACGGGTATGGCCGATACGAAAGAGGGACGAGAGAAACAGGCAGCCGACGAGGCGCGACGGCAGCGAGAGCGAGCACTCAAGGAGGCCCTGGCCCGTGCAGACGAGGCCGAACCGGCTGCTGACGAGCGGGGGGAGGCGAGCGGTGAAGAGGGCGACTCACTCGATCTCCCCCTGACGTGTCACCGGCGCAACTGCGACCAACCCGCGGAGTTCCTCGTGCTCGAACGGTACCAAGAAGAGACGGGAAAGGGGGCCGTCGAGGCGACGGCGGCCCTCTGTCGGGCACACACGGACGAGGAGAGTCCGACGAACCTCGACGGCGCCTACGACGAGTACGTCTTCCGCGTCGTGCCGCTTCCCGAGTCCCTCCGACAGGAATCCGCGTAGTTCGGTCCGTTCCCCGTCTTCCGCCCCGCCTGTAGTCACCGGCACTCATTACCGTCCGTCGCCAAGTGAACTCCGATGGAGCCCACCGTCTCCGGATCGGACGAACGAACCGTCCGAGAGCTGATCCGATTTTACCTCTTGGACCACCGGACGCCGGTCGGAAGGGCGATCGACATCGCGCTGTTGGGACTGAATCTACTCTTCGTCGGTGTCTTCGTCGTCGAAACGTACCCGGTCTCCGCTCGGGTCCGATCGGCCCTCTGGCAACTCGAGGTCGGAATCGCGGGCGTGTTTGCCGTTGAGTATCTATTCCGGTTGTACGGCGCACGCGACCGGCTCGCGGAGTTCTCTAACGGGTACACGATGGTCGATCTGCTTTCGATTCTCCCGACGCTTTCGATCGTGTTGCTGCCGACTTCGGTCGGGATCGTAAACGTCGGGTTCCTGCGCGCGATCCGGATCGTTCGCGTGCTCCGCTTCTACCGGTTCACCGCCGACGCGGAGTTCTTCTTCGGGACTGTCTCGGACAACACCCTCCGTGCGATGAAACTCTTCCTCACGATTCTCGTCTTGTTGGTCGTCTCCGCCGGACTGTTCTACAGCGTCGAGAGCGGAGCGAACCCCGGAATCGAGACGTTCGGGGACGCGTTCTACTACACGGTCGTCACGCTCTCGACGGTGGGGTTCGGCGACATCGTCCCGGCGACGGCCGCGGGGCGGTGGGTCACGGTGGCCGCCATCTTGGCCGCCGTCATCCTGATCCCCCGACAGGCGAGCAAGATCCTCAGAGAGTGGACGTCCAAAGAGAAGGTGAACGTCACGTGTCCCGACTGTGGGCTGGCGTATCACGACCCGGACGCGTCGCACTGCAAGGCCTGTGGACACGTGATCTATCAGGAGGCCGATTCCCGGGAGTGACCGTCGATCGATAGGGGCGCTCGTGGCCTCGGCACGAACCGTGGTGTCGACGGCCCCCTCGCGAGTACTTATTTGTGAGGCGCGTACCACGTGGTGGTATATGCCACGATCGCGCCGGGAGTTCCTCGAACGTCTCGGCGCGACTTGTGCAGTGTCCGCAGCGGGACTGAGCGGTTGTACGGGTAGTCCGTCGGTCTCCACGGGTCCGACGACGGTACGGGTCGGCTCGAAGGCCTTCGCCGAGCAGCGGATCCTCGGATACCTGGCGTACGAACGGCTCCGGCCCCTCGACGGGATCCAGGCCGTCGACGAGATCGGATACGGCGATTCGCGGGAGAACTGGGGGGCGACGGCGGCGGGGACGAAGCACCTCTACTGGGAGTACACGGGCACGGCCTGGCGCGAGCTTCCACCCCGCCGCGAGCGCCGGGTGACCGACCCACGGCGGCTCTACGAACTCGCCGCGGCCGACGCCCGCGAGCGGGGGCTTCGGATGGCCGAACCGGCGTCCTTCTCGAACGAGTACGTGCTCGTCGCCGACCGGGACTGGAGCGAGCGGACCGGCGTCGAAACGATCAGCGACCTCGCCGCCCACGTCGACGCGGGCAACGCCGGCTTCGGCGTCGCCGTCAACGAGGACTTCTATCACCGAGAGGACGCCTGGGAGGGCGTCACGGAGTACTACGGGATCGGTCCCGACGCGCGCGAGCGCGTCGAGTCCGGGCGCTTCGTCGTCACCTCCGTCGGGCTCACGTACGAACTGCTTCGGGACGGGCGCGCGCAGGTGGCGAGCGGGTTCGATACTGATCCGCAACTCGACCGCGACTCCGTCCGGACGCTCGAGGACGACCGCGAGTACTTCATCCCGTATCAGCCGGCGCCGACGGCACACGCTCCGACGGTCGCGGACCACCCGGTCCTCTTCGAGTCGCTCGCGCCCGTGGTCTCGGCGCTCGACGAGGCGACGATCCGCGATCTCAACCGCGAGGTCCTCCTCGAAGGCCGGACGGCGAGGACGGTCGCAGCGGAGTTCCTCGACCGAACCGTGGGGGCCGAGGGATGATCCGCCGACTGCTGTCGCTGCCCGGGGTCCGACTCCTCGTCGAGGCGGTCCGGGACTCGTACCGACGCAAACTGGCGGCCGGACTCTTCGTCGTCCTGCTGGTCAGCGCGGTCGCTGCCGTCGGACTGTACGTTCAGGTGGGGGTGCTCCTCAGCGAGAACGTCGAGCAGTCGATGACGGCCGCGGCGAACTCGGAGGCGAGCGAACTGACCGAGTGGACCGGACAGAACCGGCTCGTCGCGCGGCTGCTCTCGGAACATCCCGTCTACGGGTCCGGGGAGCCGGCGGCGGTTCGATCGTACCTGCAGACCCAGCGGGCCGAGCGGACGGAGGCCGAGATCGTGAACGCCTACGTGATCGATCGTCGGAACCTGACCGTCGAAACGAGTGCGCGGCGGGAACTGGAGGGGACGGCCGTCGAGGACCTCCCGTGGGAGCAGCGGTTCGCGTTCCAGCGGTTCACGGACGTCCGAATCACGCGCCCCTACGAGGACGGAACCGGCGAGACGGTGCTGGGGTTTCTGACGCCGATCCGAGCGATGCCGGGGCATCTCTTGGTGGTCACGATCGACTCCACCGGGCTCTTCGACCGGTTCGAACATCCGGTCGACGGCGGGTACACCCGCGTCGTCGACTCGAACGGGACGGTCGTCCTCGCCGACAACCGCTCGGCGATGCTGCAGCAGTATCGCGACGAGCGGCTCCGCGCTCCCGAGGTCGTCTCCGGACTGCGGGGTGATGCCGGGTTCAGCGATCCGGTGAACTACGGGCGGAGCAACCCTGACCGAACCGTCGCCGCGTATGCGCCAGTCGAGGGGACCGACTGGGTCGTCATCGAACACGCACCGGCCGACGAGGCCTACGCGATCACCGGGCAGGTGCGAACCTGGATCGGCCTCGTCGGCGTCGTCGCCCTGTTCGGGCTCCTCAGCGTGGTCGTCGTCCTCGGAGCCGACGTGACGCGATCGCTGTCTCGACTGACCGCGCGGGCCGAACGCATCCAGGCGGGCGAGTACGACGTCGACTTCGATACCGACCGCCCCGACGAGTTCGGCGACCTCAACCGAACGCTCGCGTCCACGCGAGACACGCTTCGAGAGCGGTTCGAGAAGCTCAGAGAGACCGAACGCGCGCTCCGGCGTTCGAACGTGCGCCTCGAAGAGCGATCCTCGATGGTGACCGTTCTCAACCGGATCCTGCGGCACAACGTCCGCAACGACGTCAACATCATCGCCGGCCGGACGCAGTCCGTCGCGGAGGACGTCGACGACGAGCGACTCCGCGAGGAACTGGACACCGTCCGTCGGACCGCGCTGAAACTGTCCGACATCTCGGATCGCACCCAGCGGATCAAACAACTGCTGGTGGACCGGGGGGCCGAAACGACGTCCCTCCGACTGGCCGACGCGCTGGAGGCGCCGCTCGAGGAGGTCCGGGCGGAGGCGCCCGAATCGACGATCCGCGTCGACGTCCCCGCGGACGTCGTCGTCGGAGCCTCCGAGACACTGCCGCTCGCGATCGCCGACGTCGTCGAACAGATCATCGTCGCGAGCGACGGTCCGGTCTCCGTCGATATCGACGGCACCCCGACGGGGACAGAGCGCGACGGGCAGTCGGTGACACTCGCGGTCAGCGACGACGGGGCGGGGATCCCGAAAATGGACGTCCTGGCGGTCGAACGGGGCGAGGAGACGCCGTTGAACCACGCCGAGGGACTGGCGCTGTGGTGTCTCAAGTGGACCGTGGACACGACGGCCGGCGACCTCGACGTCGATCCCGAGGGCGCGACCGTGGCGGTTCGTCTCCCCGTCGTGGACGAGAGAGCGGAGTCGTGATTCTCCCCGAGGGCGTCAGAACAGCCGTTCGCTCGCGACCGCCGCCCCCTCGACGAGGGCTTCGAGCTTCTTCCAGGCGATGTCGGGGTGGACCATCGCGAGCCCCGCCTGCGTGTCGAAGCCGCAGTCGGGCGCGGCGACGATCCGCGTGGGGTCGCCGACGGCGTCGGCGACGCGTTCGAGTCGGTCGGCGACGACCTCGGGGTGTTCGACGACGTTGGTCTTCACGTCGACGACGCCGGGGATGAGCGTCCACTCGTCGGGCAGGGGATGCTCGCGGAAGACGCGGTACTCGTGCTGGTGGCGGGGGTTCGCCTCCTCGATCGAGAGGCCGCCGATGTCCAGGTCGTAGAGGATCGGCAGGACCGCTTCGAGCGGCTTGTCGCGGTGGTGCGGCCCCTCGTAGCTCCCCCAGCAGGTGTGCACGCGGATCTGCTCGTCGGGGATGTCCTTCGTCGCCTCGTTCAGCGCCTCGACGTGCATCCGGACGACGGGCTTGAGCTTCTCGATCGGCCGGTCGCCGAACCCGCGGTGGCCGGTCGTCAGCAGGTCCGGGGCGTCGAGCTGGAGCGTCGCGCCCGTCTCGGCGATGAGTTCGTACTCCCGCTTGAGCGCGTCGCCGACGACCGAGAGGAACTCCTCGTGGGAGTCGTAGTAGTCGTTGACGAGCGTCGCGGCGGCGACGCCGGGCGAGGCCGCGGTGATGAACGTCCCCTCGAAGTCGAGATCGGACTTTTCGAGCAGTTCGTAGAAGGTGTCGATCTCCTCGCGAGCGGCCTCCTCGCCGACGTACTCCACGGGACCGGTGACCGACGGCTGCTTCGTGAGGTCGATCCCCTCCGCGTGGAAGGCGTCCTCGGCGTACTCGGGGAAGTCCGCGAGGTCGTCCCACAGCGGGGCCTCGCGGGTGTCGCCGATTCCCGAGAGCCTGTTGGCGACGTACCAGTTGAAGGAGACGCGCGGCTGCTCGCCGTTGTTCACGATGTCGAGGCCCACGTCGGCCTGTTTCTGGATGACGGTCTCGGTGGCGTCCACGACGGTCTCGTGCCAGACGTCCTCGTCGACGGCCTCGCCGTCCTGGCGGCGTTTCAGGAGGTCGAGCAGTTCCGGCGTTCGCGGCAGGCTTCCGATGTGCGTCGTCAGGATGCGGTCGTCGGTCATTCGTTACCGAAACAATCCACGTCGGTATTAATATGAATTGCGGTACTATATTATTCTTATTTATGCGTATTGGTTATCCAACAGGCGCTCGACGCGCGTGGACGAGACCGGCCCGGAGGAGATAGCCGCCGTAAGGAACCCCCTAACCGGTGTTAGTGGCGGGGCGCACCCGATCGGTCGGAACGGGCGTGTCGGTCCGACCCTCACGGGCGTCGCCCACAACCCGGCGCGGCGAGTCCCGTTCAGTCCCTGAATCCCCGTCGCCTGTCGCCGTCTTCGGGGGGTTCCTCACCGTCGCCGTCTTCGCTGCTTGCCTCGTCGCCGTCTCCGCCGTTCGATCCGTCGTCGTCATCTTCGCTGCTTGCCTCGTCGTCGTCCCCGCTGCTCGATCCGTCGTCGTCTCCATCGTCAGTCCCGTCGCCGGCTATCGCCCCGTCGATCTCCTTGCTGACGGTCTCTTCGACGGTTTCGGTCACTTCCTCTGTGACCTCTTCGCTGACGGTCTCGCCCACCTTTTCGGCGACCTCGTCGACTTCACTGCTGACGGTGTCCTCGACCGTCTGCTCGACTTTCTCGCTGACGGTGTCTTCGACCGTCTTTTCGACCGTTTCGCTGACCGTGTCCTCGACTGTCTTTTCGACCGTTTCGTTGACCGTGTCCTCGACTGTCTGCTCGACGGTTTCGTTGACCGTATCCTCGACCGTCTTTTCGACCTCCTCGCCGACGGTTTCGTCGACTGTTTCCTCGACCTTCTCGCTGACGGTCTCGCCGACGGTCTTCTCGACTTCCTTGCTGACGGTCTCACCGACGGTCTTCTCCACCGTCTCGCCGACCGTCTTTTCGACCGTTTCCCCGACCGTCTTCTCGACGGTCTCATCGACGGTTTTTTCGACCTCTTCGCTGACGGTCTCGCCGACGCTCTTTTCGACTTCCTTGGTCACCGTGTCTCCGACGGTCTCTTCGATCCGCTCGGCGACCTCCCGGGTCATCCAGTCGGGATCGAACCGCGACATCTTCCAGCCGATGTGGATGACGTACGAGACCAGTACACCGAGACCGAACGCGACCCCCACGGCCGTTTCGACCAGGAGTATCAAGCCGATCGCGATGAAGATCGTGACGCCGTACGCGAGGTCGGTGATGAAATCGGCGCGGGCCGGATTCATCGATCCCTCACCTCGGGTGGTATCTTCGTGGAATCCATACGTGTCCACTCGAACTCCAGACGGGAATACCGTCCGTTCTCCGGTCGGCTTTCGGACCGGCTCGGGACGCCTGCGGTCCGTCTGGGTCCGCTCCTCCGTCAGATCAATGTCCAACCGCTTAACCGACTGCGCTGCGTCCGGTCGGTATGGTCGAAGTTCTTCTTCTCGTCGGTATCGTAGTCGCGCTGTTCGTCGGATTCAACATCGGCGGCTCGACGACCGGCCCCGCGTTCGGCCCGGCCGTCGGGTCGGACGCGATCTCGAAAACCGGTGCAGCGGCGTTGATGGCGGTTTTTTTCTTCGTCGGGGCCTGGACGATCGGGCGTCGCGTCGTCGACACGCTCGGGACTGAACTCGTCACTGACCCCGGGGTGTTCACCATCGAATCGAGCATCGTCGTGCTCTTTTTCATCGGCGGCGCGCTGTTCGTCGGCAACTACTTCGGCGTGCCGGCGTCGACGTCGATGACCGCCGTCGGCGCCATCGCCGGACTCGGCGTCGCGGCCGGCGAACTGGACTGGGCGGTGATGGGCGAGATCGCAATCTGGTGGATCGTCGCCCCGATCGTCGGCTTCTGGACCTCCGGGATGATCGGCCGGTACCTCTACCCGCGGATCAACCGCTGGGTCGCGATCGTCAGCACCCCCGGCCCGTTGCTCGAATTCGACCGATCCGGCCTCGTTCCGCGGCCGAAACCCGGTCCGAACACCACGCGCAGGGAACTCACCGGCGCGATCGTCGTCGTCGCCATCGGCTGTCTGATGGCCTTCTCTTCGGGCACCTCGAACATCGCGAACGCCATCGCGCCGCTGGTCGGCGTCGGCGTCGACATCGACGTCTTGATCCTCCTCGGCTGTGCCGCGGTCGCCGTCGGCGCGTTCACCATCGCCCGGCGGACCCTCGACACGCTCGGCAACGACATCACCGACCTCCCGCTCACCGCCGCGATCATCGTCGCCATCGTCTCCTCGGTGATCGTCGTCGGCCTCTCGGCGATCGGCATCCCGGCCTCGTTCGTCATCATCGCGACGACGTCGATCGTCGGCCTCGGCTGGGGGCGGGCGACCCGGACCGCCACGCTCGCCGACGTCGCCCGCGGCGAGCGGTCGCCGAACGTCTCCGTCGGCGCGCTCGCCGCCGAGGAACCCGGCGAGGACGCGCCACCGATCGGCGAGGAACCCGAGGACGCGATGCCCTCGGCCTCGGACCTGTTCGACCCGGCGACCACCGGCCGCGTGATCGTGATGCAGAACGTCGTTCCGATCCTCTCGACCGCGGGTGCCTACGTCACGTTCACGCTGTTGTTCCGGATCTGGTAACGTCCGCGCTGCTTCCGATTCGGGTGACCCGACCGCTCACTCGTCTGCCGTGCCGTCGCCGTCGCTTTCTCCGTCCCGCTCGCGCACCCACACCGTTGAGATCCGGGTCCCGTCGACGCCCGTCACCTCGACGACGTGTCCGTCGACGTCGACGGCGTCGCCGACTTCCGGCGCGCGGTCGAGGCGACTGAGCACCAGGCCGCCGATCGTCTCGACCTGATCGCTCTCGAACCGCGCCCCGAGCGTCTCGTTGACCGCAGAGAGCGGAACGCCGCCGTCGACGTCGTATCCGCGACCGTCGCGCTCGCGGATCGAGGGCTCGCGCGCGTCGACGTCGAACCCGTCGCGGAGGTCACCCACGACGGCCTCGACGACGTCCTCGACCGTCGCGATGCCCTCGAAAGATCCCCACTCGTCGATGACGGCGGCCATCTGCCGGCGCTCCTCGCTGAACTGCATCAGGAGGTCGTCGGTTGCCGTGGTCTCCGGGACGACGAGTATCTCGCGGGCGATGTCGTCTGCGGTCGCCGCCGCCGCGTCGTCCGTTTCGCTCGCCCGCAACACGTCCTTGACGTCGACGAAGCCGACCACCTGATCGCCGTCGTCGGCGTCGAGCACCGGGTAGCGCGTGTGGCCCGACTCGAAGATCACCGACCGGAGCTCCGCCAGCGTGGCGTCCGCCGGCACGCTCACCACGTCCGGTCGCGGGACCATCACCTCACGCACGTGGGTGTCGTCGAGGTCGAACACGCGTTCGATCATCGCGACCTCCGCGACGTCGATCGCGCCCTCCTCGCCGGACTGGGCGAGCACGCGGCGGATCTCCTGCTCGCCGAGCGTCTCGTCGCTCTCGGAGGCCGGCGGGACGCCGAGCAGCCGCGTGAATGCGTTCGCCGTCCCGTTGAAGACGACGATTCCCGGATAGAAGAGGTAATAAAAGACCTTCATCGGCGGCGCGAGGAACAGCGAGAGCGTCTCCGTCTGGGCGATCGCGAGCGTCTTCGGCGCGAGTTCGCCGAAGACGACGTGGAGGAACGTGATGATGCTGAACCCGATCGCGAACGCGACGAGGTGGATGAGTCCGGCCGGGAGGATCGGCTCCAGCGCGGGCTCGATGAGCGACGCCACGGCGGGTTCGCCGACCCACCCCAGTCCGAGCGAGGCGAGCGTGATGCCGAGTTGCGTCACCGCGAGGTAGTTGTCCAGGTCCGTCATCACCGCCTGGAGGGAGCCCGCTCCGGCCCGCCCCTCGTCGACGAGCTGTTCGACCGACGTCCCGCGCACCCGGACGAAGGCGAACTCCGCGGCGACGAAGAACCCGTTCAGTCCCACGAGAAGCAGCGCCAAGAAGAGCTGTCCGACGGAGAGTGCGACGTTTACCATCGACGACGCCCGCTGACGGTGCCGCTACTCGTTTCTGCTGCGTTCATACTCCCCTCTCTCCGCCTGCTCACTAAAAAGGTCGAGTGCGCGACCGGCGCTCTCGGCCGCGGACGGGTCGTGCGTATGGACGTCTCCCCGTCTCTCGTCGACGGTGGGCGGATCGGTTTCGATACTGGGTATGGCCTCGGCACTCATAGGGTTCGTCGTCGCCGAGCGCCACCCCGGCTCGGAACGGTGCCGTCGTCATCGGCCGTTCGGCGCTACGACCGGAACTCAAAAGAACGTTCGGAGACGTCGGCGCCGAGTCGATACTGAGTACTCAGTATCAGACGACGCGGGCGAACGCGAGCGTCCCGCTCGTCCGCTCCACGATCGCGCGGACGGTCTGACCCTCGCGCGCGCCGGAGACGAAGATGGTGAACTTGCCCTTCTCGGCGACGCCGTCGCCCTTCCGACCCGTGCCGGTGATCTCCAGTTCGTAGGTCGTCCCCTCCTCGACGGCGGGCCCCGAGGACGACTGGGTCTGGGCCGAACGCTTCGCGACGGGTCGGAACGCACCGCAGGCCTCACAACGGAGCATGTCGACGCCGTCCTCGGTGACGAGGCGGGTGTCCGGCAGGCCACACTCCGTACAGGTGACGTACTCGGCGACGTACTCGTCGATGGCGGCCTCGAAGTCGGAGACGTTGAACGACCCGTTGTAGCGCGCGCGGTCGTCGTCGAGCTGCCCGTTCGTCCCCAGCTCGCCCTGGATGTTCCGGTGGACGTGTTCGACGTCGCGGCCGAGCGCGTCGGCGATCTCGCCGATGTTCGTCAGCCGGGTGAACGCCCCGTCGGTCTCGCCCGCGGGGTCGGGAATGCTGAGTCGTGACTGCTCTTCGTTCCGCTCCGGGAGGGCGTCGAGCGCCCTGTCGAGTGAGTCGGCGTAGTTCATACTCCCAAAAATGGACGGGGCCGTATAGCCGTTCCGTGTGCCGCGTTCGCTCGCGACGGGCGGCGGGACGTCCGGATCGCCGGGTCACTCCCCGCCCGGCGAGATGACCACGAGGTTCTCCTCGTCGACCAGGTTGGCGAGCCGATCCCGGTTCCCCGGATCGAACTGCCGCTGGCAGCGGCGGCTCCACGAGTCGGACGTCGCGGCCGAGTCTGATCCCGTTCCGGGTGGCCGTGCGTCAGTCGAGGATCCCTCGGTGGCGGTCCCCGCGTCGTCTGTCGTTCGATCCCGTCGGTTCTGGCGTGCGTGTCGGACGTTGGTGCTCACTGGTGTGGACGGCGGCGGACGTTCGTACGGCGGTACGCGTGTCGAAAAGCGGAATCACTCGCGTACGCGTACGAGAGGCATACTTCAGCATACCCCGTATCTATAATAAAAGTTAGTGTTTGTCTCTCGGTGAGGGCGGTCCCGCGGTCGACGACCGATCGAAGGCTCAGCGGTCCGTGGTTTCGGCCCGCTCGCGCGCCGCGGCGACGACGAGCGGCAGCGTGACCGTGGCGTCGCCGACGACCGTCACGTTCCGCGCGGACTTCTCCAGTTTGCCCCACGAGCGCGCCTCGTCGAGGGTCGCCCCCGAGAGCCCCCCGGTGTGGTCGGGGTCCATCGTCAACTGCACGGCGTAGTCGTAGGCGTCGGGGATCGTCAGCATCGTCTGTAAGACGTAGTTCTTCGGGACGCCGCCGCCGACGACCATCGCGCCCGCCCGCTCGGCGTCGAACGCCAGATCCGAGAGGTGGGTCATATCCCCCAGCGCGTCCAGTCCGAACTCCGACGTCTGCGAGTAGATCCACGCCTGGATCCCGAGCACGGAGTCCTGGATCGCCGGACAGTAGATCGGGACGTCGTGTTCGTACGCGGCGGCGGCGATGCCGGCGTCCTCCGCGACGTCCCGTTCGCGGTTCTGCTCGGCGTTCGCCCGCCCGAGTTCGGCGGTGAACTCCTGGATCGACACGCGGCGCTCGACGGCGGGAAAGACGTTCTCGCGGAGGTGCGACTCGAACAGCGCGAAGTGCTCCTGCGGGAGATACACGTTGTAGATCCGGTCGACGCCCTCGTCCCGGAGGCGCTCGTCGTGCTCTCGGGCGGTCTCGCCCGTCGGGTCGGCGCCGGGCGCGGCGGGATGCGGATCGTGCGGTTCCGCCCGCCCGTGGTGGTGCTTCCCGCCGATCGCCTCGATGGCGTCGTGCGTGAGGTTCGCGCCGGTCGTCACCAGCGCGTCGATGTGACCGTCGCGGATCAGGTCGACGACGATCTGTCGCATCCCCGTCGGCACCATCGCGCCGGCGAGCCCGAAGAGGTTCGTCACGTCGTCGCGAGCGAGCATCTCGGCGTAGACGTCGACCGCGCGGTCGACGCTCGCGGCGCCGATCCCCGCCTTTCCGTACTCGGTCGCGAGTTCGCCGACGGTCATCCCGCCGCGGACCTGCGCGTGGCCGATCGGCGACTCGTGAAACTCCTCGCGGTCGGGTTCGTGAGATTCCTCGTCCGATCCCGAGGGGGATTCGGAGCCCTCAGCGCCGCTCTCGTCGCTGTGGTCGCTCATACACCGTCTGTGCGGTCCGGTCAGTTATGCTTCGCGATCCGTCAGGAGAACTGCACGCTTCTCGATACCCGTCTCGGTATCGATTCTGTGCCCTCTCAGTCCGCTCCGACGCCCGGTTCCGTCTCCGCGGTCGCGAGGCCTCGCATCCTTCGCAGCGCGACGGCGACGAACCCGACCTTCGAGACGATGTCGAGGTAGGTGAACACGAGGGCCTGCGTCTCCGGGAGGAGCAGGCCGACGCCGCTGGTTATCTGGCGTGATAACGGCTATATCAGTGCTGTGGCTGACTTTCGCGTGTTACAACCCGGTCGGATGGTCGAGCACGGTCGTCTCGATTCCCCACTCCGAGACGAGGTCCGAAAGCGCTCCGACGCCGAACGTCTCCGTCGCGTAGTGACCGGCGAGGAAGACGTTGACGCCCGCCTCGCGGGCCTCGTGGTACACCTGCTGTTTGCCCTCGCCGGTGACGAGGGCGTCGACGCCGGCGTCGGCCGCCTCGCCGAGCCAGTCGACGCCGGACCCGGTCACGATGGCGACGTCTCGGATCTCCTCGGGACCGAAGTCGAGGACCCGCGGCTCCCGTCCGCCGGTGTCGAGGCCGGCGAGTCGCTCCCGCAGTTCCGCGACGTCGTAGGCGTCCGACGCGCGGCCGCGCTGCCCGATCGTGACGGGCCCCAGCGTCCCGAACGGCTCGCGGGAGTCGACGTCGAGGCCGAGGAAGTCGGCGAGGCCGGCGGCGTTCCCGAGTTCCCCGTGGCCGTCGAGCGGGAGGTGCGAGACGTACAGCGCGAGGTCGTTCTCGACGAGGGCGGCGACGTTCTCGTACTCGCGGCCGGTCACGCGGTCGAGGCCGCCCCAGACGAGGCCGTGGTGCGTCACGAGCACGTCGGCGCCCGCCGCGGCCGCGTCCTCGATCGTCGCCGCCGCGGCGTCGACGGCGAAGGCGACGTGGTCGACCGCCGGCGACGAGTCGCGCCCGGTGCGGGCGGGGTCGCCGGGGCCGACCTGGAGGCCGTTCGCGCTGGCGTCGACGTCGGCGTAGGCGTCGGTGTCGAGTCGCTCGTCGAGCCTGTCGGTGAGCGTCGAGAGTTCCATACCCCGGCCGACGGCGCCCGGACGCTTGTATCTGTATGGACCGATCGGCGCGACGGGCGCTATCCGTCGTTGCCTGCGACAGCGCTATCCGTCGGTTCGACGGGCGCTATCCGTCGGTGTGTGAGAACACGAACTCCCGACAGAGCTTCGCCGCCAGCGACGCCGCCTGGCCGTCGTCGCGGTCGTTGACCTCCACGACGTCGAACCCCTCGGCGTGCGGGGCGACCGTCCGCACGACGTCGCGCATCTCTCGCGGCTCCAGCCCGAACGGCTCCGGCGTGCCGGTCCCCGGCGCGAACCCCGGGTCCGCGGCGTCGACGTCGACGCTCAGGTACGCGCTGCGCCCGTCGAGGTGGGCTTCGAGGTCGAAGTCGGCGACGTCCTCGGGGGCGACGACGGTCACGTCGTCGCGCTCGGCGCGCTCCCACTCCTCAGGAGACCCGGTCCGCGCGCCGAGGACGACGACCTCCCCGACGTCGGCTTCGACGCCGGCGTCCGCTCCGTTGGCCGCGCTGTCGTCGTCTGCGTCGTCGACGCCGTTGTCTCGCCTCCCTTCCAGAACTCGCCGCGTCACGGTCGCGTGGCTGTACGCGTTGCCGTCGTACGCCTCGCGGAGGTCCAGATGCGCGTCGAGGCAGACGAACACGTCCGGCGCGACGGCCTCGACGCCGGCCGCGGTGACGGTGTGTTCGCCGCCCAGGAGGAGCGGGACGGCCCCCTCGCGGACGACGGCTCGGAGTTCGCCCGAGAGCCACGTCAGGTACTCCGCGGCGTCGTCCCAGGCGCGGACATCGCCGTAGTCGTGGACGGAACAGTCAGAAAAACGCAGGTCGGTTCGCCGGTCGTAGTCGTCGAACGGCCGGGCGAACCGCCGGATTCTCTCGGGACCGAATCGGGTCCCGGGTCGGAACGTTGTCGAGATATCCAGCGGGGCGCCCACGACGACGTACGCGGCGTCGGCACGCGATGCGGTCGCCCCTGGGAACATCGCCGATCAGACGATCTTCCGCTGGCCCTCGTACTCGAGGTACTCGATCTCGTCGTCGGGCGAGAGGTCTTCGCCCTCGGGGATGCGCATCGTGAACGTCTGGTAGGTCTCGAGGTCCATAATCTGGGCGTCGCCGTCGGTGACGGAGACGACCTGGCCCTGCTTTCGCTCGATGATCGGCACCCACACCTTCGCGTCGACCGGCTGACTCAGCGAGCGCTTCTTGTCGTCGAAGACTCCCTTCCCCTCGACGCGGGCCTTGGCGCTGCCGTGCTTGCCGGGCTTCGCGGTGCTGTAGGCGTTGATCTTACACGGCGAGTCGTCCATCATCACGTAGCTGCCTTCCTGCAGTTCGCGGACCTGCTTCTGCTCTTTCGGCATACGTCGGGATTGTCGTGTGGTCGGTATAAACGGTTTGGAAACGGCCCGTGGCTTCGGTGAGACCCCGGAACTCCCCGACTCCCACGTCGTGGTTGCTGCGAGTCGGCAGCGTCGTGACGATCTGTCTCGGTGAGCGGAATCCCTGCCGGCGCCTGTCGACACCAGCCGTGAAAACGGTCGCAGTAACCACTATCGAGCGTCCTCGGGTTCGCCCTCGGCCGGGCGCCGTCCCGCGTGCTCGTCAGATCGCCCGCGCGTATCGTCCCGCCGCCGCGTGAGGCTCCCGAGCGCGCCGGCCGCCACGTTCGGGAGGCTCGCGCTCAGGAGGATCGCCGCGGTCGCCTCGCCCGCCGTGTCGAGGAGCGGGAGCAGGAACTCGATCGGGAACGGCAGCGGCGCGTCGGTGACGACCGAGAGCGCGACCAGCCCCGGGATCAGGACGATCCCCCACGCCATCGCGGACATGAGTCCGTGCCAGGCCCCCTCGGCGGGTTCCTCGCCGGCGAGGTACCCCGCGAGCGCGCTCCCGGCGAGGCCGCCGACGAGCGTCACCCGCCCGGTCGCGGCGAAGACGAGCGCCTCGCTGCAGGCCGCGAGTGCGAACCCGCCCGCGACGGCCCGCCATCGCGTCATACCCGCGACGTCGTCGGTCCACCGGATAAATCCACGTGTCAAATACTCAATGGTGATAACGCGGTGGCGATCGCTTCCGGGTCGGCAGGAATGTACTGGCGGTCGACTTCGGTCTGGAAAACGGTGTCGAGGGGTGCGACAGCTACTCCCGGCCGCGCCGCTCGCGCATGCTCTGTCGCGTGAACTGCGGTTTCGCGCGGATCCCCTTCTTCCGACGGAACGACCGGTACAGCGCCACCAGCGCCGGTAGCGTCAACACGGCGGCGACGGCCGCCGGAACCACGCTCGCGCCCTCGAACGCGTAGAGGATCGCCGTCGAAAGCGCCCCCACCGCGACGAAGAGGCCGTAGACGATCCGGCGTGCGAGCCGATCCAGCACGTCGTTCTCGTCTTCGAGCCGGACGTTGATCGAGAGGTTCTCGTTCTCGACGCGGTCGAGCGTCCGGTTGAGCTTCGGCGGCACCTCGAACAGCGCCCGGGAGGTCTCCTGGACCTGTTTCCCGCCCTTCTGAATCAACTGTTTCGCCGTCTCCTCGTAGTAGCCCTCCTCTTCGAGGTAGTCGGTCGCGACGGAGATGAAGTCGAAGTCGGGGTCCAGCGTCACGCAGACGCCCTCGACGACGGTCGCGACCCGGAGCACCAACGCGAGGTTCTGGGGCAGTCTGAGCGGGAACTCGTAGATCGTCGACTCGACCTGTTCGATGATCTGCTGGACGCGGTACTGTTCGATGTCCTCCCCGCGGGCGTCGGCGATGGCCAGTTCCATCACGTCGCCCATCACCTGCCGGTCGGCCTCCGGCGAGAGCGTCCCCATCTCGACGAGCGTGTCTAAGATGGCGTCGATGTTCTGGTTCGCGACGGCGACGTAGAAGTCGATGATCTTCTCCTGGATGAACGGGTCGACCCGCCCCGACATCCCGAAGTCGTAGAAGATGATCTCGCCGGCGTCGGTGACCGCCAGGTTCCCCGGGTGGGGGTCGGCGTGGAAGACGCCGTCGTCGACGATCATCTGGAGGTAGACGCGCTGGAGCGTCGTCGCCAACTGCGTCCGGTCGAGCCCCTTCTCGTCGAGCGTCTCGACGTCGTTGATCTTCGTTCCCGGCAGGTACTCCATCGTGAGCACGCGCGGGCCGGACCGCGCGTCGATCGGCCGCGGGATCCGGATCTCCGGGCTGTCGGCGAAGTTCGACTTGATCTCTTCGAGGATGCGCTTCTCCCGACTGTAGTCCATCTCCTGGCGGATCGTCTTCGCGAACTCGTCGGCGAGGTTCTCCAGGGAGAACGCCCGGCCCTGCCCGATGAACCGGCGGATGAGCGGCAGCGACCACCGAACGACGCGGAGGTCGGCCTCGACGAGTTCCTCGATCCCCGGTCGGCGGACCTTCACGGCGACCGGGTCGCCCTCGTACCGCGCGGTGTAGACCTGCCCCAGGCTCGCGCCGCTGATCGGCTCGCGGTCGAAGTCCTCGAACGCGTCGTCCACGGGGCCGAGTTCCGCTTCGAGGACCTGCCGCGACTCCTCCCAGGGGGCCGGCGGAACGTCGTCCTGGAGGCTCGACAGCACGTCGATGTACTCCGCCGGGAGGATGTCCGGCCGCGTCGAGAGCAGTTGCCCGAGCTTGATGAACGTCGGCCCCAGCGTCAAGAGCGAGTCCAGGAGGATCTCTGCGCGTTCGATGCGTGTCTCGGTGTCGACGCGTCGGCTCCCGCCGAAGACGACGTACTTCCGCCGGTCACGGGTGTACGCGACGATCAGCGGGAAGAACTGTCGGACGACGACGAGGAATCGCCAGTACGCGCGGAGGTTCACCAGCGTGACCACCCGGCGGTTACGCGTCGTCTCCGGCCGACGTGATCGGGATCGTCTCGCCCGCCGCGGCGTCCCGCTTCGGGAGCGTGACGGTGAAGACGCCGCGTTCGACCTCCGCGGTGGCCCCCGCACCGGTCGCGTCCGGCGGCAGCGGCAGCTCGGCGTCGATGAACAGCGAGCGCCCCTCCTCGACGTAGGCGAACGACGCCGGGACGTCCTTCTCTCGTCTCGCTTCGACGACGAGCCGGCCGCGATCGACGCGCATCTCGGCGGTCTCGGCCGTCACTCCGGGGAGATCGAGCACGATCCGGTAGGCGTCCTCGGACTCCAGCAGGTCGGCGAACACCGACTCCGGGAGTTCCCGAAGCGCGTCCCGCAGTGTTGTCATACACGCCGCTAGGGACGGCGGGTCGAAAAAGCCCGCGGTTGTTCCCCGGGACGTCGGCCACAAGAGCTACAAGCACCGATTTCCGTCGGTCCGCTCGAACGCGACTCGACCG
The DNA here is from genome assembly GCF_004799685.1 of Halobellus limi. NCBI lineage: Archaea > Methanobacteriati > Methanobacteriota > Halobacteria > Halobacteriales > Haloferacaceae > Halobellus > Halobellus limi. Next base: position 659,747 of record NZ_CP031311.1, read on the forward strand.
TCTCCGAACCGTCAGTCCGGCTCCGAACGCCGCCGGACGCGACGAGGCGACTCCGAACCGGCGGCGCGTGCCGCGGCTCTTTTTGTACTCGCGACCGCAACGTCACGTATGGATTCTGCGGACACCGACGACACGCCGCCCGAGCGCCAGTCGGCCGGGTTCAAGGACCGAACCCGGATCGACGCCGCCCGCCGCACGCTGCTCGACGCGGCGACGCCGCACGACCGAACCGAACGGCTCTCGCTCGTCCCCGCGGACGGCCGCGCGCTCGCCGAACCGATCGCCTCCGAACGCGCGGTCCCCGACTACGAGCGCTCGGCGATGGACGGCTGGGCGGTCCGCGCCCGCGACACCTTCGGCGCGTCGGACCGCTCGCCCGGTATCCTGCGCGTCGCCGACGGGGAGGCCGAGTCCGTCCCCGAGGCGTCCGTCGGCCCCGAGACCGCCGTCCGCGTCCACACCGGCAGCGAACTCCCCGAGGGGGCCGACGCCGTCGTGATGATCGAACACGCCGAGCGCGTCGGCGACGACCTCGAGGTTTTCGACGCCGTCACCGAGGGCGAGAACGTCGCCCCCGTCGGCGAGGACGTCGCCGAGGGGCAGGAACTCTTCGAGCCGGGCCACCGGCTCCGCCCCTCCGATCTCGGCCTCCTGAAGTCCGTCGGCGTCGACCGCGTGAGCGTCTACGAGCGGCCGACCGTCGGGGTGATTCCCACGGGCGAGGAGCTGGTACAGGAGGACCCAGACCCCGGCGAGGTGATCGAGACCAACGGCCTCACCGTCTCCCGACTGGTCGAGCGCTGGGGCGGCCTCCCCACCTATCGCAACGTCGTCACCGACGACGAGTCGGCGCTGCGGGCGGCGATCCAGCGCGACCTGACGAAGGACGTCGTCGTGACGACCGGCGGCTCCTCCGTGGGGGCGCGCGACCTCCTCCCGGAGGTCGTCGACGACCTCGGGGAGGTGCTCGTCCACGGCGTCGCGCTCAAGCCGGGCCACCCCGTCGCGCTCGGCGTCGTCGAGGAGACGCCCGTCGTGATGCTGCCCGGCTACCCCGTCGCCGCCATCGTCAACGCCGTGCAGTTCCTCCGGCCGCTCGTGAAACACGTGGGGCATCTCCCCGACGATCCGCAGCCGACGACACGCGCGCGACTCGCCCGGAAGATCCCGAGCGAACCCGGCGTGCGGACGTTCGCGCGGGTTCGGCTGGGAGACGGCGACGCCACGGCGGCTGACGTCGCCGAGGACGCGACGGGGGCTGACGCCGACGCGACGGCGGCCGAGACCGACAGCGAACCGGAGGGCGGCGACCTCCCCGAGGCGACGCCGACCCGCGCGTCCGGGTCGGGCGTCCTCTCCTCGGTGGCGCTCGCGGACGGTTGGGTCGTCGTCCCCGAGGGCCGCGAGGGCTACGACGCGGGCGAGACCGTCACCGTCGAGCACTGGGAGTGGTCGGCGTGAGCGACCGCAAGCAGTTCCGGGACCTCGTCGACCCCGACGTGGCCCACGACGCGATCGAGTCGCTGGACCTCGCTCCCGACGCGGAGACGGTCCCCCTCGCGGAGGCGCGCGGGCGAGTCCTGGCCGAGCGGATCGACGCCGACCTCGACGTCCCGGGGTTCGACCGCGCGAGCATGGACGGCTACGCCGTCCGCGGCCGCGACACCTTCGGCGCGGACGAGGTCGATCCGGTCACACTCGACCTCGTCGGGTCCGTTCACGCGGGCACGGAACCCGACGTCGAGGTCGGCGAGGGCGAGGCGGCCGAGATATCGACCGGCGCGGTGATGCCCGACGGCGCGGACGCGGTCGTGATGGTCGAGCGCACCGAGGAAGTGGGCGAGGCCGTCGCCGTCCGCACGGCCGTCGCCCCCGGCGACAACGTGATGCTCGCCGGCACCGACGTCGCCGCCGGCGCTCGCGCGCTCGGACCCGGAACCGGACTCACGCCGCGGGAGATCGGCCTGCTCTCGGCACTCGGGATCGACGAGGTGCCCGTCCGCGGTCGGCCGACGGTCGGCATCGTCTCGACGGGCGACGAACTCGTCCGGCCGGGCGAGGAGCTCCGCAGCGAGCGCGGCGAGATCTACGACGTCAACAGCTACACCATCGCCGCGGGCGTCGAGGAGGCGGGCGGCGAGGCGGAACTGTACCCGCACGCCGGCGACGACTACGAGCAGATGGAACGGCTGCTCGTCGAGGCCGCCGAGGAGTGCGACCTCGTGCTCTCCTCGGGGTCGACCTCCGCCTCGGCGGTCGACGTCATCTACCGGGTGATCGAAGAGCGCGGCGACCTGCTCTTGCACGGGGTCGCGGTCAAGCCCGGAAAACCGATGCTCGTCGGCGAACTCGAAGACAGCGCCTACGTCGGCCTGCCCGGCTACCCCGTCTCCGCGCTCACCATCTTCCGGACGTTCGTCGCGCCCGCGATCCGCGAGGCCGCCGGGCTCCCCGAATCGCAGATCGCGACCGTCCGGGGGCGGATGGCCGTCCGCGAGCGCTACGCGGAGGGACGGCTCCGCCTGATGCCCGTCGGCCTCCTCGCCGACGAGGCGGGCGAGACGCTCGTCTATCCGGTCGACAAGGGGTCGGGGGCGACGACGTCGCTCGTCGAGGCCGACGGCGTCGTCGCGGTCGATCCCGACACCGAGTACCTCGACGAGGGCGAAGCCGTCGACGTGCAACTGTTCTCGCCGGACGTGCGCGCGCCGACGCTGCTCGCCGTCGGCGAGGACGACCCCGCGCTCTCTCGGCTGCTGGACCGGCTGGAGAACCCGCGATTCCTCCCGGTGGGGAGCCGCGAGGGGCTCCGACGGCTCGGCGGCGGCGTGCCCGACGTCGCGGTCGTCGCCGGACCGGTCGAACGCGACGTCGACAGCGTCGACCTCGGCGGGTGGACCCGCGAGTGGGGACTGGTCGTCCCCGACGGCAACCCCGCGGAGGTCGGGGGGCTCGCCGACCTCGTCGATCGCGACCTCGCGTTCCACAACCGCGGCCGCGACGCCGGCGTCCGCGCGAGCCTCGACGCCGCTATCGAGGAACTGGCCGCCGAACGCGGCGTCTCCCGGGCGGAACTCGCCGACGCGATCCGCGGCTACGAGATCGGCTCGAAGGGGTTCGAGAGCCCCGCCCGCGCTGTCGCCCGCGGCGACGCCGACGCGGGTCTCGGCCTCCGGGCGACCGCGGAGAAACTCGGACTCGGGTTCGTCTCGCTCGGGACCGAGTCGGTCGGCATCCGTGCGAACCCGGACCGAACGGAGAAACCGGGCGTCGAGGAACTGTCCGAAGCGCTCGAAACCGCGGGCGAGGACGGACTGTTCGCGTCGCTCGCGGGGTACGAGGCGTCGTCGCTGTCGTCGGAACGGTAAGCGTCGCGACGTCTACGGTCCCGGTTCGGCTTCGACGGTCCCGCCGTCGGCGGCGACGTCGAAGCCGCGGTCCGGAAGCGAGAGTTCGTCGAACGAGGAGACGCGGTGATCGGCGAGGACGCAGCGCCCCCGGTGCTCCGGCGAGTGCCGCTCGACGTGGATGCCGTCGAGTCCGGCGTTCCAGGCCGCGCCGACGTCGCTCGCGCCGTCGCCGGCGAGGACGCCGCGGCCGGGACGGGACGGATGCAGGCCGAGCCGTTCGATCGCCCGGTGGACCGGGCCGGGATCCGGCTTCCAGCCGGTCTCGGCGGTGCAGGAGACGAACGCGTCGAACCAGTCGCCGACGTCGAGGTGCTCGACGACCGGTTCGGCGAGGAACTCCTGGCAGTGGGTCACGACGCCGACGGGCACGTCGGCGGCGACGAGTTCGGAGACGAGGTCGGCGGCGTCGTCGTGGAGGTACGTCGCCTCCGCGCGGGCCTGTGGATCTTCGACGGCGTGAAACGCCGGCCAGAACGTCTCGGGGTCGATCCCCCACTCGCGGAGCTGCGGGTCGCGTCCCCCGCCGAGTCCGTGCCAGATGACCTCCGCCTCGCGGTCGGTGAACTCCCGGCCCACCCTGTCGCCGACGCGGTCGAACACCTCGCGGGTGTACGACCACTCGGCGTCGACGAGCGTGCCGTCGAGGTCGAACAGCCAGAAGTCGTAGGCGGCGTCGATCGGATCGGCGTTCATCGGGCGGAGAGGTACGCCGCGCCCCCGTAAGTGTATTTCGGCGGCGGCGGTCGGCCGCTCTCGACCGTCGCGACGGCGATCGACTGCGTTTCGACCGTCACGACGGTGTCCCGTCCCTCACCCCTCGACGACGCGGATGCTGGAACCGAGGTGCCGGTGGAGCACGTCGCGCGGACTATCGCCGTCGAACTCGCCGGGGGCCGACTCGATCGCCTCTTCGAGCGCTTCGCGGTACGCCGGATCGAGACGCAGTTCGCTGAACGACATGTCCTCGACGGGCACCGACAGCCACGACTCGGCGAGTTCGCGCGCGTGTCGCTCGTCGCCGACCTCGCCGCGCCAGAGCGCGTCGCGGAAGAACAGCCACTCGCCCTCCCCGGGCGGGTCGGCGGCGACCTCGACCGTCGTCTCGACGGTCTCCGGGGAGACGCTGACCTCGGGCGGCGTCTCGAACCGCACCCGGACGCGGAAGACGTAGGCGGCGTCCACGGTCTCGGTCAGTACTCCGAGTCGAAGAGGTTCGCCAGCCGGATGTCCTTCTCGGTGATGCCGCCCTCCTCGTGGCTGGTGAGTCGGACCTCCACCTCCTCGTAGCCGATGCGGATCTCGGGGTGGTGGAACTCCTCCTCTGCGACTTCTCCGACCTGCGTGGCGAATGAGACGCCGGCCAGGTAGTCGTCGAACGCGTACGTTCGCGCGATCTCGTCGCCCTCCTGCTCCCACTCGTCCGGGAGTTGCGTTCGGATCTCCTCGTCTGAGAGTAGCTCTGCCATACCGAGTACGTCACTCGCCGGCCGCATAACGTTTCTCCCGCCTCCCGATCGGTCGCAAAAGAAAGAACCCGGTCAGTCGTCGGAGGCGCTCTCGAGGGCGTACTGCGGGACCTCCTCGTCGCCCGACTGCTTCGTCTCGCAGTCGCCCGCGGCATCGGTCGCGGAAGCCTCCGTTTTCCGGTCGTCGCCGGCCTCTCGGCCGTTTCGCTCCCGCCGGGAACCCGGCGCGATCGACGTCCGCGACTCGCCGAACTCCGGATCGAAGAGCGCCATCGCCGTCTGGATCGTCGACCAGTCGTCCTCGGTGGCGGCGTCGCGGAGGCTCTTCGTCGGCGCGGCGAGCAACTGGCCGACGAGCGCGTCCGCCATCGATTCGACGGTCTCGCGCTGCTCGTCGGTCAACTCGCCCTGCGCCTCCAGCCGCGAGATCGCGGTGTCGACCTCGCGGGACTTCACCTGCTCGGCCGCTTCGTACATCGTGCTGATCGCCTCGTCCGCCTGCCGCCGCTTGTAGGTGTCCAGCAGCCGATCGAACTCCGCGTCGATCATCGCCTCGACCTCCTCGGCTGCGGCCTTTCGAGCCGCTTTCGTCTCCTCGGTGACCGACTCCAAGGCGTCGATGTCGTGGACGACGACCTCCTCGAGTTCCGCGGCGTCGGGGTGGACGTCGCGCGGCTGGGCGAGGTCGATCACGAGCGTCTCGCCCGCCTCGCCGACGTCGTCGGGGTCGAGCAGGTACTCCGGATGACTCGTCGCGGTGACGACGACGTCGGCGCCGTCGAGCGCGTCCGCGACCGCATCGAGCGAAACCGCCCGTGCGGGCGTTTCGACGGTCTCGGCGACGTGCTCGGCGTGCGGGACGGTCCGGTTGGCGACGGTCAGTTCGGCGACGCCGGCGTCCGCGAGGGCGTTGGCCGCGAGTTTGCCCATCTCGCCGGCACCGACAACGAGCGCAGTCGACCCGTCGAGGTCGATCTCGGTCTCGGCGAGCCGCGCGGCCGCGGAGCCGATCGAGATCGCTCCCTCGTTGATCTCGGTCTCGGTCCGCGCCCGCTCGCCCACGTGGACCGCCTTCGTGAGCCCGATCTCCAGCGTCGCCCCGAGCGCGCCCGCGTTGCGGGCGATCTCGACCGCGCGCTTGAACTGCCCGAGGATCTGGTCCTCGCCGAGGACGAGCGATTCGAGCCCCGCGGCGACGCGGATCAGGTGTCGGAGGCTCTCTTCGTGGCCCGTCTCGACGACGGCGTCGTCGGGCGCGTCTCCGTGAACCGCCTCGAGCGCGCGTCGCCCCCGTGCGGTGGACTCGGCGACGACGTACGCCTCCGCCCGGTTGCAGGTCTGAATCGCGAACGCTTCGCTGACGCCCTCGCTGTCGAGAAGCGTCTCGACGACCGCCCGGACGTCTTCGCCCGCCGCGTCTTCGATCTCGTCGACGCCGGCGCGGTCGTGCGACACACGGGACCCACAGATCACTCCCACGTCCATCGGTCACCCCCTGTCGTGTTCCGTATCACGCGTGTCGCCTCTCGGCGGGGATTGGACGCCCCCGTACGTAAAGCCTTCCAAACCAGCGGGTCGCGAACCACCGCACGGATCGCATCACGACGCGCGGACGGATCGAGGTTCGAGGCGCGTAGATCGGCCCGTAACTCCCCGGTCAGTGCCGCCATCGCTTCCGCCCCCTCGATCTCCGCTTCGATCCGCTCGCGCAGGTACTTCGCGAGCGCCGGGCTCCTCCCTCCGGTCGAGATCGCGATCCGGACGTCTCCGTCCGCGACCGTCGCGGGGACGACGACATCGCGGACGGGGTCGGGATCGCCTGTGTTTCCGGTCGTCGGGTCGCTTCCATCCCGTCGGTCCGCGGCGGCGTCTTCGTCCGGTCCGTCCACGGCGTCGTCGTCGGGTCCGTCCGCCGTATCGCCTTCGCCCGATCCGTCCGCCGTGTCATTTTCGTCGGATCCGTCCGGCCCGATCGAACTGCTGTCGGCGCGGTTGACGAGCAGGCCTCGATCCCGCGCCGCGGCCGCGACGGCGTCGTTTACCGCCCCGTCGTCGGTCGCGGCCACGACGAGGACCGGGCCCGTCCGCGCGATCCACGCGTCGACGCCGTCGGGCGTCGGTCGCGCCCGAACCCGCGCGATCTCGCCCTCGGCGGTCTCGTCGGCCTCCCAGTCGCGCCCCTCGTCGAACTCGGGGCTGACGACGACGACGCGCGCCTCCGCGGCGAAGCGTCCGGCCTTCCGCGCGCCGACGGGGCCGCCGCCGAAGACGAGTACCGTCTCCCCGGTGAAGTCGTGATACAGCGGGATCATCCCTGTGAGCCTCGCTCTCGTGTCTCGCTCGTTCGGACGTTCCTCAGTCTACTCGTTCGGACGCCCCTCCACATCCGCTTACTCGGACGCTCCTGATGCCTGCTCATTCGGTGTTCGCCGCGGCGCGCTCGTCGAGTCTGATTCCCGTCTTCTTCAGGATGCCAGTCGAGAACAGCGAGTCCCAGTCGTCCTCGCCGACGTCCCAGTACTCGCGCATCGTCTCGCGCACCTGCTCGATCCGTCGCTCGCTCTCGGCCTCGGAGCGCCCGTGAGTCATCGCGAAGAAGTTGTACGGCCAGACGCCCTCGTGGCGCGGCCGCCGGTAGCAGTGGGTGACGAACGGCAGCGACGCCACCGCGGGGCCGACCTCGTCGACGACCCCGTCGGGGACGTTCCAGACCGTCATCCCGTTCTCGGTGTAGCCGAGCGCGTAGTGGTTCGGCACGACGCCGACGCGGCGGACCTTCCCCTCCCGCTCGAAGCGCTTGATCGTCTCGACGACCCACTCGACGTCGCGATCGATCGCGTCGGCGACGTCCGCGTAGGGCGTCTCGGTGATCGGCAGGCCGCCCTGGATCTCGACGACGAGGTCGCGCTCTGCGGGCGTCAGCGTCCGCGACTCGGTCGGGACCACGTCCGGACCGAGATCCGACAGGTCGACGTCGCCGTCGGGGACCGGGCCGTCGACGAGGAACTTCGCCTCGACGCGGAACTCCCGCTGTTTCGGCATGTTGTACGTCTCCTGTCCCGTCTCGGTCTCGATCTCGTCGAGCACCTCCCCGACGCGGTCCTCGTCGGCGACGCTGACGACGAACCACATGTTGAGATGCGGGTGCTCGCGCTCGTAGTTGTGCGCGACCTCGCGATGGGCGTTGACCGCCTCTTCGACCTCGTCGAAGCGGTCCTCGGGCGCGTGCATCGCGACCAGCGTGGCCGTCCCGCCGATCTCCTCGGCGTTCACGAGCGCCCCGAAGCGGCTCAGCGTGCCCGCCTCGTCGAGTTCGCGGATCCGATCGAGCAGTTCGTCCGCGCTCACGTCGACGCCGCGTTCGCGCAGTGCGGCCGCCGCCGGCCCGAACGGCCGTTCGACGACCGGGAACCCGCCCTGGAACGCGTTGATGACGGCGCGGTCGAGTTCGGAGAGATCCGAGACCTCCGCGGCTGTCTCGCTCATACACGCACTCGGGGGCGGGCGAGGATAAGCGTCTCGGAGGGGTCGCAGACCGGTGGGCCGGTTCGGCTTCGGCGGCGGCGATCAGACGATCGCCGACGACGGGAGTTCGATGCGGACGCGGCACTCCCCGTCGGCCCGCGGGAACCGCAGCGAACCGTTCGAGTTCTCGGTGATCCACTTCACCATCCAGAGGCCGATCCCGTGGCCGTGCGAGAGGGGCGTCTCCCGGCCCCGTCTGAGCGCCCGTTGGTCGTCCTCGGGGATCGGTTCTCCGGGGTTCGCGACCTCGATCTCGACGCTGTCGCCGCGTCTCCGAACGGAGACCGTCACTTCCGGGGGAGCGCGATCCTGGTGACCGATCGCGTTTTCGAGCAGTTCCTCGACGGCCCGGAGGAGGTGTCGATCCGCGATCACAGTCCACGAGCCGTCGATCGATGTCGTGATCTCGGCGTCCGGACGGCGATCGGACAGCGTCTCGGCGGCGCGGTCGACGAGCCGTGCGAGGTCGACCTCTCCGGACCGCTCCTCCGAGAGCGTCTCCTCGGCGTACCGCGCCTTCTCGGAGGTATGAGCGATCCGCTCGGCGTACCGTCGCGCGACCTCGATCCGCTCGCGGTCCTGCCCGTCGAGCCGGTCGTCGTCGAGGGCGCCGTCGAGGTGTCCCAGGATGACGTTGACCTCGTTCCGGACGTCGTGTCTGAGCGTCCGGTTCAGGACCTCGATCCGCTGCCGTCGCCGCCGGATCTCCCGCCGGGCCTGCGCGAGGCTGTAGGTCTGCTCTAACATCAGCTCCGCTCCGGACTGGTCGGTCACCGAGCCCCGGAACTCCTCCGGAGAGACGTAAAAGGGATTCTCGCAGATCCGCCCGCGGTAGACGACGTACTCGTGCGTCCAAAGCGCCTTCCCGATCGATTCCCCGTCGAACCGGTCGAGGCTGTACTGACACAGCGCCCTGACCGGCAGGTCGGGGACGCAGGCGTCGAAATCGCACTCGAACTCCAGGATGTGATCGAACGAGAACGACGTGTGGAAACACCAGGTGTTCTCGCCGGCGACCGCGAGACCGGTGTATCCGGCCTCGACCGCGTCGTGGGCCTCGCGTTCGAGGCACTCGATCAGCCGATCGGGATCGAACTCCTCGTCGAGGTACACCGACCCGGCGTCTGCGATCCGGAGGTCGCCGTCGGCCGTCCGGCGCTCGACGTCGACGTCGGCCGCCCGCAGCGCCGCCTCGATCTCGTCGGGTTCGTTCTCGTCGTACAGGTACAGAACCCGCCGTCCGTCGTCGAACCCCCATCGGACGAACGCGGCACAGACCGCGAGCTGCGTCTCGATGGAGTCGTAGAACAGCGCGAGGTGACGGGGGAGATCACGACCGAGGAACTCCGAGCGGATCGATTCCCGCGTCGGTTCCGGTTCCCGGTCGCCCGTTCCGCTCCCCGCCGCACCTGTTCCCATACCAGATCCGTCTCGCCGGAGCTTCATCCGACTTTTGCTGTTCGGACTGGACACGTCTACCCGCTCGGACCGACCCCCCGTCATCTCGGAACGGCACCCGGATTCGTCGTCGAGTTCGGGGGCTCTCGAATCCGTCCCGACCCTCGACTACGGGACCGCAGTCACGCCGTCGACGTACTCCAACGCCTCCAGATCGTCGGCGAGCGCGTCCTGATCGGGGCCGGCCTCGTAGTAGAAGACGATGTCGAAGGTACCCTCCCGGAGCAGCTGTTGGCACTCCCAGACGAAGGCGTCCCCCTCCAGGGTGAGTCCCTGAAACTGATTCGAGGCGAACTCCTCGGTGTCGTTGCCGGCGTAGATGTACGTCTCGCCCTTCTCGGCGTGCTCGGCGAGGACGTCGTTGATCTCGACGGTGAGCTCCTGCATCTCCAGGTCCTCCTGGCTCTCCAGGTTCGTGTGGACGATCGCACCGACGAGTTCGATCTCGCCGGGTTCGAGCAGCGCGAGGGTCCGTTGATAGAGTTCCTCTTCGAGTGTTTCGCTCATACCGGAGCGTCGACCGCGCGGAATAAACGGGTGGCGGTTTCGACGCCCGGCCGAAACCGCCGCGTCGAACCGGGGCCGCGGAGCGAGTCGCCGCGCTCGAAGACGGGGCGTCGCTCGCGACGTCGGTTCCGCCGACGGGAACGCTTTTTTCTCCGCGCGACGCCGTTCAGCCATGGCCATCGGAGACCTCTTCGCGGTCGAGGGAACGGACGACGTCCATTACGTCGACGTCGGGATCCACGACACCCCGCGGCACGGCTCGGTCTACGTCGTCGACGGCGACGAACCCGCGATCGTCGACTCGGGGACCGGCTGGAACCGCGAGCACGTCTTCGACGCGCTTGACGACCTCGACATCGAACGGGAGGCCGTCGAGCACGTCCTCCTGACGCACGTCCACCTCGATCACGCCGGCGGCGCGAGCTACCTCGTCGAGGCCTGCCCGAACGCGACGGTCCGCACCCACGAGATCGGCGCGCCGCACCTCGTCGACCCCGAACGGCTCGTCGTGAGCACGAAAGACGCCGTCGGCGACAACTGGGAATTCTACGCCGACCCGAGGCCGATTCCCGAAGACCGCGTCGAGCCGCTCGCCGACGGCGACGAGGTCGACCTCGGGGACAGAACGATCTCGGTGATCCACACGCCTGGGCACGCACCTCACCATTCGGTGTTCTTCGAGCCCGGCGACGGCCTGCTGTACACCGGCGACGCGGCCGGCGTCTACGTCCCCGAGCGCGACGAGATCAGGGAGACGTCGCCGCCGCCGCAGTTCGACCTCGAGGGCTGCCTCGACGACGTCCGAACGATCGAGGACCTCGCGCCCGAGACGCTCTGTTTCGGTCACCACGGCGACGTCGAGTACGACCCGGCGCTGATGGAAGGGTACAAGCGGACGCTCGTCGAGTGGGTCGAGGCCGTCAGACAGAAGCGAGCGGAACTCGGCGACGACGAGGCCGTCATCGAGCACTTCGAGGAGCACTCCGAGATGGTCGAGGTGTGGGGCGAGCGGAAGGCCCGCGCGGAAGAGCGACTGAACACGCGCGGCGTGCTCGTCTCGCTGGACAGGCAGGCCGACGACGCGTAGCTGGCACTCGCCGGGTGGTTTTTCGACGCGTGTCGGCGGCGGATCGTTTCCCTCGAAAAGGCGGGTCCGCGTGGTTCGACCCTCGCCCTGCGGCGGCCGCGCGACCCGACCGACCTGTCGCGTCCGGTGGTGCCGAGGCGGCGTCCGCGTCTCGGCCTCAGGACCGCACTGCCATCAGCGTTGTCGTGTCGATTCCCGTCTCGGCCGCCCGAATCCGTCGGCGGTCGGGAATCAGTCGTCCGCCGGCGCGGGGCTGTCGCCGCTGGAGACGCCCGTGCCGGGGCCGACCTCGATCCCGAGTTCGTCGAGTCGGTCGTCGGGGACGACGCCGTCGACCCACTGGCGACGCTCGTAGTACTCCTCTTTCATCTTCTCGAGTTCACACAGCTGTCCCTCGGCCCCGCCCTGTCCGGGGATGGCCTCGTCGTGTCCCTCGACGAACCGACCCGGCAGCGAGTCGTCCTCGCCGTCGAAGCCGACGAGGTTGTTGTAGTAGCGTTCGAGGGTGTAGATGCGGTCGCCGGCCTCCATCAGTTCGTCCTCGGTGACGTCGCGGCCGGTCATCCCGTTGTACTGGGCGACGTACTCGTCAATGCCCTCCGCGAAGGCGTTGAACTTGCAGATGTCGAAGGAGTCCGAGATCGCGTGGAGGTCCTGGAAGAGCGCGCACAGCTCGCCCTTGCCCTCCCACTCGGAGGGGTCGACCTTCTCCGGGATGCCGAGGATCTCCGCCGACGGCGTGTACCCGCGGAGGTGACACGCGCCGCGGTTCGAGGTGGCGTACCCGATCCCCATCCCCTTCATCGCGCGGGGATCGTAGGCGGCGATCGTCTGGCCCTTGACCGCCAGCGAGTTGTCGTGCGCGTCGCGCTCCTCCGCCACGCGGCGGGGGCCCTTCGCGAGGAGTTCGCCGAGCTCGGAGTCGTGGTGGGCGATCTCTTCGAGCAGGTCGATCATGTGCTCTTTGTCGCCCCACTCGAGCCCGTCGTCGAGGTCGTCGAGTTTGCCCTGCTCTGTCATCTCCATCGCCATCGCCAGCATATTCCCGGTCTCGATGGTGTCGATCCCGAGGTCGTTGCACTTGTTGATCATCACGGCGATGGAGTCGCGGTCGTCGTTCATCGAGTTCGGGCCGAGCGCGTACGCCGACTCGTACTCGTAGGACTCCCCGCGGACGTTCATCTCCTCGCCCTTGTGCTCGTAGGTGACTTCCGTCTCCTTCTTGCAGGCGACCGGACAGGAGTGACACGTCGGCTCGTCGACGAGGATGTTCTCGCGGACGTTCTCGCCGGAGACCTTCTCGGCGTCGATGTTTGGCTCGCTCGGATCGTCTTCGGCCTCCGAGTGCGTCGAGGTGTATCTCCCGTTCCGAGTCGGCAGCCCGTCCATCTCCTCGGCGAGGTTCATCAGGACGTTCGTGCCGTACAGCGACAGCCCGCCCTCGTTGGGGCCGGTGACGTCGGACTCGCGGATGAGCTGCATCGCCTGCTGGTAGCCCTCGGTGAACGTCTCCGGGTCGGCGGGTTTCGGCATCTTCGTCCCGGACTTGACGACGACCGCCTTCAGGTTCTTCGAGCCCATCACGCAGCCGGTGCCGCCGCGCCCGGAGGCGCGGTCGTCCTCGTTGATGATGCAGGCGTACTTCGTGCCGTTCTCGCCGCCCGGGCCGATCGCCATCGCCGAGAGGTTCTTGCCGAACTGGCCGTCGTGGCCCTCCTCTATGGCGTCCATCGTGTCGTGGACGCCCATCCCCCACAGGTCGGAGGCGTCGCGGAGTTCGACCTCGCCGTCCTCGACGTAGGCGTAGACCGGCTCGTCGGCCCGACCCTCGAAGAGGAGGCCGTCGAAGCCGGACCACTTGAGCCGCGCGCCCGACCAACCGCCGTGGTGGGAGTCCGTGACCGTCCCGGTCAGCGGCGATTTCGTACAGACGGCGATTCGACCGCTCATCGGCGCTTGCGTCCCCGTGAGCGGGCCGTTCATAAACGCGAGCAGGTTCTCCGGCCCCTCCGGGTCGACGTCCGTGCCGTTATCGAACACGTACTTCACGCCGAGGCCGCGCCCGCCGATGTACTTGCGCGCGTCCTCCTCGTCGATCCCCTCGTACCGCACGTCCCCGCTCGTGAGGTCGACGCGGGCGACGTGGTCGTTGAATCCACCTAGATCTGTCATAGTTAATGTCCATTCTTACATTGGACCCGAATTCTGTTAGTCGTTGCCTTCGGTGGGTAACCGGAACACGTTACGTCCGCCGACGCGGCGATCGCCCCCACCGCAGCCGCGACGGCGCCGACGAGGGGCACGCACAGACGACGGAGATTTACCGGTTCGTCGAGTAGCGACTCCCAATGAGTCAACCGAGCCCGGAGGTCTACGAGCGGGGCAAGGGGATGGACGCCCACAACCAGGTGATGCGGGAGATCCGGAGCGAGAAGGAGAAGCACTACGACCCCCACGAGCCGACCCGGGTCTGGCTCGACGAGGACAACACCCCCGACGGGGTGGTCCAGTCGCTCACGATCATCCTGAACACCGGTGGCTGCCGGTGGGCCCGCGCCGGCGGCTGCACGATGTGCGGTTACGTCGCCGAGTCCGTCGAGGGCGGCAGCGTCGCCCACGACGCGCTGATGGACCAGATCGACGTCTGTCTCGAACACGAGAGCGAAAACGCCGAGGAGCCCGCCGAGCTGATCAAGATCTACACCTCCGGATCGTTCCTCGACGAGCGCGAGGTCGGAGCCGAGACTCGGCAGGCCATCGCCGAGACGTTCGCCGACCGCGAGCGGATCGTCGTCGAGTCCCTCCCCGACTTCGTCGACCGCGAGAAGATCGCCGACTTCACCGACGTCGGCCTGTCGACGGACGTCGCGATCGGCTTAGAGACCGCGACGGACCGGATCAGACACGACTGCGTGAACAAGTACTTCGACTTCGCGGACTTCGAGGCCGCCTGCGAGGAGGCCCGCGACGCCGACCTGGAGGCCGACGGCGTCGACGCCGGGGTCAAGGCGTACCTCCTGATGAAGCCGCCGTTCCTCTCGGAGTCGGAGGCCGTCGACGACATGATCGCCTCGGTCCGTCGGTGTGCGGCCGTCGACGGCTGTCACACGGTCTCGATGAACCCGACGAACGTCCAGCGGTACACGATGGTCGACGAGCTGTTCTTCCGCGGCGGCTACCGCCCGCCGTGGCTCTGGTCGGTCGCCGAGGTCCTCGAAGCGACGGCCGACGTCGACGCTATCGTCGTCTCCGACCCCGTCGGGCACGGCTCCGACCGCGGTCCGCACAACTGCGGCGAGTGCGACGACAGAGTCCAGACGGCGATCAAGGACTTCGACCGCCGGCAGGACCCCTCCGTCTTCGAGCAGGTCTCCTGCGACTGCGAGGCGACCTGGGAGTACGTGGTCGAGGAAGAGACGAGCTACGGGATGCCGCTGGCGCGGTAGCCCGAGCGTCGCCTTCGAACCTTCTCGGAGGTCGGAGTCCCCGCCGAGCGCAACGCGCACACGGCTCACTACGACTATATCTCCTCGGCGGTCCATCGTACACCTAGTCAGACGACGCAGTTTTCCCGCGGTTGCGGAGGGCGAGTGCGTGAGGGTTTGACCGGAGCGTAACACCAATGCCCACATTCGAACACACGATAGAGATTGCAGCGCCCGTCGAGACCGTCTTCGCCTTCGACAGCGACCCCGAGAACTGGCCGCGGACGATGTCCAGCCTGCGGGACCTCGAAGTCGTCGAGGAGACAGAGACCGGCGCCCGGATGCGCGCCGTCTACAAGCTCCTGGGGATCTCCCAGGACGTCGAAATGGAGATGACTGTCGTCGAACCGAACGAGCACCTGCGCGTTCTGGTCGAGGGGTCCGGGATGCGAAGCGAGATCAACAACCGCTACTCGGCGACCGACGCCGGGACCCAGATCGTTCACGAGGCGACCTACGAGTTCGGGGATTCGCTCCTCGAAAGCCTGCTCGAACCCGTGGCGGTCCGGTACAACGACCGCCAGTTCCGGATGCACCTGCAGAACACGAAGGACCTCGTCGAGGCCGAAACCGAAGCGGCCGTCGGGACTCCCGCCGCGGCCTGATCACGGTTCGTCCCGTCGGCTGATCCGCTCTTTCGGTTCCTGCGAGTAGCTCAGACGAACGCCCGCAGCACGCCCTGGCCGTCGACGCTGCGGCCGAGGTCGGGCAGTGACGCGCGTTCGGGGTGCGGCATCATCACCGCGACGGTCTCCCGGTCGCCGAGGATCCCGGCGACGTTGCCGCGGGAGCCGTTCGGGTTCGCCTTTTCGGTTATGTTCCCGGCGGCGTCACAGTAGCGAAAGAGGATCCGGTCCTCGGCGACGAGGTCGTCGTAGCGCTCCTCGTCGATCTCGAAGCGACCCTCGCCGTGGGCGATCGGGACCTCGATCACGTCGCCGACGTCGTAGGCGGCGGTCCAGGGCGTCTCGGCGTTCTCGACGCGCAGGTGGACGGACTCACACTGGAAGCGCGCGCTGGCGTTCGTCGTGAACGCGCCGGGCGTCAGTTTCGACTCGCAGCCGATCTGTGCGCCGTTGCAGACGCCCAGGACCGGCACGCCCCGGTCTGCGGCGTCGCGGACGTCGTTCATAATCGGCGAGTGGGCGGCCATCGCGCCCGCCCGGAGGTAGTCGCCGTAGGAGAAGCCGCCGGGGAGGACGACGCCGTCGACGTCGGACGGCAGGCCGTCCTCGTGCCAGACGCGCTCGGCGTCGACGCCGACGTGGGAGAGCGCGCGGACGGCGTCGCGGTCGCAGTTCGACCCGCCGAAGGTGACGACAGCGACCGTCACGGCGAGGCACCTCCGTGTGCCGTAACGACGGTCGGTGTCGGTGAAGCGACCGACATCAGGATTCGGCCACCTCGACGTCGTAGTCGTGGATGGTCGGGTTCGCGAGCAGTCGCTCGGCCATCTCGTCGGCCCGGTCGGCCGCGGCCTCGGCCGACTCGGCGTCGAGGTCGACCTCGAACTGGTCCGCCGAGCGGAGCGCGTCCAACTCGAAGCCGAGGCGTTCGAGCGCGCGCTTGGTCGTCTCGGCTTCGGGGTCCAACACGCCCCGCTTGAGGCGGACCGTCACCGTCGCGGTGTACGTCGTCATCGAGTCGTAGTGCGCGGTCGTGCGTAAAAGTCGTTTTGGACTGATTCGGTTATGCACGAACGTGGTAATCGGCGGGCGAGGCCCGCGTCGTCGTTCGTGCCTGCAGCCCCCACACGGGGCCGTCGCTCGTCTCTACAGGTCGCGCACGGCGTCGACGGCGTCGTCGACGTCGGGGGCGTCGAACCACTCGGTCCCCGTGTAGGCGTTCGTCCCCGCGGCGTAGAGGTCTGAGACGGCGTCGAGGACGTCCGCCGGCAGCGACTCCGGCGATCGCTCACAGAGCGTCCGCCAGTCGGCGACGCCCTCCTCGCGGGAGCGTTCCTTCGCCGCCGAGACGGCCTCGACCCACTCGGGGTCCGTCCGCTTGTAGTACTGTCTGACGACCTCCTTGGAGATCTCCTGGCTCCGATAGGAGAATCGGTTCTCGTCGAACGTGCCGACGACGTCGGCGACTCTGATCTCGCCGTCGTGGTACAGACACTCGATCTTGCCGTCCTCGTGGACGAACCCGCGCTCTTCGGCGCGGCGGTTGAGCACGTCGTTCACCGCGAGCGCGAGGTCCTCCAGGTCTTCTAGGTCGGCGGCGCCGGCGATCCGGTCGGCCTCCGGACGGGCGAGGTAGCGGTCCTGTTCCTCGTACTTCGTCGAGAACTCGACGACCGGTTCGGGGAGGTCGACGACCTCGTCGGGCCACGCTTCCATATCGAGGCCGTACTCCGCGGGCGACCCCCGCGACCGGAGGCTGGACCCCTCCGGGACCGTGTTGCGGAAGACGATCTCCAGGGGGATCAGGTAGTTCTCGCCCGCGGCGTCGTGGTAGGCGTCGTAGTCGTACGCGCCGTCGCCGAGGTACGGGAGATCGGGCACCTGCGTGAGTTCGATGGCCATCTCCGTCGGCGGCTCCTCGCAGTCGTCGAGGGCGACGGGGTCGACCGTGTCATCGTCGGCCGCGTCGCCGTTCGGGTCGCACACGCCGACGTAGTGCGTCGGCACGTCCGCCTCGGCCAAGCGCTCGAAGTTGAACGCGCCCATCGTACACAGCGACGCGCCCTTTTTGGGGACGTGATCGGGCATCTCCCCCCAGTCGAAGACGGAGTACTGATCGGTGAAGACGAACCGGCCTCGACCGAGTTCCGTCGCGGTCGGCTCCGTCTCGACGCGGAACTCCTTGACGCTCGTCATACGGCGAACTGTCTCGGGAGTCCACAAGAAGGCTTCCACTCCCGTGCGTACTTCCCCTACTGAGCGGAGCCATCTGCCCACGTTCGTGTATTCAGACGACGTCGGAGCCGGAGTCGGGCGTCGTCCGAGCCGGAGTCAGGCGTCGTCGAAGCCCGGATTTCCCGTTCCGTCGCCGGCGTTCGACACCCGTCTTTCGTCTCCGGTACCGCCTGACTTTTTGATCGTCGGGGCCGTCGCTCACGGGTATGCGCGAGCCAGCGGCATCGGTAACCGAGGGGACCGAGTTCGATTTCGATATCGTCCCCGAGACGGACCAGTCGTTCGAGAACGCGCTGGCGAAGGCCCGCGCGGGCGACCGCCTGACGGTCGACGACGGGATCGAACTGCTGACGACGGGGACCGAGGAGGGGGGAATCGATCCGATCCGGAAGGAGCAGGTCCTCGAAGCGGCCGACAGGCGGCGCGCGGAGGTCGTCGGCGAGGACGTGACGTTCGTCGCGAACCTGAACAACAACGTCACGACCGCCTGCAACACCGGCTGTCTGTTCTGCAACTTCAAGGACACCGCCCACCGGTTCGAGACCGACCACGACGGCGAGCACGCGGGGTTCACGAAGACGCCCGCGGAGTCGCGTGCGATCGTCGAGGACGCCCTGGAGCGGGGTATCTACGAGGTCACCTCCGTTTCGGGGCTTCATCCGGCGTTCGCGCTGAACGAGGAGCACCGCGAGATCCTCGCCGCCCACGACGACCCCGCCAGGGACGTCGATTACAAACCCCGAGCGCCTACGACACCGACCCGGGGACGTATCTCGAACAGATGCGCGCGATGTCCGTCGGCGGCGTCCACCTCCACTCGATGACGCCCGAGGAGGCCGCCCACGCCCGCCGCGGGACCGAGTGGTCCCACGAGGAGGTGTATCGGGAGCTGAAGGCCGCCGGCCTCGACTCCGCACCCGGCACGGCCGCGGAGATCCTGGTCGAGGAGGTCCGCGACGTGATCTGCCCCGGGAAGATCTCGACCGACGAGTGGGTCGCGGCGATGGAGGGCGCGATCGCCGCCGGCCTCGACGTCACCTCGACGATGATGTACGGCCACGTCGAGAACGAGGCCCACCGCGTCCGTCACCTGAAGGTCGTCCGCGACCTCCAGGACAGGACGGGAGGCATCACCGAGTTCGTGCCGCTGTCGTTCGTCCACCAGAACACGCCGCTGTACGAGCGCGGCGTCGTCGACGGCGGCGCGAGCGACGCCGAGGACGAACTGCTCGTCGCGGTCTCCAGACTGTTCCTCGACAACGTCGAGAACGTCCAGTCCTCGTGGGTGAAGTTCGGCAACGCGAAGGCGCTGAAACTGCTCAACTGCGGCGCGAACGACTTTATGGGGACGATCCTCTCCGAGGAGATCACGACCCGGGCGGGCGGCTCCTACGGCGAGTTCCGCTCCTTCGAGCAGTACGTCGAGATGATCTCGGCGATCGGCCGGCCCGCGGTCGAGCGGTCGACCGACTACCGGACCCGTCGTCGGATCGATCCCGACGACCCGCCGCACGGTCCGCGGTTGGGGCCGCGTGCGGACGGCACGCCGGTGCTCGACGGTCAGTCCGACGGGCCGAGTGACCCCGCGCCCGCTGACGACTGATCCGAGGAGATCGCCACCCGCGCCGCAAGGGCCCGCCACCCGCGCAGTTTCGGACGCGTCGCCTGCGCCGTTTCTGACGCGTCGCCGACGTCCCGGGTCTCTCACACGGGCGACACTATATTGGTTCCAGCGGTGGATATCCCGGTATAGATGAAGATCGCACTTCTGGGCGTCGGGCAGGCCGGTGGGAAGGTCGCCGACGCCATCCTGGATTACGAGGCGGCGAGTCGGGTCGACTTCGTCACCGACGCCGTCGCCGTCAACTCCGCGAGGGCCGACCTGCTCGGCCTCAGCCGGATCCCGGTCGACAGGCGCGTGCTCATCGGCCAATCGCGAGTGAAGGGACACGGCTGCGGCGCCGACAACGAACTCGGCGTGACCGTCGCCGAGGAGGACATCGACGAGGTCCGGGGGGCGGTCGACGACCTGCCCGTCCACGAGGTCGACGCGTTCCTCGTCGTCGCCGGACTCGGCGGCGGAACGGGGTCGGGCGCCGCGCCCGTCATCGCCCGCGAACTCTCGCGGCTCTACACGGAGCCGGTGTACGGGCTGGGACTGCTCCCGGGTAGCGACGAGGGAGGGATCTACACGCTGAACGCGGCGCGGTCGTTCCAGACGTTCGTCCGGGAGGTCGACAACCTCCTCGTCTTCGACAACGACGCCTGGCGTCGCTCGGGCGAGAGCCTCCGGAGCGGCTACGCGAGCATCAACGAGGAGATCGCGCGTCGCCTCGGCGTCCTGCTGGGCGCCGGCGAGGTGTCGAAGCCGCCGGTACCCGAATCGGTCGTCGACGCCTCCGAGATCATCAACACCCTCGCCGGCGGCGGCGTGACGACTATCGGCTACGCGAACTCCCGACTGGATCGACCGGCGCGCGGACTGTTCGGCCGACGCGAGCCCGACCCCGACGAGACCGACGTCGTGAACCGGATCACGACCACCGTCCGCCGGGCGACGCTCGGGAACCTGACGCTCCCGGCGAACGTCGAGAGCACCGAGCGGGCGCTCGTGATCGTCAGCGGTCCGCCGAGGTACCTGAGTCGAAAGGGAGTCGAGGGCTCGCAGCGGTGGCTGGAGGAGGAGACCGGCACGATGGAGGTCCGCGGCGGCGACTATCCGATACCCGACTCCGACTACGTCGCCGCGCTGGTGGTCCTCTCGGGCGTCACCGACGTCCCGCGGATCAAGGAACTCCAGCAGATCGGCGCGGAGACGCAGCGAAACCTCAAGGAACGCGCGGCCCAGCGCCCCGAGGCGCTTCGAGATCTCGTCTGGGACGGCGACGGCGAGATCGACCCGCTGTTCTAGTATGGGTCTTCGGCCCTCCGAGTGGACGGAGGCACACACTCAAATTCGTCGGGCCCCTCGTCCCGTTCGATGATGGTCACCACGCACGCGGCCGCCGGCCTCCTCCTCGCGGTTCCGGTGGCCTCGGCCGCGCCGCACCTCGCGGTCCCCGCCGCGACCGGTGCGGTCCTCGGCGGCGTCGTCCCCGACCTGGACCTCCTCGCGGGCGTCCACCGCAAGAGCCTCCACTTCCCGGTTTATTACTCCGTTCTCGGACTCCTCGTCGGCGTCGCCGCGGCAGTCTCCCCGTCGCCCGTCGTCGTCGCCGCCGCGCTCTTCTTCCTCGCGGCGGGGCTGCACTCGGTCTCGGACTGGTTCGGCGCGGGCGAGGAACTCCGGCCGTGGGAACGCACCTCCGACCGCGCGGTGTATCTGCACCCGCGCCGTCGGTGGCTCCGCCCGAAGTACGTCGTCCGCTACGACGGCGCCCCCGAGGACCTCCTCCTCACGGTCGGCCTCGCGCTCCCCGCGGCGGTGACGTTCGACGGCTGGCTGCGAGCGCTCGTCGTCGCCGGCGTCGCGCTCGCGGCGGTCTACACGCTCTTTCGGAAACGAGTGCCCGAGTGGCTCGGCGTGTGATCGGGCCGGTTCCGGTCGGGGCGTCGGGCGGACCGCCTCACCGAGAGCCCGATCGAAGCGGTCCGTCTCGGACCGCCACCCTGCGGAACCGCCGCCCGTGGACGTCGTCGCCGTCGATCGCCTCCCGGATCGGGTCTGACAGCCACGTTCCCTCGGCGGGTCGGCCCCCGAAGCCGTCGCGTCGGAACCCCGCCGGGAGATACCGGTCGTACACCGGCAGCCGCTCGTACAGCGGGACGCCGGCGTCGTCGGCCAGCTCGGCCAACTCCCGGAGCGCGGGCCACTCGTACTCGGGGTTGATGTAGTCGTCTGTCACCGGCGAGACGCCGCCGAGGTCGTCGACGCCGCAGTCCAGCAGCTCGCGCGTCGGCGAGAGGTTCGGCGGCACCTGCACGGACACCTCCTCGGGGAGCGCCGCGCGGGCCATCGCGACGACGCGCCGCATCGTCTCGACGGACGGCCGGTCGAACTCGGAGCGCTCGTTGGGGACGACGTTCTGGACGATGACCTCCTGGACGTGGTCGTAGCGCTCGTGGAGCGCGCGGATCGAAAGCAGGCTCTCGGCGCGGTCGCGCCACGTCTCGCCGATGCCGACGAGGACGCCGGTGGTGAACGGGACGCCGACCTCCCCGGCCGCGCGGATCGTGTTCAGCCGCTGTCCCGGCGTCTTCCGTCGCGTCCCCGAGTGCGCGCGGACGTCCGCGGTCGTCTCCAGCATCACGCCCATACTCGCGTTGACTGGCGCGAGTCGCTCGAAGTCCGCCTCGGTCAGGTCGCCGGGGTTCGAGTGCGGGAGCAACCCCTCTTCGAGCGCCATCTCACAGCAGTCGCGGAGATACCCCAGGACGTCGTCGTAGCCCCATTCGGCGAGCTGCTCGTGTATCTCCGTGTACCGCTCGTCCGGCTCGTCGCCGAAGGTGAAGAGCGCCTCCGTACAGCCGGCGTCCGCGCCGATCCGGAGCCGCCGTCTGACGTCCTCCGGCGAGAGCAACGTCGCCTCCCCCGGCACGTCGTAGTAGCTGCAGTAGGTGCAGGTGTAGCGACAGGCGGTCGTCAGCGGGAGGAAGACGTTCCGCGAGAAGGTGAGTTCGGCCGCGGCGGCGACGTCGCCGGGCGTCACAGAGAGCAGCTCGTCGACCTCCGATCCCTCGATTTCTACGTCGACGCCGTACTCCTCGGCCGCGGGAACCATCGTGCGCCATCTGCGTCACGGACGTACAAAAACCGTCGTGCTTTCGGCATCCCTGTCGGACGCGCTCCGGTCCGTCCGACGGACGTGCGTTTATATAGGAGAGAGCGACCAGTCGCCCCGTGACGTGAGATTCACCCCGCGTCGGGCCGCGGTCGCTCGGCACGTCGACGCGGGAGCCGAGCGGTCGCATTCGAGGCCCCGCGACCGCGCGTGTGCCGACTGTTCGCCACCCCGACGCCGGACGCTCACCCGTCGATCGTGACCGTGCTACCGACGCCGGACGCCCACCCGTCCGTCGCTCCCGCTTCCGACCTCGAACCCGGCGTCGACGAGCCACCGCCGCGCCCGCCCGTCGCCGTGCAGGAGCACTTCGAGGAGGTCCGAGGGCTCGTCGACGTCGGTCGCCAGCCGCATCGAGTCGACGACGGCCACCGGCAGGTCCGCCTCGGCGGCGATCCGGCGGTGATCGCGGTACGACGCGCCGTGGTAGTCGACCGAGAAGCCGGGGTCGCGGACGACGAGGGCGTTCGTCCCCCCGCCGCGCCCCGGCGCGATAGCGACGTCGCCGCCGGCGGCGAACAGCCGTCGGAGCGCCGTCGGCGTCGCGAGCGCGAGATCCGCCATCACGACCGCCTGGACCGGGTCCCGATCCGACCCGTCGTCGAGCGCTGCGTTCACGGCTGCCGTCAGCGGCCTGTCGTCGACCGTCGCGGGGAGCGATTCGAGCCGTTCCACCGCGTCGGCGTCGAGTCCGACGCCCGGAGCGTCGTCGCCCGTAGCGGGACCCTCGAAGTCCAGCGGCTCGGGAACGAGCAGTTCGGGTTCGTGGCCGACGCCTTCGACCGCGTCGACGACGTCACACAGCATCGCAAGCGCGAACTCGCGGCGTTCGGTCGTCGAGAGAACGGGAGTGAGGCGGCTCTTCGGATCGCGGTCCGTGAAGGGGACGATGATACGCATCGAGGTGAGGGGCTTCGGGTCGGGATCAGCCGAGTTTGTCGTGGCCCGACTGCTGTGAGCGCCAGTAGAGGAACCCGCCGACGAGGAGGCCCACGACCACCAGCCCGCCCACGGCGTAGAGGATGAGCTGCATCCGCTGGTTCGACTGCTGGGTCTGCTGGGCGCGCTCTTCGGCCTGTCCGGCGAGATCGGTCGCGAGGCCGAATTCCTCGCCGTCGTACGCTTCGATCGCGTTCCCGAGCCGACGCTCGGCCTCGTCGTCGCTCACCTCTTCGACGGTCGAGGCGGCGTCGTCGATCGCGTTCCGGGCGTCACGGCTCTCCTGGGTGTAGTGCGTGGCGGTCCAGGTGTCGATCTCGTTTGTCGAGCCGCCCTCGCGGGTCTGTTCGAGCGCCATCACCGTGAACGACTGCGGCGGTTCGTACGCGTAGTCGTCCACCTGCGGGACCGTCCCGGTCACGCGGATCTCGACCTCGCTAGTGCCGTCGTCGGCGACGACCCCCGCGCCGGAGAACGACTGCCCGTCGTAGGACTCCTGGCCGACCTTCGCGCCGGTCTGATCGTAGTAGACGACCGTCCACGTCACGTCCGTGAGTTCGGTGCTCCCCGCGAGCGTCCACTCCTCCAGCGAGGGGTTCTGGTACAACTCGGTCAGCGTGGCTGTTGCGGTGACCTCGGTTCCGACCTCGGCGTCGCTGGTGACGGTCGAGTCGCCGACCGAAACGGCGGCGGCGGGGACCGTCGCGACGGAGAGGACGAAAAGACAGGCCAGCGCGAGCTTAGAAAAGCGACTCCAGCTCGTCTTCGTCATCGTTTACTAGGTTCTCCAGGTTGTCTTCGCTCTCCTCTCGGATGTCGTCGATGTTCTCTTGCGCCTCGATGGCGACCTGCTGTAGCTCCTTGATCCGCGGGACGTTCGTCACGCCGGAGAGGAGAATGACGGACGCGACCTTCCCGGAGTCTCTGATCGGGTAGTCGCCGCCGCGGACCTCCATACTGCCGGTCTGCTCTTCGATCCACTTGCGACCGCGCTCTATTCCCTTCCGGTTCAGGTGCTGGGAGGGGCCGGCCATCACGAGCAGGGCGCGTTCGGCGCCTTCGATCTCACAGGGGAGCGTGAGACGGCCCAGCGCGGCCTTGCGGACGAGCGAGGTGATCCGGTTGGTCGTGTGGGCGGTGTCGAGTTCGTTCTCCTCGTTGCCGCCGGTGATCCGAGAGAGCAGGCCGCCGCCGGAGGAGTCGTTCTCCACGGTCTCGGAGGCGTACCCGACCGTCGAGACGCCGCCGCCGGCGAGGGTGTTGATGATCTCCGAGGAGTCGACGACGCTCTCGGCGACCTCGCCGCCCTGCCCGATCTCGCCCGCCCCGAACAGGACGCCGAAGCGGGTGACGATCTCCTCGTTGATCTCGTCGTAGCCGCCCTGCACCGACTCGCCGGTCTTCCGCCAGGCGTCGTTGTCGAAGACGAGGAGGTTGTCGACCTCCCGAACGAACGTCTGGAACGACCGCGCCGCGTTCAGCGTGTAGATCCCCCCTCGTCGCTGCCGGGCAGGACCCCCAGTCCGTACACCGGCTCCGTGTAGATCCGCTGGAGGTGTTTCGCGAGCACGGGCGAGCCGCCGCTGCCGGTGCCGCCGCCGAGTCCGGCGACGACGAGGAACGCGTCGATCTCGTGGACCGGGATGCTGTCGATCGCCCCCTGGACCTCGTCGATGTCTTCCTCGGCCACCTCGGCGCCGAGTTCGTTGTCGGCCCCGACGCCGTGACCCTTCACGCGAGACTGACCGATGAGGACCCGCTGGTCCTTCGGGATGTGTTCCAGTCCCATCAGGTCGGCCTTCGCCGTGTTGACCGCCACGGCCGCGCGGACGATCCCCGAGTCGTGGCGTTTGTCGTATTCGACGAATTTGTCGACGATCTTTCCCCCGGCCTGCCCGAAACCGATCATTGCAAGCTTCATGTATCGGGTCCCCTCGCCATTGCGTGTAACCCAGTGCAAACGCGGACATAAACCTTGTGATGGTGCGAAACGTCCGTAAGGAAGTCCATACCGGAATAACCGCACGACAGCGCCGGGGTCTTAATCGGTCATTAGAACCCGCTTCCCACGAAGCGGCGCTCTATTTCTCAGGATTTATATTTGCAACCGGGCCGTCGACACGGTCCCGACTCACCCGGTTCAGTCCGACGTCGCCGCCGCGCTCCCCGCGCCCGCCTCGCCGACCCGTCCGTTCAGGTACGACTTCAGCGTCGTCAGTTCGCCCACGCCCACACCGAAGGCGTCGACGTCGTTGTCGTCGGTGACGTTGTCGAACTGCAGCGACCGGTACTGGTCTTTCCCCATCGGGAACCCCGGCACGAGGTCGCCGATGCTGAGTCCGATCTTGGCCAGCCCCATCGGCACGGGCACGACCGTCGTCGACCGGCCGTCGGACTTGTGGATCATCCGTGCGATCTCCGCGAGCGTGAGTTTGTCGGGACCGCCGACCTCGTAGATCTCCCCGACGTGTTTCTCGTCCTCGATCGCGTCCGCCAACATCGGCACGAGGTCGCCGACCCAGATCGGCTGGAACCGGGTCTTGCCGCCCCCCGGAAGCGCGCTGACGTACGGGGGTGCGAGCAGTTTCGTGAAGGAGACGAACTCCCCGCCGTCGCCGAAGACGACCGAGGGGCGGAAGATCGTGTAGTCGAGGACGGACTCGGTGACGATCTCTTCGGCCTCGCCCTTCGAGCGGATGTACGCCGTCGGCCCGTCCGGGTCGGCTCCGAGCGCGCTCATCTGGACGAACCGGTCGACGTCGTGCTTCTCGGCGGCGCGGACGACGTGCTCGGTTCCCCTCCGGTGGATCTCGTCGTGCATCTTGTCGCCGCCGCTGGGTTTGAAGAGCGGCGACAGCGCGACCAGGTTGTACACCGCGTCCTTCCCCTCGAACGCCTCGCGGATGGAGCCGTACTCCCTGACGTTACCCATCACTTTGTTGACTCCTTTCGGGAGGTCGTCGCTGCCGGGACTCCGCGACAGCGCCGTCACGTCGTGGCCCCGGCGCTTCAACTCGCCACAGAGGGTGCTTCCGATGAATCCGCTTCCGCCGACGACAAGTACTTTCATACCCGTGATATCTCTCCGTGCCGACGTAAAGCTAACTGCCGATCAGATTCCGCGCCGGCCCTTCGGTCTCGTCCGAATCGGTTATTATCTCCATCGCGTTCACGATGGCAAAGTTATTATAACTAAGCAATATATTATTAAACAGATGGAGACAACAAGACGTCGGCTGCTCGCGACGGCAGCGGGGGTGGCCGCGCTGGGTGCCGGCGCCGGCTGCGTCGGCGGAGCGACGACCGGCGACGACTCGGAAGCCGGGCGAGCCACCGTACGGTCCTCGTTTTTCGTGTTCGGAGACGTCACGGCGAACGTCGCGGGCGACGCCGCGGCGACCGAACTGCTCGTTCCGGTCGGACAGCACGGGCACGGGTGGGAGCCCGGACCGCGGGTCCGCGAAGCGATCCACGACGCCGCGCTGTTCGTTCACGGGCCGGTCGGTTTCCAGCCGTGGGTCGACGACGTCCTCGGCGACCTCGCCGCCGACGGTTCGGACGTGGCGACCGTCGACGTGACGAGCGGAGTCGACCTGCTGTCGGCCGACGGCGCTCACGACCACTCGGATCAGCACGAGCACGGGACGGACGAGCACGACGAGGAACACGCCGAAGCCGACTACGGCAGGGACCACACCCAGGACGATCACGAGGATCACACCCAAGACGATCACGAGGACCACAATCGCGGAATCGACCCGCACTTCTGGATGGACCCGCTCCGACTCGGAGCATCGGTTGGAACCGTCCGCGACGCGCTATCGGAGATCGATCCCGAGAACGCCGGGACGTACGCCGGGAACGCCGAGTCGTTCCGTTCGGGTGTCGAGGATTTCCACGAACGGCTGGAATCGACGGTCGACGAGGCGTCGAGAGACGTCGTCCTCGTGGCCGGCCACAACTCGCTCCGGTACTTCGGCGACCGCTACGGCGTCGAGGTCGAAGCGCTGACGAACGTCTCTCCCGACGACCGTCCGACGCCGCGGGACATCGAGCGCGCGCAGACGGTCATCGATCGGCACGACCTGCGGTACGTCTGCGCGGACCCGCTGGAATCCCGGCGGGCCGCGGAGCAACTCGTCGCGGAGACCGACGCGGAGGCGGTGCTGCCGCTGACCTCGATGCCGGGACTGACGGACGAGTGGGAGACCGAGGAGTGGGGGTATCTCGACGTGATGCGCAACGTGAACCTCCCGACGTTGGAACGCGCGCTGGAGGCCTGATGGCCGCGATCGACGTCCGAGACGTCACGTTCGGATACGCCGGACGGTCGGTCGTCGAGGACGTCTCCTTCGAGGTCGAGGCGGGGGCGTTCCTGGGACTGGTCGGGCCGAACGGGTCGGGCAAGACGACCCTCCTGGAGCTGATGATCGGGCTCCGGCGACCGGATCGCGGGACCGTCTCGCTGTTCGGCGTTCCCGCCGCCGAGTTCGACGAGGGCGAGCGGATCGGCTACGTCCCCCAGGACGTCGCGAACGCCGACGAGGCGATGCCGATCACCGTCTCGGAGGTCGTCCGGATGGGGCGGTACCCGCGGCGGCTCTTCGGGCGGTTCTCCGAGGCGGACCGCCGCGCGGTCGAGGCCGCGATGGAGCGCGTCGGGATCGCGGACCTGGCCGACCGACGCGTCGGCCGCCTCTCGGGCGGCCAGCGCCAGCGGGTGTTCATCGCTCGCGCGCTCGCCGGCGAGGCCGACCTCCTGGCGCTGGACGAACCGACCACCGGCGTCGACGCCGAGTCCCGCGAGTCGTTCTACGAACTCCTCCACGAACTGAACGCCGGGGGGATCACGGTCGTGCTGATCGAACACGACATCGGCGTCGTCACGACCCACGCCTCCGAGGTCGCGTGTCTCAACCGCGAGCTCTACTTCCACGGCAGCCCCGAGGCGTTCGTCGAGACCGACGCCCTGGCCGAGGCCTACGGCGGGAGCCAACACGTCGTCCACCACGACCACTGATGGTCTCCGCTTCACCGCTTCCGGCCCTCGCACTCCCGACGTCCGCGGACGCCCACGTCGCGCTCGCGGCCTCCCTCGACCGGGCGGTCGACCTCGTCCTCGACGACGTCTGGGGGACGGCGCTGGATCTACTCGCCGCTGCGACCGGAATCGAGATCCTCGCCTCGCCGTTCATGCAGCGGGCCTACCTGGCGGCGGTCTGCATCGCCGTCATCGGCCCGCTCGTCGGGAGCTTCCTGGTCCACCGCGAGATGGCGATGATCGGCGACACGCTGGCGCACTCGGCGTTCGCCGGCGTCGCGGCCGGGCTGTTCGTCAACGGCGTCTTCGCGCTGACGGTCCCGCCGCTCCTGACCGCGCTCGTCGTCGCCGCCGCCGCCGCGCTGGCCGTCCAGGCGCTCGTCGACCACGCCGGCACGTACCGCGACACCTCGCTCGCGATCGTTCTCACCGGGTCGTTCGCCGTCGGGAGCGTGCTCGTGACGGCGACCGACGGCGGGATCGCGGTCGGCATCAACGCGTACCTCTTCGGGTCGCTCGCGACCGTCTCCAGGGCGAACGCCGCGGTCCTCCTGGCGATGAGCGTCGCCGTCGGCGGCGTCGTCGCCGTCGCGTACCGCCCGCTCGCCTACGTGACGTTCGACGAGGTCGGCGCCCGCGCCGCCGGCCTCGACGTCACCCGCTACACCCGGTTGCTCGCGGTCCTGACCGCCGCCGTCGTCGTCGCCGCGATGCAGATCATGGGCGTCATCCTCGTCGCCGCGATGCTCGTGATCCCGGTCGCGGCGGCGACGCCGGTCCGCGGGTTCAAGCGCTCGATCGCCGCGGCGGTCGGGGCCGGACTCCTCTCGACGGTCGCCGGCGTCACGCTGTCGTACTGGTACGACGTCGCCGCCGGCGGAGCGATCGTCCTCGTCGCGATCGGCGTCTACGGGCTCTCGAAGGCCGCCTCGCGGACCGGGTAGCCGCGGGTGGAACGGCGCAAACGGACGCCGCCGACTCCGAGGAGTTTTAACGCTCCTTCCCGCCACCTCGAAGCATGCTCCTCACGCTGGAGGGACTGGACGGCAGCGGGAAGACCACGGCCTGGGAGGCCCTCGAAGACGAGTACTCCGAGGCGACCTTCACCCGCGAGCCGACCGACTCGTGGTACGGCGACGCCGTCGAGCGGTCGATGCGCGACGACGACGCCGACCCGCTCGCCGAACTCTTCCTTTTCACCGCCGACCACGCCGATCACCTCTCGCGGGTCGTCCGACCGGCGCTCGCCGAGGGCGACGTGGTGATCTCCGACCGCTACACCGACTCGCGGTTCGCCTACCAAGCGGCGTCGCTCTCGGAGTCGTATCTCAGCGGCGCGCGCGACCCGCTGCAGTACATCCAGGAGATCCACGGCGTCTTCTCGCACCCGCCGGACGCGACGATCTACCTCGACGTCGACCCCGAGACCGCGGCCGCCAGGGCCGGCGCGACCAACAAGTTCGAGCGCGCGGCGTACCTCGAACGGGTCCGGGAAAACTACGAACGGCTCATCGAGGCCGACCCCGAGCGCTTCGTCCGCGTCGACGCGACGCGGCCGCTCACCGAGGTCGTCGACGTCGTCGGCGACCACGTCGAACGGCTGGTCGGCGACGAGTTGTCGTAGGCGACCCGGACAGTCGGCGGCGGAACGGGCTGGTGTCTCTCAGGGTCCATCGACCGTTTTCCACTCAGATCCGATCGACTGTTCCCTCTCAGGTCCGATCGGGCAGATCGATCTCCTCTGGCGGCGGGACGTACAGGGTATCGATGGTGAACCCGAGCGCCAGCGGGAGTCCGACGGCCGCCCCCAGAAGCGCCGTCCCGCCGAGGTTCAATCCCGCACCGATCGGGAACACGCCGAAGAAGACGAGCGTCGTCACGAGGAGGACCACGGGGATGATCGCGAACGAGTAGATCACGTAGCCCCACTGGGTCTTCAGCCGAAGCCGGAAGAACCGGGTGAGGACCGCCGCGAACAGGGTGTGGACCACGAGCACCGCTCCGAACAGGACGAGTCCGACGACCGAGGCCATACCGGCGGTAGGGGTGCGGAGGACTTTACGGGTTCGGCTCCGGTGCCGCGCCGACGCCCGTCATACTAATTACTCTCACTTTTCACCGTCGAGCGCCGGCAACGGGGTGGCGCTCGGCGGGAAGAGACGAGAGTACCCGGTCTCAGTCCATCGCGATGTAGGTCTTCGTGTCGGTGACGCCGGTCAGTCCCTGAATGTCGCTCGCCGACGCGTTCAGCACCTCGTAGACCTCCTCGGCGTCGGTCTCCGCGATGATGTCGTACGCGCCCGCGACGACGTGCGCCTCGGTGACGTTCGCGAGTCCCCGGACGGAGTCGACGAGCTGCTCGGACTTCCCCGGGCCGGTCTTCACCATAATGAACGCGTGCACCATACTACCACGGTACGCGGTACCGTTTCAAAGTGTTTGCGCCGACCCAGCGCGGTCGGCAGTTCGGACCGCCCGGTCCGGCCGGGGCGCAGGTACCTCACGGACGTTCCGGAGAAACATTATTCACGCCCGCCGGCGTACGGCACTGTATGCGGTTCGTTATCATTGGTGCAGGTCGCGTCGGACTCCGGACCGCCCGGGTTCTCAGAGACGAGGGGCACCAGGTCACGCTCGTCGAACTGGACCGCGACCGGGTGGAACGCGCCCGCGAGGCCGGCTTCGAGGTGGTCCACGGCGACGGGTCGCTGGAGGACGTCCTCTCGGAGGCGGGCATCGAGGACGCCGACGGCCTGGGGGCGCTCACGAGCGACCTGAACGTGAACTTCGCGGCGTGTTCGATCGCCAAACACCACCGGACGTGGACGGTGCTCCGCGTCGACGAGGACTACCGAGAGGAGGTCTACGAGAAGTACGCCGACGAGGTCGACGAGGTGGTCTACCCCGAGCGGCTGGGCGCGATCGGCGCGAAGAACGCGCTCCTCGGCGGTTCGATCCACGCCATCGCCGACGTCGCCCAGCACCTCCAGGTGGTCCTGATGACCGTCACCGAGCAGTCGCCGATGCGCGGCTACACCATCGAGGAGGTGGCGCTCCCGGCGAACTCCCGGATCGTCGCGTTCGGGAAGGCCGACGAGCCGATGGGGCTGCCGCTGTCGGACGACTCCCTCGAGGTCGGGGACCGACTCGCCGTCCTCGCCGACTTCGACGTCCTCGAGGAGGTCAGACAGCTCATCGTCGGCGAGACGCTCGCTCCCGAACCGGAGGGAGGTGCGGCCTGATGGTCACCGCCTACGTGATGGTGAAGGCCTCGACCGGCGACGTCGACCGGCTGAAATCGGAGATGGAGGCCGTCGACGGCGGCGTCGAGTCCATCAGCGTCGTCGCGGGCGACATCGACTACATCGTGAAGGTCCGCGTCGACACTCCGGGCGACGTCAAGGACATCGCCACGGCGATCCACGAGATGGCCGGCATCGAGAACACCCAGACGTACATCGCGATGGACTGAGACCGGGTACTCTCACTTCGCACCGCCGAGTGCAACCTCCTTTACGGCGTTCGGCGGGGAGAGACGAGGGTAATCGGTATGAGACGGTCGACGATCGCTTTCGTCCCGGCGCGGCGCGCGGCCGGCGACGTTTTCAAAGCGGCGTCCCGCCCCGACTGCCGCCCGCGGCGTCGGCCGCCTGCTGGATGAGATCCGTCACCGGTTCGGTGTACTCGTACCCGGGGATGACGCCCTCGACGTACGTCCCCTCGACGTACTCGACGACCGCGACCGCGTCGTCGGCGGCGCGTTTCGCGTCGAGGTCGGACAGTTCCACGCGAACGACCGCCTCCTCTCCCGTCCGTTCGACCTCGACGCCGACGTCGTCGCTCCCGCGGAGCACGCCGTCGACGTCTTCCACTCGGAGCGCGAACGTGTCGAACCAGCCGTCCTCGACGACGGGCGCGACCCGATCGGCCGTGACCGCGTCGAGCATCGGGACGCGGACGGCGACAGAGAACGTCGCGTACCCGTCCGCCGAGCCGACCTCGACGTCCGCGTCGAACACCGTCGTCGCGACCGCGTAGCGGTCGTCGTCTCTCGGTTCGAGCGATTCGTGGCTGTCGGCGGCGCGCCGGGCGCGCTCGACGGCGTCACTCCCGCTCATCTGGACTCACTCATTGGGGAACGGAGGGGCCACGGCGACAAAAACGTCTCGCGTGACGGAGGACCGACCGCGGATTTTCCGGAAACTTCTGACCGGGTACGGCACGTTTAAGTACATTCCACCCATTCGCTCAAGTGACGCTTCGTCTGGAGGGCCGAAGCGTCAGCGGGGACCAATTCAGGGCGGCAGCGGCCGTCCGGGCCGTTCCCGGACGGCTGCTTCCTTTTCCGCGACCCGACGACGATGAGCCGCGCGGCCGTCGCTTCCGTTCTCCCGCGTGAGACGAGGGGGATCGCCGCGCCGCCACTCCGTGCGATTCAAGTACTCACCCGGCCAGTTACCCCGTATGCAGGACCAAGGACGTTCCAAGCGGAAGCGCACCGGCGGTCGACGCCGGCGCTCGCACAAGAAGACCCGCCACCAGCTCGGCCGACAGCCCGCCGAGACCACCGTCGGCGAACCCCGGTTCCAGGTCATCGACTCCCGCGGCAACAACGAGAAGGTGCGCGCGCTCTCGGCGAACACCGCGCAGGTTGCCACCGACGGCGAGGTCGCCGAGGCGACGATCGAGAACGTGGTCGAAAACCCGGCGAACGTCAACTACGTCCGCCGGAACATCATCACGAAGGGCGCGGTCATCGAGACGTCGGAGGGGCGCGCCCGCGTGACGTCCCGCCCCGGCCAGACCGGTCAGGTCAACGCCGTCCTCGTCGACGACGAGTAACTCGTTCTCTCTCGATCTCGACTCACGGCGTCGGCGCGGCCTTCTGCAACGCCGTCTCCGCGATGTTCCCGCCGTAGTCGGCGCTCCGCGACACCGAATCGACGATGAGTCCGAGGAGCTGCGCGCGTGCGGGGTCAAGATCACGAAGCAGTTCGTCGATCTTCCGCGCGCGTTCGTCGATCACCTGGACGGACTCGCGGGCCTCGTTCGCCAGCCGGGTGGCCTCGTCGCTGTCGTCCGCGAGCAGCGCGTCCATCCCGTCGTCGATGATCGTCCGGGCCTCCTCGTGCAGTTCCGCGAGCGCGTCGACGACCTCCTCGGGGATCGGCTTCTCGAACTCCAGGGTGAGGTGGGCGATCTTCGTCGCGTGGTCGGCGACGCGTTCGAGCTGGCGCGCCGCGGACTGGTAGTCGAAGCAGACCTCGCGGGGCAGGCCGAGTTCCTCGGCGGCCTTCGGCGTCCGGAGCGTGGCGCGGAAGATGCGGGAGACGACCATCCACAGCCGGTCGACGTCGTCGTCGCGCTGGATCACGTCCCGTGCCATATCGGTGTCGAGTTCGGCGAGCGCCTCGACCGCGTCCGAGAGCATCGACAGCGCGATGAGCCGCATCCGTCTGACGGCGGTGTGGATCGACAGTTCGGCCGAATCGAGCAGGTCGCGGATGACCACCGTATCGCGGGTCTCTTCTAGGACTTCGAGCCCGACGAGACTCTGGGTCGCCTGCCGGATCGTCCGCCGCTGATCGGTCGTGATCCGAGAGCTTTCGAGGGTGATGATGTCGAAGCCGCTGACGTACATCGTCATCACCGCGCGCGTCAGTTCGTCACCGGTGAGGTCGGTCACGTCGAGGCTCCCCTCGGTCCGCTCGTCCCCGTTCGTCGGTGCCAGGAACAGCGAGTCCCCCTCCGGGTAGAACTCGACGACGCTTCCGGCCGAGACGTCGTTCTCCGTCGCCCACTCTTTCGGAATGGAGACCGTGAACGTCGAGCCCCCGGTGACCTGAACTTTCCGCGTTTCCACCATACGAGGCCGTAGCGATCATCGGAATATAAATTTGGCTATTACTATATAGCAACCGGCACGAGACGGTCGACTTCGGTCCCGAACACGTTGAGCCGCTGAGATATGTACCCGAAAGTCTCACCGGGCGAAATCGGGCATCGACTCTGCGATCTCCTAGAGCGAAAGCAATTGGACTAATGTGGGACTTTCACCGATCAAAGATCGAATAACCGATCTATCATCGGCTGTTTTGAACACTACTGTTTCCCTGCGGCGCACGCCAGAGAGCAATTGATCTATCTCCGGTCGAGTATTGTCTGGTATTTTTTCTATATAGTTATATTAGTAGCGGTTTTATTCTAACTACGGATACGGAGAGGTAATGACGCGGCAATCCGAACGCAACAGTCGTTTCTCACGTCGTGAGTTCCTCGCAGCCACCGGCGGTCTGGGCGTCGCCGGCCTGGCGGGCTGTACGCAGGACAACCCGAGCGGCGACGCGACCGACGAGCCGACGGAAGCCGGTTCGGACGGTTCCGGCTCGGGCGGGGACGGCGGGTCCGACGGACTCTCGGGAGACATCTCGATCGCCGGGTCGTCGACGGTGTTCCCGCTCGCCAGCGCGATGGCCGAGCGGTTCGAAGAGCAGCACAGCGACGTCAGTATCAGCCTCCAGTCGACGGGCTCGGGCGGCGGCTTCGCGAACTACTTCTGTACGGGACAGACCGACTTCAACAACGCCTCGCGGCCGATCCAGCCCGAGGAGGAAGAACAGTGCGGGGGCAACGACGTCGAGCCGGTCGAACTGAAGGTCGCGACCGACGCGCTCACCGTGATCGTCAACAACGACAACGACTTCCTCGGCGACGGGCTCACCGTCGAGCAGCTCAACGAGATCTGGTCGGCGGAGTCGCCGCCGGAGACGTGGGCGGACGTCAACTCCGAGTGGCCCGACGAGCCCCTGGAGCTGTACGGCCCCTCGGACGCGTCGGGGACGTACGACTACTTCCACGAGACGGTCATCGGCGAGGAGGGCGGGCATCGCCAGGACTACTCTCCGACCGAGCAGGACCGGACGATCATCCAGGGCGTCGCCGGCTCCGAGTACGCGATGGGGTATCTCGGCTTCGCGTACTACAGCCAGAACCAGGACACGGTACAGGCCGTCCCGATCAAAGACGGCGAGGGCGACTACGTCGAGCCGTCGCTCGACACCGCGCTGTCGGGGGAGTACACGCCCCTCTCGCGGCCGCTCTTCACCTACCCCAAGGTGTCCGCGCTCGAAGAGGAGCACATCGCGGAGTTCGCGCGCTTCTGGATCGAAAACTCGACGAGCGAGTCGATCGTCGCCGACGAGGTCGGCTACGTCCCGCTCAGCGAGGACGAGCGCGACGAGATGCTCGAGAAGATAGACAGCGCGGTCGGCGGATCGGCCTGAGCCGCTTTCCGGAGGACTCACCGCACTGACTGACTGACACGCCACTGAAACAATGACCACATGAGCACGGACGAACTGACGACGGACATCACGAAACAGACGGAAAACTCCCCGCGAGAGCTACTGACGCGCACGTTCTTCTTCCTGTGCGCCGCGCTCTCGATCGTGACGACGATCAGCATCGTCGCCCTCCTGGTGACCGAGGCGGCGAGGTTCTTCTCGCTCACGGCACCGCTCCTGGGCGTCACCGGTCCGACCGCGTCGATCGTCGACTTCCTCACCGGGACGACCTGGAACATCAACAGCGGCGAGTTCGGCGTCCTCACGCTCGTCTCGGCGACGGTGATGATCACGCTCGGATCGGCCGTCATCGCCATCCCGCTCGGCGTCGCGACGGCGATCTACCTCAGCGAGTACGCCAGCGAGCGCGCCCGGTCGCTGCTCAAACCCGCGCTTGAGATCCTCGCTGGCGTCCCGACGGTCGTCTACGGCTTCTTCGCGCTCATCTACATCACGCCGGCGCTCTCGGTGGTCCTCCCGAGCATCGGGACGTTCAATATGCTGTCTGCGAGCATCGTCGTCGGGATTATGATCATCCCGATGGTCGCCTCGATCAGCGAGGACGCGATGTCGGCGGTGCCGGACGAACTCCGGCAGGCCGGCTACGGGATGGGCGCGACGAAGTTCGACGTCGCGACCGGGATCGTGGTCCCGGCGGCGCTCTCGGGCATCTTCTCCTCGTTCATCCTCGCGCTCTCGCGGGCCATCGGCGAGACGATGGCCGTCACGATCGCCGCCGGGTCGCGGGCGCAGTTCCTCAACCCCGTCAACCCCGCCTCGTTCCTCGAGGGGTCGCTCCCGATGACCGCCGCGATGGTGCAACTGCTCCTCGGCGACATCACCGGCGGGGGCCTCGCCTACCGGAGCCTGTTCGCGATCGGGCTCGTCCTCTTCGTCATCACGCTCGTCATGAACGTCATAAGCGACTTCGTCGCCCAGCGCTACCGGGAGGAGTACTGAGATGGCAGCCGAAACCGACACCGGGGCGATCGAGGGCTTCGGACAGGTCAGCCGCACGGTCGGCACCGTCTTCCGCTATCTGCTGCTCGCGGCGACGATGTTCGGCATCGTGATGCTGGCGGTCCTGCTGCTCTACGTCGCCAACGACGCGATCCGGCCGCTCACGGCCGACCCCGGCTGGTACCTGGCGTTCTTCCTCGCGCTCGTCGTCCCGACGGCCCTCGCGGGCTGGACCGTGCGCCGTCGCGACCCCGCGGCGCTCACCTTCGGGGCCTTTCTCGTCGGGACGCTCGTCGTCTCACTGATGTTCAGCGGTGGCGTGGCGCTCCTCGTGATCGACGTCGTTCCGCCGCTCGTCGCCCTGGCGTTCGCGATCGGCCTCGTCGTCCCCCTCGCCGCGACGATCGGCCTCACCCGCTACGCTCACCGGATCCCGTTTACGACCCGGCTCGCGGCGACGACGGCGGTCTTCTACCTCTCGCTGTTCGGCCTCCCCGGGCCGATCGGCGACGCCGTCGGCGCGCCACGGGTCCTCCCGAGCCTCGTCGCGTTCGTCCAGTCGATCCCGGTCATTCCGGTCGACTGGATGATGGTCACGGCCGTCGTCGGCGGCGCGTCGGCGGCGGCGACCGGCGCCTACGTCTCCGGCGTCCGCGACACGTCGGCCGGGCTGTACGCGGCCGGCGCGGCCCTCGCGGCGAGCGCCGTCGCCGGCGCCGCCGGGCCGCTCGTCGGCGTCGACTCGGTCCCGGCGGTCGTGATCACGGCCGTCGCGTTCGTCCCGACGGGCGCCTACGCCTGGCGCGGGGCGTTCACCGAGGAGGGCTCCCCGCTCGGCCTCGCCTTCGCGGCGACGGTCGTCGGCGGCGCGCTCCTCGGAGCCGTCGCGGTCGATGCCCTCGGGTTCGCCGGGCCGCAGTCGTGGGTCGACTGGGGATTCCTGACGAGCGCTCACAGCGGGACCGCCGAGAGCGCGGGGCTGTACCCCGCCATCGGCGGGTCGATCCTCCTGATGACGACGGTCGCCGCGCTGTCGTTCCCCGTGGGCGTCGGCGCGGCGGTCTACCTGGAGGAGTACGCCGGCGACAACGCGCTCACGCGGTTCGTCGACGTCAACATCTCGAACCTCGCGGGGGTCCCCTCCGTGGTGTACGGGCTGCTCGGCCTGGGCGTGTTCGTGACGTACCTCGGGCGCTCGGCCGGGACGGTCCTCGTCGGCGGCGCGACGCTCGCGCTTCTCATCCTCCCGATCGTCATCATCTCCGCGCGGGAGGCGATCCGCTCTGTCCCCTCCGATATGCGGCAGGCCTCCTACGGGATGGGCGCGACGCGCTGGCAGACGGTCAAGAACGTGGTGCTCCCCGAGGCGTTCCCCGGCATCCTCACCGGGACGATCCTCGCGCTGGGGCGGGCCATCGGCGAGACGGCGCCGCTCATCATGATCGGCGCGCCGAACGTCGTGTTCAACCTCCCCACCGCGCTCGGCTCGAAGGTGAGCGCGATGCCGCTGCAGGTGTACGCGTGGTCCAGTCTCTTCGCCAGCGAGGACTTCTACACGAAGGCGGTCCCCGCCGGCGTCGTCGTGCTTCTCGCCGTCCTCCTGGCGATGAACTCGGTCGCGATCGTGCTGCGGAACAAGTTCGAGCGAACACAGTGAGTCAGAACCCAACGAGCCAGATCCCAATGAGCCAGAACTCAACGAGCAAACAGAATCGGAACGAACCGGCGGAGAGAGACGAGTCGGCGGATCCGACCGCAGACGGGATGAACATCCAGACGGACGTCAGCGGAAGCGTCGACGCCTCCTCGGGCGGGTCGTGGACGCGCGACACCGTCGTCCGCGCGGAGCACATCGACGTCTGGTACGACGACGACCAGGCGCTCTCGGACATCACGATGGAGATCCCCGAACAGAGCGTCACCGCGATGGTCGGTCCCTCGGGGTGTGGCAAGTCGACGTTTCTCCGCTGCATCAATCGGATGAACGACCTCATCGACAGCGCCCGCGTCGAGGGCGACCTCTACCTCCGCGGGAAGAACGTCTACGACGACGACGTCGACCCCGTGGCGCTGCGACGAAGGGTGGGGATGGTCTTCCAGAAGCCGAACCCGTTCCCGAAGAGCATCCGCGACAACGTCACCTACGGGTTGAAGATCCAGGACAAAGAGGGCGATTACGACGCGATCGTCGAGGAGTCGCTGAAGCGCGCCGCGCTGTGGGACGAGGTGAAGGACCAACTCGACGAGTCGGGGCTGGAACTCTCCGGCGGCCAGCAGCAGCGGCTCTGCATCGCCCGCGCCATCGCGCCCGACCCGGAGGTCCTCCTGATGGACGAACCCGCCTCCGCGCTCGACCCGGTGGCGACCTCACAGATCGAGGACCTCATCGAGGAACTCGCCGAGGACTACACGGTCGTCATCGTCACGCACAACATGCAGCAGGCCGCCCGCATCTCCGATCAGACCGCGGTCTTCCTGACCGGCGGGGAGCTCGTCGAGTTCGACGACACCCAGAAGATCTTCGAGAACCCCGAGAGCCAGCGGGTCGAAGACTACATCACCGGGAAGTTCGGGTAATACAGTATGCCAAGACAAGAATACCAGGAGTCCCTCTCGAACCTCCGCGACGACGTCCTCTACATGAGCGAAGTCGTCGCCGAGCGGCTTCGGCTCGGACTCGACGCGCTCGAACAGAAGGACCGAGAACTCGCCGAGGAGGTCGTCGGCGGCGACGACGAGGTGAACCAGATGTACCTCGACCTGGAGAGCGACTGCGTCGACCTGATCGCGCTGCAGCAACCCGTCGCCTCCGACCTCCGCTTCATCGCGGCGTCGTTCAAGATCATCACCGACCTCGAACGGATCGGCGACCTCGCGGTCAACCTCGCACAGTACGCGATGGACGCCGACCGGGACGTCTTCCCGGAGGTCGACGTCCAGCAGATCGGCGTCGAGACGCTGAACATGCTCGAGTCCGCGATGGCCGCCTACGCGAACGACGACTCCGAGGCGTGCTACGCCGTCGCCGAGCGCGACGACGACCTCGACGCGATGTGCGAGGCCGCGAGTTCGACCGTCGTCCGCGACCTCATCGAACACGACCCGTTCGGCGAGGACGACGCCGACGCGGAGTCGTACCTCCAGGACATCTCACGACTCCTGCTTACGGTCCGCGACCTCGAACGCGTCGGCGATCACGCGGTCAACATCGCCGCGCGTGCGCTGTATATGATCGAGGACGACGCCGAACTGCTGTACTGATCGCCGTCGACCTGGTCACTGTCCCTCGCGAGGGAGCGACGGACCGTCCGCTCAGAAGATGTTCGCCTGCCGGTAGACGCTGATGCCCGACTCGGTGAGTTCGTAGGGCTTCGTCGCCCGCGAGTGGTTCGCGTCCCTGATCTTCTGGATCTCGACGGCCAGCCGCGTCTCCCGGAAGTCGCTCTCTCTGACGTACTGGAGGACGAACACGGCGTCGGCGAGGTACTCGACGATCCCGAACCGCGAGGTGTAGGGGTCCTCCGCGCTCGCCTCCGAGGTCAGAAGCGTCGTGATGCCGGCGTTCTTCAGCGCGCGGGTGAAGCCGAACACCTGGCTCCGTCGCTTCGGGGCGCTCTCGTACATCATCTCCAGCAGCGAGACGGAGTCCAACACCAGCCGGTCGGCCCCGAACTCCTCGATGAGGTCGGGCAGGTCGTTCTGGATGCTGTCGAGGCTGTTCGCCATCTCGATGGGGTCGATGTCGACGACGGCGAGACGGCCCTCCTCGACGTAGCCCTCGAAGTCCCACCCCTTCTCGCCGGCGGTGTCGAGGATGCGGTCGTGGCTCTCCTCTAACGTGATGTAGACGGCAGACTCGCCGTTTTCGAGGCCGTGATTCAGGAACTGGAGGCCGAACGTCGTCTTCCCGGTCCCCGCCGACCCGACTGCGACCATCAGCGACCGGCGCGGGACGCCGCCGAGGATCATGCTGTCGAGGCCCTCGATCCCGATTTCGAGCCGTTCGAGATCGGAGTCGAACGCCTCCTCGTCGAACTCCTCCTCGCCGCCAGCGGGGCCGAACGCGTCGCCCTCGGACGACGGGTCACCGAAACCGAAGTCGTTACCACCGGACCCGAACTCGTCACCACCGGAGCCACCCTCGCCGCCGAATCCGCCCCCGCCACCGAAGTCGCCGAAGCCGTCGTCCGATTCGGCGGACGACGGCTCGTTCGCTCCGCCGTCGAACCCGGACGGCCGGTCCGTCCCCGGATCCGGGGCGTTCTCCAGCGCCGTGGCGAAGTCCTGACCGAACGGGTCCTCCTCGGAGTCGGCGGGACCGTCACCTCCGCTCGGACCGGCAGCCGCCTCGGCGCCGTCGGTCGGCGCCTCGCCGTCCGTCTTCTCGCCCGCCGATCCGTCCGGGGACGGGCTGTCGCTCTTCGACCCGTTCGATCCCGGCGGGACGTCACCGTCCGACTCTCCGCCCTTCGGCGACGAATCACCGTCCTTCGGCGATACGTCCTCGGCGCCCTCCTCCTCGCGGAGTGCCCGTTCGAACCAGTCGTCGTCGTCACTCACGGTGGGCCACCCCACACCGCGGTGGCGCCGTACTCGCCGTCCGGTTCGGACACACTGCGCCCTGGCGGCTCGGTTCCATCGCCGTCGTTTCCACGTCGACCGGGGCGGCTATCAATGTTGCCCGTCGTCCGCGTCGTCGCGCCGGGGCGTCGTTTCCAGGTTCGTGTCCGATCCTGCCGAGAACGGAGCCGATCGCCGGCGGGCCACGAGCGGTCGGCCCGTGACGGAGCCCTTTTTGGACGTCGCGTCGAACGCTGCGACGGAGATGAAGGTGGCCATCGTCGCGCAGTGGGGGAACGACCGGACGGCCCGTCTGGCGAGCGAGATCCGGCAGCGACTCGTCTCGGAGGGCCTCACGGTGTGGGTCGACACGGCGACGGCCGCCGAACTGGACGTCGAGGGGCGGGACGTCGACGAGTTCGACGCGGCCGACCTCGTGGTGAGCATCGGCGGCGACGGGACGTTCCTCTTCGCCGCCCACGGCGCGGGAACCACGCCGGTGCTCGGCGTCAACCTCGGCGAGGTCGGGTTTCTCAACGCCGTCAGCCCCGAGGACGCCGTCGACGCGGTGATGGCCGAGGTCCGCCGCTTCCGGGCCGACGGCGAACTCCCGACGCGGTCGATGCCCCGACTCGCGGCGAGCGGCGAGGGGTGGACGCTGCCGCCCGCCGTCAACGAGGTCGTCGTGCAGGGGCCCCGCCGCGGCCACGGCGGCGGCGCCTCGATCGAGGTGTCGATCGACGGCTCGGCGTACGCCGACTGCCACGCCGACGGCGTGCTCGTCTCGACGCCGACCGGTAGCACCGCCTACAACCTCAGCGAGGGCGGTCCGCTGATCCACCCCGGCGTCTCGGGCATCGTCGTCACCGGGATGGCCGCCGCTGACGGGACCCCGCCGCTCGTCGTCGACCGCGACGCGACCGTCTCGGTCACCGTCTCGGACGCCGACGACGCCGTCGTCGTCGTCGACGGCCGGATCCGAGAGCGGGTCGGCGCTCCCGCGGAGGTCACCGTCGGCATCGCGGACGAGCCGGTGCGGATGGCCGGTCCGGCCTCGGATTTCTTCGAGGCGCTCGGGAAACTGGAGTGAGGCGCGGTCGCGGCGATCGACCGACGAACCGGCAGCCACT
The DNA here is from genome assembly GCF_004799685.1 of Halobellus limi. Lineage (NCBI taxonomy): Archaea > Methanobacteriati > Methanobacteriota > Halobacteria > Halobacteriales > Haloferacaceae > Halobellus > Halobellus limi. Next base: position 702,300 of record NZ_CP031311.1, read on the forward strand.
TGCACGAATTTCACAATACTCGGTCGAGACTGACCGTGAAACGTTGACAAATCAGCAGCCGATCGGATAGCAATCCACATTAACCCCGAAGCCGAATCGCTCGAATATGACCCAGTCGTACGTCATCATCGGCGACGGTGTCGCCGGCAGCTCCGCCGCCGAGACCCTCCGCGAGGAGGAGCCCGACGCCGACATCACCGTCATCACCGACGAGGGCGAGGCCCTCTACAATCGGATCCTGATCAAGGAGTTCGCCAAGGGGAAGCTCCCGGAAGCGCCGATCTCGATCCACGACGAGTCGTGGTACGCCGAGCGGGACATCGACCTCGAACTCAACACGCTCGTCGTCGACGTCGACGTCGACGGGCACACCGTCGAGACGCACGAGGGCGAGGAGTTCTCGTGGGACAAGCTCCTCCTCGCGATGGGCGGGACGCCGACGCAGCTCCCGGTCGATAACTCCGACGCGGAAGGGGTCCACCACTTCTGGACGTTCCAGGACGCCCGCGCGATCAAATCCCACATCGAGGGGGCCGACAGCTCCGTCGTCGTCGGCGCGGGCCTGCTCGGTATCGACCTCGCGGCGATCACCGCCGCCCAGGACGTCGAGGGCAAGTACCTGATGCGCGGGGACTGCTGGTGGCGCTACGCGCTCTCCGAAGAGGGCGCGGAGATCATCCACGAGGCGCTGCGCGAGCGCGACGTCGAACCGGTGTTTCAGTCCGGCGTCGACCACTTCGAGACGGACGACGACGGCCGCGTCACGACGGCGGTCGACCCCAACGGCGACGAGTACGACGCCGACTTCGTCGGCATCGCGATCGGCCTGAACTTCAACACCGAAATCTTACAGGACACGCCGATCGAGACCGACACCGGCATCGTCGTCGACGAGTACATGCGGACGAACCACGAGGACGTCTTCGCGGCGGGCGACATCACGGAGTTCGAGGACCTCATCCTCGGCGAGCGCGCGCAGAACGGCGCGTGGGGCTCGGCGAAAGAGCAGGGGTCGATCGCGGCGCAGAATATGGTCGAGTACGGCTCGGAACCGTTCGAGTGGGTCTCCTCGTACTCGATCACGCACTTCGACTTCCCGTTTCTCTCCTTCGGCCACCCGACGCTCGGCGACGACGAGGCGGAAGCGAAGTACTCCGACACCGAGTGGCGGCGGCTGGCGTTCAAAGACGGCCGCATCGTCGGCGGCGTCCTCATCGGGGACCTCTCCCCGCAGACGAAGTTCAAGCAACTGATGCGCGAACAGCGCGTCGTCGCCGACCAGAAGGACGTCCTGATGCAGCAGACCTTCGAGCTCGACGAACTCGACCTCGAAGAGACGCCCGCCGAGTGACGGCGCGGGTTCCTCGGAGCCGTCGCTGGCGGCTGTCCATCGAGCGCGACTCGGCCCGGCAGACGCGACGCTGCGGCGCTGTTCTCCGGACGTACGACTCGTTCCTCGCGTCGGATTCCTCTCCTCCGGGCGGCCCGTTCTTCTCGCCGTCACGAGTGGGGAGCGTCCCGTCCCCCGATTCGCCCCAATCTTTATGATCTTTCCTGTCATTTGGTAGCGTATGTCACGATCCGTTCGAACGCACGGCGACGCCGACGTCGGGCGCGTCGTCGTCGAGTGCGACCCGGCCGAGGTCGACTCCGGGGACAGAGTGCGGGACGTCGATCAACTGTCGCCGTCCGATCGCCGCGACTTTCTCGACGCGATCGACGGGACTACGCGGCTGATCGACGCCCCGGGGCTGGCGGCAGGCGACGTCGTTCGCTTCACCGCCTACTACCGCGTCGTTTGATGCTGATTAGGCTCGTCTCGTGCCGCCGAATGCCGTCGGCGGGGGCGGCGCTCGGCGGTAACAAGTGGAGGGACCGGTATGAGACGGTCCCGTTCTACCCCCCGGCCGCGGGGGCGACACCGCGCGCGACCGATGCAGTTTTCGGCGGGTAGGCGATAGGGGCGGGTATGAGCGACGAGTCCTCGTCACCGAGCGGCCCCGGCGGCGACGCCGACATGACGCTGGCGTTCGAGTTGGCGGCGCTGCAGGCGTTGGCGGACCCGAACGCGGTCTTCAACGACGCCCGCCAGTGGACCGAGTACGTCGGCGTCGTGAGCGAAAAGCCCACCTACGTCGTCACCAACTTCACGCGGAAACACCGGGTCAGACAGGACTTCTTCTCGGGCCCACGCGGCGTTGAGGAGAGCCTGAAGAACGTCAAGACCCAGTTCGACACCGAGCGGCACGTCTTCGTCGGGACCAGCGATGAGGACGCCGAACTCGCCGCGGCGGCCGAGTGGGAGTACCTCCCGCTGGAACAGGCGGCCGAGGCGGCGGGGTGGACGCTCGCCGGCGACGCCGAGACGGAGGACCACTTCGAGTCGAGCGGCCGCGACGACTGGCCCTGACCGTTCCGCTAGCGACGAGTTTCGGCTAACGAAAGCGTTAATCGAACTGCGTCCTTCCCGTGTGACAATGAGTCACCAGCTTCCTGACGTCCAGGCAAGCCAACCCGACGTCACGGTGGGGTTGAGTCAAGTCGGCGTGACGGGCGTCGAAAAACTCGTCAAACTCGCCCGCGAGACCAAGCGGCCGCTCATCCTGACCGCGGAGTTCGAGGTGTTCGTCGACCTCCCGAGCGGGCGCAAGGGAATCGATATGAGCCGGAACATGCAGGTCATCGACGAGACGCTCGAATCGGCCGTCGCCGAGCCCGCCTATCGCGTCGAGGACCTCTGCGGCGACGTGGCCGAACGGCTGCTCGAAAAGCACGAGTACACCTCGACCGCCGAGGTGCGGATGACGGCGGACTTCGTCGTCCGCGAGGACACGCCGGCGAGCGAACTCTCCACGCAGAGCACGATCGAGATCGTCGCCAGCGCGACGGCCACCGACGAGGGGACCCGCGAGGAGATCGGTGCCAAAGTCGTCGGGATGACGGTCTGTCCCTGCTCGCAGGGGATGTCCGCCTCCCGCGCCCGCGACGTGATGCGCGACCTCGACGTCGACGAGGAGACGATCGAGGAGTTCCTAGAGCAGGTCCCCCAGCCGGGGCACTCCCAGCGCGGCCACGCGACGCTCACGGTCACCGCCGACGGATCGCCGGACGTCGACCTGATGGACGTCGTCGAGATCGCACGGGACTCGATGTCGGCGCGGATCTACAACCTCGCGAAGCGCCCCGACGAGGACTATATGACCTATCACGCCCACGCGGACGCGAAGTTCGTCGAGGACTGCGTCCGCTCGATGGCCGAGCAGGTCGTCGACGAGTTCGACCACCTCGCGGACGACGCTGTCGTCCACATGAAGCAGTCGAACGACGAGTCGATCCACCAGCACAACGCCCACGCCGAACGCGAGGTCACGCTCGAACAGCTCCGCGCAGAAGTGGACGGCAGAGCGCTGAACTGAATCGACCGGCACGCGATTGGGCCGCATCGAACGGCGTGGAACCGGAGCAGTCGGCCCCGGACTGACCGACCCGAACCCCTCCCCTCGCTCGACCACGTTCCGCTGGGGCTGGACCTCACTCTTCGGCGAGTGCCGACAGCGACAGCGGCTCGGCCGCCTCCCACCGCGGATCGAACATCTCCCTGACGTCGGCGGCGAACTCGGGGTCCTTCAGGTCGATCATCGCGAACGCCTCACCGGGGTCGAGCGGGTTCGGCACCTCGATGCACACCTCGACGTCGTCGATGAGTTCGAACGTCCCGGAGAGTTCCGGTGCCGTTCGGACCGAGAATGTCGGATGGTCCGCGAGCCGCTCGGTGTACCGCTCGCCGACGCTCTGCGGGAGCGACTCGACCAGTTCGGGCGCCATCAGCACCGACACGTCGACGCCGCGGTCCAGCGCCTCCTCCAACTCCGCGACGACCCTGTCGCCGACGGTCCCCAGGTCGAACTGCGGGGAGACGCTGCCGGCGACGACGACCAGCGAGTCGTCGGCCGCGGCGAGACGCTCGACGAGGAGTTCGATCCACTCTTCGGCCCCGACGGCGGCCGTCCAGAACTGGCTCTGGACCGGCTCTGCGGTCTCTAACTCCTCGGTGAGTTCGTCGACGACGCCCTCGTACTGTTCGGCCTTCTCCCGGAGTTCCCGTCGTTTGCTCTCCAGCAGTCGGTCGAGCGCCGTGTCGGGTTCGACCGCGACGTACTTCTTCGGCCGACTCGCGGCCTGACTCCTGACGAGGCTGTGCTGTTCGAGGCTGTTCAGCACGTCGTAGATCCGCCCCATCGGAACGTCGCTCGCGCGAGACAACTCCTTTGCCGTTGTCGGCCCCGTCCGAAGCAACGACCGGTAGGACCGCGCTTCGTACTCGGACAGCCCGAGATCCCTGAGACTCGCCATACCACACGCTGTGAGGCCACGAACAAAAACGAATCGGAGGTTTACACCGGCGGATCGTTCCCGGATTCCACACTGACGGCCCCCGAGAGCCCGCTCAGGCGTCGCGCGTGAGCGTCGAGACCGCGTCCATCAACGCCTCGGGCGTGGTCGCCTCGCGGGTCTGTTCACCCCGCTCGACGGTCGCGACGCCCGCCGACACGGTCGGTGCTCGGGGGACGACGACGGCCTCGTGGTCGGCGACGCGCAGCGCGGCCCGATGGAGGTCACACCCCGCGGGGCCGCCGACGGCGACCACGAGATCCGGGCGCGTGAGCCGCGCCGCGACCGATCCGTATCCGGCGACCTGGACGCCGATCCGCTCCCGCGCGCCGGCGAAGGCGGCGATCCCGGCGTGCGCGGCGTCTTCGTACCGCTGAGACGCTTCGGTCGCTCCGTCCCCGTCTCCTAACTCGCCGACGAGCGCTCCGAGGTCGAGGAGCGCGTCCGCCATCTCGACGCCCCCGTCGAGCGGCCTGAGCGGCTCGTCGAGCAGACCGACGCCCGTTTCGGGGCCGTCGCGGAACGCGCCGTCGGGTTCCTGCAGGGCGTCGATCGCCCGATCGGCCACGCTGCGGGCGACGTCCAGCGGGTCCCGCCCCGAGGCGAGTGCGTCCGGGCCGAGGACCTGCCGCGCGCGAGCGAACGCGCCGACGACCCGCGCGTGGTCTTCGAGCAGGAGTTCGGGCGCGTTCGTGGCTTCGCCGCCGGAGGCCGCATCCGATTCGGACTCGCCCGACGCCCCCGCGGTCGCCTCGAAGTGCACGACCGTCCCGTCCTCGGCGACGAGGGCAGCGTCGAGTTCGTCGAGGACGCGGGTGGCGTACGACCGCGCCGTCTCGTCGTCGGTGTACGACGCGAGCGTCAGGAAGGCGTCCGCGGCCAGCGCGTTGCCGCCGGCGTAGGCCGTCAGGTCGCGTCGCGGGCCGAAGTCGCCCGAGTCGACCGCTGCCGACCCCTCGCCGTCGCCCGACCCTCCGGCGTCATCGGGTGCGGGCGCGACGCTGCCTCCGAACGCGGTCCCGTTCCAGAGGCGCTCGATCAGGAAGTCGCGGGTCCCGAGCGCCGGATCGAGCAGGCCGTCGTCGCCGGTGTAGAGGTAGCCGTTGGCGAACGCGCGAACGAGCGCCGCGTTCGCGTCGAGCACCTTCTCGGTGTGCGGGTCCGACCAGTCTCGCCCCTCCGCGTAGCGGTAGAACCCGCCGGACTCGTCGTCGTAGAGGGACTCCCCGATCACGCCGAGCGTCTCGGTCGCCTGCTCGCGGGCGCGCTTGAGCGCGAACTCGATGGTCCGGGGGAGCGGGAACTTCGCGTCGGTGCCCCACCCGGCAAAGCGCGGGTCCCACTTCTCGTCGAGTTGCCCGGCGAGGTGCGACTCGATCCGCTCGTCGACCGGTCCCGCGGGCGTCGGATCGCCCGACAGCGCTCGTGGGATCCGCCCGGCGTCGTCGCCGCGCTCGCTCCAGACGTCGCGGACGGAGCCGAGCACCTGCCGCATCCCGTCGGGGCCGAGGTACGTCGCGCCGGTGATCACGCTCCCGTCGGGCGTACAGAACACCGTCGAGGGAAAGCCGCCCATATTGTATCGTTCGCGGACGCTCGGCCGTCTGTCGACGTCGACCCGCACCGGGACGAAGCCGTCGTTGACGTTCGCGGCGATCCGCGGTTCGGCGTAGGTCTCGGCGTCCATCTCGTGACAGCTGTCGCACCACGTCGCGGTGAGCGCGAGCAGCACGGGACGGTCGGCGGCCCGGGCCTCCTCGAAGGGCGCCGGTCCCCACTCGCGCCACTCGACGTGCGTCCGATCGTCGGTCATACCACTGATCGGGCGCGCCGGCGGGTAAGCCCTTCGAGGTGACGTCCTCCGGGCGTCCGACGCTCCGAGCCGGACGACACAAGGGCTATGAACGGCCGTCGCAAACGGTGGCGTATGCGAACGCGCTGGGTCATCGCACTCCTGTTGGCGATCCCGCTCGCCGACACGCTCCTGTTGCTGCCGATCGCGGGACGGATCGGCTTCGTCCCGACAGTGCTCCTGGTGGTTCTCACCGGGCTCGTGGGGATGCTCCTCGTCCGCGCGGAGGGTCGCCACACCTTCTCGAAGCTCCAGCGGAAGGCCGCGACGGGCGAGGTCCCGACGAACGAACTCCTGGACGGGGGACTCCTGATCGCCGCCGGCGCGTTCCTGCTCACGCCCGGCGTCGTCACGGACGCGCTCGGGTTCGCGCTCGCGCTCCCGGTCACGCGCTATCCGATCCGCGAGGTGCTGAAGCGGTACGTCGTCCGGCCGTACCTGGACCGGCAGACCGGGGGCTTCGTCTCCGGCAACGTCTGGGTCGGCGGCTTCCCGGCCGACGACGACGTGGTGAACCTCGACCCCGAGGAGTACGGCCGCTCGGGCGACGACAACTCCTGACCGCGAACCCACCGCAATCGGCCCTAACCCCGGCACTCCGTGACCAACTGCCGTCGAAAGGAAACTCTTAAACTACTCATCGAACAACGAGTAGATGCGCTCGCCTGGGCCAATAGCTCAGTCAGGTTGAGCGCTCGGCTGATAACCGGGAGGTCCACGGTTCAAATCCGTGTTGGCCCACCTCCTTCCCTGCCGGCTTCCGGCCGGCGGGGAACTGGGGCCGCAACTCCCCAGCCACCTAACTTCGTGCGATACCCGAAACCGAGAGAGACTTCCCTCTTCGACCCGGCAAACCCCGACTTCCTCTCTTCGGTTTCTCGGCTCTGAGCGCGGGGAGCAGTTGTCGGACCAGACGCGTCTCCCTCGCGACGAGAAGCCGTCATCAGCCGGAAGCAGAGTGCGTACCGGACAGCAGCGAGGCCGCCTCGAAGTCCATATCGAGTCGCTCTTCGACGCCGAGCAGCTCCGCGATCGTCGGCGCCACGGCCCGCGCGTCGACTGGTCCGTCGAGCGTCCCTCGGTCCGGGGCGGCGGGACCGCCGAGTCCGTACACCCCCAGCGTCTCCTCGTCAACGCGCCCGTGGGATCCCCCGACCCGCGTCGGATCGAGCGAGGTCAGTCCGTCGTCGCCGAAGAAGAGTTCGCAGGGATCGAAGCCGGGCTTGGCGTGGATGTCCATATCCGCGGCGTACGACGGAGCCGTCTCGCGGGTGTCCCACCAGTAATACTGGAACCAGGCGTCGGGTTCGGCGACCAGCACGAGGTCGCCCGCGTTCGGGTGGTCGATATCGCGGGCCGCCTTTCCGCTGTCGTCAAGCACCTCGGCGACGCCGTCGAGCGTTTCGAGCGTCTCGCTGGCGTCGGCGAGCACTCCCGAATCGGCGTACACGTGCGCGATCTGGTGGTCGACCATCGCGAAGGCGGACGAGCGCGAGAGATCGACCTCCTCGCCGCCGCGGCCGTCGTCGGTCATCGAGAGCAGTCCCACCTCCCAGAGCGCGCGGTTGGGGAACGCGGGCGCGTCGACGGAGTGGAAGCCGTACTCGCTGACGACGTTCACGACCGTCTCCTCCCAGCGCTCGCCCCCGCGGAGGAACGACAGGAACGATCCGAGGAGTTCGTCGACGGCTTCGAGTGCCGCGTCGGTTTCCGGCGCGTCGGGGCCGTGTCGCTGCGCGTCGTAGTCGAGGTGGGGGACGTACACCCAGAGCAGGTCCGGGTCGTACCGTTCGATCGCCTCGCGGGCGGCGGTCAGAATCCACTCGCTGCTTCCCTCGTCGGCCGCCGGCCCCCAGTAGCTGTGCAGTGGGAAGTGACCGTGTTCGGCCTCCAGCTCGTCGTAGAACCCGTCGGGATTGGTCCAGCAGTCCATCTCGAGGAGGTTGTTCTCCTCGTCCTCGATCGGCGAGGGCGTCACCGCGACGTCGGCGGTCGTCCCGACGAGGTGCTGGAAGAACAGCACGCCGGAGGTGAGACCGGCGTCGGCGGCGGCCTCCCAGACGCGAGTGCGGTCGCCTCGGTCCCGCTCCCAGAAGGCCACCGCGTCGGCGTCGCGGTCGTACTCGCCGTTCGCCACGTCGCCGTGGGCCGCCGGCGAGCATCCGGTCGCCAGCGTGGTCTGCGCCGGAACCGTGACGGCGGGGAACGGCGGCCGGAGGTCGGCCGTCGTCCCCTGGCTCAGTAACTCGGTCAGGTTCGGCGTGCGGCCGTCGACGAGATGGTCGCGCTGGAGGCCGACGACGTCCAGGACGACGACGCGCCGGGCCGCGGTTGGCCCGCCGGACGCGGTCATTCGACGGCGGCCTCCCTCGCGTGCCGGTCGACGTACTCGTCCAGCAGCGCGAACTGCCGGGAGAGGTCGTGTTCGTCGACGCCGAGCGGAGCCTTGAAGAACGACGCGAGATGGCGCTGGAGGCCCCCCTCGCCGCGCTCGTCGGCGTGAGCGAGCAGACGCACCAGATCTAGCACGAGCGGAGCGGCGAGCGCCGAGTCCGAGCCCTCCCAGGTGAACTGCATCGTCATCTCGGTGTTCAGAAAGCCCTCGAAGTGGACGTAATCCCACGCGGTCTTCCAGTCGCCCAGCGACGGCGTGTAGTCGATTCGGACCCGGTTGTGTTCGAGACCGGGCAGGATGGAGTCGAGCACGCCTCCCTTACTCGCCAGTTTCCCGGCCTTGTTGGCCTCGTCTTCGAGGACCCGGCCGTCGTCGTTGCCGAGGATGTTGTGGCCCTCCCACGAGCGCACGCGGAGGTTCCGACCGGCGAACATCGGTGCGAGCGCCGACTTGACGAGCGTCTCACCCGTCTTGGCGTCTCGGCCCGTGTGCGGGACGTCCCGGTCGTCAGCGAGTTCCCGGAGGCCGCCGAGCGCCGAGCCGGTACTCGGCGTGAAGTTCAGGTACGGGTGCTCGTCGACGAGCGCGGCGTACGCGTAGAGCGCGCTCGCCGGGAGGTCGCGGTCGTCGGCGGCGATCGCCCGCTCGAACGCGTCGATCGTGTCGTACCGGCCCGAGTCGTCCAGCGGGGGTTCGGTCGAGGCGACGTTCACCACCACCACGCGATCGAGGCCGTGCTCCCGGCGGAACGCCCGGTAGTCGTCTCGGATGCGCTCGACGACCTCGTCCACGGAAAGCCGGTCGTCGAGGGGCCCCTCATCGGCGAGATCGTCGACCGCCGCTCCGCAGTTCATCGCCGTTCCCGTCTCTATCCGCCGGTCGATGCGACGGAGGTCTTCGGCCACCGCGTCGACGGTTTCCGGACTCGGGACACCGCTCGAAGAGAGGTCCCGCGCCGTCTCCAGGAGGCTCTTCTCCCGGATATCGTGGCCGCCGAAGACGAGTTCCTCGACGTCGGGGAGGGCCAGCCGGGAGTACGGTTCCCGCGCCGTCACCAGGCCCGTCGTGTCCGTTTCTCCGCGGGCCAGTGCGCGCGCTCCCGCGATCGCAGTGGTCGCGACGTTTCCGCGAGCGCCGATCAACCAGACTCCTGTGCTTGTCATAGGCGTGAGCGTCTCTTGTCGAACTATCCACATTGTTATGCCACGTCTGACCGGGACGGTCGGCTGTTACACGACGCCTGAATGGGATTGACACACTGAGAAGCCGGGTGGCGATCAAACCCTTCCGAGCGCTCGGTACGGCCCTTCCTGTTGCAGTGGTACGTTTCGAGGTCAGCCGAAGGAGGCCCATAACGAAGTACGAACTGATTGACACGTAATCCGATGCGTATAATCGACCCCCATATGCATATGGTGTCGCGCTCGAGCGAGGACTACCGGCGTGCCCGACGCGCGGGAATCGAGTGCTGTATCGAACCGGCGTTCTGGAGCGGGACCGACAAACAACACGCGGGCTCGTTCTTCGATTACTTCGAACACATCACCGACTTCGAGACCGAACGCGCCGAGCGCGCGGCCGGGATGGACCACTACGTCACCATCGGGCTCGAACCCAAAGAGGCGAACTACCCGGAGATGGCCGAGAAAGTGATGGAGCGCATCCCCGAGTACCTCGACCGCGAGAACGTGGTCGGCGTCGGCGAGATCGGTCTCGATCAGGGGACCGAAGCCGAGGAGTACGCGTTCCGCAGGCAGCTCCGGATGGCCGAGGAGCGCGAGCTCCCCGTCATCGTCCACACGCCCCACGAGAACAAACCGGAGGGGACCGAGCGGCTCGTCGAGATGATCCGGGAGGAGGACGTCACCGAGGAGCGAATCGTCATCGACCACAACACGGAACACACCATCGACACCAGCCTGCAGACGGATTGCTGGGTCGGCTTCACCCTCTACCCCGGCAAGATCGAGGACGAGAAGGCCATCGACTTACTCGAGGAGTACGGCACCGACAAGATGATTCTCAACAGCGCGGCCGACTGGGACCCCTCGAACCCCCTGGCGGTGCCGATGGCCCGGGACAAGATGATCGACCGCGGCTGGGACCGCGAGGAGGTCCGAAAGGTCGTCTTCGAGAACCCCTACGAGTTCTTCGACCAGTCGCCGAACTTCGACTACGAGCCCTGAGTGCCTATGCGATTCGCCTTCTCAGCCAACGCGTTCCAGGAGTACGACCCGGTCGAGACCGTCGAGATCCTGGCCGACGTCGGGTACGACGGGGTGGAACTGCTGTTCGGCGCGTCGCACCTCCACCCGGCCGACACCGACGAGGACGACGTCGCCGCGGTCGAGAACGCCCTCGACGACGCCGGCCTCGAAATCAGCAACTGCAACGCGTTCATGGTGACCGCGGAGGACTTCCAGCACCCCTCCTACGTCGAGACCGATCCCGGGTACCGCCAGCAGCGCCTCGACTACACCCGCGAGTGCCTCCGCCTGGCCGACGCGTTCGGGGCCGACTCCATCTCCGTCCAGCCGGGGGGCCCCATTCCCGAGGGGAAGTCCCGCGAGTGGGCGATGGAGACGTTCGCGGAGGGGATGCGGTCGATCGCACAGACCGCAGAAGACCTGGACGTCGACCTGTTGATCGAACCCGAGCCGGACCTGCTGATCGAGACGACCGATCAGTACCTCGACATCGACGGCCGGATCGACTCCGGGGCCGTCGGCTGCAACTTCGACGCGGGGCACCTCTTCTGCGTCGGCGAGGACCCCGCCGAGGCCGTCGGACGGCTCGCCGACCACACGCCCCACTACCACCTCGAGGACATCCCGGCCGACCGCACGCACGAACACACCCAGTTGGGCGACGGCGCGATGGACATCGACGGATTTCTCGAGGCGGTCGAGGCGACGGGCCACGAGGGGCTCGTCACCGTCGAGCTGTACCCGTATCAGGAGACCGCCGAGGAGACGGCCCGCGAGGCGTACGAGTACCTCGAAGAGCACGGGTGGGCCTGATCGAGCGATGACTCACTCCCGACGCGGTACAGTCCGCGTGCGACGCACCACGGCGGCGTACGCCGAGTTAGTTCGCGTCCCGAACCTCTTTACCGCACCGCCGGACGTGATAGCCGGAGCGGCGCTCGCCGTCGCCGCGGGTGGCGCAGTCGCGCTCCCTGCCGTCGCCGGCGTGGGCGCCGCGTCCGTACTGCTCTACGCCGCCGGTACGGCGCTCAACGACTTTTTCGACGCGCCCGTCGACGCCGAGGAACGCCCGGAGCGACCGATCCCCACCGGTCGGGTGTCGCGCCCGGCCGCCGGCGCTCTCGGAGCCGCGTTACTGCTCTGTGCCGTGCTCCTCGCGGCCGCAGTCGCCGGAACCGATGCCGGCATCGGCGCGGCCGCGGTCGCGGCGGCGGTCGTCGCGTACGACGGCGCTCTGAAGGGCGGCCCGGCGGGCTTCCTGGCGATGGGCGCGGCGCGCGGACTGAACGTCCTGCTCGGGACGACGGCCACCGATATCTCGGTCGCGTCTCTCCCGCCGTGGGCCCTCGGTGTACCGATCGCGGTCGCCGCGTACGTCGCGGGGGTGACGCTGGCGGCCGCCGACGAGGCGAGCGGCGCGGCCCGGCGGTCGGTGGTCGTCGCGGGCGGCGCCGCCGGCGTCGCCGGGGCCGCCGCGGTGACGCTCCTCGCGACCGTCGGCTTCACCGTCCGCCCGCTCGCCGCGGGCGTCGGCGTCGCACTCGCTGTCGGGTTTCTCGCCGTGACGGGACGAGCGCTCGCGCGGGCCTACCGCGACCCGTCGCCGGAGACGATCGGTCCGGTCATCGGAACGTGCGTGCTCGCGCTCGTCGTCCTCGATGCGGCCGTCGCGGCCGTCGCCGGCCTCGGGTGGACGCTGGTCACCGTCGCATTCCTCGGCCCCGCGGTCGGACTGGCGCGACTGTTCGAAGTCTCGTAATTTGGTGACACCACGATGAACCTGAGACACTCGATTTACCGAACCGGATCCGACCCGACGACGTCGCACCGACTCCCCGTGGCGGCCGATCCTTTCAGCAGGCTCGGGGGTGAGCGGTGATGGTCGAGTTGGCCTTCTCCACGAACGCCTACACCGAGTACGCGCTCCCGGAGGCGGTTCGCCGCATCGGCGCTCACGGCTACGACGGCGTCGAACTACTCGGCGACGAGCCCCACGCCTACTTCCCGACGTTCGGCGACGACGACGAGCGCGCGCTGTGCGACGCCCTCGCGGAGGCCGGGCTGTCGGTGTCGAACGTCAACGCGAACACGGCGATGGGTTACTACGACGACGCGCCGCCCTCGGCGTTCTTCGAGCCGAGCGTCGTCACCGACGACGACGAGGCCCGCGAGTGGCGCGTCGAGTACACGAAGCGCGCCGTCGACCTCGCCGAGACGGTGGGGTCGCCCGCGGTCTGTCTCGCGACCGGACGACCCCTCGCGGGGAACCCGCCGGAACGCGCCCGGGAGCACCTCCGCGCGTCGCTCCACGAGATTCTCGACTACGCGGAGCCGCGGGGCATCGACGTCGGCATCGAGTTCGAACCGGAACTGCTCGTCGAGTGCACCGACGAGGTGTTGGCCCTGATACACGAGATCGGCCGCGAGTCGCTGGGCGTCAACCTCGACGTCGGGCACGCGGCCGTGTACGGAGAGGACCTCACGGAGACCATCCACCGGAGCGCGGGCCACATCACCGGCGTACACCTGGAGGACATCGTCGGCGGCCGTCGGGGCAAGCACTACCACCGGATCCCCGGCGAGGGCGACCTCGACTTCCGGACCGTCTTCGACGCGCTGGACGACGTCGGCTACGACGGGTTCGTCACCCTGGAGCTGTACACGTATTCGCACGACCCCGATCGGGCCGCCGACCGTGCGTACGAGGAACTGACACAGTACTGCTGATACTGTCGGCTGTCGTTTCAGAGCTTCGCGGTCCGGGGTCGCACTACGTCGCGGGCGCACAGCCGACGGGACGAGGAGCGACCCGAGGGCGACTGTGCCGTCCGGCACACCAGTTGGCCGCTCCGGGGTTTCACCCCCGTCGCCGCGCGAGCCAGACCGGAACCGCCACCGCGATCGCGACGGCCGCCGGCCAGACGTCGGTGCTGGCGTAGAGGTTCCCGGCGGGCGGCAGCCAGGCGGTGAGCGGGAACAGATACGGCGCGCCGAACCCGTCGACGCGGATCACGAACAGGTCCAAGAACAGGTGGGTGACGCCGCCGAGAACCAGCGCGCCGAACGCCGCCCGGCGGTCGTCACTGCGGACCGTCATCGCTCCGACGCCGGCGAGAACGACCACGCCGCCGAGGGTGTGGATCCCCCAGAACGAGTACGGAACGCCGGCGGCGGTCCCGGCGACGGCTTCTCCGAGCACGGCGGCCTTCATCACGTCCGGCGTCACGGCCCCCACGGTCACGACCGGGAGGTATCGGTCCGGCAGGGCGGTCCGCCCTACGACGACCGCGCCCGCGACGTAGGCGAGCAACACGTGCGTGAGCAGATCGGGCATCACTCGCCCTCCCGCGGGACGAACCGCCACCCGCTCCGGTCGACGCGCCACCGCCGGAGGAAGCCGGCGGCGGCGAGCAGCGCCCCGAGGACGGACACCCCGTACATGTACCCGATGCGGCCGGTGGACTGGACGTCGTAGGCGGTCGTCTCCATCCGTCGATCGGGGCGGAGCGTCCCGTACACCTGCACGCTGTCGCCCGGGTCGACCGCCCGCGGCGGCGGGTCGGAGACGGCGAACCGGAGCGGGTCGGCGGCGAGGACGACCGTCCCGTCCCCCGTCTCGACCACTTCTCCCCACAGGTGCACCCGTTCGCCCACGTGCGAGGGGTACTCGTCGTCGATCGCTTCCGGATCCGGGTAGGCGTCCGACCCGTTGAACTGCAGGCCGAACCCCACGACGAGAGCGATCAGCGCGACACACAGGACGAGAAGCGTCGGAAGACGGCGCACGGGTGCAATCCGTTCGGATTGGGTAATGATGCTTTCGCTGTCGCTTCCTCCGGCGCCGTCGACGACCGTCATCCGACAGGATGAGAATGCTGCGGCTCCAAGGGCGGAACGATGAGCGACGACACGCCGAGCGAACACGACGGAGACGAGCGCCTGTTCGCGCTGACCCGAGACAACCTCCTGCTGGCGGCGATCCTCCTGTTCGGCATCGCCGGCTCGGGTCTCGTGCGCCGGCTCCTCGGTGAACTCGGCTACAACGACCTCGGTGCGCTCGTGTTCATGTTCGGCTACGGCGGGATGATCTTCGCGATCTGGTACGGTTGGATCCGTCCGATGGACATCAGCGGCCCGAACTGACCGCCGCCCGCTCGTCTGAGGGGACGAAGAACGGAACTTTAATACTCGATTCGCGCCGAAACTCCGGACAAGGATGCTCCCCCTACAGCTCGTCGACAGTTTCCTGCTCAACTACAACGTCGGGCAGGCGCTCCTGCTCGTCTTCGTGTTCGCGACAGTGGGCGTGCTCCCCCTGAAATCACAGAAGGTTCTCGCGCTCAACACCATCGTCTTCGGGCTGATCTTCGCGTTGACGCCGCAGTCGCTCGTGCCGATCCACTACCTCTTTCTCGGTCTGGCCCTCCTCGTCGTCGGCCCGCTCCTGTACGCGACCGCGAGCAACTGAGTCGGGAACGCGAGGGATCGACGTCTCGAACCGGGTCCACGGCTTATAGTAGCGTTTGCAAGTCTCCACTCACTCGATCGCACGCTGTCGTGCGATCGGATGAGCAATCAGTCGCTAACTACTATAGTTTCAACGACCGGAGAGCGCGACGTTTAACCGCCGTCGCGGACAACCGAGGCTATGGCACAACCGCAGGTCCCGGGCGACGGCGGTGAGACGCTCGAGCTTCCGTGCGGCGAGACCAGGTCCGTCCGCACGCTCGATCTGGGGATGCGCGAGTTCGAGTGTTCCTGCGGGGACGCACACGCGGTCGTGATGGACGTCCACCCCCCCGAGCGGTTCGTTCCCGAGTTCCTCGTCTCGGTGCTCCGCGACGCCGTCGAGACGACAAGCGAGGAGATGCCGGAGTTCGGGACGGCCCATCTGATGGGCATCGTCCTCGAAGAGTTCCCCCAGCGGGTCGTCTCCGCCGACGTGAGCGACGACGGCGACGTCGGCGCGGGGATCCTCTGGGTGACCGACTTCGACTCCAGACGACTCCACGAGATCGTCGTCGAACTCGTCGTCGAACTGATGGAGCACGCCGTCAGCCACGCCGAAGACGATACCGCGGTCTCGGAGTTCGAGCGACAGATGCTCGACTTCGACGTGAGCGAGTTCGTCACCGAGTACCGCGCGGAGCGGGACCTCTCCGAAGACGACGTGTACGCCTGAAGGAAACAGCACGCTCGTTCTCCTCGCCGCGTGCGTCCGTGTTCGCCCATCTTCGGGCCGTCTGACGCCTGTCGCACTGACACCTAAGCGTCGTCGGAGCGTAAACGAGGGTATGATCGCGACCCGGCCACCCGGGTTCGAACAGCTCCTCGACGTCCTCGAAGAGGCGGAGGAACCGCTCACCGCACGCGAAATCCTGGAGCGCCTGCAGGCGCGCGACGTCGATGCCTTCGAGACGCCCTATCGGGTCGCGACCGTCCTCGGGCAGATCGAAGAGCGCGGCGGTCCGGTCGACGTGGTCGAGGGGAGCCCGTACCGGTATCGGTCCGTCGAGTGAGGTGCCGCGGCGAGCAGTTACGAATTTCGAAACGGCTTTTCGCATCTCGTAGTATTTCGCCGGGCTTATTACGATGTGCGGACTCAAACAGCGTGATGACTGACGAGGACACCTCGACAGGCGGTGCGGCAGCGTCCGAAGACCGGACGATACTGCTCATCGGCAGCGGACCCATCCAGATCGGACAGGCGGCCGAGTTCGACTACTCCGGCGCGCAGGCCTGCCGAGCGCTCCAGGAGGAGGGGGCGCGAGTCGTCCTCGTCAACTCGAACCCGGCGACGATCATGACCGACCCGGAGATGGCCGACCGGGTCTACATCGAGCCGATCACCCCGGAAGCGATCGCCGAGATCATCCGCGAGGAGAACCCCGACGGCGTCATCGCCGGCCTGGGCGGCCAGACCGGGCTGAACGTCACGGCCGAACTCGCAGAGCAGGGCATCCTCGAGGAGCACGATGTCGAGATCATGGGCACGCCGCTGGACACCATCTACGCCACGGAGGACCGCGACCTCTTCCGCCAGCGGATGGAGAACATCGGCCAGCCCGTCCCCGAGTCGACGACCATCTCGCTCGACGAGGACGAGGAGGTCCAGGGGATGACCGAGGACGACCTCCGCGACCGCGTCGACGACGCCGTCGACGAGGTCGGCGGCCTCCCCGTGATCGCGCGGACGACCTACACCCTCGGCGGGTCGGGTTCGGGCGTCGTCCACGAGTTCGAAGAACTGTACGAGCGCGTTCGCAAGGGCCTCCGCCTCTCGCGCAACAGCGAGGTGCTCATCACCGAGTCCATCTCGGGCTGGGTCGAACTCGAGTACGAGGTGATGCGCGACGCCGACGACTCCTGTATCATCATCTGCAACATGGAGAACATCGACCCGATGGGCATCCACACGGGCGAGTCCATCGTGGTCACGCCCTCGCAGGTCATCCCCGACGAGGGCCACCAGGAGATGCGCGACGCCGCGCTCGAAGTGATCCGGGAACTCGGCATCCAGGGCGGCTGTAACATCCAGTTCGCCTGGCACGACGACGGCACGCCCGGCGGCGAGTACAGAGTCGTCGAGGTCAACCCCCGCGTCTCACGCTCCTCGGCGCTCGCCTCGAAGGCGACCGGCTACCCGATCGCCCGTGTGACCGCGAAGGTCGCGCTCGGCAAACGGCTCCACGAGATCGAGAACGAGATCACCGGCGAGACGACCGCGGCGTTCGAGCCCGCGATCGACTACGTCGTCACGAAGATCCCGCGGTGGCCCAAGGACAAGTTCGACGACGTCGACTTCACGCTCTCGACGGCGATGAAGTCCACGGGAGAGGCGATGGCCATCGGCCGGACGTTCGAGGAGTCGATGCTGAAGGCGATCCGATCGACGGAGTACGAGCCCGCGACCGACGTCGAGGCCGTCTCCGACGAGGTGCTCGAAACCGAACTGCTCGAACGGCCGACGCCCGATAGGACGTACGCCATCTTCGAGGCGTTCGACCGCGGCTACTCCATCGAGGACGTCCAGGAACTGACCGGCATCAAGGAGTGGTATCTCGAACGCTACCAGCGCGTCTCCAGTGCGATGGACGCCGCCCAGGAGGGCGACTTCACGACCGCCGCGACCGCCGGCGTCACGAACGCCGAGATCGCGGCCTCGACGGGATCGACCGTCAGCGAGGTCGAGACCGACGTCCCCGGGCGCACGTACAAGCAGGTCGACACCTGCGCCGGCGAGTTCGCCGCCCAGACGCCCTACTACTACTCCTCGCGCAAGCCCGAGTTCTACAAGGGCCCCTACGAGGGCGACGCCGCGGCGGGCGAGCTCCGCGTCGACCGCGACGTCGAGAGCGTCGTCGTCGTCGGCGGTGGCCCGATCCGCATCGGCCAGGGCGTCGAGTTCGACTACTGCTCGGTCCACGCCGTCCAGGCGCTCCGTGAGATGGGCATCGACGCCCACGTCGTCAACAACAACCCCGAGACGGTCTCGACCGACTACGACACCTCCGACGGCCTCTTCTTCGAGCCCATCACCGCCGAAGAGGTCGCAGACGTCGTCGAGGCGGCCGACGCCGACGGCGTGATGGTCCAGTTCGGCGGCCAGACCTCGGTCAACATCGGTCACCCGCTGAAGTCCGAGATCGACCGTCGGGGACTGGACTGCGAGATCCTCGGCACGAGCGTCGACGCGATGGACCTCGCGGAGGACCGCGACCGCTTCAACCGCCTGATGGACGACCTCGGCATCCTCCAGCCGGAGGGCGGCTCCGCGACCAGCGAGGAGGAGGCGCTCGATCTGGCGAACGACATCGGCTACCCCGTGCTCGTTCGTCCCTCCTACGTGCTGGGCGGCCGCGCGATGCAGGTCGTCTACTCCGACGCGGAACTGAAGGAGTACATCGAGGAGGCCGTCCGCGTCTCCCCCGACAAGCCGATCCTCATCGACGACTTCCTCGCCGACGCGATCGAACTCGACGTCGACGCCGTCTCCGACGGCGAGCGCGCGATCATCGGCGGCGTGATGGAGCACGTCGAGAGCGCCGGCGTCCACTCCGGCGACTCCGCGTGTATGATCCCGCCGCGCTCGCTCGACGCCGACACCCTCGAACGCGTCCGCGAGGTCACAGAGGACATCGCGACCGCGCTCGACACGGTCGGCCTGCTGAACGTCCAGTTGGCCGTCAAGGACGGCGACGTGTACGTGCTGGAAGCCAACCCGCGCTCCTCGCGGACCGTCCCGTTCGTCTCGAAGGCGACGGACGTGCCGATCGCGAAACTCGCCGCGAAGGTGATGGCCGGCGAGACGCTCGACGATCTGGACGTCGAGGAGAAGATCCCCGGCGACGTCAGCGTCAAGGAGGTCGTCCTGCCGTTCGACCGCCTGCCGGGATCGGACCCGCGCCTCGGCCCGGAGATGAAATCGACGGGCGAGGTGATGGGCACCGCCTCGACGTTCGGCAAGGCCTACGACAAAGCCCAGGACGCCACCGGCAAGCCGATCCCCGAGAGCGGGACCGCGTGGGTCGACCTCTCCGCCGACGAGTTCCCCGACCCCGAAACCGAGGACGGGAACGCGCTCGAAGCCGGCTACGACGCGCACTTCGACCTCGCGACGTTCGACGACGAGGAGGAACTCGTCTCGGCGCTGCGCGCCGGCGAGATCGACCTCGTGGTCTCTCGGGACCGCGACGCGCTGGAAGTCTGCGTCGAGGAGGAGATCACCTACTTCTCGACGACCGCCTCCGCGTTCGCGGCGCTGGAAGCCCTCGACTCGAAGGACGATCCGATCGACGTCGAGGCCGTCTCCGACCGCCCGCGCCGGATCCAGCAGTGGGGCGCGCCCTCGGACGACTGATCCGGTAGCGGCGAACCCCACATAACGCGATTCGGGATCATCGACGCCTCGCTGTTTTCGCAACCGGACGTAGGTTTATATCCGAACCCGCGGCCAGAGCCCTCGTGATCTGACGACGACCCCGCGTCGGGTCGCGGTTGCTCGGCACGTCGACGCGGGGAAACGGCGACGGCGCTGCGAGGACGTCGTCGCCGGCGGTGTGCCGACTGTTCGCTACCGGGACAGCCGCGGCTCCAAGTGGGACCCTGACCGACGGGCGGTGGGAGCCGATCGAACAACCACGGGTGGGACTGGAAGGGGCCGCGCTCTCGGCGAAGGCGCGCGACGCAAGCACCGCAAGAGTGAGCGAAGCGAACGACGAGGAGCACAGCGAGCGCACCAAGTCGAGAGCGCGGGGGCTTCCGAGATTCTCGCAGTTGCAACACCAACTCGGGCGGGCTTCACGAAACCACCAGATACGTACACGCGTGTCATTCAAGTTCGCCCGGTCCCAACGCCGATCCGATGAAACTCCGCCAGAACATCCGCCACTTCGCGGCGAAGAAGGCGCTGACGATGCCGGTCGTCGGCGACATCGCGACGGACAAACTCGTCGACCTCCACGTCCGCGTGTTCGGCGAGAAGGCCGACCCGGACCACCGCGAGGAGCGCGAGCCGCATATGGCGACGTTCTTCGAGTTGACGTTCGACACGTACGTCCGCGCGCTCGAAGAGGGGTTCACCGAGGCGGAGGCCAGAGAGATCACGCATATTCAGGCGAACTTCGACTTCTACAACCACGGCTGGACGGAGATGATGGAGTTCCCGGTCGAGGAACTCGAAGCCCACTACGAACGCTACGAGGAGTTCTTCGAGCGCTACGACATCGACATCGCGAGCCCGCTCGGGGACTTCCGCACGAAGGAGATTCCGGACGCGCCGTCGACGCCGGAACGGTTGGAGGACCCCGAGCACCCGCACGCCGCGAGCGGCTTCGCCGACGACGTCTACGTCGAGGGCGAGGACGGCGAGGTCCGCGTCGGCGGTCGCGAGGAACCCGAGGACGTCGACGTCGAGATCGCCCCGGGTCTCCAGGACGTCGACGCCGAGGGCGACGCCGACGAGACCGAGGCATAAGCGTCCGTTCGTCGCCGCTCGCCATCGAATTCGTCGCCGATCACTCGTCGCGTATCCCGCTTACCTTCCTACCGTCGCGTATCCCGCTTATCCCCCTACCGCCGCGTCTCCCGCCTCACTCGTCGACGCCGAACTCGAAACCCGTGCCGACCGCGCCGCCGGTGTCCGCGTCCACCGACGCGTCGATCCGGTCGGCCACCTCGTAGCCGGCGACGATTCCCCCGTTGAGCGACCGCTCCGGATACTGCGCCTCCGAGGCCATCCCGGCGTAGTAGACGCCGTCGCCGACGTCCTCGTCGAGGTGGTAGGGCACCACGAGATCCAGGTAGCCCCGCTCGTAGATCGGAGCGGCGCGGGGGTTGCGCGCGATCCGACACTCGGCGACCGCGGATCGATCGAAGTCGGGAAACATCGACTCGATCTCCTCGAGCCACGTCTCTCTCACCTCCTCGTCGTCCATCCGCCACAGGTCTTCCTCCCGATCCTGGACGTACGCCGCGACGTAGAGGAGGTGATCGCCGCCGTAGCGCTCCCGCTCGACGAAGTTGGTGTGCTCGATGAGCGCGCCGAAGGGCGCGTCGTGTGCGACGTTGAGCCAGTAGGTGTCGAGAAGCGACTCCTCCATCGTGAGGAGGCCGCAGATCGCCCCCTGGAAGTCGATCTCGCAGGGGAATCCCGTCAGGGACTCCAAGACGTTCGGCATCGTCGCGACGACGGCGGCGTCGACGTCGTGGCTCTCATCGCCTGTCGTCTCCGCCTCCGCGCCGTCCGAGTCGCCCGACCCGACCGTCAGCGACTGCACGCGTCCGTTCTCGACCGTGAGATCCGTCACGGGCGCGCCGGTCTCGATGTTCTCCCGCCCGACGGCGTCGACGAGCGCGTCGAGCAGGACGCCGAACCCGCCGTCGAGGTAGCCGAGAACCTCTCCGCGGAGGAGGTCCCGTTCCCCGCGAAATCGGACTCGGCCGAGGAACCACGCCGCGGAGATGTCGTCCTTTCTGTCGCCGTACTTCCCGTCCAAGAGCGGGTCGACGAAGTTCTCGTAGACGCTCTTCGTGGTGTGTTCTTCGACGAACTCCCGGACCGTGACGTGCTCGTACTCGGCGAGGTCGTCGTAGGCGTCGAAGTCGGGCACCAGCCCGCGGACGTCGACCCCCTGCGTGAGCATCCCCAGCCGGAACTTGTCGTAGAGGCTCATGTGCGGGTACGCGAGGATCTCCCACGGCGTGTCGAGGGGGTGGACCACGCCGTCGACGTAGTAGCCGTTGGTACCGATGCGCCACTCGATCCGCTCTTCGAGTCCCAACTCCGCGGCGAGTTCGACGATCGTCTCCTCCGATTTCGAGAGGTGGTGATAGAACTTCTCGACGTCGTCGCCGCGGGTCTCGTAGGTGGCCGCGAGGCCGCCGAGCTGGTCTGCGGCCTCGAACACCCGCACGTCGTGGCCGTGTTGCTGCAACCGATAGGCGGCCGCGAGTCCCGCGATCCCGCCGCCGACGACGCCGATCATACCGGCCCTACTCGGCGGCCCCGAAAGTGTGTTCCGTTCCGGTGCGCCCGACCCGCTCGAACCGCCGGATCGCCCCGCCGATCGGTCTCGCAGTACCGTCGTTCGCTACCTTTTTACCCTCGTTGGGCAACCTGACGCGTATGCAGACGGTCAGGGCCCCGGCGACCAGCGCGAATCTCGGCAGCGGATTCGACGTCTTCGGCGTCGCCCTCGACCGACCGACCGACGTCGTCCGTGTCGAGAAGGCCGACCGGACGACCATCGAGATGACCGGCGTCGGGAGCCAGTACATCCCCGAAGACCCCGAGAAGAACGTCGTCGGGGCCGTCGCGGAGGCGCTCGACGCCCCCGCGCACATCCAGATCGACAAGGGGGTCCGCCCCTCCTCGGGGCTCGGCTCCTCGGCGGCCAGTTCCGCCGCGGCGGCCGTCGCGCTGAACGCCCTCTACGATCGGGGGCTCTCCCGGGAGGAACTCGTCCCGATCGCCGCCGAGGGCGAGGCGGTCGTCTCCGGCGAGGCCCACGCCGACAACGTCGCTCCCGCGCTCCTGGGGGGGTTCACCATCGCGCGCGGCGGCTCCGTCACCGCCGTCGACGCGTCGATCCCGCTCGTTGCCTGCCTGCCGGAGATCGCGGTCTCGACCCGCGACGCCCGCGCCGTCGTCCCGACGTCGGCGTCGATGGAGGACGTCGTCCACACCGTCGGCTCGGCGGCGACGCTCGCGGTCGGGATGTGCCGCGACGATCCCGCACTGGTGGGACTCGGGATGGACGAGCGCGTCGTCACGCCCGCCCGCGCGGAACTCATCACCGGGTACGACGCCGTCCGCGAGGCGGCGCTCGACGCGGGCGCGACGGGCGTCACCGTCTCCGGGGCCGGCCCGGCCGTCCTCGCGCCGTGTCCCGACCCGGACCGCAGACACGTCGCGGCGGCGATGGTCGACGCCTTCGCCGACGCCGGCGTCGAGTCCCGCGCGTATCAGACGCGCGTGAGCGGTGGCGCGACGCTGTACTGATCGGCTTTTCGCGTTCTGCGTTCGAGACTTGTTCTCGGTTCGTAGCGATGCCTGCTCGTTCGATGCGTAACCCGCGAACCGAAATAACGGAGAACGTCGTGCGATTCGACGACTTAGACGCCGCGACCCTGCAGTTTCTCCTCTTCGGGGAGGTCCGCGTTGGACTCGCCTTTCATCCCCTTGCCGAGGTTCGAGGCGATGTCGGCGAGTTCGTCGGGGTCGTCCCAGTTGTTGACGGCCTCGACGATGGCCTCGCCCATCGCCGGCGGGTTCTCCGCGCCGAAGATGCCGGAGCCGACGAAGATGCCGTCACAGCCGTGGTGCATCATCAGCGCCGCGTCGGCGGGCGTCGCGATGCCGCCGGCGGCGAAGTTCACGACCGGCAGCCGACCCATCTCGGCGGTCTCGTGGACGAGGTCCGCGGGCGCCTCGTGCTCTCTGGCCCACTTCTCGCGCTCCTCGTGGGTCTTCCCTTCGAGTTCGCGGATCGCGCCCTTGATGTTGCGCTGGTGGTGGACGGCCTGGTTCACGTCGCCGGTGCCGGCCTCGCCCTTCGTGCGGATCATCGCCGCGCCCTCGTCGATCCGGCGGAGCGCCTCGCCGAGGTTGCGCGCGCCGCAGACGAACGGCGCGGTGAAGTCGCGCTTGTCGATGTGGTAGCGGTCGTCGGCGGGCGTGAGCACCTCGCTCTCGTCGATCATGTCGACGCCGACCGACTGGAGGATCTGCGCCTCCTTCGTGTGACCGATTCGGGACTTCCCCATCACCGGGATCGAGACCGACTCGACGATCTCCGCGACGTCCGCGGGGTCGGCCATCCGCGCGACGCCGCCGCGCTTTCGGATGTCCGCGGGGACGGCTTCGAGCGCCATCACCGCGACCGCGCCGGCTTCCTCGGCGATTCTCGCCTGTTCGGCGTCGACGACGTCCATGATGACGCCGCCCTTCTGCATCTGTGCGAACCCGCGCTTGACGAGGTCGGTTCCGCGCCGGAGTTCGGACAGATCGGTCTCCTCGGGCATACACCTGGATTACGGTCGAACGTACTTAAACCGTTGAGTCACGGCGTCGGCGCGGCGTTCGGCGGTCGGGGCGCGGCCGGTAGACTCTTACGTGAAGAGCGTCCCCCGCGGGGGAAAACGGGAGTTCCGGCCGTCCGGACGCTCCCCGCCGCTACCGGAACCGTCACCGCTTTTTCGCCTGGATCCGAGCGTCGGGTATGGCATCGCCCCGCGCGTCCGCCTCGACGCTCCACGACCTCGTCTCGGGCGACGGGCTCCCGGCACCCGAGAGCCTCCCGCGCTGGCTCGCCCCGCTGCCGACGTGGCTCGAGAACGTCGGCCTCCGCTTCGCCTGGGTCGTCGTCGCGATCAACCTCCTCGGGACCGCCTTCGGCTTCTGGTACTACGGCTTTCACCCCTTGCCGCTGTCGGATCCGCTTGTCACCTGGCAGTTCGCCGCGGAACCGGTCGCGATGTGGCCGTTCGTCCCCGACAGCCCGATGGCGACGCTGTTCATCGCGCTGGCGTTCGCGAGCTGGAAACTCGGCCGGACGAACGAGTACCTCGCGGCGCTGGCCTTCTTCGGCTGCTGGAAGCTCGGGCTGTGGACGCCGTACGTCCTCACGGTCTTCGCCGACGCGTTCCTGGAGACGACGTGGCTCCCGCTCTACGTCTTCCTGTTCGTGAGCCACCTCGCGATGGTCGTCCAGGCGTTCGTCCTCCACCGGATCGCCGACTTCCCGATCCGCGCGGTCGCCGTCGCGCTCGCGTGGTACGGCCTCAACGACGTCGTCGACTACTTCGTCCCGATCGTCGGCGACCCGCACCACACGTCGCTGCCGCTGGCGGACGCGACGGTCGTCGGGATCGGCGGCGGGACGACGGTCCTGCAGCTCGCCGCCGCCGGCGCGGTGGTGCTCACGTTCGTCGCGACGTTCTTCGCGCTCGCGACGCGCGCGAAGAAACTGGAACTGCTGGCCGGGGCGGACTGAATTGGAGCCGCTGGCCGGGGCGGACTGAATTGGAGCCGCTGGCCGGGGCGGACTGAATTGGAGCCGCTGGTCGGGGCCGACCGACACCGGGCTATCGCGTCGACGCCGTTTCGCTCGTTGACGCGACGCTTTTCCGCGTGAGGAGCGAACGTGTACCCGATGAGCGATCTCTTCGATTCCGTCGCCGACCTCCCGCTCGCGGTCGAGTCGACCGAACGGAGCCGACGCGAGCGCGACACCTCCAGCGGCTTCGTTCGAACGACGACCACGTTCCACCTGTCGGGACCGGCGGCCCCCGACGCCGACGGGGCCGAGGAGACCCACACCGGCCGCGGCGAGGACGTCAGCTACGACACCGCCGATCACGACGCCCTCGCGGACGCGCCGGCGTTCGACCTCGCGGGCGAGTACACGTTCGCTGAGTTCTCCTCCGCCCTCGACGACGTCGACCTGTTCCCGACGGCGCCCCCCGAGCGCGAGACGGCGCGGCACTACCGCCGTTGGGCGGTCGAGTCGGCGGCGCTGGACCTGGCGCTCCGGCAGAACGACCTGTCGCTCTCGGAGGCCGTCGGCCGCGCGCCCGAGCCGGTCCGCTTCGTCGCGTCGATGCGGCTCGGGGACCCGCCGACGACCGACCGACTCCACGCGGTGCTGGATGCCTACCCCGACACCGAGTTCAAACTCGACCCGACGCCCGAGTGGGACGCCGACCTCGTCGAGGCGGTCGCGTCGACCGAGGCGGTTCGGATTCTCGACCTGAAGGGCCTCTACGAGGGGACCGAGGTCGACGCCGATCCCGATCCGGACCTCTACGAGCGGCTGCTCTCGGCGTTCCCCGAGGCGGTCATCGAAGACCCGGGGCTGACCGACGAGACGCGCCCGCTCTTCGACGGCGAGGAGGGGCGGGTCTCGTGGGACTACCCGATCACGGGCGTCGAGTCCGTCGAGGACCTCCCGTTCGAGCCCGAGTGGTTGAATATCAAACCCTCGCGGTTCGGCACGGTCGAGTCGCTGTTCGAGACGATCGAGTGGGCCGAGGCCCGGGACGTCGACCTGTACGGCGGCGGCCAGTTCGAACTCGGCGTCGGCCGCGACCACGTCCAACTGCTCGCGTCGCTGTTCTACCCCGAGGGGCCGAACGACGTCGCGCCCAGTGGGTACAACGACCCCGAAGTGAGAGATGGGTTACCAACGAGTCCGCTCGACGCGCCGAAGAACGCGGTCGGACTGTCGTGGGACTGACCGCAACGCGGCGAAGGTCCGGCGGGATCAGGCCTCGTCGAAGCCGTCCTCGAAGACGAACGTCCCGTCGCGCTGGACGACCTCGCCGTCGACCTCGATGACCGAGTCCTCGCTCATGTCGACGATCATGTCGACGTGTTCGGCGCTCTCGTTGCGCTCGTTCTCCTCGCCGACCGTGTCGGGGTACGCCGAGCCGACGGCCATATGGACGGTGTCGCCCATCTTCTCGTCGAAGAGCATGTTGTACGTGAACCGGTCGATCGCGCGGTTCATCCCGATGCCGAGTTCGCCGAGGTAGCGCGCGCCCTCGTCGGTCTCGAAGATGCCGTCGAGGACGTCCTCGTTGCGGCCGGCGCTGTAGGACTCCACGCGGCCGTCCTCGAAGCGGACGCGGACGTCTTCGATCTCTCGTCCCTGCCGGTACAGCGGCATATCGAAGTGGACCTCGCCGTCGACCTCGTCGCGGACGGGCGCGGTGAACACTTCCCCGCCGGGGAGGTTCGCCTCGCCGAAGTCGTTGAGCGTCTCGTTGCCCGCGAGGCTCATCGTGACGTCGGTCTCCTCGCCCGATTTGATGCGCACCTCGTCGGCGTCGTCGAGTATCTCGACCATTTGCTCTTGGTGCTCGCGCTGTTTCTCCCAGTCGAGGCTGACGGCGTCCCACACGAAGTCCTCGTAGCCCTCCGTGCTCATCCCCGCGAGCTGGGCGTTGCCGGAGGTGGGATACTGCGTGAGACACCACGTCTTCGAGAGGCGCTCCTGGAGGACGGGCTTCATCGCACGGCGGTAGGCGGCGTTGCGCTCGGGGTCGACGTCCGACGTCTCGGTGGCGTTGACGTCGCCGCGGACGGCGACGTAGACGTCCATCTCCTCGTACATCGCGAGGAGGTGCTCGGGCGTCTCGAAGTCGCCATCGTGGTTCCGGAGGAACGCCCGGGTCGCCCGGGAGTCGCTGTTGATCGAGACGGGATGCGCCCCGCGCTCGGCGCACTCCTCGTGGAGCGCGACCACCAGGTCCTCGGCGGCCGCCGGCGCGCTGATCACGACGCAGTCGCCGGATTCGATCCCCGTGGAGTGGTCGGCGACGGTCCGTGCGTGTTCGCGGATTCGCGGGTCCATACCCGAAGGTCGTCCGTCCGGACCAAACCCCTTTCGCCCGCCGCTCGACCCGTCCCCCTCCCGCCTCTCGTTCGGCTCCCTTGATGTGTAGGGACGCTTCCTAAACCCCCTCCGTTCCAAGTAGAGCGTGGCCGAGCCACCATGGAAAACCACACCGATTCACGGCACCTCGACGACGCGGACGCCGTCGCCCGCGTCGACGGCGCGGGCGCGGACTCCGACACTGTGGTCTACACCCGTTCGGACGGAGACTCCCCGTCTCACAGCGTCGTCGAGGCGGTCGCCGACGTGACCGGCACGGAGCCGACCCGACTCCGACCGCTGTACGAGGTGATCGACACCGACGCCCTCGACGACCTGATCGCGGGCGACTCCGAACGACCCCGGGCACCCGAAGGGCTCTCGGTGACCTTCCGGTTCGAGGGCTGCGACGTGGCCGTCTACGGCGACGGCCGGACGGTCGCCTCCCGATCTCCACGGTGACGACTCTCACTCGGCGTCCGCGAACAGCGCCGAGAGGAGCTTGCGCTCGGCGGCGTGGATCTGTTCGGAGAACGTCGCCGACGTGATGTCGAGCGCCGCGGCGACCTCCTCTCCCGTCGCCTCCCGCGGCCAGTCGTAGTACCCCGCCTCGAAGGCGGTCTGGATCACCTCCCGCTGCTTGTCGGTCAACTGCGTCGACAGCAGCTGCTGGTACGTCCCGCCGCTGAACATCGGCTCGATGTTCTCCTTTTCGCGTATTCCCGTCAGTTCGGCGTCGGGATACTCGTCGAGAAACCCCTCGATGACCGCTCTGGTGTCGTACTGCGCCGGAACCTCCGCGACGATGCGACCCTCGCCGTCCGTCGCTCTGGCCGTCCGCGGGAGTCCGCCGAGGGTGCCGAGATGCTGCGCCGGACAGCCGTCGGAGACGAGAAACTCGAAGAGCGAAACGTCGTCGTAGGTGCTGAGGAGCGACGCCTCGACGGTCTCGTACTCCTCGGCGAGCGCGAGGACGCGCTGTGGGTCCACCCCGTTCACGTTGAAGAACTCCGCGTACCGGTCGCCCTTCCGGGGGAGCATCCCGACGAGTTCGACCGCGCAGTTCTCGGCGTCCGAGAGGGCGACGAACGGGTACTTCGAGCCCCGGAGGACGAACTCGACTTCGGAGACCGGATCGTCTCGGTCGGAGGCGGACTTGTTAGCCATCGACTGTCTATCGGAGGTACTCCGAGCGACGTTATGTATCTTCGGTAGCACGACGCGGTACTGTTTAGTTAGGAGTGAAATCGGTGGGAAGGATGCAGGGAAGCCCTCGGAAGCCCCCTTCCATTCCCGCCCGTCGGTGGTTTTCCGGGTGGGAGTCGCTTAACTAAACACGACCCACGACGCACTGCCGACGGCGTTCCAGCGGGTCCGGGGTTACACGGAGCCGAGGAGAGAGCCCGCGACTTCAGTCGTGAGAGGACGTCAGGGTTGCCAGTCCTTCTCGCCGGCGCGGACGGCGGTCTCCAGCCAGTTCTCCTCCGGCGGCAGCGGGCACTCGAAGGTCTCGCTGAACGCGCAGAAGGGCGTGTACGCGAGGTTGAAATCGAGGGTGACCCGGTCGCCGTCGCCGAGTTCGTCCGCCGGGTGGAGTTCGAGGTACCGGCCGCCGCGGTAGCTCTCCTGTCCGGTGGTCTTATCGCGGAACGGGACGAAGATCGGCTCCTCGTCGTCGTCGGGGCGCTGCTTGTAGCCGTGGAGGCGGTGGGTCTCGTCGGCGAGGTCGAAGGCGAACGTGACGACGCGGACGTACCGGACCTCGTTATCGGCGGTCGTCTCCATCGGTACGGGCTCGGGGTCGGCGTGCGTCTCGACGGTCGCCTCGACGCGGTACGCCGGCGCGGGATCGAAGTACTCCAGACCGTCGAAGCCCTCGCGATGCTCCGGCGGAATCGGCGACTGCGGGTGGGAGCCGAAGAAGTCGTCCTTCTCCTCGCGGTTCCGCCGGAGCTCCGAAACGTAGTCCTCGTCGGTCGTGACGGCCTCCGCTGTCGTCTCGCCTTCGTCGTCGGTCATACCGGACCCACGCGCGCCGCGCCGTAACGTCTGACGG
This sequence comes from Halobellus limi, assembly GCF_004799685.1. Classification (NCBI taxonomy): domain Archaea; kingdom Methanobacteriati; phylum Methanobacteriota; class Halobacteria; order Halobacteriales; family Haloferacaceae; genus Halobellus; species Halobellus limi. Next base: position 732,079 of record NZ_CP031311.1, read on the forward strand.
TTCCGTGTCGCGTCCGGCAGGTGTCGCGACCGGTGAACGTCGCGTCCGGCGGACGTCGATCCGAGGGTGATCGCGACGGAGGATCGCGTCGGTTCGACGCGCCGACGCCTCATACTGAGTACTATCACTGCGGCCGTCCGTGACGTGCTCTCATCCGTCGAAGCGGCGCGAGGTCCCGCGGCTTTTTGTGGTTCGGTGGTAAGTCCTCAACGTCTATGACAGACGACGACGTCCCGACGGCGCGGTCGGTCGACAGCGACCTCTTCATCACCGTCTCGGGGCCGCCCGGTTGTGGCGCGACGACGCTCTGTGAGGGACTCTCGGCCGCGCTCGACTGCGGGTACGTCTCCGGCGGGGACATCTTCCGCGACCTCGCCGACGAGCGGGACGTATCGCTCTCGCAACTCATCGCGAAGACCGACGAGACCGACGAGATCGACCGCGCGCTGGACCGTCGTCTCCGGACGATCGCCGAGAAGTGGGGCGCGTCGAGCAAACCGTTCGTCCTCGAATCGCGCCTCGCCGGGTGGCTCGCCGGCAACCGCGCGGACCTCCGGATCTGGCTCGACGCCCCCGACGAGGTCCGCGTCGATCGGACGCGCGACCGCGAAGAGATGGAGGCGGAGATGCGCGTCCGCGAGGTCAGCGAGGCCGGTCGGTACAAGTCGTACTACGACATCGACATCTCCGATCAGTCCTTCTACGACCTCTCGATCAACACCGCGCGCTGGAGTCCGGAAGCCACCCTGGAGATGGTCCTCACCGCCATCGAGGAGTACGACCCCGAGGTCGACGAGGGCGCGTTCCCGACCGACGACTTCGAGCTGTAACCGTCGATCTGTAGTTATTAATCGAGGGCGTCCCAGAACCATTCACAAGGCGTTCTCTTCATTGGTTCTGAGAACGAATCCCCCTGTTATATCGCGCCTGCGTGTTGAGCATCCGCGAGCGGAGCGAGCGGTTCACCGACGTAGCCGCCGGAGTTCCCGTGAGCGACTGACAGGAGCGAACGGGAGCACGGAAGAGCTCTGCTCTTCCGGAGGCGGCGGAGTCGGACGTTTTTTGGTCCAGCTTTTTGCAACGAGGGCGAGACGGCAGAGCCGTCTCGCTTCCCCACGGGCGACTCACGGGTCGCCCGTGGAGAGCGGTGCGCCGGAGGCGCACCCGAGTCAGCAAAAAGGTAGCTGTATTGAGCGGTCCGCTACCCTTTATTCTGGTCGCGGCGTCCCCGAGTAGCCTCGTCGGACCAAATACTTATTCTCTCCACCCCGTATATCAGCCGTGATGGCAACCTCGACGTGGGACGGCGACAACTACGAAGACGAAATCCGTCTCTGGCGTGAGGACGAGTGGTGGATCGCCAAAGACGTCGAAACGGGAGTCACGACTCAGGGATCCTCACGAACTTCGGCACTGGAAAACCTTGATGACGCCGTTGCCCTCCGAAAGGGTGAGACTGGACGCGAACCCACGGACGAGGAACTCAGATCGATGGGAATCGATCCAGAGGATAACACGACCGGTGATCAGGACCCTCCGGACGTCCTGAAGTAATGGGGAGACGGACGTTCTCCGGGCGAGAGGTGGTCACGGTCCTCGTCAACGTCGGCGGATTCGATTGGCGTCGAACGACCGGCGACCACGCCCAACTGTACTACGAGCATCCGACCAACGAAGACGACCGGCGGCAGGTTACTGTGCCGCTCCACGATGAACTCCGGATCGGAACGCTTCGAGAGATTGCCGAGAACGCAGGTGCGCACAACTTTGACGACTTCTGTGCCTGGATCGATCGAAATTCGTAGGAAAGTACCAAAATCTCATTCCAAGTTGCCACCTCCTCCCGAGAGCGTCATACAAGAGACCCCATAGCGAACCTCAAATCGATCAATTTGCTCACTATATCCTCTGTACTGAGCGATTCCTGCTCGGGTGTGGGAACCATCCTACGATACTCTCGTTAATCAGTACCTGTCGATCAGTCTCCGCCCGCCGCTCGGCCGCGCCGGCCGTCTCCCCCGAGTTCACGGCCGCGACACCATCTTCCGGAGCCGCGGCACCTCCGCGCGGATCGCCCGGCGCTTCAGGAGCAGGAACCCGACGAAGATGACGAAGAAGCCGACCACCGTGTGGACGGTCGGCACCTCGGCGAGGACGGCCCACCCCGCGAGCGCGGCGGAGACCGGTGCGACGTAGGACACGAGGTTGATCTCGATGGCCCCGAGTCGCTCCAGCAGGTCGAAGTAGATGAGAAAGCCGAGCGCGCTCGCGACGACCGAGAGGTAGGCGAGCGCCGCCAGCGACTCGACCGTCCAGGCGACGTCCGCGAGCGACTCGCCCATCCCGAAGCTCACGACGTGCATGATGAGCGCGCCGCCGACCATCGACCACGCCTCCATCGTCTCGATCGGGAGTTCGGCCTCGACGCGCCGGGTCAACACCGACCCGAGCGCGAACGCCGCGGCGGCCCCGAAGATCAGGAGCTTCGCGACGGCGCCGCCGGCCAGGAGGTTCTCCGGGTCGGGGTTCGAAAGGATCACGACGCCGACCAGGCCGAGGAACAGGCCCGCGATCCCCGCGGCCGTGAGTCGCTCCTCCGGGAGGAACAGGCGGGCGAAGCCGGTCGTCAGCACCGGGCTGAGACTCACGATGACGGCCGCGGCGGCCGACGTGACGGCCGGGTCGGTCTCGCCGATGAAGAGCAGCGTGTGGTAGCCGGCGATGAGGAGCGTCGCCCCGATCCCGACGAGCGTCCACTGCCCGCGCGTCCGCGGGATCGGGTCGTCGGTGGCATAGAACGCGTACGCGAGCATCAACACGCCGGCGACGTCGTAGCGGAACGCCGCGAAGAGCACCGGCGGGATGTAGGCGAGACCGGCCTTGATCGCCATGAACGCCGACCCCCACGCGGCGGCCAGGAGGGTGAATAACAGCAGGTTGCGGTACCGGGACACAGAGGCACTGCGGCCCCGGGTGTTCTCAACGTTTCGTTCGCTGGCGACGTTTTAAGTTCAGGTGGTGTGACAGGTGGGGTATGGACGGGTCACCGTATCGCCCCCCAACTGAGGAGGAGTTCGAGCAGGTCGAAGCGGCGTTCAACGACTACTACGCCTTCGGCGATCGGTTCTCGCTGGACGACTTCCCCGTGATCGTGATCGACGAGTACGAGACCGGCGACGACTCCTACGGCGGTCGGCTGGCCGTCGTCGTCGACGGCGGCGCGAACGCCACCACCTACGGCTTCGACGACGACGGCGCGTTCCTCGCGAGCGACGCGCTCAACGAGAAGCGCGGCGAAGAGGTGCGCTAAGATGCTCGCTCGGGGGCGGGGTCACGGCTCCCGTCTCCCGCTGCTGCTCGGCAGGATCAGGCGTCTCCGCCCTCGGCCGTCCGCTCGTCTCGGATCGCTCGGATGACGTCCTGCCGGGCGACGATCCCCACGAGTCCGCCGTCCTCGACGACCGGTAGTCTGTTGATGTCGCGTTCGTCGTCGGCGAGGAGGTCTAGGATCTCGTCCAGCGACGTCCCGGGCGCGACGGTCACCACGTCCTCGGTCATCACCTCGCGGACGGGTTTGTTCGTGTTCCGCAGGAGGTCGATCCCCAGGTCCAGGTCGTCCCAGGAGACGTCGACCGCGTAGGTGAGCGTCTCCAGGAAGGGGGGAAAGCCGACCGGAATCCACAGCGTCCGGTCCTTCGTCTGGAACAGGCCGACGAGGTCGTGCTGGGTGACGATGCCGACGACCGCGCCCTCGTCTACCACGGGAAAGCCGTTGAAGTCCGCGCGGGCGAGGCGGCCGAGCACCTCGCTCACGTCGTCGTCGGGCGAGACGGTCTCGACGTCCGTCGTCATCAACTCCCGCGCCGTCAGAGACTGGATTCGGGCCATACCCGTCGGTTCGTCGCCCGGCGGTCTAATTATTCCGACCGGAACGCGGGGCCGTGGCGGTACGTCGGGGCCGTCGGCTGAGTTATCTTTAAGAACGCGCACGGACTAGCGAGCGTATGGCCGCTCACGGCCGTCCGACGCTCCGTGACCTGTTCGACGACTCGCCGACCCCGCACATCGCGCACCCGCCGCGCACTCACCACCGACACTTCTACGTCGCGACCGACGGGTCGTACCGCCGCGACGGCGGCGGACTGGGCGCGGTGATCGAGGCGCGAGACGGCACCCGCGTCGCGCGGGTCTCTCTACCCGACACCGCCCCGAACAACAACGTCGCGGAGTATCGCGCGCTGCACCTCGGTCTCGACGTCCTCGCCGCTCGAACGCCCTCGGACGCCCGCGTCGGCGTCCTCGTCGACCACGACCACCTCGCGGCCGCCGTCAACGGCGAGGTGCTCGCCGGTTCCGGCGGCGACGCGGAGTGGCGTCCGACCGGCCGCGAGCGGATCCCCTCCGGCAGCGAGTCCCACTGGCGGGGGATCTGCGCGCGGATCGCCGGGTTCGAGGAGCTACGGGCGGCCCGGATCGACGGCCGGGAGAACCCCGCCCACCCGCTCGCGAACGCCCCCGGCGACTACGCGCACGTGAACCGCCGACCGGACCGCTGCGTGGTCCCCGAGCCCGTCGACGCCGGCGACGCCGGACCCGCGACGGTCGAGGAGCGGGGAACCGAGAACGCCGATCCGCAGTACCCGCCGCCGTCGCGGTTCGAGGGTCGGGCGAGCGACTGATCCCGACACGCCGGCCCGGATCGACGCCCCGATCTTCGTCGGCTTCGCCTGCTCTTCTCGCTCGACTCCTTTCGAGCGTCCCCGGCCGCTACTCCTGGGCGTCGACGACGGCGACGCCGGCGAGGTTGACGATGTCTTTCACCTCGTCGCCGCGCTGGAGGACGTGGACGGGCTTGTCCATCCCGACGAGCATCGGACCGATGGCCTCCGCGCCGCCGAGGCGCTGCAGCAGTTTGTAGCCGATGTTCCCCGCTTCGAGGTTCGGGAAGACGAGCACGTTCGCGGGCTGGTCGAGCTGTGAGAACTCATAGGTGCCCTCGAGGATGTCCTCGACGACGGCGGTGTCGGCCTGCATCTCGCCGTCGACCGGGAAGTCGACCTCCGCGTCGGCGTGGAGCTCGGAGACGGCGTCGCGGATCTTCCGGGTGCCCTCGTTGTCGACGCTCCCGAAGTTCGAGTACGACAGCATCGCCGCGCGCGGTTCGACGTTGAACCGCCGGGCGAGTTCCGCGGTGTGTTTGGTGATCTCCGCGAGCACGTCCGAGTCGGGGTCGAGGTTGACGGTCGTGTCGGCGGCGAAGACGACCCGGTTCTTGAACGTCAGCATGTAGACGCCGGCCGCGTAGTCGGCGTCCGGCGCGGTCCCGATGATCGAAAGCGGCGGTCGCAGCGCCGAGGGGTAGTGGTGGGTCAGCCCCGTGAGCATCGCGTCGGCGTCGCCCTCTTCGACCATCACGCTCGCGAGGTAGTTGCTGTCGCCGCGGATCAGTTCGTGGGCCTCGCGCTTCGTGACGCCCTTGCGCTGTTGCAGCTCGTAGAGGCGGTCGGCGTAGTGGTCCCACTCGCCGGCCCAGGGGTCGGCGACCTCGGGTTCGAAATCGAGCCCGAGGTCCGCGGCGGTGCTCGTGATCTCGTCGGTGTCGCCGACGAGGACCGGGTGAGCGATCCCCTGCTCCCGCATCTGGTAGGCCGCGCGGATCATCTTCTCGTCGCCGCCCTCCGCGAGCGCGACCCGCTTGGGGTCGGACTTCGCCTTGTTGAGGACGACGCGCATCATCTCGCGTGACTTGCCGAGCCGGGCTTCGAGGCGCTCCTCGTAGGCGTCGAGGTCGACCTCGGTCCGGGCGCAGCCGGAGTCCATCGCCGCCTCGGCGACGGCGGGGGCGACCTCGAAGAGGACCCGGGGGTCGAGCGGCTTCGGGATGACGTAATCGGGGCCGAACTGCAGCGGCTGATCGCCGTAGGCTTTCACGACGGCGTCGGGGACGTCCTGTCGCGCGAGGTCCGCCAGCGCCTCCGCGGCGGCGCGCTTCATATCCTCGTTGATCTCCGTCGCGCGCACGTCGAGCGCGCCGCGGAAGATGAACGGGAACCCGAGGACGTTGTTCACCTGGTTCGGGTAGTCCGAGCGCCCTGTCGCCATGATGACCGTGTCGTCGCGGGCGGCCTTCGCCGTCTCGTACTCGATCTCGGGGTCGGGGTTGGCCATCGCGAAGACGATCGGGTTCTCGGCCATCGAGGCGACCATCTCCTGGGAGACGATGCCGCCGACGGAGAGCCCCACGAAGACGTCCGCGCCCGCCAGCGCCTCCGCGAGCGTGTCGTCGTCGGTGTCGGAGGCGAATTGGGCTTTGAACTCGTTGAGGTCCTCGCGGTCGGTCCCGATGACGCCCGAGGAGTCGCACATCGTGATGTTCTCGGTCTCGACCCCGAGCGAGGTGTAGAACCGCGCGGTGGCGATTGCGGAGGCGCCCGCGCCGGAGAAGACGACGTTCAGCTCTCCGAGGTCCTTGTCGACGACGTCGGCGGCGTTCAGGAGCGCGGCTCCGGAAATGATCGCCGTTCCGTGCTGGTCGTCGTGGAAGACCGGGATGTCGACCTCCTCGCGGAGGCGAGACTCGATCTCGAAGCACTCCGGCGCCTTGATGTCTTCGAGGTTGATGCCGCCGAAGGTCGGTTCCATCGCCCGCACCGTGTCGACGATGTCGTCGGGATCGTCGAGGTCGAGTTCGACGTCGAAGACGTCGATGTCCGCGAAGCGCTTGAACAGGACGCCCTTGCCCTCCATCACGGGTTTCGAGGCCTGTGCGCCGATGTCGCCGAGCCCCAGGACCGCAGAGCCGTTCGAGACGACGCCGACGAGGTTCCCCTTCGCGGTGTACTCGTAGGCGCGCGTCGGGTCCGCGTCGATGTCGCGACACGGCGCGGCGACGCCGGGCGAGTACGCCAGCGAGAGGTCCCGCTGGGTGTTCGTCGGCTTCGTCGTCGATATCTCGATCTTGCCGGGCGGTTCCTCGCGGTGATACTCCCTCGCGTCGTCGTCCAGTCCCATAGCGGCGGCGACGATAGCAGCACAAAAAAAGCTATCTGTCGAACGCTGCTTCGACAGACGACGAAGAACTACTCGGGGTCGAGTAGTTCCGCGTCGCCGACGACGCGTCGTGTGCGTCGTGGGCGACGCCCGATCTCCGTCGAGATGCCCGACTGCTCCGCCCCGGGAGCGTCGATCGGTCGGCGTTCGAGCACTATGGGGCCGTTCACTCCCCGCGGAGCGAGCGGACCGCGTGACGCTCGATCTCGAACCCGCCGTCGCCGCAGGAGGCGACCGTCCGCGTGGGCCACTCGCCCGTCCTCGTCAGCACCTCCGCGCCGTCGTCGGTGAGGAGGACGGTGTCCTCGGACTTCGCCCCGCGAACCGTCGGGTTGTACGCGTACGCCAGCGGGACCTCGACCGCCTCGTCGCTCCCGGGCGTCGCGATCCACTCGCGGCCCGCGAAGCCGGCGGCCCCGCCCTGGTGGTGGTTCTTCCACTCGCCGGCCTCGCCGACCGCGTCGTACGCCGCGACGACCTCCTCGAAGACGTCCCCGGCCGTCCCCCCGCTCTCTGCGGCTCGCAGGGTCGCGCCGAGCGCCGTCGTCTCCACCTGCATCGCCCGCTCGTGTCGATCCGTGAGCCACTCGGGAGCGCCCTCGAAGGCCACCGTCCGCGTCGCGCTCGCGTAGAGGCCGCCGCGCTCGGCGGTCACCGACAGCAGCGCGTAGTCGCCGAGCTCGCTCCGCGTCGGCGTGTAGTGGCGGTACCGCTGCGCGCGTTCGCTGCCCCCGACGAGCACCACGGGGGCCTCGATCCCGCGCGTCGCGAGCGAGACGCGCAGGCCCGCGGCGACCTCGTGTTCGGTGTCCGCTGCCTGGAGCTCGCGGGCGACCCGTTCGAGCGCGTCCGCGACGTCCCGGCCCAGCGTGCGGTAGCGCTCGATGTCGGTCTCGGCGAGCGGTCGGCGGAGCCGACTCACCTCCAGGGGTTCGAACCCCGGCACGTCGAAGTCGGCGGCGCCCGCGCCCGCCGTCGCGTCGGCGACGGCCCCCGCCAGCGACGACTCGTACCACGGCACCGACGTGACGTCGAACGCTTCGGGCACCTCCTCGGTCGCGAGCCGCTCGGCCTCGATGTTGTCCGTGACAACGACGAAGCCGTCGGCGCGGGTGTAGCCGGCGGCGGCGACCCCGACGTCGGCGTCGCGGTCGACGACGTTGCTCCCGCCGGTCAGCCACGCGAAGGAGTTCGGGCGGCCGAACCAGACGGCGTCGAGCCCCTTCCCGTCGAGGACGTCCGAGAGCCGCTCGCGACGGTGTTCGAGGTGGTCGTCCGTCCGGTCGACCAGGCCGTCGACCTCGCTGACGCCGCCGTCTTCGCTGCCCGGTGCTCGCTCTCCGGTCGACGCGTCGTCGGTCATACCTCCGCGTTCGATCGATGGCCTTTGAAACGTGTCGAATCGCGGCCGACCCGCCGCCGAGGCTGCACAGCGACCGCGAACCGGCGAGCGAACGACCGCGAACCCCCAACCGCGCGGTTCGGCCGCCCGACGAAAGAGCGATTCAAGTAGCTCCGACCCCGACCTTAGGGTATGGACGCGCGCCTCCGCCGTTTCGTCGGCGTCTCCGCCGCGTTGACGGGCATCCTGATGGTGCTCGGCGTGTACACCGCGGCGACGGGAGCGGGACTGACCTGTGCCGGCCGGTGGCCCTTTTGCGACGGCTTTCTGGGACTCTTCCCGGCGAACTGGAGCAGTTTCGTCGAGTGGTTCCACCGGCTCGTCGCGATGATCACCGGGTTCGTCGTTCTCGGGACCACGATCCTCGCGTGGCGGGAGGACGCGGACCGTCGGATTCGACTCGCGCTCGCCGGCGCGACGATCCTCCTCCCCTCGCAGATCGTCCTCGGCGCGCTCACGGTGACGACCTACGAGTGGGCGATCCTCCTTGCGCACTTCGGGACGGCGTCGATCATCTTCACGGGCGTCGCGCTCGCGGCGGCGTGGACGTACGGTCCCTCGCGGGGCCGGAGCGCCTCCGAAGGCGTGAAAAGGGCCCTCGCCGTCGCGGCCGCCTCGCTCCCCGCCCTCCTCGTGTTGACGCCGCACGCGTTCGTCACGTTCGGACCGCCGGTCCAGGCGGCGTACTACCTCCTCGGTCTCGGCGCGTACGCGGCGCTGCTCTCGGCGGCCGTGTGGGCGTCGCCGGCGACGGGATCCGGGACCGCTCGTCGGGTCCGCCTGCTGAGCGCGGCGGCGGCCGCCGTCGTGATCTCGCTCCTCGTCACCGGTCGGCTGGTCTACGGCGGGACGCTCCAGTACGTCTCCCTCGCGGGCGGTCTCACCGCGCTCGCGCTGGTCGTCGCCGCGTGGTACGCGCTCCGCCGGGACGTCGGCGCAGCCGACTCCCGCGGGATCCCCGGCGGCGACTGACCGCGTTCGCGGCTGTCGGTTTCGCCCGTGGTTGTCGGTTTCGCTCGGTCCGATCCCCCGTACCCGATTTCCGCACGTGCGAGCGGAACCACCCGACCGACTTCCGCACGTGCGGTCGAAAGGCCGTGAGAAGCGTGAACGGACGTATACCGAAGCGACACGTTGTTATATTCCTCTCCACAACGGAACGATGTTATGGACAGACGGACGTACGTGAAGACCGGAGCCGGCGTGATTGCCGGCGGTCTGTTCGCCGGGTGTACCGGCGGCGGATCCGGCGATCAGAGCACCGAAGCTGACGGCGACGGCGACTCCGGATCGGACTCGACGGGGACGGCGACCGAGGCGGCGACGACCGAATCGGTCGTCCCCTCGAACGTGGTCATCGGCTCGGACATCCCGTACCGCCCCTTCGAGTACGAGACGACCTCCGGGGAACTGACCGGGTTCGACGTCGACATCGCCGAGGCGATCTTCGAGGAGCAACTCGGCGTCAGTTACGAGTTCAAGCCGACGAGCTTCGATTCGATCATCCCCTCGCTGAACAACAACAACTTCCGGATCATCATGTCCGCGATGACGATCAACGACCAGCGGGCCGAGCAGGTCGACTTCTCGGATCCGTACTTCACGGCCTACCAGACCGTCATCGTCCGCGACGACGGCGAGATCTCCTCGAAGGAGGACCTCCGCGGTAACCCCGTCGGCGTCCAGAAGGGGACGACCGGAGCCGGTGCGGCAGAGGAACTGAAAGAGGAGTTCGACGGCGAACTCGACATCAAGAGCTACGACCAGATCAACGGCGCGTTCCAGGCGCTGATCAACGGACAGGTCAACGCCGTCATCAACGACAACACCGTCAACGCCGGATTCGCCAACGACCGCGACGACGTCGTCTTCCTCGAGGGCGAGGGCGTCGCCGCCGAGAGCGACCAGGAAGCGCCGCCGTACCTCACGCTCACGATCGAGAACTACGGCATCGCGTTCCGACAGGACGACGACGAGTTCCGCGAGCGCGTCAACGAGGCCCTCGCGGCGATCAGAGAGGACGGCACGTACGACGAGATCTACTCGGAGTACTTCGACGGATAATATATCACGGTTCCGCACCACAACCTCGCAACTATGGCTGATTCATACTCGGGCGCCTCACCCGAAGCCAACGCTGCGGCCGACGGGTTCTTCGACGACCAGACGCTGAAGTACCTCGGCGTCGGCCTCTCGAGCCTCGTCGCGCTCGGGATCGCGCTGCTCGTGCTGTACATTCTGGCCGTTCAGGTCGATTACGCGCTCATCCCGACGGTGCTGCCGCAGTTCATCAACGCCTACGTGTTGGTGCTTGGGATCGTCGTCACGGCCAGCGTCCTCTCTGTGACCACGGGGATCTTCGTCGGCCTCGCGCGCGTCTCGAAGACGTCGATCACGAACGGGATCTCGGCGGCCTACGTGCAGTTCTTTCGCGGGACGCCGCTGCTCTTTCAGATCTTCGTCGTCTACTTCGGCATCCCGACGCTGTGGCCCGGGACGTTCCCGATCTCGAACTGGGGGATTCCGACGGCGATCATCGCGCTGACGCTGAACCACGCGGCGTACGTCGGCGAGGCGGTGCGCGGCGGGATCGGCGCGGTTCACGACGGCCAGATGGAGGCGGCCCGCTCGCTCGGGATGGGCTACGTGCAGGCGATGCGCGAGGTCGTCATCCCGCAGGCGTGGCGCAACGCCCTGGCGGCGGTCGGCAACGACCAGATCATCCTGGTGAAAGACACCTCGCTTCTGACGGTCATCGCGGTGCCGGAACTCATCCAGCAGTTCCGCGACGTCAACAGCGCGACGTTCGACCCCTGGACGCCGCTGGTGCTCGTCGCCATCGCCTACCTCTCGATCACGATTCCGATGGGCCGACTCGTGGAGTACCTCGAAGCCCGCGCGGACTGGGGTGGTGAGTCCCAATGAGCGACAGCGACCGCCGCAGCGCCGACGACGCCGGCGAGCACGCGCTGCTCGAGTTCGAGCACGTCGACAAGTACTTCGGCGACACCCACGTCCTCAAGGACATCTCACTGGACGTCGAGGACGGCGAGGTCTGCGTCGTCGTCGGTCCCTCGGGGTCCGGCAAGTCGACGCTGCTCCGGTGTGCCAATCGACTGGAGGAGATCCAGAACGGCGACATCCGACTCGACGGGCGCTCGATCTCCGACCCCGACGCCGACATCAACCGCCTCCGACAGCGCATCGGGATGGTGTTCCAGTCGTTCAACCTCTTCCCGCACAAGACGGCGATCGAGAACCTCACGCTCGCGCCGCGGAAAGTCCGCGGGATCGACGAGGCGGCCGCCAGAGAGCGCGCGGAGGAACTCCTCGCGGAGGTCGGCCTGAGCGATCAGGCGGACTCGTATCCGAACCAGCTCTCCGGCGGCCAGCAGCAGCGCGTCGCCATCGCCCGCGCGCTCGCGATGGACCCGCGCGTGATGCTGTTCGACGAGGTGACGAGCGCGCTCGACCCCGAGCTCGTGGGGGAAGTCCTCGAAGTGATGCGCGGCCTCGCGGACGAGGGGATGACGATGATGGTCGTCACCCACGAGATGGGCTTCGCCCGCGAGGTGGCCGATCGCGTCGTGCTGATGGACGAGGGACGCATCGTCGAGACCGGCGATCCCGAGTCGTTCTTCGAGAACCCGGAGACCGAACGCGGCGAACAGTTCCTCTCGAAACTGCTCTGAGGGCACTCGCGGTTTTTCGACGAGGCCTCCCGGATCTCCTCTTCGGAGGCGATCGTCCCGCTCACGGGCCGCGTCCGAGCAGCCCGAGGACGACGAGCGCGATCCCGCCCAGTATCGTACAGAACGCCGCCATCGACGCGTACGCGCGCTGTTCCTGTCTCGCACTCTCGGGGTCCGATTCCCAGTGGTCCGCGGTCGGATAGTTGCGGATCGACAGCGGACGAGCCAGCGCGTACCCGCCGGCCAGCACGCACAGGACGCCCGTCGCCTCGGTGAGCACCATACGCGTGTGGTTTCATCCGGGCGGCGCGTACTAACGTTTCCGCCGCCGAGTCGCGAGCGCGCGGACGGCCACCGTGACGCTCACCCGTCCCACGACGCTCACCAGCACCGCGACGTCCACCGCCCGACAAAACACTTACCGCCCGTCCGCGTAGCCGCGGCCGTGACCAACGTCCCCGGTACCGGGTTCCTCGTCGTCCTCGCGGCGATCGCGACCCTCCTCGCCCTCCCGCTGCTCGCGGGCGTGAGCCTCGTCGTCGCCCGAGTCACCGACACCCGCATCGAGATGACGCTGCTCGTCGTCCACGCGCTCGCCGTCCTCACCGCCGTCGCGGTCGCCGCGTTCGGTCCCGCGGGTGGCGTAGAGACGGTCACGCTCGGGACGGTCGTCGGACTGGCCCGGTTCTCCGCCGTGACCCTCGCCGCGGGGCTCCTGCTCGCGGCCGTCGCGGAGGGGATACCGATCGCGGTCGGCGCGGCGCTGATCGTCGTGATCCGTGACGCCCCGCGAGAGTCGGCGCTCGGCTACGCCACCGCCGGTTACGCGCTCGGAGGGGTCGGCGGCGCGAGCGCGGGTATCACGCTCACCGGTGCAGTCGAGGGCGCGGCGCTCGGCGCGCTATTGGCGGGGCCGGCGGCTCTCGGGAGCGTTCTCCTCGAGGTGGCGGTCTCGCGGTTCGAGCGGCCCGTTTCGGTCCCGTAGCGCCGCGGCGGACCCCGGGGACGTCTGATTCGTTCGCGGTCGATCTCGACGTCCGCCGTCTCGTGTCGCGGTCGGCCCCGACGTCGGCCGCCTCACGTCACGGTCGGTCTCGACGCCGACACGCTCACATGAAGTCCGAGAGGCCCGCCTGCCCGTCGTCTTCCTCGGCCGGTTCGGCGTCGTCCACGTCGTCCCCCTCAGCGCGGTCCAGCACGTCCGAATCGAACGTCTGCTGGTCGTCGCCGTCGTCCGCTTCTCCGTCCGCGTCGCCGTCCGTTCCCTCCTCTGCCGCGCGCTCGACGAACGCGTCGCCGGCGTGGTCCTCGACCGCCTCCGACCGCAGTTCGGCCGCGTCCTCGACGATCGACTGGACCTTGTTCGTCGTCTCGCCGCTGCCCGTGACGTAGGAGACGGCCGCCTCGTCTAAGTCGTACCACGCGGCCATCGCGACCGTCAGCTCCCGGGGTTTACAGTGGTGGGTCATCGCCGCGAGGAACGGCAGCACGTCCAGGCGGGCGGTCGTCATCGAGAAGCCGCCGGACTCGGCGATCGAGCGGACGACCTCGTCGCGGGTCGAGTCCTTCGTCGAGCGGTAGGGCGCGCCGCCGTACTGCGTCCACCCGCCGCGGGTGCGATCGCGCGCGGCCGCGACCCCCCCGGCGAGGTTGTCGGTGGCGTAGCGCCACCAGCTGTAGTCGAAGTCCGTCGTGTACACCCGGCTGGTCCAGACGTCCGCGTTCGAGAGGAACTCGTAGGCGCGGGCGAGTTCCTCGCCCTCGTAGACCAGAGACACCTTGTCCTCGACCCACTGGAGGAGGTCGTCGGGCGTCTCGTCGACGTCGTAGGCCGTCCGGAGCGCCTCCTCGGCGGGCTCTTCTTTCAGGACCGCATCGAGGAACGAGAAGATGTCGACCGCGCGGTTTCGCGACCCCGTCGTCACGTCTTCGAGGGTCACCGTCGATTTCCCTTCGGCGGTCGCCTGGAGGTCCTTCACCGCCGCGCGCAGGTCGCCGCTGTTCTCCTCGGCGATCCGTTTCAGCGCGTCCTCGTCGAACTCGATGCCCTCCTTCCGCAGGATGTCGCGGAGGACGGGCACGATCGACCGCGCGGAGACGTCGCGGAACTCGATTTCCCTCGCTGCGTTGCGCAGCCCCTTCGACATGTCGTAGTACTCGTTGGCGATGAGAACGATCGGCTGGTTCGCCTCCTTCAGGAGGCTCGTGACCGCCTGTTTGCCGCCGCGGTCGTACTGGTAGTGGATGTTGTCGGCCTCGTCCATCACGACGAGCTGTCGGCCGCCGCTGCCGTCGCCGACCGACCCCGCGAGCGTCGAATTGCGCGAGGCCCGCCCCGCGAACCGCTCGATGGCGTCGGCCGTCCGCTCGTCGGAGGCGTTGAGCTCGACGACCTCCCAGCCCATATCGTTCGCCAGCGCGTGGGCCGCGGAGGTCTTTCCCACGCCGGGCGCGCCGTGGAGGACCACCGGCTCGCGGTGGTCGGACCACGTCTCGGCCCACTCCTTCAGCGCGTCTCGGGCCTTGTTGTTGCCGCGAACCTCGGAGAGGGTCGACGGACGGTACCGTTCGGTCCAGTCGGTCATTGTCGGGCGAAGGGCCGAGACCCGTTTAGCTTCTGCGGGTCGGACGCCGTCGGCGGCGATCGTTCCCGATTTGCTAAACCGAGCGATACTTTATCAGTCAGCGAACCGAACAGTCAGGTATGACCGACGAGGAGAGCGCGGTCGTGATGGACCGCGACGAGATCGACGAACTGCTCGGGACCGGCGGCGTCGGCGTGCTCGGACTCGCCGAGGAGAGCGACCCCTACGCGATCCCCGTCTCGTACGGCTACGACGCCGACGCCGGCGAGGTGTACCTCCGACTCGGGTTCGGCGAGGAGTCCGAAAAGGAACGCTACCTGGAGAGCTCCGAGCGCGCCGCGCTCGTCGTCACCGCCGAGGACGACCGCGGCTGGGCGTCCGTGGTCGTCCGCGGTCCGCTCGCGGAGATCCCCGAGGCGAGCATCGACGGGACCGTGGTGGAGGCGATCCGGTCGATCGACATCCCGTTCTTCACGATCTACGAGGAGGCCCCGCGGGAACTGGAGTACCAGCTCTACCGGCTCCGCCCGGAGGAGATCACCGGCCGCCGAGAGAAGCCGCCGGTCGGGATCGAATAAGC
This sequence comes from Halobellus limi, assembly GCF_004799685.1. Taxonomy (NCBI): domain Archaea; kingdom Methanobacteriati; phylum Methanobacteriota; class Halobacteria; order Halobacteriales; family Haloferacaceae; genus Halobellus; species Halobellus limi. Next base: position 747,388 of record NZ_CP031311.1, read on the forward strand.
CTCGGAGAGCGATTCTCCGTCGCCAGTCGGGATCGATCACTGCCGGAGAACCGCTACGCCGCCGACGCGCGGCGTCCGGTGCCGACCGATCCCGACCAGAAGATACCTACGTCTCCTCGGCCACGTGCGGACGATGTCTCGCCCCGAATCGTCCTCGAACTCGCGCGGTGGAATCACGCCCGATGGACGGACGCTCGGCGCCGCAGCCCTCGGCGGCGTCCTCTCGTACGTCGTCGCGTACGCGATCACCTACGCGGTGACCGGCCAGCGGATCGCGAACTCGCTGGCCTCGCGGGTACTGGAGATCGCGACCGGCGACCCCGGCACGTGGAAGCTCGTCGGCTGGGTCTTTTACAGCGCACACTACGTCACGAGCGAGATCCCCGGGCTGTTCGGATCGACCGCGGTGAACCTCGTCGGCCGCGGCGACACCTTCCCCGCGGCGCTGTTTCTCCTCCCGCCGGTCGCGCTCGCGGTCGCCGGCGGCCTCGTCGCGGTCGCGGGCCGCGCCGAGACGCCGCTCGCCGGCGCGGTCGGCGGAGCGTCGGTCACGCTCGGGTACCTCCCGCTGGCGATCGCCGGCGCGTTCCTCTTCGCTATCTCCGTCGGCGACTCGACGGCCGGCCCGACGCTCGTGACGGCGATCCTCCTCGCTGGGCTCGTCTACCCGCTCGTCTTCGGCGGGATCGGTGGCGCCGTCGGCGCGCTGGCCTCGGGGGCTCGCGACTGAGGGCGCGTCGCTGCACTCGGGCGACCGTCCCCCCGGCTACAGGCCTCTTGCGACCATCTCGCCCCAGTGTTCGAACCCGTAGCGCTCGTAGAACGCCCGCGCCCTGTCGTTCTCGCGGTCCACGTCGAGCACCATCCGATCGAGCGGGAGGTCCTGCGACCGGGCGCACTCGACGGCGGCGTCCATCAGCGCGTCGGCGATGCCCGTCCCCCGCTCGTCGGGCGCGACGAAGATCTCGTTGAGGACGGCGGCGTCCCAGACGAACGACAGCGACTCCGGGAGGACGAACGCGTAGCCGACGGGCCCGGCGTCCCTCCCTCCCGTCACATCGTCGCGTTCCGCCTCGGCGACGACGACGCACCCCGGGTCCTCCTCGACGCAGCGGTCCACCCACGCCAGCCACCGGTCGCGATATCGTTCGGTCAACTTCTCCTCGTAGACCGCGCCCTTCTCGTCGCCGCCGGTCCCCTCGCCGATCCCCAACTCGAAACCGCGCTTCAGCTTCCAGAGCGCCTCGCGGTCGATCTGGGGGTCGTAGGGACGGACGCGACCGTCGACGTCTGCCTGCTCGCTCATCGGTGTCCCTCCGCGGGGAAGTGCCAAGAGCGCTGGCATTCCTCGCCGCCGGGGAGCGAAGCGGTCCGGCTCATCTGTCGGCCTCGCTGCCGACGGACGTCCGGTGGGCCCGCCACAGCCGCGTCGCCGTGACGAACGCCGACAGCGGGAGCAGCCACGCGCGAAAGCCCGTCATCGCGATCGGGAAGAGGCGCTCAACGCGCCGGGGTCCGCCGCCACCGCCCGCTCCCGACCCACCGGAGTCCGACTGCTCGACGCCGAGGGTGGGCTCGGCGTCGAGCACCGTCCGGAAGTCGAAGTTGCCCGTCGTCCGCCGCTCCGTGGGTCCGTCGGGCGAGAGGTCGACGAACGTCTGCACCCACCCCCGGTCCGTCGAGTAGTACAGCCGGCCGTCGACCGTGTAGAACGCGTCGTGCAGCGGGTACAGCGCGTTCACGCCGCCGACGACGAGGTCCGGAACGATCGCCGCGCCGAAGATGCAGAAGGCCGCGACGAACGCCACGCGGACGCCCCGGTCGCCGTACCGGCGTCGGACCGCGGAGGCCGACCCGCGCCTGGAGTCCCACAGGAGCGCCGCGAACAGGACCGCCGGCAGCAGGAACGTGTGCCCGACCGAGCGGTGCGCGCCCGACAACAGGGGTTCGAGCGCGACGTCGAGGTCGGGGACCACCGTCGCCGCCGCGACGGCGAGCGCGCTCCGGCCGTCGAACTCCTCGCCGAGCAGGCCGGCGGCGAGCAGCAACGCCAGCGAGACGTGGACGAGTGTCGAGGGCACGGCGGTATCTGTGCCGTGATCGGACTTGAACGTTCGCGCCGGAGGCGGGTCGCTCGTCCCCGCGTCTTTTCACCCGTATCGGCGTTCGTCGAACCCCACCTTCGATACGCTTTTGCGGCCGCCTCTCTCACTTCCCACCAGTATGTGCCGAGAGAACCCGGTCTCGGGGGGTCGCCGGACGTGACGACGGTGCCCAGAGAGGACCTCGCGCGTCGCATCGCCGGCGAAATTACGTTGAGTGACGATCCGGGCGCGACGCTCCGGAAGTGGCGGACGGACTTCGACGTCTCCCAGACCGCCCTCGCCGAACAGCTCGACGTCTCTTCTTCCGTTATCTCCGATTACGAGAGCGGCCGCCGCGAGAGCCCCGGGATCGGCGTCGTCCGGCGGATGGTCGAGGCGCTGCTGGACATCGACGAGTCCCGCGGTGGCGGCCGCATCCGCCAGTACGCCCGCGTCATCTCCGCCGGCTTCGAGAGCGACATCGTCCAGGACCTCAGAGAGTACCCGACGTCGATCCCGCTCGAAACCCTCTACGACGCGATGGACGCGACCGAACTCGTCCGCGGCGACCAGGACAGAATCAGCGGGCACACGGTGATCAACAGCATCGAGGCGATCACCCGGCTCTCCTCGGAGGAGTTCTACCGCCTCTACGGGCAGTCGACCTCGCGCGCGCTGGTGTTCACGGGCGTCACGCGCGGGGAGTCGCCGCTCGTGGCGATGCGCGTCGTCAATCCCACGCCCAACGCCGTCATACTCCACGGCCTCACAGAAGAGGACCTCTGGGAGCACGCCCCGGCGCTCGCGACGATCGACGGGTTCTCGCTCGCGATCTCGAACCGCGATTTAGAAGAGATGCTCGACGACCTGCGCCGGTTGCCGTAGGCGGCGCCGCGCACGACTTCCGTACTCTTTCACCCCTCCCGACTCCCTCACTCGACGTAGTCGTACCGCCGCTCGTTCATCCGGCCCCAGCCCGTGAAGACGAACTCGCCGGAGGGCTGGGTGAACTCGTCGACTTCGACCTCCTTCTCGTGGTTGTGGACGTCGTGGACGAGTTCGTACTCCTCGTAGGAGAGGTCGTAGCGGTCGTCGAGGCGGGCCTCGACGTCGACGGCCTCGACGCCCTCGCGCCAGCCGTTCTGCACCGTCTCGGCGTGGATCTCCGCCTGCGCGCCGGAGCCGTAGGACCCCACCAGCAACTTCTCGCCCGCGAGATCGACGTCTGCCTCGGCGGCCGCCCGGAGCGCCGACAGGCGCGCGATGTGGACGGATCCGGTGTACCAGTTGCCGACCTGCCCGGAGATCTGGATCGTCGGCTCGATCGCCCGCTCGTACCACTCGCGGTACCGGCGCGTCTCCTTCAGCTCGTCCATATACGCCCGGATCGCCTCCTCGTAGTCCTCGCGCTCCGGGAAGTCGGCCTCCCGCGGCTGCATCCCGATGTCGTCGGCGAGGGCGTCCTCGATCTCGGTGTCGCGGGTGATGTGGCGATACCCGAGCAACGCCGCCTTCCGAACCATTCCCGGATACGGCGTGTGGAACGGGAAGTAGACGAAGTCGTCGGGGTGCGTGTCGCCGGCGACCGACTCGTAGTCTTCGAGGGCCTCGCGCATCCGCGCGAGGTACACCTGGATCGAGCGCTTGCCGTCGACGCTGGGGAACTGCTGGTTGGGTTTCAGGAAGTCGGTCTCGTCGGCGCTGCCGTAGCCCTGTTCAGTCGAGAGCGCCACGACGTCGGGCTCCTCGTCGACGAGCATCGCGACCGCGCCCGCCCCCTGGGTGGCCTCGCCGGGGTCGCCGCGCTCGTACAGCGCCGTGTCGGTCGCGATCACGAGCGCCGCGCGCCCGCGGTTGCGACCCGCGCGGATCCAGTTGTACGCGTCGTCGATGACCTGCGTCCCCGACAGGCAGGCGAACTTCCGCTCGCCCTTGTTCGCGTGGTGGAAGTCGCCGTCGTAGACCTGCTCCAAACAGCCGGCGACGTACGTCGAGACGGGCTTGGAGTTGTCGAAGGCGGACTCGGTCGCGACGTCGATCCGCCCGATGTCGTCGGGGACGAGTCCCCTGCGGTCCATCAGGCGCTTCGCCGCGTTCGCGCCCATCGTCACGATGTCCTCGTAGACGTCGGGCAGGGAGGAGTACTCGATTCCGATGCCCTTCGTGTACTTGCCGGGGTCTTCGCCCTTCACCGGCGCGAAGGTGTTCGGCAGGTCGAGTCGCAGTTTGCCCGTCCAGAGTTCGATGGCGTCGATGCCGACGGCGGTCATACCTCGCTTATCTCGCGGGACCGCTTATTGTTTTGTCGATAGCGGTGTCGACGATCGTCTAAGTCCGGCGACGTCGGGCCGACGCGATCGGAACTGAGCGGCGTTCTCGACCGCGGCCCCCGCCCGAGGTAGCTCGGTCGGCGTCACCGGAACGGCCACGGGACGCTCCAACCGCCCCGGCCCTCGTCGCCTCGGTCGTTGCGGTCGTCGCCATCACCGCCGTCGTCTCCGTCGTCTCCGCCGTTTCCGCCGAAGAGGGACTCCCACAACTCCTCAAGTACGTCGCGGAGGCTCTCGTCCTCCTCGGCCTCCGGATGGATGGTCACGTTCACCCGGTCGGTGTCAGTCGCACCCTCGGGGTCCGTCACGGTCAGTTCGACCGTGACGTTCCGTCGCTCCGACTCCGGCAGCGAACGTAGCACCACTCGGGGCGTGGCGCTCTGTGCGTCGAGGAGATCGAGCGCGTCCGAGTCGAACCCGTCCCGCCCCGTGACCGTCCACTCGTACTGTAACTCGCCGCCCTCCGGGTCGTAGCTCCCCGTCCCGTTCAGTTCCACGGACGGATCGTCGAGTTCGGTGTCGTCGTCCGTATCGTCCGGGAGGCCCGCGTCGACGCCCGGCGGGTAGATGACCGCCGCCCCCGGTACCGTGACTGGATTCGCGAGTGCGTCCGAATCGTCTTCCTCCTCGTCTCCGCCGTCGTTGCTGTCGTCGTCTCCGTCGTCATCGCCGTCTCCGTCGTCGCTGTCTCCATCGTCTCCGCCGTCTCCGTCGTCGTCGCTGTCTTCGCCGTCCCCGTCCCACTCCCGGTCCTCACCGGCGTCGGCGACCGGCGGACGATTGAACCCCTCGATCACGACTGCCGTCCGGTCCGCGCCCGACGCGGTGTCGTTGCTCGCGGTGAACTCGACCTCGACGGTGTGGTTGTCGGTGACGTTTTCGTACACGTTGAACGTCGGATCGGTCGTCGTCTCGTCGGTCAGTCCGACGGCCTCCGCAGCCACCCCGTCGTCGTCTGTGATCTCCCAGTCGTACCCCAGACCGTTCGCCGAACCGTTCACGATCCCGTCCAGCGTGACCGACGACCCCGACTCCCCGGAGACGGTCCGCCGCGGCCCGGCGTCGACGCCGACGACGGCCTCGCTCGTGTCGGTGCCCTCAGCGCTCTCTCTCGATTCGTCCACGGTGGCCGATTCGACGGTCGTCGTCTGCCGGAGCACCAGCGTCTCGGAATCGGCGTTCACGACCGCGACGGTTACCGATTCGCCGGCCGGCTGCCTCCACCCGAGCCGCCACGTCTCGCCGGGATCGAACTGCCCGTTCGCGTCGCCGCCGTCCCGGATCTGTCCGTCGGAGAAGGCGTAGGCGAACTCCCCGGAGTCGTTCCTGACGGTGACGCGGAGGGTCCCGATCTCGTAGGACGGCCCGCCGTTGTGCGAGAGCCGGAGCGCGTCCTCGGTCGCAGAAAGCGTCAGGTCTACCGTCGATCCCGCCGCGGTGCCGGCGCTTCCCGCCGACCCGCCCGCTCCCCCACCGTCCGTCGAGGCCACGTAGTACGCCCCGAAGGTCGCCCCGCTGACGACGACCACCGCGACGAGGAGCAGGCTCCCGAGGGACTCGGCCTGGGCGCGGTCGAGGGACCGATCAGTCATCAGTTGTCCTCTGGTGTGTGGCACAGTCAAACTTCCCCAGCGATTCTCAAATTCAATAGCAATCGGAGGCGCCGTTCGGCACTCCGATTCCTCGACTCAGAAGCGCCTTGAGTGGAGGTGTCCGATACCAGCTACTCGAAGTAGAAGGTCTTCCGCCCGCCGTCGCTGGTTTCGAGTATCACAAACAGTTCCGCCTCCGTCTCCGAGGATCCGGGCGCGTACCGTAGGGCGTCGAGCGTCCCCGCCGGCACATTGTCCCCGTTAGCGTCCTTCAGTCCACGGAACTGAACCGTTTGGGTGTTTCCCGCTGATATCTCCGGGTTCTGATCGAATGCATACAGCGTTCCATCGGCATCGTAGGGACCGTCGGACGCCTCACCGTTGGCGATCTGAAGTTCTTGATTGTTGTTCGCGTCGAGTTCCGCGACGAGACCTCCACCGACTCCAAACTGGACGATCTCGACGGCCGTCGTGTCCGTGTTTTCAACGTCGAAACTAAACCGGCCTTGCGTCTGTCCCTCGATCGTTTCGTTTCCGACGAAGGCGAGTCGAGCGGCGTCTCCGCTCCCATCTCCGTCACCGCCGCCGCTACCGCTGCCACTCGTCGCCTGCACGTTCACGTCGTACTCGACGTTCTCGACGCGCTCGCCCTCGAAATCGGGGTCCTCGACGTCGTAAGCGGGGTCGTTGGAACCCGTTCGATACGTCACCCCGACCGAGTCCGAACTCGCCGTCGAACCGTCGGGGGCGGTGTACTGATAGCGGTAGCGCCCCGGTTCGAGCACCACCCCGTCCGGAACCGTCGTCTCCTCGCTCCCGGCCTCGACGGACGTTCGGACCGGGTTGTTGTACTTGTCGCGCGACTCGACCACGAACGGGTAGGTACGTCCCTCGAAGGGGTTCGACTCGAGGTCCTCGACGCTCGTCAGGTACGCCGGTTCGGTGTCGTCGACGCCACTCCCGACGCCGACCTTCGAGAGTTTCAACTGGTAGGTCGCCCCGGGCTCGAAGTACAGTTCGACGCCGTCCCGCCCGTCGCTCTCGACGCCTTCGACCCGGTAGACGCGCGCGTCGTTACCGGGATCGGCGGCCGGGTCGTACTCGCCGGTCTCGTTCAACAGGTCCGTCCACGACTGCGCGCTCAGCCGCGAGGGGACGAAGACCGAGACGTTCTCCCCCGCAGAGACGTTCGAGACGCTGATCGTGCGCGTCGAGACGCTCACCGCCCGCGGGTCGACCGAGAGGGTGCTGGCCCCGCCGCGGGAGAGGTTCCCCGAGAGCGCGACCAGCGAGATGCGCGTGCCGGCGACGACCGACTGTCCGGTCCGCGTCAGCGTCCCCGAATCGAAGCGGTTGTACACGACGCCGTTCTCGTAGACCGTCGTCGGGGCGGCGTCGTAGTTCGCGTAGTCCGGCCGGTAGACCAGCGACTTCGTGGCGTAAGTGCGCGCGGTGCCGTTCCAGAAGTCCGCCGTCTCGGGGTAGTCGGCGCCGTCGGTCGCCCGGTCGTCGGCCGTGGCGTTCGAGATCCGGATGGTTCCGAGGTCCGCCGTCGAGAGCGTGCCGCTCGGTGGCCCCGGGTTCACGGCGACGACGCGGGACGGATAGTTCGTCCCGAGTTCGACGCCGACGGGGGCGGCAGCGCCGGACGACGCCGTCCCGAGGATCGCGTTCCTGACCTGCTGCATGTCCGCCTGCACGCGCTGGTTGTGCTGGAACTCGACCTGGCGGTTCTCGTTGGGGACGACCGTCGCCTGATACAGCGACAGGGAGACGACGAGAAAGCCGAGCAGCAGGACCGCCCCGATCTGGACGGTCACGGCCCTGTCGTCGCCTCCGAGAGACATAGTTCCGATTCGGCGGCTACCGGATAAAAACGTGCCGCCGCTACGTGACGGACCGAGGCCAGAAGGCGTGACGTCGGTTCCGCTCGGGGGTCAGTCCTCTTCTTCTTCGACGACTTCCGGGTCGCTCATCGCGCTCTGGAGGCTGTCGAGGCCGTTGACCCACTCGGAGACGAGGCCGTACTCTAAGTCGTCGACGACGGCCATGTCGAGTTCGTCGCCGACGATGATGCGCGTCCCGGCCTGCACGAGGTAGCCCAGCGCGGCGTCCATATCGTCGTCCCGCTCGGCGGCCGCGGCGGCCTCGACGTACTCGTCGAGGGGCGCTTCCTCGGCCGCGCCGGCGACGATGTACTCCTCGGCGGCGTAGAAGACGCAGACGAGGCTCGTCTGGACGCCGTCGACGAGCATCTCCTTGTCCTCGCGCGCGGCGTCGTCCTCGATGTCCAGTTCGGGCTCCGAGAGGACGATCGTTCGGACGCGTTCGAGTTCCTCGATCGCCTCCTCGTCGTCAAGGCGGTCCTCCTCGTACGCGGAGACGATCTTCGCCACCGCAATGGCGGCGTCGTCCTGGAGATTCAGGAGCAATCGCGCGGAGTCTTCGTTCTCGGGATCGAGCTCTTCCTCTTCGACGCGGGAGAGCCAGTTCTGCCAGCGTTCTTCGGTGTAGTAAGTCTCCTCGGCCTCGGTCATACTCCACCATTTCCGCCGGGATTCAAATGCCTTTCTTGTCGAGGTCCGATCTTTCCGGTTCCTGGTACCGACTACGGACGCAGTTGCGCCCTCTTCGCGTGTGCGCGTCGTCGCTGTGCGTCCCCCGTCGCTCTCGGATCACGCGGCGTCGCGTTCGCCACCGATCGGACCGACGATCACTCGAGCGATTTCCCTCGGTTCTGGAACTCGCCGCCGCACTCACAGACGCCGGGATGGGACGTCGCCGTGACGATCTGGCCGCACTGGAGGCACTCGTACGTCGATTCGGAGTCGGGGCTGTTGGCGCCTTCCCGGTCTTGACCGTGGGGCATATTCGAAAGTAGTTCGGTAACGAACATAAGTATTGATCAGTTACGTCCGGGGTTCAGTAGCGGATCCGCTCACGGCTCGGCGCTGTGCGTCGATCCGCTCGCCCAACCGGATTCACTCACCGCGACAGCGTCGCGCGGGTGTCGATCCCGTAGACCCGCTGCGGCGTCTCCACGTGGGCGCGCTCGACGGCCTCACCGTGGCCCTCGTCGAGTAACCACCGCACGCGACGCGGGACGGTCTTCGGACCCAGCACCGCGCCCGGACGGTCGGGGTCGTCGACGAAGTCCGTCTCCATCAGGAACGGCGCGCCCGACTCGGCGGCGGTCTCCAGTCGATCCTTCTCGCTCATCACGCTCGGCGTCGGCCCCGCCAGCGTCCCGCCCGCGTAGTGCTTCACGACCCGATGCGACGGGAGGCCCCGCTCCTCGGCCCACTCGGCGACCTCGGTCAGGTCCTCCGCGGCCTCCGTGTGCAACTGCACGGCGCAGCCGAGGTCTGCGCCCAGGGAGAACGCGTGGCGCATCACCTCGTTCGAGGCTTCCCACACGGCCTCGGAGACGTCGTAGTGGGGCCGCCCGGACTTCAGCGCGAGCGCGTCGCCGTCGCGGACGAACCCGGCCGCCTCGTCGAGCCCGGCGCGCATCAGGTCGCCGGCCTCCTCGGGCGAGAGGCCCCGCTCGTCGACGAGTTTCGAGACGAGACCGGGGTGGACGCCGAGGACGGGCCACGCCCGTCCCGGCAGGATCTCGCTCGCTCGTTCGACGACGTCCAGCGTCGTCTCGAAGACCGGTCGGAAGTCCGCGCCCGCGTCGGGCTCGACGCCGAGCAGCCACGACGGCTTGTTCACGACGAGCAGGTGCGTCCCGCCGAGGCGGGCGAAGTCGCGGACGGCGTCGAGCCCGCGTCCGTGCTCCGGGTCGAGGTGGAGGTGGTCGTCGAGCACCGGCGTCCCGAGTTCTTCCATACCCGCCCTTCGGCGCACCGTTCCAAAAACCCGTCCGCTTTCCGGCGACGCTCCCGATCGGCTATCCGTCGTAGCCGACGAGGGTCGGGCCCTCGTCCTCGCTGTCGTCTTCGATCGTGACGCGCTCTGTCGCGGCGTTCCGGAGGGCGTCCGACCGACCGAACTCGCCGGGCGCGATGGCGAAGGTCCGACAGCCGTAGGCGTTCGCGGTCTCGATGGCGGGCTTGAAGTCGGTGTCGCGAGAGGCGATGGCGATCACGTCGGCGCGGTCCTCGACGGCGAAGCGGGTCACGTCGACCGCGAGCCGGACGTCGACGTCGCCGCTCGTGACGACGACCTCAAACCCGCGCGCCTCGGCCGCCTGAATCAGCCCCGGCGTCGCGTGCTCGTCGAGGTAGAGCCGCATCGCCGTCAACTGCCCGGCCGCCGCGGCCGCTTCGCGGACGTCGTCGAGGTCGACGTCGAACTCGTCGCGGAGGACGTTCGGCCCGTCGACGAAGAGCGCGACCCACGGCTCCCCAGGGTCGTCGTCGGCGGAATCCTCCGCGTACAGCCGTCCCAGGAGGTCCATACCGCAGCATTCGCGGGGACGAACATAACGACGACGATGTCGCAACTCCCGAGGACGTCACAACCGACGACGATCCCGCGGACCGACGACGACCTCGTGGACCGGCGACGACCCCGCGACCGCCGAGACCACCGCATCTACGCCGGACCGTACCTGTCGCGGCCGTCGGCCGCCCGCTCCCGCTCGCTCTTCGACCGCCCGCGCCCGTCGGCGGCTCGATCCTCCGCGGAGTGGACTGCCGTGGTGCCCGCCTCGGCGTCGGCAGCGATTCCCGACCCCGCTCCGGTGACCGTCACGTCGCGCTTCGGGTACGGGATCTCGATCCCGGCCGCGTTCAGCGCCTTGTACAGCGCGCGGTTGAGTTCGTGCTGCGCGCGCCGCCGTCGCGTGGGCCCGTTGACCCAGCAGAGGAGTTCGTACTGCAGCGCCGAGTCGCCGAACGACCGGAACCGCGCCCGGGGCTTCGGCGAGTCGCGGACCAGCGACTCGGCCATCGCGACCTCGACGAGGATCTCCTCGAACGCGTCGATGTCGGTCCCGTAGGCGACGCCGACGGGCACCCGGATGCGACGGCGGCGCTGCGGGGCGGACTCGTTCGTCACCTTCGCGGCGTTGAGCGCGGCGTTGGGGACGGTGACCATCACCTCGTCGCGGGTGAGAAGCGTCGTCGAGCGGACGCCGACCTTGATGACCGTCCCGGCGGTGTCGTCGTCGAGGACGATGTAATCGCCGAGCTTGTAGGTGTCGTCGAAGTACAGGGCGATTCCCCCGAAGAAGTTCGCGACGGTGTCCTTCGCGGCGAAGCCGACGGCGATTCCCGCCACGCCCGCGGCCCCCAGAAGCGGCGTGATCTCGATGCCCCAGAGCCACAGCAGCGTCCCCGCGCTGCCGACGACCACCGACAGCGTCCAGATGTTCGAGAAGACCGGCGCGAAGTCGAACCGGCCGCCCTCCTCGTTGACGGCGGCGACGAGCCGGTTCACCACCTCGTTGGCGGCGTAGGCCCACACGAGAACGAGGACCGAGAGCGCCGGCCGCCCGAACAGGTCGTCGAGCGTCCCCGGATCGACGAGCACCGACGAGCGCACCGAGGGCACCTGCGTGAGCACGAACACGCCCACCAGCGCCGCGGTGACGACTACCGGCACCCGGAGCGTGGAGAAGACGATGTTGTCGTAGACTGTGTCGGTGGCGGCGACGTACCGTTTGGCGAGCCGGAGGACGACGAACTCCATCGCGACGGCGGTCGCGACCGAGACGAGAAGCACCGCGAGCGTCGCCTCGGTCGCGGAGAGCCCATCGAAGAGTCGGAGCAGCGGTTGTATCATACCGACTGGTGGCGGTTCTGTGAGATAACCGTTTCTCGGGTACGGCTGTCGGTCGAGGTACTCGAATCCGGCAATCAGTTACTGATGGAAGCGTCGTCTCCGCTCTATTCGACGGGAAGGTGTCGTGTCCGCCTTATCCGATGGGAACGGCTCGTCTCCGCTCTGTCCGATGTGACCGTCTATCTCCAATTCAGAATAATACGTACATACTCCTTATATTCTTTATAACGTAGATTTATTAACCGATACGCTCCATAATTGGATAGAATGAGTCGAAGTACCGATTCGACCCCCGATTCGTTCACAGTAGTCGCCGAGATGAACAGCCACGACGCGGTGACGGTGCGCTCGACGGCGACACACGCGACCTACCACCTGGTCGATTTCGCCGACGACGCCACCCGGGAGGCGCTTTCGTCGCTGTCGGTCGGCGAGTCCGTCCGCCTCGACCTCTCGCGCGTCGGCCGCCGCGGGAACGTCTGGCGGGCCGACGACGCCGCGTCCCGATCCCCCGCCGAGGTCGCGACCGAGTCCGCCGGAAGCTGATTCCCGCCGCCCGGTTCGCGCTCTCGGACGCCGCTCGGTGCTGTCTCTTCGCTTTCGGGCCTCGATCTCCCGCTCCCAAACAAATATCATCACGTTCTATCATTTGGTACCTATGGACGAACTGGACGACGTGTTCGTCGCGGACGCGGTCGTACACGCCTACAACCAGGCCGAATCGAACTTCCGGGTGCCGCGGTACGCACAGCAGGTCGCCGAGATCGGCGTCGGACTGGAGAGCAAGATGCCCGAGGGCTACCGGCGGACCCGCGAGTCGTTCCTCAGCGACTGGCCGATCGAGGAGACCGAGAACGCGCTCTTCCGGGAGAGCCGGACCGACTTCGCCGTCATCCACCCCCAGTCCATCACGGTGTTCCACGACGGGCTCACCGCCGAGTCGAAGGCCGAGCAGTTCGTCGAGCGCAACCCGACGCGGGCGGCGGCGCTCGCCAGCGTCGACGCCGTCGGGATGGACGACCCGCAGGCCGAACTGACCCGACAGGTCGAGGCGTTCGACCCCCACGGCGTGAAGGTGTACCCATCGTACTGGGAACAGGACGGCACCCACCACGGCTTCAAGATGGACGACCCGGAGGTCGCGTTCCCGCTGTGGGAACACGCCGCCGACCTCGGCCTCGACGTCGTCGCCGTGCACAAGGCGCTCCCGTTCGGCGCGGTCCCGATGGATTCGTACAAGGTCGGCGACGTCGAGGAGGCGGCGGCGTCGTTCCCGGATCTCACCTTCGAGATCGTCCACGGCGGGCTCTCCTTCGCCGAGGAGACCGGCTGGCAGATCGCTCGACACCCGAACGTCTACGTCAACCTCGAACTCACGCTGGCGGAACTCGTCACGTCGCCGGAGTCGTTCGCGGAGACGCTCGAAGACCTCCTCTACGGCGGGGGCGAACTGGCGCTGGAGAAGATCCTCTGGGGCACCGGCGCGCCGCACTTCCACCCCGGCCTCCTGCTCGAACGCTTCTGGGAGTACGACTTCCCGGAGATGAAGAGCTTTTCAGGAACGTTCGAGATCACGAAGGAGGACAAGAGGAAGATCCTCGGCGAGAACTGGGCGGAGGCGCACGGCTTCGACGTCGACGAGATCCAGTCAGACATCGAGGACGATCAGTACAGCGACGTCGAACTGACCGACGAGTGGGAGTCGACGGGCTTCGAGGTGGCCCAATGAGCGTCGAATCCGAAGCGTCCACCGACGTCGAGTCCGCGGTCGTCCCCGACACCATCGACCGGGTCGACGCCGACGGGAGCGTCCCCGCCGCCCGCGTCTTCGAACGCCTCCGCGACGTCGTCGACCCCTGCAGCGCCGCTACCGGTTCGAATCTCGACGTCGTCGCGATGGGACTGGTGAAGTCGGTCGACGTCGACGGCGGCCACGTCGACGTCGAGATGCGGCTCACCTCGCCGATGTGCCACATGGTCCCGTACTTCTACGAGGAGGTCGAGGGGAAGGTCGGCGGCCTCGACGGCGTCGAGTCGGTCGAACTCGACACCGACGCCGGATTCGAGTGGAGCGAGGAGCTGATGTCCGAGGGCGCGAGGAGGAAGCGACAGGCGGTCCTCGACGAGCAGGCCGCGCGGTACGAGGCCGAGCGGTCGGCCGAGCGCACGGGCGCGTCCTCGGACGCCTAGCGCCACCGGGATATATCTCACTGCGGTTCCGACGTCCGGTCGTCAGATGACGTCGGGACGAACCGCGACCGAGACGGACGAACCGGGGCCGCTTTACGCCTTCCGTCAGTTCTTCGCGCTCGAACGAGACGTCCTGGTGCTGTCGCTGGCGATGTTCGTGTTCAGCCTCGGCTTCCAGATGACGAACCGCTTCCTCCCGGAGTACCTGGTCGCCCTCGGCGCGAGCGGGTTCGTCGTCGGGCTGTTCGGGACCGTCGGCAACGTCGTCTCCGCGGTGTACCCCTACCCCGGCGGCGCGGTCTCCGATCGGATCGGTTCGCGGTACGCGCTCACGCTGTTCGGCCTGGTGTCGACGCTCGGGTTCGGCCTCTGGCTCGCCGCGCCCGGAATCGGTCCGCTCTCGGTCGCCGGCCTGACCGTCGAGCCGTGGATCTGGATCTTCGCCGGCCTGCTCTTCGCACAGGCGTGGAAGTCGTTCGGACTCGGAGCCACCTTCGCGGTCGTCAAGCAGGCGACCGACCCCTCCCGACTCGCGGCGGGCTTCGCCAGCACCGAGACGTTCCGGCGGACCGCGTTCCTGATCGGCCCCGTCCTCGCGGCCGTCCTCATCGGCTTGCACCCGGCGTTCGCGGTGAGCTTTCAGTACGTCCTCGCTGTCGCCGTCGTCTTCGGCGTCGTCGGGACCGTCGCGCAGCACGTACTCTACGACGCGAGCGAGGACACGATCGGCGGCTCTTTCGCGGGCCTCGCACAGGTCCGCCGCGACCTCCGGGAGATGCCGAGCGAACTGCGACCGCTGCTCGTTGGCGACACGCTCGTCCGCTTCGCCAACGGGATGGTCTACGTGTTCTTCGTGCTCGTGGTCACGCGGATCTACGAGGTCGGCCTGGAGACGACAGTCTCGCTCGCGGGACTCTCCTACGCCGTCGACCTCTCGCCGGCGGCGTTCTTCGGCTACCTGCTCGGCGTCGAGATGCTGGTCGCGCTGCTGGTGATGGCTCCCGCCGCGAAGGCGGCCGAGCGCGTGGGACTGAAGCCTGTCGTCGCGCTCGGTTTCGCCGTCTACGCCGTCTTCCCGGTCGTCCTGATCAACGCGCCGGCGAGCGCAGTGGCGATGGTCCTCGTCTTCGCCTTTTCGGGACTTCGGTTCGCCGGGCTTCCCTCCCACAAGGCGCTGATCGTCGGCCCCGCACAGCGGGGGTCCGGCGGGCGCGTCACCGGGACGTACTACCTGCTGCGGAACACCGTCGTGATCCCGAGTGCGGCCCTCGGTGGCTACCTCTGGGCGTTCGTGAGCCCCGGGGTTGCGTTCACCATCGCCGCCGCCGTCGGCGTCGTCGGAACGGGCTACTTCCTCATCTTCGGCGAGGAGTTCGAGGCGTACGCGTGAGTCCGGGCGGCCGCGTCGAACCGCCGTCCGTCAGCCGTCGTCGATCGACGCACGCTCCCGTCAGTCGTCGTCGACTATCGGTTCGGTCCCGTCGGCTCCGACCGCGCCCGTCGCTTCGCCGAGACTGCCGGTCGCGTGGCCGGTCCAGTCGAACTCCCGCTGGAAGTACAGCGCGACGTTGACCAGCGCGAGCAGCACGGGGACTTCGATGAGCGGTCCGACGACGGTCGCGAAGGCGACGCCGGAGCCGACGCCGAAGACCGCGACGGCGACCGCGATGGCGAGTTCGAAGTTGTTCGATGCCGCGGTGAAGCCGATCGCCGTCGTCGTCGAGTAGTCCGCGCCGATCCCGCGTCCCATCCCGAAGCTCACGAGGAACATCACGACGAAGTAGATGGTCAAGGGAACGGCGATGAGCAGCACGTCGCCCGGTGCGGCGACGATGTTGCCGCCCTGCGTCGCGAACATCACGACCACCGTGAAGAGCAGCGCGACGAGCGTCAGCGGGTCGATCTTCGGGACGAAGACGTCGTCGTACCACGCCCGGCTCTTGACCCGAGTCCCGACGTAGCGGGTCAGGAAGCCGCCGGCGAAGGGGATCCCGAGGAAGACGACGATCGCCTCGAACACCTGCACCGGCGTGATGTCGAACGTCGAGATGCCCGCGACCAGCGACTCCATCCCGAGAAGTGGGGGCAGAAACAGCGCGAAGAACCAGACGTACACGCCGTAGGTGACGATCTGAAAGAGGCTGTTGAACGCCACGAGCCCGGTCACGTACTCCGTCGAGCCCTCGGCGAGTTCGTTCCAGACGAGCACCATCGCGATGCACCGCGCCATCCCGATGAACACGAGCCCGAGGAAGTACTCCGGTCGCGCGGGCAGGCCGGGAACGAGGCCGCTGAAGAAGACGACCGCGAGGCCGAACATCAGCGTCGGGCCGATGAGCCAGTTCTGCACGAGACTCAGCCCGAGAACCCGCCAGTTGCTGAAGACCGTCGGCAGCCGCGAGTAGTCGGCCTTCGCCAGCGGCGGGTACATCATCAGCACCAGTCCGATCTCGACGAGGTGGAGGTCCCGTATCGGCCGAGTGACCGCGGGGGCGACGTAGCCGAGGCCGACGCCGATCGCCATCGCGCCGAAGATCCAGACGGTGAGGTACTTATCGAGGAAGTCCATCGACCGCGGGTCCCCGCAGCTCTCGCAGTCGCAGTCCGGGCCGTGCTCGTGAGCGTCACCCATCGGCGGTCACTCGCTCCCCGAGGCGTCGCCACTCTCGCCGTCGGACGCACCGCTGGGCGCGCTGCCGCCCACGCTCCCCTCGACGACGGTGACGAGCGCCACCGCGCGGTTCGTCGCCCGGTACATCTTCCAGCGACCGTCCTTCCGACTCTCGACGAGACCCGCCTCGACCAGGCGAGAGAGGGCGTGACTGAGGCCGCTCTCGCTCACGTCGACGACGGCGTTCAGTTCACAGACGCAGAGTTCGTCTCTGGCCGCGACGAGGACGCGCACGAGCGTGTACCGCGTCTCGTTCGCCAGTGCCGACAGCACGTCGAGTTCGGCCTCGACCTGCTCTCGCCCGATCGCGGCTTCGAGCGTGCCGAGCTCGTCGAGCCTGCGCTCGACGTCCTCGCTGCGGCACTCTCCGAGTTCGTCCTCCAGATAGCGCTGGAGCCGTTCCGTTGCTTGTGCCATCACGAAATAATTGAAAGAATACTAAATTAACTGTTCCGATGCCGCATCCTCTACCGGACCATATATGCTCTCCACGGGATCCGGACGAGACAAGCATATCGTTCTCTTTTGGTGGTTGAATACGGTGTGAATTGAACTGAGACCCGTCGATGACGTTCGATCGATTCCCCGTCACCGGTCTCGATCCGTCGGACAGATCGGAGGCGTCGCGACCGGCCCCTCTCATCGGGAGTATCGCAGCCGATCGGACGTCCACAGACTCTCGGCTGGCCGCGGTACGCGGTTCGGATGAAACCGAGTCGACGGGTCTCTCCGATACTCCCTATCAGACCGCCGACAGCGACACGCGGCGTCCCGCCTCGCGGTCGAACAGGTGGAGGCGATCCGCCGGAAACGCCACGGCGACGTCGTCGTCGACCGCCGGCGGCGACGACACCTGCTCTGCGACGAGGTCCTCGCCGGCCCCGATCCCGACGGTCACGTCGTAGCGACGGCCGACGTCCGCGACGCGGGTCACCGTCCCGCGGATCGACGGATCCGTGGTCTCGGTCCCGATCGGCCGAACCGAGAGGTCCCCGGGATGAACGTGACACGTGACCGTCGATCCCTCCGAAACGCCCGGCGCGTCCGCCTTGAACCCCGAGACTTCTACCGTGCCGTCGCCTCGCCGGAGCGTGAGCGGGTCCGCGTCCAGCACCGTCGCGTCGAACGCGTTCGCCCGTCCGAGGAACGACGCGACGAAGGGGGTCGGCGGCGATTCGTACAGGTCCCGCGGCCGTCCGCTGGCGACGATTCGACCGCCGTTCATCACGACGAGGCGGTCGGCCAGCGCCATCGCGTCCTCCTGGTCGTGCGTGACGAACAGCGTGGTCACGCCGGTCTCCCGCTGGATTCGCGCGATCTCGTCGCGCAGTTGAATCCGCAGCGTGCGATCGAGCGCCGACAGCGGTTCGTCGAGCAACAGCACGTCCGGCGACGGCGCCAGCGCCCGCGCGAGTTCCGCCCGCCGCCGCTGTCCGCCGCTCAGCTCCGCCGGCCGCGCCGCCCGCTGGTCCGCCAGCGAGACCAACTCGAGGTGGTCCGCGACGAGTTCCTCGCGGCGAGCGGGTGCGATGTCCTGGGCTCCGAGTCCGTAGGCGACGTTCTCGCCGACGGTCATGTGCGGATACAGCGTCGAGCGCTGGAAGACGACGCTGACGCCCCGCGCCTCCGGCGGCACATCGGTCACGTCCTCGCCGCGGAGGGCGATCCGCCCGGCCGTCGGGCGGACGTGCCCCGCGACCGACTGGACGACGGTCGTCTTCCCGCAGCCGCTGGGCCCGACCAGCGCCACCAGTTCGCCCGCCTCGATCCCGAACGATACGTCGTCGACGGCCAGTTCCTCGCCGTAGCGGTGCGAGAGGGCGTCGATTTCCAGTCTCATCGGTCCCCCGCGAGCCTCGTTCGTCGGTCGCGGCCCCACTCGTCGATCGCCGCCCTCATTCCTCGACCACCGTCGGAATCCGACCGAACCGCTGCACGGCGGTGATGACGATCAGCGTGATCGCGAGCAGCGCGAGCGCGAGCGGGACGACCGTGTCGATGCCGCCCGCGATGAAGTCGATCCAGATCCGCGTCGGGATCGTCCGGGGGTTGTACGCGACCATCATCGTCGCCCCGAACTCGCCGATGGCCCGGGCGAACGTCAGCGTGATCCCCGCGAGGATCGCCCCGCGGGCCAGCGGGAGCGAGACGTTCCAGAACGTCGCGAGCGGCCCGTATCCGAGCGACCGAGAGGCCTGTTCTAAGCGCTCGTCGACCCCGCCGAAGCCCGCGCGCGCCGTGATGACGACGAACGGCGCGGCCACGAACGTCTGGGCGAGAACGACGCCGAGGAGACTCCCGGTGAGCGGGACGCCCGCGCCGGCCGCGATGCGGCCGATCGGAGTGAACCGACCGACGGCCGTCAGGAGCATCGCCCCCCCGACCACCGGCGGGAGGACCAGCGGCAGCACCACGACTCCCTCGACCAGCCGCTTGCCGACGAACGACGTCCGCGCCAGGAGATACGCCAGGGGCACACCGAAGACCGTCGCGACCGCCGTCGAGACGGGCGCGGTGAGAAGCGAGTTCCGGACCGCCGCCTGGGCCTCGGGCGTCGATAGCCTGCCGAGCACGTTCGCCGTCCCGGTGCGGGTCAAAAACGCCACGAACGGCAGGGCGAAGTAGACGAGCAGGAACCCGCCGAGAACCGCCGGAACGAGCCCTCCCGGAACCCGGAACGGTCGCCCGGAACGAACGGCGTCGGTGCGGTTCATACCTCGACGTCCTCCGGGAGGTCGCCGTGACCGCGGGGTAGATCCGCCGTGACGGTCAGTCCGGCCTCGTCGAGGAGTCCCGGGGTATCGGCGAGAAACTGCACGAACCGTCGGCCCGCGTCCGGGTTGTCGGCGTTCGCCTTCGTCGTGGCGTTGTAGACGATCGGCCGCCCCTCGGCCGTGTACCCCTCCTCGGTGGTGTACGTCGCCGTCGCGTAGTGGTCTGCCAGCGCCGGATCGGAGAAGTTGTACGCGTCGGGGAACTCGACGAACGGCATCCCGTGGTCGACGGCCATATTCCGGTAGACGACCGCTGCGGCGCGAGAGCCGCTCTCGACGCCGGCCATCATCTGCGGTTCCTCCGGTTCCCGATACACGCGCCGGGACATCTCCTCCCGGAAGCCGTCGAGGCCGTGTTCGCGCTCTGCGAGCTCGAACGCCTGGAGGGCGCGGTAGCCGAGCGGGTCCAGGTCCGGATCGCCGATGGCGACCGCCCCGTCGTCGGCCCCGCGTACCACCTCGTACCAGGGACGCCCGGCGTCGAGGGCCCGACCGATCGACGTGGACCCGCGGTAGCCGAGACCCAGGCTGTTCGTCGCGAACTCGACGTCCCAGTCCGTGAACTCGCCGTAGAGCCGGTCCCGGAGGAGCGTCGCGTCGGCGCTCACGATCACGTCGGGGTGCTTCGTCCGGTCCTCGACCATCCGCATCACGGCGTTGGTCCCGTAGTACTCGCCGTGGACCGCGGTCCCGGTTTCCGACTCGAAGGCCGGGCCGAGGTGGTCGGAGATGGCGCTGGCGAGGCTTCCGGCCGACAGGACGGAGACCGATCCGGCAGCCGACCCGGTGCAGCCGGCGTGGCCGCCGACCGCGGCGGTTCCGACCGCCGCCAGGTACGTCCGCCTCGAAATTCCCCTCCCGGTCGACATAGTAGAAACCATATATGGTGTCTAATTAAGAATAACGAAACTTCGTACGGTTACACACCGAAACCGTCCGCCGTGACGTCACTCCGGTCGCTCGGAGCGTCCATCTCCCTCGTCCGCCGGTTCGTCGGCAGCGTAGGCGACGTGATCCACCTCACGGCGACGGAGCGTCTCGCCCACCTCGACGTACCGGTACAGCCCGTCGTCGGCTTCGGTTCTCGTGTTTCGGTGGCTCCCATCGCAGAACGGGAACTCGTCGGAGAGCCCACACCGACAGACCGCGACGTCTCCCTTCTCGGGGTCCAGGTCCGACTCGTCGAGTTTCAGCGGCCCGGTCGCGTCGAGTTCGACTAACCGTCCCATAGCCGGTCTTCTCTCTCAGAGCAAATAACGACGGCGCTCGGCGCGGTTCGACGCCGTCGGTGGTGTCGCCCCGGCCGAAATACCGCATTTGTTATCGCAGTATACCGTTTAAACCTGGCAAAAGGCGGCGGCCTCGGCGGACATACCAAAACATTTCTTGCCGCGAACCATCCGTCCACTATGGCCCTTCGGAAGCCGCCGCTGTACGACGTCTACGCCGCAGACGCCACGTTCACCGGGTTCGGCGGGTGGGATATGCCCGTCGAGTTCGAATCGATCCGGGCCGAACACGAGGCCGTGCGCGACTCGGTCGGGCTCTTCGACGTCTCGCACATGGGCGAAATCGTCGTGAGCGGGTCGGACGCGACGGCGTTGATGCAGCGCCTCACGTCGAACGACGTCGAGGCGCTCTCGCCGGGCGAGTCCCAGTACTCGGCGATCACTGACGAGTCGGGGGTCATCGTCGACGACACGATCGTCTACCGGCTTCCCGAGGCGGAAGACCGGTACCTCTTCGTGCCGAACGCCGGCCACGACGAGGCGGCGTACCGTCGGTGGGTCGACCACAGGGACGAGTGGGGCCTCGACTGCGAGGTCCGCAACGAGACCGACGCGTGGGCGATGGTGGCGGTGCAAGGGCCGGACGCAGCCGAGACGGTCGACCGCGCGACGGACGCCGACGTGGCCCCGCTGTCGTGGGGCGACGTGATCGAGGCCGAGGTCGGCGGCGTCCGCTCGTTCGTCTCGCGGACGGGCTACACCGGCGAGGACGGCTTCGAGATCCTCTGTCCGACCGACGAGGCCGAACCCGTCTGGTCCGCCTTCGCGGCGGACTGCACCCCGTGCGGTCTCGGCTCCCGCGACACGCTCCGGACGGAGATGGGGTTTCTCCTCTCCGGACAGGACTTCGATCCCGACGCGGAGCCGCGCAACCCCTACGAGGCGGGGATCGGCTGGACCGTCGCGCTCGACACCGACTTCGTCGGCCGCGACGCGCTCGCGACCGTCGCCGACGCGGGCGTCGAAGAGACGTTCGTGGGGCTGGTCCTGCGGGAGCGCGGGATCGCCCGACACGGCCACGAGATCGTCGCGGACGGCGACGTCGTCGGTCACGTGACGAGCGGGACGATGAGCCCCACCCTGGGCGAGCCGATCGCGCTCGGCTACGTCCCGACGTCGCTCTCTGAGCCCGGAACCGAGCTCTCGATCGCCGTCCGCGGACAGGAGAAGCGCGCCGAAATCGTTCCCACACCATTCATCGAGGACAACTAATGTTCGAAGTACCCACAGACCGCAAGTACCAGGAATCGCACGAGTACGCCACGACCGACGGAGAGACCGCGACGGTCGGGATCACCGACTTCGCCCAGGACGAACTGGGCGACGTCGTCTTCGTCGAACTGCCGGAGGTCGGCGAGGAGATCACCCAGGGCGAGGAGTTCGGCGTCGTCGAATCGATCAAGGCCGTCTCGGACCTCTACGCGCCGATCTCGGGGACCGTGACCGCCGTCAACGAGGACCTGTTCGACCGCCCCGAACTGGTGAACGAAGAGCCCTACGGCGACGGGTGGATG
The DNA here is from genome assembly GCF_004799685.1 of Halobellus limi. Lineage (NCBI taxonomy): Archaea > Methanobacteriati > Methanobacteriota > Halobacteria > Halobacteriales > Haloferacaceae > Halobellus > Halobellus limi. The sequence continues at coordinate 769,565 of NZ_CP031311.1, forward strand.
CTCGAAGTCGAGGTCGCAGACGACGCGGCGTTCGACGAGTTGCTCTCGGCCGACGAATACCGCGAGCAGACCGAGTGATCAGGATGCACCCGAACGCGCGTTCGACGCGGGCTCGAACCGCCCGTTCCGCCAGCGGGAGGTGCGACGGATGAGCGAGGGCGGACGCCACGAGCGGGTCGCGGGCAGCCCGTACACGCCGCACACGCCCGCAGAGACCGCCGAGATGCTCGCGGCGGTCGGCGTCGACAGCGAGGCGGAACTCTTCGACGTTCCGCCCGAGGTGCGGTTCGACGGCGACCTCGGCATCGAACCCCGGAGCGAGCGCGAACTCCGCGCGGAGCTGTCGTCGGTGCTCGCGAAGAACGACGACCTGACGGGGTTCCTCGGGCGCGACCACCACTCACACTACGTCCCGTCGGTCGTCGACGACCTCTCACAGCGGGCCGAGTTCCTGACCTCCTACACGCAGTACCAGCCGGAGATCGCTCAGGGCTTCCTGCAGGCGCTCTTCGAGTACCAGTCGCTCGTCGTCGAACTGACCGGGCTTCCGGTCGCGAACTGCTCGATGTACGACGCCGCGACGGCGCTGGGAGAGGCGGCCAGGCTCGCCGACCGAGTTCGGAAGGTGTCCGGGTCCGTCGTGTGGGTACCCGAGGTTCTCCACGAGAACAAGCGCGCGGTGCTCGAAAGCTACGTCGACGGTACCGACCTCGCGGTCGAGACGTATCCGATGGCCGAGGGGACCGTCGACGTCGACGCGCTCGCCGAACTCGCCGACGGGGAGTCGGCGATGATCTACGCCGAGAACCCGACCGTTCACGGGACGATAGAGGAGCGTCTCTCCGACGTTGGCGACGTCGCCGACGAGGCGGGCGCGCTGTTCTGTCTCGGCACCGACACCGTCGCGCTCGGCCTGCTCGAAGAACCGGCGAGCGTCGGCGCCGACGTCGTCGTCGGCGAGGCCGACGCGCTGGGCCTGCCGACGGCCTACGGGATGGGGCTGGGCCTCTTCGCGACGCGCGAGGCGTTCCTCAGACAGGTCCCCGGTCGACTCGTCGGAGCCGGCGAGGACGCGGCCGGCAAGCGCGCCTACACGCTCACGCTGCAGACCAGAGAACAGCACATCCGCAAGGAGCGCGCCACCTCGAACATCTGCACGAACCAGGCGTGGGTGGCGCTGCGGACCGCGATGCACCTCGCGTGGCTCGGTCCGGACGGCCTCGTCGATCTCGCGAGCCGGTGCGTTCGCGAGGCGGAGTCGCTCTCGGCGCGGCTGGACGAGTTCCCCGGAGTCAAAGCGCCGGTCCACGATCGGCACCACTTCCGGGAGTTCCTCGTCCGGACCGACCAGCCGGCGCCGGCGATCGCGCGAGACCTCGAAGCGGACGGCTTCGCGGTCCACGTCCTCGACGACCACCTGCTGCAGATCTGTGTCACCGACGTGAACGCCGACGAGACGGACGCGCTCGTCGCGGCGTTCGAGGAGGCACTATGATGAACCACGATCAGGCGCGCTACGGCGACGACGACCGGTACGAATCGCTGCTCTCCGAGAAGGACACGACGGCCGTCGACGTCGCGGAGGCGTCGCCGCTGCCCGACGATCTGACCCGCGATAGCCTCGAACTGCCCGGACTCTCCGAACCGGAGCTGTCGAGGCACTACACGCGGCTCTCGCAGATGAACTGGAGCGTCGAGAGCGGGCCGTACCCGCTCGGATCGTGCACGATGAAGTACAACCCCTCGTTCACCGAGGACGTCGCGGCCGACCCGAACGGGGGCGTCCACCCCGACCGCTCCGAGGAGAGCGTCCAGGGGACGCTCGAACTCCTCTACGGCCTCCAGGACTACCTCGCACGCATCGGTGGTATGGACGCGGTGACGCTACAGCCGCCCGCCGGCGCGGCCGGGGAGTTCACCGGCATTATGATCGCGAAAGCGTGCCACGAGGCCCGCGGCGACCCGCGGTCGGAGGTCATCGTGCCCGCGTCGGCGCACGGCACGAACTTCGCGAGCGCGGCGATGGCCGGCTACGACGTCGTCGAACTCCCCTCCGGCGACGACGGTCGCGTCGACCTCGACGCGCTCGAAGCGGCGGTCTCCGAGGAGACGGCGGCGCTGATGCTGACGAACCCGAACACCGTCGGGCTCTTCGAGCGCGACATCGAGGAGATCGCCGAGATCGTCCACGACGCCGGCGGCCTGCTGTACTACGACGGCGCGAACCTCAACGCGCTGCTCGGGCGGGCCCGTCCCGGCGATATGGGCTTCGACGTGATGCACTACAACGTGCACAAGACGTTCGCGACGCCGCACGGCGGCGGCGGTCCCGGCGCGGGCCCGGTCGGCGTCACCGAGGAACTCGCCGAGTTCCTTCCTCGACCCCACGTCCGCGAGCGCGACGGCCGTTACGAACTGTACGACCCCGAGCGGAGCATCGGGAAGGTCCACGGCTACCAGGGCAACTGGCTCGTGCTCGTGAAGACCTACGCCTACATCGCCCGACTCGGAGACTCCGGGCTGAAGGACACCTCGGCGAAGGCCGTGTTGAACGCGAACTACCTCGCCGAGCGGATCGACTACGACATCCCGTACGGTCCGTTCCACCACGAGTTCGCCGCGACGGCGGGCGACCGCGACGCGGCCGACGTCGCGAAGGGGATGCTCGATCACGGCGTCCACCCGCCGACGACGAAGTGGCCCGAGTTCGTCCCGGAGGCGATGCTCACCGAACCGACCGAAGCCGAGAGCAAGGCGTCGCTGGACGACCTCGCGGACGCCTTCGACGCCGCGATGGCCGACTCGAAAGACGCACTCGAAGCCGCACCGTCGAAGACGACGGCGCGCCGGATCGACCAGGCCGCCGCGGCGCGGAACCCGCGGCTCTCCTGGCGCGCACTCGACAGAGAAGATTAACCCGCGGGCCGACCGCTCGACTACGCTTTCGCGGTGCTGATGCCGTTGATCTCGATGAAGCCGTAGCCGCACTCGTTACAGCTCCACTTCGTCTTCGTCCCGAGGTGGAGTTCCATCGACGCCGTCTTCCAGAATCCGTCGTGGCCGCACTCGGGGCACTCGTACTCGCGTTCGAGGCTCATACGCACGGATTCGGCGCCACCGGTGTTGAATATACTGATTCGAGCGCCCGCCTCGACATATACCTTATTTCACGATATACAATCCGCCAACGGGGAGAACAGTTTGAGGATCCGGGTTAACGATACGGGTTTCTGTTAGGTATGTGAAGTATCGAACCCGTGTTCACGCCAGCCGGTGTCCCAACTGAACACGATGGAGCCACCTTATGAGCGACTTACCACCGTCGATATCGACAGAGACAGCACTACGGCTGCTGACCAAACGGCAGCGACGACGGATCCTCCGCCGGGTGGCCGACACGCCCGAGGGGACGACTGTCGACGGGCTCACGGAGCACCTAGCCGTAGCGGGCTCGACGACCTCGAACGGAAACGGACTCTCGGAAAGTCGGGGTATCGAACTTCACCACGTTCACCTGCCGATGTTACGGGAGGCGAACGTGATCGAGTACGATGCCGGTCGGCCCACCGTGCGTCGGGGCCGAGAGTTCCAACGCGTTCTGTCTCTGTTGGAGGCGATCGACGGTCACCGAAAGGACACATCGACGGACCGCTCCTGATCGCGGGTATCTCAGCTCTCTCGCAGGCGACGAGTCGGGCTCCCGGATCGTCGCAGTCCGTACCGTGCGCTCCAGCGGGGAGGAGGCACTACCCGTCGTCTGTCCCCAGGAACCTTCCGTCGACTCGGACTTCGATGCTGCCGTCCCCGCTCACCGAGACGCCGGTGCCGGCGTACCGAAACGAGACTGTTACCGGCGGTGACTGTCCATCGAGCAGCGTATCGAGCGCCCCCGAATCGACAGTCTCCTGCAGAGGTGGCAGATCGGTCGTCGCCCGGTCAGTGGCCGCAGCAACTGCTTCGACGATCGCCACACTGGGCAGGGTCGATTGCTCCCAGTTGTGGCGGACCGTCGTGGACCTCGCATCTGTGTTTGCAGGCTGGTCTACTGTGTCTGAGTCACCGATCTGATCTGTGTCGTCACACATTATTTTCACTTGGTCGAGGAAACGAGAGCGGAGGTCACTGCTCGGGTTTCTGTACCGGGCCTTCGATCCGCGTCTGGATCGGATCGCTGTGCGTCTCTGCGCCCACTCATGGCTATTCGCGGTTACTGTCGAGTTGCCACGTGAACAGCGCTTTCAGGACGACGACCAGGCTGTTCGTGGGCCCCGTTCCCCAGATGGCCGTTTCGTCGCGCGGCTCGGGCGGGTGTTGACCGTCACCGTCGACGAGGACACTCACGAGCGTCTTCTCTCGGTCCACCATAAGGAGGCGACCGGCGGGCGTATCCGACCAGTCCCACAGCGACTCGAACAGTTGCGCGTCGGGGACCTCCTGTTCGAGCCGATCCTCGGCCGGTTGAGACATCTCTGCGAGCCGGATCGACGCTCCGCGGTCGCTGGCGGCGGCTAAGCTTCGGACGATCTCCTCGGTCAGTAGCTCCTCGACGGTCATGTAGACGATCTCGTCGTCAGCGGTCGAGACGAACTCCACGACGCGTTCGGTCACGGTTTCTCGGCCGGTGACCGTCCAGACGCCCTGCTGTTCGGTCGTCCGGTTCGATGATGCGAGCGTATCCAGGGCGTCTGTCAGGGCGGCCACGCGGTGGTTGTACTCCTGCTCGAAGTGACGGGCGGTCGTCTCCGTCGAGATCGCCCAATATCGCCGTGGACTCGACTGTTTGACGTCGACGAGGCCGCGCTCTCGGAGTTCGTCGGCCGCGTCGTAGACGCGGGTTCGGGGGACGTCGGCGGCTTCGCTCACGTCCTGAGCCGTTCCCTCACCGAGGCCCACGAGTGCGACGAACGTCCGGGCGGCGTAGGTACTGAGCCCGAGTTCTTCGAGTTGTTTGACGGCCGTGGACCGTGCGTGGTCGGATGGGTCACCGGACATCGAGTCGTCACCAGTCTCGTGAACCACCGAGTGTGGTGGTTTTCGGCGTGTAGCCGCAGCGAGGTTGGGACCAAATCTGCGGCTTCACGCCACGCTACTGTCTGTGCTACCCGTACATAGATGTACTGTGATTAAGTGAGTGAATAATCTCGGAGCGCTGGCTCTGGCGGTTCCAGGACCCCTAGAAATCGGGCCGTCGTCTGACTCTGTGAGTGACGCCCTCGTATCTCGGTGCCACGTACTAAACACCCGGCGGGTGAACGTCCACGTAGCGGTCGAGGTTGGGACCAATGGAAGACGTGTCAAATCAAGATAAATCGATCGAACTGCTCCAGCAACTCGGGCTCAAGGAGTACGAAGCGAAGTCGTTCGTCGCGCTCGCGCGCCGACAGCGCGGGACGGCCAAGGACATCAGCGAGACCTCGGAGGTTCCCCGGACGCGAGTGTACGACGCGATTCGCGTGTTGGAATCGAAGGGGCTCGTCGAGACCCAGCACTCGAATCCACAGGTGTTTCGTGCCGTCCCGATCGACGAGGCCGTCAATACACTCCAGACGGAGTACGTCGAACGAGCGCAAGCACTTCGAGGCGCCCTGAGCGGGCTCGAACCGACCGACGAGAGAGAATCAACAGAGGCCACCCACGAGGTGTGGTCCATCTCCGGCGATCAGGGCATTACGAGCCGGGCGCGGCAGTTGATCGAGGGAGCGACAGAGGAGTTGATCCTCGTGGTCGGCCACGAGAGTATTTTCACCGACCAGCTGGCCGAACAGCTGCAGTCGGCTCAGGAACGCGATGTGAACGTCATCATTGGGACGGTCGATGAAGACCTCCAGGCCACCATTCAAGATGCCCTGCCTGGTGTCGAAGTGTTCGTCTCAGGATTGGACTGGCTGAGCCGGTCGCCGCTTCCAGATGACGATACCGAAATCAGTCGGCTGTTACTGGCCGACCGTGAGGCGATCCTAGTAAGTTCGTTCACCGAAACGAGGGCAGACGGGCGTGAGCACGAACAAGGCGTCTTTGGCCGCGGATTCGACAACGGGCTGGTCGCGATCACTCGGCGGCTGATGGCGACCGGATTGCTGTCTGTGAACGATCCCGAAACTGAGGCGACTTGAGCATCTCGTGAGCGTCAGAGAGAACGTCATATCATTGCCCGGGAACGGCAGGCGTGTCCCCGATGGCACCGACTTCTGTCTCTCGGCGCGATGTCTTCCGTTCGATAGCGACAACAGAGTATCCCGACTGGCCGGCCTACGACTCGACGCCACTGTACGACCAGAGCTCACTGACGGCGCTCATTGAGGATTTCCGAACCGTCTCGGGAATCTGGTTCGAGCACGACGCCCACGACTCGATCGAGGGGTTCGTCTGTCAGTATCCACTGTCCTACGCGGAGTTCAACCCCCACGACCAGTACTCCGGTCCAACTGAATACGAGATGCCACAGCTCTTCAGGGCGTTCCTGCTGAAAGTGATACACGGCTGGGGCCACGAGACAGCGCTCGTCGAATATCTCCGGCAGCACTCAGAGACCCGTCGCTCGCTCGGGTTCGACTCCGTTCCCGATCAGTCGACACTCTGGCGCAGTTGGAACAAGCGCTTCAGCGCTGATCTCCGTGAGACAGTTGAGAGAACGGCTCGGACGCTCCTCATCAACGCACAGAATACCGGTGTTGTGGTTCCTCGTGACCCGGAACGGAAGCTCCAGTACTATGACGACGAGTCTGAGGCGACCGATCCGGACGACCAGACTGTTTTGGAAGAAACAGCGAAGATCAGCGATCACGTCAGCCGCGTCGTCTTCCCCGCGTTCTCGCTGGACCGTGGTGAGGGCTGTGAGATCCACGAGAACGCGTACTGAGACCTGCAGACATATCTCGGACTTCGCGAGCGGCTGGCTGCGAACGAAGGGGCTCGCAGTTTCGTCTACGAATCGACTCGAGATCGGACACCGCTGGGGCACGCCCGTCGCAAACACATCCGTGACCTCTCGATTGACCAAGTGCGAGAGATGTACCGGCAGGCCATCACTCGGCTCCTGAACGAAGTTACGGAGACAGAGCAGTTCTTTCGAGCGGGGATCGTCGCGATCGACATTACCGAAGCTGATCCGTTCACCGGCGATAGAACGGGCTACGAAGACGAGATCATCGGGACGAAGGAGAAGACCGACGAGTACGCTCACCAGTGGGCCACAGTTCAGCTGGTCGGCAACGCCGTCCCAATCGTGCTTGATGCGCGCCCGTCCGAAAGGGGGAGATACGACTGGCAATCGTCGAGGACTTACTGGATTCGGCTGAGGACCTCGTTCACGTCGATAACGTGCTGATGGACCGGAAGTTCGACAGCCAGCACGTTCTGGAGATGGTCAGTCAGCGCGGGCTTTCCTACGCCGTCCCAAAGCGGATGCAGACGAGCGAGAAAACTCAGGCCAAGCGGTTACTCCAGCGGGACCAGGATCGGTACGAGACTGACCGCAAACTACATTTCGGGAAGAATGAGTGGCACGAGGCGACGCTAATCTATCGTCGAAAAGAAGACTCTGAGCACGACGATCATCGACAATATTCGGTGTTCATAACGAATTGCGGGAGTGGTCACCTCACGGAGTACGGGTATCGGTGGGAAATCGAGAGCGGGTACAGATCGATAAAGCGGTTTATGGCTGCGACGACGTCAAAGGATTTCGAGCTTCGCTTCTCCTACTTCGCGCTCGCGTGTTCGCTGTACTCTATTTGGCGAGCAATCGATTTGCCGGTACAGGCCGATTTGACCGGTGAATATGAACACTTGCCGATCGTGACGGCCGACAACACGCTTACGCTGTTGAAGAAGGAAACCGGAATCGGATCGCGAGGGTATCTATCCGTGGTAGCGCGGCGTCTGAGTGGCTACACTAGCCGCGGTCTCGGAAACGATCCGAATGAGTTGATCATCCAACAATAATGTCCGGTCAGAAAGCGATCTGAATCAGTTTCTGCTCACCGATTCGGCTGATACTACGCATCAAAGCCCCGCTAATCCCGCTATAGTCTCAACTTCTACGGCGAGGAACTTGCGACTGGCCTTCTCGACGCGTACGAGAGTTGAACTCTCTTCGGTAACCAGAGTTCTGTTGGCCCTAATCAGACACTATCACGGCGAATCCGGTGTATACTTTTTTATATTGACATCGAAGACAGGGATATGGATCCAGTACGAAGTAGCCTCGGCGGTGGGATCGCAGCAACCGCCGCGTTATTGGTGTTTCTCCTGGTTGCGGATCTCCTCCTCGCCGGAACCAACCTCTTCGTATTCGCCACCTTCACGAGCCTGTGCGCGGTCGGTGGAGCGCCCTACTGTGAACTCGGAAGCCCGACTGCGACGTTTCTGACGTTCATCTGGTTTGGGCTTCTGTACGCCGTCGCCTGGCCACTCCTCTTCGCGGGGTTCACGTGGGGACTCCCCGGCGAAACGGGGCTGACTCACGGGGCAGTGTATGGCCTCATCCTCTGGGCGGGGTACGTCGTCGCCGTACTCTACGGGATCAGCATCGAAGGCCAGACGCTCGGCGATAATCTCCCGATGGTGGTCGTAACGCTCCTCGCGTACCTGGTCTACGGGGTCGTGCTCGGAGCGGGGTACGATTACCTCGCTGAACACCGGACCTTCCTCAGCGAGAGACAGCCCACCTAGACCCCTACCGATTCACACGATGGCTGACCCCGGCATCGCAAGTCGACTGCAGTTGTCCATTGGGACGATCGTTCACGTCGTTTCCCGGCGACGAATCACTCTTTGTCAGTCAGCGTTAATGATGATACTATGGCCGAACCCTCGTTCACCATTCGTCACCTCGACCGGAACCCGATCACCGCCCGGACGACGGAGTTCGTCGAACGGAAGGGAATCGGCCACCCGGACTCGATCTGTGACGGCATCGCGGAAGCCGTCTCGCGGCATCTCTCGCGGTACTACCTCGACGAATTCGGGCAGATCCTTCACCACAACACCGACAAGGTTCAGCTCGTTGCGGGAACGACGGTCCCGGACTTCGGCGGCGGTGAGATCACCGATCCGATCTACGTGCTGATCGGCGGTCGAGCGACCCGATCCGTCGATGGGCGACGTATCCCGATCGACGAAATTGCGATCGGCGCGGCGAGAGAGTACGTCGACGAGCACTTTTCGGAATTGAGTGGCGATATGGTCGAGTTCGAGTCGCGTATCGGCGAAACGTCGGTCGATCTGAAATCACTGTTCGACTCACCGGCGGCCTCGCTGGCGAACGACACCAGCGTCGGGATCGGCTACGCCCCGCTCTCGGAAACCGATCGAATCATCAACGGTCTCGAGCCGGAACTCCGTGAGCGGCTCCCCGCCGTCGGCGAAGATATCAAGTTGATGGGGTGGCGGACGGACGACGAACTCAGAATCACCGTCGCGGCCGCCGTCATTTCTCGAAACGTCGCAGACGTCGACGAGTACGTGGAGGTGAAAGAGCGGATTGTGGAACTCGCCACTCGGTACGCGAACCGGCATACCGAGCGAACCGTCCACGTCGACGTGAACGCCGCAGACGACGTCGAATCCGGGGTGGTGTACCTCACCGAAACCGGCCTCTCCGCGGAGATGGGCGACGACGGAAACGTCGGCCGTGGGAACCGTGTCAACGGCGTCATCACGCCGCACCGGCCGATGACCCTCGAGGCGTCGGCGGGAAAGAATCCAGTCTCCCACGTCGGCAAACTGTACAATCTCGTCGCCACGAACGCCGCAGAGCGCATCCACCGGGAACTCGGAGCCGAACACACCGAAGTGAAACTCCTCTCTCAGATCGGGCAACCGGTGACACGACCCCTGGCCGTGGACATCGACACGACGGTGCGCGACGACGACGAGGTGCGACACATCGTCACCGACGAACTCGAAGACGTGGAGTCGCTCACCCGCGATCTCGTAGACGGTGAGACGACGGTTTTCTGACGACCCCATTAGGACGGGGCACATTCAGTACGGGCCCAGACTCAGATACTCAGGGTCCAAGACGGCGCCAGCCGGACGAACATTTCTTTTATTATTCGCCGCGGTAGTTTCGGTAAGAGACGGCCAGAGAATCTCGAATTGGCGGATCAGATGTCGCTTCTCGTGACCGAGAGCGGGCCGTTGAGGCCCCCGAAGGAACATAGGCATCAGCTATGGTAGCGTTTCCGGCGGAGTTCTACTGGATTGCAGCGTTTGCCATTGTCGCGGCGCTGGTAAACAGTGCAGGAATCATCGCTATATTTCGACACCGGGAGTGGGCGGAACGATCGCTTCCGTATCTTATGTGCTTTGCTGCGGGAATTCTTATCGCGACGCCGTTGATTCACGCCGTCCCGAACGCGGTCGAGAACAACGCCGACGCGGGCTTTACCGCCTTGGCTGGTTTCCTCTTTATGTATCTCTCCAACCAAGTGATCAAACGTCGAACCGGAGAGGAGACACTCGCGTTTGGGGTGACGGCAGCGGAGGGCATCGGGGTCCACTCGCTGATCGACGGCGTCGTCTACACCGTCACGTTCAACATCTCGCTGCTGACCGGCGTTCTGGCTGGAACCGGACTGGTCGTCCACGAATTCGCCGAGGGAGTCATCACGTATCTCGTCTTATTGAGGGGGGACGTGACGGAACGAACGGCGGCAACGTACGCGTTTTTCATCGCGACATTGACGACACCGATCGGCGCCTTCGTCGCCTATCCTCTAGTGGGTGGGTTGGGACAAAGCGATCTGGGCCTCTTGCTTGGATCCGTCTCGGGCGTGCTGATCTATATTTCCGCAGCCCATCTGCTTCCCGAAGCACAGTCCTACGAGAAGGAACATTCGATGCTCGCCCTCCTGGCCGGTGTCGGCCTGGCGTTGTTTATCGTATTCGCGCGGACAATGTGAACCGATTCTGCGAATAAATCACGAGTTCGGCACCGAGACGTGCCGACAGATAGGGACGATTGTAGACGATTTCAAGTTCTCCCGATCACGGCCTCGTCGGAGTGGTCGGTTCACTGCCGGAAGGCGAACTCTCAGGGATTCGCTCTCCCCTGCGTGGTCACTTTGACGTACTCACGTCTTGGATGAGTATCTGAACACCTATACATAGAGACAGGGACTGCCGGAAGGACAGACGATTGAACGGCCAGACAGAACAACTCAGGCACCCATCCACTACCATCGATAGGATAGAACCTATCACTGCGAGAGGGTTCAACAGTGCCACCGAGAGTATGGTCGCGTGGAACCGCAGTGTAGGCTATTGTAGCCAGTTATCGCTTATGTGGCTGCTGACCGTCGTAACGCGCGGGAAGTGACCACGTTCTCCATTCCAATCCCGTCTGAATGCATCGGTGTCGTCGGCGTAGCGATCGCGACCGTCGGCCTCCGGCTAGCATCGGGTTCCTTCTCACGGAGAATTGGGACCTGATGGGATGGTCTCTGTTTCTCGGAAGCGGAACGCTCTGGGCGATTCCCTGGCTCTGCTGTCTGAGCTGGGGATGGGATTGGTTTCCGTACTCCCGGTCGTGACCTGATGTACACGTGAGAGAGGCAGCTGACCCACTCACGCGTCCAAAGATTCGATTTGGAACCGGTTGACGCGAGTACAGCAGAAAGACGAGGTTCCGTCGCGTCCTGCTCGCTACCGAGTCGCTTTGATACCCACGAAGGAGCCGTCTCCGTATCCCGATTCGATCGGTTCGGGCCCTTCGATCTCGCCGGGCCAGTGGTAGATGGTCTGGACGAACTCGAAGTCGGAGAACCCCGCGGTTTCGAGCGCGTCGACGAGCTCCTCGGTCGAGACGAAGACGGCCTCCCGGTAGAACGGGTTCTGAGCCTTCGTTTCCTGATAGATCTTTCCAACGGGACTGTCCTTGTCGATGTATCCGATCACGAGCGCCCCGTCCGGTCTGAGGACGCGCGCGACCTCGGCCAGCGTCTGCGGAACGTCGTCGACGAAGCAGATCGTCGTCACGATCAACGCGGTATCGAACGTCCCGTCTTTGAATGGGAGAGACTCGGCGACGCCCCCGACCACCTCGACCCCTCGCTCACGGGCGTGTTCGAGCATCTCTTCTGAGGGGTCGATGCCGACCTGCACTCCGAGCGGCGCGGCGAATCGAGCGCTTCCGACGCCGACCTCGATCCCGTACCCCGTCGTCGGAACGAGCCGTCGGAGTGCCTCCAGTTCGGACTGGTAGGCGGCCTCGTGTTCCTCGAACCATCCTTCGTACCGCTCTGTGTGTTTCTCGAACGGCTCCGTCTTCGGCATAGAGAGACATACGTGGCGCGACGACACCAAGGTTCGGGGCGGTAGAACTACGGGAGATGACTGGTCCCGCGTCCGCCGGGTCTCGACCTGCGAGCGGTCGCGTCCGGGGGACTCCATTCAACGAATCCGGCCCGGAGAACCGCTCGCGATGCCGCCTGCGTCGCGGTTCAATCGTGTTCGCCGTTGGCGGCGTCGCGCAGTTCGACCGCCCGTTCGGAGGAGACGTCGAGGTCGGGGACGGGCGTCGGGGAGTTGTCCTCGTCGATGGCGACGTAGACGAAGTGCGACTCGGTCGTGAGTTCGGTGTCGCCCGAGAGCGGGTCCTCGCTGAACACGCGGAGGTAGACGCTGACGCTCGTCGTGCCGGCGTCGTAGACGTACGACTTGATGAGCGCGGTGTTCCCGCGCGGGATGGGGCGGTGGAAGTCGACGCCCTCCATCTGGGCGGTGACGACCGTCTCGCCGGCGAAGCGCATCGCCGACATCGCGCCGACCTCGTCCATCCACTTCATCACGTTGCCGCCGTGGGCGGTGTCGTTGTTGTTGGTGTCGTTCGGTTGCACGAGAACCCGGTTCTCGATGTACGTGTCTTCCAGCGGAATCATAGCCGGCTATCTCTCCACGCGGGTAATTGTTCTGTCGTCTCGGAGACGGCGGCGCGTGATCGGCCCATCGATCGGCGTCGGATCGACTCCACCGGCGTGGGACCGGCCCGTCGATCGGCGTCGAAGCAGTTCGTCGGTCTACTGTCCCGGTAGTCGGCGCAGACGCCGGGAGGCTTACGGTCGTCGACGCCCTTCTCCCGATCGTGGACGAAGACGGACTCGTCATCGGTCTCGCCGCGGTGTTCGCCGGGACGACGGTGCTCTTCGGCGTCCTCGGCTTCGTCTATCAGCCGCTGCTTTTCCTCTTCGCGACGATCTTCGCGATCGCGACGTACCTCCTGTGGTACCACGCGAGCGGCCGCCTCGGCGAGCGGATCAGGCGAACCGCCGGGAGCGCACGCGAGCGGCGACGCCGACGCGGGAACGCCGCCTCGCGCGGGCCGGGCGACTTCGAGGGATTCGGTCCGGGACGGCGGGCGGCCGGGTCGGGTCGTCAGCGCCGGGCGGACGGGCGCGGCGCGGCCGGCGGCCAGCGCGGGGAGCGGCGCCGACGCGACCCGAACGAACCCACCCGCGGGGAGGCGTACCGGACGCTCGGACTCGACGCCGACGCGGACCAGACGGCGGTGAAGGCCGCCTACCGCGAGCGGGTGAAGGCCGTCCACCCCGACACCGACGACGGCGACGAGGAGCAGTTCAAGCGCGTCAACCGCGCTTACGAACGGCTCAAGGAGTGAGTGACCCGCCGGGGACGAGGAGTGACCCGCGCGTTCGCGGCCAGCTACGCCCGACCTCGGGAGAACTACTGTGACACGGGAACTCACACCACGAAAAGGGTTTTATCAGGCGATTCCCTATCCGCGGCTATGAGCGCTGACCGGGCCGTACTGGAATCGGCCCTCGAGCGCGGCGAGCAGGAGGGCGGCAGCGTCGAATTCAAAGAGCGGCTCTCGCGGGAGCTCCACCTCGCCGACGGTCGGCTCGAGAGCCTCGCGGCGCAACTGCGCCACCGCGTGCTCTCCGGCGACGGCACGGCGACGTACGTCGTCGGCGTCACCGACGACGGCGGCATCGCCGGCATCACGCCCGACGCGTTCTCCGAGTCGATGGACGTGCTCTCGATCCTGGCCGAGGAGGCGGGCGCCCACATCGACGACGTCGAGACGTGGGGCGTCGGCGACGACGGCGACCGGGGACTCGTCGGCGTCGCGACGGTCGCGGAGGGGGCCGTCCTCGACGTCGACGACGACCACATCGTCGTCGGGACCGCGGGCCACGTCGACCACGGCAAGTCGACGCTCGTCGGCTCGCTCGTCACCGGGACCGCCGACGACGGTCAGGGCCAGACCCGCGGGTTCCTCGACGTCCAGCCCCACGAGGTCGAGCGCGGGCTCTCGGCGGACCTCTCCTACGCCGTCTACGGGTTCACCGAGGACGGCCCGGTCCACCTGGACAACCCGCACCGGAAGTCCGATCGCGCGCGCGTGGTCGAGGAGTCCGACCGGCTGGTCTCCTTCGTCGACACGGTGGGCCACGAGCCCTGGCTGCGGACGACGATCCGGGGGCTGGTCGGGCAGCGACTCGACTACGGCCTCCTGGTGGTCGCCGCCGACGACGGGCCGACGAAGACGACCCGGGAGCACCTCGGCATCCTGCTCGCGATGGAGCTCCCGACGGTCGTCGCGATCACGAAGGCCGACGTCGTCGACGCGGATCGGCTCGCGGAGGTCGAACGGGAGGTCGAACGGCTGCTCCGGGACGTCGGGCGGACGCCGCTCCGGGTCGACAGACACGGCGTCGACGTCGCCGTCGAGGAGTTGAGCGACTCGGTCGTCCCGATCCTGGGAACCAGCGCGGTCACGATGGACGGCCTCGACGACCTCGATGCGATGTTCGAACGGCTCCCCAAAACGGCCCGGGACGCCGGCGACGACTTCCGGATGTACGTCGACCGGACGTACTCGGTGACGGGCGTCGGCGCGGTCGCGTCCGGGACGGTGAACGCCGGGAGCGTCGAGGCCGGCGACGAACTGCAGATCGGGCCGATGCCCGACGGCTCCTACCGCGAGGTCGAGGTGCGCTCGATCGAGATGCACCACCACCGCGTCGACCGGGCGAAGGCCGGGCGCATCGTCGGCATCGCGCTCAAGGGCGTCCGCGAGGAGGAGATCGAGCGCGGGATGGCGCTGCTCCCCGCCGACGCCGACCCGCCGGCGGTCCGCTCGTTCGAGGCCGAGGTGATGGTGCTGAACCACCCAACCAGGATCCGCGAGGGGTACGAGCCCGTCGTCCACCTCGAAACCGTCAGCGAGGCGGTCGTGTTCCGACCCGAGGGCGGGCAGTTGCTCCCGGGCGACACCGGGACGGCGACGGTCGAGTTCAAGTTCCGGCCGTACCTCGTCGAGGAGGGCCAGCGGTTCGTCTTCCGCGAGGGCCAATCGAAGGGCG
Source organism: Halobellus limi (assembly GCF_004799685.1). NCBI lineage: Archaea > Methanobacteriati > Methanobacteriota > Halobacteria > Halobacteriales > Haloferacaceae > Halobellus > Halobellus limi. The sequence goes on from NZ_CP031311.1 coordinate 784,897, forward strand.
TCGGGACGGTGCTGGACGTCGCCGACGACGGCGACCGGTAGCCGGCAGCGGCGCGTCGTCGCGGACGACGTCGGTGCCGTCGTCGCAGACGATCACCGAGAGCCCCGCCACGAGCGGCGGCCGACGAACCGTCCCGCGACGTTGAAGTCCCACGAGACCCGATTCGGAGGCAATGGTCGCAACTGCCGCGCTCGCGCTCGCCGGACTCCTCCTCGGCATCCAACTGCTGGAGACGGCGCTCGATTACCTGAACCTCCAGTACGGCGCCGACGCCGTCCGCGACGCCGACGAGTGGGTCCGGAACGCGCTCGACGTCGACGACCCCGAGGAGATGCTGGCGTATCAGCGCTCGAAGACGATCCTCTCTCGATCTCAGTCCTGGCTCGGCGTCGCCGCCGTCGTCGCCGTCGTCGTGTCGGGAGCGTACGGCGACGTCGCGACCGCGCTGTCGGAAACCGGACTGCCGAGCGCCGCCCAGGGCGTCTCCCTCCTGGCCGGCGCGGTCGTCGCGGGACGGCTCCTCTCCGCGCCGTTCGACGCCTACGAGACGTTCGTCGTCGAGGAGCGCTTCGGGTTCAACAACCAGACCGCAGGGCTGTGGCTCCGGGATCTCCTGATCGGGACGGTCCTCGCGCTCGTCCTCGGCGGGCTCGTCGGCGGCGCGATCCTCTTGGCCGTCGAGGCGCTGCCCGCGGTCTGGCCGGTCGTCGGCTGGGCGCTCGTCGTCGGCTTCTCCCTGCTTATGATGATCGTGTACCCGCGCGTGATCGCGCCGCTGTTCAACGACTTCGAGCCGATCGGGGCCGGCGACCTTCGGGATGCCGTCGAGGACGTCTTCGAGCGCGCGGGGTTCGAGTGCGAGCAGGTCTACGAGATGGACGCCAGTCGGCGCTCCTCGCACTCGAACGCCTACTTCGTCGGCTTCGGGCGAGCCAAGCGCGTCGTGCTGTTCGACACGCTCGTCGAGCAGATGGACCGAGAGGCGATTCAGGCGGTGCTCGCGCACGAACTCGCCCACTGGAAGAAGTCCCACATCTGGAAGCAGCTGGCGGCCTCCGCGGTGCAGATGGCCGTCGTCTTCGCGTTCCTGTGGTGGGTGACGACCTCCCAGTGGGTGTACGCCGCGTTCGGCCTGCCCGCGGAGACGTACGCCGCGCTGGGAATCGGGCTGCTGTACGCCGCGCCCGTCCTCACGCTCACCGCGCCGCTGACGAACCGGCTGTCGCTGGCTCACGAACGCGAGGCCGACGACTTCGCCGCGGCGACGATGGGCGAGGCGGCGTCAATGACGCGCGCCTTAGAGACGCTCGCGGGCGAGAACCTCAGCAACCCGTTCCCGCACCCGGCCTACGCCGCGTTCCACCTGACGCATCCGCCGATCCCCGAACGGATCCGTCGGCTCCGAGAGCAGTACGGCGAGGACGGCGGAAGCGAGGGCGTCGCGGGCGACGAGGGCGGGCCGGACGTCCCGCCGGCCGCGTAGGCGGGATCCTACGCTCGGCGTCGCGGGCTGCCGCTTCGTTCAACGCGGACGTATCCCTCGTCGCGCTCGGCGGCGAGGTCGAGGAGGACGGCCCACTCTACGATCCGCTCGACGCGCTCGCGCCACACGTCGCGCCAGTCGCCGGCCGCGCGGTGGGTCTCCCAGACGGGGACGCGATCCTCGAACTCCGCGAAGACGTCGTCGACCGTCCGTGACTCGTCGGTTTCGAGGCTGTCCAGTACCTCTCTCGCGCCGTAGATCCGGCGCTCGAAGGCCGACCGGAGGTGTTCGGGCGTCGGCTCTGTCGGCTCGCGGACGAACCCCGAGGGCGTCTCCGAGACCAGTTCGAGCGCGCGCAGGAACGTGAGCCACGTCCGCGCGACGTCGCGGCTGGGGAAGTCGAGCCGCCGCAGCAGGCGGGCAGTGCAGTCGTCCTCGCTCGCCGGCACGAGCGGAACCGCACGCCGGGCGTCGGCGACGACGTCGAGCGACTCCGGCGGCTCCGGGAGGAGTTTGAATCGCACGGTCTCCCCTCGCTCACGACCGGTAGCCGAACGACTCGGCGAGAATCTCCTCGTCGGTCTCGCCCAGCACGTGCGTCGGGCCGTCGACGACGTCTATCGTCACCGACGCGGGCGCGAAGATGGTCTCGGGCACTTCGTAGAAGTCCCAGCCGGCGTCGTCGAAGATGTCCTCGAACGGCGTCCCGTACTCCTCGCGCGCGCTCGAGGGCACGCGATCGAACTCCTCGAAGTCCTCGGCGACGGTGAGGTGGACCTCGCCGCCGTAGGCGACGGCGTCGTTCGTGCGGGCCATCGCGACGCTCTCGTCGTAGCTGACCGGGGCGATGGGGGCGGAGCCGAACGCCGACTGGACGTCGCGGACGTCGTACCCGAGTTCGAAGAGGCGGAAGACCGCGAGTTCGGCCGCGCGGGCGGCCGCGGTGACGCTCCCGACGGTCGAACCCGTGGCGTAGGCGGGGAGGAAGACCCCCGAGGGTTCGACGCCGGCCTGCTCGGCGACGTGCTCGGCGATCCGATCGCCCGGGAGGTCGATGCTCTCGACGGAGAGGACCGTGAGGTCGAACTCGTCGAAGTACTCCAGTTCGTGGAACTCGTCCTCCTCGGCGACGAGCGCGCGGGCCGGCCCGGCACCGAGGCCGTCGTACGGCGGGTCCTCGAAGGTGAGCTCCCAGCCGGCCTTCTGCGAGCAGAGCAGCGAGAGCGCGGGGTTGTCGGTCTGGAGTTCGACGTGCGGGGTCGGCGCGCCCCGGATTTCGTCCATCCGGGTCTGGACCGTCGAGAGCCCGGCGGTCTGGACCTCGGCCAGCAGCATCCCGGCCTCGATACCGCCCGGCGCGTCGACGCCGAAGTCGAGGACGGTCGCCCCCGACTCCAGTTCGTGCGGCACGACGCGGAGTTCCTCCGCGAAGTCGATGGCCTCGTCGATCAGTTCGATGGCCATCCGGTTGATCGAATCCATACGCAGGGGTTACTCGTCGTCCGGTAAAGACGTTGGCAGTCGGTCGGGATCGGCTCCTGCCCTCGTTTCTCCACGCCGCATTCGGTCGAAGCGTTTGTATACTTCGCATACAATGTATGCAATATGGGAACCGTTTCGGCACGCGTGCCCGACGACGTCGAGTCCGAGCTCGAGGCGTACCTCGACGCCGAGAAGCTCGATCGGAGTACGGCGATTCGGAAACTCCTCTCCGAGGGGCTCGAACAGTGGCGTCGCGAACAGGCGCTCGAACGGCTCGACGCGGGAGACGTCTCTTTCAATAGGGCTGCGGAGATCGCGGGGCTGTCCGTCTGGGACTTCGCGCAGTTGGTCGAGGAGCGCGACGTCACGTGGGTCGCCGAGGAGCACCTCGACGACGACCTCGAGGCGCTGTGAATGTGGGTCTTCGACGCCACGCCGCTCATCTACCTCGGGAAGACCGATTCACTCGACCTTCTCCGAAACCTCGACGAGCCGTGCGTGATCCCCGAGCGGGTCTACGCGGAGGTCGTGGAAGCGGGCGTCGAGCAGGGCCATCCCGACGCTCGACGCGTCGAACGCGCCGTTTCGGACGGCGTGTTCCGAGTGGTCGCGGTCGAAGAATCGGGGATGCTAACACGACTGCGGGAGAATCCGAACCTCAGCGAGGCGGACGCGGCAGTTCTCGCCTGCGCCGACGCACGCGACGGGACCGCAGTGATGGACGAGGCCTACGGTCGCGACGTCGCGGGAGTCGAGAACATCACGACTCGGGGCACGGCGTATCTCCTCTTACTTTTGGTGTCTCGGGACCGGATCACGGTCGAGACGGCACGGACCGTCGTCGACGCGATGGTCGAGGCGGGCTGGTACTGCGCGCCCGACGTCTACGCGAAGATTCTGCGGAAACTGGAGTCGTTCGAGGAGTGATAGCGGCCGCTGCTTAGACCCGTGATAGCGGCTACCGCAACCGTCGAGAGTTCGTCACCGATTCGAACGCAGACTGACGGGGTTAGACGTCTCCTCGCACCAGCCGATCGACGAACTGCTCTCGTTTCCTCCCCTTTGCTCGTCGGAGCCGGCGTCGTGTGCCGATTCGATCCGCGCGCTGTACGCATCGATGATTGATTCCTCGCCGACGAGCGGAGCAGCGTCCCGGAGCGCGGCGTACGCGACGTGGGTGGGCGGCGCCTCAATGTCGTGGTGGGTTGAAGCGACAGAACGCTTATCCCGAATTGTCGTCTACATTCGCGTATGAGTATGGGCCGTGAGATCCGCCTGATCGAGGAGGACGAGGGCGGCTGGTCAGCCATCGACGAGGGGGTCGGCGTCGCCAGCCAGGGCGAGACGCGCGAGGAAGCGCTCGCGAACCTCGATGAGGCGGTCGCGCTGACGAAAGAAGCACGCGAGACCGACACGGACGCGCCGGTTGCGGACGCTCCCTGGTTCGAGGGATGAGCGGCCCACCACGAGACTTCTCGGGTCAGGAGATCGTCAGCGTTCTGACCTCCTTCAACTATCGCAAGGATCGACAGCGGGGGAGTCACGCAGTTTTGAAATACACGAACCCCGACACTGGAGAAGTCCGAACCGTGACTGTCCCACTACACGACCGCGTGAAAATCGGGACATTGCATTCGATTGCGGATCAATGCGGTGCGAATGACTTCGACGCGTGGTGTCGTTGGATCGATGCGAATCGCTGAGATATTACGCCTTCTGCGGTTCACGGCGTGCGTACAGACGCACGAAGCGATGAGAAACGGTACTCAATCGCACGTCCCGTTCGACGGGAGTTCCGCTGGACGACAACCAGAGTCCGACACGTGATCCGTCGGACCGGTTGATCCGTCAAACAACCCGACATCGCCGGCGAGTGCGAACAATTTAGGCACCGATTACACGCCGAAAAATGTTGTCCGATCGATCACCGAAAGGTGTGTGAACTGTTCTCACAGAATTCCGGGGTCTGGAGCGCTCTCGCGTCCGCTCAGCGTCAGACGACTACACAAAGTATTTACCGGACGTGGTACTTGGTTGTCCCGTACCCCTACCCATGGTGGCACCAGCGAGTACTGCGGACCACGTCCGGACGCCCGGACGCACGCATCGGCGTTTCGGTGCGCGCAAAGCTGTTGTCGCCGATTGTGGTCAACACAACAAACTATGACAGGAAATACAACCAAGACCCGCGCAGTGATTCTCGCGGCGCTTATGGTCTTCAGCGTCTTCGCTGGGACCGTGGCGTTCACGGGGAGTGCTGCTGCTGGAACACCGACATACACTGGGAATGCTGTCCACTATGTAAATGAAAGTGGCAGCGGCACCCCTGTAGTTGAAGTACCGTTCGAAGGTGGAACCATCGACGTGACCACTGTAAGTAACTCCAGCTTTACGCTGCTGGACGATGGAGACAACGCCAGCGCCTACGTTGAAAACTACGAAGTCCGCGATGGTGCTGTCTACATCGAGGTGAACCAAACTATCGCCTCTAACGATTTAGAGGTAGATATTAGTGACACCGTCCAGTCTACCAGCAACGACCCTGTGAGTAACCCTGGAGAAAAGTCCATCATCTTCGCAGGTCAAACGCTGGAGTTCGATGAATCCGCACCTACTCCGAGTTCACCGGCTAACTCGAGTGCATATCAGGGCTCGGTAGTTGCGATTGAGACGAATGCGACGAACACCGATGTGACTGTTGAAGGTGAGGACAACAACTACTTCAGCGAAGGAAGTACTGGTACCAACAGTACAGTCTTCACTTTTGACACTAGTGACCGCGAAATCGGCGAATACAGAGTCTTCGTTGCGGGTAGCGACGACAGCAACAATCGGACGTTCATTAACGTCCGCGACCTGCAGCTTGACGTTGAGGTCGACGATCTGAACGTCACCAACGAAGACACGATCGAAGGAACTGTCTCCGCTGTTGCGGGTGGTCGAAACGTTGATATCGATCTCCTCGACAGCAGTGGAGATAGCGTGAATACGACGAACGTTAACCTGAACGGACAGGGAGAATACGACTTCGAGTTCAACACTCAGACCGCAGACGATGGTTCCGTCCTCGAGACGGGAACCTACACGGTCGAAGTGACTGACACCACCTCCGGTGTCGCAACTGAATCCTCCGATATCGAGGTCTCAGAGGCGGCTGACGAGGACGTTGACTTCGCGTCTAACGTTATCTCGAACCAGCGTGGTGACTTCCTCGAGGCTACGGTCGAACTGACTTCGACTGATACAGCGACGCTCTCGTTCGGTTCACAAAGCGACGGCGTCGTTGCGAACGCCACTGTTGAGGATGACGACGGTGACGGTCAGGTGACCGTCTACCTCAACACGTACAATATGCAGAACGGCAACGACGTCTACAGCCTAGACAGTGACAGCGACGACGTCATCCTCGATCAGAATAACCCCACGAAGACGTCTGATCTGATCGACGCGGGGGACTACGACTTCGAGGTCCAGGCCGGTGACCAGGGCGTCGGAACCGGCGTGACGAGCTCCGACGACGTCGCCACGGTGACGCTCGAAGAGCGCAGTACGGACGCCCTCCGGATGTGGACGGGTAGCTCCGACGAGATCGGCAGCGTCTCCGATCTCGAAGACGTCAACGAAGCGCTTGATGAGGGTCAGATCACCCAGTCCTCGGAAGTGGCTGTCGGTGATCTCGCGGTTCACCAGCTCGAAGCCTCCGGCTTCGAAGGTGCACTCGACGCTCGTGACAACGAACTGGTCACGCAAGAGTTCGTGAATCTTAACCGGACTGGTCCGATCAACCTGACGATCGAAGAGGCCGATCCGGGTGCGAACCAGGCTCCGTCCGAACTCGCACTTGACTCCACGAACAACCTGACCGTGATCGCCGATGGTGAGAACGACACCTACTTCATCATCGTCGACACGGGAGAGGCCCAGTTCAAGGGTGGAGAAGACCTCCCGGCTGACGACGACACGGCGCTGGAGACGAACTTCACCGTCATCAACCGCGACGCTGGGTACGACTTCACGCCTGAAGGCGAGTTCGACTCCGACGAGAACGAGGAGACCATCCTCGAGTGGGGCGCCAACGAGCCGGACGTCACTGTCAGCCAGCCGTACAACGTCTCGCAGGCTAGTGGCCAGTCCATCAGCGGTACGACCAACATCGCTCCGGGCACGGAACTGAATCTCCGCGTCCGTAGTCAGAGCGGGACGAGCCCGAGCTTCCTGAAGACGGCCTCGCCGGTCGTCGAGTCGGACGGCACGTGGAGTGCCGAGTTCGACTTCAGTGAACAGAACGTCGGCGACGAGTACGACATCGTCGTTAACGCCAACATCCTCGCGAGCGCAACCGAGGAAGAAGGCACAGTCGTCGAGGCTGTCGAAACCGACACCGCGACGCCTGAGCCGGACACGGACACGCCTGAGCCGGACACGGACACGCCTGAGCCGGACACGGACACGCCTGAGCCGGACACGGACACGCCTGAGCCGGACACGGAGACCTCCGAACCGACGGAGACCTCCACGCCCGGCTTCGGTGTCGTCGTCGCGCTGACGGCACTGCTCGCCGCAGCCCTGCTCGCGACTCGTCGCGACTAAGGCTCTGAACTACCGGATCTAATCCGGCTTTCGACTTCCCATTTCTTTCGACGCTACGTCGGTTAGCGACAGCTTTGATACGAGTGTCTCTTCGTTCAGTTGCCCGTGATTCTGCTGCGTTTCGCCGGAGTGATTTTCGTCTCTGAGAATCGGGAAGGAATCTATTTAGGGCTCGTCTGATCCTCTTTTCGTACCCCAGTCTGTGAGACGGTTGTGCCACGCTCTCGGTCGGTAAAGGGGGAGAGGGAGTCGGCGACGCCGTGCTCACTCGTGAAACTAACTTTATGACAACAGAGACAAACAAGATCCGCGCGGTGTTCCTCGCGGCGCTTATGGTTCTCAGCGTCTTCGCTGGGACCGTGGCGTTCTCGGGGAGCGTTGCAGCGGCGGAAAGCGCAGACGGTGGAAGCGTCTCGAACGAGACGGTGTACGAACAGACTACCAACACGCACACGGTACAGCTCAACGCGACGCTGAATACGACTGCGACGAACAACCCGTCGAACGCGAACTACACGGTGACTTTCCCGGATTCGCCGGACTTCGACCTCTCCGCGGAGGATAACTCCACGGTCCAGATCCACGGGACGGGAAGCGGTAACGTCGACGTCTCGAACACCTACTGGGACTCGGCCAACAACAACTTCACCGTCGAACTCGCTCGAACGGGTGCAGACGGTTCACCGCACGAACAGGACGTCAACCTCTCGTTCCGGCTTCGGAGCGTCGTCGCTCCGGAAGTGAGCAGCACCACGAGCGGACAAGCGTCGTTCGCACTGGATACGAACGCTGACAATACGGACGAGTACTCGACGAACATCCAGCAGTTGACCGTCGAAGCGACGCCCGAGGGGGCACCCGAACTCGAAAGCGCCGTCCACTACGACGACACCATCGACGGTGGAGTCGGCGTCGAGCTGGCGTTCAGCGAGGCGGTCGACGTCGCCGCTGACGACATCACCCTCTACGAGGGCGACTCGGAGGTCGACGCCTACACCGTCGAGGACACCGGCGTCACGGGACGCGTCTTCGTCACTACGGACGGGGAGCTCCTGACCGGCGATCTCAAGGTCGGATTGTCGAGCGACATCGCGGACGTCGACGGTGACACGCTCGTCGACACCGGCAACAATTCCGTCACGTTCGCACCCGTAACCGTGGCCGAGACAGACGACAAGAGTGCCTACAAGGGAGGAAACGTCGCGATAATCGGCGATCAGACGAACGACGATGTCGAGATCGAAGGTCCCGGAAGTTACTATTTCGAGGGCTCGACCGACACGAACAGCGAGGTACTCGTATTTAACACGACGAACCGTGACTTCGGTCAGTACAACGTCAGCATCGACGGCAGCAATATTGACAGTACTCAGGTCACGGTTCGTGACCTCGGGTTCGGTGTCACCATTGACGACGTGAATGTCACCACCGACGACACCATTGAAGTGGATCTCAGCGCTAACGCCGGAAATCGCGACGTCGAAGTCGATCTCCTCGACAGCAACGGTGACAGCGTCAACTCGACCCAAGTCACGACCGACGGTCAGGGAGAGGCGATCGTGGAATTCAACACCGCAACCGCTGACGGTGGCGATGCACTCGATACTGGTGACTACACGGTCGAAGCGACCGACCTGTTCTCCGGTGTGAGTACTGCGTCCCCGACGATTACTGTGAGCCAAGCCGCTGATACGGACGTCAACTTCGCGGAGAACGTAATCGTCAATCAGCGCGGTGACTTCCTCGAAGCCACCATCGAGATGACTCAGACCTCCGAGGCGACGCTTTCGTTCGGTTCGGAGAGTGACGGCGTCGTCGCGAACGCGACGGTTGACGACGCGGACGGCGACGACCAGGTGACCGTACTTCTCAACACATACAACTTCAAGACCGGTGGTAACATCTACAGCTTACCGGATGACAGCGACGATGAACTCCTCGATCAGAACCTACACACACCTGCTCTCGATGACCTGATCGACGCAGGCGACTACGACTTCGAGGTCCAGGCCGGCGACCAGGGCGTCGGAACCGGCGTAACGAGTTCCGACGACGTCGCTACGGTGACACTCGAAGAGCGAAGCACGGACGCCCTCCGGATGTGGACGGGGAGCTCCGACGAGATCGGGAGCGTCTCCGATCTCGAAGACGTCAACGAAGCGCTCGATGAGGGTCAGATCACCCAGTCCTCGGAAGTGGCTGTCGGTGATCTCGCGGTCCATCAGCTCGAAGCCTCTGGCTTCGAGGGTGCACTCGACGCACGCGAAAACGAGGACGTCACGAGTCAATTCCTGACACTCAACCAGTCTGGCCCGATCAACCTGACGATTGAAGAGGCCAGCCCCGGTGCGAACCAGCAGTCTCAGGAACTCGCTCTCAACTCCACGAACAACCTGACCGTGATCGCAGACGGTGTGAACGACACTTACTACATCGTCGTTGACACTGGCGAAGCCCAGTTCAAGGGTGGAGAAGACCTCCCGACGGACGAGGACACGGCACTGGAGACGAACTTCACCGTCATCAACGATGACGCTGGATTCGACTTCACGTCGTCTGACCTCGACTCCGACGAGAACGAGGAGACCATCCTCGAGTGGGACGCCAACGAGCCGGACGTCACTGTCAGCCAGCCGTACAACGTCTCGCAGGCTAGTGGCCAATCCATCGGCGGCACGACCAACATCGCTCCGGGCACGGAACTGAATCTCCGCGTCCGTAGTCAGAGCGGGACGAGCCCGAGCTTCCTGAAGACGGCCTCGCCGGTCGTCGAGTCGGACGGCACGTGGAGCGCCGAGTTCGACTTCAGTGAACAGAACGTCGGCGACGAGTACGACATCGTCGTCAACGCCAACATCCTCGCGAGCGCAACCGAGGAAGAAGGCACAGTCGTCGAGGCCGTCGAGACGCCGACGGCGACGCCTGAACCCGAGACCGACACCTCCCAGACGGAGACGGACACGTCTTCCCCGGGGACGGACACGCCTGAACCGGATACGGCGACGCCCGAACCGGCTGCGGGGACCTCCGAACCGACGGAGACCTCCACGCCCGGCTTCGGTGTCGTCGTCGCGCTGACGGCGCTTTTGGCCGCGGCCCTGCTCGCGACCCGCCGCGAACGCTAACGCGTTCGCGAGCGCCCGTCTCCGACGAGGACGCCGTGAGAACTAACTGAGTTCTCACGAGCCCTCGTCTTCGACGAGGACGCCGCGACTAAACCGCTGAACCACCGGATCGAATCCGGCCGTTCGACTTCCTTTTCTTTCGGACGCGACGATCGAGAGCGGCAGCGCCGCGTACGTGTTGTTCGCTGTCTCGCCCGAACCCGACCCGTCGGCGGTACTCGTTTCGACTGTTTGCCGTCGTCGCTCAAATCGAGAGCCGACGGCCCGCCTCCCGGTATCGGCCGTTATACACCGACTAAACGGTCGGTAAGAACGTGTTAGTCTGCGAGTAGTTGTATGGCAACCCCTAATAGAGGCAGGTGGTCGTCCCAGTACCCCTACCCGGAGGCGGCGGCCGGCCGTCCGAGAGATCCGATCGGCCCAGCGGGACGCGGAACCCACGTCGGGGGCGACGCCGGTCGGCGCAGTCGGACGGGCGGCGCGCCGCCATCGCGACCATTCACACAACTATGACAGACCACACGAACCAGCGCCGCGCGGTGTTCCTCGCGGCGGTTATGATCTGCAGCGTCTTCGCCGGGGTCACGGCGTTCGCCGGGAGTACGGCGGCGGATCTGCACGGCACAGACAACCCGGTGACGGTCGAGAACCCCGACACCGGCGCAACGACGACGCACACGCTGAACGTCTCCGCGAGCGACGGCACCTGGCCGGCGCCGATGGACACCGACAGGATCAAAATCGACTACAGCGTCGGCTCGCAGGCGGCCGACGTGAGCGGCGTCGGCGCCGGCGACGTCACAGTCGTCATCGACGAGGCCGACGGCAGCACGACGGACGTTGACGTCGACAGCGTCGCTAGCTCCAACGGCGGCGAGACGCTGACCATCGAGCTGTCGAGCGTCGAGGACGTCGGCGACGGCGACGACGTGAGCGTGCGGCTCGACGGCGTCACGAACCCGCCGAACGCGGGCACCTACAACGTGAACTTCCGGGTCTCCGACGGCGGGAGCGGAGCCCAGATCGCCGAGCTCTCCTATTCGATCGGCGACCAGTCGGAGGCGCCGCCGCAGCTCACGAAGGCCGTTCACTACGACGACACGGGTGACGAGGGAGTCGGCGTCGAACTCGCGTTCAGCGAGGCGGTCGACATCGCCGCCGACGACGTCACCCTCTACGAGGACGACAGCGAGGTCGACTCCTACACCGTCGAAGACACCGGCGTCACGGGACGCGTCTTCGTCACCACGGACGGCGAGCTCCTGACCGGCGATCTGGAGGTCGAACTGTCCGACGACGTCGCGGACCTCGACGGCAACACGCTCGTCGACACCGGACGCAACGACGTCACGTTCGCGCCGGTGACGGTGAAGACGAACGACGACCGGGGCGCCTACCGAGGGAGCACCGTCGCCATCGTCAGCGACAGCGGGACCGACGTCGGTATCCAGATCGAGGGTCCGGACCAGTACTTTTTCGACGGCTCGACGGACACGAACAGCGAGGTGTTCGTCTTCGATACGGAGGGGCGGGACCTCGGCGAGTACAACTTCGGCATCGCGGGCAGCGACAACGAGGACACCCGGCTCGATCTGCGTGACCTCGGGCTGGCGGTGACCGTCGACGACGCCACCGTCACGAACGCGGAGGCCATCGAGGGGACCGTCGAGGCCCGAAGCGCCGATCGACCGCTCACGGTCGAACTGCTCGACGGCGGCGGCGACACGGTCGACGGATCGGAGACGGCCGCGACGCTCAACGGCCAGGGCGAGTACGACTTCGCGTTCGACCTCTCCCCGTCCGGACTCGACGTGGACCCGGGGACGTACACGGTCCGGGTGACCGACGACTACTCCGGCGTCGAGGCCGACTCCTCGGACGTCACCGTCCGGGCGGCGAGCGAGGAGGACGCGCAGTTCGCGAGCGGCACAGTCACCGACCAGCGCGGTGACGTCGTCGCGATCACGGTCGACATAGAACGCACCGATCAGGCGACGGTGACCGTCGGTACCGAAGAGCAGGGTCTCGTCTCGACGGCGACCGTCGAGGACGGGAACGACGACGGGACGGTCACGCTGTATCTCGACACGTCGATCGGCGCGCTCGCGCAGTCGGAGGGATCCTCCAGCACCGGTGGGTACGGGATCTACACGGTCGCCGCTGACGACGACGAGGTCGTCGCGGCCGGTCTCTCGTCCAACGTCGACGACCTGATCGACGCCGGGACCTACGACCTCGAAGTGACGCCGGGACGGGACGCTTCGGCGGACTCGACCGACATCGCCTCGCTCGTCCTCGAAGAGCGCGGGACGACCGCGTTCGACACGTGGACGGCTCCGGGGTCGCTCTCGGTCTCCGACCTCGAAGACGTGACGACGGCGATCGAGAACGACGAACTCACGCGGGCCTCCGAGGTCGCCCGTGGCGACAAGGTCGTCCATCGTCTCCAGGCGTCCGGCTTCGAGGGCGTCCTCGGCGCACAGGGTGACGAGGACGTCACGGCCGCGTTCTTCGACAACGCCGGCTCTGGAACCGGTATCTACGACCTGACCGTCGAACAGTCGCAGGCCGGCGCGAATCAGGATCCGTTCGAGGTCGCGCTCGGTCCCGACAACACGACCGTCGTCGCCGACGGTGACGGCGACACCTACTACGTCGTCGTCGACACGAGCGCAGTCACGACGACTCGCTCGGACGGCGAACTCCCCGCCGACGAATCGCTGACGGCGGAGTTCACCGTCTACGACGACGACTCGACTGACTTCCTCCCCGACGACGTCGACGAGAATCAGACGACCTCCGTCGACTACGACGTCGTCGAACCCGAGATCACGGTGAGCGAACCCCACGACGTCGCCCCCGCCGGCGGACAGACGATCACCGGCACGACGACGTACGCGCCGGGGACGGAACTGCGCGTCCGCGTCCGGAGCGCGGGCGAGACCAGTCCGAGCTTCCTGAAGACGGCGGCGCCCACGGTGGGGCCGGACCGGCGGTGGAGCGCGACGCTCGACTTCGCAGAGCAGAATGTCGGCGACACCTACGAGATCGTCGTCGAAGGCGACGACGCGGAGACGACCGAGGACGGCGAGGTCGTCGAGGCCGTCGAGACCCCGGCCGAGACGCCGGGTCCGGATACGGACACGCCGGATTCGACCGCGACGGACACGGCGACGGCCGAACCCGACACCACCACCGCGGCTTCCGAACCGGGGACGACCGAACCCGCGACGGAGACGTCGACCGCCACGCCCGGCTTCGGCGTCGTCGTCGCGCTGACGGCGCTTTTGGCCGCGGCCCTGCTCGCGGCGCGCCGAGAACGCTAACGCGTTCGCGAGCGCCGTCTCCGACACCGACGCTTTTGCCGCACGGGCCCTACTGTGAGGTATGACAGATCTCGCCGACGCGGTCGAGGGAATCGTCCACGAACCGACGCAGGTCCGGGAGGGCGGCGTCGATCTCACTGTGAGCGAAATATACGAGATCCACGGGGCGGGACGGATCGATTTCGGTGGCGACGAACTCCGGGATGCGGATCTCGTTCCCCACAGCCGGATCTGGCGCGACGAGGGCGACGACTACCAGTGGTGGCACCTCGAATCGGGGACGTACCTGTTGGAGTACAACGAGTCGCTGTCGGGCGTATCGCCCGCCGACGAGGTGGGGCTCCAGCCGCGGACGGAGGTCCTCGAACGCGGCGCGTCCCACCCGTCGCTCCGGGTCGAGACGCTCCCCCGCGTCCCGCTGACGGTCGGCGGCGCGGGCGTTCGCCTGAAGGAGAACGCGCGGGTGTCGACGTTGCTCACGCGGTGAGTTCGCACTCCTCCGGGCCAGTTCCGGGGGCGAACCCCGGTCCGGCCGTGCCGCCGTAGACACCGGCGGCCCCGCGGTACAGACGGCCGATGCGAGACGACGGCGATACCTCGTGTCCGGGCTACTTCCACGGTGTGCCGACGACCTCGGCCTGGATGCCGTGACCGACGCGGAGCCGACAGTCCGTCTCCGGCGTGGCGATACAGGGAAGGACGTATCCCGCGTCGAGCGCCCGGTCTTTCAGCGCTCGCGGCGGCTCCAAGTGCGTCATCTCGCCCTCGAGCAGTTCGGCGGTGCAGGTCCCACAGGCTCCGTACAGACACCCGTAGGGGAGGGAGACGTCGGCTGCCTCGGCGGCGTCGACCACGGTCTCGTCGCCACCGACGCGAATCCTCTCGTGTCGGCCGTCCGCCCAGCGGAGTTCGACGGTGTGCGTCGCGCGTCGGCGACGCCCGTTCACTGCCAGACGTCGCTGGTGCAGTCGCCACCGGGCCAGCGGATCTCGTGGGCGCGCGCCGGGCCGCCGGGCGCGTCACCGAAGTCGACGAGGAACTCCTCGTCCAGCTCCATTCGCCCCTCGTCGGGGTAGACGTCCGCCTTCAGCATCAGCGATCCATCCTCGGCGATGTCGGGGAAGAACTGGTTGTCCCACGAGGAGAAGAGCGACGTCGTCCAGTAGAGCCGCCGGCCGTCGCGGGAGAGCTGCAGCATCTGCGGTGCGCCGCGGATCTCGGTGTTCTTCACCTCCTGTCGGTCGCCGAACAGCCCGCCGGCCCACACCCGGTCGACCAGCCGGGGATTCGCCGAGTCGCTCACGTCGTACATCCGCACGTCGCCGTGGAGCCAGTTCGAGAAGAAGAGGAACTGGTCGTCGAGCGACAGGAGGATGTCGGTGATCAGCGGCGGAACGGGCATGTCCCAGTCTTCGTGTTCGCGGGGTTCCTCGTCGATGACGACGTCCCAGTCCCACGTGCCGTCGTCCTCCTCGTAGAAGCGGATGATGTTCGAGGACAGCGCGGCGCCGACGTAGCCCTGCGTCTCCTCGGGGTTGTGGCTCATCCGGACTTCCAGCGGGATCCGACCGCGTTCGCCGAACTCCAGGGTCTGGACGTGCTCGCGGTCCTCCCAGGCCCAGACGTGGATGCTGTCTCCGTACTTGCCTTCTTCGACGTCTTCGAGGTCGAAGCCCGGATAGTAGGTGTTCGGCGCGGCCCACTCGCTGGAGATCAGGACGTCGTGACGCGGCTGATACCAGTAGTCGTAGTTCATCTCCATCTCGCCGCGATCGGCCTCCCAGTGGCCCTCGATGCTGAAGTCCTCCTGATCGAGCTGCAGGAAGCCGCCGGGGAGTTCGCCCTCGGCGTCGCCGAGCATACTGACGACGACCTTGCCGCCGGGGACGCAGTGGACGGTGTGGGGAGCCGAGAGGTCGTGGGCGAACACCTCCTCGGGTTCGATGACCTTCACCATCTCGGGGTCGCGCGGGTCCTCCGCGTCGATGACGTGGATGCGCGAGGAGCGCTGTCCGGGAACGACGAGGTACTGGCGAGTCAGTCCCTCGGCGTGGCAGGACGACGAGCAGGCGTTCCAGCCGAAGTGGTGGAGTTCGTCGCCCCTGTTCGGCATCTCGACGGTGTCGATGAGTTCGCTGTACGTGTCGGATTCCGGGTCGAGGTCGACGACGCCGACGAAGTCCGGGCCGTCCTCCTCCATCCCTACTCGGGGGGCCATCACGTACGCCGTCTGCTCCCGTCCGCCCTCGGTTCGCATCGCGGCGGGCGTCGGATAGCCCGGTCCCTCGACTTCGTAGTGTTCCTGGTGTCCTCGGCTACTGTGCTCCGAATGGGGGGAAGGGTCGTCGGTGCTCATCCTCGCTTCGAAGTTTCACCTCAATGAATTAATATTATATTTAATATTTGTGTCGTTTTAGGTTCGTATAGAAGGTCTCAGAGAACGCTCTCGCCATCGAGAGAAACGACGAACCGATGAGTGCCCGGGGTGGGCTCCGAACCCACGATCTCCGCATATCCCAGGTCCGAGGCTCGGCGGGCCCCGTGGGGAGCGGCGGAGGCTTCCAAGGCGTACCGCACCGAATCTCAGGAAACCCTATGAGTGCGGCGCTATGTCCAGCTAAGCCACCCGGGCTCGTCTCACCGTTGGCCGATGACGTTCTTAAACCTTCGCAAGTCCGACGACGGCGGGGCCGTCGACCCCCACCGACCGAGGGGTTCGGTCCCACACCGTCGACGGCCGACTCACGAACCGCCGTCGGGGGCGTCCCCCGCGTCGGCACCTCCGGACCGGTCGAGATACCACCCGTACGCGGTCGGCCCGAGCACCAGCGCGGCCGCGATCCCCGCGGCCGCGACGAGGCGGAGATCCGCCGCTCCCGCGACGTCGCCGGCGGCGAGCGTCTCGGCGGAGGCTCCCGCGAGCACGCCGGCGAGCACCCACGGGATCTCGCCGATAGCCGTCCCCACGAGGAACGTCGAGAGCCGGACGCCGGCGACGCCCGCGGCGACGCTCACGACGTCGGAGGGCGCGGGAACCAGGCGGCTGGCGACGACGCTTCGGATCCCGCCGGCGCGGTCGACGAACGCCTCGCCCGCGTCTGCGAGTCCGCCGCCGCGGCCGAAGCGTCGCGCCAGGAGGAACGGCGGGGCGCTCGTGAGCGCGACGAGCGCGAGCGCCAGCGGGAACCCCGCCGGGCCGAGTCCGTAGCCCAGAAGCACCGCCAGGAGCGTCGTCGGCCACGCCAGCAGCGGTCTGATCGCGGCGAGGACGACCGACGCCGCGACGAGTCGAATCGGATCGGACACGAGCCACGCCGCGCGCGAGAGCACCGCGTCGGGCGAGACGAGGAGCGCGCCGGCGACGACGAGAGCGATCGCGGCGCCGGCGACGACGCGAGCCCGCAGGCGTGACCGATCCATCGTGTCGTCTCCGCCTCGCTCTCGGGCGGGCATAACAGTTGTTTTGTCGCTGTGGCGCGGACACCCGGTCGGATCGTGGCCGACGACGAACAGCCGGACCTCTCGGAGTTCGAAGGCGGTGACGCCGAGAGCGACGCGGACGGCGAGGCCGGGCCGGGACCGGAATCGAGCGGCGAAACCGGGGTCGACCCGAATCCCGAAACCGAACCGGAACCGAACGCCGAAACTGGGAGCGATCCGAACGCCGAAACCGCGCTCGACCCGAACGCCGACACAGACGTTTCCGACGTTCCGAGCGCCGAGGCCGCGCGTCCCGTCTCGGAACTCGACCGCAGCGAGCGCGTCGAACTCGGCGTCGACCTGCTGGCGCACATAGAGCGGGAGTCGCTGTCGCTGTCGGAGGCGGTCGACCGCATCGAGTCGGTGACGACGAACCCCGCGTTGACACGGGAGATCCTCGACACCGCGGAGCTTCGCGGCGTCATCGAGCGCGAGGAGGGGCGACTCCGGACGCGACGCGGCGGCACCTTCGTCCGGTTCGAACGCCAGGTCGTCGAACGCGAGGGCGACTACGAGTGCCGCCGCTGCGGGGCCGGCCTCTCGACGGGACACTTCGTCAGATTCGAGTCCGGCGAACTCGGCCCGTTCGGGCCCTCCTGCGTGCGGAAGGTCCTCGGACGGGAGTGAGGGGCCGCCTCCGACGCGCTCACCGACCGCGGCGGAGCTCTTCTATGAGCTGTTCGACCAGTTCGCGCTGCGCCTGCAGCTCCGCGTTCTGGCGCTCGACCGTCTCGCGGAGGTCCGCGAGTTCGTCGAGGATCCGCTCGTCGGCCGCGGGCGCCGCCGACTCGAACCCGGATCCCGCGAAACCGGCGTTCGCTCGCTTTTGTGCCGGAGTCTCCTCCGGCCCCGACCGCTCCCCGCCCGTCCCGGCCTCTTCCGCACTCGCTCGCGAGCGTTCGTCGTGGGTCGTCTCCTCGGGGGACCCACGAGCCTGGTCGGCCGCGGCGGGCCCGGTCGCCTCGGGGGCCGGCGTCGTCCGATCCTCCTCGGCCGCTCGTGGGGCGCCCGACTGCGACGACGCGGCGTCGCCGGAATCGGTCCTCGTGCCGTCGGCGCCCGCTCCGCTGATCGGCTCGTTCTTCCGCTGCGGCTCGCCCTCCGATGCCGCTCTCGGCCCGTCTCCAGGTGTCGGTTCCGACCCGTTTCTCGACGCGGGTTCGGACTCCGTTCTCGACGTCTCCTCCGGGCCACTCCCCCTCGTCTGTCCCTCCGAGAGCGGGTCGGCCTCGGCCTCCGCGTCCGTCGGTCGCTCGACCTGCCGGGCGACGGCGTCGGGTGTTCCGGCCGTCGATTCGGCTTCGCTCTCGCCTCCGTCGTCCGAACGCGTCGCGTTCTCCGGCAGCTCCTCGGGCTCGGCGGGGTCGGCGATCAGCGGGTCGGGGCCGTCGCCGAAGGAGACGTCCCGTCCCTGCGCGTCGTCGGCCGCCTCCTCCGGCTCGTCCTCGTCGGGCTCGGCGGCGGCGCGGAGTTCCTCGACCGAATTGACCTCCCAGTGGGAGAGAAGCGAGGTCTCCAGGGCGGCGCGGACCGCCCGGGCCTCGTCGTTCGGGGCCTTGAACCGTTCCTGTCGGCCGTTCACCGTCAGGACGACGGAGGTGGCGACGCTGCCGTCCTCGAAGTCGAGGTCGCTCACGTCGTCGTAGTGGTAGGTCTCGCAGTCCTCGTCCCACAGGTTCGCGCCGATGTGGCGCACGACGCGCTCGCCCGCGATCGCGATGGTGAGTTCGCTGAACCGGAAGAGCCGCTCCATCGGTTCGTCGGCCTCGAGGACGCCGTTGGCCTTGAGCACGCCCTCGACGATCGGCTGCAGTGCGCGTTCGAGTCGCTTCGCCGGCAGCGAGATCGTCTTCTCGCCGTCGAGGCCGTAATCGAGCGTCACCTTCGCCTTGCGGCGGCCCTCCGAGACCGTGATCCGCTCGGCCTCGTGGGGGTACTCCTCGACGGACTCGTCGGAGAGCAGCCCCTCGGCGCGATAGAGCAGGGTCCGCGTCGGCGTCACGTACAGTTCGTCCTCGCCGCCGAGGTCGACTCGCGCGACCACGTCCTCGTCGGCGAGGTCGGCCTGGACGATCTCCGGTTGGCTCATAGATCCGTTCTCCGCCCGTTCGATCATAAATCCGTGGGTATTGTTCGTGCCCGTCGGCGGTGAAAAAGGCGGAGAGCGGCGTCGGACCCGCTCGAACGCGACGTATCGGTGTCAGAACTGCGGTCGCAACGCGACGGGTTCATACTGATTACTCTCACTTTTCACCGCCGAGCGCCACCCCGCCGACAGCGCTCGGCGGTGAGAGACGAGAGCAATCAGTGTCAGTCGTCGGCGACGACGTGGTGGCTCTCGCTCGTCATCGCGAGGACGTCGTCGAAGAAGCCGAGCGAGTCGTGCGGGCCGGGGTGTGCCTCGGGGTGGTACTGGCGGGTGATGACGTCGAGTTCGTCGTTCGCGAGGCCCTCGGCGGTGCCGTCGTTGACGTTGACCTGCTTGACGTCGAGTTCGTCGCCGGGTTCGCCGACGGTGTAGCCGTGGTTCTGCGTGGTCATCACGACCTTCCCCGAGTCGAGGTCGCGGACGGGCTGGTTGACCCCGCGGTGGCCGAAGTCCATCTTCTCGGTGGTGCCGCCGAGAGCGCGCGCGACGACCTGCTGGCCGAGACAGATGCCCGCGATGGGCACCTCGCCGACGTACTCCTCGACGAGTTCCTGTGCGGCCTCGAAGTTCGCCGGGTCGCCCGGGCCGTTCGAGATGAAGAGCAGATCGGGATCGACCGCGGCGAGTTCTTCGGGGGTCGTGTCGTAGGGAAGCACGTGGACCGTCGCGTCGCGCTCGACGAGCGACTCGACGATCGACATCTTCGCGCCGCAGTCGACGAGCGCGACGTCCGCGCCGCCGTCGCCGTAGGTGGTGTGTTCGACGGTCGTGACGCGCTTGCCGATGTCGACGTGCTCGCTCATCCCCTTGCACTCTTCGAGTTCGGCCTTCGCGTCCTCGGGGGTGACGTCCTCGCCGACCGCGATGCCGCACTTCATCGCCCCCTCCTCGCGAATGGAGGTGACGAGGTCGCGGGTGTCGATGTGATCGATCGCGGGGACGTTTTCCTCTTCTAACCACTCGACGACGTCCTCGGTGAACTCGTGGGCGATCGCCGCACGCGGGTGGACGCGGTCGGACTCGAACCGCTCCTCTCGGACGCCGTAGTTGCCGATGAGCGGGTAGGAGAACGTGAGGACCTGCTCCTCGTAGGAGGGGTCCGTCAGGCTCTCCTCGTAGCCGGTGTAGGCGGTCGTGAACACTAACTCGCCGCGGGTCCGTCCCGAAGCGCGACCGCGAGCCTCGATCACGCGGCCGTCCTCCAGGGCCAGATAGGCGTCCGACATTACGAGAAACGCACGTGATCCGGGGGCATAAGTGTTGCTTTCGTAGCTCAGTTACGATTTTCGTAATCGGTAAGCCCACGGAGGTCGTTGGGCCGCTATGGACGACCTCGACCGGCAGATCCTCGACATCCTGCGGCGAGACGCTCGGACCCCGTACACGGAGATCGCCTCGCAGGTGGGGACCTCCGAAGGGACGGTCAGGAACCGCGTCGAGCGGTTGACCGAGGAGGGGGTCATCGAGCGGTTCACCGTCTCCACGCGGACCGGGAACATCAAGGCGATGATCGAGGTGTCGGTGAAAGTCGACGTCGACACCACAGAGATCACAGAACAGATGACCGAGTGGGACCAGGTCGACTTCGTCTGGCAGGTCTCCGGCGAGGAGGACGTCGTCCTCGTCGTCGACGCCGCCGACACGCGCGCGGTGAACCAGCTCATCACCCGCGCGCGCGAGCTCGACGAGGTCAAGAACACGAAGACGCGACTGATCCTCGACGAGCGACTCGGTCGGTCGCCGTAGACCGAGGCCGACGAGCGGGCGCGACGCGCTCGCGCCGGTCCGGAACGAATCGTTTTAGTGCGCGCTGACGGAAGAGACGGGTATGGCGATCAAACCCAAGTACGTCAAACAGCTGGGGAAGCTGCTCTTAGAGAAGTATCCGGACGCGTTCAACACGGACTTCGAGACGAACAAAGAGAGCGTCTCGACGCTCACGAACGTCGAATCGAAGGGCGTCCGAAACCGGATCGCGGGTTACATCACGCGCAAGAAGAGCGGCGGCAACCAGTCCTCCTCCTCGGCGTAAATTCTCCTCGGAGCCGTCGACGTCGCGACAGTTCGGACCCGCGTTCGGCAGCGTCGACTGTGGCGAA
Organism: Halobellus limi; assembly: GCF_004799685.1. NCBI lineage: Archaea > Methanobacteriati > Methanobacteriota > Halobacteria > Halobacteriales > Haloferacaceae > Halobellus > Halobellus limi. The sequence goes on from NZ_CP031311.1 coordinate 806,631, forward strand.
TCGAATATTAAAACCGGTCCGCACGCGCCGCGGCCGTCCACTTCTCGCGCGGTGCGCCGTCGGGGACGCGCCGGACGCGACGGCCGCTCGACGCGGCCACGCGGCCCGCGAACGTCCACTTCTCGCCGTTCCACGTCGGTACCGACCGGGCCGTCGCGGCCGCCGCAGCCGCCGCCGCGCGCTCGCCGTCGGCGACGTGGGCCGCGACCGCGGCGGCGATGGCCGCGGCCTCCTCGTCGGTGGCGTCGTCGGGGATCGACAGCCGGTCGGTGACGCGGTCGGATTCGGAGACGCCGTCGGATCGATCGGATTGAGTGACGCCGCCGTCGGGATCGGTTTCGGCTCCCATCGTCGATCAGATCGGGAGGTTCCCGTGTTTCTTCTCGGGCAGTGACTCGCGCTTCGAGCGGAGCATCTCCAGATCGGAGACGAGCCGCGAGCGGGTCTCCGGCGGCTCGATGACGGCGTCGACGAAGCCGCGATCCGCCGCCGTGTAGGGGTTCGCGAACTCCTCGCGGTACTCCTCGATCAGTTCGTCGCGTCGCTCCTCGGGGTCCTCGGCGGCGGCGAGTTCGTCGCTGTAGAGGATGTTGACCGCGCCCTGCGGGCCCATCACCGCGATCTCGGCGGTCGGCCACGCGTAGTTGACGTCCGCTCCGAGGTGCTTCGAGGCCATCACGTCGTAGGCGCCGCCGTAGGCCTTCCGGGTGATGACCGTCAGAAGCGGGACGGTCGCCTCCGAGTAGGCGTACAGCAGTTTCGCGCCGTGGCGGATGATCCCTTCGTGCTCCTGGTCGGTGCCGGGGAGGAAGCCGGGGACGTCGACGAAGGTGACGATGGGCACGTTGAACGAGTCGCAGATGCGGACGAAGCGGGCGGCCTTCTCGGAGGCTTCGATGTCGAGCGTGCCGGCGTTGACGCGGGGCTGGTTGGCGACGACGCCGACGGAGTGGCCGTCCAGTCGGGCGAAGCCGACGAGGACGTTCTTCGCGAAGCCCTCGTGGACCTCGAAAAAGGAGCCCTCGTCGAGGACGCCCGCGAACACGTCGTGCATATCGTAGGGCTTTCGGGGCTCGTCAGGTACGACGGAGTTCAGCGACTCGTCGGCGCGTTCGGGGTCGTCCCACGGTTCGACGCGGGGCGGGTCCTCGACGTTGTTCGGCGGGAGATACGAGAGCAGCCGTCGGATGTCGTCGAGCGCCTCTTCTTCACTCTCGCAGGCGAACTGGGCGACCCCCGAGGTGGCGGCGTGGGTGACCGCGCCGCCGAGTTCCTCGAAGCTCACCTCCTCTCCGGTCACGGTCTTGATCACGTCGGGGCCGGTGATGAACATGTGGCTCGTGTCCTTCACCATGAACGTGAAGTCGGTGAGAGCCGGCGAGTAGACCGCGCCGCCGGCGCAGGGGCCCATGATCGCCGAGATCTGCGGGACGACGCCCGACGCCTCCGTGTTCCGACGGAAGATCTCGCCGAAGCCGGCGAGCGACTGGACGCCCTCCTGGATCCGCGCGCCGGCGGAGTCGTTGAGGCCGACGACCGGCGCGCCCACCTCGACGGCTCTGTCCATCACCTTCGTGATCTTCTCGGCGAGCACCTCGCCGAGCGAGCCCCCGAAGACGGTGAAGTCGTGGGCGAAGACGAACGTCTTCCGTCCGTCCACCTCGCCGTAGCCGGTCACGACGCCGTCGCCGGGGAGCTGTTTCTCCTCCATCCCGAAGTTGTGGTTCCGGTGGGTCCGGAGCTGGTCGATCTCTCTGAAAGTCCCCTCGTCGAGGAAGTAGTCGATGCGCTCGCGGGCGGTCATCTTCCCCTTCTCGTGCTGGGCGTCGATGCGTTCCTGGCCGCCGCCCTTCAGCGCGCGCTCGCGCTTCTCGCGCAGCTCCTCGATTCGGTCCTCCATCGTCACGTCGGACCACCTCCGATCATCGTCCCGTACGTACCGACGGGAGGCAAAAGGGTTTCCGCAATCCAATAAAGATAGGTTCGTCGATCGTCGATAGTTGGCGCGTAGGGGGTGCGATACATAAACAATCAATAATTATATTTATTGCCTAGCGTCGTGTGGTAGTCAGTAGCACAATGGCGAGCACGAACCGGTCCCCGTTCGAGCGGCTTCGGAACCAGTACAACGAGGTCGACCTGGTCTGTCCGAAGTGCGGCTACGACGACGCCGACGGCGAGTGGCAGGCGGTGACCACCGGAGGGGTGGTGCAGTACCGACACATCTGTCCGAGCTGTGGGTCGATCCGTCGGCGGACGATTTCGCTCGGGCCGTGAGCTGATCGTTTTTTCGAGCGCAGTCAGAAACGGGCGACCGCTCGGACTAGCGACCGCTCAGACCAGCGACCGCTCGGTCCGGAGTCCGACGAACGCGACGGCGCCGGCGAGGACGGCGACGAGCACCGTCGGCCAGAAGCCGAGACTGGCGTCGACGCCGAACGTCGTCAGCAGCGTGAAAAGCAGGAAGATCGGGAGCGCAACGCCGGCCGCCAGGAGCCACGGCGTCGCCAGCGCGGCGGAGAAGCCGCCGGCCCCGGAGCGGAACTCCGCGACGGCGTCGCGACCCATCACCCATCCGACGAAGACGAGCACCGCGGTCAGTCCGGCGGTCAAGAGCGTATCCACGAGCGGGCCCGCGACGAATCCGAACACGGCAGTCCCGGCGACGGTCGGGTTGATCGCACAGACACCGCCGGTCACCACGACGGCGGTCGTGACGAGCGCCACCGCGCGCTGCCGGGAGAGGCCGTACTCGTCGACGAGGAACGAGACCGGAATTTCGAGCATACTGATCGAGGAGGACAGGGCCGCGAGGACGACGACGCCGAAGAACGCCGTCGCGACGAGCGCGCCCGCGGGCAACTGCGAGAACGCGCCGGCGAGGCCGACGAACAGCGCGCCCGGTCCCGGTGCGGTCTGGGAGGGATCGACGCCGAGCGAGAACAGGAGGGGAAAGACGACGAGGCCGGCGAGCACGCCCACGAGCGTGTTCAGCACCGCGATGACCGTCCCGTCGAACGGCAGCGAGCGGTCCTCGTCGATGTAGGAGGCGTAGGTGATCATCGTCCCCGCGCCGAGCGAGAGGGTAAAGAGCGCCTGCCCGGCCGCGGGGGCGAGCACGTCGAAGAAGTTCGCACGGACGGTCGCGAGGTCGAAGCGGAGGTAGAACGCGTACGCCTCGGCCGCGCCCGGTCGCGTGCCGGCCCAGACCGCGAGGCCGACGAGCAGCGCGAGCACCGCCGGCATCATCACCTTCGTTCCCAGTTCGATCCCGCGGCGGACGCCCGCGTAGACGACGAGCGCCGTCAGCCCGAGAAACAGCAGGTGAAAGCCGAGCGCGTCGAGGCCGGCGGCGGCCCCGCCGAAGTACTCGCCCGGCGCGGTGAAGTACGCGGGCCGAGCGCCCGCGAGACCCAGCGCGCTCTCGCCGAAGTACCGGAGGATCCACCCGCCGACGACGCTGTAAAACGAGATCAGCGCGATGGCCGTGACGACGTAGAAGACGCCCCAGAGCCCCCACGCGCGCGACCCCGAGAGGTCTCGAAGCGCGCCCACCGGGCTCTTCTTTCCGCGTCGGCCGACGACGAACTCCCCGAGCAGGCCGGGGACGCCGACCAGCAGGACGATACCGAGGTAGACTAATAGAAAAGCGCTCCCGCCGTTGTCCGCCGTCACCCACGGGAAGCGCCAGATGTTCCCGAGGCCGACCGCCGAGCCCGCGGCGGCGAGGATGAACCCCGCGCGCGTCGCCCACGTCTCTCGTGTCATTGGTTCTCAGTCCACCGCTCGCGAGTAAGTGGCTTTCGGACCGCATCTCTCTCAAATGGCCGATACAACGGACGTTCGTGAGGGATTCGGGGATCGTCGGGCCACGCACGCGGACCGGCGCTGGACCCGTGGAAGCAGCGGTTCTCACGAAGCGTGGGCAGGCGTCGCTGCTCCCGTACCGTCCCGCAGCGGTCGCCCTCTTGAAACCCACCAGTGGGCCGGGGTGACGCTTATTTGATGCTACTATAATGAACGTATATGACTGACACAGAGCACGTCGTGATCGCGGGGAGCGGACGCGTCGGACACAGAGTCGCAGAACACTTCGCCGACCGCGGTCGGTCGGTCACCGTTATCGATCCCGATCCGACCGGCGGATTCGAGAGCGACGACGTCGAAGTCGTCCGGGGCGACGCGACGAAGCCCTCGGTGCTCGAAGACGCCATCACCGAGCGGACGGGCGTCGTCGGCGCGCTCACCGATAAGGAGGACACGAACCTCGTCGTCTGTATGGCCGCGAAGCGGTACGCCACGGGGCTTCGAACCGTCGCTCGGATCGAGGACCGCGCCGGCGACGAGTACGACGAGTACGTCGACGAGGTGTACTTCCCCGAGCGCGCCAGCATCCGTGCGGCGGTCAACGCGCTCACCGGGAGCGACGTCCGAACGATCGAGGAGGTCACCGGCGAACTCGAAGTGCTGGACGTCCGGATCGACTACGACGCGCCCGCGGCGGGTGAGGTGGTCGCCGACGCGCTGCCCGAGGGCTCCGTGGTCATCGCCGAGTCCGGCGGCCACGTCGCCGTCCAGCACTCGACCAAACTGGTCGAGGGGCGGCGGTACCTCATCGCGGCCGACCGCGACGTCGTCGGCGACGTCATCGAGCAGTGCCGGGGAGAGCGCCCCTCGTGAATCGCCCCGCGATCAAGCCCCGGGAACTCCCCTCGACCGCCTGTAAACGGATGAGCTGTCGTCTCACCAGGGGACTGTAACGCGCAGACGGAGGCGGGACTACGCGAGATCTTTCCCGCCCGGTTATAAGGAGGTTATACGCTTAAGCTACAGAGCAATGCAGGTACGGGTCCTCCGTTCACCCGTATGCCACAGAGAACCCGTCCCGACAGTCGAGGCAGAGCGACCGAAACGAAATTCTACCTCCCCGCGGGGGACCGCATATCGGTCGTCGCCGATCGGTTCGAGCGTGTCTGGTCGTCGCTGTTCAACCACCACGTTGGACCGCGGAGATAGATCGCTGATGTCGGGAGACAACCCCCACCCGAACCACCCCAGCGTCGACCAATCGGACCGCACCGTTCCCAGGAATCTGCGTCAAACGGGCGACGCAGACGTCGACCTCGTGATCTCGACCCGGGCCAGGAAGTCCCCGTTCTGGCACCTCTCCGTCGAGGAAGGCTGTCACGAGGCGACGGTGTACAACCATATGTACCACCCTCGGGCGTACATCGATCCCGAAGACGGCGGTTCGGAAGCCGAGTACGAACTGCTGGTCAACCACGTGGCGCTGTGGGACGTCGCGGTCGAGCGCCAGATTCGCGTCGAGGGACCCGACGCCGAGGCGTTCGTCGACTACGTCATCACGCGGGACGCGACCGACATCGAGCCGATGCGCGGCAAGTACGCCATCTGCTGCAACTACGACGGCGGGATCCTCAACGACTTCGTCCTGTTACGGCCCGACGACGACGAGTTCTGGTTCTCCATCGCCGACTCGGACCTGCTGCAGTGGTTGCAAGGGGTCACGGTCGGAAACGACTTCGAGGTCGACATCGACGAGATCGACGTCTCGCCGATGCAGGTTCAGGGCCCGAAATCGCCCGACGTGATCGAGTCGCTCATCGATGCCGCGGTCGAAGACGTTCCGTACTACGGACTGCTGGAGGCGACTATCGACGACGTCCCGGTGTTGGTGAGCCAGACGGGCTTCTCCGGAGAGGCGGGGTTCGAGATATACGTCCGTGAGGCGACGGAGAACGCCGAAGCGGTGTGGAACCCGGTGCTCGAAACGGTCAAAGACCACGGCGGCGCCGCGGGGCCGGTAAACGGTCGTCGACGGATCGCCGCGGGAATCCTGTCGTTGGGACAGGACATGGACCACGAGACGTCGCCGTTCCAGGTCAACCTCGGGTATCAGGTCCCCGACGACAAGGACGCGGACTACGTCGGCAAGGCCGAACTGGAACGCCAGAAGGAGGCCATCGAAAACGGCGAGTTCCCGTTCACGCACAAACTGGTCGGTCTGAAGATGGCGGGCGACCCGGTCCTGGAGTGGGCCTCGGACTACTGGCTCATCTCGGACCCGGAGACGGGCGACGAATGCGGCTACCTGACGTCGGCGGGGTGGAACCCGGACCTCGAGGCCAACATCGGCCTCGGATTCGTGCCGGCGGAGAAACTGCAGGCCGCGACCGACGTTCCGCTCGACGACTCGATATACGACGCGGACGTCGACTTGGAGTTCGAGGTGCACCTCCCGGACGAGTACGCCGAGGTGCCCGGCGAACCCGTCTACGCCACGCTGGCGAAGGTCCCGTTCAAAGAGTCGGCCAACCCCAGCGCTCGCGAACAGGCCAAGATCCACGCCGGAGACGAGATGGAGGAGTAATCATTATGAGAGTCGTTCCTCCGAGGACGGGTCCGACGGACGACGGACATCCGGAAATTGCGACCGACCGACTCAGTTAAGCCACCTCGTAGCCACCGTGACAACACCGGTAGCAAGTACCGCAGTATGGATTTTCATCAAGCATCTAAAAGACTCCAATCGTACGGTTTCGCACGCTGACACTCCTCCCTCACAGAACAATGACCGATATCAAAGCGGTCGTCCGAGTTGAGCACCCGGACATCGTGCTCACAGAGACGGTCACTCACGACCCGAGTTCGAAAGTCAAGTCGGTGTCGGAAGCGGGGACTGACCCGACGTCGGGGAAGTTCTTCTATCACATCGAGTCGTCGGATTTCCCCCGGTTCGAGGACGGGTTACGGAAGGATCGTACCGTCGGCGAGTTCGAACGGGTCATCGAGACGAGAGACGAGAAGGCGATCTACAGCTTCGAGTACACCGACGAGGCGAAGATTCTCTCCCCGGTGATTTCGGCCGCGAACGGCGTCATCCTCGATATGGAGAACGACGGGAGCGCGTGGACCCTCACGGTGTGGATGCCCGACAGAACGGATCTGGTCCACCTCTGGGACTACGCCCGACGGAACGACGTCGACATCGACTTACTGCGCCTGAACGAATACGCCGGATTAGGGAACGCGGACGCCGGGTTGACCGATAGTCAGCGAGAAGCGCTGCTCGTCGCCTTCGAGTCGGGGTACTTCGAAGAACCGCGGGACGCGTCCCTCAGCGAGGTCGCCGGCGACCTGGACATCTCTCAACCGGCGGCCAGCGGTCTCCTTCGACGCGGGATCAGGCGGCTCATCGCCTCGTCGATGATCGACGACAGCGAGAACCCGGACTGACCGACGACAGCGAGAATCCGGACTGACCGATGGCCGCTCGGCGCAGCGGCGACGCTCTCGGCGAACGGATCGAGAAAAGCGATCGAGGCCCGCCTACAGCGGCGGAACGATCGCCGGGTTCTCCGCGAAGAACAGCGTCTGTACGCCGAGGGCGAGGGTGAGCACCACGCCGAGGACGACGACCGTCCGGACGAGCCACAGCCACGTCATACCGACGCCACCGCCCAGCGAGGAGCCGTTGAGGAGTTCGTCGACGGCGGGGCGGCCGAACACCCAGCCGATGAAGACGAGGACGCCGAGGACCGACACCGGGAGCAGGAGCTGGTAGGCGAGGGTGTCGAACCAGCCGAGCCAGGCGGTGTCCAGCGCCGAGGGGATCCCGAGCAGGAAGATGAGCCCGCCGAGCGCGGCGGCGATCTGCGGGCGGCGCGCGCCGTAGTTGTCGACGGCGTAGGAGACGACCACTTCGAGCAGGCTGATCGCCGACGACAGCGCCGCGATGAGGACGACGCCGAAGAAGACGACGCCGACGACGCGGCCGGCCGGGAGTTCCGCGAACGCCGTCGCGAGGCTGACGAACAGCGCGCCCGCGCCGCCGCTGCCGGGTTCGATCCCCTGCACGAACAGGAGCGGAATGACCACGAGCCCGGCGAGGATGCCGACCGCGCTGTTGAACACGACGACGGTGATGCTGTCGCCGAAGAGGCTCTGATCCTCGCCGACGTAGGAGGCGTAGGTGATCATCGCGCCCATCCCGAGCGACAGCGAGAAGAACGCCTGGCTCACGGCGAAGGGGATGATATCCGTGAGCGGGCCGCTAAAGGAGGGCAGCGGGTCGAAGGAGACGCTCAGGCTGAGTTGTGAGAGGTCCGGCGAGAGGAAGTAGCTGTACCCGGGACTCGCGCCGGGGAGGGTGAACACCCAGACGGCGAGGACTCCCAGGATGACGACGATGCTCGGAACCATCAGCTTCGTCGCCTTCTCGATCCCGTCTTCGACGCCGCCGGCGACGATGGCGACGACGAGGATCATAAACAGCGCGTGGAGCGCGAGGGCGTCGAGGCCGGCCGAGACCTGGCCGAAGTAGGCGGCCGGGTCGGCGAAGTACGCGCCGGTGACGCTGCCGCCCATATAGCGGAGGACCCACCCGCCGACGACGCTGTAGTACGACAGGATCCAGAAGCCGGTGCCGACGCCGAGGACGCCGACCCACTTCCAGTTGCGGAATCCCAGTTTCTCGAACGCGCCGATGGCGTTCAGGTTGCTCTTCCGTCCGACGACGAACTCCGCGAGCATCGCCGGCAGGCCGATTCCGATCGCGGCGACCAGGTAGACGACGAGGAACGTCGCCCCGCCGTACTCGGAGGTCTTGAAGGGGAACTGCCAGATGTTACCGAGCCCCACTGCCGAGCCGACGGCGGCGAGGATGAACCCCGCGCGCGTCGCCCACGTCTCTCGTTGACTCATACTACGTCGGCGTAGTCGCCGGGCGAGTGATAAGACACGCGATTATCGGCCGAATATCGCGAGAGAAATGTACACGACCGGCTCTGGAGTGACATTTTTGTTCATTCGTGAAGGGGGCAGGCAGATCGATCGTTCCGACGGCGATGCTCGTTGTCGGCCTCCAGTCGCTGGTCTTTCCGACGTGGCCGATCGGACCGGTTCTCACGCCGCGGGATCGGCTGCGCGACAGCGACCGGAGTCGCCGTCGTCTTCGGGCCCTTCCTCCTGGTTCCCATCGTGGCGTTGCTGTGGGCGGCGCGCTCTCGAATCCGAGGTTCCCTACGGCGTCACCACGAGCTTCCCGACGAAGCTGTCCTCCAGGACGGCGCGCTGGGCCTCGCCGATCTCTCCGAGGCCGTACGTCTCGTGGATCACGGGCGCGATCTCGTCGCGGACGGCGAGGTCCGCCAGTCGAGCGAGCACCGCACCGATGTCGTCGGCGTTGTACATCGACATGAACTGGTACCGGACCTCCTTGCCCTTCGTGACGCCGATGTCGGTGAATCCCCCGCTCGAAGTGTCGTTGCCGATGCCGATCACGCGCGCGCCGGCGTTCGCGACGTCCGCGTTGAACTGGAGGTACTGGTCCATATGCAGGTCGACGATCACGTCCGCGCCGCCGGCGTCGACGACGGCGTCCGCGAGGTCCTCGCGGGCGTAGTCGAAGACCGCGTCCGCTCCGAGCGACTCGAGTTCGTCGGCGTGATCGGGCGAGGCGGTCGCGTGGACGCGTGCGCCCATCGTCTCCGCGAGCTGGATCGCGACGTGGCCGACGCCGCCGCTGCCGCCGTGGACCAGCACCGTCTCGGCGGGTTCGGCGGCGGCGTGGTGGACGAGCCCCTGCCAGGCCGTCGTCCCGACGAGCGCGAGCGCCGCGGCGTCGTCGAAGGCGACCCCCTCGGGGAGGTGTGCGAGGAAGTCCGCGGGCGCGGCGACGCGCTCGGCGTACGATCCGGGCATCCCGTTGCCGAGTCCCGTGCCGAACACGCGGTCGCCGACCGCGAAGTGCTCGACCCCGTCACCGACGGCCGCGACGGTGCCGGCGACGTCCGATCCGCCGACGAACGGCAGGTGCGGGACGGGGTACTCGCCCTCGCGGAAGTACGTGTCCACCGGGTTCACCGCCGCGGCCTCGACGTCGACGAGTACCTGTCCGTGATCGGGGTCGGGGTCGTCGACCTCGTCGACCGTCAGTACCTCGGGGCCGCCGTGCTCGTGGAATCTGGCTGCGCGCATCGAGACGAGGTTCCGTGCGGAGGGTGATAAAAGACGCCGAAGCGAACGAGCCCTCGCGTCGGGTGCATTCGAATTCGAGTGAGTCCGCCGCTCACGGACGAACTCCGCCGAGTTGCGGAAACGATATCGACGGGCTTTATGCGGATACGTACCCCTCTCTCGGACGATGCGCTTACACGAATATCAGGCGAAGGGCGTCTTCGCCGATGCCGGGGTACCCGTCCCCGAGTCGCACCTCGCGACGACCGTCGAGGAGGTCGTCGAGGCCGTCTCGGAGATCGGCTTCCCGGCGGCGATCAAGGCACAGGTACACGTCGGCGGCCGCGGGAAGGCCGGCGGCATCAAGATCGCGACCAGCGAGGAGGAGGCCCGACAGTACGCCGACGAGATCCTCGGGATGGACCTCAAGGGCTACACCGTCGAGAAGGTCCTCGTCGAGGCGGGCGTCGACTTCGAGAACGAACTCTACGTGGGAATCACGATGGACCGCGGCGAGGGCGAGCCCGTCGCGATGGTCTCGACCGAAGGCGGCGTCGACATCGAGTCCGTCGCCGAGGAGACGCCGGAAGCGATCGCCCGCGAGCACATCGACCCCGCGTTCGGTCTGCACCCCTACCAGGCGCGAAAGGTCGTCTACGACGCCGGGATCCCCGGCGACGTCGCCGGCGACGTCGCGTCGATCCTCTCGACGCTCTACGACCTCTACGAGTCGAAAGACGCCTCCGAGATCGAGATCAACCCCGTGATGATCACGTCGGATCGAGAGGTCGTCGCGGCCGACGCCGTGATGAACATCGACGAGGACGCGCTGTTCCGTCAGCCCGACCTCGCGGAGATGGAAGACGAGGCCGCCGCCGACGACCTCGAGGCGAAGGCCAACGAGTACGGCTTCGACTACGTCCGCCTCTCGGGAAACGTGGGAATCATCGGCAACGGCGCGGGCCTCGTGATGACGACGCTCGACCTCGTCGATCACTTCGGCGGTCAGCCCGCGAACTTCCTCGACATCGGCGGCGGCGCGAAGGCCGAGCGCGTCGCGAACGCGCTGGACATGGTCTTCTCCGACGAGAACGTCGACGCGGTCGTCTTCAACATCTTCGGCGGCATCACCCGCGGCGACGAGGTCGCGAAGGGGATCAACGAGGCGCTTGAATCCTTCGAGGAGATCCCGAAGAAGGTCGTCGTCCGGCTCGCCGGCACGAACGCCGAGGAGGGAATGGAGATCCTCAACACCGACCTCGTCGACGTCGAGGCGACGCTGGAGGACGCGGTACAGCGAGCGGTCGAGAACGCACAGGAGGCATCCCAATGAGCATCTTCGTCGACGACGACACGCGCGTCGTGGTACAGGGAATCACCGGTGGGGAGGGCAAGTTCCACACCGAGCAGATGATCGAGTACGGCACCAACGTCGTCGCGGGCGCGGTCCCCGGCAAGGGCGGCCAGAAGGTCGCCGGCGTCCCCGTCTACGACACCGTCGACGGGGCCGTCGAGGCCGAGGACGCCGACGCCTCCGTGATCTTCGTCCCGCCGGCGTTCGCCGGCGACGCGATCTTCGAGGCGCTCGACACCGACCTCGACCTCGTGGTCGCGATCACGGAGGGGATCCCGACCCAGGACATGGCGAAAGTGAACAAGCGCCTCTCCGAGACCGACACCCGCCTCATCGGCCCGAACTGCCCCGGGATCATCACGCCCGGCGAGGCGAAGTTGGGAATCCTGCCCGGCAACATCTTCGAGTCGGGAGAGGTGGGCCTCGTCTCCCGCTCGGGGACGCTGACCTACCAGGTCGTCTCGAATTTGACTGAAAGAGGGCTCGGTCAGACCACCGCCATCGGCATCGGCGGCGACCCGATCATCGGGACGTCGTTCGTCGACGCGCTGGAGGCGTTCGAGGCCGACAAGGATACGAAGGCGGTCGTGATGTGCGGCGAGATCGGCGGCGAGGACGAAGAGCAGGCCGCGCAGTTCATCGCGCAGAACATGGACACGCCCGTCGCGGGCTTCATCGCCGGCCGCACCGCGCCGCCGGGCAAGCGGATGGGCCACGCCGGCGCCATCGTCTCCGGCTCCGGAACGGGAACCGCCGAGTCGAAGATCGACGCACTCAACGACGCGGGCGTCCCCGTCGGCGACACGCCGAACGAGGTCGCCGAGTACGTCGAGGACTTCCTGTAGCGATCTCTGATACTGCCGGATAGAAGTCCGCGGGACAATTCGGCACCCCGAGGGTGCCGGTACGATTCCCATAGTTCTGTCCGGCAGTACGAGTCGCCAACTCGGTCAATCGAGACCGAGGCTCAATTTCAACGCCTCGTCTATCTCCCGCATTGGTCCGGCATCGAGCGATCCGACGACCGAGTGGATTCGGTTTTCCACCGAAACGGTTCGAATCTGATCAAGCCGAACTGACGAGTCCTTCTCGAACGGTGAACTCGCCGCTTCTATCTGTACCTCGAACGGGTAGTCCCTATACGTCCCCGTTGCGGGAGCGATGATCGTCGTAGCGGAGTTCGCGTTCCCGATATCGTTCTGTACGACCACGGCCGGACGCGTTTTTTTGAGCTCGTGACCTTCTGCAGGATGGAGTCGGACGATGACGACGTCTCCCCGCCGTACCGTCGGTCCCTCATCCATCGCTCAGTTCGCCCCACGCTTCGGTCGAAGTCTCGTCCCACTCTTCGGCGAGTTCCTGGGCGCTCTCGGACGCCTCCTGATACGCTGTCGCGAGTTCCTCGGCGTCCGGTCGATCTGAATCGACCTCTACGACGGCGACGGTGACGCGCTTGTTCGCGTACTCCGTTCCGAGGTAAATTCGCCCCCGGTCGTCCGTCTCCTTCGTTCGAAGGTCTTTGGCAGTCACTTTCATCGTAGTTCGTCTTCGGACCCGCCGTAGATAGATCTTACCCACTATTACCCACGGCTGATGGATTCGATTTCACGTCCGTTCACGACTGTCACGACCGAATATATATTCCTCGCACTTGAGGTGGTATCCAATGCGCGTCAGCGACATCTGCTCCTCGTCGGTCGTGACTGTCGACCTCAACGCCTCGCTCGCGGCGGCCGTCGACCGGATGCTCGACGCCGACGTCGGGAGCGCGGTCGTCACCGACGACGGCGCGCCGGGGGGCATCGTCACCGAGCGCGACGTGCTCGAAGCGACGCACCGGACGGACGAACCGCTGTCGTCGATCGACGTCAGGCACGCGGCCAGCGCGCCGCTCGTCACGATCGGTCCCTCGGCCTCGCTCCGGCGCGCGGCCCGAAAGATGCGCGAGAACGACGTCCACCGCCTCGTCGTCGTCGACGGCATCGACGTCGTCGGCGTCGTCTCGACGACGGATCTGATCGCCAACTACGGGGAGATCCGCGAGGAGGAGCGGAAACACGCCGACGCGGAGTACGAGTGGCTCACGCGCGAGGACGTGCGGTGAAGGGCTCGATGCGATCGCTCGCTCGACGCGATCGTTCGCTCGACCTTCGGAACGGTCATCACCGTCGAGCCGCAAGTTCGGGAGAGACGATGGCACCTTCACCTCCGACGCGGACCCACTCGGGGAGGACCCGGCGCGCGTTCCTCGGGAGCGTCGCGGCCGGCGGACTGCTCGGGACCGCCGGCTGTCTCGAGACGCTGGGGTTCCAGCGACAGTCCCTCTGGCGGGACCCGCCGCTGGCGGAGGACCGCCCCGACGCGGTCTACGTCCCGGCGGTCACCGAGGGGATGGGAATGTACGGGACGGCGACCGCCGGCCGGTACGGCGTCGCGCTCACCTACTCCTACCCGCACCGCTTCTGGACGCTGACGGGAGTCGAAAAGTCGAAGACGGTCGTCGAGGCCGACGACGACGTCCACCTGATGGCGTCGCTGTGGGACACCGAGACCGGGATGGCCCTCCCGATCGACTCCGGACTGTCGATCGAGATCCGAAACGGGGACGGGCTCGTCTCCCAGGAGGTCGCCTATCCGATGCTCTCCCAGCAGATGGGGATGCACTACGGCGACAACTACCCGCTCGACGGCGCGGGCGCCTACGAGGCGCGGATACGGATCGGCGGCGTCTCGCCCCGTCGGACGGGCGGCTTCGCGGACGCCTTCGAGTCGGCAGAGACCGCGGCGATCGAGTTCGAGTTCCGTCCGGACCAACTCTCCGAGATCGAGATCGCCGAGAGCGAGAACGGCGGCGAGCGCGGCGCGATCCCCCCGATGGAGATGGGTGACGTGCCCGTCGGTCGCGCGCCCGGCGCCGACTCCCTTCCCGGGCGACACCTCGGACGCGGGCGCGCCGGCGACGTCGTCTTCGAGGCGTTCGCGGTCGACAGCGGGGAACTGGACGGCCGGTTCGACGCCGACCCGTACCTGTACGTCTCCGCGCGGACGCGACACAACGGGATCGTCCTCCCGATGATGGGCCTCGAAGCGACGGCGACGCGGGACGGCGAGACGGTCGCGAACGCCCGATTGACGTCGACGCTCGATCCGGACCTCGGCTACCACTACGGCGCGGCCGGCGCCGACGTCTCCCTTCGGCGGGGCGACGAGCTGACGCTCGCGATCACGACGCCGCCGCAGATCGCCCGCCACGACGGCTACGAGACGGCCTTTTTCGACCTTCCGGACGCGTCGATTCGCGTGTCGTGAGTGACTGTAGCGGGCTGTTCCGCTTGATGGACTTTCATTCGGAGTCTATGTATGACTCCACGGAAACTCCACTGAGTCGCTCGACCTCGGACGTGTTCTGGGTAACCACTGTCGCGTTCTGTTCTCTCGCGACGGCTGCGATGAGAACGTCGGAGATCCGTCGCGTCGGGTGGTCAGTTCGCCCGCGCGACGTCAGTCTGAACCGCCGAGTCGCTCAGACTCGACTGCGTGTCGGACGTTGAGCCGTCAGATCCGTCGGTACTCCCCGACTCGTCGGTAGACTCACTATCGCCGGACCCGCCGCCGATCTGCAGCTCCTGTTCGGTGCGTTCGAGTTCGACGCTCACGGTGCCGTCGTCGTCACCGTTGACGTCGCCCTCCGAGACCGAGAGGTTCGACTGGTAGGTGACGATCGACCCGTTCTCGAACGTTCCGGGCGAGGAGATCGTGTACGGGCTCGTCGCGCGCACGCTGACGTTCGTGTAGCCGTTCTCCGGGCCGTACTCGTCGTAGCCGGCCGTCGAGTACGGCAGCGTCATCTCGAAGTTGCCGTTCTCGTCCGTCTCCGCGCGCTGGGTGTAGGCGAACGTCGAGTTCGTGTTCGGGATCCGGAGTTCGACCTGCGCGGTCACGTTGGTGTTCGCGGGCGCGCCGCTGCCCTCGACCGTCGCGCCGGGCACGCGCTCGAAGGTCTTCACCCACGCGGGGTTGCTCGGGACGGTCGCCTGCGGGTTGATGCCGGCGATCTGCGCCTCGCGGCCGGTCGTCCGGAGGATGGAGTTCGCGGCCGAGGTGTCGCTCACGTGCGCGAGACGGTAGTGTTCGAGCGCCTCGACGCGCTCGGCCGGGTACTGGCCGACGCCGCCGATCTGGGCACTGTCGTCCTCCTCGACGTAGGATTCGGCGGCGCTCATATTATCGAAGGTCTGCACGAACGTCCCTTCGCCCTGCGGGTTGGCGGGAACGGTCACCGCTTCGCCGCCGCCGGTCTGAACCTGGCGGTCCTCCCAGTCGACGACGATCGGCGAGGGCGTCTGAGCGCTGCCGTGGTAGTAGTACAGCTTCGTCATCGTGCTGTTGTAGAAGCGCTGGGTGCGAACCGAGGTGGTGCCGACGAACTGCCCCTCGTTCTCGTCGTCGAAGCGGTAGAGCGTCCGGACGAAGTCGTCGCGAGAGACGTTCTCTTCCGCGTCGTAGAAGACGGTCGGCGCGCCGAACTTCGAGCCGGGCGTCGCCATCTGCCAGTCGACCATCACGTAGCGGGTCTGATCGCCCTCGGTGCTCTGGGAAGTGAGGACCTCTTCCGATTGGGTCTCATTCGGCGCGAGCAGGAAGTTCGCGGCCGACGTGGCACCCTGCTGGAACGGGTTGGCGTTCGGAACCCGCTCGCCCTCGACGGTGATCCAGTGGCCGTAGTCCCACCAGGACATCACGCCGTAGGCGCCCTCCGGATACTCGAAGTCGTCGGTTCGCTCGTAGGTGCCGTAGTACTGCATCTGCTCGGCGTTCCCCGCACCGCCGAGGTTACCCTCCTCGGGGGTGTTGCCCTGCATCCACTCCAGCGACTCGTCCCACACGGTGACCGCGCCTGGACCGTTGTTCTGCGCGGACTGCCACGCGGGCGACGTCTGGGTGTTGCCGACGGTGATCGGGACGGCGAGCGCCGGTCCGAGGATCAGAAGGATGGAGGCGACGACCGCGAGCACCTGATACCCGTCGATGTCGTCGACGGCCTCGCGCGCGGAGACGTCGAGGTCCACCCAGCTGAGGATCTGTCCGAAGAGGTAGGCGTTGAAGACGGCGACGACGATGGCCAGATAGTAGTTGAAGCGCACTTGCGTGAACGCCATCGACGTGATGAAGAC
Organism: Halobellus limi; assembly: GCF_004799685.1. Taxonomy (NCBI): domain Archaea; kingdom Methanobacteriati; phylum Methanobacteriota; class Halobacteria; order Halobacteriales; family Haloferacaceae; genus Halobellus; species Halobellus limi. The sequence continues at coordinate 823,137 of NZ_CP031311.1, forward strand.
GGCCCAGACGACGAGGAACAGTTTGTCGGCGTCGTAGTCTGCGAGGAACGTGGAACCGACGATGAGCGCCGAGACGATGAGCAGGCCGGCGACCTGCTCGTCGACGCCGGTGACGCTCTCGATCCCGCCGGGGATGGCCGGGACGAGGAAGATGAGCGCGATGACCGCGAGTGCGCCGGCGACGTAGCCGTACGCCCGCGTGGAGCCTCTCTTGACGAGCGGGCGTGTGTGCAACCAGACTGCGGCCGCGAGGCCGGTGAAGAACGTCAGGCCGTATTCGATCGAGATCCGACCGGCCGCCTCGACGCCGTAGCGCTGGAGGGTCGACGGCGCGATGAAGGGCTGGGCCTCACCGATGGTTCGGGCGGTCGCGCCCGCGGAAAAGCCGACGATGCGGAGGAGGTTGTTAGCGATCGAGTCGACGACTCCGATCGGAAGGATTGCGAGAACGCCGATTCCGACGACGGCGATACCGGCGACCGCGACGGGATAGAGGTTCGTGTCGAGGTTAGTGCTCTCCCATACGCGGGCGAGCCAGGAAAAGAAGACGGCTGCGACGGCGACGCTCAACGCGGCCCCTGGTTGAAGCAGCGATGGGTCGTTCGTCGAAAACGACGTGATTTCGAGAGAGATCAAAGCCATCACGGCCACGACGAACATACTCGTCGCGACGGCGAACGCGGTCGGTTCGGGCGTCCGTTCATTGACGACGTCGCTCGGTATCTTGACTAGAAGGAAGACGCCGACGATTCCCACGAGGACGACGCCCGGCGGCCACGTCCAGATGTAGATCCCGACGAGGAAACCGGCGAAGAGGCTCCACTTCAGCGGCTCCGAGAGCGTGTCGACTTCGCGCCTCTCGAACAACTCCTCGCGTATGACTTCCCAGACCGGCATCGTTTCCTCGGCCTTCTGGAGCGCGACGACGAGTCCCGCGACGCCGAGCGCCATCACGAGCGGTTCGACCGCGTTGTGGTCGGCGACGCCGACGAGGGTCCGGTTGAGGAACGAGCCGGGTAGCAGCATCAGCACGACTGCCCCGAAGAGACCCGAAAGTCGTCCAGCGAGGCGCTTTCCGATGAAATACACCGGAATCACCGCGAGCGCGCCGGCGACTGCGGGCGCGACGAGGAGCGTTTTTGCCACGAGTTCGGGACTGGGCGATCCTAGACCGACGATCAGTGCGACGGTCGCGACGATCTGATCATAGAGCGTTCCGAACTGGCCGGCGAACGTGCCGTAAGGGAATCCAGTCCACGGATCGAACGGCATCGTAGATGGCCAGTTTTGGACCGTATACATCGTCGATCTGTAGTGATACCACGCGTCGTTTCCCGAGAAGAATACCTCACCGTCTCGGATGAAGTTCGAGTACGATTGCATCCGGAAGGCGAACATCGCACCGACCACGAGGAGGAGTGCGGGGATCTGATACCAGTCTTCCACCAGATCGAGGATCGACTGACCCCTTCCATCGTCTGTTTCGCTGCGCGAACCCATTATGGAGTGACTGTTTCGGAAAGGGCGAATAAGCCTTGTGAAGTGTCGATTACAGAGATACGATTTTTCAAACCCGCGCTGGTAAGCAATACCGTAATTACCTGTCTTCTCGGTCATAAGGCTATTTGCGGCGGTTACTCCACGCATAAAAAAGTGGGACCTGCGGGCCGTCGGGTATCGAGAATGGGTGTCCTCCGGAAAACATATCACGCGGGATACGGACCCCAATGTATGAAAGCGGTTATTCTCGCGGCCGGAGAGGGGACACGTCTCGAGCCCCTCACGGCCGTGCGGCCGAAACCGATGCTTCCAGTGGCGAACAAGCCGCTGCTCGAATACGTGGTTGAGGCCGCAGCCGAGGCAGGAATCGACGAGATCGTCATCGTCGTGGGGTACAAACGCGAGCGGATACAGAACCACTTCGGCGACGGCGACGACTGGGGCGTCGATATAGAGTACGTCCTTCAGGAGAAACAGCTCGGAACCGGACACGCGATCCTCCAGGTGGAAGACGTGGTCGGAGACGAGTTCGTCGTACTGAACGGAGACTTGATTATGGGAAGCGAATCCGTCGAGCGGCTCGTTCGACGGCGCGAGGCTACGGGAAACACGGTGATGAGCGTTATCCGCTCACGGCAACCGTCGGCATACGGCGTCGTCGAACTCGACGGCGACACCGTGGTGAGCGTCGTCGAGAAACCACCGGAACACACCCAGCCGTCGAACCTGATCAACGCGGGTGCGTACGCGTTCGACCGGTCGATATTCGACGCGATACGGGAGACCGACTCGCCAGGCGAACAAGCGATAACCGACACCCTCTCGCGGATCGCCGGTCACGGCGACATCGAGGGAGTTCGGTTCGAGGGACAGTGGCTCGACGTCTCGCACCTCTGGGATCTGTTGTCGGTGAACGGGAGGATCCTCGATCATATGGCTGCCGCGGATCACCCGTCAGTATCGGTCCACGAATCGGCAGTGGTTTCCGACAACTGCGTCGTCGGCCCTGACACGTACGTCCGAGCGAACGCGACGGTCCTTCCGGGCGTTTCGCTCGGCGCTAACGTCGAAGTTGGATCGAACGCGGTCGTCTCGAACAGTGTCGTGTTCGCGGACGCGACGATCGAACCTGGCGCGGTCGTTCGGGATTGCATCGTCGGCGAGAACGCGACAGTCGGCGAGAACGCGACAGTCAGTGGCGGCGACACCGACATCGTCGTGAACGGCAATCACTACGAGAACGTCCGTCTCGGGGGTGTCGTCGGAGACAACGCGGATCTCGGCGGCGGCGTGACGGTTTCGCCAGGGACCGTGATCGGGAACGGCACGACCGTCGCTACCGGCGCGTCCGTCTCCGGGCGGATCGAATCGAACGCGACTGTTCGGAGGGGATAAGATGTGTGGAATCGTCGGCTACGTCGGCAGTTCGGAAGCGCTCCCGATTCTGGCGACCGGGCTCAAGAACCTGGAGTACCGCGGGTACGATTCCGCGGGTATCGCGCTCGCCGACGGGGACGGCATCGAAGTCCACAAGCAGGCGGGCGAGATCGACGATCTGGAACTTCCCAGCAACTCGCCTGAGACGATCGGCGTCGGGCACACGCGCTGGAGCACGCACGGGGAACCGACGGACGCGAACGCGCACCCGCACGTCGACTGCACGGGCGACGTCGCCGTCGTCCACAACGGAATCATCGAGAACTACGCGACGCTCAGAGACGAGCTGGAACGGAGCGGGCACGAGTTCACCAGTGAGACCGACACCGAGGTCGTCCCGCACCTCGTCGAAGAGGAACTCGAAGGCGGTGCGTCGCTCCCGGAGGCCGTCGAGGCGGTCGTCGAGCGCCTGCACGGGAGTTACGCGCTCGGCGTCGTCACGCCCGAGTACGACGGCATCGTCGCGACTCGCCGAGGCAGCCCGCTCGTCGTCGGCCACGGCGACACGGGAAATTTCATTGCGAGCGATGTCACCGCGTTTCTCGAACACACGCGTCGCGTCTCCTACATCGAAGACGGCGACATCGCCTACGTCACGGCGGACGACGTCGTCGTAGAGCAGGACGGTCAACGGGTGGAGCGGGCGGTGGAGACTGTCGAGTGGGAGGCGGAGGCCGCAGAGAAGGGCGGGTACGAGCACTATATGCTCAAGGAGATTCACGAACAGCCGACGGCGCTCAGACAGGCGATCTCCGGTCGACTGGACGAGTTACACGGCGACGTCGACCTCGACATCGAACTCCCCGAGGAGTACCTCCAGTCGCTGGAGGAAATCCAGATCGTCGCCTGCGGGACGTCGTATCACGCGGGGATGGTCGCCGCGCAGCTGTTCGAAGAGCACGCGTCGGTCCGGACGTCGGTCGAGATCGCGAGCGAGTACGAGTTCCAGGGCGGGCGTGATCCGTGGCGGACGCTCGTCGTCGCCGTCACGCAGAGCGGCGAGACGGCGGACACGCTCTCGGCGCTCAGAAAGGCGAATCGGAGCGGCGCTCGTACGCTCGCGGTGACGAACACCGTCGGCAGCACGGCGACTCGCGAGGCGGATCACACGCTGTACATCCGCGCGGGGCCGGAGATCGGCGTCGCCGCGACGAAGACCTTCGCCTCGCAGGTCGCGACGCTCACGCTCCTTTCGGTGTATCTGGGTCGCCATCGTAGCGAGTTGGGATCGAGTCGCGCGAGCGACGTGCTCGCGAGCGTTCGAAACCTCCCGGGAGCCGTCCAGCAGGCGCTGGACGCCGAGTCGCAGGTGCTCGAAGTCGCGGAAACGTACGTCGACAGCGACGCGTTCTTCTTCATCGGTCGCGAGCTCGGCTATCCGGTCGCGCTGGAGGGGGCGCTCAAGCTCAAGGAGATCTCCTACGACCACGCGGAGGGGTTCGCCGCCGGCGAGCTCAAACACGGCCCGCTCGCGCTCGTCACACCGAATACGCCCACCTTAGCCGTGCTCACAGAGGGAACGCGTTCGAAGGAGACGCTGAACAACGTCAAGGAGGTCGAATCCAGGGGGTCGCCTGTCGTGGGGTGTTCGTCGCTCGAAGACGGCGGGCTTCTGGACGCGGCGTTCGACGTCCCCGAGATCGGCGTGATGGAGCCGCTCGTCGCGAACGTCTATCTCCAGTTGTTCGCCTACCACGTCGCGAACCTGAAGGGCCGGCCGATCGACAAGCCGCGGAACCTGGCGAAGAGCGTTACGGTGGAGTGAGCGTCGACATTTAACCCTAATTAGGAGTTCCGGACGAGCGGTTCGTACCACTCGCGGTTCGCCTCGTACCAGTCGATGAACTTCGAGACGCCTTCGCGGATGTCCGTGGTGGGCTCGTAGTCGATCAGCTCACCGGCTTTCGAGACGTCGGCGTGGGTGTGTCGCGCGTCGGCGTCTTTCGCCTCCTCGTGGACGATGTCGACGTCTGCGCCCGTCTCGGCGACGATGTACTCGGCGAGCTCTCGGATCGAGATGTTGTCGTTCGAGCCGACGTTCATCGACTCGCCGTCGGCGTCGCTCGTCTCCAGTAGCGTGCGGTTCGCCTCGACGACGTCGTCGATGAACGTGAAGTCGCGCGTCTGCTCGCCGTCGCCGTAGATGATCGGCGGTTCCCCGTTCAGACAGCGCGAGACGAAGTTCGAGATGGCCATATTCGGACGCATCCGCGGGCCGTAGACGGTGAAGTATCGGAGATTTACGGTCGAGAGGTCGCGGAGGTCGTCGTAGACGTTGCAGTAGTGCTCGGCGGCGAGTTTCGTGACCGCGTAGGGACTCTTGGGATGGTTCGGGTGGTCCTCGTCGTAGGGGAGGTACTCGGGAACGCCGTAGACCGAGGAGGAAGAGGCGTTCACGACGCGGTCGACGCCGTGATCCGCGGCGGCTTCGAGGACGGTCACGATGCCGTCGATGTTGCTCTCGTTGTAGGCCTTCGGGTGCTCGACGCTCGTTCGGACGCCGGCCTTCGATGCCTGATGGAAAATCACGTCGACGTCGTTCGAGGCGACGACCTCGTCGACCAACTCCTCGTCCGTCGTCGAGCCCTCGACGAACTCGAAGTGGTCGTCACCCGCTTCGTGGCATACTTCGAGGTTGTGTTCCTTGATGCCGAGGTCGTAGTACGGATCGAGATTGTCCAGGACGACGACGCGGTGGCCCGCGTCAAGGAACCCTTCGGCGAGGTTCGAGCCGATGAATCCGGCACCCCCGGTGACTAGCACTTGCATACGGCGGCGTTCGATCAGGCCTCTTTTGTCGGTTCCGGTTCCGACCCCGTGTCGGTCTGCTGTGATTCGTCGCCAGTGAGGCGTTCCTCCGCTCGGTCGCGGTTCTCGGGATACCCGACGTCGATGCGCCAGCCGTCGAGGCGGATGGCGTCGATTGTTCGGCCGGACTGAATCAGGAGATCGATCGCGTCAGGGAGTTCGTACTCGCCGCGGTCGGAGGGCTGGACCAGGTGACAGGCGTGGAGGATGGCGGGGGTGAACGTGTAGAACCCGGTCATCACCAGGTTCGACGGCGGGTCCTCGGGCTTTTCGAGGACCTCCGTGATCTCGCCGTACTTGTTGGTGTTGCAGACGCCGTAGCGACTCGCCTCCTCGACGAGGAACGCGGCGTCCGCGCGGTCTTCACGCTGTCGGCTGACGACGTCGCCGAGGTTCCCGCGGAAGATGTTGTCTCCCAACATCAGCATAAAGTCGTCGACGTACGGCTCGGCCGTGAGGAGCGCGTGTGCGAGCCCCTTCTGCTCGCGCTGGTGCGCGTACGTGATCGGAATTCCACGGTATTCGTCGCCATAGCGCTCCATAATCTTCTCTTTGAGGTAGCCAACGACGACGAACTCCTCGGCATCGAGGTCGATAAGATCGTCGAAGACGTGCTCGACAAGCGGCTTGTCGTTGGCTTCGACGAGGACCTTCGGCTTGTCTTCGGTGAGCGGGCGGAGGCGGGTACCCTTGCCCGCGGCGAGAACGACGGCTTGCATCGTGGGATTTTCTCTTGCCGCTCGGCATAAGTGATGGAATCCAAATAATACGGAATACCGATGTTTTTCAGTACCAATTCAGTAGATTGATGAGGTGGCTAAAGAAGGTTAGAGTAAATGATTTCCGCTCAGAACGTTCTCCTCACCGGTGGTGCGGGCTCAATCGGTCGCTCACTCATTCCGAGACTCTTAGATCGTAATCCGAGTGTCCTCCGAATTCTCGACAACAACGAACCTGGGCTCGCCAGATTAAAATCCCAATTCGACGACGATCGTTGTCGATTTCTGGCAGGTGATATCCGAGATAAGGAACGGTTGGAGAGGGCAATCGAGGATATTGATATCGTCATTCACACAGCTGCGATGAAACACGTCGATGTCTGTGAATACAATCCCTTCGAGGCGGTGAAGACGAACACACTCGGCCTCCAGAACGTCGTCGACGCCGCTATCGACTCAAGCGTCGAGCGGGTCCTCTTCACGAGCAGCGACAAGGCAGTCAGTCCAGCAAACACGATGGGAACGACGAAACTTCTCGGGGAAAAACTGATTACCGCTGGAAACAAACACAGCGGTCGATCTGATCTCCGTCTCGGATCTGTCCGGTTCGGGAACGTCATCAATTCCTCGCAATCGGTGATACCGCTCTTTACCGAACAGATCCGTGAAGGCGGCCCTGTCACACTCACCGACGAACGGATGACTCGATTCTTCCTCACATACGACGACGTATTCGACCTCGTCCAGCAGGCGATCGAACGGATGCGGGGAGGGGAAGTCTTCGTCTACAAGATGCCTGCAATCCGGATCGAAGACCTCGCAGAAGCGATGATCGAAACTATCGCGCCGAAATATAACTACGATCCGACGGATATCGATATCAAACTGATCGGTCGACGACCTGGAGAAACGTTCCACGAGGAGATTATGTCTGATCGAGAAGCAACGCGTGTATACGAGAACGATTCGTTGTATTCTATTCTTCCGGAAACTACGGAATACCTATCCTACGATTCTCCCAAAGGATTTGACGAAGCTAACAGTATCGTCCGCTCGTCAGAAAACGCAGAGAAGCTGACGAAGGAGGAAATCGTAACGCTTCTGGAACGGAACGGTGTTGGAGGAGACGAATGAGCGAGACAGTCGTCGTTACCGGTGCTGCGGGATTCATCGGACGCTGGGTCGTCAACGAACTCCTCGATCGTGGGTATATTGTTCGGGGTATCGACAATCTCTCGAACGGAGCCAATCGAAATATAAAACCGTTCCGCGATCACGACCGCTTCGAGTTCCGCGAGGGAGACGTGCGTGACGAGCAAATCGTCTCGGATCTCTTCGAAAACGATCCAAACGCTTGCATCCATCTCGCGGCCGAGATCGACGTTCAAGAGAGCCTAGAAGACCCACAGGCTCACTTCGAGACGAACGTCGTCGGAACGAAAAACGTCCTCGAAGCCTGTCGACGAACGGATACGCGACTCGGGCTCGTGGGAACCTGTATGGTGTACGACGTCGCCGATTCCGACGAAGGAATCGATGAAGAGCATCCAGTCAAGCCTGCATCGCCGTACGCCGGCTCGAAGCTCGCAGCCGAGAACCTCGCGGAGAGTTACTATCACGGGTACGATCTCCCGGTCGTGACGTTGCGACCGTTCAACACCTACGGACCGTATCAGAAGACAGGAATGGCCGGAGGGGTCGTATCGATATTTACAAACCGGGATATCGCTGGTGAGCCGCTGAAGATTTTCGGCGACGGAACACAAAGTCGGGATCTCCTCTACGCAACTGACTGTGCTCGATTCATCGTTGAAGGGACGTTCTGCGATGATGCGATCGGAGAGGTACTCAACGCGGGGACCGGATCCGACATCTCGATCAATGATCTCGCCGAACTGATCGCAACGGAGGGAACAGAGATCACGCACGTGGAACACCACCATCCCCAGAGTGAAGTCCAGACGCTCCGGTGCGATCCGAGCAAGGCCGGGGAGATGTTAGACTGGGAGCCCGAAGTTTCGCTTGAGGAGGGCGTCGATCGACTTCGGACGTGGCTGCGAGAAGAGCGGTTTGACTGAAGACAATGGTGCCTGAGAAACCCGCCCGCTACGGTGGCGAGCCGATTCGTGACGAAGTGCTTGGCTATGGAGGTCAAAGCATCACCGAACGCGAGAAAGAGGCCGTCGTCGAAGCGCTCGAAGGCGACTACATCACCCGTGGACCGACCGTCACAGAGTTCGAAGAACGAGTTGCCGATCTCGTTGGGGTAGAGCACGCGATCGCGACGACGTCGGGAACGACAGCGTTGCACCTCGCCGGCGAGGCTGCGGGATTTGGTCCCGGTGACGAGGTGATTACGACACCGCTGACGTTTGTCTCGACAGCACACGCGGCGACCTACACCGGTGCAACTCCGGTCTTCGCAGATATCGATCCACATCGTCGGACGCTCGATCCCGACGCGGTTCGTGATCAGATTACTGATGATACAGTTGGGCTCGTTCCGATGCATTACGCTGGGCACCCAGCAGACATTGAGGGACTACTCGAAGTCGCAGACGAACAAGATCTCACAGTCATCTGGGACGCGTGTCACGCCTTTGGAGGCACCTGGGAAGGAGAACCCATCGGTGCCCAGCGTGATCTCGCTATCTTCAGCTTCCACCCCGTAAAGAGCGTAACGACCGGTGAAGGGGGAATGGTCGTCACGGACGACGACGACCTAGCGGCACGGATTCGTCGCCTTCGATCGTTCGATATGAGCTACGATCCGGACGGTCACGAGGAGGAGCCGTGGTATCAGGTAGCTGAAGGCGTCGGCTACAACTACAACGTTACAGACATTCAGGCAGCACTCGGCCTCACACAACTGGATCGCTTAGACGATTTCAAACGTCGACGAGACGAAATCATCGAGCAGTATGATGAAGCGTTTGCGGAGATCGATGGGATTCGGACGCCACCCCAAGCAGCCAATGCAGACCCATTGTATCACCTGTACGCGATTGAGGTGAGTGAAGAATTCGGTTGTGATTGCAAAGAGTTCGTGAACGCGATGCACGCGGAGAATATCGGTGTGCAGGTACACTATGTCCCGCTGCACTTTCATCCGTTGTTCCAGGACAGATACGGCTACACCGAGGGTGACTTCCCCGCAACCGAACGTGTATATGAGCGTATCGTGAGTCTCCCGTTCTTCCCCGAAATGGATTCGAGTGACGTACGGAACGTCGTGCAGGCTATCGACCGTCTCCATCAGTATCACGCGGAGTAGGTGGGTTTATCGGTCGGGCGTTCTCTCCTTTCGCTATGAGTGGTTTCGAGATCGGGGACCGAAAGATCGGTCCGAACGAACCGACGTACATCATCGCAGAGGCGGGATCGAACCACAACGGTGACCTCGAGATAGCCAAGGAACTCATCGACGTCGCCGCCGATGCAGGAGCGGACGCAGTAAAGTTCCAGACGTTCCGCGCCGAGGATATGTACGTGGAGGAGAGTGGCGAGGTCGAGTATCTCGACGACGATCGATCTATCTATGAGATCATCGAATCGATGGAGATGCCCTTCGAGTGGATTCCCAAATTACACGAGTACTGTCACGAGAGGGGAGTCCAGTTCTTATCGACACCCTTCGACGAACGTTCCGCGGAGAAATTAGAAGAGTTCGTCCCGGCGTGGAAGGTTGCTTCGTACACGAGTAGTCATATTCCATTCCTCGAACATCTCGCGAAGACGGACAAACCGATTATAATGTCCACGGGGGCTCACGAACTTGAGGAGGTGGCAGAGTCAGTTGGGGTGCTGCGTGAACACGATGTCTCAGACCTGGTTTTGCTTCAGTGTGTGGCGGCGTATCCCACGCCATTGTCGGACATCAACGTCCGCGTTGTCAAAACGCTTCAAGAGGAGTTCGATGTACTCTCGGGGCTATCGGATCACACGCTGGATCCAGTGATCGCTCCGTCTGCCGCGGTCGCACTCGGAGCGACAGTCGTAGAGAAGCACTTCACGCTCGACAAGTCAATGGAGGGTCCTGACCACCAGTTCGCGCTCGAACCTAACGAACTGGATCAGATGGTCTCGGCAATTCGGGGCACTGAGACAGCGATCGGAGGTAGCGAAAAAAGTGTTCTCAACGTGGAAAAAGAACTGTACGAGAAAGCTAGGCGAGCAATCCACGCTGTCAACAATATCGAAAAGGGAGACAGATTCACCTCCGAGAATATAAATATACTTCGACCAGGCGAACAAAAAGCGGGGTTACATCCTAAGTTCTACGACGAGATACTTGACGAAACTGCTTCTCGAAACGTTGAGAAAGGTGATGGAATTCATTGGGATGACGTATGCGAATGAGATTTATTTCGTAATATCGACTTCGATATAGTAGGTTTCACCGTCGACCTCTATCTCTGCGTTATCGTACGGCGGATATGTGAGAGCCCTAAGCCGGTCCAGGAAATCTTTGACTCGGACCTCCTCGTCGGGGTTGAGTTCGCAGAGATCGTCGAACTCATTCGTACGGTGGTATGTACCCTCGTCTTCGTTTTGACATCTCCCCGTCACTTCTTCTTTCACTACGTCCGGCCATACTTTCTGAAACAATTCTACCTGAGCGTCTTCGAGTTTCTCATTCAGATCTTTTCCATCATCCGAAAAGTCGGTTCCCACTTTCTGCTGCGCGATTATATTACCCGTATCTATACCCGGGTCCATCCAATGAAGAGTGACACCGGCTGGAGTCCCTTCAACGATACTCCAAACATTGGGATTCGCTCCTCGATTGTACGGTAAGTATGCTGGATGGAGATTGAGACAGCCCTCATTCGGTATATTGAGTATTTCTTCGGGCACGATATGTCTATAGCCACATGAGACCACATAATCCGGCTGGGTTTCCTTGATCACCTCTAGCTGGTCCTTAGTCGTCAAAAGGGAATGAACAAATACGTTTTTTTTATCACAAAGCCAATCATAGACTCGCATTCCTGCATCGTTTACGCCAAGGAATATGATGTCAATCTCGTCGGACATATGTTAGATATCGCTTTCGACTATCGAGAGTATTTCGGCATAAATCCGTTCAACTCCCTTTCCATCGACGAGTTGACGACCGTATTCCCGCCGGTCCCTTCTTAATTTGGAATCAGCTTCGTATTTTTTGATAGCATGTCGAAACGAGACTTTTCCAGCCTCTCGATCAAGTACGGTTGCAGCGTCACGTTCACGAAGCGCTTTTGCGATCGGTTCCTGATTGGCTACAACTGGGATGCTTACGATAGGCGTTCCTAGTGCGAGAAGTTCGTATGTCGTACTACTCGCTGTGCTCACTGCAAAGTCTGCTTGGAACATACGCTCTGGGAGGTCGTCGGGATCTCGTCTAACGCAGACATCAACTGATACATTTTCAGCGACGTTTCTGATCTCCTCTTCTTGTGTATCAGAGAAACCAGGGCCTACAATAGCATCTATCTCTAAATCGAATCTATCGAACGCTTGGATAACGGTTGGTGTCTGATTGGTCATATCGCTCCCACCCATCGTAATAATAGCTCGTTTCGGTCTTTCTCGCCAGGGAGGATCTTGATCTGTAAGTGCTCGAATTTGCTCTCGAAGCGCGACGTATTTTGGACCGAGGAGCTGCTTCGGTGACGAGCCTGCAAACTCATACGAGAGACTATTTGCGTAGAGATTTCCATTGATCAAAATATCGGCACAGATCGCGTGTCGCGTATCGTCGGACAACACTGCGGTCGCCCTTGCTGACTTTCGTAACGTCTCCTGATAGCCGGTATCTGCCTCATAGGAGTCAATCAGCACGACATTCGGCTCGTGACGTTTGATCCACTTACAAGCCGTGTTCAGTTCACCGGATTCCGGTAGCGCGACTGTGTCGATGTCGGTCGGACAGACAGTTCCTATGTTGTCAGGAGTCTTAGTTAAATACGTTACATTCCCCCCCTGACTGAGTACTTCGTCAGCGATTGTACCGGTCCGTACGAGGTGTCCGAACCCGATCTCCGGTCCGCCGTCGGCCCGGATTGCCAGATCCATCGTCAGCGGCGTACGACAGGGTTAGTCAACTGTCCGATAGACTCGATTGAACAGGTCACTTCCGAGGCCTGGTCAAGGAGAATACTGGGATTTCCGGGATCACCCAGAGCGACGACATCGTTTTCCTGGAGTTTCACAATGTTGCTCGCAAAGGAGATCATCTCTGGAATGGTGAACGACATCTGGGCGGTCGTTCCCGATACCGACTCTTCGCCATCGGCCGTCACTGAGACATCAAGGTCCTCGTAGTGACTTAGTTCCTCTTTTTCGACGTACTCGGTTAGAATTGGCGAGAACGTCGGGAGCAATTTGTATCCGACGCCGGTGATCATTCCGTGGCCCGGGTCGGACCAGCCGGGCCAGTCGCCCGAAGCCGTAACATCATTAGAGATGGTGAACCCTTTGATCGCTTCCCACGCTTCCTGTTCGTCTGCTTCGTAGAGATCGTCGCCAATGACCGCGGTGAGCTCTGATCCGGGTTTTACCTTTTCAACCCGTTCTGGAATCTCGATGGTCTCTCCGTCGCTGATAACAGCCTCATCCGGAACCACCCACAGATCGGGCCACCGATACCTGCGTTCCTTTTCATCGAGATGAGATTGAAATCCGCCACCGAGAGCGACGAATTTTCCGATAGTCTCAGGTAACAATTTGCCCATAGTACGAGTTCCCACCAGCAGGCTGTTATAACTTACCGTTCGGCCACCTACTTCGTTGCCTACCGTTCAGCCAGCCACTCTGCCACTGCGCGCGGTCGACTACCGACTGCCCCGACAGCATCCGACAGCAGCCAGTAGTCGTCCGGTGTATCGACAGCGAGGTGAGCGTCACTGAACCCCATCCATCGTTCGTTGGGCGTGACGACGACATCCCATTCTCTGGGGTTGTTCCGCAGTCGGCGTACCGGATGTGTGTCGCCCAGTTCTCGGAGTTTTTCGATCACTTCTCTGTCGATGACATCGACGGCAGTACCGATGGGCATCCCATCGGTGTGGTTCGTCGTATACCGTGCGTCGTTCTGCTCGTGTTCTTGGAACACGCGGTCGATCTCTGGGGGAGAGACGAACGGACAGTCACCCGTTATACGAACTACCGGGTCGCTGTCTGCGGTTTCGGCCGCCTGGTAATGCCGCTCCAAGAGGTCGTCTTCGGGCGCCGTATCGGCAGGAACTCCGTTTCGCTCGCACCACTCGCGGATCGCATCATTTTCAGGGCGGTCACCGACCGTTAGAACCGCCTCTGTTACGCTCTCAGCCTGACGAGCACGTTCGACCACCCAGCCGAGCACCCGCCGCGAGCCGAGTTGGTAGAGTACTTTCCCGGGGAGTCGCGTCGATCCGAGCCGAGCTTGTATCTGAATAGTTGGAGAAGTCATACCTCAACGAACGGCGAAACCATACTAGTAGTTTTATGAGACCACTGTTTCCAGATCCGACTCCGGTTCGCCGTAAACCGAGATCACGTGTGATCCTCCACGAAGGACAGTAGCGAGTCAACGATGATCGAAAGCTGGTCGGAGTCGTTCCGTGCTGCGGCTTCGTGGATCGGCATCCCTGGATAGGTAGCCTCTCTGAGTGAGTAGATACTCGACCGTACTACGGAGTCTGATACTGTTTCACCGAGAGCCCGCGCCATCGCCTCCGGGAGCGATGAGAGATCGGACACACGTGTGGCCGCTGGAACATCACCATAGAACGCGTTGCCAAGAACGACGAGCGGGACATTATAGAAGATCGCCTCGAAACCGACCGTGTTATTAGTAACGACTACCCCTTCGGCCTGCTCGATAACCTCGTGAGTGTTAAACGAGGGATGCAGCAGCTCAACTGTGTTGCGGCGTGAGACGCGTTGAATCCACGCCGGAGACTGTTTTCCCGGATGGTTCGGATGTTGCTTTACGAATAACTTGATATTACTCGGCAAAATCCGAGAGAGATAATCGATAAGAAACGACTGATCGAAGAACTCCGGTGAGAACACAGTCAGCCGCGACTCTATCGGATACTGCAGCGGCAAGAGAACGAATTTGTTTTTCTCACACAATTTCTTACTTTTTTTAATAGATGGGAGGATTCGATTATTGATACGCCCGTAGACGTTGGCTCGGAGCTTTCTGATACCGTACCGATACGGGTTGTTCGGCGTATTTCCTGCTACTGCTGTGCTAAGACTCTTGACGGTGTCTGTGACTTTTTTTATTATTTTTCTCGCATCATTATTTTTCATAGAATGATTGTATACTTTTTTATCAGAAGTAAACGAATTAATGTACTCATCGATATCTTCTCGCTCTCCCTGAGGAATCTCGTAATCCGGAATAGTCGTATATGAATCCCATTTTCCGTCCAGCTGCGTGCTGAATGCGGTCCGGTTTTCGAACGGTGAGAACTCACCCCAGACGCTTGCTACGTCGTGTTGCTGTGCGAGGTAGTGAGCGAGTAGTCTCTGTATTTCGCCGCCTCGTCCCTGAAATACGAAATCGAGATCCGTTTCAGCAAACGTCTGTTTCAATCCGGCTGCCATTGATCGAGACCGGAGAACGACCTCGGATTCGGAAAGGGCAAAATACTGCTTATCAGTGAAATAGAGATGAGGTAAACTCGGAATTCCGCACTCCGATTCGATCTGCTCGGGAGTTGGGAGTTCAGACGGCTGTGACTCCAACTGCTGATACACGTTGCCGCTCAGTTTATTGCGGTCAATATGTTCTGCGGCGGGGGAAAACAGGTGAACGGTGTAGTCCCGGGTTTCCAGTTCTTCTGCCAGTTGAGATAGAGATTTGATCTCAAACTCATTCCATGAAGTTACGAGGAGAACCTCTTTCGACATAAATATTTACTTAGATACTGGAGGATGGTTTTAATCAATCTTGTGGTTCAACCGGTTGGTACTGCGAATCGCCGTTCTCCACAATTAAATTATGCTCCGGTAGCGTAGAGTCCGGCAGTGTCTCAATGTAGGCGCGGTTGGACTATTAGCAGATAGCCATTTATCCATAATACTCGATAAGTATAGCATAATATATATACGGTGAGATCAACCTCATTATTACAATAATGCGCGTGTTAATAACCGGAGGATCTGGTTTTATAGGTTCCCACCTCGTCGACCATTTGATTGACACTACTGATGCGGATATAATCGTTCTAGACGATTTTTCTACTGGGAAAAGATCAAATATCGAACATATAAAGAGCGATCGCCTCACCGTTCGCGAAGGAGATATCAGAGACGAGTCGACCGTCCGGGATGTCGTTGAGGGAGCAGATGCGATTTACCATCTCGCTGCAGCAGTTGGCGTTAAAAAAATAATCGACGATCCGCTTGACTCCTTGCGGACTAACCTTTCCGGGACAGAAAACGTATTAAAGGCTGCAGAAAATGACAAAACACCCACATTTATTGCCTCATCATCGGAGGTATACGGCAAGACTAAAGACGTTCCGTTCGATGAAGAGGAAGATCGGGTTCTGGGACCGACAGCCTCGCTTCGGTGGAGTTATGCCACCGCAAAGGCCGCAGACGAAAGTATGGCTTTCGGTTATTACAGAGAATATGATCTCCCGGTAGTCGTCGCCCGGTTCTTCAACATTGTCGGCCCACGACAGACCGGACAGTACGGAATGGTAATTCCGACGTTCATTGATCAGGCGTTATCGGGAGAACCCTTGACAGTCTACGGTGACGGTACTCAGACTCGGAGCTTTACACACGTTCGTGATGCAGTTAGTATTGTTTATGAGCTATTACAAACTGAGGAGGCGTATGGAGATGTGTATAACATCGGGACTCCGGAGCCGATCAGTATCAATGAACTCGCCCGACGTGTGATAGAGATCACCGGATCGGATTCGGAAATCACACACATCCCGTTTGAGCAAGCATATAAGAAAGACTTCGAAGAGCCACTCCACCGAGAGCCAGACGTAACAAAGCTCAAAAAGACGATCGGTCGAATACCCGAGACGGACCTCAATGGAATTTTAACGGATATTATCAATTAGCACGCGCTGAACGCTAAATAGATCCGAGGTCACGTGGAGGCGTCGTCCAGAACGGTCTGCAGGAATTCAATATCGACGATCAGATCATTTTCTTCGGATTCGGAGATCAAATACTCATATTCAAATCCGAGCACATTAGCCAAGAAATAAAAATACGGGCTAATATACGATTCCGGAAAGAGTTCGACAATCGTAGCATCTTCCGAAAATATCATATTAGTCAGTCCGGCACCATGCGGAGAGACGATCGTCTCCGCATCGGCGATCACCTGAATCTGCTTTCGTATCGGGAGCGACTCCATAACGTAGGATTCGAACCCACGGGATTCGAGCTCCTCCATCAGTTCATCGTAGTTGAGCACGGAACGTCCTCTCGCCGATTGCTGTCTGGATATGTATATCTTCTTTCCACCATCTCGATTGGTCGCGATCTCGTTTCCGGACAGCACGGTCTCCCTGAGCCACTGATAATCGCGACGCGAGTATTCGAATAGCTTCAGATCCGAGCTGTGTATATTGAAATTCGAAATGACGAGACGATCGACTTCCGTCTCTTTTCCGTTCCACTCGATACAGCGATCCGAACCATAGCCGAGTAACGAAAGCGTTTCGACGACGAATGAGGGCGGATCCTCTGGAATCAGGAGTTGTGGTTCGCGACCGGTTTGGCTCTCATACAACTCCAGCATTCGCAGTTTCGGGAGGTATTGCGCTATCCAATGGTAGTAGTACTGATTGAAAAAGGGTACCAGAGGAAACACTGGTGTCGTTATTATCGGTATCGAACTCGATGGAGCAGATCGTCTCAGCGTCCGTATCGGCCGGTCCCCTAAAAACGTACCTAACCTGCTGACAAACCGTTCGCCGTCACTGCCAGCTGACTCAAGGATCAGCTCTCGTTCGTTGGTGAAACCAACCGCTGAAGGACCTACTAACCGACATAATTCCAGTTCACAAACGAACGATCTCCCAGTGTTGACAGTGAAATCGGAGAAATTGTCCGGTGCCGGAGCAGTGAACGATTCGGCGTCAACCGACGTCTCTGGCTCGTCAAACCAAACAGAATCGTTTAGCCTGCCGATAGCTATCAATTCCTCTCTATCAATACTATTTTCAGAGCTGTGTTTTTTCGCAATGAATTTTGTGAGATACTCGATCGCATAGGAAGGAGCACATCGAAATAACGAAACGAGGCCGTCCGTCCGTGCGATTTCAACCGCTCTATGTCTAGCCTTTTTCACCATTTCTGGTTTTATAATTGGATGTAATAAATGTGATCACTTTATCTGGTGTTGTTTAACTATAACCGAGAAATGCGTCGTAATCAGTCTCGGCTTCTATCTGGGTACCACTCTCTTCGGCGGGAGAAGCCGTCGTCTTGGGTCCGGGTGATCCGACCGAGAGAGTATGAGTGAACTAACGGCGCTCGGTTTCTGTCTTTGCTTAGCTGGGATAACGGATCTAACTCTAATCCAAGAGGCGGGATAGCGGTAAACACCCAGGGGCACTGTTCAGATTAGCTGATTGAAGCAGACGGCGAATGCTTGGAGCCACGTTTCAGCGGTTTTCGGATCAGCGTGTCTGAAGTGGTTTGCGAAGGCTTCAGTTCGGCGTTTCAACTCTTTAAACACGCGTTCGACGGCATTCCGATTCCCGTGGGTGACGTGTTGGAATCGGAGTGAGTGGCGGTGGCAGGCCGCCTGCAGCCAGGGTGCGCCATCGACCAGGAAGATCGCGTCGTCGACGAGATGTTTCTCGCGGAGTTCCGCGAGGAACATCTCGGTCAGCGCTTCGGTTCTGGTCGGGAACAGCCGCACGTGCAGCAGGCGGTTCGTGTCGGGATCGACCGCCGCAAACAGCCAGTAGCGTTGGTCATTCACTCGAATTACAGTCTCGTCTACAGCAACGTAATTCGGATCTCGGCCCTCTGTTGGCTGTAGATCGGCCTTCTGAATCCAGTTGTGAACGGTGGAACGACGACGTTCGACACCCAAGCCAGCGAGGACAGAGACGGTATCCGACAGTGACAATCCTGCTAAATGCAGTTGGATACCCACCTTCATCGCCGGTTCGGGTGTCGCCTCTCGCTCCACAAACTCTAACTCCGGAAAGTCGCTACACTCGATGAGGCGGTCTGGTTCTTGCATAGGCACCAACGAACTACGACCGCCTCACTTTTCGATCTTATCTGAACAGTGCCTCTATATTTTGTCCCTCGACTTCGACCCATATTAAAGTGGCACTGAATTTTCATTTTAAAACCGCCAGAATCAAAAATTATACGCGCTACTGAGATACAAATGAGACGTATCTGGAAATGGCTCCAGGAATAAACATTGATCAGAGGCTGAATAATCCAGCTTGTATGACAATAAAACGATCTGGTGGTTTGGAAACTAGCGTCGCCATCGTACTATCGTCGAATAAAGAATTAGCAATAACTTGATGAAGGTCGCTATTGTCACACCCCGGTACCCGCCGCGATCGAGCGGCGGGGGCGAGCAGAGTACGAAACTGCTCGCAACACAACTGACAACACAAGACCGAATCGACAGAGTCACTGTCTTCTCGTTTGATGGAACCGGGTCTACGATGCGAGATGGTGTCGAGATCCGGCGGCTCGGCAGTGTATCTTCGTTTATTACGGAGCTACAGAACCTCTCCGTTGCCAGCAAACTTCGCGGTCGACTCGCTAGCTATGATATTATCCATACATATAATATGGAACTCAATCCCATCGTTGGCTATCTGTCCACGCGCGAGGGGACCCCTTCTGTAGCGTCGCTGAACTCCTATCATTTCTTCCACAGTTCAGTAACGAACACGACGGCTGAGGGCCTCGAAAGAGTGTATGAATTAGTTGGAATGCCGACAACCGGCCGTATACTTCGATATTTGATGAAGTTGAATGATGCATTCATCGCATTAAGCCGAGCGAGTCGTGAGGTATACCATCAGCACGGCTTTGATGGAATAGAAATCGATTATGTGCCGAATATGATTGACCCATCGTTTGAGCTCCCGACCCGGGACTTGACCGACGGATTTCAGCTTCTCTATGTGGGATCACTCTCCGAAAATAAGGGTGTAAGATATCTCATTGAGGCGATGTCGCGATTACCTAAACGGTATGAGTTGCGGATCGTCGGTGACGGCGAGCGGAAAGAGGACCTCCAAGCACTCACAAGAAATCTCGGCGCTGCGGACCGGACGACATTCCGCGGTCGGGTTCCCCACGATCAGATCGGACAGGAATACGCTAGTGCTGATATATTTGTTCATCCGGGGATCTGGCAAGAGCCGTTCGGTAGGACTATTCTCGAAGCGATGTTGGCCGAGCTGCCGGTGGTCTGTACGGATATCGGAGGCCCACCAGAGATTGTCCCGACCGAGGAACTTATTTGCAAGCCGGCAGATCCTGCGGCCATATCGACGGCTATCCAGCGTGTTGAGGAACTCCCGGATGATGTCGGTGAACGAAATCGGCGCTATGCTGTGGAAAACTACTCACCATCAGTCGTCGTTCCTCAGATCGTCGATATCTATGAGAGGCTCGTCAGCCAGTAAGGTCATTTGTACCCGAGTGCCTCAAGTCTGTCTTCGGTCTCCTCACCGACCGCTGGTTCAGCCAGTTTGTCCCTCTTTGCTGCTCGGTCAAGGAAGGAGTGCATCTCCTCGCGAAAATCGTTGACGATGTCTTTTTGGCTGTCGACAGGAACTCGTTTACACTCCGGAAGCTGCCAGAGATCCCACTCTTGGTCCGGGTTTTCGGGGTTATCGATATCCCGCCACCAGACGAGTCTCCACCTTTCGTTCTGGTAGGCGAGCACGCTTGTATCCCCGAGAAACATCGAATGCTCTTGGTCTCGTGGGCCGTCCTTGATAGAGGGTACGAGGCTCTTCCCCTCCCATCGGGAGTCCTCACCGAGGTCAAACAGCCCGGCGACCGTTGGGGGGATATCCAGGAGTGAAGCGATGTCCTCGATCCGCCTGCCTTCCGGGATTCCCGGGCCGAAACAGAAAAGCGGGACGTGAAAGCTTTCTTCGTAGCCCGATGGGGGATGTCCAACCTTACCGTGTTCCCCAAACAGTTCCCCGTGATCTGATGTAACGATGAATACAGTGTCTTCTAATAGTCCCCGCTGTTTGAGCGCATCAATGAACTCACCAAGGTGGTGGTCGAGATACCGGACATCACCGCGGTAGAGCGCCTGTAAATCGGCGATGTCCTCGTCGGAAAGTTCCGTCCCATCCTCGTGCATTTTGCCGTTGACCGAGATGGCCCGGTTCTTCGAAATTGACCTGTCGGTTACATCGTCAAGAAACTCATCTGGCGGGTAGAACGGATAGTGAACGTCCATATAATGAGTCCACAAAAAGAACGGACTGTCCTTGTCACGTTCCTGATCTATCCATCGGAGTGCTTTTTCGTTGAGTGCAGGTGCTTCCGTGTAGTCGCTACTCCCGGAAGTGGTTCTGACGAAGTGATACACGCGCTTGAGTAATTTGTAGAGAACCGAGTCGCTATCCAAGTTTTGGGTGACGAGATACCGGAGACGTGAGAGCCCCCCCGCCTCGTCGTCGAAATCGTTGTAGGTGTTGAATCCGATGTCGTAGTTCTTGTCGTCACGAAGGTGGGGGTTTGTGTGGAAGCCAGCAGTAGCGTAGCCGGAATCTTGAAATTTCGAGGCGAGGAAAGGACGTTCATCGGACATATATCCGGAACCACCATAGTGGTCTGCATAGGTACCCGTGAGGATTGTCGGAAACGAGATTGGCGTTGCATACCCGTTAGCGTATGCTCGAGTAAATCGGACACCATCATCAGTATATTCGTTTATTCGCGGCATTAGCTCAGAAGCCTTAGTCGAATGGTCTGCACGGAGACTATCTACTGTGAGAAGAACGAAATTCGGCCTCATCGTCATAAAATCACTTTTAAATCAATAAGTAATTTTTGTTTCGTTCGTCACTGTAAGATCGTACTGAACTTAGGAGATCTCCGAAAGTGAAGCTGGTAGGTTATCAGAGACAATCGATCTGAACCGGCGTGAGAGAACTGCCAGTAGCGAAAAATACGTTACTGGTCCAACGGCGACAAGTAACAAGACGATAATAACGTTGTCAGCGATGTGACTCGATTCGAGAACCCGTCGAGTAATAAAAACGACGCCCCCCATCACTACAGCTGACGCAGACTGTCTCCCCATCTCAGCTATCGGTACCTCGAATTTCAAGACCTGGAATAAGTATCTGAACGCAAGGATCAGTCCCACTGTCGCTGAGATGACGGTTGCGACTGCAGCACCGACCCAGCCGAACAGGTGTACGAGAATAACGTTTAGAACGATATTAACGGTAATAAACGTTGCATTCACCCGAAACGAGAGTTCAGGACGGTCAAGTGCGTTCAAGCCGGTCATCAGCTGTCCTTGATAATCATATATAATCATTGAAACAATCAAGAGGGCTAGGACCGTAGTGCCTCGGGTGAACTCGTCCCCGTAAATCCGCAGCAGCCGGTCCCCGATAACGAGAGCACCAACCAAGCCTGGAATAGAAATAAGGCCGGTATTCGCGATCGAGTCGGTAATTATCGTCCCGAATTGATTGTCCTGATTTCTTGCGTCGGCGTGACTGAGTTCGGGGAACGTGGTCTGCTGTATACTTGAACTGAATATCCCTACGAAGTTCGTCAGATTCCATGCGATCTGATAGACTCCAACGAGCGCTGGGGAGACGAACGCTCCAAGAACAATAAAATCCATATCAGTAAATGAGCGGCTACTGAGATTTCCGAGCCAAGAGTATTTGGCGAAGTCGATCAGGCTTATAAAGTGTTCTTTCGCCGGCCACTGGAATCCAACCGAGAGGAACAGCAGTCCGAGACAGCTAACGAGAGCCGCACCGGCTGCGTACCCCACCAGCATCCCGGTCAGTCCCAACCCGGCAACTACGAGAGTGATTTGAATTAGACTCTGGCTCCCCACTCGAACCGGTCCAAGTAAGCCGGAGATGTGGACGAGTCGGTCGCCGTGTAACGCGGAGCTAATCAGAGACGCCGGAAGGCCGATGACGACAAGTAGGGTGACGAAGAAGGCAGCTTCGACGCCTAGATACGAATTTACTGCGTCTTTGAATAGGACGACAGCGAGAGAGACGACGACGCAGATGCCAACAACAATAATAAGTCCGGCAGTGAAATAAGCCTCCTTTTCGTCCGATTCGCTCATCCGCTTTGTCACCGCGGACGCCACTCCGACCTCACCGCCGGTTCGTAGCCACTTGCTGACAACGAGTACGAGCGAGTAGTACCCAAGAACCTCCGCACCAACAACCCGAGCGAACACGAGCGTTGCAGCGAAGCCAAGCCCGGAACTGAGGAATTTTGAAATGAAAACGATGAACGAGGTTTGTCCAATACGCATTATTTGTGATCCTGTCAAGCAGGCATTCTCGGATATCCCCGTAGGTGGTTTATAAGCTTTGTACTTTGTTCACCGGCGTCTCATAGACAGTATTGAACTCCATCTGTTGTCTCACAATTTGTTGTCCATAGTTACTGACATTTAAATTGCGTCTGAAACGATCCGAGCATTTCAGCGACAGTTGCTCGCAGCTGATCTTCGAACGACGCCATCGAAAACTGGCCAATGAGCGATTCCGGATCTCCCGAGAGTCCTTCACGCTCTAGTTGGTTGATCGCGGAGCGGATCGATGGCGGTGAGCCATTATGCGAATACCCGTTGATCCCGTCTTCAATAAATAGTCCCGGAAATCCCTCGTCACGAGCGAGACAGGGTTTCCCGCTTGCATTGGCTTCTATCGGGACAATTCCAAAGTCCTCGTTACGTCCATTAAATACGACTGCCCGACACCGGCCGAGGAGATCGTACTTCTCAGCCTCGGAGACGAACCCAACGTAGTCCATATTCTCGGCAGCCTGTATCCGGTCAACGACGCCCGCGTCGCCCTCACCGCCAGCGAAGACAATTCGTTTATTTATCCCTTCGAACGAGTCGACGACAGCCTTGATCCCCTTTTCTACATCAAGCCGTCCGAGGTGGAAATAGAATCCCTCGTCGCCGTGGTTTTCGTACTGGTTGAGTTTGACAGGGGGGTAGACAACCTCGGCGTCGCGCTTGTAATATTTCCATAGGCGGCGAGAAATGATAGGGCTATTGGCGAGGTAGTGGTCAACGCGGTCATCGAGCGCGCTATCGCGCATTCGGAGATAGCGGACAGCGGGTCGAGCCAACTGACCTAGGAGGGAACTTTTCCGGTCGTGGTAGAGGTCATAAAACCATCGTGGTGGCGAGTGACAGTAATTAACGTGTAGTGTCGTATCTGGCGTGATGACGGCTCGTGGTGTCGATCCGGAGGTGATGAGAACATCCGGCGATCCATAGATGCGCCAGTCGACATCCTCCCAGAGACTATACTCTGCGGAGCGGCCAAAATGACGCTTAAATGAAGTTCCAATCCCCGATATATCAGCAGTTACGTCATAGAAATGGATATCACCGTACGGATTTGTCTCGTCTGGTTCTGGGTCACCGACGGTGTAGACAGTCGTCTTCCCGAGGGCCTCGGCCAGTTTTGTCACGAGATATTCCGAACCGCCCCAAGAATCGATGTGCCAGTGCGCGATGGCGACCTCTATATCTGAAAGAGAATTGGCATTTTTCGCATCGGATACATCTCTGTCAGTCATCTCACTCCGACCAAAAAAACTCGACCGTTCGTTCTAATCCCTCAGCAAACCCGACTGTCGGCTCATACCCCAACAACTCCGTAGCCTTCGAGACATCCGCGTGCGAGTGCCGGACGTCTCCGGGACGTGGATCGTCATACTCCGGTTCAATATCCGTCCCCAGCGACTCGTTCAACGCCTCAACCAGCTCGTTGACGGTCACCCGACCGCCGGTACCGACGTTAAACGCCTCCCCGGTCACGTCGCCCTCGGCAGCCAAAATATTCGCTTCAACCGCATTCTCGATGTACGTGAAGTCTCGGGATTGTTCGCCGTCGCCGTAGATGACCGGCCGTTCTCCCTCCAGCATCAGATCGATGAACTTCGGGATCACGGCCGCGTAGTCGCCCTCGGGATCCTGCCAGGGGCCGAAGATGTTGAAGTACCGAAGCGCGACCGTATCTATATCGTAGAGGTCGCTGCACTGCAGCGCGAGCTTCTCCGTGAAGTGCTTCGAGAGCGCGTACGGCGACTCCGGGCGCTCTTCCATCGTCTCGACCTTCGGCAGCCGCTCGCTCGACCCGTACACCGACGAGGAGGAAGCGACGACGACGGTGTCGACGTCGGCGCGACGGGCGGCGTCCAGCACCGTCGCCGTCCCGGTGCAGTTGGCGTCGGTCGTCGTCACCGGGTCGTCGACGCTCCGCGGGACCGAGGGGACGGCGGCCTGGTGAAAGACGTACTCGACGCCCGTCATCAGCTCGCCGATCGTTTCCTGATCACGGATGTCCGCTTCGTGGAACGTGAACCCCTCCGAGTCCCGAAGCCGCTCGACGTTCTTCTCGCGACCGGTCGCGAAGTTGTCCACGCCGCGGACTGAATAGCCTTTATCCAGAAGCGTCGCCGCGAGATTTGATCCGATGAACCCCGCCGCGCCCGTAACGAGTGCAGTCGGCATACGAAACCTCGTGTTCGGAACTCTGTTGAGTGTATCGACTTTCGGATTCTACAGGTGAGCAGGGAACTCCCCGAGTGGTCAGAGTCGGACGACGTCGGCGCCATCGACATCGAGATCGGCTGTCGCGTTCCGCGTGTCGAACACGAGTGACGAGTTCCCGACGATTCGGTCGAGATCGAGCGTGCTGTGATCTGTCACGATGACTGCACAGTCTGCCTCCTGTAGTCGTTCGTTCGTCAAAGAAACCGACTCGTAGAGATTTCCGTCGACGTCGAGCGTCGGCACGAACGGGTCGTGGTACTCGACGTTCGCCTTCCAGTCTTCGAGTCGCCTGACGATGTCCACGGCGGGCGACTCCCGCGTATCGGAGACGTCGGGTTTGTAGGCCGCTCCGATGACGACGACGTCAGCCGTCGACAATGCCATCCCCCGGTCGTTCAACTGCTCGACGATGCGCTGGACCACGTGTTCGGGCATCTCGCGGTTGACGGTGTCCGCGAGGTGGATGAAGCGCGTGTCGATCCCCTGCTCGTTGGCCTTCCACGACAGGTAGAAGGGATCGATCGGAATGCAGTGACCACCCAACCCCGGCCCGGGATAGAAGGCCATAAACCCGAACGGCTTCGTCTTCGCCGCGTCGATGGCGTTCCAGATGTCGACGTCAAGTTCGTGAGCCACCTGTGCGAGTTCGTTGATGAGGCCGATATTGACCGCGCGGAACGTGTTTTCCAACAGTTTCACCAACTCCGCCTCCGTCGCGGAGTTCACGCGCACGACTTCGTCGAAGACGGGCTCGTAGATCGCCTCGGCGTGATCGCCGCACTGCTGGCTGACGCCGCCCAGCACTTTCGGGATGTCTGTGGGGCCATACTCCTCGTTTCCTGGGTCGATGCGCTCCGGCGAGAACGCGAGATAGATGTCTTGGCCGACTGTTGCCCCGTTCTCGGTGAGCGCGTCGCCGACGATCTCTTTCGTCGCCCCCGGATAGACGGTGCTCTCTAAGATGACCGTCGTCCCTTCGGGGACAACGGGAGCGAGCCGCTCGGCGGCGTCAACGACGAACGAGAGATCCGGCGTGTCCGTCTTGCGGAGCGGTGTCGGAACGCAGATCGAGACGCCGTCGACATCGGCTAGTGCCGCGTACTCCGTCGTAAATTCGATACCCTCCGCGAGTGCATCGGCGACGTCCGCGTCGTCTACGTCGCTGACCTTCGTCTCGCCGTCTCGGAGTTTCTCGACGGTCTCTTCGTCGACGTCGACACCGACGACGTCGTATCCGGCCCGGTGCATCGCTAACGCCAGCGGGAGGCCGACGTATCCCAGTCCCACGACGCCGACCCGACCCAGCTGCGAACTCATATGCACTCAGCAACGGACTTCGGGGATTTCAGCCCATCGCTTGCGTTCGGTCGGTCACTCCCCGATCACCACTTCGCGAGTCCGTACAGGTAACCGATACCCACCGTTCCGGTGAGCACGAAGAGCGTGAAGAGCTGTTTCGCCTCGGTCGTGTCCGGATCCGCGACGAGCGATTTCACTCGCGACGGAACGAACGCAAAGAGGAGCTTCTTCAGGAAGTCCGACTCCTCCTCGCTCGATTCCTCTGAGACGAGCGTCTCCATCGCACGCTTGGAGTACCCCTGCCAGAACGAGCGTTCCAGTAACCACCGCTTGTCGGTCCGCCATTCGAATACTTTGTGACCGACCTTCGCATCGGGATTGTAAATCACACCCCGCCCGTACTCTTCTCGCATCCGGGCACAGAACTCCGTCTCGTGAGCCTGGAGGTTCTTTTCACCCTGTCGTCCGACCTCGGTTGCGAACCCTCCAAGTTCCCTGAGCACCTCCGTCTTGAACGAGATGTTCGAGCCGAAGGTGTTTCGAACCTCCTCGCCGGGCTCGGCGAATCCGCGGTGAGTGACGCCGACCAGCCAGTAGAACTCCTCGGGGAGGAACTCGGGCTTTCCCGCGACCCACAGTGGTGTCATCTTCCCGCCGACGGCGATGGCGTCCCGTTCTTCGTACACGGAGACGAGTTCTTCGACCCACCGTTCGTCCGCGACGGCGTCGTCGTCGATGAGCGCGACGATGTCGCCGGTGACGTATTCGAGGGCGTTGTTACGACTTCCCGAGAGGCCGACGTTTTCATCGTTGCAGTGGATTTTCAGCTGCGGGTCGTCTCCGTATTCCGAGAGGATCCGCTCGTAGAGTGCTTCGTTCCCGTCGACGATTACGACGATTTCAACGTCGTCATACGTCTGGGACTGTACGCTCTCGAGGCTGTCCTCGAAGTGTTCGTACATCTCCTCGGAGTACGTACAGATGACGACGGAGACTTTCATTGATCGAGCGATGCCGACGCGGTACCGTAAGGGTTGTGTATACGACTTTTCAGAGATTGATATCTGACGTAGCCGAGATGTCGGGTCACACAGGTTAGGACGACTTATCCGTCTCGAACGTCCTACCATCCTGTGAACCGTCCCTGACGACGTCCGGCGTTCACCCAGCGACGACGTCAGTGGTTCCTCGCCCGCCAATGAGAATCGGACAGACGTCCTTCGTCGTCTTCGCGTCGAAGCTCCTCGGCTCTGCGCTGGGATTCGTTGCTACCCTCTACTTCGCACGAACCCTCGGAGCCGCAGTGTTGGGGCAGTACGCCCTCGTGCTCGCGATCGTGGCGTGGCTATCGCTGGCCGGGAATCTCGGTATTTCCGGGGCGATAACCAAACGAATGACTGAGGGAACAGACACGCCCGCGTACGCGACCGCGGGAGCACTCGTCGTCGCGGCGTTCGGCCTCGCACTCGGAGCCCTCGTGTTCCTCTTTGATGAGGCTGTAAACGCGTACGTCGGCGAACCGGTCGCGCCGCTGGTCGTCGCGCTCCTGCTGTTGGGGCTCTTTCAGTCACTCACGAACTCGGCACTTCAAGGCGAGCGGAAAGTCCACATCACGGGGCTGCTCACCCCTGTCGGGATCGCCGTCCGCAGCGTCATCCAGATCGCGCTGGTCTTCGTCGGATCCGAACTGGTTGGTATGATCGCTGGTTATGCCATCGCGAACTTTCTCGTCGCTGTCGTCGGCCTCGGGTTGCTTTCGGTCGGTGTCGCTCGTCCGTCGCGAAAGCACTTCGCGTCGCTCTACGAGTACGCGAAGTTCTCGTGGCTCGGCGGCCTCCAGTCGCGGTCGTTCAACGACGTCGACGTCCTCCTGTTGGGCGTCTTCCTCCAGTCGTCGCTCGTCGGCGTCTACTCCGCGGCCTGGAGCATCGCGAAGTTCCTCACGCTGTTCGACTCCGCCGTCAGTTCGACGCTGTTTCCGGAACTGAGCCGCGCCGACGCGGAGGGGCGGCAGAGCTCCGTCGCCGGCCTCGTCGAGGACTCGCTCACCTACGGCGGTCTCGTCCTGATTCCGGGGCTGTTCGGCGGGATCCTGCTCGGCGATCGGTTGCTCCGGATCTACGGCCCTGAGTTCGTTACCGGCGCGTCGGTGCTCTGGATCCTGATCGCCGCGACGCTTCTGTACGGCTACCAGAAACAGCTGTTGAACGCGCTGAACGGGATCGACCGCCCGAAGGCGACGTTCCGGATCAACGCCGCGTTCATCGCGGCAAATGTGATACTGAACGTGCTCTTGATCCCGACGGTCGGCCTCGTCGGGGCCGCCGTCGCGACGGCGCTGTCCGCGGGCGTCGGCGTGGTGCTCGCGCTGGTCACGCTGCGCTCGGAGATCGAATTCGAGATCCCTCTCGGGGAGATCGCCCGACAGTTCGCGGCCGCCGCCGCGATGGCCGCGGTCGTCGTCGGAGTCGAAACCCTCCTCCGGACGGCGATCGATCTGAACCACAACTTCGCGACCGTCGTCCTGCTCGTTGCCGTCGGTGCCGGAACGTACTTTATCACCCTCTTCGGGATCTCCGAAGCGTTTCGGTCGACGGTCTTCGATAACAGTCCGTTTCACTCCTGACCGACGACCTGGATCAGTATCACTCCCCACCGACGTCTCCCACCGGCTTCACTCCCCACCGACGTCTCGCATCACCGTCTCACCCGGCCGTATCCCCGCCCCGCTCGCGATCTTCACGCCCGCGTTCAGGCTCACGTTGATCCCGGTCTTCACCCCGTCACCCAGCACGACGCCGAGTTTCCGCCGTCCGGTGTCGACCCGCTCGCCCTTCACGGTCATCGCCACCGACGCGTCGTCGTGCCGCAGGTTCGCGACCTTCGTTCCGGCACCCAGGTTCACGTCCCGCCCCAGGATCGAGTCGCCGACGTAGGAGAGGTGCGGCACCGCCGCGTCGGAGAACAGAATCGAGTTCTTCACCTCGACGCCGTGGCCGACGTGCGCGTCCGGGCCCACCACGGTCGCGCCCCGGACGTACGCGTTCGGACCCACCTCCGCGCCGGACATAATCAGGGCCGGCCCCTCGACGTGGACGCCGTCGCGGACGGTCGCGCCTTCCTCGACGACGACGTTCCCGTCCAACTGCGCGCCCTCGGCGACTGCCCCTCGAACATCTCCGTCGACGTCGGCCAGCAGTAGCTCGTTCGCCCACAGTAGCTCCCAGGGCCGGCCGACGTCGAGCCACCGGCCGTCGTACTCGACCACGGAGACGTCGCGGCCATCCGAGAGCAGCAGATCGAGCGTGTCGGTGATCTCGTACTCGCCGCGCTCGCTTTCCTCTGTCCTGTCGATGTACTCGAACACCTCCGGCTCGAAGGCGTAACAGCCGACGTTCGCGAGGTCCGTCGGCGGATCCGAGGGCTTCTCGACGATCGCCGAGAGCGCGCCCGCGGCATCGACGGAGACGACGCCGTAGGAGCGCGGGTCCTCGACTGGCGTCGTCGCGATGGCGTGCCCGTCCGCGGCCGCGAGCGACGCCGGGAGCGCCGGGTCGACCAGGACGTCGCCGTTGAGCACGATGAAGCGGTCGTCGACGACTTCGCGGGCCTGTTCGATCGCGTGGGCGGTCCCCGCGGGGTCGGCCTGCTCGACGTAGCTGATCGGCGTGCCCCGATAGGCGTCGCCGAGACGGTCGGTGACGTCCGTCCCCCGGTAGCCGATCACGACGACGAACTCGTCGACGACGTCGATGCAGGCGTCGAAGACGTGTTCGACGAGGGGGCGGCCGGCGGCGGGAAGGAGCGGTTTGGGCCGGTCGTCGGTGAGCGGTCGCATCCGTGTCCCCTGTCCGGCCGCGAGCACGACTCCGTACATACGAGGGGAGAACGCAACACCGCCGTATAGAAGCCTCGGTCGTGACAGCGGCTCACGGTGACGCGGATCCGATCGCCGGAGGTCGGTGACGTGGGCCCGATCGTCGGCGCGGGCCGTCCTCGGCACCGCTCCGATTACCGCCCCGTCGAGTTCCGGTACCACTTTTATGCGCCCACGACGCACTCCCAGCAATGCCTTCGCTCGACGACGTCACCGTCCTCGTGCCCACCTACGACGAGGCCGAGACGATCGGTCAGGTCATCGACGACTTCCGCGAGGCCGGGTTCGACGACGTCCTCGTCGTCGACGGCGGCTCCGACGACGACACCGACGACATCGCCGCCGAGCACGGCGCGCGCGTCGTCTACCAGACCGGATCCGGCAAGGGCCAGGCCGTCCGCGAGGGCGTGCGCGAACACGTCGACCGCGAGTACGTGCTGATGCTCGACGGCGACGCGACCTACCGGGCCGCCGACGCCGAGGCGATGCTCGAACCGCTCTTCGAGGGCGAGGCCGAGCACGTCATCGGCGACCGCTTCGCGGACATGCGCGAGGGCGCGATGACGCGCTTCAACAAGCTCGGAAACCGCCTGATCAACCGCGGGTTCGCGTACGTCCACGGCGAGGAGTTCGGCGACATCCTCTCGGGCTACCGCGCGTTCACGCGCGAGTCGTTCCGTCGGATGACCCTCTCTTCGGACGGGTTCGGCATCGAGACCGAGATGGCCGTCGAGTGTGCGAAGCGCGGGATCGAGACGACGGTCGTCCCGATCACGTACCTGCCGCGGCCCTCCGGGTCGGACACCAACCTCCGGCCGATCCGCGACGGCGGGATCATCTTCCTCGAACTGTACCGCCGCGCGAAGACCAACAACCCGCTCTTTTACTTCGGCAGTCTCGGCGTGATGTCGACCGTCGCCGGCCTCGTCATCGCCGTCTACGTCGGGATCGAGTGGGTCACCGTGAACGTCTCCCACGAGGTGCTCGCGGTCGTCTCCGCGTTCGGGATCATCGTCGGCGTCCAACTGCTGATGTTCGGCGTGTTGGCCGATCTGATCCTGACGCTGCACCGGGACACGCTGCAGAAGATCGACGAGGAGACCTGATCGGCGTCGGTCGCTATGTCGCCTGCGTCGTTGCGTCTCTCTCCCGTCATCCGAACAGGGTGATAGCCATCACACTGTACGGCTAGGCGAGCGGACGCGATTCCTCGATCCCGAGTTTGTCTTCGACGCTGCTGTTCCTGAACAGAGTTATTACCTGGTTGTACCGCGAGGCGAGCGAATGCGAGCCTCGCGGCGTTTTTCCCTCCAGGTTTTTGCGCGGTGGGTTCCCGCAGCGAACGCAGTGAGCGAGGAAACCCACCGTGGAAAAAGGTGGGGGTGACTTAGAAGGGGAGAAGCGCCCGCAGCTGTGAGAAGATCCCGCCACCGGAGGCGCGGTACTCCTCGAAGACGGGGTGCAGCGCGTCGAGTAGTTCCCGCTTGCTGTCGAACTGGCTCGGGCCGACCGCGGCGAGCGCCTCCGAGAGCGCGACCGAATTGCCGTTGGCGTCGTAGGGGATCGCGGGATCGTTGAGTTCGCGGACGATCTCGTCGGTCGTCGCGGGAAACGAGAGATCGGTCTCCGAGAGATAAGGGGTGAGCGCCGCGATGCCGAACTCCAGGGAGTCGGGGTCGTCGCCGCCCTGCTGCGGTGGTCTGACAGCCATCGGAGACCGCTACGGCTCGGGGGATGGAAAAACCCCCGGCTCCCGTTCGACGGGGCGAAAAGCGGCGCCGCGTCGGGCCGCAGTGCCGACTCCACAGGGTTTTGTCCGCGCGACGCCTCACACCGTCCAGACGATGACCGAGTACACGACCGTCTCGATCCCGAAGGACCTCGCCGAGCGGGTCGACGAGACCATCGAGGGGACCAGCTTTTCGAGCACCAGCGACCTCGTGCGCTTCCTCCTGCGGAGCATCGTCATCCAGTACCAGCGCGAGGGCGAACTGACGGAAGCGGAGTTCGAGGACATCGCCGAACAGCTCACGGACCTGGGGTACCTGGATCGGTAGCGCCTCTACCCGGCGACCGTCTCCTCCGGCGGCTCGACGTCGAGGACGTCGAGGTCCAGTTCGCGGTCGTTCCGGTCGAAGGCCGCACACGACGCCTCGTCCCAGGGCGGCACCGCGACCACCAGCGCGGCGGCGAAGGTATCCTCGCGCGTCGCTTCCAGCGGCCCCTGCGGATGCGAGACGAACCGGGCGCGCCCCCGGCCCGCGGGCGTGCCGAGGTCGACGCCGAAGACGGCCGTCACGGAGCCGCTCGCCTCCGGGAAGTAGAAGTGGGTGAGCACCGGCGTCTCGGGATCGAGGTCCAGATCCGCCTGGAACTCGCCGGCCGGTGTCGACGCGAGCACGACGCTGACCGACGACGGTTCCTCCGCGTCGGCCATCTCCAAGAGGGCGTCCAAGAGCCCGCGCGTGATGTAGACCACGACGGGGTAAACGGCCGCACGGGTCAAAACGCCGTCGGACGTGCGGCGGTTCGGCCCGCGCGTCGCTGGGGACGGACCGGCTGTCGACGGAGGCGACCCGCGAATCGACGGAGCCGTCCGACGTATCGGTGTAGCAGCAGCCGTTCGTCGCGTTCGACCGACGACGCTACGACAGCAACTCCCTGAGCGCCCGCCCGTAGGCTCCCGGCAGGTTCGACCGCGCGTTGTCGAGTGCGTCCCGGAGCGCGGCTCCCGCATCGGTGGACACGCCCGCGCCGTGGCCGACGAGGACCCGTTCGGGATCGTACCCCGAGAGCGCGCGCCGGGGCGGGACCGGACGCAGCATCGGATGGACGCCGAGGCGTTCGCCGGGCGCACAGAAGTACGAGACGGTGCCGACCGCCTCCGGAACCAGGAGCGTTCCCTCCTCGGGGTGATACAGGCCGACCTCCTGCCACGGCGGGAGGTCGGAGTCGCGGATCCGGAAGGACTCGTAGCCCGAATCGGCCAATTCGCTCCCGAAGCGCTCGACCGGCGCGTCGAGTTCCGCCGCCACGCCGGTCATCCACTGCGGAACGTAGACCGGGACGTCGTACCGCCTCGCGAGCGCCGCCGAGTCGCGTTTGTGTCGGTCCAGGCCGACGACGACGCCCGCGACGTCGCCGAACTCCGCGAGCAGCGCGTCGAGGTCGGGCGCGTCCACCGGATCCACCACCCAGAGGCCGCCGTCGTCGCCGACGAGCGCGTGGCTGGCTCGTTGCATCGTCTCTCCCGGATGGGCGATCCAGCCGACGCCTCGCTCCCACCGGTCGATCTCGCGGTACCCGTCGCCGTCGCCGCCCTTCATCGGCATACCCGACACTCCGAGCGCGATCCGGATAAAGCTCCTCGCCGACGGGGACGCGCCCTGACGCGCGATTGTGGACGGAGCGGGTCGATCGGGCGAGTCGGAGCCGGTGGGTCCACCCGGGCGAGTCGGCCGAGACGAATCGAAGCGAGGCCGACCGTGGCAATCGCCTCCCCCGGAACTGGAGGGACGGAATGTCGTAGCCGGGACACCTTTGGGGGGATCACTCCTACGTGGGGAGTACGCTATGTCTGATGCACGCTCTGACGTCCCTTCGATGGGTCGGGTCCGACGCTCGATGTACGATGTCGTCCGCGAGGCGTTCATCTCCGGGCTCGCCGTCGTCGTCCCGCTCGTGATCACGGTCGCCGTCTTCCTCTTCCTGTTCAACGCGGTCTACGGGTATCTGAACCTGTTCTCGGAGGCCATCGTCGCGCTCCCGGTCGTCTCGCTCATCCCGGAGGTGCTGAACGTGAGTCCCGCGACGGTCGTCGAAGCGGCGGCGCCCGTCGTCGTCTTCGGTGCCGTCCTCGGGATCGGGCTCGTGGTGAACAGCTCGCGGTACGGCGAGCGCGCCGTCGAGTACTTCGACTACGTGATGGTGCAGATCCCGGGGATCGGCTCGGTCTACGAGAGCTTTCGACGGATGAGCGACGTGGTGCTCGAATCCGACGCCGAGAACTTCCGCGAGGTGAAGCTGGTCGAGTTCCCCCACGAGGGCGCCTACACCATCGGCTTCGTGACGACGGAGACGCCGGAGGTGCTGCGGTCGGCGGCGGGCCACGAGGAGATGTACACGCTGTTTCTCCCGCTCGCGCCCAACCCCGTGATGGGCGGACACCTCGTGCACCTCCCCGAGAGCCGGGTGATGGACGTCGAGATGAGCGTCGAGGAGGGCGTCCAGGCGATCGTCACGAGCGGCGTGGCGATGACCGGTCGCGGCGACGACGGGCTCTCGCCGGAGGAGTTGAACTCGCTGTCACCGGGCGAGGTCGGAACCGCCGAGCGCGACGCGGGATCCGCGTCCGAGTCCGGTTCGGAACCCGACCGTCGAACGGGAGCCGCCGGCGACGGCGACGAACCGGCCGACCGGTACGACGACCGGATCGATCCCGAGCACGCCGAGACGCCGGCGGATCTGGTTCGCCGGGCGCGTTCGGACGAAACGGACCGCGGGGACGGCGGCTGACGGGCCGACGGCGGTGATCGAGCAACGCTGACGGGTCGACGGCAGCGGGCAGACGACGGGCGACCGGAAGACCCAGGCCCTCTCGCGCCGCTCCGGTACGTATGCCCTTCGAACTTCGCGAACACACCGCCGACGTCGCCGTCGAGGCGACCGCTTCGACCCTCTCGGCGCTGTTCGGCTCGGTCGCCGACGGACTCGCCGCGGCGTCTTGCGACGCCGTCGCCGAACGCGCGGCGGGATCGGCGGCGGACGACCCCGACGGGGCCGAGCCGACGCTCCCGGCGATCGACGCCGAGACGTTCGAGGTCT
The DNA here is from genome assembly GCF_004799685.1 of Halobellus limi. Classification (NCBI taxonomy): domain Archaea; kingdom Methanobacteriati; phylum Methanobacteriota; class Halobacteria; order Halobacteriales; family Haloferacaceae; genus Halobellus; species Halobellus limi. The sequence continues at coordinate 858,355 of NZ_CP031311.1, forward strand.
CGGTCGCGTCCGAGGGTCCGGAGGCGCTCCTGTTCGACTACCTCGACGAACTCATTTACGAACGCGACGTGCGCGGCGTCCTCCCGGTCGACAACCGCCCCCGGATCGAGGCGCCGGAGGGCGCGAGTGCGGACGACGACCAGACAGCCGACGACGAGGCCGGCGGCGACGACGCCGAATGGCGGTTAGACGCCACCTACCGCGGACTCCCGCTCTCCGAGATCGACGCGAGGGAGGTGAAAGCCGTCACCTACTCGGAGATGCGAGTAGAGCGGACCGAAACCGGCGGCTGGGTCGCGTACGTCGTCTTCGACGTGTGAGTCGGCCGAGACGCGCCGTACGTCGTCGGGTACGGCGGCGAGGGCGTCGACTGCGGCGGAGGAGTCGCCCGCGAACGCCGCACCGCGCGCGTGGCAGTCCCCGGTCGGTCGCACGGTTCGTCTCGGAAGTTGTTTGTGCCCCCCGCGTCGAGAATGGCACGAGATGACCGACCGCGCAGCGCGCCTCGTCTGTGTCGCCCTCGTCGTCGCCGCCGTCGTCGGGGGTATCGGCGCGACCGCACCGGGCGCGTCGGCGCAGACGACGGACAGGATCGCCGGGTCGCAGATCGCCCCGGACGACGTCTCGATGCGTATCGAACTCCGTTCGGACGGGTCCGCGGCGTGGACGGTCGAGTACCGGGTCCGCCTCGACGACCAGAACACGACCGAGGCGTTCGAGTCGCTCCGCAGTGACATCGAAGCGAACGAGTCCCAGTACACCGCCCAGTTCGGCGACCGAATGGCGTCGACGGCAGCCACGGCCGAGAACGCCACGGGGCGGGAGATGGCGGTTCGGAACGTCTCGGTCACCGCGACGCGACAGCAGCTCCCGCAGGACTACGGCGTCGTCACGTACACGTTCGTCTGGACGAACTTCGCGGTCGTCGAGAACGGCGAGATCCGCGCCGGCGACGCTCTCGCGGGACTGTTCCTCGACGAGGAGACGTCGCTGCAGTTCTCCTGGCCCGAGGGCTACGCCCTCGACACGGTCCAGCCCGACCCCGACGACACGCGGCTGTCCTCCCGCATCGTCGTCTGGAACGGCCCGCTGGACTTCGGGCCGAACGAACCCACGCTCGTCGCCGCGGAACAGCCATCCGGCGGTGAGGGGACGCCCACGGACACTCCCGCGGACGACGCCGGCGCTGACGACGGCGGGAACGACGCACTCCTGATCGGCGCGCTCGTGCTCCTCGGAGGCGCCCTCGGAATCGGTGGCTGGTTCCTCTACCGGCGTCGCGACGCGGGGGGCCGAGGGACCGGTTCCGGCCGTACCGGTGGCGCCGCAGGGACGGGTACCGAAGCCGCCGGAGCGGACACAGCCGGTCGGACGTCGCAGCCGAGTGCCGGCTCCGACACGGACGGCGCGACCGCGGAAACCGCCGACGCCGAGGACCCGTCCGCCGCGGCTTCCGCGTCGGCAACCGACACCGGTGCGGCCGCCGATTCCGGTACAGACGTCGGTGCCGATGCAGACGCCGGATCCGGCGGGAGCGGTGTAGCCGGGAGCTCCGCGGGCGGCGGTGGAAGCTCCGCGGGCGACGGGGACGAAGCTCCGGACAGCGGCGGGACGGACGAGAGCGCGGCCGGCCCGGGGACGGCCGCCGCGGACGACCGGCCGTGGGAGGACGAACTCCTCAGCAACGAGGAGCGCGTGCTCGCCTTGGTCGAACACAAGGGCGGTCGGATGAAGCAGCAGGAAGTCGCCGGGACGCTGGAGTGGACCGACGCGAAGACGAGCCAGGTGGTCCGGAAGATGCGCGACGAGGACAAACTCGACGCGTTCCGACTCGGCCGCGAGAACGTGCTCGTGCTCCCGGGCGAGGGTCTCGGACCCGGCGACTCCGACGAGGAGTAGGGGCTCGACGGGACTCGCCGCGCCGTCCGCCGGTCCCGACGGCGTGGTGCGATACAATCCGGGTTAAACCGGCGAAAACCGGCGCAAGGATGTCGGAGGTATATGTGGTTCGGGGGTCTACCGGCAGTTGAAATGCGACCAGCATCCACGCTCCTCGTCGCGCTCGTCGTCGTCGTCGCGGCCGTCCCGGTCGGCGTCGCGGCGTCGACGGCCACCGGCGGGTCGCTGTCGCCCGCCGGAGGTCCGGTCGCGGCCCAGGTAACGGACGACGGCACGGCGGCGACGAACGCCACGGAGACGGAGACCGGAACCGAGTCGTCGCCGACGGCCACGCCGAGTGAGAACGCCTCCGAGGAGGCGGATTCGGAGCCGAACGCCTCGACCGAGATCGCGCCCGGCGCGAAGCTCGCCGGCGTGGTGGCGGTCCAGCGGACCGAGATCGACAGCGAAGTCGGATCACGTGCGTTCGGGCAGCGGGTCGCCGCCGCGGCGACGAACGAGTCGAAAGCGGCGGTCATCGCGGAGAACGTCAACGACAGCCGCGAGCGGATCGAGACGCTCCGGGACCGACTCGCCGAACTGGAGCGCGCCCGGGAGTCCGGCGAGATCTCCGAGGGCCGATACCGCGCCCAGACCGCGCAGGTGACCGCGGAGATCAACTCGGTGGAGCGCCGTCTCGACCAGGCGAACGAGTCGGCGTCGTCGCTGCCGGCACCGGTGCGGGAGGCGAAGGGCATCGACGCGTCGAACATCGAGCGCCTCCGGACTGACGCGCGGAACCTCTCGGGGCCCGAGACAGCCGCGATCGCCCGCGAGATCGCCGGCGACAACCCGGGGCGGGGGATGGGCGACGCACCCGGACGGAGCGGTGACGCACCGGGTCGAGACGGTGATACACCGGGACGAAGCGGCGATGTGCCGGGACGGAGCGACGGACCGGCGGCGGGAAACGAGTCTGAGGACCGACGGCCCGAGGAGGCCGGGAACGGCGACGCGGGCCGAGCGGACGGCTCGAACTCCGGTACCGACGGCGACGGTGCCCCCGGTCGGTCCGGCGATCCCGGCGCGGACAACGACCGCCGTGAGAAGAACGCGAGCAGGAACGACGCTGACGAGTCCGCCGAATCCGGCGACGACGACGGAGGGAACGACGCCGGACAGAGCGGTGACGGCGACGGCGACGGTGGTTCCGACGGTTCCTCCGGACAGAGCGGTGACGGGTCCGGACAGGGCGGAGACGCGCCGGGACGGAGCGGTGACGCTCCCGGACGCGACCGCGGTGAGTAGGTTTCCGACGTCGAACGTGGCGGTCGACTCTCGGCCGTCCGCTCGGATTCAGATCTGATACTGGAGGGATAGGATTATGCCGATCCGGCTGAACTGACCGACTGATGGAGTACGCGTACCCGATCGTCGGGTTCATCGCTGGGATGGCGCTCGTCGCTACCAGCGTCTTCACGGCGTTCGTCTACACGCCGACGACGACCTCCACGGTCGACACCGCGCTGACGGCCTTCACCGGCGTGACGCTCCAGGTGGGTGACTTTCTCGCCGTCGCCTCGATGACCGCGGTCGTCTTCGATCTGCTCGCGACGCAGTTGGGGGTCCGATTCTCGCTCGTGGTCCCGTTCGGGGTCGGCTATCTGTTCACGCACGTGATCATCTACTACTCGTCGCTGCGGATCACCGACGTCCAGAGCCAGCCGCTCGATCCGGATTTCGACATCCGGGAGAACCCGCTTCGGCTGGCCACCCTGTCGATTCCCGGCGCGTTGATCCTGCTACCCGCGGCACGGCGTCGGTGAGCGGATAAGTGAAACAGCTCTTTGAGGCAAGGTCGCTTTTACGTGGATCTCCCCCGTAGGCACAGGTGCCCAGGTTGGGCCGCCCGCGATTCGGTCCCCGCCGACGCGAACGCAACCGATCCCGGCCGCCTCCCCACCCCTCCCCTCCCCGCCGGGATCGGTGGCCCACCGACTGGGCACCCCCCGCTGACGCGTTCCCTCCCTCGCCTACGACGCGCCGCCTTGCCCCGCGGATGTCCCACCTCCCGACGGAGAGCGAGACGGTAGAACCCGAAACACCCCGGAAGAGACGTCACTCGCGGTCAGAACCGTAGCGGAGAGCCAGGGGTGGGATTCGAACCCACGAAGTCTCGATTACAAGTCGAGTGCATGAACCGCCCATGCTCCCCTGGCGCGGGTCGACCTACTCAGTCCTCCTTTGAGTGTGTGTCGTTTTCGGCGGGCGGGTCCGAGGCGGTCACCGCGCCGCCGTCGGCCGGCTTCTCGAACTGGACCCGGTGGGGTTCGTAGCCCCGTTCGCGGTAGAACTCGCGGGCGCGCCGGTTCGCGGCCATCGCCTCCAGCGACAGCACTGTCGCGCCGGCGGCCCGCAGGGAAGACTCGGCGGCGTCCATCAGCGCCGTTCCGACGCCGTCGCCCCGGGCTGTCGGATCGACGTAGACGTTCCGGACGACGCCGCGCGTCTCGTCCTGCTCGTACGCCCCGCGCTCGATACCGAACGTGACGAACCCGACGATGTCGCCGTCGCGGCGCGCCACGCGGATTCCACCGGTGACCGCGTGCCGCGCGAGCGTGTCGCGGACGACGGCCCGGTTCTCGTCCGGGAGGACGTGGGAGTCGTGCGCCCGCTGGTCCGACGCGAGCGCGACCCACAGGTCGACCAGCGCGTCGACCGCGTCGAGGTCCGGACTGTCGATCGAGACCTCCCGGTCCCCGGATTTCTCTGAACCAGCCCCGGCCGATTTCGGACCCCTCTCGGTCGACTGGACGCCCCCCTCGGCCGACTGGGAATCCGCTTCGAGCGCCTCGGAGTCGTCCGGATCGGCCATACGCTCCGTTCGACCGAGAGGCGGATATATCGTCGGGTTCGCCGACCCCGCTCCCGCAGGAGCCGCGACCCGAACGACGCGTCTTTGTCGGTCGCGTCCCCACTCGAAGGCGATGGAACCGCTGCGAAACGATCCGGAACTGGGCCCGCTCGTCGAAGCCCACGGCGAACTCCCGATCGGCACGGCCGACGACGAGTTCGCCCGCCTCGTCGTCGCGATTGTGAACCAACAGCTCTCGGTCGAATCGGCCTCGGCGATCCGCGAGCGGCTGTTCGACCGCGTCGAGGTCACGCCCGCGGGGGTACGCGACGCCGAGGAGTCGACCCTCCGCGACGTCGGCCTCTCCGGCCAGAAGATCGAGTACGTCCGCAACGTCGCCGCGGCGTTCGAGGATCGGGACCTCTCCCGGAACGGACTCGCGGACGAGAGCGACGAGGCGGTGATCGACGCGCTGACGGAGATCCGCGGGGTCGGGGTCTGGACCGCGAAGATGTACCTCATCTACGTGCTCGGCCGCCCCGACGTCTTTCCGGTCGAGGACCTCGGCGTCCGAAGGGCGATGGCGGAACTGTACGGCTACGACGACGGGGAACGAGCGGAGATGACCGAACACGCCGAGCGCTGGCGGCCCTACCGGAGCTACGCGAGCAGGTACCTCTGGCGCGTCGTCGACTGACGGTTCGGCGACACGGAGAAACGCTGTCTGGGTTTATTTTCCGAGCGAAGGAAACGTTGAAAGACCGAGGCTCCGACGATGCGGTATGGACATCGACGACGTCAACGCCGTCGCGGTTCTCGGAGCGGGAAGTATGGGACACGGCATCGCCGAGGTGGTCGCACTCGCCGGCTTCGAGGTCCGCCTCCGCGACGTCGAGACGGAGTTCGTCGAGGACGGCTACGAACAGATCGAGTGGTCGCTCGGGAAACTCGTCGAGCAGGGACAGATCGAGGAGGCGGACGCCGACGCGGCGCTCGACCGCATCTCGACGCACGTAGCGCTCGCGGAGGCGGTCCAGGACGTCGACGTCGTGATCGAGGCCGTGCCCGAGCAGATGGCGATCAAGAAGGACGTCTACGCCGACCTGGAGGCGGCCGCGCCCGACCGGACGGTCTTCGCGACGAACACCTCCAGCCTCTCGGTCACCGAACTGGCGGGCGTGACCGACCGCCCCGAGCGGTTCTGCGGGATGCACTTTTTCAACCCGCCGGTGCGGATGGACCTCGTCGAGGTCATCTCCGGCGCGGAGACGAGCGAGGCGACCCTGGATCTGATCTCGGCGCTCGCCGAACGGCTGGGGAAGACGCCCGTCCGCGTCCACAAGGACAGCCCGGGGTTCATCGTCAACCGCGTACTTGCCCCGCTGATGAACGAGGCGGCCTGGATGGTCGAGGCCGGCGACGCGACGATCGAGGAGGTCGACTCGACGACGAAGTACGGGCTCGGCCTCCCGATGGGGAGTTTCGAGTTGGCCGATCAGGTCGGAATCGACGTGGGCTACCACGTCCTCGAGTACATGCACGAGGAGCTCGGTGACGCCTACCGTCCCTGTCCGCTGCTCGAATCGAAAGTCGAGGACGGGAAACTCGGCAGAAAGACCGGCGCGGGGTTCTACGACTACGAGTCGGGCGAGGGCGCACAGGTCCCCTCCGATCAGGTGCGCGAGGACGTGGCCGACCGACTCCTCGCTATGCTCGCGAACGAGGTCGCCGGGCTGATCGAAAACGACGTCGCCGACGCCGAGGCGATCGACACGGCGGTGAAACTCGGCGGTCGCTGGTCCGACGGCCCCGCGAAGATGGTCGACGACGCGGATCTGGAAGCCCTCCTCGACGTCCTCGACGGGCGGTACGAGGAGACCGGCGAGGAGCGCTACGCGGCCGTCTCGTACCTGCGCGAACTCGCCGAGACCGGCGGCGGCTTCCACGCGGGCGACGGCGATGGTGCGGATGGGTCGAGTGACTCCGAGGGCGACGCAGAGACGTACGACTACGAGGACCTCTCGGTCGAGGTCCGAGACCGCGTCGGTCACGTCGAACTGGACCGGGCCCACCGGATGAACACGATCACCGACGGCATCTTAGAGGAACTCCGCGACGTCGTCGAGCGCTTCGAGGACGACGAGGCAGTCCGGGCGATCCTGATCACCGGGACCGGCGATCGCGCGTTCTCCGCTGGGGCGGACATCCAGGCGATGGCGGGCGGCGCGGGCGACGTCAACCGCGCGGCCGACCTCTCGCGGCTCGGTCAGGAGACGTTCGGCCGGCTGGAGTCCTCCCCGCTGCCGGTCGTCGCCGGCATCGACGGCTACTGTCTCGGAGGCGGGATGGAGCTCGCGATGGGCGCGGACCTCCGAATCGCCTCGGAACGCTCGGAGTTCGGCCAGCCCGAGCACGACCTCGGCCTCCTGCCGGGGTGGGGCGGCACCGCCAGACTCCAGCGCATCGTCGGGATGGGGAGGGCGAAGGAGATCATCTTCACCGCCGACCGCTACGACGCCGAGACGATGGCCGACTACGGCTTCGTCAACGAGGTGGTCGCGAACGACGAGTTCGACGAGCGGGCGTTCGAGTTCGCCCGCGACCTCGCCGCCGGACCGCCGATCGCCCAGCGGTACACCAAGCGCGCGATGCACCGCGGCTGGGACGACGTCGACGCCGGCCTCGACGTGGAGGCGCAGTCGTTCGGGTTGCTCTTCGACACTGAAGATCTAATGGAGGGGATGACGGCGTTCATGGGCGACGGCGAGCCCGAGTTCGAGGGGAAGTGATACTGTCGGGCGCCGCCGAACGTGCCGCCGGCACCGACGGGCGAGAGGAACGGATGCGCCGTCTAGACTTATCACCGGGCCGTCCGACCGTGTAGGTATGGTGTCACGAATCCTCGTCGCGATGGACGACTCGGAGATGGCGGCGGAAGCACTGCGCCACGCGCTCGACGCGCACGGGGACGCGGAGATCACCGTGTTGGCCGTCGTCGGCGAGCCGTCGCAGCTGATGGGACGGGCGACGGCCATCGCGACGGCCGACGATCCCCGGAGGAAGGCCGAGGAGATCGCCGCGCCCGTGCTCGATCGCGCCCGAAAGATCGCCGACGAGCACGGCCGGGAGATCACGACGTCCGTCGGGTACGGCGCGCCGGCGCGCGAGATCGTCAACCGCGCCGAGGAGTTCGACGCCGTCGTCATCGGCAGCCACGGCGGGACGCTCCGCGATCGACTCATCGTCGGCGACGTCGCGAAGACGGTCGTCAACCGCTCGCCGGTGCCGGTGACCGTCGTTCGGTGAGCCGTGCTCTCGGTCGGTCACGCTCCGCCGAACGTACGCGAAGCAGTGCCGCACCGCCCCCGTAACGGAATCTTTAAACGAGTATATCCGCCACGTGTGAATGCAGGCTCGGTTGGTGTAGTCCGGCCAATCATCTTGGCCTTTCGAGCCGAGGACCAGGGTTCAAATCCCTGACCGAGCATTTCTCTCCTAACAAATCGCCGAGCGACAGCGAGTTGGCTTGCGCGAGCTTCTCTCACTTCGATAGCGGACCGACTCACCTCCGCGACGCGTGAGGCTCCGACGGCGGAACTCATCACCGGCGGGAACTATACGTGACGCTCCGTATACACGTTCTAATGGAGTCCCGGCATCGGATCCGCGTCGGCGACGCGAGCGATATGTCGGACGTCGCGGCGGACGCCGTCGACCTCGTCGTCACCTCGCCGCCGTACCCGATGATCGAGATGTGGGACGAACAGTTCGCCGAGCAGTCGCCCGCGGTCGCGGCGGCGCTCGAAGACGGCGACGGCGAGCGGGCGTTCGAGGCGATGCACGAGTGTCTCGACGGGGTCTGGAACGAGGTCGCGCGCGTGCTCGTCCCCGGCGGCATCGCGGCCGTCGTCGTCGGCGACGCCACCCGAACGTTCGGCGGCCGATACCGCGTGTATCCGAACCACGCCCGCGTGATCGAGGCGTTCGAGTCGGCCGGGTTCGACGCGCTGCCCGACGTCCTCTGGCGGAAGCCGACGAACGCCGCCTCGAAGTTTCTCGGGAGCGGGATGGTGCCGCCGAACGCCTACGTGACGCTCGAACACGAGCACGTCCTCCTGTTCCGGAACGGATCCGCGAACCGGGAGTTCGATCCGGGCGCGACACGGCGCTACGAGTCGGCGTACTTCTGGGAGGAGCGCAACCGCTGGTTCTCGGACGTCTGGACCGACGTTCGGGGCACGAGCCAGGAACGAACCGACGAGCGGGAACACGGCGACGGACGGATTCCCGGCGACGGGCAGGCTCTCGAAGACGAAGGGACTCCCGGCGACGGTCGGGCTCTCGACAATGAACGCACCCCCGACGACGAACGGCCCTCGGAGGAAACGGCGGACGCCGCCGATCCGCCGGAGGAGGCCGCCGTGCCCGGAGCGGGCGGGGCGGTCGACCGCGAACGCACCGGCGCGTACCCCTTCGAGATCCCGTACCGGCTCGTCTGTATGCACTCCCTCTACGGCGACACGGTCCTCGACCCGTTCCTCGGGACGGGGACGACGACGCTCGCGGCGATGGTCGCCGGTCGCGACTCCGTCGGCTACGAACTCGACCCCGGGATGCTCTCGGCGCTCGGCGAGCGCGTCGGCGACCTCCCCGAGCGATCCCGGCGCGTCGTCGCAGCGCGCCTCGACGCGCATCGACGGTTCGTCCGGGAGGCGCGGGCGGACGGACTGACGTTCGACTACGAGGCGACGCACTACGACTTCCCGGTGCGGACGCGACAGGAGCGAGACATCAGGCTTCGCGTCGTCGACGACGTCCAGCGGGTCGAATCCGGCGAGCGCGCGGGCGACGTCGAGCGAGCCGGGGCCGACGAGAACGCAGGCGACGTCGCAGACGGGGAGACGGAGTTCCGGGTGCAGCACGCCCCGGTCGGCGACGTCCCCGCCGGCGACTCATAGGGCGCGTGGCGTCAGTCCCGAAGTCCGTCTGCGACGCGCCGTGCGCGCCCGCGGACGTCGTCGGCGTCGCCGGTCTGGAGGCCGCCGAAGGCCTCGTCGTAGACCACGTCGCCGTCGACCATCGTGAAGGTCACGTCGTCGCCGTGCGCCGAGAAGACGAGGTGCGAGAGCGGGTCGAAGAGCGGCGTCGCGCGCGTCAGGTCGGTATCGAGCGCGATCACGTCGGCCTGCCAGCCCTCCCGGAGCGCCCCGACCCTCTCGAAGCCCGCCGCGCGGGCGCCGCCGAGCGTCGCCATCTCGAAGACAACCTGCGCGGGCGTGGCCCGCGGGTCCAGCCGATCGACCTTCTGGAGGAGGCTCGCCTGCCGCATCTCGGTGAAGGGATCGAGCGTGTTGTTGCAGGGCGGCCCGTCGTTGCCGAGCGCGACGCTGATCCCGCGGTCGAGGTAGTCCGCGACCGGCGCGATTCCCGAGGCGAGCTTCATGTTCGAGGAGGGGCAGTAGGTGACGTGCGTCCCCGTCCGTTCGAGGATGTCGCGCTCGCGCTCGGTCGTGTGGACGCAGTGGGCGAGCACGACGTCCTCGCCGGTCAGGCCGACCTCGTCGAGCCACGCGATGTTCCGCATTCCCGTGTCGGACTCGACGGTTTCTATCTCCTCTCTGTTCTCGCTGGCGTGCGTGTGGATCCGGACGCCGTCGTAGCGGTCGGCGATCTCCCGCGCCCCGCGGAGGCACGCCTCGGTACAGCTCACGGCGAACCGCGGGGTGACCGCGTACCGGATCCGGCCGTCGGCCGCGCCGTGGTACGCCTCAAGCAGTCGCTCTGTCGATGCGAGCGCCTCGTCGGTGTCCTCTTTTAACCCCTCCGGCGCGCGTTTGTCCATCAGCACCTTCCCGAGTCGGCCGCGGATCCCGAGGTCGATCGCCGCCTCGAAGGCCGCCTCGGCGTGGCGGACCGAGAGGTGGTCGATTGCGGTGGTCGTCCCGCTCTCCAGCAGTTCGAGGTAGCCGAGTTCGGCCGCCGTCCGCATCTCCTCGCGGTCGAGCGACGCCTCCATCGGGAGCACGTGCTCGAAGAGCCACTCCAGGAGCGCCGTGTCGTCGGCGATCCCGCGGCCGACGCTCTGCACCGAGTGGACGTGGCCGCCGACGAGGCCCGGCGAGAGGAGGTCGAACTCCCGGACCGGACGGTCGGGGTAGGCGTCTTCGACGTCCGCGCGCGGTCCGACGGCTTCGATCGTTCCCTCCTCGACGACGACCGCGCCCTCCTCGTAGACGGTCTCGGGGTCGGCGACGACGGTTCCTGCGAGCAGCATCCCACCTCTCCGAGTGGACGCGTCGACAAGTGCCTTGCGCTCGGTTTTCACCTCGCGCCCGCGTGGCGCCGCCCGGCGTTCCCTACCCGAGGAACGCCGGCGTCGCCGTCGGCAGCGAGATCAGCCACAGGCTCACGACGGTGTAGCCGATCATCACGAAGACGAACGGGTACTGGCTCCGGATCGCCTGCAGCCGACTCGGAAAGAGCCGGTAGGCGATCGAGTGCGCCACCCAGATCGCGACCAGGTGCCCGCCGAGGACGAAGGCGATGTTCAGCGCCGACACCCACGCCGGCAGGGCGAACACGATCGGATTCGTCGGCGCCGACAGCGGCGACGCGAGCACGGCCCACAGCGAGGGAGACAGAGAGAGGAAGAACGCGAAGTAGTGCGCGAGGTGATAGCCCGCCGCGACGACCAGCAGCGACGGCGCGAAGGCGACCGCCAGTTCCCGGGGCGTCCGCGTCGTCAGGATCCGCGCCACGGCGACCCGCGCCGCAGCGAGGAACGCGCCGTAGAAGAGCGCGAACCCGCCGACGAAGAGGAACGCGTAGACGAGTATCGGCGGGACGCCGACGCCCGCGACGCTCCCGATCGCCGCGGCCCCCTGTTCGGTCGTGACGAAGCCGCTGAAGGTGAGTTCCCAGACGAGCGCGACGGCGACGGCGACGTCGTCGAGGCCGGTGACGAGGCGCTTTCGGGTCCCTCCCGATACGTCGGTCGTGGCCGCCGGTTCGTCGCCGGTCCGGGACCCGCCCCCGACCGGTCCGACGCGCTCGTCGACCTCGACGAGCCGCATCGCCGGCAGTGAGAGGCGGAGCCGTCCGTCCGCCCACGCGAGCGGAGCGACTCGACCGTAGAACCGGAAGAACGTCGCGATCGGGTCGACGTGTCGGAGCCACGCGTCGCTCCCGACGAGGGCGGTTCCCGCGACACCGACGACGACGTAGGCGGCGACGACGGTCGCGAGCGTCGCCGGCGTGTCGGTGACGCCGGTCGTCGTCTCGACCCAGACGAGGAGCAGGATGCCGGCGACGGCGGGCCACCGGCCGAGCCGCTCGGGGTAGTCGACGAGTCCGTTCGGGAGGCGCGATCCGACCGTTCTGACGGGGTTCAGCGCCGGCCAGACGTTCCCGACCGCGTAGGCCGCCATCGTCAGCCCCGCGCGACCGCCGGCGAAGACGACGACGACCGCGAGGTTGATCGTCGAGAGCGGCGGCCCGGCGATCCCTCGGTAGACCACGAGCGCGAACAGCGCGAGTCCGAGGAGCGCGGCGAGCGCGCCGCCGACAGCGCGCGCCCGCCCGCCACCGCCGAGGTCTCGCCGCCACTCGTGGACGCGCTCGACGAATCCCCGGTCCGTGACGAACCCCGCGAGCAGCGCCGAGGCGCCGATCGCCGCGCCGCCGGTCGCGACGTAGAGCCACCGCGGCACGGCGAGCGCGTCGCCCGAGGCGTCCGAGAGACCGACGGCCGCGTTGCTGGCGGCGACGCCGCGTGCGAGCAGCAGGACGCCGACGACGGCGAGACCGAACGCCCCGGCCCGGGTCAGTCGACGGGCCGACGGCCGACCCCGATCGCCGCGATCACGAGGCATAGACCACGTAGAGAAAGAGGAAGCCGAAGTACAGTGCGACGAGGATCCCCAGCGCGCGGATGCGGAACGAGCGGATCGCGCGCTCCTCGGCGGCGTAGGCCTCCCGATAGGCGTCTCGCTCGGCGTCGTCGAGCGCCTCGGGGTGCGTCACGCCGCGGTGCAGGACGAGCAGGTCCGCGGTGTAGAACCGCCGCCCGCAGTCCTCACAGACGTGTTCGGGGGCGTCGGCCGCGGCTGGTTCGTCCCGGTCGCCGGGGTCGAACCCGCGGGAGTCGTCGGTCGTGACGGCGGTGTGTGGATCGGTCATCGTGCTCTCTGTCGGCCCAGTCGGGTGGTCGGATCGGATTCGGATCGGCAGTTACGTCCAGGGGACGGAGCGCTCCTGCAACTCGCCGGCGACCGAGCGCCGCATCGCCTCGGCCGGATCGTCGCGGTTCGCGAGCGCCCACATCAGCTTCACTTTCGCCGTTCCCGGCAGGGTGTCGCCGGCCTCGACGACGCCGGCGTCCAGCAGGTCGCGACCCGTGTCGTAGACGCGGTCGCAGACGCGGCCCTCCAAGCACTGGCTCGTCATCGCGACGACGACGCCGTCGTCGACGAGGTCCTCCAGGACGGGGATCAGGTCCGTGTGGACGTGACCGAGGCCGGTCCCTTCGACCACCAGTCCGTCCAGATCCGCGGATCGGAGCAGCTCCGCGTACCGCTCCGTGTCGAACCCGGGCGTGAACTTCAGCAGGTCGACGTTCTCGTTCAGTTCGAGACCCACGTCGAGGTCGACCGCGCCGCGCTCGGCGTAGTCGCGACGGAACTCGACCGTCTCGGTGTCGTACTCGACCCTCCCGAGCGGTTCCGCCCCGACCGTCTCGAAGGCGTCGCGTCGGGAGGTGTGGTTCTTGCGGACGCGCGTGCCGCGGTGGAGCGCGCAGGCGTCGTCGGACGTCGAGGCGTGCATACAGACCAGCACCTCGGCGGCGTCGGCCTTCGCGGCCTCGACCGCGCAGACGGCGTTCATCACGTTGTCCGAAGAGGGGCGGTCAGCCGAGCGCTGACTGCCCGTGAAGACGATCGGAACCGGCGTGTCGAGCATGTACGACAGCGCCGAGGCGGAGAACTGCATCGTGTCGGTGCCGTGCATCACGACGACGCCGTCCGCGCCCGCGCGGATCTCCTCGGCGACGGCCTCCGCGAGTTCCTTCCACACCGCGGGCGTCATGTTCTCCGAGAGGATGTTCGTGACGACCCGACCGCGGTAGTTGGCGCGGCCGGCGAGGTCGGGGACGGCCCGGAGCACGTCCTCGGCGTCGAACTGCGCCGTGACCGCGCCCGTGCGGTAGTCGACCGTCGACGCGATGGTCCCGCCGGTCGAGATGAGAGAAACCGTCGGGAGGTCCTCGTCGAAGGCGATCTCGCTCTCCGCGGACTCGGACTGTGCGGCCTCGACGTCGTGGGCGTCCGATTCGAGGACGTCCACGTCGGCGTCCTCGCGCGCGATCCCGACGTTGTACCCGCCGTCGAGTTTGACGACGAGGTGGTCCGGCGTCGAGGAGGGCATCAGGACGCCCTCGTTCGTGACGCCCGCGCGCTCGACGCGGACGCGGTCTCCGGGGTTCATACACGGCGGTACCGGCGGCGCGGACTTGAATCCATTCGTTCGCGGCGCTCGGTCCGCTCGAACGTCGCGGTCGCTAGCGACCGGCACAAGAGTCAGGAGCCGGGAGGACGTTGTCTCCGTATGCAGCGCTCCAGCGAACAGGACGAACGGGAGCGGGTCGATCCCGCCTCGCTCCTCGACGACGACGCTCCCGACACGGTCGAGAGCGCGGAGGGACCGACGAGCGGCTCCGACCGCACCGGCCGCGACGGATCGACCGGCGGCGGTCGTCTCCGCCGACTGCTCCCCTCCCGGCCGCGTCCGCTACGAGGGTCGTTTTCCGCCCGCTCGTTCCTCGTCGTCCTCGCGCTCTCGCTCGCCGGCGTCATTGCGGGCGGGTCGATCCCGCTCGTGGGGACCGTCGGGCAGTTCCTCGGCCTGTTCCTCGTCGCCTTCGTCGTCGGCGCCGTCGGCGCACGGCGGCGGTATCTCGAAGTCGGTCTCGCGGGAGCGATCGCCGCCGGGATCGCGTTCGTCCTCGGGACGCTCACCAGCGTCTTCGCGCCCGTCGCGGTGCAGGTCCTCGCGGACTACGGCGTCGCCATCGCCGGCGTCGGAACCGGGGCGGGGCTGCTCGCGTCGCTCGCGGGTCACTACTTCGGTCGCGACCTCCGGGACGGGCTCACCCGCGACGTGTGAGTGGTCTGGCGCGGCTCCGCCGGCGTCGTACTGATTACGCTCACCTTTCACCGCCGAGCGCCGTTAGTGGGGGCGGCGCTCGGCGGTACGAGACGAGCGTAATCAGTATCAGACGATCCGCCAGCCGCTCCCGTCGTACTCGACGAGCTCCTGATCGGACAACCGGTCGAGCGCGGTCTCGACCCGCTCGGGATTCGCGTTGAGTTCGCGGGCGACCTCGCGGGCGCTCTTCGGCTCGTGAGCGATGGTCGCGAGGAGTTCGGCGTAGAACCGGCTGTCGGCCTCGGCCCCGACCCGCTCTGAGAGGCTGTCGAGGACGTCGGTCACCCGGCCGTGGACCCACCGCTGCGCGAGCGAGAGTTCGCTCTCGACGTCTTCGAGGTAGGCGTACTGCCGGGCGAGTTCGGCCACGTCGTCCGGGTCGTCGACGGCCGGGTCGTCGGTGTCCGGGGCGTCGACGTTCGAGTCTGCGGTGTCCGAATCCCCGGCCTGACCGTCCGTCTCGGCGTTCCTACAAGGGTCGATCCGCCCGCGCGCACCTTGACTCTCGTCCCCGCCGTCGCTCCCGTCGCCCTCGACGTCTCCTCTCTTTCCGTCCCGATCCTCGGCGTCCAGGTCGTCGACGCGCGCCCGGCCGTTCGATCCGGGGATGTCGAGCGAGATGTGCTGACAGCGACCGCGCATATCGAGGCTCCGGCTGGCCGGATACGCGCTCTTGGCGCCGAAGCGGTACGGCGAGACGCTCACTTCGAGCCGGAGGTTCCGCGCGATGTGGAAGTACTTCCGGCGCTGATCGTCCGTCCGGCTCTCGACGAGGCCGGCCTCTTCGAGTCGCCGCAGGTGGTCGATGACGGCCTTCGGACTGACCCCGAGGTACTCGCTGATCTCGGTGACGTAACACGGCTTGTGCGAGAGGAGCCGGAGGATGCGCCGCCGGTTCTCGTTCCCGAGGAGATCCAGCAGTACCGCAGAGTCCATAACCGAAGGTAAATCGTCGAGACGTAAGACGCTGACGCATCGATCGGCGGGAAACTGCCGGACGACACGGGAACGCCGGCCGAACGGGGACCCGCGGCGAGGGAGGGCGGCGTGGCCGGAGCACGCAGATGTGCTGTGTCGTGGCGAACAGTCGGCACACCTCCCGCGACGACTTCGATGCCGGCTCTCCTGCCTCCTCCCGTGGCGTCGTCGCCCTCGCTTCCCGCGTCGACGTGCCGAGCGACCGCGGCCCGACGCGGGACGGTTCTCAGATCACGGGGGCTCTGACCCCGTCTTGGTATATAAACCATCGTCGCTCCCCCGCCGTCTCCACTCGGACACGCCCTCCCCGCCTTCACTCGGCCACGCTCTCCCCCGCCGTCACTCCGCCGCTCCGCCGTCGGAACCCGATTGGTGTCGGTCGAACGCCCACGCGGCGTATCCGACGACGGCGACGGAGAGGGCGACGGTGATCCCCGCGAGCAGCGGACCGGCCTCGTATCGGAGCGGCGGGTACAGCCCCAGGCCGTAGTCGAAGGCGTCGTTGAGGAGGAGGAAGACGAGCGCCGCGGCCAGCGCCTCGCGCGTCGTCTCGCCGTAGTACGGGATCACCGCCGCCTGCAGGAGGAAGAACAGGTGCGTGATCAAGATCCCCCAGTACTCCCACAGCAGCGCCGGCGTGAAGCCGACGTAGAGGTCCGGTCGGAGGTTGAGCGCGATGGCCGTCCAGAGGCCGTACTTCACGAGCCAGACGAACGCGAGGGTGTGCAAGAGCGCGAGTAGCCGGTTCGAGGGGGCCTCGGTGACGCGGCGGCCGAGGTTCGGGAGCAGCGTCGCCACCGAGAGCGTCGCGAGCGCGAGCGCGGTGGGCGAATCGCCGAACAGCGGGTACGCGAGCGAACTGAGGTCGTTCAGCGAGGGGTCCGAGTGCACGTAGAAACTCACGCCGAGGAGGAAGGCCGCGCCGTCGACGACGAGCAGCCATCCGAGGCTCGCGCCGTTGCCGAGGTAATACTGCACCCAGCGCTCGGGGAACGGGCGTCTGAGTCGCGCCCGCCACCCGCGGCGTTCCGTCGGTCCGTCAGGCGACTCGCCCATCAGGTCCGACGACGGCGGGAGCCCGAAAGAAGGTGTCGCGTTCGCGTGACGAGTCTCCGAGCGGGAACGGACCGGCGGCCGAAGCGAAGCCTATTCCCTCCCACCTCGTCTCTCCTCAGGTATGCAGGCAGCGCTCGTCATCCTCGACGGCTGGGGCCTCGGGGACCACGACCGACGCGACGCGGTGAAGGCGGCGTCGACGCCGAACTTCGATCGACTCGCCGAGACCGGCGCCTACGGCACGCTCGACGTCTCCGGGCGGAACGTCGGCCTCCCGGAGGGACAGATGGGCAACAGCGAGGTCGGCCACCTCAACATCGGCGCGGGCCGCGTCGTCAAGCAGGCGTACACGCGCATCGAGGACGCCATCGCCGAGGGCACGTTCCGGACGAACGACGCCATCGCCTCGGCGTTCGACCACGTCGAGGAGACCGGCGGCCGCGTCCACTGTATGGGGCTCCTGAGCGACGGCGGCGTCCACTCCGAGCAGGGCCACCTCCACGCCCTGATCGAGGTCGCGGCCGACCGCGGCGTCGACGCCGTCACCCACGCGTTCACCGACGGCCGCGACACCGATCCCTACGGCGGCGAGGGGTACCTCGAAACGCTCGAAGGCGTCGTCGAGGAGTGCGGAACGGGCGGCGTCGCGACCGTCTCCGGGCGGTACTACGCGATGGACCGCGATCGGAACTGGGAGCGGACGAAGCGCGCCTACGACGCCATCGTCGGCCGCGAGGCCGACCACGAGGCCGCCTCGGCCGTCGCCGCCGTTCGGGAATCGTACGAGCGCGGCGACACCGACGAGTTCGTCGAGCCGACGCTCGTCGAGGATCGACCGGCCCTCGAAGACGGCGACGCGGTGCTGTTCTTCAACTTCCGACCGGACCGCGCGCGCCAGCTCGTCCGGCTCCTCGCGGACATCGACCCCGAGTGGCCCTTCGAGACCGATCCACCGGAGACGCGGATCGTCACGATGACCGAGTACGACGAGACGTTCGACCTCCCGGTGGCCTTCCCGCCCGAGGAACCGACAGACACGCTCGGCGCGACGCTCTCTGCCGCCGGAAAGACGCAGCTGAGAATCGCCGAGTCCGAGAAGTACGCCCACGTCACGTACTTCCTCAACGGCGGTCGCGAGGTGGAGTTCGACGGCGAGATCCGCCGGATCGTCGAGAGCCCCGACGTGCCGACGTACGATCTCCAGCCGGAGATGAGCGCCGCCGAGGTGACCGACACGGCGCTGGAACTCATCGACGCCGAGGACCCCGACGCGCTCGTGCTCAACTACGCGAACCCGGATATGGTCGGCCACACCGGCGACTTCGAGGCGGCCGTCGAGGCCGTCGAGGCCGTCGACGAACAGCTCGGCCGGCTGGTCGCGGCGGTGCGGGAGGCGGGCGGCCACGTCCTCGTCACGGCCGACCACGGCAACGCCGACGATATGGGCACCGCCGACGAGCCGCACACTGCCCACACCACGAACCCGGTTCCGTTCGTCTACCTGACGCCCGGCGGCGACGACGGCGGCCGGCGGGTCCGTTCGGGCGGATCCCTCTGCGACATCGCGCCGACGCTCCTGGAACTGATGGGCGTCGAGAAACCGGCGACGATGACGGGCGAGTCGCTCCTGGAGTGATGGCATCAGAGAGCGGCTGAGACCGGATCGGCCGGGGGTCGTCGCCGCCGCTACGCATATACGACAGCGTCACGTACCTCCGAGCCGGAAGGGTGGCTCAGTGGTAGAGCGTTCCGGCAGCGACCGTCACTCGGTCGCTCCGGCGTACGGCTTCGCGTGGTTCGACTCCCGCCCCTTCCATTCTCCCCGGCACGCCGAACGAGCAGTATCGTCAGAAGTCGAAAAAATCGACGTCGGATCGCGCCGGAACGACGATGAACGTTCGTCCACTTTCGAGCACACGTCGGGTAGGAGCGATCTGCGGCCGGATTCGCGTCTCGACTACTTCGACGATTGTCGTGGATGGGTTTTATTATCGTCGAAGCTAAGAGAATGACAACAACGATGCAGGGTACGATGCACTCACGACCGACGGCCGGGATCGAGACGCCGTCGATTCCGTCCGACCTCGAATCGCCGCGTGCGAAGCTCGTCTATCTGTTCCTTTCGACACACGGGGAAGCGAGCCTCTCGGAACTCGAATCGTGTCTGGATATGAAGAAGATCTCGCTGTACAGTATTCTCTCGACGCTCTGTGAACGCGGCCTGATCGACCAGGACGCCGAGCGCTACCGCCTCTGCTGAGACGGCCGACGACGACGAACGCGTTCGACAGCGCCGCCGCTACCGTCTTGTGAGCCGGCGGTATCGCTCGACGTGGAGTAGGGTCGCCCTTCCGCGCTCTCCGGTGTGGTCTATACCTCGTCGCCGCCGTGGAACAGCGTCAGTTCCTCGGCCTCGTAGATGTTGATGAGTTCGGTGACGATCTCGTCGTAGTCCTCGTCCTCCTGTCGGAGCGAGTCCAGTCGGGCCACCGTGTCCTCGTCGAGGTGTATCTGCGGCATACCCGAAGGGACGCCGCGTGGAGACTTAAACTCCGGGGGGAGCGTCTACGCGTACCGACTCTGTCCGGCGCTTCCGGAGACCTCGGTGAGGTCGGCGTGGACGTCGGCGATCCGTTCGCGGATGTCCCGTCCCGCGACCCGCGGGTCGAAGACGTCCTTGTTCGGCGACCAGTCGGTGTCGTTGAAGAACGTGTCGCGGTCGGCGTCGACGCCCTCGGGCGGGACGATGTCGGTGGGGTCCTCTCGGTAGAGGTCGTAGGCCGTCCGCGTGTACTCGTACTGGTACCGGGTGTCTTTGTTCACCTTGCAGATGCCGTGCTGGAGCATCCGCTGGAGCTGCTCGGGCTGGACGCCCGAGGAGCCGTGGAGCACGAGCGGCGTGTCGAGGCCGTGATCGCGGAGCGCCTGTCGGATGTCGGCGGCGAGGTCCGGCCGCAACTCTAGGTCCTTGCCCTTCGCGACGCCGTGTTGGGTTCCGACCGAGATCGCGAGCAGGTCACAGCCCGTCCGGTCGACGAACTCGACGGCCTGCTCGGGGTCGGTGTAGAACGCCTCCTCGGACTCGATCTCGTCCTCGACGCCCTTGATCTGGCCGAGTTCGGCCTCGATGAGGACGTCTGCGCCCTTCTCCTCTTTCATCTCGACGACCTCCTTGCTCCTCGCGACGTTCTCCTCGAACGGCTCGTGGGAGGCGTCGATCATGATCGAGGAGGGGATCCCGAGATCCATCTGCGCCTCGATGAACTCCAGGTCCGTCTGGTGGTCCATGTTGAGGAAGACGCCGACGTCGTACTGGTCGGCGATCGTGTCGATGTACGCCCCCATCGCTTCCAGCCCGTCCACCGGATCCTCGTTGCCGGCGAACGTGCAGGCACCGCCGCTGAGCTGGAGGAGGAGGTCCGAGTTCTTCCGTGCGGCGCCCTCCATCAGCCCCATCATGATGTTCGGTTCGGCGATGTTCGACGCGACGAGGCCGAATCCCCTCTCTAGGGCGTCGTCGTAGACGTTGGCGAGTTCACTCCCGCCGTAGAACGGCACTGTGTGTCACCTCGCTTCGGACTTCTCGGGCCTGCGTGATAAGGGATACGGAGACTGTTCGTCTCTGCACGGTATTGCACGTTCGAGGGACGAACCGTTCGCCCGGCGCGGGATTCGGCCGAACGGGACGGCGACCGATCAGGAGAAGAGCTTCTTGAGCCGCGCGAACAGCCCCTTCTCGCGGTCGCCGCCGCGTCGGCTCGGCTCCGACGCGTCAGAGCCGTCGGCCTCTGCGTCGCCGGCCTCGGTACCGGCGTCGGCGTCGGACTCCCCGTCGCCGACCTCGACGGCCTCGGTCTTGCCCTCCTCGACCAGTTCGGCCGCCCGCTCGAAGAGGCTCTCGGGGTCGTTGACGCCGTCTTTCACCGTCCCCTTCACGAGGGGCTTGCCCTCGAAGCGGTCGCGGCTGACCGCGGTGTCGGAGGCGATGATGACGGCCTCGGCGTCGGCGATCTCCCCGGCGGTGAGTTCGTTCTGCGCGCCCATCGCGCCCTGGACCTCGACCTTGATGTCGTGACCGAGCCGCTCGGCCGTCTGTTCGAGGTTCTCCGCGGCCATCTGGCTGTGTGCGATTCCGGTCGGACAGGATGTGACAGCGACGAGTTTCATTGTGTGGTCTCCGTTAACACGGCTTCGACTTCAGCTTTCGTACTGGCTGCGAGCGCCCGCTTCGCGAGCGCGCGCGCGTCAGCGACCGTCGTTTCGGTCACCGCCCGCTTCACCTGCGGCACCGTGACCGCGCTCATACTCAGTTCGTCCAGGCCGAGACCGACGAGCAGTTTCGTCAGTTCGGGGTCGCCGGCCATCTCCCCGCACATCCCGACCCAGACGTCCGTCCCCTCGGCTCCCTCGACCGTCTCGCGGATCGCCCGAAGCACCGCGGGCTGGCGGAAGTCGCCGAGATCGGACACTCGGCTGTTGCCGCGCTCTGCGGCCATCACGTACTGCGCGAGGTCGTTCGTTCCGATGCTGAAGAACTCGACGTGCTCGACGAGGTCTGGAGCCACGAACGCCGCCGCGGGCGTCTCGATCATCACGCCGAACTCCGGGACGACGTGGTCGACGCCCTCCGCCTCCAGGTCGGCGGCCACCGCCTCCAGCACCTCGCGCGCCTCGCGCACCTCCTCGACGGTCGAGACGAGCGGCAGCATCACCGAAAGCTTCCCGCCCGCGTCGTCGCCGGCCGCGCGCAGGAGCGCACGGAGCTGCGTCTCGAAGAGGTCGGCGTCGGGGCCGAGCGAGCGTCGGATGCCGCGCTCGCCGAGGAAGGGGTTCTCCTCCTCGGGCAGGTCCAGGTACTCGATCGGCTTGTCGCCGCCGACGTCGAGCGTCCGGACGACGACCCGTCCGTCGGGGAACCGCTCTAACGCGTCGCGGTAGGCCTCGTACTGCTCCTCTTCGTCCGGCGGCGACTGCCGGTCGAGAAAGAGGAACTCCGTGCGGAACAGGCCGATGCCGTCGGCGCCGCGGTCGGCCGCGGGCGCGAGATCCGCCTGCGTTCCCACGTTCGCGGCGACCTCGATCGGCGTGCCGTCGGCCGTCTCCACCGGTTCCTCGCGGATCTCGACGTCCTCGCCGCCCGCGGCGGCCTCCCGCGTCTCCGCGTCGGGATCGACGACGAGCGTCCCCTCGGTGCCGTCGACGACGACCTCGGCGCCGTCCGCGACGTCGTGGAGGCCCTCGCCGACGCCGACGATCGCCGGCAGCGCCAGCGACCGCGCGAAGATCGCCGCGTGCGACGTTCGCCCGCCGGTGGCGGTCACGAACCCGGCGACGCGATCGGGGTCGAGCTGTGCGGTGTCGCTCGGGGTCAACCGCTCCGCGAGGACGACGCTCCCCTCCGGCAGGTTCGCGAGGTCGACCCGGTCGCCGCCGACGAGCACGCGCACGAGGCGATCCCGGACGTCCCGGAGGTCGTCGGCGCGCTCGGCCATCCGCCCCTCCATCCCCTCGAACTGCTCGACGAACCGGTCGAACGTCCGGGAGACCGCGTGTTCGGCCGGGAGGCCGTCCTCGATCGCCGCCTCGACGCCCTCGGTGATCTGCGGGTCGTCGAGGAACTGCACGTGCGCGTCGAAGACCTCCGCCTCGGCCTCGCCGACGCGCTCGGCCGTCCGCTCGCGCTCGGCGCGGATCTCCTCGCGGGCGTCGTCGCGGGCGCGCTCGAACCGGTCGGTCTCGGCGTCGACGTCGATCGTCTCCGGTTCCGGCGGCTCCTCGAGGTCCGCGTCGGGCGCGTACCAGACGACGGAGCCGACGCCCGATAGCGGCGTGACGCCGATGCCGGAGAGTCGTCGCTCGGTCATCGGTTCAGAGTTCGTCCTCGGGCGTCGTGAGGATCCGTTCCAGTTCGTCGAGGGCGGCCTCGGCGTCCTCGCCCTCGGCGGTCAGTCGGACCTCGTCGCCCGCGGCGGCCCCCAGCCCGGTGACCGCCAGCATGCTCGCCGCGTTCACCTGGTCGCCGTCGACGTGCCCGACCTTCACCGTCGAGTCGAACTCGTTGGCCGCCTCGACGAACTTCGACGCCGGCCGCGCGTGCAGTCCGTCCTCGGGGACGATGGTGACGACGCGTTCGGGCATCAGTTCACGGCCTCCCTGACGGTCTCCTGGACGGTCTCTTCGTCTTCGGCCTCCAGCAGCGTCTCGCGGACGTCTTCGTGCATCAGTGCTCTCGACAGGGCGCTCAAGATCTGTAAGTGTTCCTCGCCGCCCTCCTCGGGGACGAGGATCATGAACAGCAGGCGCGCGGGCTCGTCGTCCATCGCGTCGAAGTCGATCCCCTCGCCCGAGCGGGCGAACGCGATCGAGGGTTCCTCGACGGCGCTCGTCTTCGCGTGCGGGATCCCGATCCCCATCCCGACCCCCGTCGTCGCCTCCTTCTCGCGCTCCCGCAGCGCGTCGAGAGCCGCCTCTCGGTCCGTCACGCGGCCGTTGTCCGCGATGAGGCCCAAGAGGAACTCGATCGCGTCCGTCTTGTTCGCCGGCGGCTCCGAGAGCGAAATGTGCGCGAGCGGCAGCAGCCGGTCGATGTCATCTTCGAGCATAACCAATCGAATATGTGCACGGGATTGTTAAGGAATTTTCTCTTCGGTTCGTCATCCGCGCGACGTAACGAAAAGATCGAAACCGTTCGGATCGAGGGTGCGGACGACCGCTCTATGCTGAGTACTCTCGTTCCGTCCGGCCGAGCGCCGTCGCCGGGGTGCCACTCGGCGGTGAACAGTGAGAGTACCCGGTATCAGTCGTCGCTGCCGGCCGCCGCGCCGGCTTCGGCCCCGCCGGCCGCGCCGACGCCCTCCTCGTAGTCCGGCTTGAGGAGCGTCGCCAGCGCCGCCGTCACGAGCGACCCGATGATGATCGCCGCGAAGAACATCAGCGGGCTGTTCGACAGCGGAACGACGAAGATGCCGCCGTGGGGGGCGGGCATCGTGACGCCGAGCGACATCGACATCGCCGCACCGACCGCGCTGCCGACCATAATCGACGGGATGACGCGGATCGGGTCCGCCGACGCGTACGGAATCGCGCCCTCGGTGATGAACGAGAACCCGAGGATGATGCCGGACTTGGCGTTCTCGTACATCTCCTCTGCGTACTTGTGCGGCGCGATGAAGTTCGAGATCGCCAGGCCGATCGGCGGGATCATCCCGGCGATCATCACCGCGGCCATCGGCTCGTAGATGCCCTCGGTGATCAGCCCGGTGGCGAACACGTAGGCGACCTTGTTGACCGGGCCGCCCATGTCGAACGCCATCATCGCTCCCAGAATGCCGCCGATGAGAAGCGCCTGTCCGCCCTGGAGGCTCTCGAGGTACGCGGTGAGCGCCGCGTTCCCGATGGCGACCGGCACGCCGAGCACGAGGATGACGAGCGGCGAGAGGATCGCCATCGTGAGCACCGGCACGATGAGGACCGGCATCATCGGCTGGATGAAACTCGGCACGCTCCAGTTCTTGATCCACCGGGCCACGTAGCCGGCGAGGAGGCCCGCGACCAGCGCGCCGAGATAGCCGGCTCCGGCCGCACCGCCCTCGAGGCCGATGACCTCACCCGCCGCCACCAACACGTCGCCCTGCTGGATGATCCACGACAGCAGGAAACCGGGAGCCAGTCCCGGTCGGTCAGCGATCGCGTACGCGATGTACGCCCCGAGGATCGGGACCATGATCGTGAGGCCGGCGACGCCGATCTGCGCCAGGAACCACCCGAACGTTCCGGTCGCCCCGAAGACGTCCTGCACGCCGGTCCCCGTCGCCCCGGCGACGGCGTAACCGAGCGCCAGGAAGATCCCGCCGATGGTCACGAACGGGATCATGTACGATACGCCGGTCATGAGGTCCTCTTTGACCTTCGTCAGGTGGGACCGCATCTTGCTCTCAGCTTTGGATGACATAAGTCTCCCTCACGGATGTTTCTGAAGGAACTCAAAAATACTTTCGCTCGTGTTTGTTTCTGATCGAATATGGCGCTTTCGAGGCGGAAGCGAACAGCGGCCGCGTCAGACCCGCGCGACCGTTACCCGCTCGCGGCTCGCGAAGACGTCGTCGAAGGCGGGGACGCTCGTGCCCGACACCGACACGACGCGCGCGGCGACGACGACCGCCGTTCTGAGCGCGTCCTCGGTCGACTCGCCCCGGGCGAGCCCCGCGAGGAACCCCGAGAGCATCGCGTCGCCCGCGCCGACCGTGTCGACGACGTCGACCGGGAGCGCCCGCGCGTGGACGGCCCCGGAGTCGGAGACCAAAAGCGCGCCGTCGGCGCCGAGCGACGCGAGCACGTACCGGTAGCCGCGCTCGCGGAGTTCCGCGGCGGCCGAGGCCGCGTCCTCGAGGGTTTCGATCTCGCGTCCGGTCGCCTCGGCGAGTTCCGCCCGGTTGGGCTTACACACCAGGTAGGACCCGTCGAACCGGTCGAGGAACGCCCCGCCCATGTCCACGGCGGTCTCCCAGGGGCCGGCCTCGGCCAGCCGATCGACGGTGTCGGCGCCGATCCCGCGCGGGAGGCTCCCCGCGACGACCAGCCTGTCGGGGTCGCGGTCGCGGACCCGCTCGACCAGCGCGTCGACGTCCGCGCCGTCGACGACGGGGCCGTTGTGGTTGATTTTGTACTCGCCGTCGGGACTCAGGACCGTGGTGTTCAGTCGGGTCCGGCCGTCGATCTCGACGAAGTCGCGCGCGACGCCGTCGTCGTCGAGGGCGTCGGCGATCATCCGGCCGAACGGGCCGCCGAGAAAGCCCGTCGCGGGGGCCTCGACGCCCAGTGCGGTGAGGTACTGCGAGACGTTGATCCCCTTTCCGCCGGCGTCGAACTGCGCGTCGTCGGTCCGGGCGACCGCCCCCTCGCGGAGCGGCTCTTCGACCGTGAGCGTGTGATCGACCGCCGGGTTCATCGTCACCGTCAGCACGTCGGCGTGAGCCGGTATCCCGGTACCGGCACCGGTTCCGCGAGTCATGGCGTGGGTGCCTCCGGCGTCGTGACGACCACGGTGACGTCCTCGGCCTCGAAGCGCTCTCTGGTCTCGTCGTCGATCTCACCCGCGGTGACGAACAGATCGACGTCCGAGAGGTCCGCGAAGGTCACGAACGAGCGCTCGCCGATCTTCGTCGCGTCCGCGACGAGGACGACCCGGGAGGCCCGCTGTACCATCAGTTCCTTCACGCGCGCTTCCTCCTCGTTCGGCGTCGTGAGCCCGGTCTCGACGTCGACCGCGTTCGCGCCCAGAAACAGGAGGTCGAAGTTCGTCCGTTCGAGGAACGACTCGGCGGTCGGACCCACCAGCGAACGCGTCCGCTGGCGGAGCGTCCCGCCGGTCAGTTTGACGTCGTTGTCCTCCTTCCCGAGTTCGACCGCCAGTCGCGGGGAGTTCGTCACCGCGAGCATCGATCCGTCCTTCGGCGCGTTCTGTGCGACCTGCATCGTCGTCGTCCCCGCGTCGAAGAAGACGACCTGCCCCTCGGTGATCTCCTCGACGGCGCGCTCGGCGATGGCGCGCTTGGCTTCGAGGTTCTGGACCTCCTTCTGTCCGTACGCCTGTTCGTGTCCGACGCTCGTCACGGGGACCGCACCCCCGTGCGACCGTTCGATGAGTCCCTGGCTCTCCAGTTCCTGGAGGTCCCGACGGATCGTCGCCTTCGAGTACCCCAGTTCGTCGGCGAGGGCTTCCACCGATCGCCCGTCCGCGGCGGTGACGAGTTCCACGATGCGCCGTTTTCTCTCAGCGGGTAACATAAGGTTCGTCTGAGCGGACTTCGATCTGTGTATTGTTAATGGTTTGTGTTCGTATCGGAACGTATCCCGAGACTTTCGGTCGTCTAACGATCACGAACGGACAACAGTAGACGGATACGACTGTACCGGCGGCACTGACGCGGACGGTATCTATGAACTGACGTTCCGGTATCGAACTGACGCGCACGCGTGACCCGCGAACTGACGTCACGATATCCGGGAAAGACGAGACTGAAGCCTCTCGGAACCGACGTGGAAACCCGGGCGAAACCGGACAAAGAACGGACGGGGGAACCGGCGTCAGTCCAGCCGATCGAGGATCGCGGCCGTGACTTCCTCGGTCCCGGCGTCGCCGCCGAGGTCGGCCGTCCGCGGGCCGTCTTCGAGCACGGACTCGACCGCCGTGCGGACGTTCTCGGCCTCGTCGGCGTAGCCGAGGTGGTCGAGCAGCATCGCCGCCGAGAGGATCGCCGCCGAGGGGTTGGCGACGCCCTCGCCCGCGATGTCGGGTGCGGTGCCGTGGACCGGCTCGAACAGCGCGTTGTCGGGGCCGACGTTCGCCGAGGGGAGCAGTCCCAGGCCGCCGACCAGTCCCGCGGCGAGGTCCGAGAGGACGTCGCCCGCGAGGTTCGGACAGACCACGACGTCGAACTGCGTGGGGTCCAGACAGACGCGCGTCGCGAAGGCGTCCATCAGGACCTCCTCGGTCTCGACGCCCGCCTCGTCGGCGACGTCGACGACCGCGTCGCGGAAGCGACCGTCGGTCTCGCGCATCACGTTGGCCTTGTGGACGACCTGGAAGCCGTCTTTCCCCTGGTCTCGCACGTACTCGCAGGCGTACTCGGCCAGCCGCTCTGAGGCCGAGGTGGTGACGACCCGCGTCAGCGTCGAGAGGTCCTCCGAGAGGCGATCCTCGTGGCCCGCGTAGACGCCCTCGGTGTTCTCCCGCAGGAAGACCAGGTCCGTCTCCGGTCGCACGGCGTCGACGCCGGGGTACGCCCGGGCGGGCCGGACGTTGACGAACGACCCGACCGCGGTCCGCAGCGGCAGGATGACGTCAGCGGCCGTCTCCCCGGCCGCGCCGAACAGCGTCGCGTCGGCGCCGGCGACGGTGTCGTAGGTCTCCTGCGGGAGCGCCTCGCCCGTCTCTTCCTTCACGGCGTCGCCGGCCTCGGCCGCGACGAACTCGAAGTCGCCGACGGCCTCCAGCACGGAGACCGCGGCGGGGACGACCTCCCTCCCGATGCCGTCGCCCTCGATGACGACGATCTCCTCAGACATCGACGTAGGGGAGTTCGGCGGCTTTCTCGGCGACCGCGTCGGCGTTGGACTTCATCAGCGCCGTCGTGTCCCAGACGCCCTCGGTGAGCGCCCGTCGCTGTGCGTCGTCGACGGTCGCTTCCACGGTCGTGTCGCCGTAGGTCACCGTCTCCTCCTCGACGTCGACGTGGATCTCCCCGTCGGGGTTCTCGTCGATCCACTCCTGGAGTTCGACGACGGTCTCGTGATCCGCCGTGACCGTCGGGATGCCCAGCGCGAGGCAGTTGCCGGCGAAGATCTCCGCGAACGACTCGCCGACGATGGCGTCGATGCCCCAGCGCATCAGCGCCTGCGGGGCGTGCTCGCGCGAGGACCCGCAGCCGAAGTTGGCGTTGACCGCGAGCACGGAGGCGTCCTGGAACTGCGGTTCGTTGAACGGGTGGTCCTTCTGGTTGTCGTCCTCGTCGAACCGCTGGTCGAAGAAGGCGAACTCGCCGAGGCCGTCGAACGTGACGACCTTCATAAAGCGGGCGGGGATGATCTGGTCGGTGTCGATGTCGTTCCCGCGGAGCGGGATGCCGGTTCCGGTCACCGAGTCGATCTCCGGGATCTCGTCGGTCATACGATCACCTCCAGAGCGAAGCTCTGGCGTACTCGCATTCGCTGTCGCAGACAGCTCATGCGACCGTCACCTCCTTCAGTTCGCGCACGTCAGTCACCTCCCCCTCGATCGCCGCGGCGGCGACCATCCGGGGGTTCATCAGCACCGTGCGGCCGTCCTTCGAGCCCTGCCGGCCGACGAAGTTGCGGTTCGAGGAGGACGCGGAGGCCTCGTCGCCCTCCAGTTGGTCCTCGTTCATCCCGAGACACATCGAACAGCCCGCGTTGCGCCACTCGAAGCCGGCCTCCTCGAAGATCTCGTCGAGGCCCTCCTCTTCGGCGGCGGCCTTCACGCGCTGGCTGCCGGGGACGACCATCGCGCGGACGTCCTCGTGGACCTCGCGGCCCTCGACGACCTCGGCCGCCCGACGCAGGTCGGGCAGGCGCGCGTTCGTGCACGATCCGAGGAAGGCGACGTCGATCTCGTAGCCCTCCATCGTGTCGCCGGGCGTGACGCGCATGTGCTCCTGGGCGCGTCGCGCGGTGTCCCGCTTGTCCTCGGGCAGCGACTCCGGTTCCGGAATCGGCTCGGAGATGCCGATGCCCTGCCCGGGGTCGTTCCCCACGTGACGACGGGCTCTAACTCGGAGCCGTCGATGGTGACGACGTCGTCGTACTCGGCGTCCTCGTCCGAGCGGATCGACTCCCAGTAGGGCTTGAGTTCCTCGAACTTCTCGGGGTTCTCCCGGAAGTAGTCGGTCTCTTCTAACCACTCGTAGGTGGTCTCGTCGGGGTTGACGTAGCCCGCTCGCGCGCCGCCCTCGATGGACATGTTGCAGATGCTCATCCGCCCCTCCATGTCGAGGTTCTCGATGGCCTCGCCGGCGTACTCGTAGACGTAGCCGACGCCGCCCTCGGTGCCCAAGCGACGGATCACTTCGAGGATGACGTCCTTCGCCTCGACGCCGGGGCCGAGTTCGCCCGTGACCTCGATCTTGCGGACGTCCTTCTTTTCCATCGCGACGGTCTGCGTCGCCAATACGTCGCGGATCTGGCTCGTCCCGATCCCGAACGCCAGCGCGCCGAACGCGCCGTGCGTCGAGGTGTGGGAGTCGCCGCAGACGATCGTCTTCCCGGGCTGGGTGAGTCCCTTCTCGGGCCCGATGACGTGGACGATGCCCTGTTCGCCCGTCGTGGGATCCGAGAACTCGATGCCGGCGTCCCGAACGTTCTGTTCGAGCTCCGACATCATCTCTTCTGCGGCGTCGTCGCGGTAGGGCCGCGACTGGTCCGCCGTCGGGACGATGTGGTCGACCGTCGCGTGCGTGAGTTCGGGGTAGGCGACCTCCAGGTCGCGCTCCTGCAGCATCCCGAACGCCTGCGGGCTCGTCACCTCGTGGATGAGGTGGAGACCGACGAACAGCTGCGTCTGTCCCGTCGGCAGCTCCGAGACCGTGTGTTCCTCCCAGACCTTGTCGTACAGCGTGCCCTCACTCATCTACATCACCGTGGGCTTTCGCGTTGATTACTCTCTCGGTCATCGTCAGTCGTCCGCGGCCGCCTCTGCGGCCTCCTCTTCTTCCTCGCCCCACGCGAACAGGTCGCGGAGGGGTTCGCCGACCTGTTCGACCTCGTGGGTCTCCTCGGCGTGTTTCAGCTGGGTGTAAGACGGTCGGCCGGCCTGGTTCTCCGCGATCCACTCGCGGGCGAACGTGCCGTCCTGGACCTCCTCGAGGACGACCTCCATCTTCTCTCTGGCGTGGTCGTCGATGATGTCGTCCCCGCGCGTGAGCCCGCCGTACTCGGCGGTGTCGGAGACGGAGTCCCACATGTTGGAGAGGCCGCCCTCGTACATCAGGTCGACGATGAGCTTCAGTTCGTTCAGACACTCGAAGTACGCCATCTCCGGGGAGTAGCCGGCGTCGACGAGCGTCTCGAAGCCCTCGCGGACGAGCGCGGTCATCCCGCCGCAGAGGACGGCCTGCTCGCCGAAGAGGTCGGTCTCGGTCTCCTCGCGGAACGTCGTCTCGATGACGCCGGCGCGGGTGCAGCCGATCGCGTGTGCCCACGCGAGCGCCTCCTCGCGCGCGTCGCCCGTCTCGTTCTGGTAGACCGCGACGAGCCCCGGCGTTCCCTGCCCGGCCTCGTAGTTGCGCCGCACCAGGTGCCCGGGGGACTTCGGCGCGACCATCGTCACGTCGACGTCCTCCGGCGGCCGGATCTGGTTGTAGTGGATGTTGAACCCGTGAGAGAACTGCAGCGTGTCGCCGGCCTCGAGTCCTTCCCTGATCTGCTCGAACACCGCGGGCTGGACCGTGTCGGGGACGAGCATCGAGACGATGTCCGCCTCGGCGGCCGCGTCGGCGGGCGTCTCGACACGCAGGCCGTCGGCCTCGGCGGCCGCGCGCGAGGAGGAGTCCTCGCGCAGGCCCACGATCACGTCGACCCCGCTGTCTGCGAGGTTCTGCGACTGGGCGTGGCCCTGGCTGCCGTAGCCGAGGACGGCCACGGTCTTGTCGTCGATGTAGGAGCGATCCGCGTCGTCGTCGTAGTATACCGTCGTGTTCAGGTCTTCGTCTGTCATTTTCGATTGGTTATTGTGCGTTCGTCGGTTGCGTCGGTTCGTCTGCGGTGCCGGGTTTCTCGCCGGGGACCGTCGCCTGATCGCCGCGCGCCAACGCCGTGTAGCCCGTGCGTGCGATCTCGATGATGCCGAACTGGCGGAACGCGTCGATCGCGTCGTCGATCTTCTGCTCGTCGCCGGTGAGCTGGACCGTGATGGTCCGCGGGCCGGCGTCGAGCGTCTGCCCGTCGTACATCTCCGTGACCGCGTGCACCTTGTCGGGTTCGTCGCCCTCGACTTTCAGGAGGACGAGTTCGGTCCGCACGGCGTCGTCGTCGAGTTCACCGACGGCGATCACCGGCTTGAGTTTGGCGAGTTGCTTCTCCGCCTGATCGATCCCGGGGTCGGACTCCTCTATGACCATCGTGATCCGCGAGTGGTTCTCGACGGTCGTCGGCCCGACGGTGAGGCTCTCGATGTTGAACTGCCGGCGGGAGAACAGCCCCGCGATGCGCGAGAGCACGCCCGGGTCGTCCTCGACGAGCGCCGACAGCACCGCGCGGCGCTGTTCGGGCTCGGCCTCGGCCTCCGGATCGATCCGGATCCCCTGGGAGTTACGGCGTCCCTCGGGGTGCGGCCGCTCGTCCGGCGAGGGTCCCTTCAGTCCGTGCTTCGGCAGATCGTCGGTCTCGTCGTTCTCCTGGGAGCTCATAGCTGATCCTCCGTCAGTGCGAACTGTCCGTTTGCGCCGCCGGAGGGGACCATCGGGTAGACGTTCTCCGCCGGGTCGATGTGGAAGTCGATGACCGACGGTCCGTCGTAGGCGACGGCCTCCTCGACGGTCTCTGCGACCTCGTCGTAGTCGTCGACGCGGAACCCGCGCGCGCCGAACGCCTCCGCCAGCATATCGAACTCGGGACACCAGTTGTACTCCGCGGCCATCCGTCGGCCCTCGAAGAAGGCGTCCTGCCACTGGCGGACCATCCCGATGTACTCGTTGTTGAGCACCGCGACGGTGATGTCCAGTTCCTCGCGGACGGCGACAGAGAGCTCCTGAATCGTCATCAGGAAGGAGCCGTCGCCGTCGATGCAGACGACGTCCTGGTCGTCGTCGGCCGCGATTCGCGCGCCGATCGCCGCGGGCAGGCCGTAGCCCATCGTCCCGAGACCGTGGCTCGACACCCACGTCCGCGGCTCGGTGAACGTCCAGTACTGCGCCGCCCACATCTGGTGCTGGCCGACCCCCGAGGTGACGATGGCGTCGTCGCCGGTCGCCTCGTCGAGGATCTCGACGACGAACTGCGGCTTCAGCGGCTCGTCGTCGGGCGTCGCGTAGTCCATCGGGTACTCGTCCTTCCAGGTCTGACACTGTTCGCGCCACTCGTCGGCGTCGGGGGAGGCGTCGATCGCGTCGTCGACCTGATCGAGGACGATGCCCGCGTCGCCGACGAGCGGGTAGTCCGCGTGGACGTTCTTCGAGATCTCCGCGGGGTCGATGTCGATGTGGACGACCTCCGCCTCCGGCGCAAAGGTGTCGATACCGCCGGTCAGGCGGTCGTCGAAGCGCGTCCCGACCGCGATCAGCAGGTCGGTGTGCGTGATCGCCATGTTGGCGTAGCCAGTGCCGTGCATCCCCGCCCACGAGAGACACAGGTCGTCGTCCTCGGGGAACGAGCCGATGCCCGGCATCGTCGTGACGACCGGGATCTCGTGTCCGCGTGCGAACGCGCGGGCCTGCTCGGTCGCGTCGCCCTTGATGACGCCGCCGCCGAAGAGCAGCAGCGGCCGTTCGGCCGCCTCGATCGCCTCGGCGGCCTCCTCGACGTTCTCCTCGTCGGCGACGTACTGCGGTCGCGTCGTCTCCGGCGGCTCGGCCGGACCGGGTTCGGCGTCGGTCTCGTCGAGCGTGACGTTCTTCGGGAGGTCGACGAGCGTCGGTCCCGGGCGTCCCTCACCGGCGAGCGCGAGCGCCTCGCCGACCGTGTCGCCGACGGTGTCGGCGTCGCTGGCGAAGTAGTTGTGCTTCGTGATCGGCGCGGTGACGCCGGTGGTGTCGGTCTCCTGGAACGCGTCGGAGCCGACCATGTCCGAGGGGACCTGCCCGGTCAGCGCGAGCAGGCCGTCGGAGTCCATGTTCGCGTCGGCGATGCCGGTGACGAGGTTCGTCGCCCCCGGCCCCGACGTCGCCAGGCAGACGCCCGGTTCGTTCCGGACGACGCTGAAGGCGTCGGCGGCGTGGGCCGCGCCCTGCTCGTGCGCCATCGTGACGTGCCGGATGTCCGAGTGGTACAGCGCGTCGTAGACGGGCATGATCGCCCCGCCCTGGACGCCGAACGCCGCCTCGACGCCCTCGTTCTCGAGCGCGCGGATGACGGCCTCCGAGCCGGTGGTGACGGGGGCCTGTTCCGCCTCCTCGTCCGGGTCGACCTCGGCCTCGGTCGTCGCGTTCGGCGACGACGGTGCCTGTTTACTCATCTGTGCTCACCTCCCTGTGGGTCGCTGTCGTTGTCTGCGTTCGATACGTCGGCATCGGTCGTGCGGATCGGGCGTGGTACTCCATAGTCGGTGTGTGACGGTCGCTGGTCGGTCGAACGGCGGTCGCGAACGAGGTCGAAACGGCGAGAATGGGTAGTGACGGGGCTATAGCGCCCCTACAATGATCTGCGCGTCGACGCCGAGCGTCTCGACGTCGGTCGACCGGCGCACGCGAGCGAGCGACGCCGCTGTCGGCGCGGCGGCCGTCGCGTCGGTGTGCCGTCGTCGCATCGTACCTCGAAGATGCGTCTCGTCCGTATTGAACGTTTCGCGCCGCGCGTCCGGTTCGAGCGGTCGGCCGGCGGCGCACCCGTGGCTCGTCGGATCGAGCAACCGGGGCGCGCGCCATCAGGCGCGGACCTCCTCCTGTTCGTCGTCCTCGTCCTCCCGGTCGACGCCGACCTCCCGGGCGAAGCGCGTGAGCACGTCGACGGTGACGCGCTCTTTCTCCGCGCCGTAGTCCTTGACTCGTCGGGTGACGTCTCGGACCTCCGTGTCGGTCGGCGTGAACCCGGACTCCTCCAGTCGCTTGCGGACCGAGTGAGTCCCGGTGTGCTTGCCGAGGACGAACTCGCGCTGGGCCCCGACCATGTCCGGCGTCATCACGCCCGGCTCGAACGTGTCCGTGTTCTCGAGCACGCCCGCGGCGTGGATGCCGCTCTCGTGTGAGAAGGCGTTCCGTCCCACGACCGGCTTGTTCGCCGGAACCGGGATGTCGCTCGCCTCCTCGACCATCCGCGACAGTTCGGTGATTCGAGTGGTGTCGACTCCGGTATCGACGCCGTACAGCGACTCCGCCGCCATCACGACCTCCTCGAAGGCGGCGTTGCCGGCGCGCTCGCCGATGCCGTTGACCGAGACCTGCGCCTGTGAGGCGCCCGCCTCGAAGCCGGCCATCGCGTTGGCGGCGGCCAGTCCGAAGTCGTCGTGGGCGTGGACGTCGATCCGGGCGTCGGTGTGCTTGCGCACCTCCCGGACCATACTGGCGAAGCGCGTCGGCGTCGCGACGCCGGTCGTGTCGGGGATGTTGACCCAGTCGACGCCCGCCTCGTCGACGGCGCTCAGGATCTCCGCTAAGAAGTCGATGTCGGTCCGGGTGGCGTCCATCGGCGAGAACATCGCCTCGACGCCGGCGTCTTTCACTCGTTCGACGCTCTCGACGGCGCGCTCGACGGCCTCCTCGCGGGAGGCGTGCATCGAGTCCGCCAGCTGGACGTCGCTCGTGCTGACGAAGACGTGGACCAGCCCGACGCCGGAGTCGAGTGCGGCCTCCACGTCCTTGTCGACGACGCGCGCCAACCCGCAGACGGTCGTGTCCGTCGCGGCGGCGATGTCGCTGACGGACTCGAACTCGGCGTCGGAGTTGACCGGGAACCCCGCCTCGATGACGTGCGTCCCCATCTCGTCCAGCGTCGCCGCGATGTTCCGCTTCTCGTCGTAACTGAACGAGGTGCGTGGCGACTGCTCGCCGTCGCGGAGCGTCGTGTCGAAAATCCGTACGTTCTCGATCTCGGATTCAGTTATTTGGGCTAATGTGCCCTGGAAGAACTCGACCAGCCGGGGTGTCCGACTGAGCCTCCATGTCGTCGTTAGACATTGTGTCTGTTCACTGCCCCGGAAAGATATTAAAAGCTTTCGCTGTGGCCGGTCTCGGCGGCCACTCGCGACGGATCGCGTGGAACGGTCGAACCCATCTCAGAACGGCTGTGCGGCCGGAATATATGGTTATCGAGGCGCCACGGATATCGGCTCAGAACCGTACCCGGTGTCGACTTCGGCCGTGTGAACGCTCGCCAGTTGGCGCAATTTCCGCCTCGAAACCGGTCAGTTGCCCACCGTCGCCGCTCGCGCGCGCCTCGGAGTGGACGAACGGTCATCGGTTCGGAAGCGCCGACGACGCCGAGGCCACCGCTGCGGGCGAGGTAGTATCAATTCGATTATGTCTATGGGTCCGAATCCTTTTCGTCCCGCTTCGCGTCTACGTCGGTATGAGCGATTTCAACCTGAACCTCTCGGAGGCCGAAGAGCACCTCGACGAAGACGTCGAAGGCGACGTCGTCCTCGGCGTCCTCGACGGTTCGACCGACCCCGAGGTGTGGGTCCGAACCGTCGAGGCGGACAACGTCCTCGTCCTCGCCGTCGAGGGCGACCTCAACGAACTGGCGAAGGGGTTCGCCCGCCCGATCAGGGACATGGGCGGCAGCCTCACTCACTTCCGGGACTTCCTGATCGTGGCCCCGCCGGAGGTCGACATCGACACCGACCGCCTCTGAGCTACAGGAGCGTTTGCAACTGATTGCTCATCTGATCGCACGACAGCGTGTGATCGAGTGAGTGAAGACTTGCAAACGCTACTACAGGGTCACGCGTCGTGGCCGAAAGCCGACTGTCGCCAGCGACGCGACGCCGGTCGAAGACGAGGCGTATCAGCCGTGCGAGACGTATCAGCCGCACGGGACGTACTAGCTGCACGGGACGTATCAGCCGCACGAGGCACATCTGAAGCGAGGAACGACGTCACTCCGCTCCCGACCGCAGAAACGTCAGGACGTGGCCGTCGTCGTCGACGACGCGGACGCCGCCGTCGACGGGTTCCGGACCGCCCGACCAGGGCGCTCCCGCCTCGACCGCGGCGTCGGGGCTCGGCGTATCGAACGCGAGATCGACGTGCAGTCCGCCGCGGGCGTCCGCGATCCCCAACTGCGGCTCCCAGAGTTCGAGCGCCACCGGTCCGTCGAGGCGGACGCGACGACGCTCCTCGCCGCGGTCGACGACCTCGAACCCGAGCCGTCGGTACCGCTCTTCGGCCCGGGGGAGGTCCGTCACCTCCAGGACGACCTCGAAGATGCCCGTGAGCGGCGGCGGCCGTTCTCCCTCCGCCTCGCCCGCGGGATCGGCGGCGCCGGCGTCGCTCGCAGGGTTCGCAGTGCCGACGTCGCTCTCTCTGTCCACGTCGCCGATCTCGACGCAGTGGCCGTCCGGATCGTAGACGTAGAGGGAGTCGCTCGCGCCGAAGGAGAACTCGACCGGGTCGAGGTCGTCGAGTCGCCGCCGCCACGCCGCGTACGCCGCGGGCGTCGTCGAGAACGCGTAGTGGGTGTGCACGCCGCCGCGCGGGACGTCCGTCGGCCGCCGCAGGAGCAGCGTCGTCGGAGCGGCGTCTCCGGCGATCGGGCCGATCTCGTAGCCGACGGCCGCCGGCGGTTCGTCGGTTCCGGCCGCTTCGAGACCGAGGCGCCCCTCGTAGAATTCCCGCGCCCGCGCCAGCGACTTCACTTCGAGTCCGAGACGGCGGAGTCCGGTGAGCATACCCGACGTTGGCGACCCAGCGTCAAGGGTATACTGCCCGATACCGATCGGTCGGTCGGGATCGGGCAGTATCAGTTCCGAGATCCGACGTGAATTTATATACCGTCAGTCGCAGTATTGTCTCGTATGTCTGAAACGACGGCGGAGTCGCGGGATCCGCCGACGGAAGTCCGGGTCCTCCACGTCGACGACGATCCCGGCATCGCCGAGCTAACCGCCTCGTTTCTGACGCGCTTCGACGACGCGTTCTCGGTGTACACCTCGACCGATCCCGAGGCCGCGCTCGAACGTATCGAGGGCGAACGGATCGACTGCGTCGTCAGCGACTACGAGATGCCCGGGATGGACGGCCTCGAACTCCTCGAACGCGTCCGGGAGTTCGATCGCGACGTCCCGTTCATCCTCTTCACGGGACGGGGCTCCGAGGAGATCGCGAGCCAGGCGATCTCGGCCGGGGTGACCGACTACCTCCAGAAGGAGACCGGCACCGAGCAGTACGCCGTGCTGGCGAACCGCATCGAGAACGCCGTCGAACAGACCCGTTCACAGCGGGCGCTGGCGGAGAGCCAACGGCGGCTCTCGCGGTTCATCGACCAGTCGCCGCTGGGGACGATCGAGTACGACGAGAGCTTCACGATCGTCAGGGTCAACGAGGCGGCGACCGAGATCACGGGCTACGACGCGGCGGAACTGGTCGGGGGACCTGGCTCCCGATCGTCCCCGAGGAGGCGCGCCGACACGTCGCCGCGGTCGAGCGGCAACTGCTCGCCGACCGCGGCGGCTACCACAGCGTCAACGACATCGTCCGCAAGGACGGCGAGCGGCGGCTCTGCTCGTGGCACAACCAGGTCGTCACCGGCGAGGACGGCGACGTCATCTCGATCTTCTCGCAGTTCGAGGACATCACCGAGGAGGAGAAGCGGCGACGGGAGCTCGAACGGACGAACATCCTCCGCTCGACGCTCTTCGAGACGCTGCCCGTCGGCGTGCTCGCGGAGGACGCCGACAGAGACGTGCTGCGGGTCAACGAGCGGTTCCTCGAACTCTTCGGTATCCCCGCCGAACCGGAGGACGTGATCGGCGACGACTGCGAGGCGTTCGCAGCGCGGGTGAGCGATCTGTTCGTCGATCCCGACGGGTTCGTCTCGCGGATCGACGAACTGATCGAGGGGGGCGAGCCGGTCTGGAACGACGAACTCGTGCTCGAGGACGGTCGAGCCTTCGAGCGGAACTACCGACCGATCGAACTCCCCGACGGGGGCGGGCACCTCTGGGTGTACTACGACGTCACCGAACGCGAGGAACGGGAACGCCGCCTCGAAGCGCTGAACGAGACCGCGAGAGAGCTGATGGCGGCGGAGACCTGCGAGGAGGTGGCCGAGATCGGCGTCGACGCGGCGAAGACGATCATCGGCCTCGACGCCAACGTGGTCAACCTCTACAGGGAAGGTGAGGGGCTCGTCCCCGTCGCGGCGACCGAGACGGCGAGAGACCTCGTGGGCGAGTTGCCGACGTTCGCGGCGGGCGAGGGGATCGCCTGGCGCGTCTTCGAGAGCGGCGAGGCGAAGTCGATCGACGACGTCCAGTCCGATCCCGACGTGTACAACCCGGAGACGCCGATACGCAGCGAGATGTACGTCCCGCTCGGCGAATACGGCATCCTCATCGCCGGATCGCCGACGCGAGACGCCTTCGACGACGAGGACGTCGTGCTCAGCGAGATCCTGGGGATCAACATCGTCACGGCGCTCGAACAGGTCCAGCGGAACGAGCGGATCCGCGAGCGCGAGCGCGAACTCACCCGACAGAACGCCCGTCTCGAAGAGTTCGCCAGCGTCGTCTCCCACGACCTCCGCAATCCGCTGAACGTCGCCTCGGGCCGGCTCGACCTGGCCCGCGAGGAGTGCGACAGCGAGCAGCTCGAGTACGTCGCCGACGCCCACGACCGGATGGGCGAACTGATCGACGACCTGCTCACGCTCGCTCGCGAGCGCGACACCGACATCGAACCGACGCCGATCGCGCTGGACTCGTTCGTCCGCGCCTGCTGGCGGAACGTCGACACGGGCGACGCCGAGTTCACGCTCGACGTCGAGGGGGCGATCAGCGCCGACGAGACGCAACTCAGACAGCTCTTCGAGAACCTCCTGCGCAACGCCGTCGAACACGGCGGCGACGCGGTGCGCGTCGGGACGCTGGAGGACGCCGACGGGTTCTACGTCGAGGACGACGGCCCGGGAATCCCGCCCGACAAACGCGGAGACGTCTTCGAGTACGGCTACTCGACGACCCAGGGCGGCACCGGGTTCGGCCTCTCGATCGCGAAGCAGTGCGTGGAGGCCCACGGCTGGGAGATCCGGGTGACCGACGGCGCCGAGGGTGGTGCGCGCTTCGAGATCACCGGCGTCGATATCGGCGACGCGGAGTGACTCCGGGTACCGCGTCGACCCGCCTCACCTGATCTTTCGAACGTCGCTGATGTCGAACCCGCCCTCGTGGATCTCCGTCTCGAAGCGGACGATGTTCTCGCGTTCGATCTGCGAGAGGACGCCGCGGAACTCCTGGACGACCATCGTCCGCGCGCGCTTGGAACCGCCGGACTCCCACTCGAACTGTAACGTCCCGTCGGCGGCGTCCATCAGGTGACCGAGTTCGGTCCGTTCGAGTGTCTCGCGGCTGGCGTACGCCAGAACGAGGCCGTCCCAGCGGTGTGCGGCCTTCCCGAGGCCGCGGATCAGCATCGCGATGTCGTTCCACGTCATCTCGTCGGAGACGGCGGCCACCAGATCCGTGATCGAGTCGATGACGACGAGGTTCTCCGCCGCGTGCGCGTTGAGGTACTGCCCGAGCGCCGTGAGAACCTCCGAGCGCTCCTCGCGGCCGCCGAGGTCCTGCAGCCTCGTCGTCTCGCCGAGGTACCACTCCCGGGGGACAGGACTCAACTGGAAGTACTCGGGGGAGAAATCGCGGACGGCGATCCGGTCTGCGGCCTCGCTCACGAGGTCGTCGTCGAGCACGTACGCCATCTCCCGTCGGAGGTTGTCCTCGTCGTCGGTGAACGAGAGGTAGTGCACCTCCGGGGGCAGCGCGGCGTTCTCGTGGAGGTCGCCGTAGTGCAACTCGAACAGCTCTCTGTCGCCGCGGGCGACGGCGTTCATCGTCGCGCTCGTGTACATGAACTCCCGCGCGCCGGCGCCCGGCTCGCCGACCAGAAGCACGACCGACCCCGACGGCGCGCCGCCGCCGATGACGCTGTCCAGGTGCGAGATTCCGAACGGGACCCGGTCCATAGGCGAACCTCACGGGCGTAGCCGTTAACCGTTTCGGGCACCGACGGCCGGCGTTCGAGCGATCCATCAGAACCTACGGGAGCGGACAGAGGCTGGCCGTGAAGACCGCGACGTTCCCCGACTCGTTCTGCGCTCCGTGGACGGCGCCGCGGTCGTGACGGACGACGCTCGGCGCGTCGACCGTCTCGCTCTCGCCGTCGCGAACGACGGTCACGGACCCCTCCAGCACGTGGAACACGTTCGTGCTCTCTGCGTGTTCGTGGGGCTCCAGTTCCGCTCCCGGACCGAGCGCGAACGCCTTCACGAGCACGTCGTCGGTCACGACGAGTTCCGCGGTCTGGACCTCGCCGTCGGCTGGATCGAGCGTCTCGCGAACGTCGTCGTACAGGTCGAGTGCCATACCGGCACCGTGTGGGGGAACCGCCTATAGGCTGTCGGTCGTGCGGCCTTCGGCTGTCGGTCGTGCGGCCGTCACTCCCGGGCGTACTCCGACGCGGTCCGGATCTCGAAGCGCGCGCCGCCCGAGTCGGCCTCCGTCGCTCGGATCTCCCACTCGTGGGCCTCGACGATCTCCGAGACGATGGCGAGGCCGAACCCGGTGCCGTCCTCCGAGGTCGTATAGCCCGCCTCGAAGATCCCTTCGCGGTCCGCTTCGGGAATCCCCGCGCCGTCGTCCTCGACGTAGAACCCGTCGGCGTCCGCCAGGGGGCCCACGCTCACGACGACGTCGTCGCCGCCGTGTTCGATCGCGTTTCGGAACAGGTTCTCGAACAGCTGCTGGAGGCGCTCGGGATCCGCCGAGACGGTCACGTCGACGTCGTCGTCTACCGAGAGCGACGCCTGCCCGCCGGCGATCATCCCCCACGACCGCCTCGCGAGCGCGGCGAGGTCGACGCGTTCGGTCTCGTCGATCGAGACGCCCTCTCTGGCGAGCGTCAGCATCTCCCCGATGAGTTGCTCCATCCGCTCGTGGGCCCGGACGACCGGCTCCAGGTGTTCTGTGTCCCCGCCCTCGATCGCGAGTTCGGTCCGGCCCTTCGCGACCTGCAGCGGGTTCCGGAGGTCGTGGGAGACGATGCTTGCGAACTGTTCGAGCTTCTCGTTTTTCGTCTCCAGCTCCTGGCGGTACTGCTCGCGGTGCGTCACGTCCGAGAGGACGATCGACTTCCCCGTCTGTGCGCCCCCCGTCGTGAACGGGTTCGAGGAGACGTTGTAGTATCGGGTCGTCTCGCCGCCGTCGATTTCGAGGACCGACCCCTGCTCGTCGAGCGCGTCCGCGAGCCGCGGAACGACTTCCGCGAGCGGCTCGTCCAGCGAGTCGCCGAGCGACGGGAACAGCTCCTCCGCGCGTCTGTTGTAGTCTCGCACCTTGCCGCCCCCGTCGACGACCACGATCGGATCGTCGGTCTCGCCCGCGACGCGGACGAACTGGAACCGATCGAAGTACAGCGAGAAGACGCCGACGGCGAAGGCGGCAACGCCGATCGAGGAGTACGTGATGTCGAGGACGGCCGGCGACACCGCGCCCGCGACGTCGAGGACCACCGGGATGCCGGTCAATCCGATGAGGACGAAGAGCGGGCGGGTGTCGGAGTTGACACGAACGAACAGCTCGAAGAGCATGAAGAAGCCGACGAACGCGAGCGAGTACGCCAGCCCCATCGCGATCCAGTGGAACGGGCGGTGGTTGATCTCGAGGTAGGCGAAGGGAGTGACAGCCGACTCGGCGACGAAGTACCAGTTGTGCACCGGGTTCGTCACTTTCACCGCGACGATGACGAGGAAGACGAAGAGGAACGCCCGACGGACGGCCGGGTCGCGGTGGACCGACCGGCCGGTGTACGCCGCACAGAAGTAGAGCCACGGCCCGACCGAGGCGATGCCGACGACGAGCCCGATCACGTAGAACGTGTACCGGAGCCCGGCGGTCGGCATCGTGAGGTAGCCGACGTGGGCGGCCGCCCACCCGCCGCTCGTCACGAGGAGCCAGAAGAGCCCCCGCCTGGTGTCCTCGTGTTCGATGTGTCGCGTCCGTGGGAGCATCGCGAGACAGGCGATCGCGGCGGCGGCGAAGGCGAACACGTACGCACCGTACAGCGCGCTCGAAGAGGATAGCGACAGCATCCGTATCGGTTCTGCTCCTACGTTAGGGGGGAACGCAATCAACCCACCGAATTACCGGCCGGACCGTCGGCGCCGCGGAAAAGGGGTGTCGATCGTGCGGGCGTTCGCTCGCCCGCGAGAGCGGGTGCCTCTGTCGCCGGCCGTCGGGTGGGGAGACGACCGGCCGGCGCTCGGCGGCGAACGGGTGGTCAGGCCCGCTCGCACGCGTCGACCCCCGCCGGGACGGGAGAACCGGCGGGCGTCGGCGCGTCGGACCCGCGGCCGGCCGCGCGGAACGCGGGTGGGGATCGCGTTCCGGCGCCGGCCCCGGAAGGCGGTCGCCCCGACCATCCATCGGGGCGACCGCGTTGCGACGCCGCGCAGCGAGGCACGGCGACGCGGTCACCGCTTGTGGGGCGGACCACTTCAACCGGGTCGATACTCAAGCCGAAT
Source organism: Halobellus limi (assembly GCF_004799685.1). Taxonomy (NCBI): domain Archaea; kingdom Methanobacteriati; phylum Methanobacteriota; class Halobacteria; order Halobacteriales; family Haloferacaceae; genus Halobellus; species Halobellus limi. Next base: position 901,223 of record NZ_CP031311.1, read on the forward strand.
TCACTGACTGCCGGCCACGAAAACCCGGTTAATTCGGCTAAAACGTGGCTCGAAACCCCCCGGTACCGGCGGCTGCCGGGCCGTGAATACCGGTGGAACGGCCCGCCGACCTGCCGGCGCGGGCGACTGTTTTTGTACGAGGGCGCGCCTACCCGACGTATGGCGACGATCAAGGACAGCGTCCACGACCACATCCAGGTCGAGGGCGTCGCTGCCGCCCTCCTCGACACCGAGCCGGTACAGCGGCTCCGGCACATCAAGCAACTGGGGACCGTCCAGCTGGTCTACCCCTCGGCGAACCACACGCGGTTCGAGCACTCCCTCGGCGTCTACCACCTCGCGGACCGCGCGCTCGACCACCTGGGGATCGGCGGGCGGCAGGCCGAGCGGATCCGCGCGGCCGCGCTGCTCCACGACGTCGGTCACGGGCCGTACAGCCACAACGTCGAATCGGTCACCCACCGACACACCGGCAAGTACCACGACGACGTCCACGAACTGCTCGGGGCGGGCGCGGTCGGGGAGGTCCTCCGCGAGCACGACCTCGAACCCGACCGCGTCGCGGACCTCGTCGCCGGCGAGGGCCAGTACGGCCAGCTCGTCTCCGGGGAGCTCGACGTCGACCGGATGGACTACCTCGTCCGCGACGCCCACCACACCGGCGTCCCGTACGGCACGATCGACCACGAGCGGCTGATCCGCGAGCTCACCTTCGTCGACGGCGAACTCGTCCTCGCCGAGGGGAACGTCCAGACGGCCGAGTCGCTGCTGCTCGCGCGCGCGCTGATGAACCCGACCGTTTACCAGCACCACGTCGCCCGCATCTCGAAGGCGATGCTCCGGCGCGGGGCCGAACGGCTGCTCGACCGGACGGACACCACGCCGCACGAACTCCGCCGGATGGACGATCACGACCTGCTGGTCGCGCTCCGGACCACGGACGCGACGAGCGAGGTCGCCCGTCGGCTTCGCACCCGTACCCTGTACAAGCGTGCGGTCTGGGCCGAACTGGAAGCCGTCCCCGAAGACGTCGTCGACGCCGACTACGCGACGCTCCGGGACCTCGAAGCCGAGGTCGCCGACCGAGCGGACCTCCCCGCCGAGCGGGTCGTCGTCGACGTCCCCGAGCGGCCGTCGATGACCGAGTCCACCTCGCGCGTGATGGTGAGCGGCGAGATGCGGCGCCTGGGCAAGCAGTCGCCGCTGGTGTCGGCACTGCGGACGGCGCAGAAACAGCAGTGGCGACTCGGGGTCTACGTCCCCGAACCGGAGACTGACCGGGCGGGCCGGGCGGCCGTCGACGTGCTCGGTCTCGATCTCGACGGCGCGCTCGTCTCCGACGTGCGCCCGGGCGTGACGGCGACGCTCGACGAGTTCACGGACGCGGAACGGTGAGGACGGCGCTGGACACAGTCACGGATGCGGAACGGTGAGGTCGATGCCGAACGAGTTCACCGACGCCGGGCGAATTCACCGAGCGGGACCGTGACTCCCGGTCTCCCCGCTCTCGGTCTCTCCGCTCTCTGTCTCCCCGCGATCGGAACGGCGGCCACCTCACTCCGGGAGTTTCAAGCCGCTGTGCGGGCGAGTGTGCCGCAATGATCGTCGAGGGAACGGTACTGCGCGGTCCGGAACTCGAACCCGTGCGGGGGCGCGTCGTCGTCGAGGACGGCGAGATCGTCGCCGTCGAGGAGGCGGACGTCTACTCCGAGGACGTCGTCCTGCCGGCGTTCGTCAACGCGCACACCCACATCGGCGACTCGATCGCCAAGGAGGCCGGAGCGGGGCTCTCGCTGGACGACCTCGTCGCGCCGCCGGACGGACTGAAGCACCGACTACTCCGGGAAGCGAGCCGCGAGGAGACGGTCGACGCGATGCGCCGCTCGCTGCGGTTGATGGCGGACACCGGCACCGCCGCCTGCGTCGAGTTCCGCGAGGGCGGCGTCGAGGGCGTCGAGTACATCCGCGAGGCCGCCGAGGGCCTCCCGATCGAACCGGTGACGCTCGGCCGGGAGACCGAGGCCGCGATGCACGAATCGGACGGCTTCGGCGCCTCCGGCGCGCGCGACGGCGACTTCGACCGACTCCGGAACGCCACGCGCGAGGCGGGCAAACTGTTCGGCATCCACGCCGGCGAGCGCGACCCCCACGACATCAACCCCGCCTTGGACCTCGACCCCGACTTCCTGGTCCACGTCGTCCACCCCGAGTCGATCCACTACGACCGGATCGCCGACGACGACGTACCGGTCGTCGTCTGCCCGCGTTCGAACCTCGTGACCGGCGTCGGCGTCCCGCCGATCCGCGAACTCGTCGAGCGGACGACCGTCGCGCTCGGTACCGACAACGTGATGCTAAACTCGCCGTCGATGTTCCGCGAGATGGAGTTCGCCGCCAAACTCGCCGACGTCCCCGCGACCGAGGTGCTCAGGATGGCGACGGTCAACGGTGCGGAGGTCGCGGGGCTGAACTGCGGCGTCGTCGAGCCCGGACGCGACGCGAAACTGCTGGTCCTCGACGGCGACTCGGACAACCTCGCCGGCGCGCAGGACGTCGTCCGCGCGGTCGTCCGCCGCGCCGGCGCGAGAGACGTGAAGGACGTCATCCTGTAGTCCGGACGGGTATCGACCGACGGCGACGCCCCGTCTGCGGGCTCCGACGCCCGTCGACGGACCAGGACGACCCGTCTCCGGCCGTTCCCGGGCGAACGACGGGGAACCGATATAGGCCTGGGCGGACGACTCCCCGCCGATGCGACGCAGACGACTGCTCGCCGCCCTCTCGACCCTCCCCGCATCGCTCGCCGGTTGTGGCGGTCGCACCGGGCCGGTAACTGATCGGCCCACCGAGACGGAGACGACCGTCCCGGGGCCGACTGCGACGCCGCTGACCGAGACTGACCCGCTTCCGGAACCGCCCGAGTCACCGTCGGCGGCGGACGCCCTCGCGTTCGTTCGGGAGTACGAGCGCGTCGCCGTGCGCAACCACCTCGTCGAACACGCCGGCGACGCGCCCGCGAGACGCCCGGAGGTCGGCGACCCCGCCGCGACGCTCGTCGTCGAGAGCGACGCGGGGTTCTACCTGTTCGGCGCGTGCAGCGCCTCCGCGCAGTACGGCGAGCGCGGAGGGTACGGACGGAACCGCCACGAAGTGCCCCACTTCGTCGGCCGCGACGGCCGCCACGAGGTCGCGCCGTGGAGCGCGGTGGTGTGTGAGTCCGCCGAAGAGCCCTACGCCGCGGCCGACGCCGACGAGAACGCCGTCGACCCCGGAGAGGAGTACGGCGCCGAGATCCACCTCTTCCGCTTCGACGGGGCGGCCCACGACGTCTCGGTGTTCGTCGACTACCTCGACGACGGCGCGCCCCGGGCCGTGTTCTCGACGACCGTCGAGGCGAGTGCGGACGCGCCGGATCCGGCCTACGAGTACGTCCTCGGGGACCTCGCGGTACGAGAAGGAACGTATCGAGTGACCGTCGACGTCGCCGGGGCGTCGGCGTCGGACCCCGACGCGGTGTCGACGTGGACGCTCTCGGACCCCGAAGCCGTCTCCTGGACCGGGCTCTCGGTCTTCGTCGGCGACGACGGCCGGCCGCACGTCGGCCTGCCCGACACCGGGAACGACTCGCTCGTGCCGGGGCCGTCGCTGTGTGCGAGGCAGTTGCGGCACGAGGAGTGACGTGGCCGGTTCGGAAGGGCCGTCTCGTCCCGTTACCCTTCGATCCGCCCGTCGACCAGTTCCTCGGCGACGACGTCGGGCGTCAGGAGGTCGGGATCGACGGCGAGGTCCGCCTGTCCGCGGGCGAACTCCGGGAGCGAATCCCTGGAGTAGGCGACGATCCGGACCTCGGTGTTGGCTTCCTTCGCCACCGGGATCGCGGAGGCGTCGTCCATATCTGTGAGGACGAGCGTGTGAGCCTCCGCGAGTCCGGCCGCGTCGAGCGACTCGCGGGTGGCGACGCCCGTAACGCGGACGACCTCGACGCCGAGCGCTTCGAGCGCGTCGCCGATGCCCTCTCCGTCGGCTCCTGCGACCAGGATCATTCGTACTCGATGGTCGCGGGCGGTTTGTGCGTCACGTCGTAGACCACGCGGGCGACGTTCTCGTTCTCGCCGGTGATCCGCGACTGGATGCGCTGGAGCGTCTCCCAGGGGAGTTCCTGCGCGCGCGCGGTCATCCCGTCGCGGGACTCGACCGAGCGGACCGAGACGATCCAGCCGTGGACGCGGTTGTCCCCCTTCACGCCGGTCCCCTTGCCGACGACGGCGGCGAACGCCTGCCAGGGGTCGTGCTCGGCGGTCTCCTCCTCGACGATGTGACACGCCTCGCGGGCGATTTCGACCTTCTCTCTGGTCACCTCGCCGACGACGCGGATCGCCAGCCCCGGACCGGGGAACGGCATCCGCTCGGAGATGATCTCCTCGAGGCCGAGTTCGCGGGCCACGTCGCGGACCTCGTCCTTGTACAGTTCGCGGACGGGCTCGACGAGCCCCTCGAAGTCGACGACCTCCGGCAGCCCGCCGACGTTGTGGTGGGACTTGATGTTCCCCTCCGACTCGATCCGGTCGGGGTAGATCGTCCCCTGGACGAGGTAGTCGGCGTCGGCGGAGACGGCCTCCCGTTCGAACTCGCGGATGAACCGCTCGCCGATGGCGTGGCGCTTCTCCTCGGGATCGGTGATGCCCGAGAGCGCGTCGAGGAAGCGGTCCTGCGCCTCGACGACCCGCAGGGAGTCCATGTACGAGAAGGTCTCTCTGATCTGGTCGGTCTCGCCCTTCCGCATCAGTCCGGTGTCGACGTAGACCGGCGTGAGCCGATCGCCGATCGCACGGTAGGCCAGCGCGGCGGCGACCGAAGAGTCGACGCCCCCAGAGAGCGCGATGACGGCGTTGGCGTCGCCGACCTCCGCTTCGATCTCCTCGACCGCGTCCTCGATGAACGACGGTGCGTCGACCATCAGGCCTGCACCCCCTTGTCCGCGAGGTCACGCGCGTCCAACTCCCCGGCGACGGCGTCGAGGAACCCGACGAACGGCGGGCTCGCCCGGTCCGGCCGCGAGCGGAACTCGGGGTGGAACTGCGTCCCGAGGAAGAACGGGTGGTCGGTGCGTTCGAGGATCTCCATCCGGTTGTCGGCCCGCCCCGAGAAGTCGAGCGCGCCCGCCTCCAACTCCTCGATGTACTCGGGGTTGACCTCGTAGCGGTGCCGGTGCCGCTCCGTACAGACGGTGTCGCCGTAGACCCGCTCGGCGAGCGATCCGGGCTCGATGGCCGTGTCGTGCGCGCCCAGACGCATCGTCCCGCCCATGTCGTTGACCTCGTACTGCTCGGGGAGGATGTCGATGACGGGGTGTTCGGTGTCGGGATCCAGTTCCGCGGAGTGGGCGTCCTCGAACCCGAGGACGTTTCTCGCGTGCTCGACGACCGCCATCTGGAAGCCGAGACAGAGCCCCAGGAAGGGGACGTCGTTCTCCCGACAGTACTCGACCGCCTTCAGTTTCCCCTCGATGCCGCGGGAGCCGAACCCGCCGGGGACGACGACGCCGTCGGCCTCTTTCAACCTGTTTTCGTGCCGGTCGAGCATCTCGTCGGAGTCGACCCACAGGACGTTCACTTCCGCTCTGCGCTCGATGCCCGCGTGCTTCAGCGCCTCGTGGACGGACATGTAGGCGTCTTCGAGGTCGTACTTCCCGACGAGGGCGATGTCGACCTCCTCGGTCCGCTCGCGGGTGACCAGTTCCCGCCAGCGGTTCTCTCGCTCCTCGGGCGGCAGCGCCTCCGAATCGAGGTTCAGCCGCTCCATCACGTACTGGTCGAGCCCCTCCTCTTCGACCATCAGCGGGACGTGGTAGACGTCTTCGACGTCGGCGTTCGAGAAGACCGCCTCCGTCGGGACGTCGCAGAAGAGCGCGATCTTCTCCTTCGTCTTCGGTTCGAGTTCGTTCTCACAGCGTCCGACGAGGATGTCGGGCTGGAGGCCGATCGAGCGGAGTTCCTTCACCGAGTGCTGGGTCGGCTTCGTCTTCTGCTCGCCGTTCTTCGAGTAGGGCACGAGCGTGACGTGCGTGAAGAGGATGTCGCCGTCGTCCTCCTCGTGGGCGAACTGCCGCAGCGCCTCCAGGTAGGGCATCCCCTCGATGTCTCCCACCGTCCCGCCGACCTCGACGATGCAGACGTCGGTTCCCTCCGCGGCCTCGCGGATGCGACGCTTGATGTCGTCGGTGATGTGCGGGATGATCTGGACGGTCTTGCCCAGGTAGTCGCCCGCGCGCTCCTTCTCGATGACGTGCTGGTAGGTCTTCCCCGTGGTGACGTTGTGATCGGAGGTCATGTCGACCCCGAGGAAGCGCTCGTAGTTTCCGAGGTCGAGGTCGACCTCGCCGCCGTCCTTTAACACATATACCTCGCCGTGCTGGTAGGGGTTCATCGTCCCCGCGTCGACGTTGAGGTACGGGTCGATCTTGACCGCGGTCACGTCGAAGCCCGCGTTCGACAGCAGACGGCCGGTACTCGCGGCGGTGATCCCCTTGCCCAGTCCGGACATCACCCCGCCGGTCACGAAAATGAACTTCCGACCCAGCGTGGGGTCGTACCCGGTGTCGGGTTCCTTCGGCATACCGAGTGTGCGCGAGGCCGCATCAAAACCGTTTCGGAGCGACGGAGCGTCTGTGACCGATCCGCACGAATCCTCCATCATCGATCGGTTCTATTTCTGAACAATAGGCGCGTTTTCGGGACGGAAAATAGACGAATATCTACTTGCGCATCGCGCCCGTCGTGCTGTCGGTCGCCGCGACCGCGATGCGAAGCCGACTCGCCACGCCGCCGTTTCGATCGGGGCGAGAAGTCGACTCGCTACTCCGCCGGCCGCGACGTCCCCGCCCCCGCCGTCCGCTCGACGACCTCGTCGCTTTCGAGGTCGACGCGCTCGACGCCGGGAACCTCCAGGATCAGGTCCGGTCCGAACGCGCCGGCGGGCGTCTGGTAGCCCGCGGGGGCCTCGCCGTCGAGCACCTTCGTCGCCGTCAGCAACGCCGTCTGAACGGTGAGGCGGTACGTCTCCGGGGTCCGGAGCCGCGAGACGACGCGGTCGTCCGCGGACCGTGCCTCCCCCCAGACACGCGCCTCGCCGGTCGAGCGCGTCTCCGCGTCGGGGCCGTCGACGTAGCGGTCGACGAGCCACGAGAGCCCCCGCTGGAGGGCGTCGCCGTCGAGCGCGCGGCCCGCGTACGCGGAGAGCGCGACCGCCCGCCGCGCGTTCGCGGGCAGGGAGAGGTACACGTCCACGTTCGGGACGCCGGTGGTGTGATACGCCGTCGAGACGTCCCCCCAGGGGATCGAGACCGCGCGGCGGAGGCCGTCCCCGAAGTCGACGACGCGCGTCCGCGCGCCGACCCGCTCGTGTCGCAGTCGGCCGTCGCGCCGCACCGCGCCCCCGGAGCCGAGGTCCGCCAGGACGGTCTTCAGCGTCCCCGGTGAGACGCCGCCGTCGGCCTCCAGCGCCAGCGAGAGGTGCGTCGCTTCCGGGAGGCGGCGGTGCAGGTGCGCCGCCAGACAGTCGGTCGGAACCACGTCGAAGCCGACGCCCGGAAGGAGCGTCACCCCGGCCTCCGCGGCGTCCGCGCCGCGTCGGCGGATCCGCTCGAAGACGGCCAGTTCGCCGGTGATGTCGAGGTAGTGCGTCCCACACTCGATGCAGGCGTCGGCCATCGCGTCGGCGGTCTCGGCGAACGGCCCGGCGCAGTTGAGCACCGCGTCGACGTCGCCGAGGTGCGCGGCCGCGTCCTCGACGGGGAACGTCCGCGCCCGGAGGCCCTGCGCGGTCGCGACGCCCCGAGTCTTGGTGACGTCCCGCCCGGCGACGACGGGATCGAGGCCCCGCTCGACCGCGGCCTCGACGATCAGGCGGCCGGTGTAGCCGTAGGCGCCGTAGACGAGGAGCCGGGTGTCGGCGTCGGGGTCCGCGGGAGAGTCGTCGGCGTCGGAGTCCGCGGGAGAGCCGTCGGTGTCGGAGTCCGCGGAGGAAACTGAGTCGGCATCAGAGCGGGATCCGGATTCGGACATACGCCACGTTCGGCGGGGACGGACAAAGGGACACCGGCGTCGGTGCCGCGGGTCGGGAACACCGAAACTGTCGAAAGCGTGGCCGCCGTCGAAGGCGTATGGACCTGCCACCGCTCGGATTGGGCACGTACGAACTGACTGATCCCGAGGACGCGCCGGCGGCCGTCGCCACGGCGGTCGACCTCGGCTACGACCACGTCGACACCGCACAGAGCTACGGGAACGAGGCGCTCGTCGCCGAGGGACTCGCGCGCGCCGACCGCGACGCCGACGACGTGTTCGTCGCGACGAAACTGGACACGAAGAACCTGGGATACGACGACGTGCTCTCGACCGCGCGCGAGAGCGCGGCGCGCCTCGGCGTCGACTCGATCGACCTGTTGTACGTCCACTGGCCGCTCGACACGTACGATCCCGACGAGACGCTGCCCGCGCTCGACGAACTCGTCGACGAGGGCGTCGTCGAGCGCGTGGGGCTGAGTAACTTCCGTCCCGATCAACTGGTCGAGGCGATGGACCGACTCGACACGCCGCTTTTCGCCCACCAGGTCGAGATGCACCCCCTCCTCCCGCAGACGGAACTGCACGAACTGGCCGTCGATCGCGGTCACCGCCTGGTGGCGTACTGCCCGATCGCCCGCAACCGAGTCGCCGACGTCGACGCCGTCGTCGACGTCGCGGAGAAGCACGACGCCACGCCGGCGCAGGTGTCGCTCGCGTGGTTGCGGGCGAAGGGGAACGTCACCCCGATTCCGAAGTCGGGGACGCCCGCACACATCCGCGAGAACTACGAGGCGCTGGCTCTCGAACTGGACGACGAGGACGTCGCCGCCATCGACGACGTCGACCGCCGGGACCGAATCGTCGACTTCGAGGGCACGCCCTGGAGCCAGGGCTGAGCGAAGGTTCATATACCGAGGCGGGACCAGAGCCCCCGTGATCTGAGGACGACCCCGCGTCGGGCTGCGGTTGTTTCGACACGTCGGCGTGGGAAGCGACGGCGACGGCGACGCCGTCGTCGCAAGCGGGTGTCGACTGTTCGCCCTACAGCAGCGATTGCGTGTCTTCGCTCACCCGGTGTTCTTCATTCCGGCGGCGATGCCCTTGACCGTCAGCCGCAGCGTCTGCTCCTCGTCGTCGGTCCGGTGCTCCAGATCCAGCAGGTGCGTCTGCAGCAGGTTCAGCGGGTCCACGTAGGGGTTGCGGCGGCGGAGGCTCTCGTCGAGCCACTCGCGTTTGAGAAGCGAGTCCCGGCCGGTCACGTCGAGGACGACCTCGCGGGCGCGTTCGTACTCCTCGGAGAGGTGCGGGAAGAACTCCTCGCGGAGTTCCTCGTCGGCGAGGTCGGCGTAGTACTCCGCGATCTCAAGGTCGGTGCGCGCGAGCGCCAGCGACGCGTTGTCGAGCGTCGTCCGGAAGAACGGCCACTCCTCGTACATCTCCCGGAGGGTTTCGAGGTCGCCGCCCTCCTCGAGGTACGCCTCGATGCCCGTCCCGAGCGCGTACCAGCCGGTGATGATGCAGCGCGACTGCGTCCAGGAGAACACCCACGGGATCGCTCGCAGGTCCTCGACGGTGCGCTCGCCCGAGCGCGAGGCCGGCCGGGAGCCGAGGTTCAGGTTCTCGATGACGCCGATCGGCGTCGCCTGCCCGAAGTACGTCACGAAGCCGTCCGATTCGAGCAGCTCGCGGTACTGCGCCCGGGCCGTCGTCGCCATCTCGTCCATCGCGTCGAGCCACTCGTCTCGGACGTCCTCTTCGGGTTCGCGGATGGCTCGCAGCCGCGAGCGTACCTGCGCGTTCAGCATCTGCTCGACGTTGCGCTCGGCGATCTGGGGGTTGGCGTACTTCTCCGCGATGGCCTCGCCCTGCTCGGTGAACTTGATCTGTCCGGAGACGGTCTCGTTCGGGAGCGCGAGCATCGCCTCGTTCATCGGGCCGCCGCCGCGGGAGATCGACCCGCCGCGGCCGTGGAACAGCCGCATCTTCACGTCGAAGTCCTCACAGATCGTCGCGAGGCGGCGCTGGTTCTTGTAGAGGTCCCAGTTCGCAGCTAAAAAGCCGTTCTCCTTGTTCGAGTCGGAGTACCCGAGCATGATCTCCTGGACGTTGTCCCGGGCGTCCAGCGCCGTCGCGTACGCCTCGTTCTCGAAGAGCGTCCCCATGATGCGACGGGCGCCGTTGAGCGCCGACTCGGTCTCCAAGAGGGGGACGACGTCGAGTCCGCAGTGATCCGGGAGGGAGACGACGCCCGCCTGATCGGCGAGGAAGAGCACTTCGAGCACGTGGCTCGGTTCCTCGGTCATCGAGATGCAGTAGGTGTCGATGGCGCTGACGCCGAACTCGCGCTGCCACTCGCCCAGCATATCGAACCGTTCGAGGACGCGCTCGGCCGTCTCGGAGATCTCGCCGGGATCGTCGAGGTCGACGACCCGTTCCTCCTGAAGGATCGATTCGGTCAGGACTTCGATCCGCTCGTCCTCATCGAGGGACGCGTAGTCGATGCCCTCGTTCGCGAGCGCCTCGTGGACCGCCTCCGTGTGGTTCTCCTGGTGGTCCCGCAGGTCCAGGCTCGCGAGGGTGAAGCCGAAGGTGTCGACCTGCCGCATCAGCGGTTCGACGTACTCGTCGGCGACGACGTCGGCGCCGATCGAGCGGAGGCTCTCGTCGACGACCGCCAGGTCCTCGAGGAGTTCGCTCTCGTCGGCATAGCCGTCGGGACGGACGTCCTCGATCCGGCGGAGGCGCTCGCGCATCAGCTTCAGTTTCTGCCGGTAGGGCTCGCCGGGATACCGTTCCTCGGCCTCGGCGGCGACGCCGGGGAGCCGGTCCCGGTCGGCCTTCAGCGAGCGTTCGAGGCCGGCACCGACCTCGACGCGGCGGCCGTCCTGGCTCAGGACGCCCGAGAGCCGCTTGAGCGCCTGGCTGTACTTTTCGAGGACGACCGAGCGCTGCCGTTCCAGCGTGTCGGTGGTCACCTCGGGGGTGACGAAGGGGTTGCCGTCGCGGTCGGAGCCGGCCCACGAGCGGAACTCGAAGAGCTTCGGCACGTCGACGCCGGGGTACTCCTCGGCCAGGAGGTCCTCCAGTTCGGCGTACACCTCGCCGACGACGTCGAAGAGGATCGATTCGAGGTACCACTGGACGTTCCGGGCCTCGTCCTGCGGTTCGGGGCGTCGCTCGCGGACCTGGGAGGTCTGCCAGAGGCTCGTGACCTCGGCGTCGACCTTCCGCCAGAGCTGATCGTGCTCGCGGTCGGTGAGCCGGCGTTCGTCGAGTTCTTCGAGCCGGCTCGCGATCGAGCGGAGCTTCGCTTTCACCGTCTTCCGGCGGGCCTCCGTCGGGTGGGCGGTGAAGGTCGGTTCGATGAGGACGTCGTCGAGGACCCGCTGGACGGTCTCGGCGTCGGTATCGGATTCGAGGAGGGTCTCGACGGTGGCGACGAGACCGTCTTCGAGTTCGCCCGCCTGCGAGGACTCGCGGACGACGCGGGCGCGTTCGCGCTCCTCGGCGAGGTTGATGAGCTCGAAGTAGGTGGTGAACGCGCGCGCGACGACGCTCTCGTCGGCCGGGGAGAGCCCGTCGAGCCGCTCGTCGAGTTCCGTTCGCGAGTCGCGTTCGCCCTTCCGATAGTCGATGGCGGCGGTCCTGATGTCTTCGACGGTCTCGAACGAATCTCGGGAGGTCTGTTCGGCCAGTACGTCGCCGAGGAGCGCACCGAGCTCGTGGACGTCCTGCTTGACGTCCCTGCTGTGCAAGTCCATACCGAGCGGTATACTGTCATCCGAGTAAAAACCTCCGTGTTATCGAGATGGTTCCGAGTCGACCGAAGCGCGGATCGACCCCTTCCGCCGACGCGCCCGATCGACAGGTTCGGTGGTCCAGTGGCGGGGAAATCGGGTTCCCGTCCGATCTCACGCTGTTGGGCGATCGGGCGAGCGAGGGCGCGAAAACGCCACGCCGGATCGTCCGATGGCGTCGGTCGATCGGGGTCGGGCGCGACCGCGGGTTTCGTCATCCTTTTTACCGGCGGGACGAAGGTTCTCGTATGAGTGAGCGCGACAAGTACCCGGCGGAATCGGGTCGCCGCCGGTTCGTCAAGGGTGTCGTGGGGGGTGCGGCACTCGCGGGCGTCGGCGCGACAGGCGCTGCTGCAATCAACTCCGCGACGCAGGCGTCCGGTGCCGGTGGCGGGTCGACGCAGGCGTACGCCATCGAGAACACCGACGGTCCCGCACCGCGAGGGATGCCGCAGATTCCCGTCGAGATCGACGACGAGGGGTACCTGAGAGGCGTCTGGCCGGAAGTCAAGACCGAACAGCAACAGGGCGTTCAGGTCACCATCGCCGAGACGGAGGACTTCAAGGGCTCGGGCGTCACGTACAGCACGGACTGGTTCCAGTTCTGCGGCGTCGAGTCCTACGGCGGCATCAACCCCGAGTACGACTCGGACAACTACTTCCGCTCGGGAAGTTCGCCGGGCTACGAGTGGCAGAGCGAGACGTACTCCGAGGGCGATCGGCTCCACGTCGACGACTTCTCCGATTACCAGGATTGGACGAACGGCGTCGGGACCGAAGGTCTCGGCAAGCCCGCGACCGGCCGCTGGCGCTCCGAGGACGCCGAGGACGTAATCCCGATCCAGGTCATCAAATCCGACCGGGTACAGGAGATGGCGCAGAACGACCCGTGGCTCGAAGCCTCCACGGAGGAGGGCTTCATCGCCTGGCTCAACAAGTGCACGCACTTCTGCTGCGTCCCGCAGTTCAAGGCGGAGGGATCCGCGAAGTTCGGCGCCGAAGACGACGTCTACTGTCAGTGCCACCAGTCGATCTACGATCCGTTCAGCATCGTCCAGACGCTCTTCGTGGCGCGTCCGCGGCCGACAGAGTAGGCCCGCGGCCGCGCCCCCGGCGACGCAACCGACTCTCCCGTTCGTGAACCCTGCACACCATCGGTTCGGGCGTTTCGAGCGTGAGCGAGCCCCGTCGCCCTCCCGTCCGGACACCTCGATTCGGATACATTCATGTAGGGTCCACCCCGAGGGTAACGTGAAATGACCGGATCCGAGGTCGCACCGGGGCCCGACGGTGAGAACCTGGCGGCCTCGGAGATACACGACGTGCTCCGGAACGACCGCCGGCGACTCGTCCTCGAACGGCTGCGAGCGGGCGGGGGGACCGAGACCGTCGCGGACCTCGCAGAGCGGATCGGCGCGGTCGAATCCGGGGAGTCGCCGCCGCCGCGGAACGTCCGACAGAGCGTGTACGTCTCCCTGCACCAGACGCACCTCCCGAAACTCGACGAGCTCGAAATCGTCGAGTACGATCCCGACGCGAAGACCGTCACGCTCGCGGAGAACGCCGCCGACGTCGCCGTGTACATGGAGGTCGTCCCCCAGTACGGGATCTCCTGGGCGGAGTACTACCTCGGAGTCGGCCTCCTCGGCGGCCTCTCGTCGTTCGCGGCGTCTCTCGGCGTTCCGGTCCTGCGGTCGCTCTCCCCGGGCGCGATCGGCGCCGCACTCTCTCTGGTGGTGGTCGGTTCCGCCCTGTATCAGCTCTACGAACAGGAGAGTTCGCTCCTGCACCGATTCCGCGGTGACTGACGGAATAGAGCCCTTCGACCCCGAATCGCGACAAAACCGTCGATCGGTGCCTCACGACCGTCGACGGTGTCCCGCGTCTGCCGCGTCATCGCTCGCGGCTGGAGGCCCACGCCGCGGCCGACAGCGCCGTCACGAGGACGAACGCCGCCAGCGACAGCCGCGGAATCGTGAGGAGGCCGCCCGCCATCGGGTAGAGGATCGACGAACAGCCGCCGCCGACAGAGCAGGTCGCCCCCAGCGTCGGTCGGAGCTGTAGCAACACGTGGTACGTCGCGACGACGACCCCGACTCCCGAGAGCGGGAGCGCGGTCCGTGCCACCGTCGGTCGATCGTCGAGCGTCGCGACCCCGAGGACGACCGTGAGGGGATACAGGAGGATCCGCTGATACCAGCAGAGTTCACAGGGGACGAGCCCGAATCCGAGGCTGAAGTAGAGACTCCCGGCCGTTCCGACGGCCGCGACGAACGTCGCGAGGCCGAGCAGGAGGCGCGTCCGGGAGGGCACGGTCACTCGGTATCCCCGCTCCCGCTTGATAACGATTACTCTCACTTTTCATCGCCGAGCGCCGGAAACGGGGGTGGCGCTCGGCGGTACGAGACGAGAGTGATCATTCTGAGACCGTCGACGCCCATTGCCGGTTCCGAATTATCGACAGACCGGGTCTACGGTCGGATCGCCCGCGGGAGGAAAGACTTATCATCGCTTCCCGACCGCAAACATCGTGAGGATAGTTATCAATGGGTATCGCCGAGACATACACACGCGGACGTCAGTTCGCGATCACGCGGCCCGGCTCCGTTCTGCTGGCGCTCGTCGGGGTCGTCCTGCTCTTCGATCTGGTCGCGGGGCTCGCGACCGGGCGACACTCGTTCAGCGGGATCGGCTCGCTCGTGTGGGACGGGCTGATGCGCGGGCTGGTGATCGGTCTCGCGGGCATCGGGCTCTCTATGACGTACAGCATTCTGAACTTCGCGAACTTCGCGCACGGGGACTACATCACCGCGGGGGCGTTCTCCGGGTGGGCGACGACGTACCTCGTCGCGGGGTTCGGCCGCGCCGACGTGGGGGCGCTGTTGCTCGTCGGCGCCGGCGGGTCGGTCTTCGGGGGGACGCTCGGGATCGGGGTCACGACGACCCCCGTCGCGGTCGTCGCCGGCATCCTCGTCGCCGGGATCGCGACGGTCGCGCTGGCGCTGTTCGTCGACCGGACGACGTTCCGACCGATCCGCGACGCCGACGGCATCACGCTGCTCATCACGAGCGTCGGCGTCGCGTTCGCGCTCCGGTATCTGATGCAGTTCGTCTTCGGATCGAGCGTCCGGGGAACGACGTCTCAGCCCCCGGCGATCCCGCTGTATCTCGTCGACGGTGCGGTCCGGATCGACGCCCACGACGTCGCGCTGGTCGTCGTCGCCGGCGGCCTGATGCTCGGCGTGCACCTCCTCCTGCAGATGACCAAGCTCGGAAAGGCGATGCGGGCGATGGCCGACAACGAGGACCTCGCTCAGATCACGGGCATTCCGACCGAGCGGGTCGTCCGCGCGGTGTGGGTGATCGGCGGCGGCCTCACCGGGATGGCGGGCTACATGTTCATCCTCTGGAAGGGCACGCTCGGGTTCAACGACGGGTGGCTGCTGTTGCTCTTGATCTTCGCGGCGGTCATCCTCGGCGGTATCGGCTCGATCTACGGGGCCATCGTCGGCGGGCTCGCGATCGGGCTGACGGCGTCGGTCTCGATCATCTGGATCCCCTCGGCGTTCGCCCGCGCGGCGGCGTTCTTCGTGATGATCGTCCTCCTCCTGGTGAAGCCGGAGGGGCTGTTCTCCGGGAGGTCGACCGCATGAGCGTCCGCGACGACGTCGCCGAGCGGATCCCCGGCGGCGACGCGGGGCTCATCGTCGCCGTCCTCCTCGTCATCTACGCCGCGTACGTGTTAGTCGGCGTCGGCCTCGGCTACTCCGTCCGGGGGCAGTTGAACACCGTCGGCGTGTTGACCTTCTACATCGGCGTCTTCGCGATGCTCGCGCTCGCGCTCAACCTCCACTGGGGGTACACCGGGCTGTTCAACATCGGCATCGTCGGGTTCATGGCCGTCGGGATCTACGTGATGGCGCTGGTCTCGAAGCCGCTGTACGAATCGGGCGGGGCCGCCCAGGTCGGCGGCCTCGGGCTGCCCCTGATCGTCGGCATCGTCGCCGGGATGGCCGCCGCCGCACTCTTGGGGGCGGTGATCGCGCTGCCGGCGCTCCGGTTGCGGGCGGACTACCTCGCGATCGTGACGATCGCGATGTCGGAGATCGTCCGCTTCTCCTTCCTCTCTGGGGAACTCCAGCAGTTCCGACTGTTCGGCGAACGGGTCGGCTTCGGGGGTGGATCGGGGCTCATCCTCGATTTCACCAACCCGCTCGAGGCGTTCTTCCGCTTCTTCGGCCTGTGGGACGCGTACCTCGGGTTCGTCTCGGCGTTCGAGGTGCTCATCCCCAACAATCCGAAGCCGGTCGTCGACGGCCTCGTCTACGGTACGGTGCTTCTCGGCTTCGTCGCTGTCTACTTCTGGCTGCTCAAGCGGACCGGCGAGTCGCCGTTCGGCCGCGTCCTGAAGGCGATTCGCGAGGACGAGGACGCCGCCAACTCGCTGGGGAAGAACACGAACCGGTTCAAGATCAAGGCGTTTATGCTCGGGTGTGCGCTGATGGGGCTGGCGGGCATCCTCTGGCTGATGACCAGCGGCGCGGTCACGCCGAACTTCTTCCGGCCGCGGATCACCTTCTTCGTGTGGATCGCGCTCATCATCGGCGGCGCCGGCTCGAACACGGGCAGCGTCCTCGGGGGAGCGGTCTTCGCCGCGCTGCTCTATCAGGGACCGCGTTACCTGAAGAACCTCATCGACACGGTCATCCCGAACGCCGACGCGCCCTCGGGGTTCGGCCCGGCCGTCTCGCCGCTCGTCTCGAACTTCGATCCCGCACCGCTTTTCTTCTACACGATCGACAGCGTCCGACAGCTCCAACTCGTCTTCATGGGCCTCGTCCTGATCTGGCTGATGCACAACCGGCCGGAGGGGATGCTCGGACACCGCAAGGAGACGGCCGCGGGCATCCCGTTGACCGGGCCGCCGGCGAGCGCGTCCGCGGAGACCGACGGCGGCGACACCGGAGGTGGGTCCGATGAGTGATTCCGACGTCACGGACGTCGGATCGGATCCCGCCGGTGGATCAGAGGGCGGCCGGGACGCCCCCGGTGGCCCCGATGCCCCATCGACCAGGCTCGATCTCGGCTCCGGCGGGCCGAACGTCGGCGAGGAGTATCCGCTCCAGGTGGAGGGACTGCGCAAGACCTTCGGCGGGATCACCGCCGTCGACGACGCGTCCTTCCGGGTGGAGCGCGGCAGTCTCACCGGGCTCATCGGCCCCAACGGCGCGGGGAAGTCGACGACGTTCAACCTCATCACCGGGATGCTGCGGCCCGACGCGGGAACCGTGACGTTCGACGGCGAGGACGTCACCGGACAGAAACCGCACGCCATCGCGAACAGGGGACTCGTCCGGACGTTCCAGATCGCCCGGGAACTCCAGGAGATGACGGTCTTAGAGAACCTGATGTTGGCCCCGAAGGACCAGCGCGGGGAGGCGCTCTGGCGATCGGTCACGCCCGGTTTCCGCGGCGACGTCGTCGAACAGGAGGAGGAACTCCTCGAACGCGTCTGGAACGTGCTCGAGTTCTTCGACATCGACCACATCGCCGAGGAGTACGCGGGCAACCTCTCGGGCGGGCAGCGAAAGCTGCTGGAGCTGGCGCGGGCGCTCCTCACTGATCCGGATATGCTCCTCTTGGACGAGCCGTTCGCGGGCGTCAACCCGTCGCTGGAGAGGCGGCTTCTGGAACACATTCACGAACTCCGCGAGCAGGGGTACACGTTCCTGCTCGTCGAACACGATATGGATCTGATCATGCAAAACTGCGAGCGCGTCATCGTGCTCCATCAGGGACGGGTCCTGACCGAGGGATCGCCCGACGAGATACAGGCGAACGAGGAGGTCATCGAGGCCTACCTCGGAGGGAACGTATGAGCGCAGACGCCGAGGGCGACCCGCCGTCGACGGCGGACGTGTCTCAGGAGGCGATCCCCGACCGCGAGGAGCAGGCGCTCCTCGAGGTCCGCGACCTCGACGCCGGCTACGGCGACCTCCAGATCCTGACGGACGTCGACTTAGACGTCGCCGACGGCGAGTACGTCACTATCGTCGGTCCGAACGGAGCGGGCAAGTCGACGGTGATGAAGTCCGTCTTCGGTCTCACGAACCTCATGGACGGAACGGTCGTCTTCGACGGCGAGGACATCACCGGGCTCCGCCCCGAGGAGATCATCCACGAGGGTATCGGCTACGTGCCCCAGAACGACAACATCTTCTCGACGCTGACGGTCCGGGAGAACCTGGAGATGGGCGCGTACATCCTCGATTCGGTCCCACAGGACGCCCTCGACGCCGTGTTCGACCGGTTCCCGATCCTCGAAGAACGGGAGTCACAGAAGGCCGGGACGATGTCCGGCGGCCAACAGCAGATGCTCGCGATGGGGCGGGCGCTGATGCTCGATCCCTCGTTGCTCCTGCTCGATGAACCCTCCGCGGGCCTCGCGCCGGACCTCGTCGACGACATGTTCGACCGCATCGACGCGATCAACGACGACGGGACGGCCGTCCTGATGGTCGAACAGAACGCGAAAGAGGCGCTGCGGCGCTGCGACCGCGGCTACGTGCTCGCGAACGGACGAAACCGCTATATGGACGCCGGCGACGCGCTCTTGAACGACGAACAGGTCCGTCGGGACTTCCTGGGCGGGTAGCTTCGCTCGCGTCGCTCGCGACTCTTCGACTCCAAAAAATCGGGATATCGAAACGCCGGTTCGGCGCTTAGCTGTCCGGCGCCGACAGCGCGCTGCTGACGACCGAGGAGTACGAGGACTCGCCGATGTTGAACGCGACCTGCCGGTAGACCTCGCCGTCGAAGGTGTCTTCGAACACGTTGCTGAAGCGCTCGGAGAGCTGCTGGCCGTAGTCGTTGTTGACGTACAGCGTCGAGACGGTGTCGACGCCGAGCCGTTCGGACATCACCTGCGCCATCACGCGGCCCTGCAGGATGTCCGAGGGCGCGGTCCGGAAGATGTAGTCGTCGTCTTCGAGGTTCGTCACCGACAGCGCCGTCGACGACGGCGAGCAGCCGACGATCTCGTTGGGGATGAACACCTCCTGAGAGACGGGCACGTTCACGCCCGAGGAGGCCGATCCGCAGACGCTGGGGACGCCCGCACTCACGAGCGATTCGGCCGCGGCGGTCCCCGCGCTCGGCGAGGTCTGGGTGTCTTCGACCTGCGCGTTGACCGAGAGGCCGGCCGGGTTGGCCTCGTTGACTTGCGTCACGGGGAGCTGTGCGGCCTGGATCATCGGGGCGCCGACGGAGGCGAGATCGCCCGTCTCCGGCAGGAGGATCCCGACCGACATCTCGCGGTCGCTGCCCCCGGGGCCGCTGTCCGCCGCGGGCCCGGCTCCGTCGGGGTTCTCGCCCTCGAAGTTCTGTACTTCGATGTTCTCGGCGGCGCCCTCGTCGGCGTTGAACTCCCAGATTGCGTACGCCGCCGATGCCGGATCGCCGGCCTCGTTGAAGTTCGTCGCCGAGGAGGCGCCCTGGTAGTTCACGTCGTCGCCGTTCGCCGCGGCCTCGATGCCCTCGACGAGGTTCTCCGGCGTGACCTCCATCCCGCCGGGGTTGGCGACCCGGCGCATCTGGTCGCGGACGGCCGTTCCGTCGTTCTCGCCGGCCGCGGCGTTCGCGAGCAGCTGAATCGCGACGGAGTCGTACGACTGGGAGGTGAAAACGCCCGGCGAGGAGCCGTACTCGTCCTGGAACAGGGAGCTGAACGCCTCCTGGTTCGGACCGCCCGCCGCCGGCGCGGTCCCGGTCACGTTCTCCATGTCGTTGCCGACCTGCCCCGGCATCGACCCGTCTCTGAGCCCGTCGGGAACGAGGATCTCCTCGCTGCCGTCGGACTGGCTGTAGTAGTCGCGGAACAGCTGGATCCCGCTCTCGGGGTAGCCGATGATGACCAGGCCGTCCGGACCGTCGCCGCCGCCACCGCCGCTGTCACCGCCGCCGTCTCCGCCGCTGTCGCCGTCGCCACCGCCATCGCCGCCGTCGCCGCCACCATCGCCGCTGTCCCCACCGTCGTCGGGGCTCCCGATACACCCCGCCAGTCCGGTCGCACCGATCGCTCCCGCTGCACCGACCCGTTTCAAGAACCTGCGCCGTACGATATCACGTGCCATAATCACGGGAATGGGACTCCTCAATATAAATGTATTCGTTGCGACACTGATCGGACGCGAATACCCGACGAACGATGATAGACGTTACTCGACGGCTCAATCTCGTGTGAGACACCGTTTCTGTCTCGTGTACGCCGCGGTGTGCGTCCATATCCTCTCGACGTTCTGGCACGTTGTGGTCCGCGGTGGAGGGCCTGACGGGATCAAACCGACACCTGTGAGCGTGCGCTCGGGCCGCGAAGCCGAGCGATATCGAAGCCGGACGGCCGGTTCGACGAATCGCCACGCTCAAGCGCGCGGGGACGACTCTCTGAGAAAATGAGCATTCCCTCGTTCGTCATCGGGATCGCGGGCGGGACCGGTGCGGGGAAGACGACGATCGCGCGTCTCATCACGCAGAACGTCGGCGACTCCGTCGCGCGGATTCCGATCGACAACTACTACGAAGATCAGAGCCACCTGGCGCTCGAAGAGCGCGAGGACGTCAACTACGACCACCCCTCCGCGTTCGAGTGGGACCTCCTCAGGCGGCAACTCTCGACGCTGCTCGAGGGCCAGCCCATCGAGATGCCGACCTACGACTTCGAGATCCACAACCGGACCGACGAGACGGTCCGGGTCGAACCCACGGACGTGGTCATCCTCGAGGGGATCTTCGCGCTCTCCGACGAGGAGATAAACGAGATGCTGGACCTGCGGCTCTACGTCGAGACCGACGCCGACGTCCGGATCATCCGGCGCATTCAACGGGACGTCATCGAACGCGGTCGCGACCTCGAGGGCGTCATCGAGCAGTACCTCTCGACGGTCAAGCCGATGCACGAGCAGTTCGTCGAGCCCACGAAGAAACACGCCGACCTCATCGTCCCCGAGGGTGCGAACAGCGTGGCGGTGAACCTGCTCGCGGAGAAGATCCACGCCGAGGTGGGCGGCGCGGCCGGCCGCGACTGGGAACGGACGGTGACCGAGGAGGCGCTCGCCGACCAGCTCGTCGTCGACCCCGACGAGTGACCGGCCGCCCCGCTCGGCGGGTGCGTCACGTTCAAACCGACTCGTAGAGACGGACCCGTATGGCGGACCTCGGAAAAGTCGACCGGCGGTTCTTCGACGAACACATCTTCCCCCGGCTCGGTGCCGACCGCGACGACGTCCGGCTCGGACCGACTCACGGCGTCGACTTCGGACTCTTAGATATCGACGGGACGGCGGTCGCGATCGCGACCGACCCCGTCTCGGTGTTGCCGGGGCTCGGCTTCGAGCGCGCCGGTCGGTTCGCGCTGGACTTCGTCCTCGCTGACGTCGCGGTGTCGGGACTCGCCCCCTCGCACCTGGCGATCTCGTTCACGCTCCCGCCGACGCTCTCCGACGATTCCTTCGCGACGCTCTGGGAGGCGATGCACGCGGAGGCGGCGGATCTGGGCGTCTCGATCGTCACCGGTCACACCGCTCGCTACGCGGACTGTTCCTTCCCGTGGGTCGGCGGGGCGACGGCGCTGGGCGTCGGCGACTTCGGAGACGTGATCCGCCCGGACGGGGCGCGCGTCGGCGACGACGTCCTCGTGACGAAGGGCCCCGCCGTCGAGGCGACGGGACTCCTCACGACGCTGTTCCCCGAGGAGATCGACCTCGGCGGTTCGACGCTCGAGACGGCGCAGCAACGACTCGACGAGGCCGCCTGCGTCCGCGACGCGATGACCGCCGCCGCGGCGGGCGGCGTCCACGCGATGCACGACGCGACGGAGTGCGGCCTGTTCGGCGCGTTCGTCGAAGTCGCCGAGGGAGCCGCGGTCCGACTCGATCTCTCGACCGACGAGATTCCGGTCCGGCCGGGCGTTCGCGAGACCTGCAACGCGCTCGGGATCGATCCCTGGAGGACGACGACCGGCGGCACGCTCGTGCTGGCTGTCGATCCCGAACACACCGACGACGTCGTCGGTGCGCTGGAATCGGAGGGAACGCCCGTGGGCGTCGCCGGGACGGTCGAGGCCGGCTCGGGCGTCGTCGTCGACGGCGAGGAGATCGCACATCCCGACGTCGACCCCTCGTGGGCGGCCTACGAGCGACTCGCGCGGGCGGCCGGCGAGGAGTGAGATCCCTTTCTCGTCGCCCGCGACTCAGTCCAGCCGCTCGGCGTACTCGCGGTCCAGCCGATCCGCGTCCGGGTGCGCACCGTCGAGTTCGATCCGCCATCCCTCCAGGACTGTCGGATCCTCCAGCGCCGCTTCGAGGGTGGTCCGGACATCGGCGACGTCGACGCCGTAGTAGTCGTCCGGAACGCCGCGGAGGTACTGAAGCGCCGTCCGGAACAGCGAGCGCATCCCGCCGTCGTCGCCGGACGACGTCCGGCTGCCCGAGGCGCTTTGCGCCTCGCTGTCCTCGAAGTCGAAGTGCTTGTACGCGCCGGCGGCGACCTGGACCATCCCGTGGAGGAAGGCGCTCTCCGTCGTGCCGGACCCGTAGTTGTACCACTCGTCCTCGAAGCAGTCGTGGGAGGCGTGGAACTCTCGGGCGTTGTACAGCCGCACGCCGTGGACCGTCGCGCGCCGAAGCGTGCCGTGTGCCCACCCGTTCGACGCCGCGCGCGTCGGGTCCCAGCCGGTCGGCTCGCCGGACGTCGGCGGCCCGACGGTGTCGTCGCGAGTGTGGTCGTTCATACCTCCAAATTCGTCCCCACAAATAAAGAGATTTGACCCTCCGCCGCCTGGAGAACAGCAATGCGAATCTACGAACTCGGGGAGGGGACACCCGAGGTCGCCGTCGTCGGATCGGTCCACGGGGACGAACCCTGCGGAGAGCGGGCGATCGAGCGCTTCGTCGCGGGCGAGCCGTCGGTCGAGCGCCCCGTCAAGCTCGTCGTCGCGAACGAGGAGGCGCTCGACGCCGGCGTCCGCTACCTCGACGAGGACCTCAACCGGGCGTTCCCGGGCGATCCGAAGGCGGAATCGCACGAGGGCCGGCTGGCACACGACCTCGTCCGCGAACTCCGCGGGAAGACGGTCCTCTCGCTGCACTCGACGCAGTCGTACGCCGAGCCGTTCGCCCTCGTCGACGAGGTCGACGCGGTGTCGAGAGCGATCTGTCCGCACCTCCCGATGGAGTACCTCGTCGAGACGGGACCGTTCTCGACCGGCCGGCTCATCGACCACGCCCACACGATCGAAGTCGAGTGCGGACTGCAGGGGAGTGAAGAGGCCGCGACGAACGCCTACTGGATCCTGCGGGCGTTCCTGTCTGCGACGGGCGTCCTCCCCGCGCCGGTCGAGGGCGACGTCGAACCGCCGCTGTCGCTCCACCGACGCGACGAGAACGAGGTGACGGTCTTTCGGCTCTTGGATCAGATCCCCAAGAACCCCGCCGAGGAGTACCGGATCTTCGTCGACAACTTCCAGCGGGTCGCCCCGGGGGACACCGTCGCCGCCGCCGACGGCGACGCCTACAGCGCCGACGACGAGTTCTACCCGGTGCTGCTCTCGGCACACGGCTACGAGGACGTGTTCGGCTACGCGGCCGATCGGCTCGGCACGCTCGCATAGGGGAGCGGGGAGACGCCCGAAGGCCCGGCGGACCGATGTGGTGACTACTCCTCCGGCGGTTCGAGTTCGACGAGCGTCAGCTCTCGATCCAGGTAACAGAACTCGTGGGGCGGGTCGCCGACGACCTCCTCGATCCGGTACTCGGCGTCGAAGCTCGCGCCCTCCGGGACGCAGTACTCGTGGCTCGGACACTCCGTGTGCGGGCACGGGCCCGGAAGCTCCACCTTGCTGCCGGCGTAGGCCCCCTTCGAGGCGACGTTGGCGGTGATCGACGCGGGTTCGACCTCGACGGCGCGGACGCCGGTGTCGTGGACGGCGCAGTCGAGTAGCTGTCCGTTCTCGCGGACGTCTGTCACCTCGTAGCGGACGCCCTCGGTGAGGTTCAGGCACTGCTGTCGGTAGGGACAGCCCTCGCACGCCGCCGACTCGCCCTCGTAGACGAACTCCGTCCCCGGAGACGCGAGCCGGTCGCCGATGAGCGTGACCTGAGTCATCTACGCGTCGCTACTCGGCGCTCGCTGTTAAGCCTGTGCGTCTATACGAAGTAGATCGAATAGATGGCAACACGTCGTAACAGTAGCGGCGAACACTTCGGAAGCCCCCGCGCGCTGGACTCGATGCGCTCGCTGTGGTCCTCGCTCACTACGTTCGCTGCGGTCCTTGCGTCGCGCGTCTTCGTCCAGCGCGCGGCCCCTTCCAGTCCCACCCCGGTTGTTTTTCGAATAGCAATCGCTCGCCGGAGGCGGAGATAGTCGTCGAACCGGGTGGTTGGCGCGTCGTCGACGCGTGGCTGGTCGGTTTGGGCGAACAGTCGGCACCCGCTCGCGGCGATGTCCTCGTCAGCGACGCGGTCGGCTTCCGCACTGCTGACGGCGTCGTCGCCGTCGCTCCCCGCGCCGACGTGCCGAGCGACCGCGGCCCGACGCGGGGCAGACGTCAGATCACGGGGAGCCTGGCCGCGCCTTCGTATATAAACGCTCGCTGGAGCAGTGCAGATCGGTTCGGGCGTCGAGGGCGACGCCGCCTCGTCGACCCGAGTGCTACGTCCGCCGCGCGCCGGTTCCCGCGCGGTCGACCCCGGCGAGTCGGATCTCGCTGCCGTCGATCGGCACGCCCTCGTACTCGTCGTCGTCGAGCAGCAGCGCGCCGTCGAGGTCCGCGTAGTCGACGAGCGGCGCGAGGTGACACGCGGCCGCGATGGCGGCGTTCGTCTCGATCATACAGCCGAGCATCACCTCCAGTCCGTGGGCCCGCGCGGCGTGGACCATCCGCTTCGCCTCCGCGAGGCCGCCGGTTTTCATCAGTTTCAGATTCACGACGTCCGTCCGGTCGGCGACCGCGGGGACGTCCGACAGCGTCACGCAGGACTCGTCCGCGGCGATCGGCAGGGGGGATCGCTCGTAGACGAACTTCAGCCCCTCCGGGTCGCTGGCGGGAACGGGCTGTTCGACGAACTCGACGCCGTACGCGTCGAGTCGCTCGGTCGTCCGGACCGTCTCCCGCGGCGTCCACGCCTCGTTGGCGTCGACGCGGATGCTGGCGTCGGGGGCCTCTTCGCGGACGGCGGCGACGATCTCCTCGTCGCGGTCGGTCCCGAGTTTCACCTTCAGGACGTCGTAGCCCTCCTCGATCGCTTCACGCGTCTTCTCGCGCATCCGCTCGGTCGCGTCGAGGCCGATCGTGAACGACGTCTTCGGCATCCGGTCGGGGTCGAGCCCCCACTGTCGGTACAGTGGAACGCCGAGGCGCTTCGCGGCGAGGTCGTGCAGCGCGACGTCGACCGCGGCGCGCGCCGCCGGGTTGTCCTCGACGACGCCGCGGAGTTCGCGCTCGATCCGCTCGATCGCGTGCGGGTCGCCGACTGACTCGACGACGTCGAGGAGGGCCGGCAGCACGGCCTCGACGGTGTCCGCGGTCTCGCCGTAGTGGCCCACCGGGGCGGCGGCCCCGACGCCCGTCATTCCGCCGTCGTCGGTGATCCGGACGACGACGTTCTCGGCGACCTCCTGGGTCCCGCGGGAGATGGTGAACGCGTCCGCGAGCGGGAGCGAGACGCGCTCGAACTCGGTCGAGAGCATCGCTCACTCCGCCCCGAGGACCGAATCGAGGACCGCGTCGGCGTCGAACCGGACGACGTCGGTCGCGGGTCGACCCAGTTCGTCGGAGTACGCCTCGACGGCCGCCCGCGCCGCGGCGTCGTCGTCGATGCCGGACGTGTTCAGCGCGCCCGCGACGACGTCCCCCTCGTGAACGGGCGCAGCCAGCCCCTCGTAGAGGTCGACGTACTCGTCGGTCTCGGGCAGCGAGAACGACTCGTAGCCGTGGATCGCTTCGCGGCCCGCGGTGTGACAGAGGACCATCGAATCGGGCATCGCGCCGTGGAGGATGCCGCAGGTGACCGCCGAGTACGCCGGGTGGACGATGCTGCCCTGCCCCTCGACGAACAGCACGTCGTAGTCGTCGCCGACTTCGAGGATCATCTCCTCGACCGCGCCGGCGGTGAAGTCGGAGACGACGCGGTCGATCGGGTTCCCCCAGCCGGCGATCATGATCCCGGTCTGACCGGTCGGGACGAACCCCGCGTCGACGCCGCGCTCGCGGGCGGCCTCGACGAGTTCGAGCGCGACGGTCATCTTCCCGACCGAGCAGTCGGTCCCCACCGTCAGCACTACCTCGGCGTCCACGTCGGCGCTCCGACCGCCGGCGACCGTCAGGTCCTCCTTGGGCTTCCGCACGTCGCGGAGCGTGACGCCGTGTTCCGCCGCGAGCGTCGCGAACTCCTCGTCTTCGGAGAGGAAGTAGTGGAGGCCGGCGACGACGTCGCACCCGCGCTCGATCGCGGTCCGGACGTCCGGCCGCCAGGAGTCGTCGAACTCGCCGCCGATGGGCGAGATTCCGACGAGTAGCGTGTCGGCCTCGGGCGCGTCGGCCATCGAGGAGACGATCGGAACCGACGGGAGGTCCGCGCGGTGGTCGGTCGTGACCGTCCCGGCGCGGTCGCGGTCGAGGACGGCGACGACGTCGTAGTCGGCGTACTTGAGGACGCCCGTGGCCGTCTTCGCCCGCTCGGGGAACTTCTCGTGGGCGAGCACGACGACTCGCTCCGGGTCGTTTTCCGGTGACGTGTCAGTCATACCTGCACCGACGGCGACGGTGGTTTTAACTCTTACAGGCTAAGTCCCCACCCTCAAGGAGCGAACCGCGTCAGCGGTGAGCGAGTAGGGTGGGGTAGTTCACCGGTCGTGATCCGTCGCTCCGGCGGTCGCGACCGGCAGTGCTCGACGGATCAGAGAAGCGACAGCCGAACCGTCCAAAACTCCCGAACCGCGCTTTCGAGCGCCGCGGCGGGCTCCCCGGTGGCGTCGACGGTCGCGGTCCGGTCAGCGAGGTCGGTGAACCGACCGAGGACGGTCCCCTCGCCGAGGACGATCAGATCGCGGTCCGCGCCCGACCCGACGTGGGCTTCGATCGCCTCCCGCGCCCGGTCGAGGTGTTCGTCGACCTGCTGGTCGCGGCGGCGCTCGAAGCGCGCCTGCGAGAAGCCGCCCTTCGAGTGCGACCCCATCACGTCGGACTCGACCTCGTCGACGAGCGCCACCGACTCCCCGTCGTAGACGCCGAGGGCGAACAGGTCCGAGCGCACGAGGGCGACCCACGTCGGACCCGCGGGCGCGAACCACGACCGGTCGAGTCGGAACCCCGAGCCCCACTCTGCGAACGCCGCGGGCGGCGTCGGCGGGTCGAGCGCGGCGGCGACGAGACCGGCGTCGTCGACGCAGACCAGACACGGCGCGGCCCGGCGGACGAGCGCCGACCGATCGCCGAGCGCCTCGGCGACGGCGTCGGGGACGTCCTCGTGGACCATCGCGGTCAGCGCTCCTTCCGGTCCCGTCTCGAACGACGACAAGCGGGAGAGGACCTCGTCGCGGCGGTCTCCGCGCAGCTGCTCGGTCCCGCGGAACGCGACGTCGACGTCGTCGGTCTCGGCGAGCCGTTCGACGCGCTCTTCGAGGCCCTCGATCCTGTCTTCGAGCCGGTTGACCTCGGCTTCGGCCTCTTGGCGCTCGCGGGCGGCCTCCGATCGACGCTCCTCTTCGGCCGCCGCCCGGCGTTCGAGGTGACGCTTCTCCTCCTCCAGTTCCTCGATCCGCGCCTTGAGCTCCGCGCGGCCGAGCAACTCGTCGAGCATACCACGACGCGCGGCCGCGGGGCACTTAGCGGTTGTCGTCGCGTTCGCGGCTCCGCCGGACACCGCGACGACGACCGATCGACTACGGGAGGATCGCGGAAAGGAGCTTCCCCTGCGCGGCCGAGAGGTGCTCGACGAACGTCGAGTCGTCGACGCCGAGTTCCTCGGCGACGTCGCCGGCGTTCGCCCGCTTCGGGTACTCGAAGTAGCCCATCTCGTGCGCCGTCTCGAGGACCTCCCGCTGCCGTTCGGTCAGTTCGCTGCGATCGACGAGAACGAGATCCGAGCCGTCGCGGTCGGCGTCGGAGCGGACGAGCCGACGGACGGACACCCCGGACCACCGCTGATCGAGCCGCGCGACGACCGACCGGAGCGTGTCGACGTCGGGGGCGTGGAAGCTGACCGTCAGGGAGCCGCCGCGGGAGTGCACGTCGCGCACCGGACAGCCGAACGCCTCGATGCACTCGCAGAAACAGGTCCGCTCCTGGGACCGCTCGAACCGGTAGACGCGCTCGGAGCCGTAGGAGAAGACCTCCTGGAACTCGTCGGGATCTACGTCCGACTCTGGGGTCTCCCCCTCACCCCCCCGCGCGTCTGCGGTTTCCAGCGACCGATCGCCCTCCAGCACGAACTCCTCGGTCACCGGCTCTTCGGGATCCGCTGGGACGGACTTCGTGATCGAGTCCGCCGTGCCCTCGGTCGCCTCTGCGGCGGTCGCGGCCGGGCAGTCGGGCGGCGAGTCGACGGTGATCTCCGCGCGGATCCCACTCACGTCCGACGGGACGCGTCGCGGGGGGAAGAATCGTTCGGGCGCCGCAACATTCGGCGGGAGGCGAACCCTCCTTCGGAACGAACCGTCAGCCGAGCCGGACGGATATATAAAGTGCCCGCATATACGGGGGTTTTCTATACCGGTTTTCCGGGAGAAATACCGCCCGTCCAGTAGCGACTACCACCATCCGTTGCGGAACGACCCAGATCAAACTCACATGAAACGACGAAACTCACCCGTTGCAAAGCTCGGACACGTCGCAGCACACACCCCGGACCTCGACGAATCGCTCTGGTTCTTCAACGAGGTGATGGGCCTGCAGGTCACCGAACGCGACGGCGACACCGCCTACCTCCGCGGGATGCGAGACTGGGAACACCACACGCTCAGCCTCACCGAGAGCGGGAAGAGCGGCGTGGACCACTTCGCGTTCCGAACCGCCAGCGAGGAGG
This sequence comes from Halobellus limi, assembly GCF_004799685.1. NCBI lineage: Archaea > Methanobacteriati > Methanobacteriota > Halobacteria > Halobacteriales > Haloferacaceae > Halobellus > Halobellus limi. Next base: position 930,164 of record NZ_CP031311.1, read on the forward strand.
CGTTAGACGAACTCGAACAGCAGTTCGAAGCGGAGGGCGAGGAGATCACCCACGTCGAGGCCGGCGAGGAGAACGGCATCGGCGAGGCCATCCGCGTCGAGAAGTTCGGCCACAACTACGAGTTCTACTGGGACGTCGAGAAGCCAGACGCGCCAGAGGGACAGCGGTCGGGGCTCAGAAACCGCGTCTACAGCGAGTCCGTCGGGAACCGGATCGCCCCGCGGCGGATCGACCACATCCACGTGAACGACCCCGGCCAGAACGCGTTCGACCACGACGAGTGGCTGCGCGAGACGATGAACTTCCAGCTGAACGAGCGTTACGAGGCCGAGGACGGCGAGTACTGGGGCTGGTGGTACGCCGTCACGCCGCTCCCGCACGACATCGCCATCCACCGCGAACCCGAGGACGACCCGACGCAGTTCCACCACGTCGCCTTCCACCTCGACAGCCTCCAGGACCTCTGGACCGCCGGCGACATCTGCAGCGAGCACGGCATCGAGATCAACAACCGCAGCGACGGCCCGGCGATGCACGCGATCACGCGCGCGGACTGTATGTACGTGAAGGACCCCGCAAGCGGCCTCCGCCTGGAGCTGTTCGCCGGTCCCGGTTACCTCAACTTCGAGCCCGACTGGGAGCCGATCGAGTGGAAAGAAGAGACCCTCGGCGGCCCGACCAACCACCAGTGGCACGGCGGCGGCCCCACCTGGGACGGCATCGACTACGTCTGATCCGCCCGGCGCCGGACGGGTCTGAACCGCCCGTTCTCTCTCACCGCTGTTTCCGGATCGACCCTCGGATTACCCCGACAGCGGCGAGATCCGATAGAGCATCCGCGCGGCTTCGAGCGCCCCGGTCTTCGCGAGCGCGCCGCTCCGATAGGCGCCGTACTTCGCGTAGAACCCGCTCTTTCTGGCGCCCGCGCCGGCGTAGTGACGCGCGGACATCGGAATCGGCGTCCGCCGGCCCTCGACTCTCGTCGCGCCGTCTCTGATCGCGTCCAGGACGACGTCGGCCGTCAGCTCCGCGCGGGTGACGTTGTCGATCTCGATCTCCGTGTACGCGCGGCCGACGTACCCGACCTTGTGCGCGTCGCTGCCGGCGACGCCGGGGTAGCCGTACGCGTCGGCGTACCGCCGCGCCCGGCGGTTCTTCCACCCGGTGAACGCCCAGGAGTTGTACACCTCGATCGCGTCGGGGTCGACGGTCTGAAGTCGGCTCTTTCGGACCCCGTGTCGGCTGCGCTGGAACGGGTGCGGCACGATGGCGGCGCCCCCGCGCTCGCGGACCCACTCGGCGGTTTCGCCCATCGGGGCGCGCCGCGGCGGCATCTCCTCGACGCCGAGCGCGAGCAGGTGGCCGTCCGCGGTCGACACCTCGACGCCCGGGATCCCGACGAGGCCGTACATCGGGGCCAGTTCCGCCGCTCGGACCGACTCGTGGATGACGTCGTGGTCGGTGACGACGACGGCGTCGAGACCGATCTCGGCGGCCTGTTCTAAGAGCAGTTCGGAGGGATCCGACCCGTCGTAGGAGGCGTCCGAGTGGACGTGCGGATCGATTCGTACGGTGAGCGACACGGCCGCGAGTACGGACCGACGGGAGTAAAGCCTGTCTGCTTCGCGCCGGGTCCGCAGATCCGAGACGAGGGACAGCCGCCGACGCGCGGGCCCCTCGGAGTGCCGCACTGATGCGTTCGCACCGCCGCGCTGACGCGTCCGCGGACGTATCGTTCTACGAGAGATCCGCCGCGATCCGTTCGCCGACGTCGTGGCCGTTCCAGAGCGCCTCGGGCACCCGTCCCTCGCCGACGACCCAGTCGCCGGCGACGTACAGCCCCGCGTCCGCGACGCGTTCGGTGGCCTCCCGGTCGACCGCCGCATCGGGGAGCGCGTAACGCCATCCCTGGTCGTCGACCCAGTCGGGATCGCGGTACCGCTCGTCTCCGAGCAGTCTCGCGACTCGATCCGCGACGTCGTCGGCGACGTCTCCGAGCGGGTCGTCGTAGCGTTCCTCCGACCACGCGGGGCTCATCTGGGCGATCAGGAGGCTCTCGCCGTCGGGGACGTGGCCGGCCTTACACTCCTCGCGGGAGAGCCAGCCGACGGCGTGTTCCCGATCGGCGTCCACGAGGCCGTACCAGGGGCGGGACTCGCAGAACGGGTAGTGGAGCACGACCGTCCGAATCGTCCGGTAGGGGACGGCCTCGACGGCCTCGACGAGTTGGCCGAGCCGGTCGTCCTCCCACTCGGTCGCCCGCAGCAACGCGGCCGTCTGCGGTGCCGGCGGCGTCAGGAGGAGCGCGTCGAACGGGCCGTGGCGTTCCCCGTCGGCGTCGACGAGCGTCCACTCGCCGCCCGCGACGCCCTCGACCTCCCGTTCGATCGCCTCGATCCGCGTCCGCCGGTGAACGGTCGCGTCGGTTCGATCGAGCAGGCGCTTCGCCAACTGAGTGATCCCCTCGGTCCACGTGAACTTCCGGGAGTCGCGGCCGTCGCCCGGACTGATCTCGCCGTCGCCGTCGAACGTCCAGACCGGTTCCTCGATCTCGGCGAGGCCGTCGTCGCCGAGTTCGTAGAGCAGGGCTTCCGTCCGCCGGTCCGCGTCCTTCAGGTAGTTCGCGCCGTGGTCGTAGCGACACCCGTTCTTCCGGCGGGTCGCCGCGCGGCCGCAGACGCCGCCGCTCTTCTCGACGACGGTCACGGCCGCGTCGGCATCGCGGAGCGCGTACGCCGCGCCGACGCCCGCCGCACCCGCGCCGACGATGCCGATGCGCGTGGCGGTCTCGTCCTCGACTCGGTCTGTCACGTTCGGAGGGGAGTCCCGAACGGGCTTTACCGTTCGGGCCGAGCGCGCCGCCTCCGAGAGTCCCCCCGCGGCTTCCCGTTACGATAGCTGAGAATCGGCCCGGAACCGTTTTAGGGGCGTCCGTCGAGTCGCCACTATGCGGATACCGAGCGGCGTCAGCGGGTTCGACCACCTGATCCAGGGGGGGTTCCTTCCCGGGCGCCTGTACGTGCTCTCCGGCCCGCCGGGGAGCGGAAAGACGACGTTCACCGCCCAGTTCGTCGCCGAGGGGCTCAGAAACGGGGAGAACTGCCTCTACGTCACGATGCACGAGTCCCGCGAGGAACTCGTCAACGACATGTCCAGCTACGAGTTCGGCTTCGAGACGCTCGCGGCCTCCGAGCAGTTCCGATTCGTCAACCTGGCGAACAAGAAGGGAAAACGGCTGTTGAGCCAGTCGTCCTCGGGCGGCGGTCCCTCCAGCGTCCAGAGCCTGACCGACAAGATGGTCGCGTTCGTGAACTCCCGCGAGATCGATCGGCTGGTGATCGACTCGACGATGCTCTTAGAGCTGTTCTTCACCGACGGCGAGGAGGAGATGGCGCGGTTTCTCACCGCGCTGAAGGGCTGTGACGCGACGACGCTTCTCATCTCGGAGATGACCGACCCGAGCGCGTACTCCGACGAGCACTTTCTCGCCCACGGCGTCGTCTTCTTCCACAACTACCTGGAGGCGACCGGGATGACCCGCGGGATCCAGGTCGTGAAGATGCGGGGGACCGACATCGACTGCGACATCCGGTCGCTGCGATTCACCGACGAGGGTCTCGTCGTCGACCCGACGAAACGCGTGGACTTCTGAAATGTACGAACGCGCCTTCGACACCGGCTGGGACTCGCTGTCGGGCGAGGAGGCGATCCGCCGGATGTACGCGCTCGGCATCGCCACGGAGCTCGGGCACCGACTCCCGGACGAGCGCTCGCGGATCCGAGCGCTCGCGTCGAGCGCCTACGAGCGGAGCGTTCTGGACCTGGCGTTCGAGGAGGGTAAGCGGGAGGTACAGGACGTACACCCCCACCACGAGAGTGCCGAGGAGACCTGGGAGGTCCTCGTCGAGGAGTCCGATTCGCCGGCGCCCTCACCGGAGTCTCTCCAGACCGACCGCCGTCCGAACGACGTTCCCGACGCGGTCGGACAGCCGCCGCTGCTCGACGGGTACGGCATCGACGACCTCGAACGGCTCCGGCTCCCGTCGTTCCTCACGCGCGAGGAGTGAGAGCGATCGGTAGGCCTCGGAGCGATCGAGCGGGATCGGGAGAGGGGTTCTTGCCGCTCCGGTTCCAAGGAGGCGTATGGCGAAGGACACGGCCGACGAACTCCCGACGACAGACTCCGAGTGGCGCGAACGGCTCACCGACGAGGAGTACGAGATCCTGCGCGAGCGCGGCACCGAACCGAAGTTCAGCGGCGAGTACCTCGACGTCCACGAGGACGGGACGTTCAGGTGCGCCGGCTGTGGCGCCGCGCTCTTCGACAGCGAGACGAAGTTCGACTCGGGGTCGGGGTGGCCCTCCTTCTTCGACGCCGACGAGGAGGCGGTCGAGACCCGGACCGACACGCGACACGGGATGCGGCGGGTCGAGGTGCTGTGTCGGAACTGCGGCGGCCACCTGGGGCACGTCTTCGACGACGGCCCCGAGCCGACCGGCAAACGCTACTGCATCAACTCGGTCGCGTTGGAGTTCGACGCCGAGGAATGACGGGGAAGGGCTGGGGAGACTCCTTCCCGGGCCACCCTACAGGACGCCGGCGGCCCGCTCTCACTCTTCCGTCGCGAGGTTCGTCGTCAGCACCGGCGTCTGCGAGCGGGCGACGACCTTCTGGGAGACGCTGCCCATCAGGTTGTTGGTGTAGTCACCGCTGCGGGTGCCCATCGTGATGAGGTCCGCGTCGATGCTCTCTGCGTACGCGAGGATCTGATCCGCGGGGTCGCCCTCGCGGATCGCCGTCGTGACGTCGATGCCGGCCTCGCGCAGTCGCGTCGCGGCCCGGTCCGTGGCCGCCTCGCCCTCGCCTTCGAGTTCCGCGAGCACGTCGGTCTTCATCTCGTCGTGCAGGGTGAGGAAGGCCCTGTCGTCGATGACGTAGAGGACGTGGACGTCGGCCCCGCGCAGATCGGCGATGTCGGCTGCGGTCTGGACGACCGCATCCATCGAATCCGTCCCGTCCGTCGGCAGCAAGATTCTTCCGAACATATGGCTCTGTCGGACGTTTCACCTCCGGCACCCTATATCCTCCTTTCTCGTTCGGGCGATCTCACCGCGGGTTACTCGGCGTCGAACGGTCTCGCGGCGGCTACTCGACGCCGAACGGTCTCGCCGCGGGTCACTCGGCGTCGGGCGCGGGAATCGTCCCCGTCACGGACGGTGCACCCTCGACGGTCTCGCGGATCGATTCGAGTTCCCTCCGGATCTCGGAGCGGCCCAGCTCCGCCTCGCCGACGCGCTCGACGAGATCCTGCACGGCGTCTCCGACGGCGCCCAGCGCGGCGTTCCGGTCCCGTTCTTCCGTGACGTCTTCGGCGATCCCCAACACCGCCTCCGTCCCGTCCGGCCGCAGCTCCAGCGGGTACTTCACGACGCGCTCGACGCGCTCGCCGGATTCGTCGGTGACGCGCTGGTCGGTGACGACGAGCGGCTTCCCCTTCTCGAGGACGACTTCGTCCTCGGCACGAAACCGGGATACGACGTCGGGATCGTCGATGACGTCCGATTCGAGTTCGCCCTCGATCGCTTCGGGCGGACGTCCGTACCCCTCCGCGCCGGCCCGGTTGACGAAGCGATAGCGTCCCTCGCGGTCCTTGAGGAAGACGCACTGCGGGAGCCGATCGAGGACCTGCCTGAGCCGGCGTTCGCTCTGTTCGACGGTCCGTTCCGCTCTGGTTCGGGCGCACGCGTTGCGGACGCTGTTGGCCAACACGTCGAAGCGGTCGGCCTTCCCGCCCTTTCGGAGGTAGTCGGTCACACCCGCCGAGATCGACTCGCTCGCGATCTCCTCGGAGCCTTTGCCGGTGAAGAGGACGAACGGGATCTCCGAGTCCCGCTCGCGGACGGCCCGGAGCAGTTCGAGGCCGTCCATTCCGGGCATGTCGTAGTCGCTGACGACGCAGTCGACCTCGCAGACGCGTTCGAGCGCGGCGACCGGATCCGTGGCGGTCTCCACCCGAATCTCGGGGTGGTCGCCGTCGCCGTCTCGGGCCAGTCTGAGCGCGGTCAGGTCTGCGAACGCGTCGTCGTCGTCGACGTGAAGGACGTCGATCGGTCCGCCTTCGTCCCCCTCGACGAGTGCGTTCGTCCCCCCGTTCCCGTTCATATCGGTTGAAAATACACTCGCTGTGATAGGTGTTTGGCTTCGAGCGGCGGTACTGTTTAGTTAGGAGTGAAATCGGTGGGACGGATGCAGGGAAGCCCTCGGAAGCCCCCGCGTTCTCGACTCGATGCGCTCGCTGTGCTCCTCGTCGCTCACTGTGTTCGCTCCTGCGGTGCTTACGTCGCGCGTCGTCGTCGAGAACGCGGCCCCTTCCATTCCCGCCCGTCGGTGGTTTTCCGGGTGGGAGTCGCTTAATTAAACACGACCCGAACGGCCCCCGAGCGTTTATATACGAACGGGCGGCCATCCGCGCCGTGATCTGACGTACGCCCCGCGTCGGGCTACGGTTGTTCGGCACGTCGACGCGGGGACGAGGACGACGACCACTTCGCGCGGCTGTCGTCGACGCAGGGACGAGCGCGACGACCGCTTCGCGCGGCCGTCGTCGCGAGCGGGTGCCGACTGTTCGCCACTTCGCGCCGACCGTTATTCGCGGGTCGCCACTCCGCACCGACCGTCGTTCCGCCGGGGCGCGCCCGAAAATCCACCTTCGCGACCGGACGGCCGCGGCGTTGAAGTCGCTCCCGCCCCTCCCCACGAGCGATGGATTCGCGGTTCTTCCCGGAACGGTGGCCGACGCGACCCGAAACGGCCGTGTTCGTCTCCGGCGTCACGAGTATGGGCCTGGAGATCCTCGCCGGCCGGATCCTGGCCCCGGAGTTCGGCAACAGCATCTACACGTGGGGCGGCATCATCGGCGTCTTCCTCGCCGCGCTCAGCCTCGGCTACCACCGCGGCGGGAAGCGGGCGGCGACGAGCGCCTCCCACGGCCGCCTCGTCGGGGTCTTTCTGGCGACGGCGCTGTACGTCGCGGGCGTCGTCCTCCTGGGTGACCTCGTCGTCCAGTCCACCGGCGTGCTCCCGCTGCCCAGCCAGTTCGCGTCGCTGCCGGCGATCACGCTGCTCTTCGGCCCGCCGACGTACCTCCTGGGGTACGTGAGCCCCTACGCCGCGGAGCTGGCCGGCGGCGACGTCGGCGCGACCGCGGGGCACGTCTACGCCGTCGGGACCGTCGGGAGCATCGTCGGCGCGTTCGCGACGACCTACCTGCTCGTGCCGCTGCTGTCGGTGCCGCAGATCGGCCTCGTCCTCGGGCTCTCGGCAGTTCTGGCGGCCGCAGCCGTCGCCGCACCCGCCCTCGACGGAACGACCGGCATCCGCGTCGGCGTCGTCGCCCTCGCGCTCGTCGCGGCGACGGCCACGGGCGGCCTCGGGCCGGGCGTCGGCGGCGACGTCGTGCACGCGGAACAGACCGCCTACCAGGAGCTCCGCGTCGTCGACCGCGGCGACACCCGCACGCTGTACCTCGACGGGCAACCCCACAGCGCGATGGCCCTCGACGACCCGACGAGACACGTCTTCGAGTACACCCGGTACTTCCACGCCTCGATGCTCTTCGCCGACGAGACGGACGACGTCGACCGCGTCCTGTTCGTCGGCGGCGGCGGCTTCACCGGCCCGCGGATCTTCCACGAGACGTATCCGAACGTCACCGTCGACGTCGTCGAACTCGACCCCGCGGTCGTCGACGCCGCCGACGAGCACTTCGGCATCCCCGACTCGCCGCGGATGAACGTCCACGTCGGCGGCGGTCGCCAGTACCTCGCGGAGACGAACCGCACCTACGACGTGATCGTCCTCGACGCCTATCGGAAGGACACCGTGCCGTTCCAACTCACCACGGTCGAGTTCATGCGGCTGGCCGCCGAGCGTCTCGACGAGGACGGCGTCCTCGTCGCGAACCTCATCTCCGCGCCCAGCGGGCCCGCCTCGGAGTTCTACCGCGCGGAGTACAAGACGATGCGGCAGGTCTTCCCGCGCGTCTACAGCTTCCCGACCGCCGGCGGCCCGGTCGTCCAGAACATCGAGGTGATCGCGACGAAGGACGACGCGTTGCTCACCCGCGAGGAGTTGCAGGCCCGCAGCGAACGCCGCGACGTCGGTATCGACCTCTCGTCGGACCTCTCCTCGTACCGGACGGACGAGCCGACCGACGACGTCCCCGTACTCAGAGACGACCGCGCGCCCGTCGACAGCCTGCTCGACGGGGCGGTCGGACAGCGGTACGTCCGCGTCCGCGCGAACGAGACGAACGGGACAGTCGCCGGCGACCGGACGTCGCTTCGGGAGCCGCGGCTCCGCGCGACGGCGTAGCGGTCAGAACCCGAGGCCGCCCCAGCGGATGTACACCATCACCGCGACGATGCTGAGCTGCAGGACGCCCTCGACGCCGCTCAGTTTCGCATTGCGCATCCCGATCGCGCCGATGAGGTCCGCGTCGGGGTCGTCCGAGGTCATCTCCAGGTACATCCGGGCCTCGCCGGGCAGGAGCACGCCGAAGCCGAGGACGGTGAGCACGGTGACGATGCCGAGCGCGGCGAGGATCGATGCCCCCGGCATCGCGAAGGTGCCGAGGTTCGCGACCAGTGACGCCGCGCCGCCGCCGACGACGAGGGCGAACAGCGCGAGCCACCGCCAGTCGGCGAACGAGTCGAACTGGTAGCCGACCGCGAGGAGCGCTGCGCCCATCGCGACGACCGAGAACAGCCCGCCCCACGCGGCGAGGCCCGGGAGTAGCCCCATCCGCGCCGCAAGCACCATCCCGCCGAAGATGGTCGTGAAGGCGAGCGTCGGCATCAGGAACGCCATCTTCGGCGTGAACCGCTGGAAGACCGCGGCCCGCTCCTCGACGTCGAGGCCGCCGAGAACCGGCCCGAGGACCATCGCCATGAAGAGGTCGATGCCCGTCCAGAGCACGCCGGCCATCACGTGGACGTAGGTCAACTGCTCTACCGTTCCGAACAGGACGGCGGCGACGAACAGCGTGATTGGTATCAGAACCGCTCCCGCGCCGAAGACCGGGTTCGCCCTGTTCGCCATCCCCCGAATCGTCGTCCTGATAGAGACGCTCACATCGTCACTCGAACGAACGGACGATAAATATTCTATCGATTGTCACAATCGGTGACTGACAGTTCGAGCCGTGTGTCGGTTCCGGCGTGGCGACGCACCCGACCGTAGAGGACAATCCTCCCGCCGTCGCCGCTCAGTGTCGGTCCGTCTCGGACGCTCGCGGCGCTGTCGAGGTAATTCGGTGGAAAAATCGCGGATCGTACGTCGCCTAGGCGGCGACGGTCAGAACCGGATTAGACGCGGACGACGTTCGTCGCGCGGGGGCCCTTGGGGGCCTGTTCGATCTCGAATTCGATCTCCGTTCCCTCGGTGAGGTCCTCGCCGCCGACGTCTTCCATGTGGAAGAATACGTCCTCGTCCGCGTCCTCTGTCTCGATGAAACCGTAGCCGCCTGTGTCGTTGAAGAAATCAACCGTACCGTTTGCCATTGCAGATAGACGAACGCCCGAGACACGGATAAGGCTTCGGTATTCGTCTCCTCGATCCCGAATCTGCTCCACGAATGTGCTATTATCGAAGGATCTGCTGATCACTCGCGTGTACGGTCGGTTCCGAGCCGTGAGGGCGACCACCCCGACAGAAGCCGAGCGGTGTCGGACGGCGGCTCCGACGTTTCGGTCCCGCCGGCACGCGACCCCGGGGAACGGCGGCGCGGGCGTTCGACCGCGGCGTCTCTCTGCCGCTACGCGCCGCGTGGGAAGTTCTCGATCGTCTCCGCGCGGAAGGCGTCCTCGTCGAACTCGTAGTCCTCCTCGAAGAACTCCAGGATGGTCTCCGTGTCGCGCATCGCGTTCTTCAGGCTCGTCGACGCCCCCGGCGAGGGCGTGATGTTGAAGATGATGTCGTCGCCGACGATCTTCGCCTCGCCCATATCGAGGGACTTCTCGCTCGTGTCGACGATCTGCGGTCGGACGCCGCCGTAGCCCTTCGCGCGCTCGATGTCGTCGAGTTCGACGCTCGGGACGACCTTCTGGACCTCGGGGAGGAACGCCCGCGTGCCGAGTTCGGGGACGTCGTAGAGGAGGTTCGTGAGGACGTACGGGAGGAGAATGCGGTCGGCGAGGATGTTGGCGTAACTGAGGAACGAGGCGGCGTTCAGCCCGAAGACGTCGAGGAAGTCACTGACCGTCGAGACGCGCCCGCGCTCCAGCGTGGGGACGAGTTTCGCCGTGGGTCCGAAGCGGGTGATACTCCCGTCGTGGACGTCGGCGTCGCCGTGGACCGCCGCGAACGGCAGTTTCTTCATCTGGAGCGTGTAGACCTTTCCATTTAAGAGGTCGTCGGCGAGGAAGAAGCTCCCCGCGACCGGCAGCAACACCATGTCCTCGCCGTAGCCCAGTTCCTTCGCGATCTGGAGGCTGTGGGAGCCGGCGGCGACGACCGCGACCTCGCAGTCGAACGGTCCCCGTCCGGTCGTGAGCGTGTAGCCGTCGGTGTTCTTCGTGACGTCTTCGACCTTCGTGTCGGTGAACACGTCGACGTGTGCCTCCTCCCGGGCGTTCTCGACCATCGACTTCGCGGTCGCACCGTAGTCGACGACGTACCCGTCCGGGGTCTGTAACGCGAGCATCTCCACGTCGGGGTCGCGGCCCTCCACGACCTTCGGTTCGATCTCGCCGATCTCCTCGCGACCGATCGGTTCGAGTTTCGGGAACAGGTCGCCGAACCCCTCCTCGTGGTAGCGGTCTTCGAGTTTGTCGACCTCCTCCTCGCCGACGCCGAGCACCATCTTGCTGCGCTTGGCGTGCATCTCGCGGTCGGGGTCGTGGTTCTCCAGATACCCCGCGAGCAGTTCCGCGCCCGTCTTGACGCCCTCGGCCTTCTCTAAGGTGTAGTTCGTCTCGATGTCTCCGAAGTGAAGCGTCTGTGAGTTGTTGGTGTGATGGGAGTTGATCGCCGCGATCTCCGACTCCTTCTCGACCAGCGCGATCGAATCGATGTCCGTGAACTTCGCAGTGGTGTACAGAAGCGATGCCCCGCTGATGCCGCCGCCGACGATAACGAGATCGTACTTTCCAGACATAATCGATTCCTGTGGGAGTGTCTATCTCCCCGAGTGCACTCCAGCGGGATAACTCCATATTTTTCCGACCGGCGTTAAGACGATCGACGAAGTCGATTTCGACGGAATTGGCGCGTCGGCGGTAGCGTCGTATCGCTCACCGAAGGCACGCCGACGAGGGCGGATCGGCGAGTTCCTGCGAGACTCGACGGCGACGGACGACTCCGTTACGCCGCAGTCCCCGGGAGGGATCCATCGGGCCGTCGACTCACCGCCTCGCCTCGAAAACACCGCCCCGAAATGACGTCTCGACGCGTCATCCTGTCACTCTCACTCGTTGCGCCCGCACTTCGTGCGTTTCTTCTACGGCGGGTAGAATCGAGGGGTATGGGCTTTGGAAGCTACGACGAATCCGAACAGCAGGAGCAGACCACCGAGGCGGACGACAGCGAGGCGGTCAACGTCCACGAGCACGACCACGACGGCGACGTCAACGTCGAGTCCGACGTCGACACCGACGCGCTCGTCGATCGACTCGGCGAGATGCGCGAGGAGTAGCGCGCCGCTCCGTCGGACTGTCGTACGCTCGCGCGATACCCCTCTCAATCCTCCTCCGGGAACCCCTCGACGATCTCCACGCCTGACGAGGCGCCGATCCGTTCGGCGCCCGCTTCGAGCATCGCCATCGCCTCCTCGTAGGATCCGATGCCGCCGCTGGCTTTGACCGGGAGGTACGCCGCCATCAGCTCGACGTCGGCGACGGTCGCGCCGCCGTCGGCGAACCCGGTGGACGTCTTCACGAAGTCGGCGCCGGCCTCCGCGGCCGCCTCGCAGGCGCGGTGCTTCTCGTCGTCGGTCAGCAGCGCCGTCTCGATGATGACCTTCACCGGGATGGGGACCGCGGCGACGACCTCGGCGACGTCGGCCGCGACGGCGTCGTCGTCGCCGGCCTTCAGGCGCCCGACGTTGAGGACCATGTCCACCTCGTCGGCGCCGGACTGCCAGGCGTCGACGGCCTCGCCGTGTTTCGCGGCCGTCGAGTGCTGGCCGTGCGGGAACCCGACGACCGTCGCGAGCGTGACGTCGGGGGCGTACGCGGCCGCCTCGGCGACGTAACACGGCGGGATACAGGCGTTCATTCCGTGCTCCTCCGCCTCCTCGAGGACGGCCTCGACGGCGTCGAGCGTCGTCGTCGGCCCCAAGACCGTGTGATCGACACACGCGGCGAACTCCGTTCTGTTCATACCGTCTCCTGGACACCGAGCGAGAAAAATCGAGGGGTCGCAATAGTGAAGTACGACAGCCGACAACACAGCGGAGACGGCGCTCGATCAATGACACCGATATTTGGGTACGGCAGCCTGATTCTCCCGACGAGTCTGATATCCAGGTTCGAGAACGTCAATCCGACGCTCGACGACGTCTACGAGGGCAACACCGATCGGAACGTCAGGGCGAACGCCCTGGAGAAGTGGGAGAAGCGACGGGAACGCATCGTGTACGTCCCGGCGAAGATACGGGGCTTTCGTCGGTACTACTCGCTGGAGTCCGATCGGGGCGGCACGATGCTGGAGGCCGTCCGGACCGACGATCCCGACGACTGGATCAACGGCGTCCTCGTGTTCGGGCTGACCGCGGAGGAGAAGGCCCAGATCAGAGAGACGGAGAGCCCGTACGATTACACCGGCGTTCGGGACCCGGAACTGGAGTACTACGTCGATCCGGACCGCTTCGACGAGTACGACATCACCGACATTTCGGAGGTCCGGCTGTTCGCCAACAGCGCCGAGAGCGCGGACATCGCCGCCGACAAACCGCGAAACGGGACGTACCACAGCCGGATCGTCAACGGGATCATGATGATCGGCGAGATGTACGGCTCGGCGGTGGCCACGGAGTTCTACCGGGACTTCTGTGCCACGACGTACGAGACCGCCTACGACTCGACCGACGCGAGCGAGTTCAACACGGTCGCGGAGAACGACGAGCTCTCGGGTGATTCAGGGTGGACAGTGCGAGAGTAGTCTCGAAGACGATTTCGGACTTCCGGAACCACTGTTTCGAGGAGGGAGACAAGTTCTGGTACGCGGCGATCGTGCCGCAGTCGACGCTCTCGGGACTGGACGACACCGAGGAGTACGAGTACGTCGAGCTGTCCGCCCCGGAGGTGGACGAAGACGGGACGCTGGCGCAGATCATCGCGTTCAGCGACGATCACGACGTCGCGGAGTTCTCGACGGACGAGGGTCGGCCCTGGGCCTGCATCCGGACCAGGCTCCAGCGGGAGATCGGCCTCGATCCGGACGACGGCGACGACGACGAGAACATGGAGGTCGTGATCCGCGAGTGCGAGACGGAGACGCTGGAGGGGCTGAACGTCCACCGCGTCTCGGCGTGGGAGCAGGAGGACCGCGACATCACGACCCAGGGCCTCGCCGGATACATCTCCGCGGGCGATATGGACGACACGGACGCCCTAAAGCGGGGCGACGTCTGCGAGCTGATCAACCCGGAGACGGGCTCGCGGATCCAGTTGCCGATCGAAACGTACGATCACAAGAACCGGAAGGACAACACGATCAGGATCAACGGCATCACGCGGAAGCTCCTCCGCGTGGACTCGAAAGACGAGGGCGAGGACAACGAGGTCAGACTCCGGATACTCACCGAAGTCGACGAGGAGGAAGGAACCGTAGAGCGGGCCTCGAAGTGGCTCGGCCGGCGGTTCGTCGATTACAGTTACTCGAACTTCCGCGTCCTGCCGGGGTACGACCGGGACGAGGGCCGGAACGTCGTCCGGATGAACGAGGACGCGATGAAGGGGCTCGGCATCGAGGAGAACGACCGCGTCCTCTTGAGTTGGCTGCGCGACGAGAAGCGACGGCGCAACGTCCGCTGTCAGTCCGGGTGGGAGGAGGACAAAGACCTCGAACCGGAGGCCACACCGGAGAGTTCCTACGGCGAGGAGGAGTCGCTGTCCGTTCGGATTCCGAGCACCGAACGCGACAACCTGAACATCAGCGTCGGCGACAGCATTCAGATACGACGCGATATGCGGTACCAGGCCGGCAAGCAGGTGTCGCTGTCGGCGTTCGGTATCCTGGGCGTGGTCGTCGGGACCGGTCAGTTGATCAATATGGTCTTCGAACAGATTACGTTCGCCTACGTCGTCTCTTCGGTGAGCATCGTTCTCGTGCTGTCGGTGTTCACCGTCTGGCTCGTGATGAATCCGATCCGGCAGAAGTGCCGAACGCCCGAGTAGGCAGTCGAACCGACACTCCCGCTGGGTTCGCCCCGGGACGGGCGTCGGCCCGCTTCGGTACCGTTTTGCCCGCGGGTCCGGATCCGCCAGTATGGCGATACTTCCGGAGGGGTTCGCGCTGCCGCCACCGACGTACCTCGCGGCGCTCCTCGCCGCCGCCGCGGTCGTCGCGCGCGCCGCGCTCCGACGACGCCCGACGGTCACGACCGGTCGCGTCCTCGCCCTCGCGCCCTGGATGGCGCTTGGATCCGCACTGCACGTCCTCTACGTCGTCGAGGCGCTTCCCGCGCTCGCCCGCCCGCTGGCGGGCACGCCCGCCGTGTACGTCACCGTCGCGGTCGCCGCCGTCGGCGCCTGGGTCGCTCTCGACGCCGTCCTCGACGAGCGCGACGGCGACTCCGCGGGGCAGTCCCCGCGCGTCGCCCGCGCCCTCGCGCTCGGCGGCGGCGCGCTCGCGCTCGTCGCCGTCGTCCGCGTCCTCGCCGTCGGCGTGGCCGCGGGCGCGTTGTCGCCGCTCGTTCCCGCCGCCAGCGTCGTCGTCGCCGCGGTTCTCGCCGCCGCCGTCTGGTTCGCCCTCACTCGCGTCGCCCCGGAGACCCGGACCACCGGCGCGCTCGGCGCCTTCGCGGTCTTCGCACACGTCCTCGACGGCGTCTCGACGGCCGCCGGGATCGACCTGCTGGGGTTCGGCGAGCGGACGCCGCTCTCGCGGCTCATCGTCGAGTTCGCCGCCGGGCTGCCGACCGAACCGGTGCTGGGTTCGGGGTGGCTGTTCGTGCTCGTCAAGATCGCGGTCGCCTCGCTCGTGGTGTGGCTCTTCGCCGACCTCGTCGAGACGGACCCGACCGAGGCGCGGTTGCTGCTCGGGTTCGTCGCGGCCGTCGGGTTCGGGCCGGCGACCCACAACGTCCTGCTTTTCGCGATCAGCGCGCCCGGGTGAACGACGAGCAGACCGCCGAACGTCGCCGCGCCCCGCAGTGCTCGACGCCGGCCGTGGCCTCCCGTCCGAGGAACCAGCGGCATTTATTTGCGAGCGACCGCAGCGAACAGTTGTAGCACGCCCTCCCGTATGATCGACGACGCCCTCCCGCTCCGAAAGCGCACGCTCGTCGTACTGCTGCTGTGCATCGTCGCCCTCTCCGCGTTCGTCTGGATGTCGGGCGCGGCTGTGACCGACGGCGAGCCGCGGGTCAGCGCCAACGTGAGCGAACGGTACCGATCGGTCGACGCGCTCACCGCGACCCGCTCTATCGAGATCCGGACCAACGGGACGACGACCACGCGAACCGTCGCCGACGTGACGCTCGTCCCCGGGACCGACCGCGAGCGGGTCCGGTTTCGGCAAGACGGCTCACGCCGCTACGAGCGGCGCGTCTCCAACGGCTCGACGCTGTGGCTCTACGACCGCGACCGGCAGACCGTCACGACCGTCGACCTCAGCGGACCGCCGACGCGGTCGGTGCTTCCGGGGCGCCTGCAGCGACTCGTCGCGGAGGCCGGACTGACGGACTCCTCCGGACGCCCGCAGAAACCGGCGGTCGCGCCGCTCCCGGTCGTACCTCGACGCGATGGCGCACAGTTCGGCCCCGCCACCGACGGGGAGTACACCGTCCGGTACGTCGAGACGGCCTCGGTCGGCGATCGCGAGGCGCACGTCCTCAGCGTCGCTCCGCGGGGGAACCGAACGGACGCCGGGTACCGCCAGCGACTCTGGCTCGACACGGAACGCTTCTATCCGCTCCGTACGCAGACCGTCTGGACCGACGACGGAACGCGGCGGTCGGTCACGACCACCTACACGGACGTGACCTTCGACGCGTCGGTTTCGGCGGCCGCGTTCCGCCCCGACATCGACTCCGAGACGACAGTCGATCAGCTCGAATCCCCCGACACCGAGTGGTATCGTAGCGCCGATCGGCTCTCCGCGCGGAGTTCGATCGCGGTCCCGGACCCGTCGGTCCCGTCGGAGTTCTCCCTGACGTACGCCACTCGGACGACCGGGCGCGTGCGGGGCGTCGGACTCCGGTACGCCACGGACGGAAGCCGTCTCACGGTGGCGAAGTACAACTTCACCTACGCGCTCGACGAGGACGAGCGCGATCTCACGATCGGCGGTCGGCCGGCGACGCTCGACCGCGGGCCGACGACCTCGCTGTCGTGGGCGTGCGGCCGGTACCGATACACGGTCCGCGGCACGGGGGTCGAGACGGACCGACTGGTCGCGGTCGGCCGGTCGATCGGATGCCCGACCGCGTGATGCCGTCGGCCCTCTCGGATCGCCGTGACGCACTCACCCCGTCTCCGGACGCGCCCCCACCTGGAACTTCTGACTGTGAAACCGCGCCTGCCGTTATATGTCCCGCCGTCTCCTCCCGTCGAGTGCGATGGACACAGCCGACGGACGTCAGGTGTCGACCCCGCTTGCGTCGCCCTTTCGCCCGTCGTCCGCGACTCCGTCGTCACCGCGTCCCCGCTGACGCCTTCCTGTGCCCTCCTACGAGACTTCGCTTCCCGGAACCGCTACCCCCGGAGTCGATGTCCCGTCTGCGCTCGCGCGTCGAACCGATTCCGCACGGCGGACGGCGGCGGGTACCCGCTGTCTCGACGGGCGGCTCGCGGAACTTCCGGTGGAGAAATCTGTGGGGCTTTTTATTCCGCCGGGCGTCCTCCGGGCAACACGTGAGCGAGGACCCGGCGCTCGGTGACGTTCTCGACGTCCTCAGCGACGAGTACGCCCGGGCGATCCTCGCCGCAACGAGTGTCAAGCCCATGTCTGCACAGCAACTCGCCGACGAGTGCGAGATGTCCAAACCGACGGTGTACCGGCGGGTCGAACGGCTCCGAGACTACGACCTCATCGAGGAGCGCACGGCGATCCAGGACGACGGGAACCACTACAGCGTCTACGCGGCGACGCTCTCGGAACTCTCCGTCGAGTTGGACGAGGGGTCGTTCGAGGCCGACGTGACGCGACGCGAACCCGAGGCCTTCCCGGGGCAACGCGAGACAGACACCGCCGACCGCTTCGCGAAGATGTGGGAGAACCTCTGAGATGCTCCCGCTGGCTGCCGTCATCGACTGGCTGATCAACGCGTTGTCCTTCGGCTCGACGCTCGTCGGCGGATACGTCGGCTACCAGGCGTACCGGGGCTATCGCCGACACGACAGCCGGGCGATGCGAGCGCTCTCGCTCGGGCTGCTCCTTCTCACCACCGTCGCGTTCGGGATCGCGTTCGGCGGCACGCTGCTCCTCCGGGAGGGGTATCTCGGCCTGCAGTACCAGCGTCCACTGACACTCGTGACGCGGGCCCTGCAGTTCCTCGGAGTCCTCCTCATCGCGTACTCGCTTCACGCCCGGGAGTGAGCGCACGGCCCCGCGTGAATCGTCCGGGGCGTTCGCCTCGGCTGTCGACCTCGTCCCACCCGTGAACGGGCGGACTTTCGCCTCGAAACCCCGTAAATAAACCGCCGGGGGAACTTCGGGGCGAGAAACTGTGCCCGCCCTCTCTTGTCGGAGCGCCCCGTAGGAGCGCGTATGATTGACATTCGAGGAGGTTCGGCGAATCCCAGTCTCGGTCCCTCGGACGGTCGGCGCTCCCCGCCCGTCCGATGCCCGGAAACGTTCGCTAACGATCCCGGCGCGGGCTCGCGGCGCGCGTGAACGAT
Source organism: Halobellus limi (assembly GCF_004799685.1). NCBI lineage: Archaea > Methanobacteriati > Methanobacteriota > Halobacteria > Halobacteriales > Haloferacaceae > Halobellus > Halobellus limi. The sequence goes on from NZ_CP031311.1 coordinate 948,227, forward strand.
GGCGGGCCTGCTACCCTCCCCGCGATCGATCGAGCAGCCGCCGCAGGAGCGAACCGAGGTCGTCGTCGACGGGAGCGGATCCGGCACGGTGTTTACGGTCCTGGCCTCGGAGACGGCTCACACGATTCTCGGCGCGCTGCGGGAAGAGCCACGACCGGTCTCCGCGATCGCCGAGACGGTCGAGACGTCGCTGCAAAACACGCGGTATCACGTGGAGCGCCTCTGTGAGGCCGGGTTCGTCGAACCGGTCGACACGCGGTACTCCGCGAAAGGCAGGGAGATGACCGTGTACGGGTTGCGGGTCGACCGGCTCGTCATACGGTTCGAGGACGGCTCTCAGTCGGCGGAGTCGACCGCGGACTGACGCCGCTCTGGGTCCCTCTGGGAGCCGTCGGCACCGCGCGGGATCGAAGGGACACGGGTCCCGACGACGCGGACCTCCCGTCGTCGCGTCCGAGCGTTTTTGTCTCCGGCCCGCCTTCCCACGCAGAGATGCCCCGGGTTATCTGCGCCGGCCACGTGAACTGGGACGTGACGCTCCGCGTCGAGACGCTGCCGGACCCGGACGGCGAGGTCGCGGTCGACTCGCGACGCTCCGGCGGCGGCGGCAGCGCCGCCAACGTGGCCACCGGACTCGCGGACCTCGACGTCGATTCGGGGCTGCTCGGCAGCGTCGGCGACGACGAACACGGGCGGACCGCGCGCGCTGAACTCGCCGACGCGGGCGTCGACGTCGACCACGTGCTCACCGTTCCCGAAACCGAGACCACCACGAAGTACATCATCGTCGAGCCCTCGGGCGAGGTGATGGTCCTCGGCTGCTCGGGTGCCAACGAGTCCTTCGCGGCCGACGATCTCCCCGAGTCGGCGCTGGCCGACGCCGACCACCTCCATATGACGAGCCAAAGCCCCGAGACGGCGGCCCGCCTCGCCGAGCGCGCACGCGAACGCGACGTCCCGGTGAGCTTCGACCCCGGGCGGCGGATCGACCAGCGGGGGTACGGCCCGGCGCTCACGTCGGTCGATTACCTCTTCCTGAACGACCGGGAGGCGGCGCTGGCACTCGACGCGTTCGACCTCGAAGCGCAGACGCTCGTCCTCAAACACGGCCCCGACGGCGCGGAGATCCGCCGGGGCGAGGACCGCACCGCCCACCCCGGCTATCCCATCGAGGTCGTCGACACGACCGGCGCCGGCGACGCGTTCGCCGCGGGGTTCATCGCCGCGAGCGTCGGCGGGGCGAACGACCACCGTGCGCTGGCGGTCGCGAACGCCTGCGGCGCGCTGGCCTCGAAGGCGCCCGGGGCGCGGACGTCGCTCACCTGGGACGACGTCCGGGCGTTCCTTGGGGAGTGAGACGCACGGGCGTTCCGGGGGAGAGCGAGAGATCTGGGCGTTCCTGGGAAGTGAGACGTCCTGCGTTCCTGGGGGGCAAATACATCGTGCGTTCCACGGGGAACGCGATCGCGCGTTCCCCGACGGGCGAGACGTCCCGCCGCGTATCAGGAGCGTTTTTGACCCTCGCCGATGACGGGTACGTACTCGTGTTCTCTGCGTCCGCCGTCTCCGGGGGCTCTCTCACCGGGACGCCGCTGTCCGTGCTCGTCGCCGTCGCTCCGGGCCAGGTCGGGTTCGGTGGCGGTACCGGCGTCGGAGTCGGGCGCTTCGTCCTCGTCTGTGTCGCCTGTGGACTCCTCGGCGCGGCGGTGATGGACCTCCCGATGATGAAGCAGGAAGACGGGTTCACGCCGGCGTACGTCGCCGCCGCGCTCCTCAGGCGCACGTCGCCCGGAGAAGTCCCTTTCCGCGAGGCGGTCGTCGTCCACCACGCCACGGGCGCCATCGCGGGCGGGCTGTACGGACTCGCCTTTCTCCTCTTCGCCGCGGTGCTCCCCGCCGGTGCCGTCGTGGGCGGCGTCGAGGCGGTCCCCCACGTCGCCGCGGCCGCCGGGATCGCCGCGTTCGTCTACGGGTTCTTCGCCCACGTGGTGCTGCCCCGTGCGGGCCGGCGCATCTACGAGGAGCGGGCGACGGCGGTCCGCGGGCAGTGGCTCCGGTCGGCGGTCGTCTTCGGGGTCGTGATCGGCGTAGCCGTTCCGGCCCTCACGAGCGTGCTGTAGCGATCGACCCTTCTCCGGTGGCCTCCGACGTCGGCGCTGACCGCGTCGTTTTTCACCGCCTCGCGCGAGGTGCCGGTATGGCCAAACAGCCGCACCTGCTCGTCGAGTCGGGCGACGTCCACGACACCGCGCTCATCCCGGGCGACCCCGGGCGCGTCGACCGCATCGCCGCCCAGTGTGAGGACGCCGAGACCGTCGCGGAGAACCGCGAGTACAAGGTCGTGAACGCGACCTACGAGGGCGTTCCGCTGACGATCTGTTCGACCGGCATCGGCTGTCCCTCCGCCGCCATCGCCGTCGAGGAACTCTCCCGCGTCGGCGTCGAGACCGTGATCCGCGTCGGGACGACGGGCGCGCTCCAGCGCGGCATCGAGATCGGCGACATGGTCGTCGCGACCGGCGCGGCGAAGGAGGAAGGGACCTCCAAGCGCTACGAGGACGCCGTGATCCCGGCCGTTCCCGACTACGAGGTGCTCACCGCACTCGTCGACTCGGCGGAGGCGCGAGGCGAGGACGTCCACGTCGGGCCGATCGTCTCCGACGACGCGTTCTACAACGAGAACGACGCGTACGTCGAGGAGTGGGAGGCGGCGAATCTCCTCGCTATCGAGATGGAGGCCGCCGCGGTGTTCTCGCTCGCGCGGCGGAAGGGCCTCGCGGCGGGCGCGATCTGCACCGTCGACGGCAACCTCGTCGAGGGGACGCAGAAGGGCGCGGACTCCGACTCCGAACTCCCTGAGAAGGCCAAGGACAACGTCGAGCGCGCCATCGCGCTCACGCTCGACGCCGTCGTCGACCTGGCGTAGGATGCGCGGGCGGGGGCTCCTCGACGCGGCGCTGGACCGTCTCGTCGCGGCGCGGAGTCGCATCCGGCGGATCGAGCGGCGGGAGCTCGGGGAGTTCCGCCGCTGGATCCAGGACACGAGCAACCTGCTGCACCTCTCGATCGTCCTCTTCGTCCCCGTCGTGATCGGCTTCGTCACCTACGTCTCGAACCAGGTGCAGACGCTGTCGTTCCTGCTCTTCCCGCCGCTGGCCTCGGGGACCTTCACGCTCTTTCGGGACCCCGAGGGCGAGTACGCGAACCCGGTCCGGTTCGTCGCGAGCCTCAGCGTCGGGGCGCTGTGCGGGCTCGTCGCCTACACCGCGACCGTCTGGGCGTACGGGAGCGTCGCGCCCGGCGTCGTCCACCCCGAGAGCGCCGCGCTCGCCATCTTCCTCACCGGGCTGGTCACCTGGGCGGCCGACGTCGAGGCGCCCTCGGCCTTCGCGACGGCGCTCTTAGCGCTCGTGACCGGCGACGTCGACCCGGCCACCTATCTCGTCAGCATCGTCCTGGCGTCCTCGCTCGTCGCGGGCGCGTTCGTCGTCTGGCGCGAGCAGTTCTACGAGCGACGCGCGAAGTACCTCTACGAGACCGTTCGCGGCGACGACCACGTGCTGGTCCCGATGCGGGGGGACACCGACGACCGGACCGCCCTGTTCGGGGCGCGACTGGCGGCCGCCCACGAGGCGGGGAAGGTCGTCCTCTGTGACGTCGTCGACGACGCGACGGGTCGAGAGAGCGGGCAGGCCGACGCTGCCGACACCGCCGAAGCCGCGGGCGACGCCGGACGCGACGACGAGACGAGTGCCGCTGGCGGTGTCGAGGTCGATGACACGGCGAGTGCCGCGGGCGGTACCGACGACGAGACGCTCTCTCCGGCGACCGCCGAGCGGGTCGACCGACTCGAGGGGCTCGCCGGGACGATCCGGACCCGGGTCGGCGTCCCCTGCGAGGTCGTCGTCGTCGCCGGCGACCCCGTCCAAGCGACGCTGCAGGCGGCGCGGAACGCGAACTGCGACCTGATCGTGACGCCCTACGAGGCCGACCGCGGCGCGCTCTCGACGTTCGTTCGCGGGATCTTCCGCAGCGAACTCGACGCGGTCGCCTTCCGGTCGTCGTCGGACCGGCGTCGCTGGTCCCGCGTGCTGGTCCTCGTGGCGCGCCCCGGCGACACGGCCCACGCGATGATCGACTTTGCGACCCGGCTCACCTACGGCCGCGGGATGGTGAGCGTGACGACCTGCGTCGGCAGCGACGTCGAACGCCGACGGGCCGAGAACCGGCTGGACCACCTCGTCGAGACGGTCGAGGGCAACGTCGAGACGCGGGTCGCCCGCTCGTCGGTCGACGACTTCATCGCCGCGAACGCCGGACACTACGACCTGCTCGTACTGGGGTCCAGCGGCGAGCGCTCGCCCGCCTCCCGGTTCGTCTCGCCGCCGATGTTCCAGCGGTTGGAGGGCCTCGACTGCGACGTCGCCGTGTTCGACCGCGGGGCGCCGTGACGGTCCACGGTTTCCGAGCGGCCCGCAGCGCGGTCGCTATTCCCGCCGTTCGGACGGATCGCCGTCGTCACCGCCGCCGGCTCCTCCCCCGTGGTCGGTTTCCGTCCCGGCGTCGGCTCTTCCCCCGTGGTCGGCGTCCTCCCCGTCGTCGCCTGCCTCCCCGACGGCCTCGGCCGCGGCTTCGATGTCGCCGCCGCCGTCGTCGCCGAGGAGGTGCGTCTCGAGCGTCTCCGCGCCCTGCCGACCCAGCGCGGACTCCGCGAGGAAGTGCGCGCCCAGCGTCGCGGGGCTGATGACCGTGTCCGCCCCGGCTCGTTTCAGCTTGTTGATGTTCTCCCGCTGGGTCGCGGCGGCGACGATGGTGACCCCGGGGTTCAGCTGCCGGGCCGTGAGGATCGTCAGCGCGTCCTCCGCGTCGTTGTTGGTGGCGGCGACGACGGCCTGTGCGGCCTCGATCCTGCCGCGGTGCTGAGCCTCCTCGTCGCTCGGGTCGTCGGTGAGGACCGTGTACCCGCGCTCGGAGAGCCGCCTGGCGCGCTCCTCGTCGTCGACGACGACGAGCACGTCCGCCTGCGTCGAGAGTTCTTCGAGAATCGGTTCCGTCAGGTCCCCGAATCCGAGCACGAGGACGTGGTTGTCGAGTACGTCGAGTTGTTCTTCTGTCATGCGTCCGAGTGCCTTCGAAAACCGCGCCTCGATGAGCGGCGTGAACACGACCCCGAGCACGACGGCGAACGAGGAGACGGTCACGAGAAGCACCGAGAGCGCGAACAGTTCGCCGACCGCGGAGTTCGGGGTGATGTCGCCGTAGCCGACGGTGCTGCCGGTCACGAGCGTGAAGTAGAACGCGTCTAGGAGCGTGCTTATCCCGTCGAAATCCTCGCGCAGCGCGAACGCCCCGGCGGTCCCGTACGCCTGTGCTCCCCCCAGCGCCGCCAGCGAGGCGATCTGACTCGTGGTCAGCGACAGCTCCCGATCAAAGGCGCGGACGTTCAGTCCGACGATGGCGAGCGCCAGCACCGAGAGCGCGATGAGCGGGAGCGACAGCTGCGAGGACTGGAGGACCCCCTGTACGGCCGTGATCGGGAACAGGAAGAGCGTCGCGTACCAGGCCGCCCGGAGGCGTCGCTGGAGGCCGAACGCGCTCAGGAGCAGGACGAACCCGGTGAGCGTGCCGGTGAATGCCGTCACCTGCCGGATGACGCCGGGGATGACGACGCCGAACAGTGTGAAGTCCGCGCCGGTTCCGACGCCGATGTTGGCGATGCCGGTCACGACCGACAGCACGCCGACCAGGAGCGTCAGGACGACGGAGGCGCGTGCGCCGATCCAGTCCCGCGAGAGCGCCATACCCCTTCCTCCCGCGTCATCGACTTAAGAATCTCGCACTCGGGGGTGTGCCTGCCGGGTCGCTCCGTCAGCCGGCGGGGCGATCGTCGCGCGACGGGACCCGTCTCATCGCCAGGCCGCGAGGTCGACGACCGCCGAGAGGTCCACCGAGAGCCACGTCTCCATTCGCTCGATGCCGGTCAGCCCCGCCGGGTGGACGGTGCCGCGGTCCGCGCCGTCGTCGCGTTCGGCGATCGAGAGCCGAAGTTCCGGGACCGTTCGACGAGAGTCGGACTCCGAGGTCGCGGCCGCCGGAGGATCTATCGACCGTGTCGCCGACCGCTTCGACCGGCGAGCGTCGCCATCGTCGGGAGCGCGGGGTGTACTGCTCATCGCTCGGTTACGTGATCCGCCGTCGGGTACAAAGCCGCTGCTAAGAGCGTGACGTACCTCTCCGTGCGTCGGATAGCCGGACTGACGGATATATAGCGCTCCGGTCGGATCTGTCCGATTCCCCTACCACGTCCCGAGACGGGTCTTCCGAGGACTGCGGCGAGGACGTGTCGACGGACGCCTTACGGGACAGAACGCGATTGCGACGCTGAGAGAGCGTGACGCCGGGAGAGGGGTGGACGTGCACGGTATCGGCCACAGAGAGCCCGTTCTCCCGGGCCTGATCGCGCGGAGCGAAACAGTGAACGTCCCCTCGCTGACCCGCTGTACTTTGTGTGTCTCCATCTCTTGACTCCGCTGTCTTCGGCGGGTGGTTCGTGTGACTCCCGCGTCGGATCCGAGCCGGGATGCTGTCGCGGCGCACGAACGTCGCGTCCGGATCCGACCCGCCCGGGCGTCGCTGCGACGCCGCCCGGCGCTCACTGCACGCTACCGCTCGTACCCCGGATCAGCCGAACTTCCCGTTGATGTAGTCTTCGACCCGCTGGCTCCGCGGGTCGTCGAAGATCTGGTCCGTGTCTCCGTACTCGACCAGCTTCCCGCCGGTCAGAAAGACCGCCGTCTGATCGGAGATGCGCTCGGCCTGTTGCATGTTGTGCGTGACGATGACGACCGTGTACTCCCTGGAGAGCTCGTGGATGAGCTCCTCGATCTTCGAGGTGGCGATCGGATCCAGGGCGGATGCGGGCTCGTCCATCAGCAGGACCTCGGGATCCGTCGCCAGCGCCCGAGCGATGCAGAGCCGCTGCTGCTGGCCGCCCGAGAGGCCGAGGGCGTTGTCGTCGAGTCGGTCGTTGACCTCCTCCCACAGCGCCGCCTGTTTGAGAGATCGCTTGACCAGCCGTTCCTCGGCGTCCTCGTCGCTCCGGCCGAACAGCCGTGCGAGGAGGCTCGTGTCGACGTCGCCGTGTTTCCGCGGACCGTAGGAGATGTTGTCCCGGATCGACTTCGGGAACGGGTTCGGGGACTGAAACACCATCCCGACGCGCTTGCGGAGTTCGACCAGATCGACGCCGTCCTGGTAGATCTCCTCGCCGTCGAGCCGGACCGATCCGTCGACGCGGGCCGACTTGATCCGGTCGTTCATCCGGTTGAGACACCGGAGGTACGTCGACTTCCCGCATCCGGACGGACCGATGAGAGCCGTCACGCTCTGTTCGGGGATCTCCATCGAGACGTCCTTCAGGGCGTGATCGTCGCCGTAGTGGACGTCGAGGCCCTCGACCGCCAGCTTCGTCTCGCCGTCGAAGCGGTAGTCGGTCCACTCCTCGTGTAGCCGTTCGTCCGATTCGCCGCTCGTCGTCTGGAGCGGCCGGGCCGTTCCCGCGTCGCTCTCCGCCTGGGTCTGCTCTGTTGGTTCGATTTCACTCATAGCTCAGTTTCCTCCGGAAGTAGTACCGCGTCGCGATCCCCACCGCGTAGAACGAGAGCACCACGGCGAGGAGCACCAGCGCCGTCGCCCACCGGAACTCCTCGGGGTTCGCGACGTTGTCGCCGAGTCCGACCCCCGCGGTGATGAGCGCGAACAGCTGGTAGGGGAGGGCCGACGTCGCCTGGAGCAGTTCGGGATTCGTCACGAACGGCGGCGAGGCGACGAACTCGAAGCCGCCGATCACGTCGGCCGTCTGGCTCCCGGGAACGAAGGTCCCGCCGGCCATCGTCAGCAGGATGGGCGCCGTCTCGCCCGCGATCCGTCCGACGCCGAGGATCACTCCGGTCACGACGCCGGGCAGCGCCGCCGGCAGCACGACACTCCGGATGGTCTGCCACTTCGAGACGCCGAGGGCCGCGCTGGCGTCGCGGTACTCGTCGGGGACCGAGATCATCGCCTCGCGGCTCGTGATGAGGACCAGGGGCAAGAGCATGAAGCCGAGCGTCAGCATCCCAGCGAGCAGCGACTTGCTGTTGCCGAACCGGGGGATGAGGAAGGCGAAGCCGAAGAGGCCGAAGACGATGCTCGGGGTGCTCCAGAGGCCGTTGGTCGCGACCTCGACGGCCTGCGTGAACGGCCCCCGTTCGGCGTACTCGGTCAGGAAGATCGCCGCGCCGACGCCCAGCGGCACCGCGAACAGGACCGCGCCGACGACCAGCCAGACCGTCCCGACGATCGCGGGCAGGACGCCCTGGAAGTCGTTCAGCAACGCGACGCCGTTCATCACGAACGGCACGGAGAACGGCCACGAGAACGTGAAGCCGAGTCCGTCCAGTCCGATCGTCGTCGCCGGGCCGACGCCCGGGCCGAACTCGGCGCCGGTGAGGAGTCCCGGGATCCCCCGCACGACGGTGAACGCGACGAGGACGAACAGGAAGGCCACGATCGAGAGCGCGTTCAGGTAGACGAGGACGTACGCCCCCACGTGCCGGCCGCGAGCGCCGAAGCCGCCGTACGCCTTCGCCGCGGCCCAGCCGGCGTACATCGCGTTCAGGAGCGTCACGACCGGAACCACGAACTCGGCGGTCAGCGACGCGGGCTGCTCCCAGCCGAGGTCCCACACCCACCCGGGGCCGAGGACGCTCGTCAGGAACGCGAGGCCGGTGACGACCGACAGCGCGCCGATCGGGACGGTCGAACCGACGTCCTCGCGCGGGAACGCCGTCGCCGCGAAGGCGACACCGCCCAGCAGGAGACCGACGACGAGGCCGCCGGAGACGCCGAGCCCGAGCGTCTCCGAGGCGAAGCCGCCGCCGACGAGGAACCAGGGGACGCCGGCGGCGACGGCAGCTATCAGCCCCGCGCTGTCGTCCGCGGTCGTCCCGACGTACCCGAGCCGCGAACTCAGGCCGAAGGAGGAGACCGCTCCGCCGAGGAGGACGAGGAGTCCGCCGAGCAGCGTCACCGTCGGTACGCCGGCGATCGAGCCGGTGACCGACACCTGTTCCGCCAGGGAGGCGATCGCCAGGACGAAGAGGACCGTCGAGAGCCCGATCGCCGCCGCGGCCGCGAGGTCGGTCCCGGAGGTCTCCCGGTTGACGAGCGTCGATCGCGTCGCACCGGCCATCAGACGTCACCTCCGAACTGCCGCTTCATCCGCCACTCGATGTACTGCGAGCCGATCGAGATGAACAGGACGGTGATAAAGAGGATCACGCCGGCGACGAACAGCGCGTCCATCTGGAGCCCGTCCGCGTCGCCGTAGTTGCGGGCGATGATCGACGTGAGGGTCTCCTGCCCGTAGAACGCGTTATAGAGCGGATCGGTGAGCCGCGGAACCCCCTTCAGCATCACCGTCGCGGCCATCGTCTCGCCGATGGCGCGACCCACGCCGAGCAGCACCGCGGCGGAGACGCCCGAGAACGCCGCCGGGAGCGTGATCGACGTCATCGTCTGCCAGTCGGTCGTCCCGACCGCGAGCGACCCGCTCTTGATCGACTCGGGCACGCTCGAGAGCGCGTCCTCCGCGACGGAGACGACCGTCGGGAGCGCCATCAGCCCGACGACGACGCCGACGAAGAGGTACGTCCCCTGACCGGTGAGCCGGAACTGGGTGGACGCCCACGGGCTCAGGATGGTGAACCCGATGAACCCGTAGACGATAGAGGGGATGCCCGCGAGGATCTCGACGCCGGGCTTGACGACCTCCCGAACGGGTGGCGGGGCGATCTCCGAGAGGAACAGCGCCGCCGAGACCCCGAGCGGTGCGGCCACCGCCGTCGCGATGACGGTCACCATCACCGTCCCGTGGATCATCGGGACCATCGAGAACCGGACGGGGTCGCTGACGGCGTCCCAGCGCGTCTCGAGAAACATCCGAAGCCCCGGCACGGTCACGCCGAAGACGGTCGCGCTCTCGTATCGGACGACCGGGATCGACTCCAGGAAGATGAACACGATGATGAGTCCCAGGATCAGGAGCGTCGAGACGGTCGTCGTCAGCGTCAGGACGCGAGCCGTTACCTCCTGGTGGCGAAGCCACCCGTACGCGACGGCGACGAGGAACGTCGCGAACGGCACGACGGTCAGCGCCGAGACGAGCAGGAAGCCGGCGAGCGCGGCGACGAGCGAGACCGAGGCGACCGTCACGACCGCGAGCGCCTCGGGTTCGGTCTCGTCGACGAAGTCGCGCGCTTGTCGACCCCGGCGCCTCGCGACCGCCCGGATCCTCGACCGTCCGCGTTCGATGAGATTGTGAGTTGATGACATTGAGTGTATGAATATGACCGACCGCGTGCCGCGTCGGGGCCGCGGCCCCGCTACCGAGCCCTCGGGCTCGTAATGGTTACTCTCACTTTTTCACCGCCGAGCGCAACCCCCGTTGACGGCGCTCGGCGGGAAGAGCCGAGAGTAATCATCATCAGTAGTCGATCCAGTCGCTCAGCTTCTCGCGCTCGGCCTCGATGTCCGCGGTCGGGAGGGGGATGTAGTTGACGTCCTCGACGAACACCCGCTGTCCGAACTCCGTCAGGAACATGTTCAGGAACGCGGCCTCGCGCTGGTCCGTCCCGCTCGGCGTGTCCTCAGTGATCTTCGTGTACATGTGCAGGTCGCGGTTGAGCGGGTACTCGCTGTCGAAGATGGTGTTCTCCGCGTCGGGGTCGGGCTCGTAGACGGTCCCCTCGAAGTCGATCGCGATCGGCTGGACCTGATCGCTCGTGAAGGCGAGCGCCATGTACGCGATGGCACCGTCGTTCTGCGAGACGAGCTGGGCGACCTGCTGGTTCTGCCCCTGCCGGGTGTCGACGTCCATCGACGCGTCGGCGTCGCCGAGCATGTTGAGCCGGAAGGAAGTGTCCGTCCCGGAGCCCTCCGCGCGGCCGATCACGAACAGTTCCTGGTCGTAGTCGATCCCGTCGAGTTCGCTCCAGTTGTCGACCTCGCCCTGGAAGACGGCCCGGACCTGCTCGCCGGTGAGCTGGTCGATCCCGGCGTCGGCGACGTCGGAACTGACCACGATGGGCTGCCCGTCGCGGCCGACGACGTGGTCGACGACCTCCTCGTCCCGGCGCTCCTCGCTCCAGTCGAGTTCGGCCGTGATCGGCCCCGAGGAGTTCCCGATGTCGACGAGTCCGTCGACGACCGCCTCACAGCCGGTTCCCGAGTGCGAGAGGCCGACGGTCGTCGGGAACGGCGGCTCCGAGCGCTGCTCGGTCGGCTCGAACCCGGCCTGGCTCGCGAAGTAGTCGGCGATCATCATGTCCGGCTCGCCGAGTTCCTCCCAGCCGGGCACGGTGCTCTCCGAGTTCGAGCCCCAGTACTCACCGTCGCTCGGCGGCGCGTTGGAGTTCCAGTAGGAACTGCCCTTGTTCGAGATCGGGTAGACCGTCGAGGAGCCCTCGGCGTTGAGAAGCGAGGTATCGACGCCGCCCTCTCCCCCGCCCGAGGCGTCGGACTGCGACTGCGTCGGCGTGCTCTCGCCGCCGCCGTCCCCGCCGGAGGCCGACTCCGTGTTCGAGCCGCCCTGCGAGGCACCGCAGCCCGCAAGACCGGCGGTTCCGACGGCACCCGAGGCGACGAGGAATTCCCGACGTGATACGCGGTCTCCGAGGCGCTCTGATTCGCGCGTCATCACCTGTATCCATCCGGGATCGGATAAAAGCGGTTTATAATAGGCGTCTACGGTGGTCCCATCCGCTCCGGAATCCTCGTCTCCGAAAGGAGCCGAAGAGAGCCGACGCGAGTGCTCTATAGCCCTATAGACACCTAATAGCAGGACGCAAACCGTCCCGGCGACAGCGGGCGAACGATGAGTCCGAACCGAGTGGAGGGCGACCGGACGGTCGTCGGACTGCCGACCGAGGAGGCGGTGGAAGCGGTCGTCGCTGCGGACCCGACGCGCGACCCCGATGAGGTCCGGTCACTCCTCGATCACGTCACGGAGGACGGCCGAGTGACGCGCGACGGCATCGACGCGACCGTCTCGGACGTCGCGAAGCGTCTGGCGACCGCGGAGACCCGCGTCGAACTCGCCCGGTCGGCGCTCGACGACGCGTCGAGGGCCGCCGCCGGAGTCAGGGAACTCGACGTCGTCGCGTCGCGCTTAGAAGGGTATCGAGCGACGCTCGACGCGGTCACGACGCGGGTGGAACGGCTCGGGGCGGAACTCCGGGAAACGTCGACCCCGGCGGACCGCCCCGACGCAGTCTACGAGTCGGTCGTCGAACTCCGGCGGATCGCGATCGAGATTCGGGAGCCACAGCGGCGGGCCGACGACCTGCAACTGGATCTCGAAGAGTTCGGGCGGTGGCTCGGCTCCCACGAGCGCAGACGCCGCGCGTTCGCGGAGGACGTCGACGCCGTCGCCGACTCGCTCGAAGCCGCTCGGGGCGACCGCGACGACGCCGAGTCGTGGCTCGACGCGTCGTTGCAGGCGGCACTGGTCCCGGTACTGATCGCGGACCTGCGGGCCGAACTGGCCGACCTCCGCGAGATGGCCGAACGCGACGGCGTCGCGGACGGAAAGTGGGCCGAGGAACTCGAAGGGCGCCTCGACGCGCTCGAATCGCGGGCCGAATCGGTGCGGGACACGCTCGACGAAGCCGGGACCCCGGCGTGGGCGGAGGCCCACGGCGACCGGATCGACGCGTTCGCGCGTTCCCTCGACGGGGTCGAACCGCCCGTGGACTGGGGTGCGGTTCGGTCCGACCTCGAACGGGCCCGCGCGCTCGACGAACCGTATCCCTGACCGTTTCGCTGGGCTCTCGGACACTCTCGGCTGTGACTGGGCGGTTCCGGTGTGAACGGGAGGTTTAGACGCGACCGGGGCTCCGGTGTGACCGAGAGATTTGGACGCGACCGAGTGGTTTCGCCTCCGACTGCGGGAAACGCGACGGGAGGCCTCGTCGCCGGGGCGACCCGGTTTTCGCGACCCGGTTCCGGGGCCGAGCGACAAGTGTAAATCGCCTCCCCGAGAGAAGCCGTCGATGGCATCGCTCCCCGTCGAAATCCTCTACGGCCTCTACCTCGGCGTGCTCACTGGGCTCGTCCCGTCGTTCATCGCGTGGCTCCTCGGCTTCGGGTTCAAGTACTTCACCGGGATCACGATCCCCGGCCTGGGCGTCGTCGGCCTCGGCGTGATGATCGCCGGCCTCAACGGCGGACTCTTAGCGCTCGCGGACCCCTCGCTCACGGGGTCTGCGAACCAACTCCGGCTCACGGTCGCGCTGCTTGTCGTCCTGATGGGGACGCTGTACGCGCACGGCCAGGGCGACAAGATGGGCGCGTCGCTCCCGCGTCGGATGACGCTCCGCGAACTCACGAAGCGGACCCTCTCGGCGGACGTCGTCGAACTGGTCGGCGGCCGCGGCCAGGCCCGGATCACCGTCGTCGGCGAGATCGGCGACATAGAGGGGTACCCGCCGCTCCCGGCGGCGCTGCGGGAGGCGATCCGCGCGGAGACGTGGACGTTTCCGGCGGATCTCCCGCTCGTCGAACTGGAATCGCGCGTCGCGGCCGCGCTCCGAACGGAGTACGACCTCGTCGAGGTGTCGGTGACGCTCGACGAGCGCGCCCGGGCCACGGTTTCCGCGGCGCCGCCGACGAGCGGCCTCTCGAAACACCTCAAACCGGGCGAGCGGGCGGTGTCGGTGGACGCGTTGGTCCCGACGGGGGCCGCGCGGGGCGACGAGGTGACGGTCCTCGCCGACGGCGAGCGGTTCGACGCGCGGCTTCTGGGCGTCGTCGAGGACGCGGGGGCGGACGCCGGGACGTCTGGATCGGCGGGGGAGCCGCCGGCCGCCGAAACCGACGGCGGTGACGAGACGACCGGCGCGCCGGTCGCGACGAGCGAGGCGACGGTCCCGACGGCGACGGGCGGCCCGGCGCGGGTCACGCTCGCGGCCGGTCGACAGCCGGCGACGACGCTCCTCGCGGCCGACGACGTCCGTCTGATCGTCGAGTCCCGGGGGAGCCGACGGGAGTTCGAGTTGGTCGGACTGCTCCGCCGCACCGGCAAGCGGTTCCGGCGGTTCACGGTCGGGGCGGGGAGCGAGTTGGCGGGGACCACGATCGGGGAGGCCGGCGTCCGGGAGATCCACGGCGTGATCGTCCTCGCGATCAGACACGACGGGTCGTGGTCGATCGCGCCCCGCGGATCGCACGCCGTCGCCGCCGGCGACGACCTCCTCGTCGTCGGTGGCAAGGCGGACCTGGACGCGTTCGGGGAGGTGGCGGCGTGAGTCCCGCCGCGGTGACCGGGCTCTCGCTCCAGGTCGGCGCGGGCATCCCGGACGATCCGACGCTGATCGGCGCGCTGACGCGCGTGATCGGCCTCGCCCTCCTCGCTGCGCTGCTGGCCGCGCTCGGGGCGATTCTCTACCGGTGGTACACCCGCGAGGAGATCCCGGCGTGGCTGGCGACGCTCGTCGGCGCGTCCGGGGTGGCGGTGTATCTCAACGCCGTCGGCCTCTTCCAGCGCGCCGTGGGGTCGAACCCCGCCGACGTGTTCGATCCGACGGTCGTGCTCGTCAACGCGGCGACGCTCGCCGCCGCCATCGCCGTCTCGCCCGCCGGCCGGGCGGTCGGTGACCGACTGGCGACGAGCGTGTTCGCGCTCGTCGGGGCGCGCGAACTCGACACCGAGGTGAGCCGACTGGTCAGCAACGTCGGACGCATCCGCGCGGTCGAACTCCCGGAAGAGGCCGACGACGTGGCCGATATCGAGGGGTACGAGCCCGTCCCGGGGGCGACGAAGGAGGAACTGGCGGGCAAGACGCTCCTCGTGCCCCGGAACCTCCGCGGGGAGGCTCTCCGGGACCGGGTCGCCGCGCGCATCAAGGAGGACTACGGCGTCGGCTACGTCGACCTCGAACTCGCCGACGACGGGACGGTGACGAAACTCGGCCTCGGTCGTCGCGTCGCCGGCCTCGGAACGACGCTCGCGCCCGGGTTCGCCGCCGTCGCCGTCCGTGCCGATCCGGGCGCGGGGGCGTCCGCCGGCGACGCCGTACAGTTGTGGCAGCGGGTCGACGGGACGGGAGCGGACGGAGAGAGTAGCGAAAAAACGGCCAGGCGCGTCGCGAGCGGCGAACTCCGCGCCTCGACCGACGACGTCGCCACGGTGATCCTCGACGAGACCGACGCGGCGGCGCTCGCGCCCGGGGAGTCCTACCGACTGCTCACGCTTCCGACCGACCCCGGCGCGGAGCGCGAGTTCACGGCCCTGCTGCGCGCGGCCGACGAGACGATGGACGCCGTCGCCGTCGAGGAGGGCAGCGCCCTCGACGGCGCGACGCTGGGCGACGTCGCCGCGACGGTGGTCGCCATACGGCCGCCGGGGAACCCGATCGAGGCGATCCCCGCGCGGAGCAGGGAACTCGCCGCCGGCGACGAGCTGTACGTGGTCGCCCGCCCCGAGCGGCTCCGCGAGGTGGCCGGACTCGCGGCGGCCGCGTCCGCGGACGGCGGCGTCGACGGGTCGGACGGGGACCGCGACGACCCGACGGCGTAACGCTCAACTCGTCCGGGGCGCGAGTGGGAGTATGCAGATCACCTGGCGGCTGTTCGCCGATCTCGCCGAGGTCGCGGGCGGACGAGAACACACCGTCTCCGTCGGCGGCGACGGCACGGTCGACGACGCGATCGACGCGCTCTTAGCGGAGTGTGACGGTCTCGACGACCGGATTCTCGACGGTGACTCCATCGCCGACGACGTGAACCTGATGCGGAACGGCACGCCCGCCTCGCCGGCGGACGAGATCGACGACGGCGACGAACTCGCGATGTTCCCGCCGGTGACCGGCGGCTCACTGCCGATTGTTTGACCGGCGGACCCTGGGCGGCTGTGTGACCGGCGGACCCGGACCGACAGCTCCCGACTGACCGTCCCGATCGACGAACGGCTTCGTCCGTCCGGTCAACGGCGGAGAGACGCCGGCTACGACAGCCACTCGTCGGGCTTCGTGTCGTAGTCGATGTCGTCCGCGGCGATCCGCTCTTGCAGGTCGGGGTCGAGTTCGAACTCGTCGAACCCCTCGCCGTCGTAGCGGATCCGCACCCCGACTTCGGTGGGCTCCGGCTCGCGGTTGCGCCGACGCGCGATCTCGACGTCGTGGTCGTCGTACTCCTTGCGGATCGTCATCAGGTTGACCGGCCGGCCCCACAGTTCGTGGACGCGTTCGAGGACGTCGCGCGCCTCGTCGAGGTCGAGCATAATCCCGTTGTATCGGTGTCCGAGAAGCAACTCCCCGCGGTTCCGGAAGTTGTCGTCGAAGACGGCGATCGTCGGCTTCCCGAAGTTGGTGAACTGCAGGAGCAGCTTCTTCTTCACGTCGTCGGGGTCCGTCGAGGCGACGCGGAAGTCCCCCGTCGAGCGGGTGTACTCGTACGTGAAGTAGTCGTTCGACTCGACGAACTCCGGGGAGAGGAACGCGTCGAGGAACGTCACGTCGTTGTGACTCTCGCGGACCTCGTACATCCGGTTCCACCCGGCGGTCTTCTCGACCTCGGCGAGGGCCGCCTCGACGCTGCCGTACCTCGCGTCGTCGAACATGTATCTGGAGAGCTCTTCGAGCTCCGAGCGCCTGACGCGCCGGAGGAACCCCCGGTTCTGCGGTTTCACGAGCGAGAAGTGTCGCTCGGCCAGCCCCTCGTAGGTGAGGACCTTCCACGGATAGCGCTCGACGTCGACGGCGTCGGGGTCCGACAGCGCCCGATCGAGCGTCTCCCAGTCCACGCGGGGGTCGTCCTCGGGGAGGGCCGCGAGATCCTCCAGGGTGTCCGGCCTGATGCGGTCGATCGCCGGGTGCGGTTCGAGGAGGGACTGGACCGCCTCGAAGTCGACGGCGTCGTGGAAGTTCCGCCAGGTGATCCCCTCGACGCGGAGGAGCCTCTCCGCGACTTCCCGCCGGTTGGCCGCGTTCTCGACGTACTCCCAGAGTTCTTTCCCAAGCTTGTACGGGTTGAGCCCGGGCGAGCCCAGCACGCGGGCCTGGTGGTCGGCGTAGGTGAGGAACTCGTCGGTGCCGGCGAAGCGCTCCTCGCCCATCATCTGCGACTCCCAGTAGGCCGCCCAGCCCTCGTTCATCGTCTTCGTCATCTTCTGCGGCGCGAAGTAGTACGCCTCCCGGCGGAGGAGTTCGAGGACGTCGGTCTGCCAGGGCTCCATCTCGACGGCCTCGCCGGTCTCCTCGTCGTAGACGGTCCCCCGTTCGAGGAGGAACCCGAGGACGTCCGCCCGCGGCCGGTCGAGGTCCGCCGCGGCGGCCTCCGCCTCCGCGAGTTCGTCGAGCCACTCGTCGTCGAAGACCGCGCCGCTGACTGCGGGCGAGAAGTCCATCTCGTCGAGTCGCTCTCTGAGGTCCTCCGGCCGGCTCCGCTCCCCGTCGCGGTCGGCGGTCAGCGGCCGGTGCTGGTCGATCGTGTCCTCCAAGCAGGTGACGGCGTCGACGAAGCGCTCGACGTCCTCGCGGTCGATCTCGGAGTCCTCGACGTACCGCTGGATCGTCTCGGCGTGGCGTTCGAGCATCGCGGCGGCGTCGAGGTCGCCGTCGCCGGAGAACCTGGAAAACCACTCGTTGTTGCGGAAGAAGTCCGCGTGCGCCTCGACGTGGGTGATCACGGCCTTCTGGTCGGCCAGGGAGTTCGACTCCTGCAGGAAGGCGTGGCTCGGGTCGTCGTTGTTGACGATCTCGAAGGCCTTGCCCATCCCGAACTGGTCCTGCTTGCGCTGGCGGTCGTAGGTCATCCCCCAGCGCCAGTGCGGGTACCGGGTCTGGAAGCCGCCGTAGGCGATGAGCTGGTTCATCTCGTCGTGGTCGACCACCCAGTAGTTCACCGGGTAGGGGTCGAGTCCGAGTTTCCGGGCGAGCGCGGCGGCCTCCCGCACCGGCTCTTCGAGCCGATCGGCCTCCTCGCGCGCCGCCCGTCTGAAACGTCGCGGTCTGGTTGTCATGGTCTGTTGTTGGTGTGGTTCATCGGCAGTCAGGACGACCCCGCCGGTGACGCCGTCGATACCTTCGACGACGCCGGCTGGAGGATCTCGTAGATCGCGTCGGTGACGTCCTCGGGGCCGCTGACCCGCGCCACGACGACGCTTTCGTCGTCGGAGAAGGCGTCTTCGACCTCCTCGGCGTGCGTCGCGTTGATCGCCGTGCCGCCGGGCTGGGTCTCCACGTACGCGTGTCGGTTCGCGGGGATCTCGCGCATCAGCGGGATCACCTTCTCGGTGGTGTCGTTCGAGGAGTTCTCGGAGTCGCCGGCGGCGAAGACGTAGCGGTTCCACTCCGCCCAGGGGTACGCGGCCTCCAACACCTCCTTCGCCAGTTCGTACGCGCTGGAGATGCGCGTGCCGCCGCCCGAGCGGATGCCGAAGAACTCCTCGCGGTCGACCTCCCAGGCGTCGGCGTCGTGGGCGATGTAGACGAACTCGGCGTTGTCGTACTTCCCCTGGAGGTACCAATCCAGCGGCGTGAACGTCCGCTCGACGAGTTCGCGCTTGGTCTCGCGCATCGACCCCGAGACGTCGCGGATGTTCACGACGACGACGTTCTTCTGCTTCTTCTCCTCGATCTCGGGGTGGCGGTACCGCTCGTCGTCGCGGCGGAACGGCACTTCCTTGAGCCCCTTCCGCCGGATCCGCTGGACCGCCGTGGTCCGCTCGACGTTCGACTCCATCTCCGCGAAGGAGCCCCACGTCCCGCGTTCTTCGTCTTCGATCTCGTCCCACTCGGACTCGATCCAGGCGAGGGAGACGAGGATGTTCCGCTCGCGACACCACTGGAAGACCGACTGCGGCGTCTCGCCGTCGACCTTCATCGCCTCGCGGACGAACTCCTCGTCGAAGTCGGTCGCGAGCTTCCGTTTTAAGCCCTGTTTGAACAGCCGCTCGAAGTCGAGCGTGCTGTTCGGGCCCGTCCGCGTGACGTCGGTGAAGTCGCCCTGGACCTCCTCGATCACCTCCTTGCCCTTGGGTTCGAGGTCCAAGCCGAGCTCCTCGTCGAGTTCCTCGGCGAACTCCTCGGGGTCCATCTCGTAGTAGCCGTGTTCGCCGCCCTCCTCGCCGGGCTCGCCCTCTTCGCCCTCGTCGTCCCCGTCGCCGTCGCCGGGCTGCGGCTGGCCGACCGGCTGTCCGACGTCCGGCGTGCCGCCGTCGCCCTGGCCGACCCCGCCGCGGTCGAGCCTGTCGTACTGGAACTCGGGGAGGTCGACGACCTTGATCGGGATCTGGATCTGGTCGGACTCGGATCCGCTGAGGTCGCCGTAGCGGATGAACGATTCGAGGTCCTCGCGGCGCTCCTCGCCGACCTCACGGAACCGTTCGAGGTCCTCTCTCAGTCCCATCGGTGACGCACCTCCCGCATCACGGCGCGGCTCGTCAGCTCCGCCGACGCCGGCGTGTAGCCGCGGTCGATCAGTTCCTCGACGGTCTGTGCCTTCAGCCGCGCCGTCTCCGTGTTCTCCGGCGGGTCCTCCCACTGCGCGGGGTCGAAGTCCTCGTAGAGCCGACGGACGTCGGCCCACTCGTTCGTGTCCAGCACCGATCTGATCACCGGGATCTCCGAGAGGTCGACGTCGTCGACGGCGAACTCCTCGTCGCGGTTCTGCCACGCGTAGCGGTTCAGCGCGGTGATGATCTTCTCGCGGCGGAACCGCTTTACCGTCTCCGTGGGCTGGTTGCCGAGGTAGTCGTCCTCGTCGAACCGGCCCAGCTGTTCGGTCTCGAAGAGCTTCATCCGCAGCGGGTCCGGGTCGATCGAGCCGTGGATCGTCTCGACCTGCTCGTCGCCGTCCCACGCGTAGACGTGCTCGACGTACTCGGCGACGGTCTCGCGTTCGACCGAGTGCTCCGCGAGCAGCGCCGCGAGGACGTCCTCCTCCTGCCTGTCGAGGACGTACTCCTTGGCCATCGCGACCCGCCCCTCGTACTCCGCGCGCTCGGAGCGCGAGAAGACCGGCGCGTCGTGTAACCCCTGGGCCATCGCGTCGAGGACGTCCTCGGGGAGGACGACCCGCTCGACGTCGAGGTCGGGGTGCCACCGGTCGGTGTCCTCGTGTAACAGGTCCGCGATGACGTCGCGGGTGAACGTGACCGGGATGCCGTGGATCCCCTCGCTCTCGCCGTCGAAGGCGAACTCCTCGACGCCCGTCCGGCCGTCGTCCTCACGGACGTAGCCGTAGTCGAACAGCAGCGCCTTGTCGACGAGGTCGTAGCCGGCGGGGACGTCCTCGCCGTCGAGACGGGTGAGCACGCTGTACATCGCCGCGGCCTCGATCGCGTGCGGCGCGAGCTCCTTCGAGCGGACCGCTCCGGCGCCGCTCTGCACGTCGACGAGGAGCGGGGCGCGGACCCGTTCGCGCAGTTCCTCCTCCTCGTCGACGTCCCAGACCGCCGTCTCGTCGGTGAGTTCGCGGCGGATCAGCTCCGCCTCCAGAGAGAGGTTTGTGAGATACCGGAACTCGTGTTTGTCGAGCCGGCGTTTCAGCGCCTTCAGCGGGTCGCGGCCGTTCCGGTCCGCGTACTTGTCGAGCTCGGCGTCGAGGTCCGGGTTCGAGATGATGAGCAGCTGGGTGTCGACGTCCATCCCGGTGCCCTTGTCGAGCTTGACGTGGCCCTCGTCGGGGACGTTCAGGAGCTTCTGCAGCAGGTCCGCGTGCTGGGCGGCGTCCTCGACGATCGTGAGGAGCCCGTTGCCCTGCGAGAGCACGCCGTCGTAGCTGAACGCCTGCGGGTTCTTCCGCCCTCGCGAGTCGAGTTCGCGGAGCATCCCCGGCATCCACGACCCCACGAGCCGCTCTTTGGGGGAGCCGTCGTCCTCGGAGTGGAGGACGCCGATCCCCCGTCCGACGTCGACGACGTAGTTCTTCACGCGCAGGTGGGTGGGGTCGGTGACCGCCGAAAAGAGGTCGCGCGTCCCGTCCCTGCGGTACTTCTCCTCCAGGTGGTCGTACGCCTCGCGGCAGAACGGGTCGAGTTCCGTGTCGACCGCGATGGGCACGTGATCGTCGGACTGGTCGTTCAGCGCCGCCAGCAACTCCCCCCGGACGTCGGCCGGAAAGACCGAGAGCGGGTGCGACTGCACCGGGCTCTCGTACCAGTCGGTCTCGCGCTCCGCGCCGCTCGTCTCGCCGCCGTAGGAGAGCCCGCGGGTGTCGCTGGCGCTCGCGACGTTCCACTCGACGGTGTACCGGCGACCCTCCTCCGTCCTCGAGTACGCCCGCAGCCCGTTGATCAGACAGCGCTTCAGTTCGGACTTCCCGGTGGCGGTGGGGCCGTCGAACCAGAGGATCTTCTCGGATTTCCCCCGCTCGGCGGCGATGGTCCGGAGATCGTCGACGAAGCCGTTCAGCACCTCCGTGTTCCCGAGGACGGCGTGTTCGCCGTCGTTCGCCGGATCGTCGAAGAAGCGGTACCGCTGTCTGGTCTCGCCCTCCTCCAGCACCGTCCGCGTGCCCATCGACTCGATCGCGTCCAGCAGGTACTTCGAGGCGTGCGCGGCGATCGACGGCCGCTCGAAAGCGGCCTCTACGTAGGCGTCGAGGCTCATCGGCTCCTCGTAGGTGCCTCTGAGGTGCTCGTCCGCGCGCTCGACGTAGTCGCGCGCCGGGTCGGAGTCGGAGCCGTGGGTGTGTTTGGCGGTCATACTCACTCCTCGAGTTCGCTCTTGGCCACCTCCGCGCCGGCGAACTCCAGCACCTCGCGCGCGCCCTCCGGGGAGTACCCCTGTTCGATCAGCGCGTCGATCCACGCGCTGCGCTCGTCGTCGTCGAGTTCGTTCGCGCTGACCAGCGCCGAGAAGTTGATGTTGTGCTTCTTGTCCTCCCAGAGCTTCCGCTCTAAGGCGCGGCGGAGGCGGTCGTTGTCCTGCGGGTCGAAGGAGGTGCCGTCGCGGGCGCGCCGGGAGACCCAGTTCGAGACCTCTTGGCGGAAGTCGTCCTTTCTGTCCTCGGGGATCTCCAGCTTCTCCTCGACGGATCGGAGGAACGTCTCGTCGGGGTCCTGCTCGCGCCCGGTGAGTTCGTCCTCGACGGTGGCGTCGTCGATGTACGCCATCACGTGGTCCATGTACTTCTCGCCCTGCCGTCTGATCTCGTCGACGTCGTAGGCGAGGGCGTGGCGGACGTCCTCGATGGCCCGGTCTTTGTACTCCTCGCGGACGAGTTCGAGGTAGCGGTGGTACCGGTCGAGGTTGTCCTCGGGGATCGAGCCGTGGTTCTCCAAGTTGGCCTCGAAGTGCGAGAACACCGACAGCGGCGAGAGGTACGACCGGCCGCGGTGCGTCGAGTCCATGATCGCCTCGGCGATCTCGTCGCCGATGAACCGCGCGGAGACGCCGTCCATCCCCTCGCCGATGTCGGCCTTCTCCTCGCCGTTCTCTCTGAGCTTTCTGACGTCGACGTCGTCGCCGTCGTCTATCTCTCCGTTGTACGCCTTCGCCTTCTGCACGAGCGAGACCGACCCGTCGGGCTCGGTGAGCCGCGTCAGGACGCCGAACAGCCCCGCCATCTCCAGGGCGTGCGGCTCGATGTGCATATCCGGCACGTCGGCGTTCCGGAGCATCTTCCGATAAATTTCGGCCTCCTCGTCGTACTCCAACACGTACGGGAAGTCGATCCGCTTCGTCCGGTCGTTGAACGCCTCCATCTTCTCGTCGCCTTTCTTCTCTCTGTACTCGGGCATGTTCGTCCGCCCGACGATCACCTGGTCGATGTCGATTCTGGGGTTGTTCTTCGGTTTGATCGTCTGCTCTTGGGAGGCGTGCAGGAAGTCGTAGAGGAACTCCCGCTGGAGCTTCAAGAGCTCCTCGCCGGAGAAGAGCCCGCGGTTCGCGTTACAGAACGCGCCGGAGTAGTCGAAGGCGCGCGGGTCGGACTCGCCGTAGACCGCGAGTTTCGAGTAGTTGACGTCGCCGGTCAACTCCGTCTCGTCCTGGTTCTTCTTGTCCTTCGGCTCGAACGTCTCGACGCACTGGCGCTTGTTCTCCGAGGCGACGAGGCGGACGATCTCGACGTGGTTCTCCAGGACTTTCCGCAAGTCGTCGTCGTAGTGGGCCAGCAGCTTGTCGAGGTAGAACTCCGAGGCCGGATCGAGCGTCTGGTCGTTCCGGATGGTGTAGGGGGCGTCGAGGCGCTCGTTGAGCCGTTCGATGACCCCGTCGCGCTGCGGCTGCGGCAGCAGGACGAGCGGGTCCTGGTTCATCGGCGAGGTGACGACGTCGTCCTCGGGGTCCTGATCGCGGACGACGTCGCAGAGGTTCGTCCACCGGAAGGTGTACATCCGCCCCGCGTCTGTCGCCGTGTAGTCCTCGAAGTAGCGTCGCACCATCCAGTCGAAGTGCGACTTCCCGGAGCCGACCGGGCCGAGAAGGAGTTTGATACGCTTCTGGGGGCCGAGTCCCCGCGCACCCGATTTCACCTTGTTCACGAACTCGTGGATCGACTCGTGGACCTCCCGTCCGTAAAAAGTGTTCTCGCCGTCGTGGAGCGGGTCCTCGGCGGCCATTCGGTACTCGACGACGCCGGCGTCCTCGTCGTAGTCGGTGCCGTAGTGGTCGAACATGTCCGCCACCCGCTGGTGGGCGTTGCGCGCGATCCGCGGGTCCTCGTACACGGCGTCGAGGTACCACTCGAAGCGCTTGGCTTCGCGGAGGTCTTCTGGCACCGAGTCCTTGTACTGCCGGCTCAGGGTTTCGAGGGTTTCTCTGTCACCGTTCATTGTTTGTCCGTCTCGGGGAGCGACAGGCCCCGGCGGCCGTTCGGCGGACGGGGCACGGCGAGCGGGTCGTTCGCGCCGTCACTTGGTATGTCTCCACATACCAATGCGCACACGCGCAACGAGACATCACGGGGCGACGGCGACGAGACGGCGACGGGGCGACAGAACGTCGATTGCGGCTGACGGTGCGTGTGCGGGCGGTCGCTCGATCCGGTTGACCGAGACTGAACGTATGTGAGTGATCAACACACATAAGCCTTCCTTCGATTACGGTCCCGGTAGCCGGGGGGTCGATTCCGATCACTCGGCGGGGGCTCACCGTCGGCCGACGGTATTTGTAGGAGGACGAACGAAGGGAGGGTATGATCGGATACCCGGACGGCGACTCCGGCGAGGCGAGACCCCTCCGGCGGGGAATACCGGGGGCGAACGCGGCGCGATGAGCGACGACGACCCGGACGGCGCGGTCGGGGGCGACCCGTCCGAGGACGAGCCGCCGGCGGGGTGGACGCTCTGGAACGACGAGCCGCACGGCCGGCGGATCTTGGTCTACCGCCCGGACGCGTTCAACGAGGCCAACGACCTGCCCGCCGAGTGCATCCCGACGATACTGGTCTCGAACCGCTCTCGGGCGCGGCGACCGGGGGCCTCACAGATCGCGACCGACACCTGGCACGTCGCGCTCACGCTCGAACCCGAGGTCGAGGCCGTCGTCGAATCGTACGAGAGCCGCGAGGCCGCCGTCGCGGGCGCGAACGACCTAGCCGGGCGCTTCGCCGACGGCGAGGTCGACTACCGGGCGGCGTATCAGATCCCGCGGGAGGCGTACCTCGACCGCCTCGACGACGTCGTCGGCGACGGCGAGTGAACGGCCGCGGACCGCTCGACCGCCGATGTGTCATCCGACGCCCGTCGGCCGCTCACCACCGCGCGAACGGCACGCCGCTCGCGGACCGCCCGACGTAGTCCGCCTGCATCTCGCGGATCGCCGCCGACACCGACGCGCCGTCGGCGACGGCGTCGCGAACCCTCGCGCGCTTCCAGGCGCTCGGCGCGGTCCGCGCGGCTTCGCGGCGCGCCTCGATCGGGCCGAGCGCCCACTCGACCGTCTCGGCGCCGACGCCGAGTTCGTCGAGGCCGCGCCGCGCCAGCGCGAACAGCTCGTCGTAGATCCGCCCGGTCGCCGCCGTTTGCTCGCCGTCGCGGGTGACCCACCGGAGGTCGGCCGCGGGGCCGTCGTCGACCGCCGCGTAGAACGACTCGCGGGCGTCCTCCCACGGCAGCGTCGCGAGCGGGTGGTCGGTGGCGTCGACGCCGACGAGGACGCCGACGACGAGCGCCTGCACGCCGACGGTGTCCCGCAGCGTCGGCTGCGTCGGGAGCGGGCGGTACTCGATCCGGATCGACCCCTCGTCGGCCCCGGCCGACGGCCCGCCGTCGGCCCCGCGCGGGACGTCGCCGCCGAAGACCGGGCGGACCCACCGCCAGTACGTCCCCCGCTTCGCGCCGAAGGCGGGGTAGGCCTCGCTCCCGACGTCTCCCTTGCCGGCGGGATCGCCGCTCTCGACCGGATCGTCGAGGTCCGGCGGGGCGACGAGCGTCGGGTCCGACGCGATCCGGTCGATCAACTCCGCGATCGTGTCGACGTCGCGCGGCACCCGACACTTGTTCGAACCCTCGTCCACCGAGCGCTCGAAGATCGGAATCCGGAGTTCGTGCGGCGTCCGTTCGAGGACCGACGCCGCGCCCTCCTCTTCGGCCCACTCGTCGTACAGGTCCGCGGGGAGGAACGGCGAGTTCGCGGTGAGCGAGAGGACCGGGCCCATCGTCCGCGTCGCGGCGTTCACAAAGCGCGGTACGTCGTCGGGGTCCGGAATCTGGAGGTGCGGCTGCATCGACGTCGCCAGCGACTCGACGAGCATCGACTTCGCCGTCTCCAGGCCGGGGAGGTCGAGGTCGGTCCGACCGCCGTTGGCCTCGCGGATCTTCCCGTCGAGCGCGACGTACCTCGGCACGGGTCGCATGTTGTCCGCGAGAAAGACCCCGTCGGACTCCGCGCCGCGTTCGAGGTACCGAACGGTCCCCTCCGCGGGCGGCACCGTCCACATCGCGTCGAGGACGAACCGCCGATCGGACTCCCCGAGGGTCCGCTGGACGGCCCCGTGGACGTCGTCCAGTTCGTCGAACTGCCGGCGGAGTCCGGCGTCACAGACCACGTCGGGGCCGGTGTGGAGTTCGGCGTTGTGAACGCCGAGTTCGCGGCTACAGCCGTCGATCTCGAAGAGGCGTTCGGGCGCGGCCGCGAGGCTCCCGTCCCCGTCGACGACGTAGCCCTCGAGTTCGAGGCCGACCGCGAAGTCGGGGGCGTCGAACAGCCCGGCGGCGACGTCCTCCCGCAGCGACTCCGCCTCGCGCTCGACGCGTCGCTCGAACGCCGCGCGTCGCTCGGGATCGAGTGCCGCTCGGACGGCGTCGATCGTCTCGGTCATCGACTGTCTATCGCGGCCGACGGCTACTGATACTGTCGGCTCGGGATCGGCGCTCACTCCCTCCCGTCTCTCCGATCGCGACCCTCCCCGCTCGTCGTCCGCAGGATCAGCGGGCCGATCGAGAGCGTCCGCTTCGCGACCGTGCCGATCCGCAGGACGAACGAGAGGAGGATCGCGAACGGGGCGAGCGCGGCGGCCATCGCGAGCGCGACGATCCAGACGTAGTGCGCCACGCCGAGCGTCGTCGACGAGAGGGTCGCGAGCACTCCGTGAAAGAGCAACACGTTCGTCGCGACGACGAGCGCCGGGACGGCGCTGTACAGCATCGCCCGAGAAAGGTCGACGAGCTCCCACTGGAAATACAGCGTCTTGACGTGCTCTCTCGCGGGGCCGAAAAGCGTCAGCACGGCCACCACGTCGTCGAGCACGTCGGCCAGCTCTCGCTCGGACGCGGAGTCGCCCCGCGCGTCTCCTCCGACCGCGTCGGGGCCGTGGCTCGGAGCCCCCTCGTCTTCGAACGCCGCCCGCAAGCGCCGGGCCTCGTAGATCTTCCACGAGTAGTTGAAGTTCAGCGCCGCCGACAGCACGTCGAAGGTGCCGAACTGCGCGTCCGCGAGGGCCGATTCGGTCGAGGCGGCGTTGCGACGGAGTTCGTCGGCGAACTCCGTCACGCGGTCGACCTCGGGACGGGCTCCGGCCGCGCTCTCGGCGGCCTCAGAGAGCGCTCGCGCCCGGTCTCCCGCGGCACCGATCAGTTCGCGGAGGAACGTCGCCGGCGTCGCCGGTGCGACGTCGATCCCGAGTTCGTCCTCGACGTCCCGCCGGAACGACATCGCGCCCTCCATCCGCTCGCGCTGGTCTCCGAGCGGCCCGAGTTCCTGTGAGAGCACGAGCGAGTTGATCGAGACGACGAGCGTGACGCCCGTGACCGTCGCGGTCAGAAGCGCCTGAAACAGGGTCTCGACCGGGTCGCCCACTTCGACGACGACCCGGTTCGGGAGGAGCGTCGCGGCGACGACGGTCCCGAGAGCGAAGACCGCGAGGAGTGCCGCGGCGACGACCCAGCGGTTCGCCTCCAGCAGCACCCACAGCTTCAGCCGGTTCTCGTCGGCCCGTCGACGCATCGTGTCGTCCGGTTCGTCGTTCTCCGGCGTGTCCTCGCTCATGTCTCATTCCGGGATGCCACGTTCGCGAGTGCGAGTTCGAGCGGATCCGCGGACCGCTCGGACCGACTCGTCGGTCGACGCCTCGAGGAGGCGTCAGTTCTCGTCGTCTTTCAGCTCTTCGAGTTCGGCTTCGACCTCGGCGTCGGAGACGTCGACGTCGGCCGCGGAATCGCCCTCGGTGTCGGCCGCGGAGTCGCTCTCGCCTTCGGCCGCCGACGCCGCTTCGGCTCCGTCGGACTCCTCGGCCCCGCCGCCCATCTCGGCCTTCAGCGTCTCCAGTTCGGAGTCGACCTCAGCGTTCGTCCGGCCGGATTCGAGTTCGCGGTCGATGCTGTCCTTGTCGGACATCGCGTCCTCGAACGCGCCGGTGTCGACGAGTTCGTCCATCGCCTCCGAGCGGGCCTCCATCTCGTCGGTCCGCTCCTCGGCGCGTTCGATGGCGCGGGAGACGTCGTTCATCTCGTCGCCGACGCCGGTCATCGCCTCCGAGACCCGCGAGGAGGCCTCGGCGGCCTCGTAACGCGCCTTCATCGTCTCCTTCTTCGTCCGGAACTCCTCGATGCGGTTCTGCAGTTCGTTCTTCTTCTCGACGAGGTCGTCCTGCGTCGACTGGAGGTCGGCGATCTGACCCTCCAGTTCCTCGATCTGGTTCATCTTCGCCTGCTTCTTCTCTAAGGCCTGCCGCGCGAGGTCGTCGCGGTCCTGCCGGACGGCCTCTCTGGCCTGCTCGTTGTGCTTCTCGACGTTCTCTTCGAGGCGTCGCTTCTGGATCTCCAGGCGCTTCTTCTGGGTCGTCAGGTCGGCGATGCCCTGCTTTACGTCCTGGAGTTCGTCGCGCATCTGTTCGTAGGAGTAATCGAGCGTCTCCGTCGGATCCTCCGCGCGGTTGAGGAGGGCGTTGAGCTTCGAGCGGACGACGTAAGACGCGCGTGAGAGGATTCCCATACGTCTCCCGTTGGGCACGGCGGAGTTAAAACCTCACGTCACCAACGGGTCGAAACCGAATGTCAGAGACGATCCTGCTACCGGGCGGCCGCGACGCTCGCGGGACGCTCGACGCCGCGTCCGAGAACGTGGACCGCCCGGTCGATGCGACGCGCTCGACCACGGCCTGCGTCGTCGCCTGTCCGCCGCATCCACAGCACGGCGGCCACCGCGGCGACCAGCGGCTCCGCGCCGTGAGCGAGGAACTGAACGAGGGCGGGACCGACTGCCTCCGGTTCGACTACGGCCCGTGGGACGGCGGCCGCGGCGAGCGCACCGACGTCGAGTCGGCGGTCGCGTGGGCGAACGAGCGGTACGACTGGGTCGGCCTCTTCGGATTTAGTTTCGGGGGCGCGCTCGCGCTCTCGGCGGCAGCACACGGTGCGGACGTCGCGGGCGTCGCCGCGCTCGCGCCCCCGGCGTCTCTCGGCACGAAACGCTCGGACCCCGACGCGCCGGACGACGAGGGAATCGGCGGCGTCGACGTCGTCGCCGACGTCCACGACGTCCCGTCGGACCTCCCGGTTCAGATCCTCTACGGCACGCGCGACGACGTCGCCGAGGTCGGGCCGGTGGTCGCGGCCGCCAGAGAGCGCGGCTTCGAGGTCGTCGAGTTCCCCGCGGACCACTTCTTCATCGGGCAGGCGGGGAAGGTCGCGACCGCCGTGGCGGACTTCCTGGCACCACTCCTCGGCGGGTCGTCGCGGTAGCGCCCCGTCTCACGTCGACGCTTCGCTGTAGCCGGCGGCCAGGGAGACGGCGACGGCGACGACCCCGGCGGCGACGGCGAAGGCCCAGAAGCCTGCCCAGGCGGCCGCGCCGAGACTCGTCGTCGCCGCGTACGTCACCGCCACCGCCGCGAGGCCGCCTCCGACGGGGACGAGAAACGGGAGATTGGACCACTGGCCCCCGGCGTTGGCGTATTCGACCGCGTAGCCCCAGAGGTTGCCGACGGTGAAGCGGAGGACGACCACGGCGAACAGGCCGGAGGCGACGGCCGTGACGGCCTCGAACGGCGTTAGGGAGGTGAGTTCACCGAACCCGGAGAGGGCGCGCCGGAGCGAACCGACGGCCCCGAGCAGGAAGGCGGCGACGTCGAGGAAGTACCACGGGCGGAGGCGGTCGTGGAGGCGGTGGTGGAGGGACATACCGTTGTCTTAGTCGGACGTGTCAAAAATTCTCGTGACGGTTTCTTCGACGCTCTTTGTGCTGCGGAATCTACGTCGTCACAGGGCATCGCGATGTGGAGAGAGGGTAGTGTGCGGAGAGGGTGTCATAGAAGGCTTCTCACTCCCAAACAAGAATCGTTCAATACAGCCACCTTTTTGCTGACTCGGGTGCGCCTCCGGCGCACCGCTCGTTGCAAAAAGGGAATCCACGGATCGCTAAATACCACACAGAGATCGTCCGGCGACATCTCGTCAACACGCCCCAGCCGCCGTATTTCGATTGATCTGCAGACTGTTGGGAAGTATACGTTGAGGATTGTATGGCAAGGATGTCGATTATGGACTTGATGAGTCCGAACTCACTCAGTCAGAGTGAGCTGTATCTTCCGCCCTGATTCAGTCAGCATTCGGTTGAGTAGGGGGAGACGAAATCAGCGTCGACGCCAAGTAACGTATCCACCCACTACACCAATAACGACCACGATAGCTGCTATCGACTGATAAACTGTTGATGCGGGATTCTGCCGTGAGTTCCAGTCATCCATCCAGCCTTCTTCGAGTGATTCGGCCCGGTCTTGGACGTCATCGAATTCGTAGTCCGAGAGGGCAAGCGCTGCGGTTTGGTTTGCAGTGACAGTCGACTCGTTATGGACCCTCCAGAAGTGTTGAGCCGTCTCATTTCCGCGTTCGGGAACTGATGATACGTTCATCGCGATTGCCTCGCTCGTGCCGGCCATCCCGGAGAGTTGTTCGTCGATACCCTCGTATCCTAAGTGGTCCGAAACGTCGTTCTTCGCTTCGAGTGTCGCCACGTATTGGGCGTAGAGGCGCTGGGGATCGATATCAGTCCCGTTTTCTCGCTGTTCGAGTAATCCAATAAGTGTCGTCGCATTCGATCGGTACGCAGTCGAATCGTTGTCGAAGGAACGAAGTTCGGGAAGCGCTTCGTGTGCGGTTTCATTGAAGTCGGTGATCTGCGGTGCAGCCTGGACTGACGCGTTATAGACCGTCGTCCCGTTTTCACGGACCGTTTTCATTCGCTCCATATACACGAGCGTCTCGTTGATTGATGTAGCCGTTGACGACACGTTAGATGCGGCCGTACTGACGTTCTGTGACGTCGTGCGGAGTGGATCGATATCTTCCGTTCCGAGGTCTTGAGCGGCCCGTCGTTGTGCGAGTTCGGTAAGTACCGCTTCAGCAGTGGATTCCGAGGTGACACGCTCACTATTCGTATAGATGTCGATGCCACTGGCCCAGGAGAAGATGTTCTCGTGCCGGTAGACACTGTACTGTTGTCCGTCAACGGTGATATCCGCAATATGGGTCGTTTCTTGGTCCAGTAGTACTGGCCGTGGATCTGAAGCTCCTTGTGCAAGCGCAGCCATCGGCGTTGCGCCCACCAAGAGCATTATCACAACGAAACCGGTAACCAGTTTTCGTCCTTTCATCGTCCACGTGTGATATTCTGTTATGCCGATAAGAAAGAAGATGGAGAGTTACAAATGGCGAAACTGTGGGGAGTTATCGAGATGAAATTAATAGCACTGAATCTCTCAATAGATTTGTCGTTGAACTAACCAAGTCCGAAACGTGGCGTTCGACTCGTTTCTGGAGTATCCAGTCAGTATCGAGAGAGTGCATAAAAAATCACAACGAGCCCCGCGGTAATCAGCAGGCTATCAATCGTTTGAAGCGCGAGTGATTCACGTCCGCCAAGATGGTAATCTCGACGAATACCGAGCTGATAGATGATGTCGAGGAGTCCACCGAACGTGATGAGCGCGAAGCCTCCAGATGCGAGACGAAGGCTTTGTTCCTGGACGCGAAGGTAGGCTCGATAGCTGAGCGCCGTTAAGGCTCCCCCGGCGATGAATAAGAGTGAATTGGCTACGAGAAAACTCCAGAACTCCGGCGGTTCAGCCATATTTACCCACTACTGAGATCAGAAGATGAACCATCACGGTGAGGCGAGTTGGCGTTTGTATCTTTCGAGACGTCTTCTGTCCCCTTCTCCAGATCGTTCCAGAAGTCCGCGAATTTGTCACTATAGTCTTTCTTGAGCTGGATATCGATATCGAACTGCCCCTCATCAACCCGGAACCGTGCCTCCTTGAGGTTCGTTTTGAACTGCTTAGAGTGGTGGCCATCATTGTTGATATCCCTCTGCTCGTCCAGCATATCGTATTCTTGGAGCGCGTGAATCCGTCGATAGATCGTTGGCTCCGAGACATCACAGTGTTCGGCGAGTTCGGTAGCTGACAGGGGTCGGAGGCTGGCTAACGCGAGAATTTGTCGAGCAACCTCGCTCCCGAGCACGTCGAACACGTTCTCTGGCTCCCATTCTTTGCTCACAGTCTATACCTCCTCTGTTGATTTTCCACGTATGTACGATTGGGGGTCGGTTTCACGATCCGAAGCCGTCCCTCAACCGTTCGTATTCAGTTGTTGCTACGGTTGTCGTATCAATCTTTCCCGAAAAGATGGTTTCCATAGTGGAAGGTGAGGGGGGGAGGGTAGGGAGCTACAGAGAAGGGTGGCACGACGAATCGAACTCTCTGGGATTTGTTTTCCACCGGTTGTTGGGGTATCGTGATATCCGCTGTTCACTGTGTTTGGTTGGATATCATTAATACCCAACTGTCTGTTTACGCCTGTCCCTTGTTAATTAGTCTCCTGGATTCGCGTTCCGAAACCGTGCTCAACGGTGATACACGCGAAGAACCATTTACGTACTGGGTTGTCAGTGCAGAGTGCCATACCAAACGGTCCACTTTACGAAATACCGGGTGACTCGCTTAGTATGCAAACATATTCTTATGACTAATTCGGCTGTGAGATCGTGAAATAAACGCCGTGGCAACGATTCTATGACGCCTTGTGGTGCGGATGCAGTCGCGGTGCGGAAGGGCTGTTGTAGTGCGGTGGTGGTATCCCAGTATTCGTCCCGCGAGGCGAGCGGATGCGAGCCTCGCGGTCTTTTTCCCTCCAGGTTTTTGCACGGTGGGTTCCCGCAGCGGCGCGTAGCGCCGCGAGGAAACCCACCGCTGGAAAAAGGTGGGGGATTAGTTATAACCCCGCCACCGGTGCCCGCACTCGGTACACTTGAAGAACCGCGTCGGCGGTTCGTCCGCCGATCCCGTCTGCTTGATCGTGTACCACGCCTCCCGGTTGCCGCACTCGTCGCAGACGACGTCGGTCGCGGTCGGCTTGCCCTCGAAGTTCGCGTCCTCGGTCGTCTCGATCACGTCGTCGTCGGTCTGCTCCTCCGTCGAGACGAACTGCGCCGCCAACTCCTCGTCCTGTTCGGCCTGCGCGCCGCAGTCGTCGTTCGTGCAGACCATCGATCCGTCCCGGGAGACCATCATCGAACCGCACTCGTCGCAGAACTGCATTGCGTCACGCTTCGCCCCGCGGACACAAGTGTTTCACCCTTCGGCCATCGGGCTTCTCACTCTTCGACCATCGGACACTCCCGGACGCGGAAGCGCTCGCTGTCGACGACCTCGAGGATCTCGGTGCCCTCGTGGGTGCACGCCAGCTCGGGGGGGTCGGCCAGGTACGGACACCGCTGACAGTAGGACTCCTTCGAGACGACGCGCTCTGCCGGCTCGTCCTCGGAGGCCTCGGACGTCCGGACCGTCGCGTCTCCGTCGACGGGCTCGGCTCCGACGCGCAGCTCCGGCGACTCGTCGGCGTCGTCCGCCAGCGACGCCCAGAGCGTCTCCTCGTCGATCTCGGGGACCGACATCTCGTCGAAGTGATCGCCGGCGGCGTCGGAGGCGCCCTCGGTGGACGACGTCTCGTCGCCCTCGTCGGCCCGTGCTCCCGTGGAGGCCTCCCGACGGCGGCGCTCCGAGATCCGATCGGCCAACTCCGAAAGCGGGGCGTCCCGCTCG
Source organism: Halobellus limi (assembly GCF_004799685.1). Lineage (NCBI taxonomy): Archaea > Methanobacteriati > Methanobacteriota > Halobacteria > Halobacteriales > Haloferacaceae > Halobellus > Halobellus limi. The sequence goes on from NZ_CP031311.1 coordinate 981,752, forward strand.
GGTTCCCCGACCGACTCGTCGTTCGATTCCGCCGGACCACTCGGGTCGGGGGAATCCCGGTCGTCCCCGCTCATTTCCGTACCATCTCCGTCCCGAAATTGAACTCCCGATCCGGCTCCTCGCGCGTGCCGGCGGATCGGTCCTCTGACGCCGTCGAATCCGTCCCGTCGCCACGGGAACCGGTGGCATCATCGCTTGCGTCAGTCGAACGCGCGTCGGCTTCCGAGGTATCGGCCGCTCCGCCCCCGTCCCCGGCAGCGGACGGTTCTCCCGCCGAGTGTGCGGGCTGCTCTCCGGAACCGTTCCGGTCGTCCTCGGTCGCGGGGCCGTCGCGCGCGCGGTCGGCCGGTCCTCCCCCCTCGCTTCCGGCCTCCAGCGCCGGCCGGTCGCCGACGGTCAGCCGGTTCGATCCGAAGAACCCCGTCTTGGGGTCGAGGCCGTCGAACGGCGAGTCGCAGTGCGGGCAGCGCGGTTCGTCGAGCAGGCCCAGGCGGACGGACTCGCCGCAGGACTCGCAGGCGGCCTCGGCGACGCCGTGGCGGTTCGCCTCCCGGCGCAGGTCCGCTGCCGCCTCTCGCGTCTCGACTGCGCCTTCGAGGTCCGACAGGCGCGACCGAAGCGCGAGCACCGCCGAGCCGAGGCGGTCGAGCTTCGAGCCGTGCTCGTCGGTCGCGTCGGTGAGGTACTCGAGGATCTCCTCGTAGTTCTCGAACCCCGCCGACAGTCGGCGCTCGATCTCCGGGTGGTCGTGCTCGGCCGACGCCTTGGCGTCCGTTTCGCGTTTGACCTGAATGACCCGCTCTCTGACGTCCGTGATCTTCTCGTCGAGATCGGCCTCCAGGGCCGCGACGCGCTCGGCGACCTCGTCGAGTTCCCGCTCGATCGATTCGACGTCTGCCTCCCGCGCTGTCTCGCCCTCGGCTCCCGGTCGGTCACCGCCGGCGAGGGCGCTTTCGCCGTCGCTACTTCCGTCCTCGTCGAGTTCGCGGTGTGCGGCGATCAGCCGGCGCACGACTTCCTCGCGCGTGCGGTCCGTGGCCGCGGCTCTGTCGTCCACCCACGCTTCGAGCTCGTCCGGCAGGCCGTCGACGCGCTCGCTCCCCATCTAGGCTACGTTCACCTCGGCGTACGTAAATCAATACCGGCGTCAGGGTCCCGTGACGACGGGGCCCGTGGCAACTCGGCTCTGTCCCGCTTCGAGCGCGGCAGCCCGGAACCGTCACCGTGGCGTTCGCGGCGGTCCTACTCCAGGTACTCCTCTTCGCGCTCGTCGTCGTCGGGCCCCCCCGCGTCGGATCGTCGGTTCACGTCGACCTGGTAGTGCTGGAGGATGTCGCGGCCGAGAAGCAGCGGGTAGTCCATGTGCGAGCGGTCCTCGACGCTCGCGGTGACGGTGTGCTGCGTGCCGCCGATGCCGATGACGAGGTCGACGACCGGGCGGGCCTTCCCGGACTTCACCGACCCCGAGCGGACGCGCGTCATGCTCTTGATCGGTCCGGCGCCGATCTCGGCGGCCAGCGACGTGTCGATGCTCGTCCGCGTCGCTCCCGTGTCGGACTTCGCCTTCGCCTGCGTCGACCCGCTGGTCCCCGAGACGACGACCTCCTCGATGTACCCGATCGTCGGGCGGTCGCCGACCGGCCCCGAGTTCACGCGCGGCATCCCCGCCGGCCGGGAGTCGTCGAGCGTCGCCGACAGCTCCTCGACGCGCTCGTCGTCGACCTCGCCGCCGCTCTGTTCGATCGCGAGCTTGGCGATGTACGGTGCGGGGCTTCGCCCGGTCGCCTTGTGCAGGCCTCTGAACCCGGCGGTCGGGTTGACCTCGAGGACGAACCAGCCGTCGTCGCCCTCGATGAGGTCGACGCCGACGTAGTCCAGTTCCATCACTTCCGCCGCGTACAGCGCGGTCTCTCTGGCCTCTTTCGGCATGTTCTCCGTCGCGTCGGTGACGTCGCCGCCGAGCGCGACGTTGGTCCGCCACTCGCCCTCGGGCGCGTAGCGGTACATCGCGCCGATGACCTCCCCGTCGACGACGTACACGCGGAGGTCGCGGTGCTCGTTCTCGTCGCGGTCGATGAGGTCCTGGAGGAACGCCTGTCGGCTCCCGACCTTGGGGTTGACCGGCTCCGTGAGGTCGACCTTCCACGTCCCGCCGCCGTGGGTCCCGATCGCGGACTTGTAGACGCCGACCTCGCCGAAGCGGTCCCGGCCCTTGTTCAGCCGCTCGTTCGAGAGCGCGAGCAGCGCGTCGGGGACCTTGATGTTCCAGTTCGCGAGCGTCGCCGCCGTGGCGAACTTGTGGATCGCGGTCAGCACCGAGGCGGGCTCGTTCAGCATCGGGCGGATCCGCTCGAAGGTCGTCGCCAGCCCCAGCAGTTCGGCCGGCTCCTCGGTGTTCGAGAGCAGCAGCCGGTTGGCCACGATGTCCACTTCGGGCTCGATGGCGACGTCGCCGTCCTCGACGCTGATCGCGGTGTTCTCCCGGCGCAGCCAGATGCCCTCGTGGCCGAGGTCGTCGACGGCGTTGAGAATCGCCTTCGTTTCCTTGCTGTTGTGCAGTGAGAGGACGCCGACTCGAACCGGATCTCCGTCAGTAGACATACCCTTCCGTACACGACCACGCCAAGAAAGAGGTGCCGGTCCGAGGCACTCTCGGCCGGTGTGAACGCTTCCCACTTCGGGGGCCGCCACCGGCCGGATCCGCGGCGTCGGGTTGCGAGCGTTTATCCCGCCGGGTGTCCGATGGCGCGTATGAGCACCGACGGGACCTTCACGTACAACGGGGGGAAGGTCGAACCCGGAGAGCGACAGAACCTCCGGTACGGTATCAGCGAGACGTACCTCGGCGATCCGGTCCGCATTCCGGTCACCGTCATCAACGGCGAGCGGTCGGGACCGACGGTGTTCCTCTCGGCGGCGGCGCACGGCGACGAACTCAACGGCATCGAGGTGGTCCGCGAGGTCGCCCACGAGTGGGACCTCGCGGACCTCGCCGGAACGCTCGTCTGCCTGCCGGTGATGAACGTCCCCGGATTCCTCGCCCAGCAGCGCTATCTCCCCATCTACGACCGCGACCTGAACCGGTCGTTCCCCGGCCGGGAGGACTCGACGAGCGCCAAGCGGATGGCCGCGCGCATCTTCGACAACTTCGTCGCGCCCTGTGACTTCGGCATCGACTTCCACACCTCCACGCGCGGTCGGACGAATATGCTCCACGTTCGCGCGGACATGTCCGACGAGGCGGTCGAGCGACTCGCGCGGGCGTTCGGCTCGAACGTGATCATCGACAGCGAGGGCAGCGACGGCATCCTCCGGACGGAGGCCACGCGGGTCGGCATCCCGACGGTGACCGTCGAGATGGGCGAGGCACACCGGTTCCAGCGCGGCCTCATCGACGACGCGCTCGACGGCGTCGAGAGCGTCTTCGCGGAGTACGAACTGCTGGAGGCGTCGGCCGTCCGCTGGCCCGGCTGGCGGACCGTCATCGACGACGCGAACGAGAAGACGTGGATCCGCGCCGACGCCGGCGGCATCGTCGATATGCACCACGAGCGCGGCTCGCTCGTCCGCGAGGGCGAACGGATCTGTACGCTCACGAACCCCTTCAAGGACGACAACGTCGCGGTCGAGGCCCCCTTCACGGGCCTGCTCGTCGGCGTGCTGGAGAACCCCGTGGTCTACCCCGGCAACCCGCTCTGTCACCTCGTCGAACTCGAACCGGACGTCCGTCGGGTCGTCGAGCGGGAACAGGCGGCCGGTGGAACGTAGCGGCACCGAATCCGTTCGGTCCGGAGTCACCCCGGCGCTGTCGGCCGATTCCTCCGACGGCGTATCCCAGCCGCACACGTAAGTTCTATAGTGGGTCCGGCCTGACTCTCAGGAGAGTATGAGTCAGTCTTACAATCGGGGCCTCATCGAGGACTTCGGCCGCTGGCGGGAGTTCTCGGCCGGGATGTGGGCCTGGGTGTTCCACAAGTTCACCGGATGGGTGCTCGTGGGGTATCTCTTCACCCACATCGCCGTCCTCTCGACGGCGCTGCAGAGCCCGGATGCGTACACGACGACGATCCAGTCCCTGGAGAGTCTGCTCGTCGTGCGCATCCTCGAGGTCGGGCTGCTGTCGGTGGCCGTCTTCCACATTCTCAACGGCCTCCGGCTGCTGTTCGTCGATCTCGGCGTCGGGCTCGAAGCACAGGACAAAAGCTTCTACGCGTCGCTGCTTTTGACGGGCGCAATCGCCGTCGCGAGCGTGCCGACGTTCCTCGCGGGGGTGTTCGGCTGATGGCCGAGCGCTACTCCTCCTTCGAGGCCGGCGGCCGCCGCTGGCTCTGGCAGCGCATCACGGCCGCGTTCCTCGTGGTCGTGCTCGCCTTTCACTTCTTCCTGCTCCACTTCGTGAACCACGCCGACGAGGTCACCTTCGCGATGTCGCAGGCGCGGATGCAGGAACTGACGTACTTCTCGCTGATGATCCTCTTCCTCCTGACCGCGACGTTCCACGGCGTCAACGGCGTCTACAACGCCCTCATCAATCAGGGCCTCACCGGGACGCGGAAGACGGCCGTGAAGCTCGTCCTCGTCGTCGCCAGCGCCGTCGTGATCGTCCAGGGCGTCAGAACCGCACTCGCGTGGGCCGGAGGCGTCCCGATCTAATCGCCCTTCCACCAATGAGCACGCAACTTCCAGACCAGACCGAGGATGAATCGTCCGCCGGCGAGGCCGAACCGACGTCCGCCGCGCAGGAGCGCCGGATGGCGAAGAAGCGCGAGCGGGCCGCCGAACGAGACGAGAGGCGGCAGGCCGAGGAGGCCGAAGCGGCCCTCGCCGACGAGGAGACGTACCACCTGAAGGTGTTCCGGTACGACCCCGAGATCGAGGGCAAGAAGGAGCCGCGCTTCGACGACTTCCACGTCCCCTACCACAAGGGGATGACCGTCCTCGACGCGCTGATGTACGCCCGCGACACGTACGATTCGAGCCTCACCTTCAGACACTCCTGCCGGCAGGCGGTCTGCGGGTCGGACGCGATGTTCGTCAACGGGTCACAGCGGCTCTGCTGTAAGACGCAACTCTCGGATCTCGAAGAGCCGGTCCGCATCGAGCCGCTCCCGCACGCGGAGGTCGTAAAGGACCTGGTCGTGGATATGGAGCACTTCTACGACCAGATGGAGGCCGTCGAGCCGTACTTCCAGACGAACGACTTACCCGACGGCGAACTCGAAGAGCAGCGGCAGTCCCGGGAGAACCGCGAGAAGGTGAAGATGTCGACGCGCTGTATCTGGTGCGGCGCGTGTATGTCCTCCTGTAACATCGCCGCGGGCGACAACGAGTACCTCGGCCCGGCGGCCATCAACAAGGCGTACCGCTTCACGATGGACGAGCGCGAGGGCGAGGATATGAAGCAGCAGCGCCTGGAGATCCTCGAACAGGAACACGGCGTCTGGCGGTGTCAGACGCAGTTCTCCTGTACGGAGGTCTGTCCGAAGGACATCCCGCTGACCGAGCACATCCAGGAACTGAAACGAGAGGCGGTGAAGAACAACCTCAAGTTCTGGTGAGCGAGACTATTCGAGAAGCGTGACGTCTCTGTTATCGTCGATGACGACGGTGTAGCCCTCGTAGTCGAAACGGACCTCTTCGATCGCCATCGAGTCGGAAGCGAACAGGGCGTCGAGGGCGTCGGGGTCGAGGACGGATGCCAGCGGCGTCAGTTCCAGCGGCGAAACGTCTTCCGCGTCTGCGACCGCCGAAACGACCGCTCCGGAGACTGTTTCTGGTCGTGGGCTGTACTCCATAGTCAAATATGTTAATCGCTCATCAATAAGGGTTGCTTACTCGTTCAGTGTTGAAAACCAAACGGGCGGGTGGACGGGGTGAGGTGGTCGCTGAAAATCGATCGTGATTATGGCTCTGTGACCGCCGTTCTCCCCGCGGGAATCCCGGAGTTAATCGACGACTAGCGTCGCGCTCGCCCCCGGGCGATCGACTCGGTCCCCGACTCGACGGGGACGGACACCCGTTCGATCAGACAGCCGAGAACGACGCGGTCGAAACGGTCACCGGACGGACCGGTCGACTTCGAATCGTCGGGAGGGCACGGGACCACCGGTCACGGCTCGCCCCCCGTCGTCGGCCGAATCCGAATCTTTTACTCTCTGTCTTCCTTTCCGTCGGCTATGGGCAGGACTATCGCCGAGAGACGCACGCTGGATTCCGGATTCGGTGAACTCACGCCTCGAAGAGCCGCTGACAACCTCGCTAGCTGATACCTCGGAGACTACACTATGCACGAACACGACGTCATCGTGGTGGGCGCGGGAGGCGCGGGCCTCCGCGCGGCCATCGCGGCGCAAGAAGAAGGGGCCGACGTGGCCATCGTCTCGAAACTCCACCCGGTACGGAGCCACACCGGCGCGGCGGAGGGCGGCATCAACGCCGCGCTCCGGGAGGGCGACTCCTGGGAGGACCACGCCTACGACACGATGAAGGGGTCGGACTACCTCGGCGACGCCCCGGCCATCGAGACGCTGGCGCAGGACAGCCCCGAGGAGGTCATCCAACTGGAACACTGGGGGATGGCCTTCTCCAGGGAGGACGACGGCCGCGTCAGCCAGCGGCCGTTCGGCGGCCTCTCGTTCCCGCGGACGACCTACGCGGGCGCGGAGACCGGGCACCAGCTCCTGCACACGATGTACGAGCAGCTGGTCAAGCGCGGCATCCAGGTCTACGACGAGTGGTACGTCCTCGACCTCGCCGTCAGCGACGAGGAGACGCCCGAAGAGCGGAGCTGCCACGGCGTCGTCGGCTACGACGTCCAGTCCGGGAACATCGAGGGCTTCCGCGCCCGGGACGGCGTCATCCTCGCGACCGGCGGCCCCGGCCAGGTGTACGACCACACCACCAACGCGGTGGCCAACACCGGCGACGGCGTGGCGATGGCCTACCGCGCGGGCGTCCCGATCGAGGACATGGAGTTCATCCAGTTCCACCCGACGACGCTCCCCTCGACGGGCGTCCTGATCACCGAGGGCGTCCGCGGCGAGGGCGGGATCCTCTACAACGAGGACGGAGAGCGCTTCATGTTCGAGTACGGCTACGCGAACAACGACGGCGAACTCGCCTCCCGCGACGTCGTCTCTCGGGCGGAGCTGACGGAGATCAACGAGGGCCGCGGCATCGAGGACGAGTACGTCCACCTCGATATGCGTCACCTCGGCGAGGAGCGGATCGTGGACCGACTGGAGAACATCATCCACCTCTCGGAGGACTTCGAGGGCGTCGACCCGCTCGAAGAGCCGATGCCGGTCAAGCCCGGCCAGCACTACGCGATGGGCGGCGTCGAGACCGACGAGAACGGCGAGACGTGCATCTCCGGACTCTACGCCGCCGGCGAGTGCGCCTGCGCCTCGGTCCACGGCTCGAACCGCCTCGGCGGCAACGCGCTGCCGGAACTCATCGTCTTCGGTGCCCGGGCGGGCCACCACGCCGCCGGCCGCGACATCGGCGAGGCCGAGATCCCGACCGGCAAGCGCGGCGAGTGGGAGGCCGGCGACGTCGAGACGCCGGTCGAACCCGGTGCCGTCGAACCGAGCGTCGAGGCCGACGCCACCGGCGGCGACGCGGTCGCTGACGGCGGCTCCGGCCCCGATCCGGCCGGCCTCGTCGAGCGCGCGACCGAGCGCGCCAAAGAGCGCGTCGAAGCGCTTCTGGACAACGAGGACGGTCGCAACCACGCGGAGATCCGCGCCGAGGTCCAGCAGTCGATGACGGAGAACGTCAACGTCTTCCGCGAGAAGGAGGGCCTCGAACAGGCGCTTCGGGACATCCGCGAGGCGCGCGAGGCCTACGAGGACGTCGGCGTCGCCGACCAGTCGCGGACGTTCAACACCGATTTACAGCAGACCATCGAGACGCGGAACGTCATCGACCTCGCGGAGGCGATCACGCTCGGCGCGCTCGCCCGCGAGGAGTTCCGCGGCGCGCACTGGCGCAAGGAGCACCAGGAGCGCGACGACGAGAACTGGCTGAAGCACACGCTGCTGTCGTGGAACGACGGCTCGCCCGAGCTGTGGTACAAGCCGGTGCTGCTCGAAGGCGAGAACAAGCGGTACGAGCCGAAGATCCGGAGCTACTGATAAAGATTACTCTCGTCTCTTCCCGCCGAGCGCCACCCGTTGCCGACGCTCGGTGGTAAAAAGTGAGAGTAATCTTTATGAGAGCGAGACGCACCGCGGCGGCAAACGTTTATACGCGCCAGCGGAAGGGCAGCGTATGACCGACCGTCCACACGTCGTCGCCGTCTGTGGCAGTCTACGCGAGGCAAGTCGGACTCGACTGGCGCTCTCTCACGCCCTCGACGGGGTTCGGGAGGCCGGCGGGAGTGGGGAACTGATCGATCTCCGGGAGTTCGAGCTGCCGATGTACGACCCCGACGTGGACGATCAGGCCGACGGCCGCGAACTCCGGGCCCGACTCCGGGCCGCCGATGCCGTCATCTTGGGGACGCCGATGTACCACGGCTCTTACTCGAACGTCGTGAAGAACGCCCTCGACTACTGCGGGTTCGACGAGTTCGAGGGCAAGACCGTCGGTCTGCTGGCCGTCGCCGGAGGGTCGTTCCCCGTGACGGCGCTCGAACACCTGCGCTCGGTCTGTCGGGCCCTCGACGCCTGGGTCGTCCCGCATCAGGTCGCGGTCCCCCGCGCTTCCGGCGCCATCAGCGAGGACGGGACGTTCGACGACGAGGATCTCGCCGAGCGGGTCCGGGTCCTCGGTCGGAGAGTCGTCCAATACGCCGACATCGAGCCCGATCCGGCTTCCTTCGAGAGCGAGCACAACGCGGGCGCTTAACACACAACTTGGTTCACGGCGCAGAGTCCTCGCTGTCGTTCGGGTACGAGATGCGAGAGAAGGGATGTTGAACCACGGTCGCAGCGGAGCTGCTCCCTGATTCAAACCCCTCGTCCGATACGCGGCCCTCACTGTCGTTCGGGCACGAGATGCGAGGGGAGGGATTTGAACCGAAGCCAGACGTGCTCGCTCACGTCGTTCGCTGCGCGCGACTGGCAGGGTTCAAATCCTCCGTCCGACAGATATCGCTCGCTGTCGCTCGGCAATCTAGTGCGAGGGGAGGGATTTGAACCCACGGACTCCTACGAGAGCGGATCTTGAGTCCGCCGCCTTTTCCAAACTCAGCCACCCTCGCGCAGTCCGGGGTTCGATTTCGCGGAGGTTTAACCCTCCGGTTTTTCGCCGTCCGAGCGGCCGATCCGAACTGGGACCGCTGCGGGCGCTCGCTACGCGAACCGCTCGCGGAGGCGGGACGGAACTTCGAGCGCGACGGCGGCGGCGACGGCGGGAGCGACGACGGCGAGAACCACGAGCGCGACGCCGCCACCGACGACGGCGAGCGCGAGGAGCCCGAGCAGCAACGCCGGCACTGCGACGACCACCGCACCGCGCGCGACGACGCCGGCGACGCCGGCCGCGTAGTCTCCGATCGCTCCGGGTACCTCGCGGAGAGTCGCGTCCTCAGACATACGCGAACCGACGCGGTCCGGAAACAAAGAACTGTCCCATCGACGCCGGTGTACCCTCCCGCCGACCGCCTCACCACTCGATGGGCTCGCGGTCCTGCCAGAACCGGCCGGCCGGCGAGCCGGGGCGGAACCGACAGAGCCACGTCGGCGTCTCCGCGCCCTCCTCGACGGACCGGTCGGCCTCCTCGCCGCCCATCTCGGTGCGGACCCACCCGGGCGACACCGAGTTCGCGAGCAACCCCTCGTCGCCGTACTCGCCGTGGAGGTACGCCGTGAGGCCGTTCAGCCCGGTCTTCGAGACGCGGTAGGCCGGCGAGCTTCCCGACTGTTCCCCGCCGAGCGCGCCCATCCCCGAGGAGAGGTTGACGACGCGGCCGCCGTCGGTTTGCAGCAGCAGCGGGACCGTGTGCTTGCAGACGAGCATCGGGCCGCGGAGGTTCGTCGCGAGCGTTCGATCGATCGTCTCGACCGGCTCGGAGACGATGTCCGTATCGGACCCTCCGACCCCGGCGTTGTTGACGACGACGTCCAGCCGCCCCGCCGACTGGAAGATCTCGTCGGCCGCGTCGGAGATCTCGCCCTCCTGGGTGACGTCGACGAGGAGGTGCTCCCATTCGTCGGGGACGTCGTGCGTGATCGACCGCGTGGCGGCGAAGACCGTCGCCCCGAGATCGTGGAGGTTCTCGGCGATCTGGCGGCCGAGTCCGCGGTTGGCTCCGGTGACGAGCGCGACCTGCCCGTCGAGGGAGTCGTACAGCTCCGGCTCCGGTGAGTGCTCGGTCATAGTCCGAGTGAGGCGGCGGGCGTAAAAGGGGATTCCGTCTCGTCGCGGGCGGCTCTCCCGAGCGCGCGGTCGCGCGCTCACGACGGCGAACCGTTCGCGCCCGGCGACCCCGCTCTCCGAGTCTCCCGTCGAATCAGTCCTCGAAGTCGCGACGCATCGCGATCTCGAACCACGGGCACAGCCGGAGTTGCCGGTACCACTCGGGGTGCTCGTGGAGGTGCTCGTAGTCGGCCCACAGCAGTCCCGCGATCTCCTCCTCGTCGGGATCGAGCGACGTGTCGTCGAGGGTCACCTTCAGCACCGAACAGACCTCCCACTCCAGGCCGGCGTTCTCGTAGTAGCGCTTGTACTCGAACTTGTCGGTCACCCGGAGGTCGTCGTACTGGTCGGGCGTGATCCCGAGTTCCTCCTCCAGGCGCTGGGCCGTCGCGTCGATCTGCGACTGTCCCTCGACGGGGTGGGAGGCGACCGTGCCGTCCCAGTGGGTGTCCCAGAGGCGCTTGCCCGGCGCGCGCTGGCCGAGCAGGATGCGCCCCTCGTCGTCGAAGACCAGACAGGTGAACGCCCGGTGTCGGACGCCGTCGCCGGTGTGGGCGTCGAGTCGGTTCGCCAGCCCCGTCCGGTTGTCGTCGGAGTCGACGGCGATCACGTCCTGGAGGGCGTTCTCGTGGACGTCGGCGTCGTCGCTCGCGGCGGTCCCGCCGGCGGCCGCGGCGTCGTCGCGCTGATCTGCACTCATACTCGCCCTCTCGAAGAGGGAGAACAAGGAGTCTTCGATGCGTCGTCGCGAACCGGCCGCGAGGGACGGCGACTCACGTCTCCCCGCCGTCCGTTCTGTCGGCACTCGCCGCTTCGCCGTCGTCGAACCGCTCGTCGATCGTCGTTCCGTCGCCGTCGAACCACTCGTCGACCGCCGCTCGAACCCGCCGTCTGACCCGTCCGTCGGTGCTCGGCCGGCCGAGGCTCACCGCGTCGGCCCCGTACGCCAGGTACTCGCGGACGCTCTCGCCCCCGCGGACCTCGTTGTTGGCGACGACGAAAAGCGACGGGGCGGCCGCGGCGACGTCGGCGACGACGGACTCCGAGTCCATCGCGTCGACGTGAATCGCGTCCGCGCCGGCGGATTCGACCGCGCGGGCGACCCCCGCGAGGTCGACGCCTGTGACCTCCGTACGGACTTTCACGCTCACGTCGGCGCCGGCGTCGCTCGCGGCGGCGACGAACGAACGGAGCCGGTCGGTATCGCGGAGGAGCGCCTCCCCGCAACCGGCGTCGCACATCTCCGACTGCCGGCAGTGGGCGTTGATCTCGACGATCGCGTCGCGGTCGGCACAGACCGCTGCGACCGCCGAGACCGGTTCGAGCGTCGCGCTCCTGACGTTGACTCCCGGCCGGATCGGAGCGTCCGAGAGCGCGTCGAGTTCGCGCTCGACGAACGCGAGCGGGTCCGGCGGGAGGAACTCCGTGCGGTCCCGGGCGACGAGCGCGCGGGCGGCCTCCCGGGTCGACTCGTCGAGGGCGATGCCCCCGAGGAACGCCGCGCCGGCGTGGTCGCTGCCGTCGCGGGCCCAGTCGGCGTCCGCCTCGCCGCTGAGACTCGCCAGCGCGACCCGGGGCTCGAACATCAATCGACCGCCTCCAGTGCTCTTTTCGCCGCTCGGGCGACCCGCTCGGCGTCGTCGGGACCCCCGATCTCCGTGTCGGTCCGGACGACCGGCCGGTCCAGGTCCGTCCCGTCGTCGGCGTCGAGGACGAACGCGTCCGCGAAGGGGTAGGCGTCCGCGACGCCCGCCGTCGAGGGATCGCGGCCGACGCCCGCCATCAGGTCCGCGGCGGGGCCGGAGAACACCTCGTCCTCCACGAACGGCGAGACGGCGACGACCCGCGTCGACGCCAGCGCGTCGGCGAAGGCGTCCATCGCGAGCATCGGGCCGAGGCTCGTGACCGGGTTCGACGGGCCGACGACCACGGGATCGTCGAGCGCGTCGAGCACCGCCGGCGTCGGCTCGGCCGTCTCGGATCCGCGGAACTCGACGTCCAGCACCTCGGGCTCCGCCCGTCGGTGGACCCAGAACTCCTGGAAGTGCATCGGCCCCTCCGAGGTGTGCACGATCGTCGCCACCGGGTCGTCACTCATCGGCAGCAACCCGATTTCGAGGTCGAACGCCGCGGCGAGCGTCCGCGTGGCCTCGGTCAGCGAATGCCCCTCGTCGAGCAGCGAGGTGCGGGTGACGTGGACCGCCCGGTCGCGGTCGCCGATCCGCATAAACTCCGCGACGCCGGAGAACCGCCGCCAGCGGGCGATGTCGCGACCGGCGGTCTGGGCCTCGTCGTTGAGGTACCGCGGCCCCGAATCGAGGCCGGCCGCGTCGGCCAGGCGGTGCAGTTCCTCGTGCGTCGCCGTCGTGTCGCCGTCGACGCCCCACCACGTCTCGGTGTCGAGGACGCCGCCCTCGTTGAAGAGCACCGTGTCGACGTCCGGACAGACGAGATGCCCGCCGAGTTCGACGTCGTCGCCGGTGTTCGCGACGACGGTCGTCTCCGCGGAGTCGAACACGCGGTCCGCGCCGTCGAGGAGCTTCGGGGTTCCCGTCCCCCCGGCGAGAAACGTGACCATAGCCGACGTTGGGCGGGCGGTGATTTGAACGTTCGCTCGCGCGAGCGCCCCGTGCGCCTCCGTCGCTGGCGGTGCGCCGCCGACGCCGTCGGGGGCGTTCGGTCGTCGATACCCTGCCCGAGGGTTTTTGCTCGCGCCGCGCCCTCTTTCGGCCGTGAACCTCCCGCTTGCGACCCGGTTCCGCGAGACGCCCCGGATGCGGATCACGCGCCGCGGAGCCGACGGCGAGGACCTGCTCGTCGTGCTCGGGTGGGGTAACAAGCCCACGCACGAGCACGTCGCGTGGCTCCTGACGCGACTGCTCGACGCCGGCTACCGCGTTCACGCCGTGACGCTGCCGACGAACGGCTGGAACTTCGAGGCGCAGTACGTCGCGCCGCTCGACGAGTACCTGACCGACCACGACGTCGACCTCGCGTTGAGCCACAGCACCGGCGGTCTCGTCGCCGAGCGTCTCGCCGATCGGCACGCGCTTCGGAACGTGTTCCTCAGCCCCTGGTGGGGCGTCCGGACCGACGGGCTCGTCGATCGGGCGATCCTCGCGGCGTTCGAGCGACTCCCGACCGCGAAGCGGCTGTACGCTCCGGACCTCGACGCCGCAGCGATCGGGGATCTGAAGTCGACTGCGGAGGCCGCCACGGGTCCCGGGGGCCTCTCGCCGGCGTTCCTCGCGACGGTCCGCGAAGCCCAGTCGCGACTCGGCCCCTTCGACGACGGCGACGCCGTCTTCTACTCGCCCGAGGACCGGGTGGTCGACCCTGCCGCGATCGAAGCGCGAACGCCGCCGGAGAACCGGCGCTCGTACGACGGCGGCCACGAGTTCTTCGCCTCCTCGGGCCGGGCAGACGTCCTCGACGACGTGCTCGCCGCCCTCGACGCGGGACCGGACGCGGTCTGACCGGGCGGGGCGACCGACCGCTGGCCGAACGGCTCGACGAGCCGCTGAGCTGCGCTTCGATATAAATCCTACTACTTGGCAACTGTTGACATAGATAAAACGCACGACAGCGTAGACCCCGTGTTCCGTCGGGACTGCCAACGTCTAGTAACCTTTAACCGATTTAGACCAGTAGTTGACGTCAAGATGGCCAGCAACAAGATCCTCGGTATCGACCTCGGCACCACGAACAGCGCGTTCGCGGTGATGGAAGGGGGCGACCCGGAGATCATCGTGAACGCCGAGGGCGACCGAACGACGCCTTCCGTAGTGGCGTTCACCGACGACGAGGAGCGACTCGTGGGCAAGCCCGCGAAGAACCAGGCGATCCAGAACCCCGACAACACGATCGGCTCGATCAAGCGGCACATGGGGGAGGAGGACTACTCCGTCGAAGTCGACGACGAGGAGTACACGCCCGAGCAGATCTCGGCGATGATCCTCCAGAAGATCAAGCGCGACGCCGAGGAGTACCTCGGCGACGAGATCGAGAAGGCGGTCATCACCGTCCCCGCGTACTTCAACGACCGTCAGCGCCAGGCGACGAAGGACGCCGGCGAGATCGCCGGCTTCGAGGTCGAACGCATCGTCAACGAGCCGACGGCGGCGTCGATGGCGTACGGCCTCGACGACGACTCCGATCAGACGATTCTCGTCTACGACCTCGGCGGCGGGACGTTCGACGTGAGCGTCCTGGACCTCGGCGGCGGCGTCTACGAGGTCGTCGCCACGAACGGGGACAACGACCTCGGCGGCGACGACTGGGACGAGGCCATCATCGACTGGCTGGCCGAGCAGTTCGAGAACGAGCACAACATCGACCTCCGCGAGGACCGGCAGGCGCTCCAGCGGCTGAAGGACGCCGCCGAGGAGGCGAAGATCGAACTGAGTAGCCGAAAGGAGACGACGATCAACCTCCCGTTCATCACGGCGACGGACACCGGGCCGGTCCACCTCGAGGAGACGCTCTCGCGGGCGAAGTTCGAGTCGCTCACCGAGGACCTGATCGAGCGCACCGTGGGGCCGACCGAGCAGGCGCTCGAAGACGCCGGCTACGACAGAGGCGACATCGACGAGGTCATCCTCGTCGGCGGCTCCACCCGGATGCCGCAGGTCCACGAGAAGGTCGAGGAGATGCTCGGGACCGAGCCGAAGAAGAACGTCAACCCCGACGAGGCCGTCGCGCTCGGCGCGGCGATCCAGGGCGGCGTCCTCGGCGGCGAGGTCGACGACATCGTCCTGCTCGACGTGACGCCTTTGAGCCTCGGGATCGAGGTCAAGGGCGGCCTCTTCGAGCGCCTCATCGACAAGAACACGACCATCCCGACCGAGGAGTCGAAGATCTTCACGACCGCCGCGGACAACCAGACCTCCGTGAACGTCCGCGTCTTCCAGGGCGAGCGCGAGATCGCCGAGGAGAACGAACTGCTCGGGGAGTTCCAGCTGACCGGCATCCCGCCGGCTCCCGCCGGAACGCCGCAGATCGAGGTCTCGTTCAACATCGACGAGAACGGCATCGTGAACGTCGAGGCCGAGGACAAGGGCTCCGGTAACGCCGAGTCGATCACGATCGAGGGCGGCGCCGGTCTCTCCGACGAGGAGATCGAGCGGATGCAGGAGGAGGCCGAAGAGCACGCCGAGGAGGACAAACAGCGCCGCGAGCGCATCGAAGCCCGCAACGAGGCCGAGAGCGCGATCCAGCGCGCCGAGACGCTGCTCGAAGAGAACGAGGAGGAGGTCGACGACGACCTCCGCGCCTCGATCGAGGAGAAGATCGAGGACGTCGAGGAGACCCTCGAAGACGACGACGCCACGAAGGAGGACTACGAGGACGTCACCGAGGCCCTCACGACCGAACTGCAGGAGATCGGCAAGCAGATGTACGAGGCCCAGCAGGCCGCCGGCGGCGCGGGCGGTGCGGGTGCCGCGGGCGCCGGTCCCGGTGGCGCGGCCGGGCCCGGCGGCGCAGGCCCCGGCGGAATGGGCGATATGGGCGGCGCCGCCTCCGACGGCGACGAGTACGTCGACGCCGACTTCGAGGACGTGGACGACGACGAGGACGACGAGGAGTCGTCCTCCTGAGTCGGTCGGGAATCCGATTTCTGACGACGTCGACGGGAACGTTACCTTCGCGGACGTCGACGGCGACGAAGACGGCGAGCGGCAACGCGTCGGTCCGCGATCTGTAACATTTCTTGTCGAAACCGGCGGACGGCGTGGGGTAAATTTTATGTAGTTTATCTATTGTTTTCGGAGTGGAATATGACGAAGGCACTCAAGTCATCGGGCTTTCTCGGGTTGGCCGTGATGATGGCCGTCGGGTTGCATCAGTTCGTGATCCTGTCCGGTGGGGATCCGGTCCCGCCGTGGATGATCGGCGGCCACGCCCACCTGGGCGTCCTCTCGATTCTCGCCATCGTGATGGGCTTTGCCGTCCCCGCACTCGGCGTCACGGGCGCCCTCCGGACGGCCGTCACCGTCCTCTTCATCGCCGGACAGTGGGGTATCCCCGGCATCGTCTGGCTCGGCGAGGGCCTCGGCCTGCTGTTCCTGATGCCGACGGGGTTCCTCTGGGGGCTCGCGCTGATCGTCTCGATGCTGATTATGCTGTACGCGACGCTCACCGAGGACGTCGGTGCCGGGGGGAGCGGTCCCGCCGCGATGGCGCCGAGCGACGACTAGTTCGACGGCGCCTCACACTCCGGTCGGTCGATGACTCTCTGTCGACGGAGGGGAGTCGACGACGCGCGTCTGACACTGCAGAAACACTTTTTGCGGCCGTGTCCGACCACCGCGTATGCCCATCAGCGAGGACGAGTGGGAGTCGGGAAAGCAGTGGGACGACGTCGAGCGCGCGGTCGCGGAGTTCCTCGACGCCGTCGAGCCCCGCGCCTACACCGTCGAGGAGCTGCACGGTCTCCTCGTCGACGGCGGGACGGTCGTCCCGCCGGAGACGGACACGTGGGACGACGAGGCCGACGGGGCCGAAGACGTCGACGTCGCACCGATGGACGTCACCGAACGGCGGGTCCGGTCGGCCGTGACCGACCTGCGCGACGCGGAGTACCTCGAATCGAAGCGCATCCAGGTCGACGACGGCGTCGTGACGTACTACCGCCGGGGCGAACACGCCTTCTTCGGATGATGTCGACGTCGAGTGAATGCACGTTCGTGGATAAGCTCACCCGAAAACGGCACCGAAGGTAGCATATGGACGGGTTTTTAGCCCTCGGCTTCCGTAGCTACGCGTATGCCTGACGGGCGGGACCTCTCGAACCCCACTCCCGGACGCGAGCCGACGAACGCGGAATCATCGACCGACGATCCACCGGCCGCCACCTCGGCGCAGGCGACGCCGCCGGGGGCGGATCTCTCCGGGCCGACCGAGAAGTGCGGGGTCGTCGGCGTCGCGCTCGAAGACCGCGCCGCGTCGCGCCCGTTGTACTACTCGCTGTACGCGCTCCAGCACCGCGGCCAGGAGTCGGCGGGGATCGTCACCCACGACGGCTTCCAACAGCACAGCCACGTCGAGATGGGCCTCGTCGGCGACGCCTTCGGCGAGGGCGATCTCGACTCACTGGCGGGCCGGACCGGCATCGGCCACGTCCGCTACCCCACCTCCGGCGGCGTCAACGCCTCCTGCGCACAGCCCTTCTCCGTCTCGTTCAAGTCGGGGTCGCTCGGGCTCTCGCACAACGGCAACCTCGTCAACGCCGACGAGATCCGCGAGGAACTGGCGAACCTCGGCCACGCGTTCACCTCCGACGGCGATACGGAGGTCATCGCCCACGACCTCGCGCGGAACCTGCTCGAAGCCGACCTCGTCCGTGCGGTCAAGCGAACGATGGACCGCATCCACGGTTCCTACGCGCTGACGATCATGCACGACGAGACCGTGCTCGCGGTCCGGGACCCGCAGGGGAACCGACCGCTCTGCATCGGGAAGCTGGAGGACGGCTACGTCGTCGCCTCCGAGTCCGCCGCGATCGACACGCTGGACGGCGAGCTCGTCCGCGATGTCCGCCCGGGAGAACTCGTCGTCCTCGAACCCGACGGCTCCGGCTTCGACTCCTACCAGCTCGTCGAGCGCGAGGACACCGCCCACTGCTTCTTCGAGCACGTCTACTTCGCCCGGCCCGACTCGATCATCGACGAGTCGCTGGTCTATGAGGCCCGCCGCGACCTCGGCCGGAAGCTCTGGGCGGAGTCGGGCATCGAGACCGACGTCGTGATGCCCGTCCCCGACTCCGGACGGTCGTTCGCCTCCGGCTACGCCGAGGCGGCCAACGAGACGACCGCCTCGGGGGAGGAACGGCCCGCCGAAGAGGAGGCCGTCGAGTTCGCCGAGGGGCTGATGAAGAACCGGTACGTCGGCCGGACGTTCATCATGCCGACACAGGACGAGCGCGAGCGCGC
Organism: Halobellus limi; assembly: GCF_004799685.1. Taxonomy (NCBI): domain Archaea; kingdom Methanobacteriati; phylum Methanobacteriota; class Halobacteria; order Halobacteriales; family Haloferacaceae; genus Halobellus; species Halobellus limi. The sequence goes on from NZ_CP031311.1 coordinate 1,000,045, forward strand.
GGTTCGGCTGAAACTCAACCCCATCAAGAGCACCATCGAGGGGAAGTCGGTCACGATCATCGACGACAGCATCGTCCGGGGAACGACCTCCCGCCAACTCGTCTCGCTCCTGAAAGACGCCGGCGCCGAGGAGGTCCACGTCCGGATCGGCGCGCCGCCGATCGTCGCCCCCTGTTACATGGGGATCGATATGGCCTCCCGCGAGGAACTCATCGCCGCGGACCGGTCGATCGAGGAGATCCGCGAGGAGATCCACGCGGACAGCCTCGGGTACCTCTCGATCGACGCCGTCGCCGACGTGCTCGGGGAGTCGCGGCTCGATCTCTGTCTCGGCTGCGTGACCGGCGAGTACCCCTACGACATCGACGGCGAGGACACCGACCGCGACGTGCAGCGGCCGGTCATCGGGGACGGCGCGACCGCCAGCGCCGACGACTGATCTCCGGGGTCAGAGACCGGACTATCTGCCGGGATCAGAGACCGGACCGCCAGTGAAGGAAATAAAACGCGTTCACAGACAGAACAGGAACGGGTAGACCAGCGCGACCCGATCGCCCTCGTTCAGTTTCGTGTCGAACCCCGCCAGGTTCTCGTTGAACTGTCCGTTGACGAGGATCCGCGCGTACGCCCGCGTCTGCTCGCCGTCGGGGTTCTTCCGGAGTTCGCCCGGGACGTCCTCGGCGTCGATCGGCGCCCACCCGCGCGTCGCCGACTCCGCCTCCGTCTCGGCGATCACGAGGTCGCGGACGTCGTACTCCTCGAAGAACGCTTCGGCGAACTCCCGGAGCGTGTCGCCCTCGAAGGTGAAAGAGAGCCTCGGCGTCCCGAGGGCGTCGCGGACGTGTCCCGTCGCGCGCACCTCGACGGTCGTCTGTGTCGTCTCCAGGGCGGACTGCGACTGAGCCATAGCGGACCTAAGACGCCCACGGACAAATCCCTGTATCCGAATATGTTCGTGTCGCCATTCATTTCGGCGACGCGCCGGGATCGGACCCATCGATACGGGATCAGTAGACGACGTAGAGCAGGACGTAGACGACGTCCCCGAGCGCGAAGGAGACGAACCACAGCGCGGCCGCGACGCGCCCGACGCGTCGGTGGGGCGTCTCGTAGAGCTCCGCGACCGGGCGCGAGAGCGCCAGCAGCAGCACGTAGTACAGGAGCGGAATGCAGGCGATCGCGAGTGCGACGTGGACCGCGAGCGTGGGGAGATAGACGAACTGATAGACGGCCTCGGGACCGAGGAACTCGGTGGCGCCTTCCAGCGAGATCCGATAGAGGTAGAGAACGAGAAAGGCGACGAACAGCGCGAGCGTCGCGAGCATCATCGCCCGATGTCGGCGGACGTCGTCGCGGCGGATGAACCGGACGCCGAGGACGATGGTCACGAGCGCCGTCGTGCTGAGCACGGCGTTGACGTGCGGAATCGCCTCGACGACCGCGTCGGGGACGACGGGCAGCAACGACGCGGGGACGACGCCACCGACGGCGGCGAACACGGCTGCGAGCGAGACGACCGAAAGCACCGCTGTGAGCCCGAGCACGTGGTCTCGTGCGCGCAGTTCCATACGGCAATGGCCGGACGGAGCGGTGAAAACGGTGCCGACTGCCGATCGGCTCCGCCGTCGAAAGGAAACTCATTTAAATTACCCCGGACAACCAGATATTGCGCGACAGGACACAGCGAGCGTGGGTAGCCAAGCTAGGCCAACGGCGCAGCGTTGAGGGCGCTGTCCCATAGGGGTCCGCCGGTTCAAATCCGGTCCCACGCATCGCACGGCGTTTCGCGCCACTCGATGCAGGTGCTCATCCCTTCGGGGACGCAGCACCCACGCACAATCCTTCCGACGCTATCTCCGCGAGCGGCGGTGCTCGCGACTCGCGAGCGATCGCCGCGACCGACGCCGCTTGGGATACGTTTTAAGTTGTCGAGTCGGTACTGGACGCTATGGCCAAGTACTCCACCGGCAGCGGCGGGGGCGGTGGCGACGGCGACAGCTGTGAACTCTGCGGTCGCTCGACCGGCGACCTCCGCCGGGCGAACGTCGCCGGCGCGGAACTGCTCGTGTGTTCGGACTGTGCGCCGCACGACGACTCCCGAAAGCAGAGCGGTAGCTCCTCGAACGCCGAGTCCGGCGGCCGCGGTGAGGAGACGCCGCGGCGGAAACGGGCGGCCCAGCAACAGGCGCGGATGTACGACCAGACGAAGGGCGACTCCTCTCACTGGGAGGAGGGAACCGACTACGAAGAGGATCAGCTCCCGTATCTCGTGACGGGGTACGGCGATCGCGTCGAGACCGCCCGGCAGGACGCGGGGCTGACCGTCGAGGAACTGGCGGCCGAACTCGACGTCGACGAGTCCGACGTCGACGCGGTCGAACAGGGCCGGGCGACGCGGGCCGGCGTCGGCGGGTCCGTCGTCCGCGCGCTCGAAGAGCGACTGGACGTCGAACTGGTCGACGAGTAGCGGCCTTCGGGTGGCTCCGGCGGCGAAACTCGTCTTCCGGGCGCGTCGGTCCGACGAGCCACCCGTCGGAGCGGAACTGCAACCATTTTTGTCTCCGACGACCACAGCCGGAGGTATGCAGACACGCGCCCCCGAGGAACCGGAGGTCCGGGAGTTTTCGGCCGAAGTCGTCGGCGTCGACGACCGGACGGTAACGCTCGATCACACGTACTTCTACGCCGAGAGCGGCGGTCAGCCGGCCGACCGCGGGACGCTCGGTGGGACACGCGTGGTCGACGTCCAGGAGGGCGACGGCGGGGTCCGGCACGTCCTCGCGTCGTCTCCCGAGTTCGGCGTCGGCGACACGGTGACCGGGGTCGTCGACGACGACTTCCGGACGTACTGTATGCGCGCACACACGGCGAGCCACGTGCTCTACGGGGCGGGCCGGCGGCTCCTCGACGACCTCGGCTACGGCGGGTTCGACATCTCCGAGGAGAAGGTGCGCGTGGACTTCTCCACCTCGACGGACATCGACGACGAGACGCTCGTGGAACTCGAACGGCTGGCGAACCGCACCGTGTGGGACTCACGAGACGTCAGTTGGGAGGAAGTTCCGACGGCGGAGGCGACCGCTCGGGAGGACGTCGCGTTCAACACCAAGACTGAGGAGGGCGTGATGGACGACGCCGACACGGTCCGGATCGTCGACGTCGACGGCTGGGACGTCGCCGCCTGCGGCGGCACGCACGTCTCGAACACCCGCGAGATCGGGCCGGTCACGGTCCTCGACCGCTCGAACCCGGGAGAGGGCCTCACCCGCGTCGAGTTCGCCGTGGGGCCGAGCGGCATCGACCGTGGGGCTGAGCGGCATCGCGCGCTCCGCGAGACCGCCGCGGCGCTCGAAACGAACGTCGACGACCTCGCGGAGACGGCGGCGACCGTCCGGTCGGAACGCGACGACCTCGAAGCGCGCGTCCGCGACCTCGAACGCGCCGCCGTCGCGGACGCGATCGACGACTTCGAGACCGTCACCAAGGACGACACGCTCTGGCGGATCGGCGTCCTCGACGGCGTCGACCCGAACGACGCCGGCGAGGCGGCGAAGGACGCGGTCGGCGACTCGGACGTCCTCGTCGCCGTCGGCGGCGACGAGCGACCCTACCTCGTCGTCGCCGCCGGCCACGACAGCGACGTCCACGCCGGATCGGTGGTCGACGACGTCACCGACACCTACGGCGGTGGCGGTGGCGGCGGGCCGCCGTTCGCGCAGGGCGGCGGCCTCGACGCCGCTCCGGCCGACGTCCTCGACGCCGTACGCGAGTGGGAGCCCGAGGAGTGAGTTGACCGCCGCGAGGCGTCCCGGTCGTTCCGGGCCGTACGGGCCCGCGACTCGTGACACCCGCCCTCGCGCCCGAAGCGCCTTTTCCCCTCGGGACCGTACGCTCTCCGATGACCGATCGGTCGACCACGGCGACGACGCGTCCGCTCGACGACTTCGAGACCGTCGTCTGGGACTTGGACGGAACCCTCGTTCGACTCCTCGTCGACTGGGACGTCGTGACCGGAGACGTCGCGGCCGTCTTCGAGGCGGCCGGCGTCGATGCCGACGGGTACGACCTCTGGGGGATGCTCGACCTCGCCGACGAGTCCGACCTCCGTGACGACGTCGAGGCCGTCATCGGCGATCACGAACGGACGGGCGCGGAGCGCTCAGAGCGCCTCCCGCACGCGGACTTCGTCGGGCGGTTCGACGCGGAGGGCGTCTGCTCGCTGAACGCCGAACGCGCCTGCCGGACCGCGCTCGACGTCCACGGACTCGCGTCGCACGTCGACGCCGTCGTCGGCCGCGACAGCGTCGCGACCCGAAAGCCCGATCCGGCGCCGCTGCTCGAAACGCTCGATCGGCTCGGCGCGGAGCCGGACGAGGCCGTGTTCGTCGGGGACTCGGTTCGAGACGAGGAGGCCGCTCGACGGGCGGGCGTGGCGTTCCGCTACGTCGACGAGGACCGGGAGACTGAGGGGACCCTCTCCGAATAGGGGCTGACAGGCGGTACGGGTCGGATCACGAGACGCTGTACCGCACACCCGCGAGACGCCTCGTGGCTGTCGTCATCGCACGAGGTCTGTGGTCCCGTGTTCGTACATAAACCTCCGGAGGGGCTGTGTGCTGTCTACGGTCTTCGATCGCGAGCCCGCACGCCTCGGACGTACCGGCGGCGCGGGCGTTAAGTCGATTCGCCTCCCAAATCGGACGATGAGCTATCCCGTCAGGTACTACTGCCCGCACTGCGGGGCCGTCTTCGAACTCGAACGCGAGGGGTACCTCTCCGATAAGTCGGTCACGCCGTACCCGCTCGTGGGGTGGGAGTACGCCGCTCCCGACGAGGACTTCGAGTCGGCCGACGGCGTCCGCCTCGTCTGCGGGGAGGACGTCGCTGGTGGCGAGGGGAGCGATGGCGGCGAGAGGAACGATGGCGGCGAGGAGGGCACCGGCGACGTCGTCCGCTGGACCGGCGAGCGCAGCAGCGCCGACGACGTCGAGGACCCGACCCGCGAGTCGCCCTGCGGAGAGACGCTGTTCCTGTCGTTCGTCAGGTTCGTCGACGGCGAGGAGGTCGAACCGGAACCGGAGCGGGCGCACACGACGATCGCGACCGACGGTCCCGGCGGCCCTCGCGGAACGGCCGGGCCGCGCGGACCCTCCGGTCCGAGCGGTTTCGGGCAGTAGTTCCGACGGAGGGGGAGACGACGCTTACGGGAGGTCGACCTCGATGCCGGCGACGTCGCCCGCGGCCTTGACCGTGTTCCACAGGAGCATCGCACGCGTCATCGGTCCGACGCCGCCCGGGACGGGCGTGATCGCGCTCGCCTTCTCCTTCGCGCTGTCGTAGTCGACGTCGCCGACGAGTTCGGAGCCCTCGTCGGTCTCGACGCGGTTGATCCCGACGTCGATCACGACGGTGCCCTCAGAGAGCATCTCGCCGGTGATCATCTCGGGAACGCCCGCGGCGGCGATGACGATGTCGGCCGCGCGCGTCTTCTCCGCGAGGTCGTCGGTCCGGGAGTGACAGACCGTGGTCGTGGCGTTTCCGCCCTCGTCCTTCTGGATGAGGAGGTTCGCCATCGGCTTGCCCACGATGTTCGATCGACCGACGACGACGGCCTCGGCGCCCTCGGTTTCGACGTCGGCCGCGGCGAGGAGCTTCTGGACGCCGTGGGGTGTGCACGGCTTGTATCGGGCGTTCCCGGCGACGAGGCGGCCGACGTTCTCGGGGTGGAAGCCGTCGACGTCCTTCGCGGGGTCGATGCTGCGCAGGACCTCGCGCTCGTCGACGTGGTCCGGGAGCGGCATCTGCACGAGGATCCCGTGTACCTCGGGGTCCGCGTTCAGTTCGTCGATGGTGTCGAACAGTTCCTCCGCGGGCGTGTCGGGGTCGAGTTCGATGTCGCGCGTGGCGATGCCGACCTCCTCGCAGTCTTTGTGTTTCATCGAGACGTACGTCTCGCTGGCGGGGTCGTCGTTCATCAGCACGGTCGCGAGACACGGCGTCGTCCCCGCGTCGGTCAGCGTTTCGATGCTGTCGAGCAGGCCGTTCCGGATGTCTTGGGCGACCTCGTTCCCGTCGATGATCTCGGTCATAGTAAGAAGGGTGAGGGTAGCACACTTCAAATGTGCGGGTTTGGGTGCGTGACCTCTCCCTCCGCGTCGGCAGAACTGGCCCTCGAAGCGCCGCTCGTTACTCGTAGAGCGGGTGTTCGTCGGCGAGTTCGTCGACTCGCGCGGAGACCTCTTCGACGACCTCTTCGTCGTCGTAGTCGTCGATGACCCGCGTGATCAGGTCTGCGACCTCTCGGGTGGCCGCTTCGTCGAAGCCGCGGGTGGTGAGCGCGGGCGTCCCGAGGCGGATCCCGCTGGGGTCGAACGCCGAGCGGGTCTCGCCCGGCACCGTGTTCGCGTTCATCACGATGCCCGCAGCGTCGAGTGCGGCTTCGACGTCCTTGCCCGTCGTCTCCGGATGCGAGGGCCGGAGATCGACCAGGACGAGGTGGTTGTCCGTCCCGCCCGAGACCAGGCTCAGCCCGTTCTCCTGCAGTCGGTCGGCCAGCGCCTGCGCGTTTTTCACCGTCTGTTCCGCGTAAGCGTCGAACTCCGCCGAGAGCGCCTCGCCGAAGCCGACGGCCTTCCCCGCGATGTTGTGCATCAGGGGACCGCCCTGCGCCCCGGGAAAGACCGCGGCGTCGATGGCGTCGGCGTGTTCCTCATCGCACATCACGATCCCGCCGCGGCCCGCCCGGATCGTCTTGTGCGTCGATCCCGTCACGAAGTCGGCCACGCCGACCGGCGAGGAGTGCGCGCCCGCGGCCACGAGGCCGGTGATGTGGGCGATGTCGGCCAAATGATACGCGTCGACGTCGTCGGCGGTCTCCTGAATCCGCTCCCACTCGACCTCCCGGGGGTACGCGGAGTACCCGGAGACGATGATGTCCGGATCGAACTCGTGAGCGATGTCGTCGAGACCCTCGTAGTCGACGTAGCCGGTGTCGGCGTCCACCTCGTACTGTTCGACCTCGTAGGTCTGGCCCGCGAAGTTCGCGGGGTGACCGTGGCTCAGGTGACCGCCGTGAGTGAGGTCCAAAGAGAGGATCTTGTCGCCGGGGTCCAGCATCGCCAGGTAGACCGACATGTTCGCCTGCGACCCCGAGTGCGGCTGGACGTTCACGTGCTCGGCGCCCCACAGTTCCTCGGCGCGCTCGATCGCTAACTCCTCGACCTCGTCGGCGTACTCACACCCCGCGTAGTACCGCTCGTCCGGGTAGCCCTCAGCGTACTTGTTCGTCAGCGCGCTTCCCTGCGCTTCGAGGACCGCCTCGCTCGCGTGGTTCTCGCTCGCGATCATCGCCAGGGTGTTCTGCTGTCGCTCCACTTCGCCGGAGAGCGCGTCTGCGACGGCGGGATCGACGTCGCGGACGTGGCTGTAGTCCATACGTGATACGGCGCCCGTCCGTCCAATAAGTGTGTCCACTTTGGATCCGGTGGGTCCGAAAACGGTCACGAATCGACACCGCGGACGCAGCGAGCGTCGCGTCCGGCGGATTCACTCGAGGATATTCCGAGCGGTACTCGCGAGTTGGTCCGCCTCCGCGTCGCGGAGGCGCTCGTCGCCGAGTCGCAGTCGCAGCCGTGGCCGACCCACGTCGATCGGAACTTTCTCGGTTTCGATCAGTCCGACGTCCTCCAGTTCGGTCTTCGTTCGAGAGAACGTCGCCTTGCTGGCGATGCCGACGTCTTCGCCCCACTTCGAGATGTCGTACAGGAGCACGTCGTTCTTCGCGGCGACGAGCAGGCTGACGGTCACCTCGTCGAGGATCGAGCCGTCGTCCGGGACGGCCTGGAGCGATCGGAGGACCGCGTCGAAGTCGGCCCGCATCTCCGGACCGAAGTCGGACTCCAGCGATTCGCGAACCGCCGAGATGGACGGCGTCCGGAGCGTGAACGGCTCGGACGCCTCGAACGCGTCCCGGTAGGTGTCGTTCGCGCTCCGAACGAACGCCTCGTCGTCGGTGGTCAGCCCAGCGACGCGGTCGCCGGCGGTGACGACGGCGACGACGGACGATTCGGTCACGACGAGCGTGTTCTCGAACCGCTCGTCGGTCACGCGCAGATCGAGCACGCCGTCGTCGATGAGCGACGCGGCGTTGCTCGCGAGGAGGAAATCGTCCAGGACGTCTTTCAGGAGCGATTCGTCGCTGAGCACGCGGACGTGCGGGGTCGCGTCGGCGTCGACGCCGAGTTCGACGAGCGCCTCGACGATCTCTCGGGTCGGACCGACCACGTAGGCGGCGTCCGAGACCGACCGGAGGGCCGCGGAGACGACGTCCTCGACGGTAGCGCCGAGGACGTTTGTACTGGAGGACATACGTTGAATCATCCCCGAGTAGATATTTAATTTTAACGCAGTGTGTGCTGTATATACCTCCGTTCGAGAGACCACACGTGCCACATTCGAGAGACCACACGTGCCACGTTCGAGAGACCACACGTGCCACGTTCGAGAGACGACGAGCGATCCCGCGAGCGGAGACCCGCCGATTTTTCCCCTCCAGGGCCGATCACGGACCTGTGACATACGACATCGAACTCGTCGGAAGCGGTCCGGCGGCGACGGCCGCGACCGCCGCCTTCGAGGACATCGACGCGCGCGTCGTCTCCGACGCCGACGATCCGGCGTTGACGCTCGCCGTCGTTCCGGCCGGCAGCGACGCTGCGGAGGCTTTCGACCGGTGCGAGCGGCTCGTGACCGTCGAGATCGGCGGCGTCGGGGGCCGCGTGGTGCAGCGTCTCGACGCCTCCGTCTCCGTGTTCGGCCCGGCCGGTGCCGGATTCGCGGACCTGCGAGCGCGGGTCGCGGCGACGACCGAATCGACCGGATCGCCGACGGGCGACCGGAGCGCCGTCAGACTCGCCGGCGCGATCGCCGGACGGCGGGCGGTCGCCCTGCTCGCCGGCGACGAGGCTGTCGCCGGGACGGTCGTCGACGTCGTCGGCACCGACGCGGCGGGGACGCATCGGGTTCTTCCGGTCCCAGAGCCGGACTCGCGCGACCGAACGGTGCGACGCGACCACCGCGAGGTCGACGTCGACGACTCGCTGGCGCGCGCGGAGCGGGCGCTCGACGAGCGGACCGGAATCGTCGCGCAGGTCGGCGAGCGCGAGTCGTTCCCGGTCCCCTACTACCTCGCGCAGACGGCCGACACCTCCGGTTTCAGCGACGCCCGCGCCGCCGAGTTCGCCGCCGGCGTCGATCCCGACTGGGACGCCGCGTTCATGAAGGCTCTCGGCGAGGCGCTCGAACGGTACTGCGCCGGCGTCTACCGCCGCTCGGAGTTCACCGTCGCGCCGGAACGAACGCGGTCGTCGGCGGTCGCTCCCTCGCGGTTCGTGCGCCCGGAGAGGTGGGATACGGTCGACGCCGAGACGCCGATCCCGTGGGTCGAGGGCGTCGACCTCCGCACCGACGAGGCCGTGTCGCTGCCGGCGGAGTTCGTCCACTACCCGCCGCCGACCGAGCGGCACAAGCCGGCGATCACGACGGGATTGGGACTCGGCAACTCCGGGGCGGAGGCGCTGCTCTCGGGGCTCTACGAGGCGGTCGAGCGCGACGCGACGATGCTCGCGTGGTACTCGTCGTTCGAGCCGCTGGAGCTTTCGGTTTCGGACCCGACGTACGAGGAACTCCGAAAGCGGGCGCGCGCGGAAGACCTGTCGGTGACGGCGCTCCTGGTCACGCAGGACGTGGACGTGCCCGTGGTCGCCGCGGCGGTCCACCGCGAGGGCGAGTGGCCGCGGTTCGCCGTCGGCTCCGGCGCGTCGCTCGATCCGATCGACGCCGCGCGGTCGGCGCTCGCGGAGGCGCTCCAGAACTGGATGGAGTTACGGTCGATGGGCAGAGAGCAGGCCGCAGCCGAAGACGGCGCGATCGGCGAGTACGCCGACTTCCCCGGGGCCGCACGGGAGTTCGTCGACGCCGACGCCAGCGCGCCGGCCGAGAGCGTCGGCCCCGCGGAGGTCCCGACAGGCGAGGCGGAGCTCGACGCGGCGATCGAGCGGGTCGCCGACGCGGATCTCGACGTCTACGCCGCGCGGACGACGACGGCGGACGTCGCCTCCCTCGGGTTCGAGGGTGTCCGCGTCCTGGTTCCCGAGGCGCAACCGCTGTTCCAGGGCGACCCGTTCTTCGGCGAGCGGGCGCGGACGGTGCCCGCGGAGTTGGGCTTCGAGGCGGACCTCGACCGGCCGTACCACCCGTTCCCGTGACGGGGACGGTGGCACGGTCGCGACGGTGAGCGGCTGACAGCCGGCACGAATCGGTCCACGCGGCGGCGTGCCGGACTCCCGCGAGTCGCCGCGTGGTCGTTCTCAGGTGATGCGGGCCCTGGCCGCGTTCGGGTTAAAAAGTCACGGGGTGGAGTTTCACACGCCGAACGTCGCCCGGAGCATATCGCGCGTCCCGGGGCCGAGGCCGACCGCGAGCACGGCGACGAGGAGCAGCATCGTGTACCGGGGGCTCTCCTCGAAGATCTCGTCTTCGAACACCCAGAGCACGAACGTCGCCGCCAGAAGCTTCACGATCAGGAACGGCCAGGTGTCGCCCGTGACTGCCAGGACCGACGGCGGGAGGACAGAGCCGGTCACGTTGACGACGAACTCGTTGACGGGATGTTTCGGGACCAGGTTCCGGCCGGCCCCCAGCGCCGGCATCCAGTCGAGGCCGACGACGTTGGCGACGCCGTCGACCGCGTGGCCCCAGAGGACGACGAAGCCGATCCACCGGGTGCCCTCATTCACCGCGGGCGCGAACCGCTCGATGAGCAGCCACGAGACGCCCGCAGCGACGGTGGCGCCGAGGACGACGACGCCGAGTACCTGCGGGTAGAACTCGACGCCCTCGGCTCCGGTGATCACGAGCCAGAAGAGGTAGGCGAGGGTGACGAAGAGGACCGCCCATCCGACCCCGAAAAGCGGCCGATCGTACCGCTCGACGACCCCCCTCCGCGCGGCCCAGACGGCCGCGACGACGGCGACGAGGGTGATCGCGAAGACCGTGAAGTAGATGATCGGACTGATGAAAAGCGTGTTGAGCGGGTAACTGATGAGCGCTTCCGCGGCGGGGACGGCGTCGTTGGCGTCCTCGACGACGCGGAGCGCGCCGCCGAAGAACACGAACGGAACCAGCGCGTAGAAGAACTCACGGTCCGTTCCCAGATCGAGCCGTCGCAGCATGAAGACGACCCCGATGAGCGCGACCAGCAGCGTGATCATGTAGCCGACCTCCGAGACGAGCGTGTAGCCCGGGTAGGCGACCGGTTCCGCGGCGTTCGCACACGCCCCCGAATCGTACAGGTACTCGACCGTGCTCCCGGGTCGAATCGCACAGGCCGCGGAGTTCGCGTCCGCCTGGACGGGCCCCCAGAAGTAGTGCCAGATGAACCCGTCGTAGACGACTTCCGGAAGGACCAGCGATCCGGCGACGAGTGCGACGAGCGCGCTCAGCACCCCGCCGGCCCAGAGCCGTTCGGGCGCGACGCCGACGCGTTCGGCGACTGTTGACATAGCGGAAAAACCGAGGTCGGTGGTGTTGAGGATTCCGGTATCGGGCGCCAGCGTCGTCCGGACGTCTTCCGGCGCTCTCAGATCGGGAGCGCCCGCTCTTCGAGGTCGGTCGCGAGGATCACCATCGTCTGCGATCGGGAGAACCCCTCGATGCGGGAGATCTGCTCGAACATCAACTCGCGGAGGCCGTCCGTGTCTTCGGCGTACAGCCGAAGCACGACGTCCCACTCCCCGGTCGTGAGGTGGATCTCCTGGACGCCCTCGATCTCTCGGAGGCGTTCGACCGCGTCGGTCTCGTTCCCCTGTTCGATCCGGAGCCCGACGAGCGCGGACGTGCCCAGGCCGACGGCCCGCGGGTCGATCTTCGCGTGGTACCCCTCGATGATGCCCGCCTCTTCCATCCGCCCGACCCGATCGTGGACGGTGGCGCTGGACATCTCGATCTGTCTCGCGATCTCGCTGAACGGCGTCCGCGCGTCGGACTGGAGGATCCGAAGGATCGCCCGATCCGTCTCGTCGAGTTCCATGTCGCTACGTAACGGGCCAGCACCTTGCGGTTTGTGGGACCTGTCAGTTCGCACACGACCCGTCGATCTCGCGGGCGGCCTCCAAGACGGTGTCGTGAACCCGGCCGTTCGACGCGACCAGCCCCACGGAGTCGTGTCGCCACCGCTCGCCCGCGAGGTCGGTGACCGTCCCGCCCGCGGCGCGGATCATCGCGACGCCGGCGACGGTGTCCCAGGGGTGGGCTCGCAGGTTCGTCACGACGCCGTCGATGGACCCGTCGGCGACGGCCGCGAGTTCGGCCTGCGCGCATCCCATCCGACGGAGGTCGCCGAAGCGCTCTGCGAGCGCCCCGCAGGCGCGACCGTACTGGTCTCTCTCGTCGAAGTCCCACCACATCGTCGGCGTGACGACGCAGGCCTCGGGGTCGGTCTCCGTCGAGACGGTCACGCGCTCGTCGTTGCGGTAGGTCCCCTCGCCGTCGGTCCAGTAGACGTCGCCGATCGCGGGGAAGTTCGTCGCGGCCGCGACGGGGTCGCCGTCACGGACGGCCGCGACGGCGGTCCCCCACACCCGGATCCCGCGCACGTAGTTGTTCGTGCCGTCGATCGGGTCGATGACCCACGCGGGGCCCGCCTCGGGAACGTGCTTCAACTCGTCCGCTTCCTCGCCGACGACGGCGTCGTCCGGACGCGTCTCACGAATGACGTCGACGACCGCCGCTTGCGCGTCGCGGTCGGCCTGCGTCACGACGTCGACCTTGCCGTCCTTGCGTTCGACGTCGACGTCCGTGCGAAACCGCTCGTCGGCGACAGCCGCGCCCGCCTCGGCGGCCCGCCGGGCGAGCGCCGCTCGGTCTTCGTCCATACGTGAGGTCCCGACTCGGCGGTCCCTAAACACCGGGGATCCCGAACGCCTCGATGCCGAGGTTGAACACGGAGTTCACGATCAGGAGGATGACGAGCGCCGAGAGCCACGCGCCCACGCCGATGATCGCGGCCTTCGTCCATCCGCCGGGGTAGCGCCAGTTGATCACGCCGACCCAGACGACGAGCGCGACGAGCGGACCGACGAGGGGGACCCACGAGGTGAGCGCCCATCCGACGGCGCCGAGGAACGCGGTCACGACGGCGTGGCCGTAGTCGTCGACGTCGACGACGAACCTGGCGCTGACGTAGATGGCGAGCCCGCCGATCAACAGCGCGACGACGAACGTGACCACCGACCCGAGGAATCCGAGTACCATACGCGGTCGTACGCCGTCCCACCGTATAGCTGCTGGGACCGGGGGCCGGCGCGAGTGAGTGACGCCCCGACCGGGTCCGTCCGCGGCCGAGTTCACCCCGACCGCGCCGAAACCGAGATAATTAACTCGATTTCGAGTCGGAGTACCTTTTAGTACTCCTACGGCGTTGGTGTAGGTATGCGCCCGTCTGATGCGGCACGACAACTCCAGTATGCGGTCGCCTCGCAAACGGACACTTACGACTACGAGATCAGCTACTGGGAGGCCCACGCCTACGAGGACGTCTTCGCGGACGTCTCCGAGCGCGGGAGCCTCTCGGACGTGATGGACGTCGTCGACGAACTCGGCGCGCGCTTCGTCGACGGCACCCGCCCTTCGCCCGCGGAGGCACGAGAGATCGCAGACGGCGTCCTCACCGCCGGCGGCCGCCCCCTGACGGACGGCGGCGACGGGAACTGATCGGCTGTCCATCCGGGCGACCGCGGGCCTTTCTGCAGTCGCGTTCTTCGACCGGGAGTGACTACGTCGGCCACAGGCTTCTCAAGCCGGCCACAGGCTTCTCAAGCCGGCCACAGGTGCTCAAGCCGGCCGCAGGTGCTCAAATCGGCCACAGACGCTCAAGTCGGCCGCAGGTGTTCGCAGTCGCCGGCGTGGACGGCGCGCTCGTCGCCGTCGTCGGTCCGGACGACGAGGCTGCCCGGGAACCGCACGTCGACGGCCTCGCCCTCGACGACGCCGCCGGGCGTGTCGATCCGGACGCGTCGGCCGAGCGTCGCGGCGTGTTCGCGCCAGGCGTCGAGTATCGTCTCGACGTCGGCGTCCGCGCTCGTGAGGTCGTAGAACGTTTCGAGGACGCGCTGGAGGAACACGCGCCGGTCGACGTCGCCGACTGCCGCGCGGAGGCTCGTCGCCTCCGGCGGGAGCGCGTCGGCGTCGATGTTCGCGTTCACCCCGGGGCCGACGACGAGCCACGAGACGCGGTCGGCCTCGCCCTCCATCTCGGTCAGGATGCCGCAGAGCTTCCGCTCCTCGCCGTCTTCGCCCGCGAGGAGGACGTCGTTCGGCCACTTGATCCGGGCGTCGGCGCCGGCCTCTCGACTCGCGCGGGCGACCGCGACGGCGGCGGCGAGCGTGTAGATCGGGACCTCCGCGGGCGGACGGGCGGGCCGAATGAGCAGGCTCGCCCAGACTCCGCCGGAGGGCGCGGTCCACTCCCGGGCCAGCCGTCCGCGGCCGCCGGTCTGTTCGTCGGCCACGACGACGACGTTCTCGGCCCCCTCGGCGGCGAGTTCCCGGGCGCGGTCGTTCGTACTCGCGATCCGGTCGTGGTACTCGATCTCGTATGGCGCGTCGAGGCCGAACTCGATCGCCGCCGCGCCGTACGCCGGGACCGAGTCGACCCGGTAGCCGTCGTCGCCGCTCTCGACGTCGAACCCCTCCTCGCGGAGCGCCTCGACCTGCTTCCAGACCGCCGCCCGCGACACGCCGAGCCGCTCTGCGAGTTCCGGGCCGGGGACCGGGCCGTCCGCGAGCGCCGCCAGCAGTTCGCGTCGCGTGTCGTTCATCGGGTTCTCCTCTCCGTCCTCACTCCAGGACGACGAGCACGTCGTCCATGTCCACGCTGTCGCCCTCCTCGACGAGGACCCGCGTGACGGTGCCGCCGCGCTCGGTGACGACGTCGTTCTCCATCTTCATCGCCTCGAGCACGCAGACCACGTCGCCGGCGGCGACCTCTTCGCCCTCCGCGACGTCGACCGAGAGGATCGTCCCCTGCATCTCCGCGGTGACCTGCTCGCCGTCGCCCTCGACGACGACCTCGCTCTCGTCGTCGCCGGTTGCCTCGTCGGGTCGCGAGCGGGTCCGACCGCCCCCGCCGGCGGCCGAACCGCCGTTCCCGACGGCGTCGAGGTCCGGTACGGGTGGTGCGCCCCGCTCTTCGAGATTGACCTCGAAGCGCTTCCCGTTGACCTCGACGGTGAACTCCCGCTCGGTCACGTCGTCGCTAGCATCGTCGTCGGCGTCGTCGCCGCTTCCGTCGCTCCCGTCTCCGTCGCTCCCCGCCGACGCGTCGGCCGAGCCCCACTTCTCGACCGCGCGGTCGATCCGCGTCCGGTCGAGTTCCTCGTCGAGGTACTTCGTGGAGTGTTCGCCCGCGCGGAACGCCTCGTCGGTCAGCATCAGCCGGTGGAAGGGAACGATGGTCGCGAGCCCCTCGATCTCGAACTCCGAGAGCGCCCGCTCCGAACGGGCGAGACACTCCGTCCGATCACCGGCGGCGACGATCAGTTTCGCGATCATCGAGTCGTAGTCGCCGCCGATCTCGTCGCCCTGCCGGACCGCGTCGTCGACGCGGACGCCGATCCCGCCCGGCGGATCGTACGTCTCTAAGGTCCCCGTCGCGGGCGCGAACTCGTCGGCGGCGTTCTCGGCGTTGATGCGGTACTCGATGGCGTGGCCGTCGATCTCGACGTCCTCCTGTGCGAAGTCCAGTTCCTCGCCGGCGGCGACCCGGAGCTGCCACTTCACGACGTCGATGCCGGTGACCTCCTCGGTGACAGTGTGTTCGACCTGGATCCGGGTGTTCACCTCCATGAAGTAGAACTCCCCGTCTTCGACGAGGAACTCGACCGTTCCGGCGTTCGTGTAGTCGGCCTCGCTGACGCCGCGGCGGGCCGCCTCGCCGATTCGCTCGCGGAGGTCGGCGTCGAGCGCCGGCGAGGGCGCCTCCTCGATGACCTTCTGGTGACGGCGCTGCAGCGAGCAGTCGCGCTCGCCGAGGTGCCGCACGTTCCCGTGTTCGTCCGCGAGGATCTGCACCTCGACGTGCCGCGGCGCTTCGAGGTACTTCTCGACGTACACGGAGGCGTTGTCGAAGTACGCCTCGCCCTCGCGCTGGGCCGTCTCCAACTGGGACTCGACCTCGTCCTCGGAGCGGACGACCTTCAGGCCGCGGCCGCCGCCGCCCCCCTCGGCCTTGATCGCGACCGGGTAGCCGTACTCGGCGGCGATCTCTTTCACTTCCCCGGCCGATTCGACCGGTTCGGTCGTTCCCGGGACCACCGGCACGTCCGCCTCCTGCATCAGCGCGCGCGCCTTGGTCTTCTCGCCGAGGCGCTCCATCGCGTCCGCGGAGGGGCCGATCCAGGTGAGTTCGCTCATCTCGACCTTGCGGGCGAACTCCGCGTTCTCCGCGAGGAAGCCGTAGCCCGGGTGGACGGCGTCGGCACCGGCCTTCCGCCCGGCCTCGATGACGGCCTCGTGGTCGAGATACGAGTCGGCCGCGCGCGCGGGACCGACGTTGTACGCCTCGTCGGCGAAGCGAACGTGACCCGCGTGCTTGTCGGCGTCGCTGTAGATCGCGACCGTGCGCACGCCCAGGTCGCGGCACGCCCGCATCACCCGGAGGGCGATCTCTCCGCGGTTGGCGACGAGAACCTTGTTGAACATTTGCCGAAACCTTCTGAAACGCGCCACCTCTATCTGTCGGTTCCCCACGAAGGGGTGTTCGACGATCGTCGATTTCTCGGGCCCCTTCGCCGTCGGTGCAACTGACCGTTCGTCCGTCCGATAGTTCGATCCGCGAATGGATTTGAACGTTCGTGAAATACGCCGCGAATCCAAACCGCCTTATGCGTGTGTCTCCCACGCCCATTAATGTCAGTACGTGTCGGCATCCTCGGCGCAACGGGCGCAGTGGGACAGCGATTCATCCAGCTCCTCGAAGACCACCCGACCTTCGAGCTCGCGGCGCTCACCGCGTCGGAGTCGAGCGCGGGCAAGTCGTACCGCGAGGCGGCGAAGTGGCGCGTGAACACGCCGATCCCCGACGACGTCGCGGAGATGACCGTCGGCGCGACCACGCCGGAAGACGTCCCCGACGACGTCGACCTGCTCTTCTCGTCGCTCCCCTCGGGCGTCGCGGCCGACGTCGAACCCGACTTCCTCGAGGCGGGCTACGTCGTCTCCTCGAACTCCTCGAACGACCGGATGGCCCCGGACGTGCCGCTGACGATTCCGGAGATCAACCCCGACCACCTCGACCTGATCGAGGTCCAGCGCGAGGAGCGCGGCTGGGACGGCGCCCTCGTCAAGAACCCGAACTGCTCGACGATCACGATGGTCCCGACGCTCGCGGCACTGGACCAGTTCGGCCTCGAAGCCGTGCAGGTCTCGACCCTGCAGGCCGTCTCGGGGGCGGGCTACTCCGGCGTCACCTCGATGGAGATCATCGACAACGCCATCCCCCACATCAGCGGCGAGGACGACAAGATGGAGACCGAATCGCGGAAGCTCCTCGGCGCGTTCGACGGCGCGGAGCTCGAACTCCACGGGATGGACGTTTCGGCCTCGTGTAACCGGATTCCGACCCTGGACGGCCACCTCGAGAACGTCTTCGCCGAGACCGCCGAGGACGTCTCCGTCGACGAGGCGGCCGCGGCGATGCGCGAGTACCCGAGCGTCGATCTCCCCTCCTCGCCCGAGCCGCTCATCCACGTCTTCGAGGACTTCGACCGGCCGCAACCCCGACTCGACCGCGAGCGCGGCGACGGGATGCAGATCTCCGCCGGCGGCCTGCAGGAGACGACGAACGGCGTGCAGTACAACTGCCTCGCGCACAACACGATCCGCGGCGCGGCCGGCGCGTCGCTCCTCAACGGCGAACTGCTCGTCGAAGAGGGCTGGGTCTAAGAACCCACCTTTTTCCAGCGGTGGGTTTCCTCGCTCACTGCGTTCGCTGCGGGAACCCACCGCGCAAAAACCTGTCTTGCTGAGCGAAGCGAAGCAAGGCTCGTGAGACGCGCAGCGTCTCACGGCGGATGAAAAAGCCCCCGGCTCGCGTTCGTCGCCGGCGTTACGGGCCGGCTTCCAGCGGAACCTCCGATTCTGCCGGCCCGCCTCGCGGGACTACTCCTCGGACGCGACAGCCGCTTGCGACGACCGTGAGCGCCTCACGTTGATCACGCTGTCCGGAGCTGTTCCGTTTTCTGAATCCGTCTCTTCTTCGACGCGCTCGCCGGTCCGCGACGGCGGCAGCACCGTACCACCCGAACATCTGACCCAGTATCTTTTCGTCCGTGGCGATCGAACCCCGCTAGCGCAATGACATCGTCACCGGCGATCGGCGACGAGGCACCGACGTTCACCGCGACGTACAAGGGCAGCGACCACGAGTCGTTCGACCTCGCCGACCACCTCGGCGACGGTCCCGTCGTGCTCGCGTTCTTCCCCGGTGCGTTCACTCCCCCGTGTTCCAACGAGATGGTGGCGCTGCAGGAGCACCACGACGACTTCGCGGCCGCGGGCGCGACGCTGCTCGGCGTGAGCGCCGACTCGGCGTTCTCGCTCGGCGCGTTCGCCGACGAGTACGACCTGGAGTTCGACCTCGTGAGCGATATGGCCGGCGACGCCATCGAGGCGTACGGCCTCAAGATGGACATCCCCGATCTGGGACTGTACGGCATCGCCAACCGCGCCGTGTTCGTCCTCGACGACGAGGGGATCGTCGCCTACAGCTGGGTCGCCGACGACCCGACGAACGAACCCGACTACGAGGAACTGCTCGGGGAAGTGCGGAAGCTCTGAGGATCGAACGGCCGCGGTCGGCTCTACAGTTCGAGTTCTGCGGCCGATTCCACGTCGAACCTGACGACCTCGGGCTCGCCCGCCAGCAGGTCGTCCAGGGCGGCCTCGAACTCCCGGAAGTGGTCGGTCTCCGTGTGAGACTCGAACGCCTCGGCGTCCTCGTACTGCTCGAAGAACCGGACGACGTTCTCGTCTCGGACGTCCGTCGCCGCCCGGTAGTCGATCATCCCCGCCTCCCGGTTCGACTGCTCGACGAGATCCCTCGCGAGGTCCAGCGCCTCGGAACGCTTCTCGGGTTTGATCGGGAAGGCCGCGTGGAGTACGATCATCAGTACGGGGGACACACGATGCCAGCAGCAAAAAGATCTGGCGGACGTCCGCGGCGATCCGCCTGACGCCTCCGACGTTCGGAGGCGGGTCCCGATTCGCTACTCCTTCGCGCCGGGGTTCGTCACCGCGCCGTTGGCGGCCGATCCAAAGTCGTTGCCGTACTTCGCGAGCACGCCGGAGGTGTAGGCCGGTTCGCGCGGCTCCCACTCCTCGCGTCGGGCGTCGAGCTCAGATTCCGAAAGGTCGACGGAGAGTTCGCGCTCGGGGATGTCGACGGTGATCTCGTCGCCGTCCTCGATCAGTCCGATCGCGCCGCCGACGGCGGCCTCGGGCGCGACGTGGCCGACCATCGGGCCGCGAGTCGCACCGGAGAAGCGGCCGTCGGTCAACAGGGCGACGTCGTCCTCGTGACCCTGGCCGACGACCGCGGCCGTGACGCCGAGCATCTCGCGCATCCCGGGCCCGCCCTGGGGGCCCTCGTTGCGGATGACGATGACGTCGCCGGATTCGATGTGGCCCTCCTGGACGTACTCCATCGCGTCCTCTTCGCCCTCGAAGACCCGTGCGGGACCCTGGTGGTGGAACTTGTCGTCGCCGGTCACCTTCAGCACCGCGCCGTCGGGCGCGAGGTTCCCGGTGAGGATCTTGATCGCCCCCTCCTCCTGGTAGGGCTCGTCGACGGTGTAGATGAAGTCGCCCCCGATCTCGTCGTCGTCGGGCAGGTCCAGTTCGTCGAGTTCCTCCTCGATCGTGCGCCCGGTGACGGTCATCGCGTCGCCGTGGAACAGCCCCGCATCGAGCAGGCGACGGATCACGACGGGAACGCCGCCCTCCTCGTGGAGGTCGTTCATCGTCTTCGTTCCGCCCGGCTGGAGGTTCGCGATCTTCGGCGTCTTTCGCGAAATCTCGTCGAACTCCTCGATCGAGAGGTCGATGTCGGCCTCGGCGGCGAGCGCGAGCAGGTGGAGCACGGCGTTGGTCGAGCCGCCGATCGCGACCTGCAGGGCGATGGCGTTCTCGAAGGACTTCTTCGAGAGGATATCGGAGGGACGGATGCCGTTCGCGACGGCGTTGAGGACGGCCTCGCCGGAGCGTCGCGCCACCTCGTAGCGCTCCGGGGCCTCTGCGGGGGCGTCGGCGGTCCCCAGCGGCGCCATCCCGAGCGCCTCCGCGATGGACGCCATCGTGTTCGCGGTGAACATCCCGCCGCAGGAGCCCGCGCCCGGGCAGGCGTGGCGTTCCAGGTCGTCGAGTTCGTCGGCGTCCATCTCGCCCTCGGCGTAGGTGCCGACGCCCTCGAAGACGTTCTGGATGGTGACGTCGCGGCCGTCGTGCTCGCCGGGCATGATCGACCCGCCGTAGAGGAACACCGAGGGCAGGTCCGTCCGGATCGAGGCCATCATCATCCCCGGGAGGTTCTTGTCGCAGCCGGCGACGGTGACGAGGGCGTCCATCCGCTCGCCGAAGGCGACGAGTTCGACGGAGTCGGCGATGACCTCCCGGGAGATCAGCGACGCCTTCATCCCCTCGGTGCCCATCGAGATGGCGTCGGAGATGGTGATCGTCCCGAACTCGATCGGCATCCCGCCGGCGTCCTCGATCCCCTCGATCGCGGCGTCGGCGACGTCGTCGAGGTGGACGTTACACGGGGTGATGTCCGCGGCGGGGTTGGCGACGCCGACCATCGGCGAGCCGAGGTCCTCGTCGTCGAATCCCATCGCGCGGAACATCGCGCGGTGGGGCGCTTTGTCCGGGCCCTCCGTGACGTCCGTGCTGGGGAGATCCGGATCCTTGCCTGTCGAGAACGGCTCCTCGTCCGCGCCGTCCTCGCGTTCGGGTTGTTCCTGCTTGCTCATACCCAAAGCGTGGTCGCAACGGCATTAAAAGGCCACGCATAACGTCTCTCGGTGACACGGAACGCGATCTTCGGCGTGGACCGGTTCACGTCTCGGGCCCCGGAGGGATTCCCTCGGGCCGATCAGACGGTCCGAGAAGTCGGGTCGGCGCCGACGAACGTTTATATACGAAGGCGGGGCCAACGGCGGTGTGATCTGACAGTCACTCCGCGTCGGGCCGCGGTTGCTCGACACGTCGACGCGGAGACGGGGGCGACCCCCAGCGTGTGTCGACTGTTCGCCAGCGGTTTCCGCCCCGCGGCTCACTCCTCCGGGCGCGTCGCCAACCCCGCGAGATGCGGCGCTTCGGGAACGATGATCTCCTCGCTGCCGAGTCGGGCGGCGTTCTCGCTGCCGGGCAGGCAGAACACGGGGACGCCCTGGACCGTCCCCGCCGTCGCCCGCGTTCCCACCACGCGGGTCCCGATCTCGTCCTCGGAGTAGCGGCGGAACAGCTCGCCGAACCCCGGCAGTTCCTTTCCGAAGAGGCCGCTGACCGCCTCGATGGTCACGTCGTCGGGGGTGACGCCCGTCCCGCCGGTCGTGACGACCGCGTCGACGTCGTCGCGGTCGACGAGTCGGTCGACCGCCGACTGGAGCGCGTCGAAGTCGTCGCCGACGACCTCCCTGAGGGCGACCTCGTGCCCGGCGGACTCGAACGCCGCCGCGACGGCGTCGCCCGCGGGGTCGTCCTCGAGCGTCCGCGACGTCGAGACGGTCACGACAGCGGCACCGAGGGAACTGACGTCGTGAGCGTGGTGGTCGTGGCCGTCGTGGTCGTCGTGGTCGTGAGCGTGGCCGTCGTGGTCGTCGTGGTCGTGAGCGTGGCCGTCGTGGTCGTCGTGGTCGTGAGCGTGGCCGTCGTGGTCGTCGTGGTCGTGAGCGTGGCCGTCGTGGTCGTCGTGGTCGTGAGCGTGGCCGTCGTGGTCGTGACCGTGGTTTCCGTGGGTATGATCGTGAGAACCGCGGTCGGGACTGTCCGATCCGCTGTGACCGTGATCGGCCGTCTCCTCGTGGTCGTGAGAGCCGTGTCCGTGATCGCCTTCCCCGTCGTCGCTGTCGTGGTGGTCCGCATTCATACCCGAACGCGGGGGCTCCATCGCCAAAGGTATCCCTCATCCCGATCGGGGAGTGTGAACTACTGACACACGAGGAGCGAAAGCGCTTCGACGGACTCCAGCGGCGCGGATGAAAAGGAGACGAGAAGACGGGGCGTCTCGATCAGTTGTCGCCGGACTTCGACTGCCACTCGTAGTCACGACGCTTCGCCGACTTGCCGAAGCCGCACGAGGAGCAGACCTTCTTTTTTACGTGGTAGGACTTCTCGCCGCAGCGGCGGCACTTGACGTGCGTCGTCTTGTTCTTCTTTCCTTGACTGGGGGTTCCTGCGCCCGTCATGTTTGTATCGTCACGACGTTGTCGCCGCGTATAATCGTTGTGTCTTCGACCGCTGTGACCTCCAGTTCGCCGACTGCGACGTCCTCGACGTCCACCGGTGGCTCAAGGACGGCGTTCATGTGTTGGTCGTAGCCGGCGAGCGTGCCGTAGTATGCGGTGCCGTCCTTCAACGTGACCGTGACGGCGTCTTCGAGTGCGGCTTCGAGGACGTCGAGGGGTCGTCCGCTCATACCCCAAGCGCCGCCCGTTTCGGTATTAAATGTGCCGGACATACTGCGGGACCGACCGCGCCGTCGCGTGTCGGTCTGTGGCCCCGACACGGAACTCTCGACCACCGCCGTTCGGTTCGGCTCTCGCCGTTCGAATTTCGCACCCCGCGCTCACGGGTCGTCCGCGAGCGGCAGGTGCAGCGAGACGACGCTCCCTCCGTCGTCTCGGTGGCGTGCGGAGATCTCCCCACCGAGCCGTCGGACGACGAACCGCACGAGCCAGAGCCCCAGCCCGCTGCCGTGCCGCAGGGGCGTCTCCCCGTCGACGTGAAGCGCGGAGAGTTCGTGTGTGGGTATCCCCGGACCGTTGTCGGCGACGCGGACGGCGAGCCATCCCGGTCGAGTGCCGCGCGCTATCGTCACCGAGACGGGGATTCGTCCCCCGTCCTCTGCCGACTCGCCGGCGTGCTTGATGCCGTTCTCACAGAGTTCGACGAGCGCGACGTGGAGTCGTTCGGAGATGCGACACTCCGGGTCGACGTCGATCCGGACGTCGACGCGACCCTCCGGCCACTCCCGTTCGACCGTCTGCTGCACGGAAGTGACGATGTCTCTCACCGTCGCGGTCTCGACCGCCGCGTCGTCGAACAGCCGTTCGATGTCGCGCACCGTCTCGGCGAGCCCCAGCCACCGGTCGGCGACGCGGTCGATCACCTCCGCCGCTTCGACGACTTCCTCGTCTTGGTGTTCGGTGAGGGTGCTGGCGTGGCCGCGGAGGATGTTCAAGTCGTTCCGCACGTTGTGGCGCATCAGCCGATTCAGCACCTCGGCCTGCCACTCCCGACGCTGTTGGCGCGTCACGTCGACGTGGAAGACGACGTGTCCGTCGCCGTCCGACCGCGGGAGGGCCTCCGCGATCGTCTGCACCAGATGCCCCTCCGCGTCGACGAGCGCGAAGAGGCAGTCGGAGTCGGGCTCGCCGTCCCCGGCACCGGCCACGGGCAGTCGAAACGGCCGTCGGTCACCGACCCGCGGCCCGACCGCGACGGAGCGGTCGCCCTCTACCGGCGCGCTCGGCTGTCGGTCGCGCCCCGGTGTCTCGACCGATCCGCCGTCCGACTCCGCGCGTCTGTCGGCGCGACACTCGCCGGCCGAATCCTTCGCCTCGGTGTCCGGCGGAATCGAATCACCGCGGTAAACGCCCCGGAGCGGACGACCGCAGAGTTCGCTGCGGGTCCGACCGAGTCGACGGGCGAATCGGTCGTTGCAGTCGTCTATGATCTGCGTGCCCGAGTCGTCGACCGTCGTGAGTACAGTCAGAACTGGGAGATGCTCGAAGAGCCCCACTCCCCCGTCAAAGCCGGGTCCGTCCGATCGTTTCTGACTCACGACTCACCCGGCGATCGGCCACCGCCGATAGTCAACGTTTCCCACCGAGTATCGGATTCGATAACTACCCGTCTTCGATAGCTGCCTGTGGCGCTGCTCGGACGTCGCGTCGACCCGGATAGTTTTTAGTCCCCGGTCGAGAAGCACCCAGTACCAGAACTCCCGCGGGCAAGTGCTCCGGATCGACCGGAGCACGCGGGACCGACGACCGACGCGCTGTAAGACGCCGGGGCCGATCGGTCCCGAGACGCGTCGCCCCCCGACGGGGCGGCCGGCCCAGACGACGGGACGTTTGAGTGAGCACCCTCGCCACGACAGACGGGCGACGCCCGTACCGGTGGCTTTCGATGCTCGGATCCAACAATGGAAATCGAAATTGCGACAATCGGCGGTTACGAAGAGGTCGGTCGACAGATGACGGCCGTTCGCGCGGGCGACGACGTCGTCATCTTCGACATGGGCCTGAACCTCAGTCAGGTCCTCATCCACGACAACGTGGAGACCGAAAAGATGCACAGTCTCGACTTGATCGACATGGGCGCGATCCCGGACGACCGGGTGATGTCCGACCTCGAGGGCGACGTGCAGGCCATCGTGCCGACGCACGGCCACCTCGACCACATCGGCGCGATATCGAAACTCGCCCACCGGTACGACGCGCCCATCGTCGCGGCGCCGTTCACGATCGAGTTGACGAAGCAACAGGTCGAAGACGAGACGAAGTTCAGCGGGAGCTTCGACAACGACTTCGTGAAGATGGAGGCCGGCGAGACGATGTCGATCGGCGACTCCGGCAACGTCGAGATGGAGTTCGTCCACGT
Source organism: Halobellus limi (assembly GCF_004799685.1). Classification (NCBI taxonomy): domain Archaea; kingdom Methanobacteriati; phylum Methanobacteriota; class Halobacteria; order Halobacteriales; family Haloferacaceae; genus Halobellus; species Halobellus limi. The sequence goes on from NZ_CP031311.1 coordinate 1,024,981, forward strand.
GACGCACTCGATCATCGACGCGATCAACCCGGTGCTGCACACTCCCGAGGGCGCGATCGTCTACGGCCTCGACAAGCGGATGGACCACTCGCCGGTGCTGGAAGACCCGATCGACATGGAGCGCTTCCGCGAGATCGGCCGCGAGGGCAACGGCGTCCTCTGTTACATCGAGGACTGTACGAACGCGGGACGGAAGGGCCGGACGCCCTCGGAATCCCACGCGCGTAACCACCTCGAGGACACGATCCGTTCGATCGAGGACTACGACGGCGGGATCGTCGCCACGACGTTCTCCTCGCACGTCTCTCGGGTCTCCTCGATCGTCGAGTTCGCGAAGGATATCGGCCGTCAGCCCGTCCTGCTCGGCCGCTCGATGGAGAAGTACTCCGGCACCGCAGAGCGACTCGGCTTCGTCGACTTCCCCGACGACGTCGGGATGTACGGCCACCGCAAGTCCGTCGACCGGACGTTCAAGCGGATCATGAAGGAGGGCAAGGAGAACTTCCTGCCCGTCGTCACGGGCCACCAGGGCGAGCCGCGGGCGATGCTCACCCGGATGGGTCGCGGCGAGACGCCCTACGAGATCGAGGACGGCGACAAGGTCATCTTCTCGGCGCGGGTCATCCCCGAGCCGACGAACGAGGGCCAGCGCTACCAGTCCGAGCGCCTCCTGCGGATGCAGGGCGCGCGGATCTACGACGAGATCCACGTCTCCGGGCACCTGCGCGAGGAGGGTCACTACCAGATGATCGACGCGCTCCAGCCGCAGCACATCATCCCCGCCCACCAGGACCTCGAAGGCTTCTCGCCGTACGTCGACCTCGCGGAGTCGCAGGGGTACCAGATGGGCCGCGACCTGCACGTCACGCGGAACGGGAATATGATCCAGCTGGTGGAGTGAGATGAGTTCGGACGCGGCGGAGAAGCGGGTGCTCGAGGCCATCGCGGAGCGGCGCGAACTCGTCAACGACGCGCTCGACGAGGACGTGCCGATGCAGTCGCCCGAGCGGCTCTACGAGGCCACCCGCTACCTGCTGAAGGCCGGCGGCAAGCGGCTCCGTCCGACCGTCGCGCTCCTGACCGCGGAGGCGCTGGCGGACGTCGAACCGCTGTCGGTCGACTACCACGCGTTCCCGGCGCTCGACGGTTCGGAGATCGACGTGATGTCGGCCGCGACGAGCATCGAGGTCATCCAGTCGTTCACGCTGATCCACGACGACATCATGGACGACGACGACCTCCGTCGCGGCGTGCCGGCCGTCCACAAGGAGTACGACACCGAGACCGCGATCCTCGCGGGCGATACGCTGTACGCGAAGGCCTTCGAGTTGCTCTCGGAGACGGGCGCGGATCCCGCGAACGGCCTGGAGGCCGTCCGACGGCTCGCGACGACCTGCACGCAGATCTGCGAGGGTCAGGCGCTCGACATCGAGTTCGAGAAGCGGACCGAGGTGCTCCCCGAGGAGTACCTCGAAATGATCGAACTGAAGACCGCGGTCCTCTACGGGACCGCGGCGGCGACGGCGGCGACCCTGATGGACGCCGACGAGGAGACGGTGGCGGCGCTCTACCGCTACGGCATCGACTCCGGACGGGCGTTCCAGATCCAGGACGACGTCCTCGATCTGACCGTCCCTTCCGAAAAGCTGGGCAAACAGCGCGGCTCCGATCTCGTCGAGAACAAGGAGACGCTCATCACGCTGCACGCGCGCCAGCAGGGCGTCGACGTCGACTCTCTCGTCGAGACCGACGACGTCGACTCCGTCTCGGAGGCGGAGATCGAGGCGGCGGTCGCCGAACTCGAAGCCGCGGGCTCGATCGAGTACGCCGAGGCGAAGGCCGAGGAACTCACCGCGAACGCGAAGGACCACCTCGAGGTCCTCCCGGAGAACGAGGCGCGCGCGCTCTTGGGCGACATCGCGGACTACCTGATCACGCGCGGGTACTGAGGTCGCCGGGACGGTTCACCTCGCCCGGGACCCGCCTTCGCGCACCCCCAATCCGACCCCCTTTTTACCGGGGAGGACGCACCGACGCGTAATGGACGACGAGTTACGCGAACGCGTCGAGCGCGAGGCCGAGAAGCACGCGCTGCTCAACGCGGTCAAGTACGAGAGCGACGCCGACGTCGGGGCCGTGATGGGGCCGCTGATGGGCGAGAACCCCGACTTCCGCCCCCACGGCGACGAGATCCCGGGCGTCGTCGGCGGCGTGGTCGCCCGCGTCAACGACCTCTCGACAGAGGCGAAGCGCGATCGGCTCGAAGACCTCGCGCCCGAGGAACTCGCCGAGATCGAGGCCGAGGACGAGGGAGACGAACACGACCTCCCGGACCTGCCGAACGTCGGCGACTACGACGAGGTGCGGATGCGCGCCGCGCCGAACCCCAACGGCCCCTGGCACATCGGCCACGCGCGGATGCCCGCGGTCATCGGCACGTACAAGGAGCGCTACGACGGGTCGTTCGTCGTCCGCTTCGACGACACCGACCCCGAGACGAAGCGGCCGGACCTGGAGGCCTACGACGCGATCTTAGAGGACATCGACTACCTCGGCTTCGAGCCGGACGAGGTCATCGTCGCCTCCGATCGCCTGGAGACCTACTACGAGCACGCCCGCGAGCTGATCGACGCCGGCGGCGCCTACACCTGCTCGTGTTCGGGCGAGACCTTTTCGGATCTAAAGAACAGCGGCGAGGCGTGTCCGCACCGCGAGAAGGCCGCTGAGACCGTGCGCGAGGAGTTCGAGGCGATGGTCGACGGCGCGTACGAATCGGGCGAGATGGTCCTCCGCGTCAGGACCGACATCGAGCACAAGAACCCCGCGCTACGGGACTGGGTCGCCTTCCGGATGATCGACACGCCGCACCCGCGCGAGGAGGCCTCGGAGTATCGCTGCTGGCCGATGCTCGACTTCCAGTCGGGCGTCGACGACCACCTCACGGGCGTCACGCACATCATCCGCGGCATCGACCTCCAGGACTCCGCGAAGCGCCAGCGGTTCGTCTACGACTACTTCGACTGGGAGTACCCGGAAGTGATCCACTGGGGGCACGTCCAGGTCGACGCCTACGACGTGAAACTCTCGACGTCGACGCTGAAGGCGAAGATCGAGGCGGGCGAACTCGACGGCTGGGACGACCCGCGGGCGCCCACCCTCAAGAGCCTCCGGCGGCGCGGCATCCGCGGCGAGGCCGTCGTGGACGCGCTGATCGGCCTCGGGACGTCGACCTCGAACGTCGACCTCTCGATGAGTTCGATCTACGCGGCGAACCGAGAACTCGTCGACGACGACGCCGAGCGGTACTTCCTCGTCCGCGACGGCGAGCGCTTCGACGTCGAGGGCGGTCCCGACGCCGGCCACCCGCCGCTCCACCCGGACCACGAGGAGCGCGGCGAGCGGACGGTCCCCGCGACCGGCGGCGTCGTCCTCGAACCCGAAGACGTCCCCGCCGCGGGCGAGCGCGTCTGGCTGAAGGGCTACGCGTGCGTCCGGCGGGAGGCGCGCGGGGATGCGACCGGCGACGGCGACGCGGACGCGCTCGTCGCGACCGGCGACGACATCGACGTGGTCCGCGACGGCGACGTCGACGTCGTCCACTGGGCGCCCGCCGAGGACAATATCGACGTCCGAATGCGGACGCCCGACGGCGACGTGACCGGCGTCGCCGAGCCCGACTTCGCCGAGACGGCGGTCGACGACGTCGTCCAGTTCGAGCGGATCGGCTTCGCGCGCGTCGACGACCACGCTCCCGAGGAGTCGGTCACCTACTGGACGCACCCGTGAGTCGCCGCCGACTGGCGCACCTGCGGCCGTCCTCGCGCGAGCGCGATCACGGGGTGATCGGGAGCGCCTCGACTTCCGTGACGGTTGCGCCGAATTAAATCCGATTCAACCCCGGCTAATCCGGACGAAACCCGTGAAAACGGGGCGAAAACCCGGTTCAGCGACTCGACGCTTTAGGTCGGTTCACGGTCACGGTGAGGATGCAGATCACCGATGAACCGAACGAAGCTACTCGCTGTCGCGCTCGCTGCACTCATCGTGGCGACGGGCGCGGCGGCGGCGACACCGGGAAGCACAGCCACGGGAGACGACGGCGCTGCGGCGAGCGCCGCGGACGCGTCCGAGCGGGCGGGATCGGGCGCCGCCGCGCAGGCCGGGCCGCCGGGTGACCTCCCGGGCGCCGTTCCGGACTTCGTCTCGGATGTCCACGAGCGCATAAACCAGTTCCTCGACGGGTCGCTGGACGCGCTCGGTCCGGCGGTGAGCGACGTGGCCGGTAACGGCGATGACGCCGGCGACGACGACACGGCCGGCGACGGCGACACGGCCACCGACGGTGAGAGCTGAACGGCGCACGGGAGCCGCAGTTTCGAGAACAGCGAACCCCGCTGACACCGGTACTCCTATCCGGGGTCCGTCCTCACCGACGAACAACACGAGGTCGTCGGCAGTGGCGTCCCAAACACGCGTCCGCCGAGAACGGCGGCCACTTCGAACACACGAACACACCGACAACACCCACGTATGAACGGAACACCAATCGTCGTGCTCGCGCTCCTCGTCGCGGTCGTCGCGGGGGCCGTCGTCGTCGGCGGCGACGTCCTGCCCGGCGGCGACGAGGCGGAGAGCGGAGAGTTCCCGACGGCGACGTCGACGCCGCAGGAAACGGCACAGGGCAGCGCGGACAGCGAATCGACCGGAACGGCTTCGGACGGAGCCGAGACGCCGACTCCCCCGTTCGGGTTCGTCATCGAGAACATCGAGGAGTGCGGGACGACCTGCCGGGACGTCACCACGACGCTGACCAACCAGCAGGACGCGACCGCCGAGGACATCACGGTCTACAGTCGGATCGTCGCCGGGCAGGGAACCGACGGCGAGGAGGTCTGGCGCGGCGAGGAGCCCGTGGGCACGCTCGAAGCGGGCGAGTCGTACACGACGACTCGACAGGTCGAACTGTCGTACTCCGAGGCGTACGCCGTGCGCCAGGAGGACGGCTGGATCACGATCCAGACGACCGTCGAGACGGCCGATCGGAAGGTCACGTTCACCGAGCAGCGACAGGTGCTCTGACCCGTCGAGACCGGGCTCGCTGCACTCGCGGAGCCCCCGATCCGGAACGTCCTTACCCGCCCGCGCCGAACCGCGCGGTATGACGCTGCAAGTTCGGGAGATCTCCGAGCTCTCGCCCGACGAGCGGGCGGCCTTCTTCGATCGCGACGCGGGAATAAGCGAGGTCCGCGCCGACGTCGAGGAGATCGTCGGCCGGGTTCGGACCGAGGGCGACGTCGCCGTCAGGGAGTTCTGCCGCGAGTTCGACGGCGTCGAGGTCGGAAACCTCGACGTGTCCGACGCCGCAGAGCGCGCCTACGACGAGGTCGACGACGACGTGCGCGAGGCGATCGAGACGGCGGCGGCGAACGTCCGTCAGTTCCACGAGCGACAGGTCCCCGAGGACTGGCGGGAGTCGTTCGTCACTGGTGACGGTGACGGGGATGACGGCGGTGACGCGGACGGGGACGCCGAATCCGGCCTGCGCGAACTCGGGCGTCGCTTCCGGCCGCTCGAACGCGTCGGCGTCTACGCGCCGGGCGGGACGGCCGCGTACCCCTCCAGCGTCCTGATGGGCGTCGTCCCCGCGAAGGTCGCCGGCGTCGAGCACGTCGCGCTCGCGACGCCGCCCGCCGAGGAGCTGAACCCCGTCACGCTGGCGGCCGCGCACGTCGCGGGCGCGGACGCGGTCTACAGCGTCGGCGGCGCGCAGGCGATCGGCGCGCTGGCGTACGGTACCGAGACCGTGACCGCCGTCCAGAAGGTCGTCGGGCCCGGAAACAGGTGGGTCACGGCGGCGAAGGCCGAGGTGCGCGGCGACGTCGACATCGACTTCCTCGCCGGCCCCTCGGAGGTCCTGGTGCTCGCGGACGCGACGGCCGGTCCCGAACTGATCGCCGCCGACCTCCTCGCGCAGGCCGAACACGACCCGAACTCCTCGGTCGTGGCCGTCACCGACGACGAGGCCCTCGCCGAGGACGTCGTCGCCGCCGTCGAGGCCCAGGCGGGCGAGCGCGAGCGCGAGGACGTCATCCGGGAGGCCCTCGACAACGACGCCTCGGGCGTCCTCTCCGCGCGCTCGATGTCGGAGGCGGTCCTGTTCGCCGAGGAGTACGCCGCCGAACACCTCTCGATCCAGGCCGACGACGACGAGGCGCTGCTCGATCGGATCACCAACGCGGGGAGCGTGTTCCTGGGCCCGTACACGCCCGTCGCAGCGGGCGATTACGCCTCCGGGACGAACCACGTGCTTCCAACCTCCGGCGGGGCGAAGCGGTACGGCGGGCTCTCGGTGGACACCTTCCTCCGGTCGACGACCGTCCAGCGCCTCGACCGGGAGGGCCTCGGCGCGCTCTCGGAGACCGTGACGACGCTCGCGGACGCGGAGGGACTGGAGGCCCACGCCGAGAGCGTTCGCGCCAGGTTCGACTCGCGGTCCGGATCGGCTCCGTCGACCCGCTCGGACGCCGACGACGGCGGGGACAGCGCGTGATCGCGGGATGACGGCCGGCGCGCGTCGCCCGCCCACGTTCGCCGACGCCTGCGAGGCCGTGCTCGCGGACCCGTCGGCGGACCACTCGGAGGACACGACGCTCGCCCCGGTTCGGATCCGGTCGGTCCCCGACGGGTGGGCCGAGCGCCGCGAACGGCTCGTCGCCTCCCGGCTGCCGGCGGACGTCGACCGGATCCTCGAACTCGGCAGCGGCCTTGGCGGACTCCTCCGGCGCTTGGGCGAGCGGTACGAGGCTATCGGCGTGGACGATCGACGCGCGCACCTCCGGTTTTCGCAGGCGCGCGGCGCGACTGCGGTCCAGGGAGCGCCGACGCGACCGCCGGTCAGGGCGGTCTTCGATGCGGTCTGTACCGTCGAGGAGGCGGTCGGACGCGCCTCCGCCGTCGACCTCTGCGTGGCGGCCGTCCGGTCGCTCCGCCCCGGTGGGATCGCCGTCGTCGCCGCCCCGACGGACCCGGCCGCGGTGGCCGAACCCGGGGTGGCCACCTACAGCGGACCGCGGTACCGGCTCGAACGGGCCGTCGACGTCGTCTCCGAGGGAAGCCCGGCATCCTATCGGACGCGGTCCGGCGCCGCCGGCGACGAACTCGTCGTCGACTACCGAATCACCGACAGACAGACCGGAGACAGCGCGGTGGTGACGGACCGTCGGACCGTCCGGACGACGACGGCCGACGGGCTCACGGGCGCGTTCCGGACCGCCGGCTTCGAGGACGTGCTGGTGTCCGGCGAGAGCGACCTGCCGGGGCTCGTCGTCGGTCGCGGGGTGCGGCCGGTCGAGACGGGCGTTCCGACGGCCGAGTTGGACGGGTGAGGCGGGGCTGGTCGATCTGACCGATCGGGGCGCTACCGCTTCTATTCCGTGCGCCCCTCTCGGCCATCCGGATGTCCCGAGATTCGGTCGACCCGAAGCTTCAAGCGATCCGTGAGCCGATTGATACTATGGTCGAGGACTTCCCGTCGAGACTCCGCGGTCGCGAACCGGTCGCCGGCTGTTGGCTCTCGATCGGACATCCGGCGAGCGCCGAACTCCTCGCCGGAGTCGGATTCGACTTCGCCGTCCTCGACGGCGAACACACGGAGATGACACTCGGGGCGCTGGCGACGGTGCTCCGGGCCGTCGAGGCCGCGGGCACCGACACCGTCCCGATCGTTCGAGTGGCGTCGAACGACCCCATCGAAGTGAAGCGGGTGCTCGATCTGGGTCCCGCGGGCGTGATGGTGCCGGCCGTCGAGACCGCCGCGGAGGCCGAACGGGCCGTCGACGCCTGTACCTACCGCCCCCACGGACGGCGCGGCGTGGCGGGGTACCGCGCCGCCGACTACGGCGCGAACCTCCAGTCGTACGTCGAGTCCGCGAGCGAGGAGATCCTCACGATCGTCCAAGTGGAGTCCGCGGCGGGTGTGGAGAACGTCGCGGATATCGCCGCCGTCGACGGCGTCGACGCCCTGTTTATCGGGCCCGCGGACCTCTCGGCGTCCCTGGGCGCGTTCGGCGAGTACGACAGCGAACCGGTGCGGAGCGCCGTCGATCGGATCGTGAGCGCGGCCGACGCCGAGAACCGTCCGGTCGGAACGCTCGCGACGAGTAGAGACGAGGTCGCAGCGCGGGACGAGTGGGGCGTCGACTTCCTGGCGATGGGGCCCGATCTGGCGTTCCTCGCCGAGAGCGCGAGCGGCTACCTGACCGAGTACCGCGACCGACACGAGTGAACCGCGGGCGGTCGGGTCGTCGGGTGTCCGTCGTCGCTTCCTCGTCGCCGTTCTGTCGTCGCCGTCGCCTCCGAGGGTCCGTCACTCCTCGCGGATGGTCAGGACCGGTACCGACGACAGCCTGACGACCCGCTCGGTCGTGCTCCCGAGGAGGTACCGGTCGATGCCGCGTCGGCCGTGCGTCCCCATCACGATCACGTCGGCGTCGACCAGGTCCGCGTAGTCGAGGATGGTTTCGACGGGCCCGCCGGTCTCGATGGCGTCGACGACGTCCACGGCGGGATCGAGCCGTTCGGTCGCCTCTTCGAGGATCCGCTCGCCCTCCCCTTCGAGCGCGTCGACGACTTCGCCGCCGAGCGTCGTGACGCTGTCGCGGTTGCTGTCGGCGACGTAGAGGAGGTGGACCGTCGCGTCGTGCGCCCGCGCGAGCGAGACCGCGTGGTCGATGGCCGCGTCGGCCTGCTCGCTGCCGTCCGTCGGAACGAGTATCGTGTCGTACACACGGGTCAGTTCTGGAGGCGGCGATATATATCCCGCGCCGCGTCTGTCCCGACCATCGGTTCCGGGTCGCCGGCGGCGGAGGTTTCCTCGCCGTCCTCCGCCGGCGAACGTAACCGGTTCCCGTAACCCCGTGCGTCAGGATTAACACCTTGCGAACGTTATCTCTCCGCATATGAGTACCGAGACCGCAGACGGAGGCGGCGACGACGACACCGCCGTGACCGTCACACAGGACGCCGCGGCGGAGGCGATTCGGCTCATCGAGTCGGAGGGGCTCGACACCGACGAGGCGGGACTCCGGTTGTTCGTCCAACAGGGCGGCTGTGCGGGCCTCTCCTACGGGATGCGGTTCGATCACGAACCCGAACCCGACGACGCGGTCGTCGAACAGCACGGCCTCCGGGTGTTCGTCGACCCGGCGAGTCAGAACTACGTCGGCGGGTCGACGCTCCGCTACGAGGGCGGCCTCCAGGGCGCGGGGTTCCACGTCGAGAACCCCAACGTCGTCAGCGAGTGCGGCTGCGGCGAGTCCTTCCGAACGTGAACCCTTTCTCCGTGGGGGCACGTCTCCGGGTATGGCCGTAGAACTCGACGCCGTCGAGACGCCCGACGGCGAGACGGTGTACGTCGACCGATCCGAAGCCGAACGCGGCGCGAAGGGCCCGTTCTTCGTCGCGTACGCGACGACCGACCGATCGGAGCGGTGGGGCTTCTTCTGTGCGAACTGCGAGTCCACCGACAACGCGATGGACACGATGGGACGGATCGAGTGCAACGTCTGCGGCAACATCCGAAAGCCCGACGAGTGGGACGCCGCCCACGAGTGACTCGCCCCGCTGTCGCTCGCGGGAAGTCGAATGCGCCGATTGTCCCTCTCCGGTTCCAACTGCGGGCCGATCGCTTCGGAGACCGCAGTCCCGTTCGGACAGGCGACTTTCGAGGGAGGCACGTCTATATCCGAGTCCGTGGTACGCTGAGATATGATGGACCGAGCAGACGGGGGGTCCCCCGACGCACTTGCCCCGGACGACGCGTTCACGCTGGTCGGTAACGAGACGAGAATCGGCATTCTCCGAGCATTGTGGACGGTTTACGATCCCTACGCGACCGACAATGCCGTTTCGTTCTCTGAACTCGTCGACCGGGTCGGGGCCGAAGACACGGGGAATTTCAACTACCACCTGGGAAAGTTGACGGGCCATTTCGTTCGCCGGACCGACACCGGCTACGAGCTGACCGCTCCCGGATTCAAGATCGTCCGGGCGGTTATCGCCGGCGGGGTCACCAGGAATCCGGTAGTCGAGTCGACCCTCGTGGGCGTGACCTGTGATCGGTGCGGGAGTACGGTGGAGATAACCTACGAAGACGGGACCGTATGGGCGCGGTGCAGCACGTGTGAGGGATACTGGCCACAGCGGGGTGGCGAGATCTTCGGGTTCAGCCTCCCCCCGGAGGGCCTTCGCGGTCGTTCCCCCGAGGAGATTTTCGACGCCACCATCGGCTACTCCATCCGTCGGTTCGAAACGATGATCGACGGGATTTGTCCCGAGTGTGGTGGCTCCGTCGACACGTCGCTCGCAGTCTGCGAAGATCACGACGACGCCGGAATCTGTGAGGCCTGCGGATCGCGGTTCCTGGGCATCCTCACGTGCGTTTGCGTTTCCTGCAAGTTCGCCTGGCGGTGTCCCAGTTACGCGTGGGTGAGCAACCATCCGGCGCTCGTCTCCTTCTACTACCGTCACGGTGTCGAACACGCTCCCAGCACCTGGGCCGCGATCAAACGGGGCTTGGGGTGGCGAGAGGAGCGCATCTCGACGGACTCACCCTCCCTCCGACTGACTGTGGAACACGACGGAGAGCGGCTCCGCTTCGTGATCGATCACGTCGGAGCGGTCACCGAGGTTGACGCGTAACCGTCTCATCGACTACCAACGTGTCAACCGGTCACTCGGCGTGGACGTTACTCCGACTGTGAACGGTACTGTTTAGTTAGAAGTGAAACCGGCGAGATCGCTGTGGTGAAGACTTCGGAAGCCCCCTCACTCTCGACTCGATGGGCTCGCTGTGGTCCTCGGCACTCGCGGGGCTCGTGCCTGCGGTCCTTGCATCGCCCGTCTTCGCCGAGAGCGCGGCCCCTTCCATTCCCACCCGAGAGCGGTTTTACGGCTGCAATCGCTTAACTAAACACCACCCTGTGAACAACACGAAAAATGATGCTGTATACCTTACAGTAATTGATTGCTGATCACGGTTATGCCGCCGCGCGGCGGACTATCTAGCGTGATGGCAGACGACTACCACTCGACTGCGGCCAACGGATCGCACGCCCCGCTCGTAACGCGCGCGGCGGGTTCGCTCACGAGGACTACCGGTGACGACTCCGAAACGCGGTTCGCCTCGAACGTCCGTCACTCCACCGCCGTCGGTGGTCACGAGATCGCGCCCAGTGGGCCTGTACAGGACCGTCAGGAGTCCCGACTGGAAGGAGGGTCCCGATGACCCTGGCGACGATTCCGCGGTACGACCGATCCGGGGTCGGCGTGATCGGTGACCACGCGGTGGTGGTCGGCGCGAGTATGGCCGGGCTGTTGACCGCACGCGTCCTGGCCGATGCGTTCGCCACCGTCACAGTCGTCGATCGCGACCGGCTACCCACAGAGCCCGTGGCACGCCGAGGCGTGCCGCAGTCGCTCCACCCGCACGCCCTGTTGGAGGCCGGGCGCGCGACAATCGAGGATCTCCTTCCGGGGTGTTTCGAGGACGTGATTTCGGCTGGGGGTGTGATCACCGATTTCGCGGGCGACGTTCGGTTCTACAGCGGGGGCGGCTTCCTCGCGCCGGGGCCGACCCGGCTAGAGACCGTTTCGGTCAGTCGGCCGGTCTTCGAACACGTCGTTCGACAACACGTATCCGACATCGGCACCGTCGACGTCCGGTCGAACTGCCACTGTGCCGACTATCTGCTCGACAGTTCGGGAACGGCCGTCGAAGGCGTCCGAATCCGGCAGGGCGGACGCCGTCGGGAACTCCGCGCCGACATCGTCGTTGACGCCACCGGCCGCGCGAGCCGGACTCCAGGGTGGCTCGAGAATCACGGCTATCCGTCGCCAGTCGTCGACGAGGTGAAGATCGATATGGCCTACAGCACCACCTTCGTCCGGCGACCGCCCGGCGATCGTCGGACCTATCTCGTCCCCCCGAGTTCACCCCGGACTCGCGGTGGGATGGCCGCGCCCGTCGAAGGCGATCGCTGGATCGTGAATCTGCAGGGCGTCCACGGCGAGAGGCCCCCGACCGACCGCGAGGGGTTTGTCGAATACGCGGCGAGCCTCCCGGTACCGGAACTGAAACAGCTGCTCGAAGACCACTCGTGGGCGGACACCGAGATCGAGCACTATCCCTTCCCCTCCAACCGACGGCACCACTACGAGCGTCTCGGCCGGTTCCCCGACGGATTGCTCGTCGTCGGGGACGCGATCGCCAGTTTCAATCCGGTGTACGCACAGGGAATGTCGGTGGCGGCGCTCGAGGCGCTGATACTCCATCACAGTCTCGCAGACGGTCTCGAAGACCTCGCGTCGCGGTTCTTCGAGCGCACGGCGTCGACCGTCGACGCGGCCTGGAATTTGGCGGTCGGTGCCGATTTCGAGTTCGCCCAGACGGAGGGACCGAAACCTCGCGGAACGGCCTTCTTCAACTGGTATCTGGGTCGGTTACTCCGCGGTGCACACGCCGACGGCGTCCTGACAGACGCCTTCGTTCGAGTACTGATGATGGAACGACCCCCCAGCACGCTGTTGCGCCCGACCATTCTCCGGCGGGTTCTCACTCCTCGGCGGCGTCTCGATCGATCGGAGTCAAGCGAGCTGAATCCCCGGCAGGATCAGCCCTCATCGGTGGGCGCACGCTGATTTCGGACGGAAATCGATATGTTCTGATCACCGGCGTGTTGACCTATTGCATCCGCTTCCAGCCGAGGGCTACGCGACGAACCTCCCGCAGCCGATCCCTCGGATCCCAACTGTCGTAATCGCGTTCGCGTTCGATCCCACCGTGTGGTAACCGGTGGCAAGATTTATGCTACCGGCTGGCGAAGGATCAGGTACATGCCCCCTGTCAGCATGCCTCCCTCGGAGGACGCCCGGGCGATCTTCAGTCGGCTGGGCTACAGTGTCTCGGGCGACGGACCGGACTTCGTCGCCGAGCGAAAGTGGCGCACGGTCCGCGTCACGGCGCTTTCGGACGGCGAAGACCTCAACGGACGCCGCGTTCTCGCGGACGGCGGCGAACCGTCGGACACGTATCGATTCCGATGCTTCGTCGCGCCCAAAGAGGCGACAGGGGACGTACAGAACCGCCTCGCGAGCGTCGATCCCGCCTACGAGTGGGCCGTGATCGGCGTCGACGACGACGGGGAGTACGACGTCCACCTCCCGGACGCCAGCTGAGGCGAGCGCTCTCGTCTCGGCGCTCGTTCGCCGTCGCGCGACGTTCCGCCGACAGCGACGAGGCCGTCGCCGACGGCCCCGTCCGCGTGCGCAGTCGGACCGGACCGTGAGCGGCGTGACCCGAGTGCGAAAAACGAGATTCGACCGCGACTCGCAGTTCCCCGGCGCGGAACCGCGGTCGGACGAACCGTTTTGTACCGGGCGCGACCTACCGACGAGTATGTCGCACACCGGCCTGTCGAGCGTCGTCGAGAGCCGCCGGCTCAACGCCGCCCTGGCCGCGACGATCCTTCTCTTCCTGACGGTCGCGGCGGTCGCGCAGGTTCTCACCGGCGACGTCCAGTGGGCGGGCTTCACGCTCGCGGTGCTGGCCGTCGCGCTCGTCCCCCCGCTCGCACGGCGCCGGGCGACCGCGATGTTGCCCTGGGAGGTGATCCTCCTCGCCGCGCTCCCGATCGTGCTGCGGGCGCTCGTGGCGGGCGAGACCGTCGCCGGAATGACCCTCTCGGGGCGCATCGTGACGTACGTCGCCGTCGCCGCCGTCGCGCTCCTGATCGCGGTCGAACTCGACGTGTTCACGTCGGTGAAGATGAGCCACCGCTTCGCGGTCGTCTTCGTCGTCGTGACGACGATGGCCGCCGCGGGCATCTGGGCGGTCGTCCGGTGGCTCTCGGACGTCCTCGTCGGCACGCGGTTCCTCTACGACGGCCGCCCCGAACACGTCATCGAGGAGGCGCTGATGTGGGACTTCGTCGCCGCGACGGTCGCCGGCGTGTTCGCCGGCGTCCTCTTCGAGTACTACTTCCGCCGCCGCGCGCGACTCGCCCGGCGGATCCCCGGCAGCGACCCGGCCGGATACCCGGACGTCGACTCGGTTTCCGAACGGTCTCCCGAGGACGCGGAGGTGAACGACCGATGAGGGTCCGCGACCTCCTCCACATCTCCGAGCGTCGCCAGCGCCAGGCCGCCCGCGGGATGCAGTTGTTCCTGGCTTCGATGCTGGTTGCGGGGCTGCTCCTCCGCAACGTCGGGGTGATCGTCAACGCCTCGATCGGGCTCGTCGTGACGTTTCTCCCCGGAATCCTCGAACGCGACCTCGACATCCCGATCGACGCGGGACTGGCGCTCTGGATCTCCGCGGCAGTGTTTCTGCACGCGGTCGGAACGATCACGATCCCGGGGGTCGGCAAACCGTACGCCAACATCTGGTGGTGGGACCACCTCACCCACGCGCTCTCGGCCAGTCTCGTCGCCGGCGTGGGCTACGCGACGACCCGCGCGGTCGACATCCACTCCGACGCGGTGTCGTTGCCGCCGCGCTTCCAGTTCGTCTTCATCCTCCTCTTCGTCCTGGCGTTCGGCGTGCTCTGGGAGGTGATCGAGTTCACGATCGGTCTCGCCGCCGAGCACACCGGAACGCCGGGTGTCCTCACGCAGTACGGCCTCGGTGATTCGATGCTGGATCTCGTCTTCGACACCGTCGGCGCGATCGTCGTCGCCGTCTACGGCAGCAGCCAACTCGGAGAGGTCGTCGACGCGCTCACCGACCGGCTGGCGGAGACGCGACCGTGAATTCGGTGCGTGGTGAGCGACGTTCCGGTCCGGACGGTCCCCGACCCGGCCCCGAAACTTATCGTCCTCCGTGCTGTACCACCGCACGACGATGGTATTCAAGAAGGTAACCCTGATCGGCCGGAGCGGAGAGAGTTTCGACGAGGCGGTCGACGACGCGATCGACCGCGCCGAGGAGACGCTCGACAACGTCCACTGGATCGAGGTGGACGAACTCGGCGTCGAAGTCGCGTCGGTCGAGGACCGGGAGTACCAGGCGGAAGTCACCGTCGCCTTCCAGCTCCGCGACGGCGAGTAATCGGCGGCCGGCGCACACCGACGGCTTCTTTTTTATTGCACCACCAGGGAGCCTGAATGCCGCGTCTCCTCCACTACTCCGACGTCGAAAACGTCTACGACGACCCGGTCCGAGTCGGTCGCCTCGCGGGGGCGCTCCGCGCGCGAAACGGGGCGGACGCCCTCGTCTGCGGGACCGGCGACAACACCTCGCCGGGCGTCCTCGCGCTGATCGAACGCGGCCGGCAGGCGCTGGATCTCTTCTGCGCCGTCGACGCAGACGTCGAGACCTTCGGCAACCACGATTTCGATTTCGGGCCCGACGCGGCGCGGTCGATCGTCGCCGCCGCGCCCCAGACGTGGGTGTCGGCGAACGTTTACGATTCCGACGGCGGGCGATTCGCCGCCGCCGACGTCGTCCCGCACACGATCGAGACGGTCGACGGCGTCCGGATCGGCCTCTTCGGCGTCACCGACCCCGCGACGCCGTCGCTGAATCCGATGGCCGGCGAACTCCAGTTTACGGACCCCTACGACGCCGCCGAAGCGGCCGTTTCGGAACTCCGCGCGGCGGGGGTCGACCGCGTCGTCGCGCTCTCACACCTCGGGTCCGGCGACGACGAACTCGCGCGGCGGGTCGACGTCGACGCCATCCTCGGCGGCCACGTCCACGCGGAACGACGCGAGCGGGTGAACGGGACGCTCCTGCTCCGCCCCGGGGCGAACGGACGGACGATCTTCGAGGTGACCCTCGACGCGACGGACGGCCCGGTAGGCGTCGAGCGTCACGAGACGGCGGACGCGCCGGTCGCCGACGACGTCGTGACCGCGCTGCGGGGACGCGTCGAGGCCGCGGGTCTCGACGAGGTGGTCGCACGCGTGGAGCGGCCCCTCGACCGGAGCGAGTCGACGGTGGCCGGCGGCGAGTGTCGGATCGGGAACTTCGTCGCCGACGCCTACCGGTGGTCGCTCGACGCCGACGTGGGACTCCAGAACAGCGGGGGGATCCGGGACGGACCGCCCCTGTCCGGAGCGGTGACCGTCGCCGACCTGGTGAGCGTCATCCCCTTCGAGGAGCACGTCGTCCGGGCGGAACTCACGGGCGCGGAACTGCTCGACGTGTTCCGCGAGTCGGCGGCCGCCGTCGTCGACTTCGGCGAACCGGGCTGGTGGCACGGCCACTTCTCGGGCGCCGAGATCCGCTGGGACGACGACGCGACCGAACTCCTCGGCGCCCGGGTTGACGGCGATCCCGTCGACCCCGAGCGGCGGTACACGGTCGCGACCTCGGCGTATCTGCTCCACACCGACCACGAGTTTCCGAGCCTCGAAGAGCGACACCGGGTCGGCGAGGGAGAGATCCAGTTCGAGGTGCTCGCCGCCTACGCCAGGGAGTTCGGGATCGAGACGGAAGTCGAGGGACGCGTTCGCCGGGTGTCGGCGACGGAGACGGCGACTCGGCCGTCCGAGGACTGACCCTGTCGGAGGCACGTCGGTGAGGTACACTCGACGGACCGAGTGGAAACGTTCAGGAACCGTCGCATCCTCCGTGCCGATAATGACTCGCGTCGTGGTCCCCGT
This sequence comes from Halobellus limi, assembly GCF_004799685.1. Lineage (NCBI taxonomy): Archaea > Methanobacteriati > Methanobacteriota > Halobacteria > Halobacteriales > Haloferacaceae > Halobellus > Halobellus limi. The sequence goes on from NZ_CP031311.1 coordinate 1,041,643, forward strand.
CCGGTATCCGCTGTCGAAGCACTCTCGGGCGACGCTCTCGGAGGCCGTCCGGATCGCCGAGGAGCGCGAAGCCGAACTGACCGTGCTCCACGTCGACCTCTACCAGGAGAGCCACGGCGTGACTCGGGCGGAACTGAAACGGGCCGTCGAGTCCGAGTTCGGCCCGCTGGAGCGGACGCGCTACGTCGTGCGACGGGGGTTCCTCGTCGAGGAGACGATCTTAGAGGAAGTGGCCGCAGACGAGGCCGACGTCGTCGTCCTCGGATCGAAACAGGCCAGTCGGTGGCGGACGATGCTCCGTCGCTTCCTCGACGACCCCGACATCGAGACGTACCTCCGCGAGAAACTGGACTGTACGGTCGTCACCGCCCGCGTCGGCGACTGAGCTCACCCCTCGTCGGGACGTCGCGGTCGAGGGTCGTCGTCGCCATCGTCGGCGTCGGGGTCGGCGGTATGCCCGCCGTCGGCGCCGGGGCCGGCAGCACGTTCGGCGTCGCCACTGTCGGCGTCGAGATCGGCAGCACGTTCGACGCCGCTATCCTCGACGACATCGTCGGACCGTCCCCCGAAGGCCGTCTGTATCGACCCGTCGTCGGATCTCGCTCTGTCTCCGTCTCGACTCCCGACCGTCGCGTCGAGCGTCCCGCTGGTGTCGTCGAAGACGAGGTGGCGATGCGGGTACGCGAACTCGATGTCGGCGTCGGTCTCGGCGAACGCGTCCCAGATCCGAGTCCGGACTCGCGACTCGACGGAGGGGATCTTGTAGGGCGTTTTGGCCCAGTACCGGAGCGTGAGTGCGACGCCGTCGTCGCCGAAGTCGGATTTCAGCACCGTGGGCCGGGCGGGGTACCGCGCGCTGCCGATGCGGATGTCCGGCCCGCCCTCGATCACCGCCTCGTCCGCGGCGGCGGCCCGACTCAGCAGTCGCCGGGCCGCGTCGACGTCCGACTCGTAGGTGACGACCACGTCGAGGCTGAGTCGCACGCGCTCGTCCTCCGCCGAGTAGTTCGTCACCAGGTGCTCGCGGATCTCGGAGTTCGGAATGACGAGGAACGTGTTGTTGAGGGTGAACATCTTCGTGTACCGGATCGTGATGTCGTCGACGAACCCGCGTCGCCCGTCGTCCAACTCGATCATGTCGCCGATCTCGTAGGGCTGGTCGGCGAGCAGGAACAGCCCGTTGATCGTGCTGCCGACGATCGGTGCGAGCACGATACCCAGCACGGCCGAGAAGACCGTCACCGAGAGGACGAGGTCGCCGAACTCGAGGCCGAGCACGCTGGCGGCGATGCCGAGCGTCACGAGGACGACGCCGAGTCGCACGAGGCGGAGCGCCATCTGGGCGACGCTCTGCCGCTGGAACCGCCTCGCGACCGGCCGCCCGACGAGTCGGACGACGTACCGGGAGACGAGCACGCCGACCGCGACGATCAGGGCGGCGAGGACCCACCGCCACCCCGGAAACAGGAGCCACTCGGGGAGGACGGAGGCGAGCGTCTGACCGCCGCCGGGGGCGGGAGAGGGCGTGGCCGTGGGTGTCGTCGCCGACTGCATACCTCCGTCCACGAGAGGCCCGGACAAAAAGCGTTCCTCCCCGGTGCGGTCCGGGACACCGCCATCCGACAACTGTTCAGTTAGGAAACAATAAGGTGGCAGTCGACGAACGGGGAGACGATGAGCACGTCAGGCTCCCAGTCCACCCCCGACTTCACGATCACCCACGAGACCGAACCGAGCGAGACGCTTCTGGCGGGCTTTTCGTCGTTCGGACTCGCCGGGCTCACCGCGGCGGACTACATCGTCGACCACCTGGAACTCGAAAAGCGGGGCCACCTCTCCGTCGACGGGCTGCCGACCGTCACACCGTTCGAGGATGGGCGACCGAGACACCACACGCGGCTGTTCTCCCGGGACGACCTCGACGTGACGGTGCTGGTCGGCGAGCTGTTCGTCCCCGTCGGGGTCGGTCGGGCCTTCGCCGACGCCGTCCTCGACTGGACCGAGTCGAACGGGGTGCGCGAGATCGCGGTCCTCTCGGGCGTCCCGATCCCGCACGGCCCCGAGGAGCACCGGACGTTCTACATCGCCACCGACGACTACCGGGAGAGCCGACTCGCGGACGGGTCGGTGCCGGCGATGGGCCGCGGCTTCCTCGACGGCACCAACGCGGCGCTCATAGAACGCGGTCTCGACTCGCCGCTCGGGGTCTGCACGTTCGTCACGCCCGTCCACGCGCAGGTCCCCGACATCCAGGCGTCGATACGGCTGGTCGAGACCGTCGAGGATGTCTACGGGATCGGGATCGACGCCGGCCCGCTGGAGGCGTTCGCGGCCGAGGTCGAACAGTACTACGCGGAACTCGCAGAGCGGATGCAAGAGCGAGACGACGAACTCCCCGAAGACCGGATGTATATGTAGCGCCGATCCGTCCCCGGACCCGCGGCGAACCGTTCGAGGTCGCGGTCGACCTCGGCGCTTTTTTTTCGGCGAGAACGGCCGGTCGAAATTGCTGCACGCCGCTGGTGTGGGATTCCTCGGCGAGTTCCGGGGACCCTAAGTTTAAGTCTTGGCATGATTATCATTATGTTATGCCATTCGGGATCGAGATATTCAGATACGCTCAACGCGCCGGTCGCGAAGTCATCGTCGGGTTGAGCTGGGACATCCTGCTCGTGTTCGCGTTCCTCGGGACGCTCACGTTCCTCGTACACTACGTGCTACGGGAGCTGTGGAACCCGACAGATCACACGTCCCGACCGGACGATCCGTCGAAGTCCGAGGTCGAACGATCCCTGGAAGAGCAGGGCGTCGACGAGATCAAGCGCTTCTCGCTCGCACAGCGGGCGTCACACTGGGTGATGGCCATCTCCATCTTCGCGCTGATGCTCTCGGGGTTCGTGATAATGAACACCGAGGTGACGCTCCGGGCGGTCCCGGGTCTGTCGTGGCTGGACGTCCACATCGTCTCGGCGGTCGTCCTCCTCGGGTACGTGATCTTCCACCTCGCCCACGTCGCGTACAAGGGGACGTGGTCGAAGATGTGGTTCGGCGTCGCGGACGCGAGGGACCTCTGGCGGCGCTTCACGAACCTCGTCGGGATGACCGACGAGTACCCGCGACAGTTCGAGTACCCGAGCGCACAGAAGTTGCTTCACTGGGGCGTCACCGGGGCGTCGCTGGCCGTGATCGCCACGGGGTTCGTCCTCCTGCGCCGGGTGAGTCTCGAACCGCTCTGGGACGCGACCCGGGAGTTCTCGTTTCTCGGGATCTCCTTCGGCCTCGGAACGGCCGACGCGCCGGGGCTGGTCGCCTGGAGTTTCGTCTTCCACGACTTCTTCGCCGTCGCGCTCCTCGCGCTCGTGATGGGCCACATCTACTTCGCGCTGCGACCCAACGAGTGGGCGATCACGAAGAGTATGATCACGGGACGGGTCACCGTCGAGGAGTACGCCGAGAAGTACTCGCCGACGAGCTGGCAGATCGGCGGGTCGAAGGCCACCGACGGCGGCGACCTCGAACCCGAGGATCCCGAATAGGGCGCGAAGCGACCGCGACCGCTTTTCATCCGACGCTCGAACGAACACTATGTCCGACATCACCATCACCCTGTTCTCCGACCCGCTCTCGGTCGCCGCGTATCGCAACCGTCCGGTCCGTTCGCGACTCCGGTACGGTTTCTCGGACGTCGACCGCAGGTATCGCTGTCTCGTTTCGATCCCGGAACCGATCGACGGGGCGGACGCCGAGTCGGCCGAAAGGCTGGCGCGGTTCGACGACACCGGCGGGATGCCGGTCGAATCGGACGTGACGGCCGACGGCGTCCCCTCGTCGTGGATGGCCTGCGAGGCGATCGCCGCGGGGCGAGAAACCGGCGGCCGGGGGGCCGCGTTCGACCTCGCCCGGGCGCTCGCCGACCGGACGTTCGCGGCCGGCGATCCGCCGTCGACGCCGGAGGGCGTCCGTCGGATCGCCGAATCCGTCCCCGGTATCGACGCCGAGGCCGTCGCCGCCGCCGTCGGGACCCGGCGGGCCACGGCGGCGGTCGGACGGGACCTCGAGCGTGCCCGCGAAACCGTCTCGCGGCTCGCCGAGGTCGACGTCCGCGGGTCGCCCCGCACGGTGCCGCTGCGCCCCCGAAGCCACCTCGACGGCCCCCTGTCGGACGGCGACGGCGCAGGCAGCCCCGACGGAAGGGACAGCGACGACGGCACAGACGACGCCGACCCGACCGCCCGGACCGAGGACGCCGTCTTCGCGGCTCCGGTGTATCGGATCGACGGACCGGCCGGAACGACCGTCGTCGACGGGGCGGCGGGCTTCGACGTCCTGCGCGACGCGGTTCGGACGCACGACCCCGACCTCGGCGACGCGGGGGCGAGCACGGAGACGCAGAGCCGGAACGTGATGCAGCAGTACGGCGCCGACGCGCTCAGCGCCGAGAGTCTCGGCCCCGAGGACCACCGCGAGCGCGCGCTCGAAGTCCTCGGGGCTCTCCCGTCCGCGTTCGCGCCGGAGATCGCGGCCTGTCTGGACGTCACCGAGGAGACCTGCCGGATCGCCCTCCACCGACTCAAACGCGAGGGCTCGGTGCGTCGAGAGACAACCGGCGCGTGGACCCGGGTTCCCGAAGAGTAATACCCCGAGCTACGAAATCCAAGCCTATGACTGACACACCGGCATCGGACCTGCGCGACGCGATCGAACGGATCGAGATCGCCTACGAGTACCTCATCTCCTTCGCCGGCGAGGGGATCGACCGCGAGACGGTCAAGGCCGGAACCAGCCAGACCAAAGACTACGTCGCCGACTTCGCCTCGGGGCTCGAAGACGGATACGAGGCCGCGCTGGCGGTCGCAGACCACCACGAGGAGTTCGATACCGAAAACTACCGGACGTTCCTCGCGGATATGGAACCGGAGGTCGAGGAGGCCCGGACGGTCCTCCAGTTGCTCGGAGAACAGGAGTCGGTCACCTCGCCGATGGCGGACAACCTCAACGGGATGGCGGTCTTCCAGTCGGTGATGATGAAGTTCTTCTTCCTCGACGAACTGACCGACCACCTCGAACGCGACGCCGCGGAGTGAGATGGCCGCGGACCTCGTGGCCGCCGTCACGGCCGCCGGCGAGTCGACGCGGATGGGCGGCTTCCCGAAACCGCTTCTGACGTTCGACGGCCGGCGGTTCGTCGAACGCCTCGTCGACACGTACGCCCGCGTCGGGGTCGAGCCGGTCGTCGTCCTCGGACACGAGGCCTCGGAGGTCCGCGCCCGGGCGGACCTCTCGGACGCCACCGTCCGAGAGAATCCGGCGTACGAGCGGGGGATGCTCTCGTCGGTGCGCGTGGCCGTCGAGTACGCGCGGCAGCGGGACGCGAACGGCGTCCTGCTGAACCCGGTCGACTGCCCGCTGACGCCCCCGGCCGTCGTCGAAACCGTCGCGGCGGCCGCCGAGGCGGGAGGCGACGTCCTCGTGCCGACCGCAGACGGCGGACGAGGCCATCCCCCGCTCTTCGCCGCGAGCGCGTTCGACGCCCTGCTGGACGCACCGGACGACCGCGGCGCGCGTGCGGTCGTCCGAGCCGACGACACCGACACGCGCGAGGTCCCGGTGAACGACGAGCGGATCTTCGCCGACGTCGATACGCCGGGCGAGTACTGGGACTTGGTGAAGCGCTACGAACCGGTCTGAGCCGGCTCGACTCGTCAGCGTCGCGGTGGCGTATGCGGGTCGCGGTGAGGTCTGTGGGTCGCGGTGAGGTCTGTGGATCGCGGCTGCCGTGTCGACTCCTGAAATAACAGACGGGCCGAACGGGGCGAACCCGACGCCGACGGGCCGATCGGAGTGAATCCGAGTCCGACGAGCCGACCGGGAGGTGAGGCGCCGACGGACGTGCCCCGTCGCCGCCCGGTGGTCCGCGGCGGTATTTTTATTCGCGTACCCCGAGAACTGTGCACTATGGCAACGAGCGTCACACACTCGGAATCGGGGAGACTGAAGGCATCGCCCGACGTCGTCGGCGCCGCCGTGATCACGGTCCTGGGACTCCTCCACCTGTTCGGCCTACAGGTGGGTGGCGCCGTGGGGTTCGTCGTCCTGCTTGTGGGGTGGCCGCTCGTCGGCGGCACCGTGGCCGCTCGGCTCTCGCCGGTCGGCGAGGAACGGGTCGCCGGCGTCGTCGCCGGTGCGCTCGCGGCGATCACGACGACGCTCCTCGTGTTCGTGGTCGGCCTGTTCGGCGCCTGGTCCGGTTTCATCACCGGGACGTTCGGCGTGACGCTGTGGCCGGTGACGTTCGCGATGCTGGCGCTGCTGACGATCGCGTGGTCGGTCTTCGGGCTGGCCGGGGCGGAGCTTTCGGTCCGGGTGAGGGGCTGACACACCCGTCTCCGAGAGCTATTCGTCGGCGTCGACCCGACGGCCACCCGCGTCGAGCGCGCGGTCGACGGCCCCGTCGTCCGGACAGAGAACCGTCGTCCGGAGCGGTGCGTCCTCGACGAACAGCGCCGCCGCCTCCACGTCGGCGGGCGGATCGCCCTCGAAGACGACGCGGTAGGCGTCGAGATCCGAGACGATCCGCCACTCGTCGTCGAGGGCATCGAGGTCGGCCTCGGTCGGGACCTCGTAGCGGTCCTCGGCGTCGTTGTGGTAGCGAGCGAGCGACGGCGGAACCGACTCCTCGTCCGCGCGAAAGAGGTACACCCCGCGCATCTCGAAGACGTTGAGCGGCATCTATCCACGCCCCCTCCCGTCGGACACCCGTTCGGGAAACGACCACATCACTGTTTCGCGTCCTCACGGACACGTCCGCGTTCGACATCGTCGTGGAGACGTTCGGGATCCGCGTCCCCCCGGAGACGGACGAACGTCTCTGCGGCGAACTCCGCCGTCACCGTCTCCGAAAGCGCCGCGGCAGCGTCGACGGCGTCCCCGTAGGACCGCCCCGTCAGCGCCGATAGCTCCGCCCCGCAGAGCCACCCCTCGGGAGAGAACCGGCGGACGACGGTCTCGACGGAGGGCGACGCGTCGACCGTCGGAGCGCCGCCGACCTCGGTCACGAGCGTTCGCAGGTCCTCGATCCCGGACCGGCCGGAACGGCCCGCCCGCTCGGAGTCGCTACTGACCACGACCGCCGGGAGGACCGGCCGGTCGCCGACCGTTTCGACGCCGTCGACGCCGGAGAGATCCGGCGGAGAGAGCCGAGAGGAGTCGGGGTCGAACCGACCGGCCGCGTCGGGACCGAGCGCGTCCGCGAGCAACCCCCGGACGGCCTCGTCGGTGTCGAGGTTGGTCTGTCGGAGGAACGTCGCTTCCCGCGCGGCGCGGAACAGGCGGGACCGCGCGTCGGTCCCGGGATCGGTGGCCTGCTCGATCCCGACGCAGGCCGGCCGGGAACCGTCGGGAGCGTCCTCGAACCAGAGGTACTCGTCGATGGGCATCCCGGTCTCCTCGGCGATCCGGAGACAGGTCGCCGGTGCGGTCCGCCGCCCGCCCGGGAACTCCGGCCCGTCGTACCGGTCCCAGTCGGGGACCATCACGACCGGCTGCCGCCGCCAGTCGGCGTCGGGACACTCGATGCGGAGTCGGCGCAGCGCCGGTTGCATCCCCCACCCGGTCGGGTTCAGGGGATCGTCGTAGACTGCGATCTCGACCATTGTTCTCTCCAGGGGAAGCACGACCAAAGAACCCGGTGTCTCCGTCCCACGTGGGGTCGCCGTTCTGCCGGCGCACCCAGCGTTTATGTCCGCTGCGCCCCCTCTAACGAGAGATGGTCGACGCCAAGGCGGTCCTCGTCGGTGCGGTGCTGGCGGCAGCGCTCACGTACGGCGGACTCGTGGGTGTGGAGATCCTCGTCACGGGCGAGGTGGACGCGCCGTCGGCGCCGCTGGCCGGCGAGACGACGGTGGAGGGGACGACCTACCACCTCGACCGACTGGGTCGACCGACCGTCGTCGGCGAGGTCCGGAACGGCCGGTCGCATCCGATTGGGAACGCGACGGTGACGGTGACGTACTACCGCGACGGCGAGGCGATCGGCGAGACGACCGGGGGCGTGCTGGGGGAACCGATCGCCCCGGGCGAGTCGGCCCCCTTCGACGTCCACTACGACGCCGACGGCGACGTCGACGACTACGACGTCGCCGTCGCCGCCGACCGCGTGTCCGCAGAGAGCGCGAGTCTGACCGCCGAGGCGTCCGTCGACGACCGATCACAGAACCGCGTCGTCGTCTCCGGAACGGTCTCCAACGACGGGAGCGAGCCCGTGGCGTCGGAGGTCGTCGTCGCCTTCTACGACGACGGGGACGACGTGATCGGCGTCCGGACAACCAGACCCAACCGGGAGATCCAGCCGGGCGGGTCGGCCCCGTTCACGGTGACGTTCCGGACCGTCGGCGACGTCCCCAGCCTCGCCCAGGAGTTCGACGACTTCGCCGTCCGCGCCGTCGCCGTCGACGACGCGTGAGCGGTCCGGTGACTGACCGATGTCGTTGACCGAGAGGACATCGTGACGGACACGGTGGTGTCACAGAACACTTCGTGAGGGATTCATAACCGCGAACACACCGAGAGTGGCGATCAGACGCTACGCCCGGTGCGCCTCGTTGAACAGCGCACTGTCGGCGTAGGACGTCCACCGGACGATCTTCCGGTCCTCGAAATCGAAGACGTGCGCACCACGGAACGCGGCCGACTTCCCGGTCTCGACGTTCGTCCCGCTCCAATCGATCAGTGCGACGACCGAATCACCGCCGTCGACGTATCGCTCCGGGACGACCGAGACGTCCTCCCAGTCGTTCGCCAACCCGGCAAAGACGTTCTCTCGAATCTCGTCCGCGCCGCGGAAGGTTCCGCTCCCGATCAGTCCCTCGGTTTCGATCAGCTCGATGTCCGGATCCCAGGTGTCGACGACGGCGTCGAGGTCGCCGTCGGCGAACGACCGATACAGTCCCCGAACGGTCTCGACGTTACTCTTCGCTGTCGGTTCTGTCATTTTAAGCTCCACGTAGATAGACGGCCTCCGAGGAGATAGACCTGCGCTGCGGAGGGGCGGGCCTCGAAAGTGGACCTGGTCGACGGCCTCTCTATTTTTTCATACCGCTGTGGCTCGGTTCGAACGGAGAAAATCCCGAGTCGGGTTGAGAACGCCGCTACGACGTCTCCTGGACGACAGCGGAGGGTATGCCACCCCCGTTCCGCTCAGGCGACGCTGTTGAGCGCCCGCCTGACGAGGTTGTCCGCGAGGTTCAGTTTGTACTCGTTGTCCGGCTGCGGCGCGGCGTTCGGCAGGACGTTCTCCGCGGCCGCGTCGATGTTGCTCTCGGAGAGCCGGCTCCCCTGTATCGATCGCTCCGCGGTGCGCAGGCGCTTCGGCGTCGGCGCGAAGCCGTTCGCGACGAGGCGAACGTCCGAGACGGACCCCCCGCTCTTCTTCACGGCCGCGGCGATGTTCCCGATGGCGAAGTCCCAGGAGTCGCGACCGCGGACCTTCTCGAAGTAGAAGTCCGCGCCGCGCCACTCGCTGGGGACCTCGATGTGGGTGAGGATCTCGTCGTGGGCGAGGTCGTGCATCACGGTGATGTTGTCCTCCGGCCCGACGAAGAACTCCGAGAGCGGCTCCCGGCGCTCGCCGCGCGGACCGCTGACGACGACCTCGGCGCCGAGGGCGATGAGCGCGACGGCCCCGTCGGAGGGGTGGGCGGTGATGCACCGCGAGTAGTCGGTGACCGCGTGGTCGCTCGACTCCCCGGTGATCGCATAGCAGGTGTTCCCGCCCGCGCGGTAGCAGTCGAAGCCGCCGCGGTAGTACCAGCAACGGGAGTCCTGCGTGAGGTTGCCGCCGATCGTCCCCTGGTTTCTGATCTGCGGGGTCGCGATCTCGCCCATCGCCTCCGCGAGCACGGAGAACCCGTCGGTGACCGCGTCGTGGCTCTCGACGTCCGACAGCGTCGCCAGCGCACCGATCCGAAGCCCTCCACCGCTCGTCTCGGTGATCTCCTTCAGCTCCTCGATCGGTTTCAGGTCGACGAGGACCTCCGGCGACCGCTCGCGGTTCTTCAGCCAGTTGATCTCGTCGGTGTTACCCGCGATCGTTGCCGCGTCGCTTCCGTGTTCGTCCAGGAGCCGCACGGCGTGGTCGACGCTCGTGGCGTCGATGTGCTCGAGCGGCGGGATCATGTCTTGTTGCATGGTTAGATGTCCACCTCCCCGGCGCGGACCTTCTCAAGCACCTTGTCGGGGGTGACGGGGAACTCGTTGAAGGTCGTTCCCAGGGCGTCTTTGACCGCCGCGGCGACCGCACCGGAGGCCGCGCCGTACGGCGGTTCCCCCACTCCTTTGGCGCCGTAGGGGCCGAACGGATCGGGCTCCCCGACGGCGCCGACGTGGAGGTCGCCGGAGACGTAGTCGTGTATCGACGGCGGCTTGCTCTTGTAGAGGTCCGTGTTCACCGGGATCCCGGTGCCGTCGTCGTGTCGGTACTGCTCGTACAGGGTGTACCCGATCCCCTGAGTCGCCCCGCCCTCGACCTGGGCCTCGAAGCTCTCGGGGTGGACGACGGTCCCCGAGTCGTTGTAGTTGGCCATCTCCTCGACGGTGATCTTGCCCGTCTCCAGGTCGACCGAAACCTCCGAGATGGCGCCCGCGAAGGAGGTGACGAACCCGTCGAGGTCCTCGCCCGTGGTCTTGCCGAACGCGACCAGCCCCTGCCCGACCGCGTCGCTCGCGGCGGCGATCGTCAGCGGCACCAGGCTCTCCTGGTACTGCTCTGGGATCTCCTCTGCGGAGTACTTGCCGCCGGCGTCGACGGCGGCCTGTGCGGCCTCGGCGAACGTGATCGACTCGCCGGACTGCCCGTGGACGACCTCGTGGTTCTCCACGGTGTACGCCTCCGCCGTTCCGCCGAGTTCCTCGGCGGCCAGTTCCTTGAGGTACTGTACGGCCGTCTCCGCGGCCTTCACGTTGGCCAACCCCTCGGTGAACGTCGTGTTCGAGGAGAACTGCCCCAGCGTGAACGAGGACTTGTCGCTGCTACCCCAGGAGACCTCGACGTTCTCCCAGTCGGCGTTCATCGTGTCCGCGGCCATCCGGGCGACCGCGGCGAAGCTCTCCGTCCCGAGGTTGCCGGCGCCCTGTCGCACCTCGACGGTGCCGTCGGTGTGGACGACGATCAGGCCGTCGAAGCCGATGTAGCCCGACTGGTGGGACGACGACGCCATCCCGACGCCGTAGACCTTCGAGCCCTCCCGGGTCCCGGACCGAGCCCGTTTCTCCTCGTAACCGATCGCGTCGGCCGCCAGTTCGTAGGCCTCGCCGAGGTACGCGCTCGTCATCGGGAGCCGGTCGGCGCCCGCCGGATCGCGGTTCTCGGGCGCGTTCCGGAGACAGACGTCAAGCGGGTCCAGCCCCGCCTGCTTGGCGGCCTCGTCGATGACCTGCGCGATCGCCAGCGCCGCCTGGTTCTGTCCGGGGCCCCGCTGCGGCCACCGCTTGGGCGTGTTGGTGAAGACCCCGATCCCGCGGAACCGAAGCGTCTCCGGCTGCCAGCACTGCGTCAGCGAGTTGAACCCGGAACTGAGCGTCGACAGCGCGTCGGAGGAGTACGCGCCGGCGTCGCCGATCGCGTCGATCTCCAGCGCCGTGATCGTCCCCTCGGAGTCGAGACCGACGCGCGTTCGCGCGATGAACGTCGCGCGGCCGTTCCCCCAGTGGAACTCCTCGCGGCGGGTCCCGCGGATCTTCACCGGGCGGTTGACCTCCCGGGAGAGGAACGCCGGAACGCCCATCTGCGGGTAGGCGGTCCCCTTCGATCCGAACCCGCCGCCACAGAAGTTGCTGATGAAGGTGACCTCCGTGGGCGGCTTGCCGATTATTCCCGCCACGCCCGTGTGCGTCAGGCTGATACTCTGGCTGGACCCCCAGATGGTGACGTGGCCGTCGGTGCCCCACTCGGCGACGGTCGAACGCGGCTCCATCGGGTTCGTGGGTTGCGGTTGGGCCTTGACCGTGTCCTCGTAGACCGTGTCGGCGTTCTCGAACCCGTCGGAGACCTCGCCCCAGTTCCACTCCATCGTGAAGTCGCCGGGATTCTCGGGAAAGTCGCCACTGAAGTCGGCGTCGTTCCACTTGATCGTGTCCGCGGCGGCCTCCCCGCCGCCCTGTCCCTCGGCGCTCTCGCCGCCGGCCTCGCCGGTGGGGACGTTGCCTTCGGGCCTGGCGTTCGGACTGCCCGGTTTGAGCGTCTCGACGGGGTCGACGACGTGGTCGAGGACCTCCCACTCGACGTCGATCGCCTCGACGGCCGCGGCCGCGGTGTACTCGTCGTCGGCGGCCACCGCCGCGACGGGGTACCCGAACGTCAGCGGCTCCTCGGCGAGCACCGGCTGGCCGATCGTCGCGTCCGGGACGTCCTCGTGGGTGATGACCGCCTGAACGCCCGACATCGACTCCGCCTCGGAGGTGTCGATGTTGCGCACCCTCGCGTGGGCGTAGGGACTCTTGACGGTCTTCGCGTGCAGGAGGTTATCGAACTGGTAGTCGTCCGCGTACTTTGCCTCGCCCGTCACCTTCGCCCGGCCGTCCGGGACCTCGAAGTCGTTTCCGACGTAGTTGTGGTTGGACACGGTTGATCACATCCGCTCGGCCGCTGTGAGGACGCTGTCGATCTCGTTCTCGTAGTTGCCGCACCGACAGAGGTTGCCCTCCAGGGCGTCTTTGACCTCCTCGCGGGACGGGTCGCCGTTCTCTTCGAGCAGCGACTTCGCCGACATGATCATCCCGGGCGTACAGAACGCACACTGCCCGCCGAGTTCCTCGATGAACGACTCCTGGATCGGGTGGAGTTCACCGCCCTCCGAGAGCCCCTCGACCGTCGTGATCTCCTGGCCCACAGCGTCTTTCGTGAAGTAAGAGCAACTGTAGATCGGATCCCCGTCGACCTGGACGGTACAGGCACCGCACATCGCCCGGTCGCACCCGAACTTCGTCCCGGTCAGCCCGAGCTTGTACCGGAGCGTCTCGGCGAGGCGCTCCTGATCTTCGACCCTGACGAAGTGCTCGCGACCGTTGACCGTGAGCTTCAGTTGGTTCGAGAACCGCTCTCGAACCCCCGGCGAGCCGTCGCCCGCTGCGGACGTCTGCCTGATGTTGTTGAACAGGTACGCGTTCGCCGCAACGAGCGTCCCGCCGATGGTCCCCTTGATGATGTCGCGGCGGGACGGCCCTCCCGAGTCGTCGCCCGCCTCAGGCTCTGACTCGTCCGGTGCATCTGTCGTAGACATACCTTGATTATTTTTCATAGACGTTTATATAGATTCGGCCTCCGGAAGGGGTGTCCGGTGGACCTCACGAACGGGCTTCTTCGACGCATCCGCCGCCCGTATCCGACATTTTCGACGCGTTCCGACGTCGGCGATCACTCGGTCGATCTCACCGATCGAGCATTCGCTCGGACGCGCTCTAATCGCTTGTCGGGCAGACGCAAGTGGCGAACTTCGACGCCCCAGTCACGAGTAATCAGACCCACGTCCCACAAGGAGGCGGCCGCGTGTCCGAAATCGTCAGGAGACAGTCACGTCCGACAGCGTCAGGAGTCGATGGTGCCGGGTCGCAACCCGTGGCGGACCCGGTTGAGCTCGGCGAGGATCGAGAGGGCGACGTCCGCGGGGTCGCCGCCGCCCAGTTCGAGGCCGACCGGCGAGTGAAACCGCTCGAAGTCGCCGTCGTCGACGCCGTCCTCGCGGAGGCCGTCGGCGACGCGTTCGGCCTTCGTGTCGGAGGCGACGAGGCCGACGTAGTACGCCCCGCGTTCGAGCGCCTCCCGCGAGGCGACCCGATCGAAGTGGCCGCTCCTCGTGGCGACGACGACGGCGGTGTTGTCGGTGACGCCGACCGATTCGATCCCCGCGTCGTAGTCGTCGGCGTACACGTCGGCGTCCGGGAACCGCTCCGGGTCCGCGAACTCCTTCCTGTCGTCGACGACGAACACGTCGTACCCCATCTCGGCGGCCATCGCCGCGAGCGACTGGCCGATGTGGCCGCCGCCGGCGGCGATCAGCCGTTGCTTGCCGGGAATCACGTTGATGAACACGTCCATCTCGCCGCCGCAGACCATCCCGGTGTTGCCCTCGGGCCGGAGTTCCCAGTGTTCGGTCCGCGGGCTCCGCGCTTCGATCGCTTCGAGGGCGGCCCGGCGCGTCCGCTCCTCCACCGTCCCGCCGCCGACGGTCCCCTCAGTCCGCCCGTCCGCGCGGACGAGCATCGCCGCACCGGGGTCCTGCGGGGCCGACCCGTCCACGCCGGTCACGGTCGCGAGCGCGACCGTCTCGCCGGCCTCGGTCAGTTCCTCGACTCGACCGTACACCCCGGTCGATTCGTCGGTTCCGCCGTGCTCGCCCATTGTGATTCGGTACCGTCCGACGGATCTTATATCTGTCTTCCGTCGAACCGGGAGGGGCGACGCGATGCGGTGCGGTCGGACGCGGGCGACGCGGTTCGATCGGACGCGGGCGACGAGGAGGCTGAGGCGGAAGAGGACGGGCGAAACGCCCCTCGGCGATGGGACCGTCCGTCGGCGACGAGCGCTCTCGACGACGGGGAAGTTCGCCGGCGGCAGGGGTCCGGAGGCGGTTCACCGCGTTCCGAAACGGTGTGCTACTCGAAGCATAGTAAACAGTAAGTGTCGGGAGCGAGACCTTCCGGTATGGCAGACGAACTCCGAACGACGCTCGAACGCGTCGGCGACCGCTTCAATCTCGGGGAGTACGAGATCGAGGCGTACCTGGCCGTCCTCGAACACGGCGAACTCACCGCCTCCGAGATCGCCGACCGCACGGAGATCCCCCAGCCCAGGGTGTACGACACGGTCCGGAGCCTCTCGGACCGGGGGCTCGTCGAACTGCGGGAGTCGCGACCGATGAAGATCGTCGCCGTCGCGCCCGAGGACGCCTTCGGCAACGTCCAGCAGTCGCTCGACGAACTGGTCTCGGAGCTGGAAGCGCGCTACACCGCGCCGGCCCGCGACACCGAGGCCGTCTCGCTCGTCAAGTCGCGCTCGACGATCCTCCGCTACGTCGAGGAGATCATCGAGAGCGCCGAGTACGAGCTGATCCTCTCGCTCACGCCGGACCTCCTCCGGCGGTTCCGCGAGGACCTCGCGGCCGCCATCGACGACGGCGTGAGCATCGACCTACTCGTGACGCCCCGCTCGCGTGCGCCGGATCCCGACGACTTCGACTACCTGGAGGTCGCGACCGTCGCGCGCGCTCGGCGCGGGATCACGACGCCGGTCCTCGCGGTCGCCGACGGCAACTACTCCGTCTACGCGACGCAGGACGCCCTCCGCGACGACCGCGAGCGCTACGGCGTCATCTTCAACCGCTCGGCGCTCGGCTTTCTCGTCTCGGGGTTCTTCGGCACGGTCCTGTGGTCGACCGCGGAGACGCTCGCCGCCGACGGCAAGCGGCGGCCGTTCCCCCGGCGCTACGCGTCGATCCGCCGCGCCGTGAAGGACGTCCGCGAACTCGACGGACCGTTCTACGCCTCGATCACCGGTCGCGACATCGAGACCGGCGACGCCGTCGTCGTCGAGGGGAAGGTCCAGACGGCGAAGATCGAGGCCACAGAGGAGGTCGCCTCGCTCAAACTGGAGACCGACGACGGCGTGCTCGACGTCGGCGGCCTCGTCGCCGCGCTCGAAGACGTCGAGGCCCAGGAGATCATCCTCGGTCGCGACGGCGTCCCCGACCGCGAGCAGTTCGCCTGAGGCCGGTCATCGAGGTCGGCCGGGCGGCGAGGACCGAGAGCGATCCGCCGCCGAGGCGCAACGGCTTTACCCCTCCCTTCGCAATCCTCGCCGACCGATGGAGGCGCGCACGCGGACCTATCTGGAGGGGCGGTTCGGCGACTACTACCGCCGCAGCGACGTCTCCCTGCCGCCCGCGGCCGAACGCCGCGAGTGGGGACACATCCCCTGGAGCGCGGGCTCGACCACGATGATCCGCCACCAGTCGCTGCTCGACGTCGGCGACCTCTCGGATTTCCTGCACCGCACCGCGCCCCGGCACGTCTACTTCTCGTCGGCCCGCTTCTCCGACCCCGGCGCGAGTTCGATGGACGAGAAGGGCTGGCGGTCCGCGGACCTCGTGTTCGACCTCGACGCCGACCACCTCCCGGGGGTCGATCCCGCGGAGACGACCTACGCGGAGATGCTCGCCGCGTGCAAGGAGGAACTGCTGAATCTGCTCTCCTTCATCGACGACGACTTCGGCTTCGAGGAGACGGAGGCCGTCTTCTCCGGCGGCCGCGGCTACCACGTCCACGTCCGCGACCCCGAGGTGCGGGAACTCGACAGCGAGGCCCGTCGCGAGATCGTCGACTACGTCCGCGCGATCGACCTCGACGTCGAGGGGCTGATCGGCACGGAGTCGAACCGCGGCACCACCCGCCGGGTGCTTCGCCGCCGCGGCGGCTGGGGGGCGCGCGTGCACCGCCGGCTCGTCGACCTGGCCGAGCGCCTCCGGGAGATGGACGAGGCCGACGCGCTCGACCGGCTGCAGGAACTCGACGGGATCGGCGAGGGGCGCGCGACGACGATCCTCGGGCAGATCCAGCACAACTTCGAGGCGATCCGTCGGGGGAACGTCGAGGCCGGCGGTCCGGGGACGCGCATCCTCGTCGACGCGCTCGCCGCGGAGGCGATAGAGGAGGAGACCGCGCCGATCGACGAACCGGTGACGACCGACACGAAGCGGCTCATCCGCCTGCCGGGGAGCCTCCACGGCGGGTCCGGCCTGACGGTGACGCCGCTCTCCCGCGAGGAACTCGACGACTTCCGGCCGCTCGAAGACGCGATCCCCGAGCGCTTTCGCGGCAGGGAGATCAGGGTCGACGTGACGGATCCGGGGCCGACGACGTTCGACGGCGACACGTTTACTATCCCGGAGGGAGAGCAATCCGTAGAAGAGTGCCTCGGGATCTTCTTGATGACCCGGGGGCGCGCCGAGAAGATCAAAGAATGAACTTAGACGAGTTGCGGAGCGTCCGTCGGACCGAGCGGCAGAAGGACAGCCTCCAGCATCTCCGCGACTCCTTCTACGAGGACGTCGCCGCCTACATCGCAGAGCGGAAGGCCGAGCGCCGCCGCGCGGCCGACGCGGCCGAGGACCCCTTCGCGGACCCCGAGGTCGGTCAGTTGACCGACGAGATCGAGACCGCCGAAGACGTCGTCGAGGCCATCTACGAGCGCCGCGTCGGCAAGGTCGTCAAGCTCGCGTCCTTCGCGGCTGCGGACATGAGCGCCGACACCGACGGCCTCACCGCCGAGGAGCGGGAACTGTTCGAGAACCTCGTCAGTCGAATCAAGCAGAACCGTCGGAACGTCCTCGACGTCCTCGCGGGCGAGGGCGGCGACGCGACGACGGGCGAGTCCTCCGCCGAGACGGGCGGACCCCAGTCGGCGTCGGCCGGCTCACCGTCGGAGGCGGCCGCTTCACCGACGGACCCCGAGTCCGCCGATCCGACGGCATCAGAACCGGCGGACCCGCAGGTGACGGAGGGACAGGCGGACGCGCCGACGGACCCGAAAGCAGCCTCTCCGGACGACGTGCTGGCGGACGCGATGGGCGGGAACGAGCGCCCCGACGGCGACGCTTCGCCGTCGGACGCGACGGACGACGAACCGACCGAGTCACCTCGCGACGCGTCGGGGGGCGACCGCCCCGAAGACGTCCCGCCGGACCTCCCTCCGGACGCGCCCCCTGATGCGACGGCATCCGAAACGCCGGTGATCGGCGATAGCGGTGTCGACGGTGAGTCCGGTCAGGGTGAGCCGCGAACGGACGGCGCACCGGGACGCGTCGAGAACGGCCGTGACTCCGCGGGGGCCGGGGAGGCGGATCCGACCGAGCGCGTGACGCTCCGGATCACGGAGGACGTCGGAGCGATCCTCGGCGTCGACGAACGCGAGTACGACCTCGAATCCGAGGACGTGGTGACGCTCCCGACGACGAACGCGGGTCCGCTCATAGAGCGGGACGCCGCCGAACGCCTGGATTGACACGGCGGCGGCCACGGCGCTCGAACGCCGCGCGGTGATGCGGCGCTCGGGAACGGTACGTTGAAGCGCCTCTCCCCGAAGGTACGGACGATGCTCGACACCGGCGAGACCGCCCCCGACTTCGAGTTGCCCGACCAGAACGGACAGACAGTGTCGCTCTCGGAGTTCCGAGACGAGTACGTCGTCGTGTACTTCTACCCGCGCGCGGACACCCCCGGCTGTACGACCGAGGCGTGCGGCTTTCGCGACTCCTACGCGGCGTTCGAAGACCGCGGCGTGGCCGTCCTCGGAATCAGCGACGACCCCGTCGACGACCTGAAACCGTTCGCCGACGAGTACGACCTGCCCTTCGCCCTGCTCTCCGACGAGGACGGATCGGTCGCGACCGCCTACGACTCCTACGGCGAGAAGAATATGTTCGGAAACACCTTCGACGGCGTCTTCCGGAACACGTACGTCGTCGGACCGGAGGGCGACGTCGTCCTCGCCTACGAGGGCGTTTCACCCGAGGGACACGCCTCGGAGATCCTCGCGGACCTCGACAGCTTCGACGACGACTGATACGAGACGGTCGCGGAGCGTCGGTGCGGACCCGCCGCCCGAAAACGGTCATCGCACGGCGTCCTTCGAGCGTCGACGCCGCCCGAGCGGTAGACGTCGTGATCCGGGCAGTTTCGACACCTCATTTCCGGTGAAAGAAACTGTAAATTCGTTTCTACGATAGACCATCGCTTCCCCGACACGGGTTAAAGACGCGACCGTCGGCCGTCACGGCGCGGAACTCCGTACGGCGTTCCCCACACTGATTCCTCTCGTACCGCCGGCAACGGGGGTGGCGCTCGGCGGTGAAAAGCGAGAGTAATCGGTATCGGTCGATCGAAAACAAAAGGCCGTCGATGAGCCGAACTGGGAGCGTCCGTGGGGGGCGTTCCGGAAACGCGCTCACGCGCTACCGGAACGTCTGCCGCGCTACTGGAACGTCCGGCCGACCTCGCCCTGCGGTTCGCGCTCGACCTCGTTGGTCTGGAAGCGCTGTTCGATCTCCTCGTAGCGCTCGCGCGTCTCGGCGGTGACGCTCGGCCCGACCTCGTCGAGCGCGTCCTCGAAGTGGTCCATCGTCACGCGGACGTTGCCGACGGACTCCTCGACCTCCTCGCGGGAGACGCTGTTGATGAACTCGCGGCTCGCGGCCATCGACGCCTCGCGGGCGACCGCTTCGATGTCGGCGCCGACGTATCCCTCGGTCTTCGAGGCGAGCCTGTCGAGGTCGACGTCGTCGGCCAGCGGCTTGTGCTCGGTGTGGACCTCGAAGATGGCCCGGCGGGCGTCCTCGTCGGGGACCGGCACGTGGACGTGGCGGTCAAGCCGTCCGGGGCGCAGCAGCGCCGAGTCGATCAGGTCCGGGCGGTTCGTCGTCGCGACGACGACGACGTCTTCGAGCGTCTCCAGCCCGTCGAGTTCCGTCAGCAGCTGCGAGACGACGCGCTCGGAGACGCCCGAGTCGCCGGTGTTGCTGCCGCGCTCGGTCGCGATCGAGTCGATCTCGTCGAAGAACACGATCGTGGGGGCGTTCTCGCGGGCCTTCTTGAAGATCTCGCGGACGCCCTTCTCGGACTCGCCGACGTACTTGTCGAGCAGTTCCGGCCCCTTCACCGAGATGAAGTTCGACTCGGACTCGTTGGCGACGGCCTTCGCCAGCAGCGTCTTCCCCGTGCCGGGCGGCCCGTACATCAGGATGCCCTTCGCGGACTGCATGTCCATCGCCTCGAACACCTCGGGGTACTCCAGCGGCCACTGGATCGTCTCGCGGAGGCGCTCCTTCGTGTCTTCGAGGCCGCCGACGTGCTCCCAGGTGACGTCGGGGACCTCGACGAAGACCTCCCGCAGCGCCGAGGGCTCGATGCCCTTGATGGCCTCCTTGAAGTCCTTCGAGGTGACCGAAAGCGACTCCAGCACCTCGGCGTCGATCTCGTCGGACTCTAAGTCGAGCTCCGGCCGGATGCGGCGCAGCGCGTTCATCGCGGCCTCCTTCGTGAGGCTCGCGATGTCGGCGCCGACGAAGCCGTGGGTGTTGTCGGCGTACTCGTCGAGGTCGACGGCGTCCGCGAGCGGCATGTTCCGCGTGTGGACCTGGAGGATCTCCTTGCGTCCCTCCCGATCCGGCACGCCGATCTCGATCTCGCGGTCGAAGCGGCCGCCGCGGCGCAGCGCCGGATCGATCGCGTCCACGCGGTTGGTCGCGCCGATGACGACGACCTCGCCGCGCTCGTCGAGGCCGTCCATCAGCGAGAGCAACTGGGCGACGACGCGGCGTTCGACGTCGCCGCCGGCCTCGCCGCGCTTCGGCGCGATCGAGTCGATCTCGTCGACGAACACGATCGCGGGCGCTTCCTCTTCGGCCTCCTCGAAGATCTCCCGGAGCTGTTCCTCCGACTCGCCGTAGTACTTCGACATGATCTCCGGCCCGGAGATCGTGTGGAAGGAGGCGTCGATCTCGTTGGCGACGGCCTTCGCGATGAGGGTCTTCCCCGTTCCGGGCGGACCGTGCAGCAGCACGCCCTTCGGCGGCTCGATGCCGAGCCGCTGGAATAGCTCGGGGTGCCGCATCGGCAGCTCGATCATCTCTCTCACCTGTTCGAGCTCCCGGTCGAGGCCGCCGATGTCCTCGTAGGTGACCGAGGGCGTGTCGGCCTCCTCTTCCTCGGTCGACTGGATCTCCTCGGCGGGCGTCTGGCTGATCGTCACCTCGGTCGAGTCCGTGACGACGACCGTGCCGCTCGGCTCCGTCGAGGCGACCTTCAGCGGGATCGGCTGGTTCGACGAGGACATGAACCCGAACCCGAAGGGGACGCGGATGTTCTGCCCCTGCGTGACGGGCTGGCCCGCGAGCTTGTCCCGGAGGTGCGTCCCGATGTTACCGCTGATGCGGAGGTTCTGCGGGAGCGCGACCGAGACGTGCTTCGCGGGCTTGATGTCGGCCTTCTCGACCTCGACGCGGTCGTCGATGCCGACGTTGGCCTGCTGGCGGAGTCGGCCGTCGATGCGGACGACGCCCGTGCCGCTGTCCTCGGGGTAGCCCGGCCAGACCCGCGCGATGGCGGTGCCGCCGTTGCCGTCGATCCGGATGTAGTCGCCGCCCTCCAGATCGAGTTCCTCGGCCGCCTGGCGGTCGATGGCCGCGAGTCCGCGGCCGGCGTCCTTCTGCTTGAGTGGTTTGACAGTGAGCTTCATTTCTCGACGGTGATGGTGAGTACGCCGTTGTTCGTCGCGACCGATGCCTCCGATCCGGGCAGTTCGAACTCCGCCTCGGAGACCTCGTCTCCGGTCTCGGCGACGACGATCGCGGTCGTGCCGACGACGTCGACGTCGACGTCTTCGGAGGCGAGACCGACGTCCGCTGCGAGAACCCAACTGTCGTCGTACTCGTACCGGCGGACGATCCGTTCGTCTCCACCGGCTAATTGCTTGGTGCTCATCGTTATTCCTAACTCCAGGTTAGTCGCTTAAGTATTTAAATCTGTCGCAGGATAATCGCATCACTGCGGAGAAAACGCGTCATCGCCGGTTGAATTGCGGTTCGACTCCGCCACTCCAGCGTCCAGGCGCGCGAGCGACGACCGCCGCACCGCGCTCGGGGGTTTATGTCGGCGCCGGTCGAACAGGTCCGTATGGAGACGGTTTCACACCACGGGCGGGAGACCGCCTACCGGACGTTCGACCGCGGGGGCGGCGGCCCGACGATACTCGCCGTGCACGGCAGCGGGGGCACCCACCGGGTCTGGAGCGCCCAGTCGAAACTCGGTGCGGAGTATCCCTTCGTCGCGCTCGATCTGAGCGGCCACGGCGAGAGCGGGGACGTCGCCGCCGAACCCGGCTACGAGACCCTCTCGGCGTACGTCGACGACGCCGTCGCCGTCGCCGACGCGGTCGACGCCGACGTGCTTCTGGGCAACTCCCTCGGCGGCGCGGTCGTCCTCACGGCGCTCGCGGAGCGGGAACTCGCGGTCGACGGCGCCGTCCTGGCCGGGGCGGGACCGCGGCTCCCGGTGCTGGACGACCTGCTCCGGTGGGTGACCGAGGACTTCGAGCGGGTCGTCGAGTTCTTCCACGAACCGGACCACCTCTTTCACGACGCCGACGAGGACACGCTCGCGGTCTCGCGGGCGGCGCTGCGATCGACCGGCCGGGCGATACTCGAACGGGACTTCCGGACGGCCCACGCGTTCGACGCCCGCGGGGACCTCGCCGACGTCGACGTGCCGACGCTCGCGCTCGTCGGCGAGCACGACCGGCTGACGCCGCCGCACTTCCACGAGGAGCTCTGCGCGGAACTGCCCGACTGCGAACTGACCGTCCTCGACGACGCCGCCCACCTCGCGATGCTGGAACGTCCCGACGCGTTCAACGACGCCGTCACGGAGTTCGTCGACGGCCGCGTCTCGGGTTGAGTCCCGTCCCGACCAGGGGGGGCGCCACCGGTTCGGCCGGAAATCGGCACGTCTTTGCGCACGCTCTCGAAGACGGGCCTGTGGACCCTGTCGAGACCTCCGACCCCGACGGCGTCGACTACGGGTGGGTGATGCAGACGACGTTCGTGCTCACCATCGTGGTCGGCGCGCCGATCGTCGCCGCGCTCTCGCTGCGCGCCACCCTGCCGACGTGGGGCGCCCGCGTCGAGTTCGCGGTCCGCGTGGGGGCCGTCGTCTGGGTCCTGGTCGCGCTCGCGGTCTTCGCGTACGCCCGGCGGTTCGACGCCGGCGACGGCGGCGGTGACCCCGACGAGATCGACGGCGAGTCCGACTGATCCGGACGGCGAAAACCGAACCGGGGACGCCGAACCCGACTGATACGGACACTTCGCTGAGGGCCCGTCACCCTCGACGTCGGTGGAGAACGGCGTTTTCCACCCGCGTCGGCGTCTCGTTCGAGTGCGAAACCCACCGCCGTCGGAAACTCTTTCACCCGAGTCACCGACGTT
Organism: Halobellus limi; assembly: GCF_004799685.1. Lineage (NCBI taxonomy): Archaea > Methanobacteriati > Methanobacteriota > Halobacteria > Halobacteriales > Haloferacaceae > Halobellus > Halobellus limi. The sequence continues at coordinate 1,064,670 of NZ_CP031311.1, forward strand.
CGATTATGATCGACGAGACGATCGCGGAGATCCGAGAGATGCAGACGCACAGTTCGTCGGTCGTCGCCGTCAAGGCGACGCGGGCGCTTTCGGATCTGTTAGAGCGCGATCACGCCACGGTCGAGGAGTTCGAGCGCGACCTCGAACGGAACGCGAGCGCGCTCAAGCGGGCGAACCCCTCGCACGCGTCGCTGTTCAACGCGATGCAGACCGTGCTGGTGAACGTCGTCGACCGGAAGGACACCGTCGAGGAGGCGAAGTCCCTCCTCGACGAGGTGGTCGAACGGGTCGTCGAGGACGTTCAACAGGGCAAGTCGCGGGCGGCGCGGAACGCGGCTCCCACGTTCGAGGACGGAGAGACGTTCCTGATGCACGACTTCTCCTCGACCGTCTTGGAGGCCGTAGAGCAGGCGGCGACGGACGGCACCTACCTGACGGCGTACGTCACGGAAGCCCGACCCCGGTACCTCGGCCGGAAGACGGCCCGCAGACTCGCCGGCATCGACCGGGTCGAACCGCACCTGGTGGTCGACAGCGCGTCGGGCACGTTCCTGGACGACTGCGACCGGGTCGTCGTCGGGATGGACTGCATCGTCGAGGACACGCTGTACAACCGCGTCGGGACCTTTCCCATCGTCGCCACGGCGAACTACCTCGACGTGCCGGTCACGGTCGTCGGGTCGGCGGCGAAGATCGTCGACGACGGCTTCGTCTTCGAGAACGAGCATCGCTCGCCCGCGGAGGTGTCCTTAGAGCCGATCGAGGACGTCGTGATCGAGAACCCCGCCTACGACGCGACGCCCGTCGACCTGCTCGACGAGGTGATCACCGACAACGGCGTCGAGAACCTGTAGCCGCCACGACGCCCCTCACTCGCCGACTACCGAGCGACGGAAGAACTCCGCGAACTTCTCCCGCAGCGAGGTGCCGTCGCCGAGGCGGAGGTAGTACGCGTCGCCGCCGTCCTCGTAGTAGCCGGTGATCCGCCGCTGGATCTCGAAGCCGAGGTGCTCGTAGAAGGAGAGCGCTCCCTCGTTCGTCGCCCGCGCGTGACACGAGATCGACTCGTGGTCCTGCAGCGCGGCGGCGACGAGGCGCTTGCCGTACCCCTCGCCGCGTCGCTCGGGGGCGACCGCGAGAAAGAGGATGTAGCCGTCCCGTCGAACCGACGCGAACCCGACGAGGTCGTCGTCCTCGAAGAGGAGGTGGTCGTTCGCCCGTCGATACGCGTCGACGAAGAACGCCCGACGCTGCTTGAGGACGTCCTCTCGCTCCCGGATCCGCTCTTTGAGGTCCCACGCGCTCTCGACGAACTCGGCGGACCCCGGGGCGTCGACTCGCGTCTCGACGTTGACGCTCACGGCGTCAGGTAGGACCACGACCGATATAATTCTGCCGTCGGTTCGCAAATCTGCCGGTCCGCGTGCCCCAGTGCGTCGTCTCACTCGTCTGCCGGTCCGCTCGTCGGCTCGCTCTCTCGAATCGAAACCGTCGAGCACGCCTCAGACGAAGGCGACCAACAGCAGCACCACCAGCACCGATCCCGTCAGGACCACCTGCACGACGGTCGACGCGAGCACGCCAACCGTGGCCCACAGCGCGACGCGGAACCCCGCCTCGGCGTCGGCGTGCTGGGCGAACTCCACGGCGAAGACGGTCGCCGCGATCCCGAGGACGAACCCGACCGGGCCGGCGACGAAGAGGAGGAAGAGACCGACGAGCACCGCGGCGGCGGTCGTGAGCGCCGAGGCCCCGCCCGCCCGCGCGGCGACGGCCCCGCCGAAGTAGTCGACGAGCATCGTGAGGAGTCCGACGCCGACGAGGATCGCGACGAGCAGCGCCGAGGGCTCCGCATAGCCCGTCGACCACCAGTAGCCGAGGACGCCGACGACCGAGAGCCCCCCGCCGGGGACCAGCGGCAGCGCCGAGCCGACGACCCCGAGGGCGACGACGCCGAGCGCGATCCAGGTGAGCGGTTCCATACGGGGACGTCGCCGCCGACGGTGATGAAGGCTGTCTTCGATCTGCTGTCGGGGCCGCCCTCACTCACTGTCGGGGGCCGCCCGATCACTCACCGAACCGCTCGCGCTCGGTCGCGACGACCTCGTTGGTCCCGCCGTAGCGCTCGACGAGCGACCCGTACGCGTCGCCGAGCGCCCGGAGACACTGCCGGGCGGACACGTATCCGAGTTCGTCGGCGACGGCGTCCGCCGGGCGCGTCTGGAGCACCTTCCTCACGAGGAGGCGCTCCTCCCGCGGCGTCAGCGTCGGTTCGCCGTCCGGGCCGTCTTCTCCCTCTTCTCCCGCCCCGACGAGCGCGGCGAGCGCGAGGCGGCGGAACGCCCGCGGGGCCGTCGCGTACTGCCCCGGACCGAACGCGACGCCGACGACGACGCGCCACTCGTAGTCGGAGAGGTCGAGCGAGAGGGGGGCCTCGCAGGCCGCCAGCGCACCGCGGACGACGTCGGGGTCGGCGTCGCGGAGGTGCTCGGCGAGCAGGTCTCCGATGCGGTCGCGGAACCAGCGGGCGTGGCGATCACAGAGCGCCCGTCCCACCTCCGAGAGCGGATCCAGCATCAGCGCCGAATACTCGCCGCTGGACTCGTTCCGCGTCGTCGAGAGGTGGACCGTCTCGTAGCCGTTCGATTCCCAGAAGGAGAGCAGGTCCGGCGTCGCGCCGTACCCGACGCCGAGGTAGTCGGCGTCGCCGTCGAACTCGGTGCGGACCTCCGAAAGGAGCGTCGATCCCAACCCGCGCGAGCGAGCGGCGTGGTGCGTCGCGATGCGGACCACGCGGTAACCCACCGGAACGCCCGCCTCCTCGTCGCGGAGTTGGCTCGTGAACACGTCCGGGAGCATGTTGCCGCGGACCCGCGCGCCCTCGTACATCGACCGGCGCGTCTCGGCGTCAAGGCCGCCCTCGCGCGCCAGCAGTGCGACGCTGACGACGTGTCCCTCGTGTTCCAGCACCCGGACCCGGAGGTTCGGCGCGTCGAGGAGGCGGGCGAGGTCGTCCGGCTCCGTCCGGTAGTGCGCCAGCACGAGGAGGCCGAACACCTCCCGGAGCAGGTGTTCGTCGGCGGCGAGTTCCTCGGGAGAGAGCGCCCGATAATCGACCGACGACGGCGACGCGTCGGCGACGAGGGCCTCGACCGGCGGGCGGGCGTCGAGAAGCAGCGCGCGGAACGCCCACGACTCGACGGGATCGGCGGGCGCGAACCGGATCGGCTCCGAGAGCGTCACCTCCGTCACGTCGTGGTCGCGCCCGTCCAGTTCGTCCCTGAAGCGCACGGAGAAACCGCGGCCGGCCCCCTCGTAGCCGTGGACGGTGGTGAAGAAGGCGACCGCCGGCCCGTCGAGGAACGACGAGAGCAGCCGAACGGGCAGCGCCGCCGCCTCGTCGACGAGGACGACGTCGGGGTCGTCCGGAAGCTCTGCGGCCTCCGCCGGCGGCGCGAAGCGGATCCGGCCGCCGCTTCTCGCACGCAACGGCCCGTCCCCGGAGCGCTCGTCGCCGAGAGCGTCGAGCGCCGACAGCAACTCGCTCGCCCGTGAGAACAGATCGCTCGCGTTCCGCCTGTCGGGGGCGGTGACGAGGACGTCGCGACCGGCGGCGGCGAGCGATCCGGCGGCGAGGCCGGCCGCGCTCGACTTCCCGCGGCCGCGGTCGGCCTCGACGACGACGGCGCGCCGCCGTCCCTCGTCAGCCTCGCCCTCCGCGTCCCGCTGCTCCCCGTCGGTGCCGCCCACCGAATGTTCGAGCGCCTCCAGGGCGTGCAGCGCGCGCGACTGATCCGCGGTCAGACAGGCCTCGTACGCCGCGGCCGGGAAGCGCCGTGTTCCCGCAGGGGGCGTCGAGGGCGTCGAACGCGCCGGAGCCGACGCGTCGGCGTCGCCGCGGCGTTCGACGGTTCCGGCGTCGACGTCGACGATCGCCACGCCGGGGTGGTCCCGGAGCGTGCCGACGAGTCGCTCGCGGAACCGGCCGCCGACGTCGTCGACGGCGTACGGCGGGACAGCCAGCGAGGACTCGAACGAACCCGGACGGTCGGGCCAGTCGTCGAGCGGCGGCGCGAGCAGGACGAACAGTCCACCGCCGTCGACGGTGCCGACGAGGCGGCCCAGGGCGTTCGGCGAGAAGTCCTCGTGGGCGTCGTAGATCACCGCCGTCCGGGTCGTGCCCAGGAGTTCCCGGGCGTGGTTCGGCGCCACGCGCTCGAACCGGAACCCCTCGGCCGTCGTGACGATGGTCGTCTCCTCGTCGGGGATCGCGGCCCCCTCGACGGCGTCGAAGGCGGCGTCGACGCCGGCGTCGCGCTCGCCCGCGAGGACGAGCAGCCGCCGGTGATCGCTCCGCCGGGCCGCCGCGCGGAGGTCCGCCGCGAGAGCGGCGACGTTCATATCCCGGAGTCGTCGCGGCCGTGTAAGGAGGTTGCGTTCGGTCGCGCGTCGTGAGCGGTCGGGGCGACACCGGCGCGTGCGTCCGACGACACAGCCGCGTGTGTCGTCGTGCCACGGCACGACGCCATTGAAAGCGCTTTTATGCGATCCGGAGCAATCGAAGTGTACAGCCTGCCCGGGGTTGATGATACTCCCCGCCGTCAGGGAAACCGGTATTTCCGGCGGGGCAGTCGAGCCCGCGAGCAGGAGAGGTGAACAACCAATGCCAGTCTACGTAGAATTCGACGTCCCAGCCGACCTCGCAGAGGATGCCCTCGAGGCCCTCGAGGTCGCCCGAGACACAGGAACCGTAAAGAAAGGAACCAACGAGACGACCAAAGCCGTCGAGCGCGGCACCGCCGAGCTCGTCTTCGTCGCCGAGGACGTCTCGCCCGAAGAGATCGTGATGCACCTGCCCGAACTCGCCGACGAGAAGGGGATCCCCTACGTCTTCATCGAGACGCAGGACGAGGTCGGCCAGGCCGCCGGCCTCGAAGTCGGCTCGGCCGCCGCCGCCATCGTCGACGCCGGCGATTCGGAGGGTGACGTCGAAGACATCGCCGCGAAGCTCGAGGAACTGCGGTAAGCGACGATGAGCGCAGAAGAGACCGCCAGCGACTCGACCTCGGCCGAAGTCATCGAGATCGTTGGCAAGACAGGGATGCACGGCGAGGCCATGCAGGTCAAGTGCCGCATCCGCGAGGGCTCGAACCAGGGCCGCATCATCACGCGGAACGTCCTGGGCCCCGTCCGCGAGGGCGACATCCTGCAGCTTCGCGAGACGCAGCGGGACGCCGACTCCATCGGAGGTCGATAACCAATGGTCGAAACGCGCACGTGCGATTACACCGGCGAGGAGATCGAACCCGGCACGGGCACGATGCTCGTGAAGAAGGACGGAACGATCCTCCACTTCAAGGACTCGAAGGCCGAGAAGAACTACCGCCTCGGCCGCGAGCCCCGCGATCTGGAGTGGACCGAAGCGGGCCGTAACGAGGGCGGCAGCGAATGAGCGAGGACGAGCGCACCTTCGTGATGGTCAAACCCGACGGCGTGCAGCGCGGCCTCATCGGCGAGATCGTCTCCCGGTTCGAGGAGCGCGGGCTGAAACTCGTCGGCGGGAAGTTTATGCAGATCGACGACGACCTCGCCCACGAGCACTACGGCGAGCACGAGGACAAGCCGTTCTTCGACGACCTCGTCGAGTTCATCACCTCCGGACCGGTCTTCGCGATGGTCTGGGAGGGCGCGGACGCGACCCGACAGGTCCGTTCGATGGTCGGCGAGACCGACCCCGCCGAGTCCGCCCCGGGCACGATCCGCGGCGACTTCGGCCTGGACCTCGGCCGCAACGTCATCCACGCCTCCGACCACGAGGACGAGGGCGCGAACGAGCGCGAGATCGACCTCTTCTTCGACGAGGAGGAGCTGCTCGACTACGAGCGGATCGACGCCGCCTGGCTGTACGAGTAGGTCGCTCGCCGATTCGTTTTCCCCGTCGCGATCGACGGGATCTCTCATCCGTTCGACGAGGCCGGGAGAGACACCTCCCGGTCTGCGGAGAGGAGGGGAGAGGAGAGAGCAACGGCGTAGTCGGGGCCGGACGCAGAAATCGGGCCGGGGAACCGAGTATCCGATCGCGGACGACTAACTTTTGGGCGCGGCGACCTCGATCTCGCCGGCGTCCAGTTCGGCCTCGACCTCGCGGGCGGCCTGCACCATGTTCGCGATCTTCTGATAGGCCACCTCGCGCGGGAGCAACTTCACCCCGCAGTCCGGCGAGACGGTGAGTCGGTCGGGTGAGACGACCTCGAGCCCCTGCCGGATGTTGCCTTTGATCTCCGCGACGGATTCGACCTCGGGGTCGTGGACGTCCACGACTCCGAGTGCGAGATCCGGCTCGAACTCGGGGGCTCGAAACACGTCGATCTGTTCGTAGCCGTCGTTGCAGAGTTCGACGTCGAACTCGTCGATCGGGAAGTCGTTGATCTCCGGGTAGATCCGGGAGTAGTCGCCGTAGCAGACGTGCAGGCAGATCCGGACGTCCTCGGGAACGCCGTCGACGATCCGCTCCATCGACTCGCCGACGATGTGGTGATCGTCCGGCGTCGTCGCGAGCGCCGGCTCGTCGATCTGGACGTAGCGCGCACCAGCGTCGACGAGGCCCTTGATCTCCTCGTTGACGAGGTTCGCGAGGTCGTACGCGAGCGCGGCCGTGTCGTCGTAGGCCTCGTTGAACGACCACCGCGCGAGCGTGTAGGGGCCGGTGATCGGGACTTTCACCGGACGGGTCGCGACGTCGGCGGCGAACTCGAACTCATCTAGGAGCCACGGGTCGTCGTATTCGACCTCCGAGACGACCGAGGGCTTGTCGAAGTAGTTGTGTCCCCAGACCTTCACGGGGCCGTTGAACTCGTAGCCGGGGATCCGGTGGGCGAAGTACTCGACCATCTCCTCGCGGCGCATCTCGCCGTCGACGACGGTGTCGAGGCCGGCGCGCTCGTGCTCGCGGGTGATCACGCGCGCGGCGTCGTCGTAGGCCTCCGCCAGGTCCGCGTCGTCGAACGCCGCGTCGGGATCCTCCGAGAGCTCTTTGACTGTGTTCAGCCACGTCGGCTTCGGGTAGCTCCCGACGACGGTCGTCAGGAGGAAGTGCTCGGCGTCGTGGTCTCCCGGCCTGAACTGCGCCCGGTTCGAGGGGTTCCGGACCATCAGGCCGTCACCTCCCTGTCGAGACCGGCGGCCGTCGCGAGCGCCGAGAGCTTCGCCCGGTGCTTGTTGATCGGGAGGTAGAACGTCTCCGTGTTCGTGCTCAGGTAGACGGTCTCGAAGTCGGTCGCGGGCACCTGTTCGGTGAACCACTCCGCGCGTTCGCGGAGCGTCTCCGCGGACTCGACGAGCGTGTTCTGGCCGTCGGCGACGCCGAGCGCGACGTCGCCGGTGACGCCGTACTCGACGGCGTTGTAGACGGTTTGCTCTCGGTCCGCGGCGACGAGGTCCAGGCCGAACGCGGCGACGTCGGCGTCCATCAGGTGGGCGTAGGTCTTCTCCTCGAGCGCGCCGAAGTACGTGTGGACGACGACGTCGGCGTCGGTCGCTCCGGCCACGGCGTCGATTGCCTCCGGGACGGCCGCCGCGAGGTCGTCGCCCGGGGGGTTCGCGACGAGCGACGGTTCGAGGAGAAACAGCGTCTCGTGGGCCGGAAAGGACTCGACCTCGCCGGCCAGGAAGTCCGCGACGGCCGAGAGGAACTCGCGGTCGTCGCCGTAGTGGTCGTCCGTCGCGAGGTCGGCCAGCGAGTGCGGGCCGGGGAGGACCGCCTGCAGGGGCGCGGCGTCGTCGAAGAGTTCCAGCGCCGCCGACAGGTCGGCTGCGACGTCGCCGGAGCGCGTCAACTCGCCCACGACGCGGGGGTTCCGGTAGAAGTTGTTGTTGTCGTAGTAGCGGCTGATGCCGCCCGTCTCCACGTTGTCGTGGACTGTCAGCGGGTGCGCGATCATGTCGTCCCAGCGGAGTTGCCCCTCGACGATCCGGTCGAGGCCGGCCTCGAACTGGTCGTCGACGACCTCCGCGCGGGCACGGCCGTACGCCGAGACGACCTGGTCGGACTCGTCGCCGGAGATGAGGTCGGCTTTCTGCCGGCCCTTGAGTTCCGAGAACTCGGACTTCGCCCAGTCCGGAAGCGGAAACAGGCCCGGTGTCGTCGCGACGAGTTCAGTCATCGACGGTCGCTACGAAATGCCGCTGCTTAATATTTACTAAAGTGTGTTATTACTATTGGGTATTTCATACGCGGGCGGTGTCGGTCACGCTTCGGCCTCGCGGGTCAGCGCGAGCACCGAGAGGGTCTCGAACGGGTACGACTCCTCGACGACGACCTCGTGTTCGAATCCGCACTCGCGGACGCGGTCGAGCACCGCGTCGTACCCGGTGAGCGAACTCACGAGCAGCAGCGCGACGCCGCCGGGCGCGAGCACCCGCCCGACGGTTCCGAGGAACGGGTCGATCAGCTCCCGCCCGGACTGCCCGCCCGAGAGCGCCCGCTCCATCCAGTCGTCCCACTCGTTCTCGGGGTCGGTGGGGAGATACGGCGGGTTGAACGCGACCGTGTCGAACGCGTCGTCGTCGAAGGGCTCGACGAGGTCCGCGCGCACGACGTCGAAGAGCGGCGGCGCTCCGGCGGGCGCCGCGTCGGCGTCGGCCTCGTCGACCGTCGCCCCGTCGACGCCGCCCGCCACGGCACGCTCGCGCGCCGCCCGACACGCGTGGGGACTCAGGTCGCTCGCGACGACCGCACTCACCTCGGGGACGTCCCGCGCCGCCCGAGAGGCGACCCAGCCCGATCCGGTACCGACCTCCAGCAGCCGTCCCCGGCCCCGTTTCTCGACCGCGGACGCGAGGAGGGCCGAATCCTCCGCCGGCTGATACACGGCCGTCTCGGCCCCGCGACGCGCGGCGAGATCCCGTTTCGTCTGCTCCTCCGTCGGGTCCGTAGGTTCCGTCCCCTCTGTCGAGTCTGTCACGAGTCGCCTCCGCCTCCGTCGCCCCCGTCGGGCGTCGGCTCCACCTGTGGCTCCGCGGGCCGTTCGTCGCCCGCGAGGACGAACCCGCCCTCTTCGCTGCGGCCCATCAGTTCCCGCTGCGGGAACGGGATCTTGATTCCCTCCGCCTCCAGGGCCTCTTTGACCGCGCCGATGACGGCCGTCTTCGAGCGCCACTTCCGCCGGGCGCTCGGGTTGTCGATCCAGTAGCGCACGCCGAGGACGACCGCGGAGTCGTCGAGCCGTTTGAGCACCACCTGCGGCGTCGGCACGTTCATCGGATCGTCGAGCTCCGAGACGGCGCGCTTTGCGACCTCCGCGGCGTGCTCGGGGTCGGCGTCGTAGTCGATCCCGACCTCGATCTCGATGCGGAGCCGACCCTTCCGACTCCGGTTGACGAGGCTCTCCGAGGAGACCACGTCGTTCGGGATCATCACGTACTCGCCGTCGAACGTCTGGATCCGGGTGTTGACGATCGTGATGTCGGTGACGATACCCTCGTAGTCGCCCACCTGGATCCAGTCGCCGATCTCGAACGGCCGGGAGAACATCAGGACGAACCCCGCCAGGAGCGCTCCGAGCGTCTGTCTGGCGGCCATCCCGACGACGATCCCGAGGAATCCCGCGCCGACGAGGATCCCGCCGACGTTCACGTCCCACAGCGCGAGGATGATCGTGAACGCGAGGAGATACAGCGTCACCTGGCCGACCCGGAAGGCGATCTCGCCCTCGTGCTCGCCGATCGACGAGCGCGTCTCCGCGAGTTCCTCGGCCAATTGCCGGACCAGCCCCGTCATCGTGTACGCGCCGATCAGGAACAGCAGGGAGATGCCGATCTGAACGATGGTTTCGGGGCCGTAGTTCGGTCCGAAGACGCCGATCAACTCGTCGGAGAGCCCCCAGACCCCGACGATCGCCACGCCGGCGGTCGCGGCGAGGAACATCGTCCCCAGCGTGACCAAGAGGTGCCACGCCGTCGACGGCAGCCGCTCGGGGGCCGCGGCGTGGACCCGGTCCGTCCGCGCCAGGAGCGCCATCGTGGCGACCCCGATCGCGAAGGTGACGGCGAGGCGGCCGGTGAACGTCGGGACCAACTCGGAGAGCGCCGCCAACGCGCTCTCTACTCCACCGAGACCGCCGGTCGACGTCTGGAGGATTCCGGACATAGAGAGCGACTCAGCGACCGTGCTCGTCGGCGATCGCGGTCAGTTCCGCGAACGCTTCGGGTGCGAGCGATCCGGCCCGCGCACGCAGGAGGTCCTCGTTCCGCTCCTCGACCGCGTCGACGACCGCGTCGGGATCGGAGAGCCCCGAGATGTGGGCGGTGTTCCGGATCCCGTTCCGGATCGTCTTGCGGCGCTGGGTGAAGAGCGCCTTCACGAAGTCGAAGAAGAACCCCTCGTCGTCGACGGTGTAGTCCGGCTCCCTCGGTCGCAGCCGGACGATCGCGCTCTCGACCGCCGGCGCGGGATCGAACGCCGTCGGCGGCACGGTCTCGACGACCTCGACGTCGGCGTAGTGCTGCGCGGTGACCGACAGCCGACCGTACGCGTCGGTGCCGGGGTCGGCCGCCATCCGCTCGCCGAACTCCCGCTGGAACATCAACACGAGCGGACGGCTCTCGGGCAGGAGTCGGAACGCGATCTCAGAAGAGATGCCGTACGGGAGGTTCGAGACGGACGCCGAGAAGTCGGGCAGGTCGACTTCGAGGGCGTCGCCCTCGAGGACCCGCAAGCGTCCGGCGTCGATTTCGGCGGCGAACTCCTCGCGGAGGAACGTCGCGAGCGGCGGATCGCGCTCGACGACGGTCACCTCGTCGGCGACCCGAAGCAGCCGGTCGGTGAGCGCGCCCGTCCCGCCGCCGATCTCGAGGAGGTGCGTCGCGTCGGCGTCCTCGGGGAGGTACGTGGGAATCCGATCCAACACCCGGTCGTCGACCAGGAAGTGTTGGTCCCGATCCGGGTCGCCGCGTACGCCCGCCCGACGGCGCAGGTCGTCGGGATCTCGGGGCTCGGAGATCCCATCGGGCGTCGTATCTGTCATTGCCCCTCGTTGCGGGCGGGAGAGTGTAAACGTCTCGGGTCGCGGGCCCGCCCCGACCGCGATCCGGGCGCCGTTCCCACCCCTGTCGCCGTTCTCGACCCCGGTGGCGTTCGCACTCCGAACATCGGCGTCGACGGACCGCCCTCGGCGCGCGACGCCGCCGCTACGAGTCGCGTCCGACGAAGGTCTTGTACTTCAGGTCGTCGTCGCGCAGTTCCTCTAAGATCCGCTCGACGAGCACCTCCTTCGGTCGGTGGAGCCCCGAGACGCGCTCTTCGACGTCCTCGAAGCTCTCGAAGGGGCCGCGTTTGCGCTGATCCAGGATGTTGTTCCGGAGTTTCTTCCCGATTCCGGGGAGGAGGTTCAGCTGGTGCAGCCGGAGGGTGATCGGCTGCGCGTCGTTGTAGAAGTCGACGAACCGCTGTTCGTTCGCCTCGACGATCTCCTCGATGGCGTACTCGAGTTCGGCGTTCGCGGTGTTCGAGAGGTCGTCGTAGGTCACCTGCTTGAATCCCGAGACGGCGTCGCGCGCCTCCGTCGGACCGATCACGACGCGGTCGCCGATCGAGACGTCGGCGTCGTCCGCGAGCGTCACCTCGAAGAGGCGGAAGTCGCGCTCGCCGAGCGCGTACGCGAGCGGGGACTTCCGGTGACGGGGCCGGTCGTCGTCCGCGCGTCCGTGCGGGAGGTGATCCAGGACGACCGCATAGCGCACGTCCTCGGGGTCGGATTCGCGTTCGCCCGCCGTCTCGTCGGCGTCGTCGCCCGCCGAGTCGGTCGGGCCGTCGGCGTCTCCGCTCTCGGTCGTGGTCATGTGGTGTCGTACGGCGAGGGTCTATTTAAATAGTTGGCCGACGCGTCGCCCCGTCGGTCGGTGCGACAGCCGCCGCCCTAGACGTACTTCGCGACGACGTTCAGCACGTCGTCGAGTTCGTCGCCGCTGAGGGCGTATCGCTCCTGGGCGTAGACCGCACGGAGTTCGTCCCGGCTCTGCGGGAGGAGGTCCGCGATCTTGATCGCCGTCGTCGCGTCGACCTTCTCCAGTTCGAGAAGTTCCTCGACGAGATCACGCGACTCCTCGGGGTCGAGATGGGCGAACCGGTTCACGTGTTCGATGGCGCGAGCCAGCTCGTAGCGGAGCTCCCGCTCCTCGTCTGCGGCGCGGTCGGCCTCGACGTCCTCCAGGAGGGTCTTGACCTCCGAGACGGTCAAGTACTCCTCGTCTACCTTCTCTTTGAAGATGGTCATCGGCGTCGATGTTACTCCTGAGCGCGCAGGTGAGCGGGACGAGCGATGAGCGTCTTCTCTTTCCCGCCGTCGACGATCCGGACCTTGAACGCGCGGCCCTGTTTGCCGACGACCTCACCGGTGTGCCCGTTGAATCGGGGGTGGAACCGACCGCCGCGAACGCTCGGGTCGATCTTCAGGTGGACCTTCTGTCCCTCGTCGTACTCCGCGATCGCGCGCTGCGGCGGCGACGTCCCGCGCTCGCGCGGCTTGTTCGAGAGCTTTCCTCGCGTCCCGTGAAGTGGACCATTGGAACTCGGCATAGTCGTTGGAGGCAGTACTTCCGACGCGGTTATAAAACGCACGTTCCCGTCCCGTCAGCGGTCGCGGGGCCACGGCGGGAGCGAGGCGCCAGCCCGTCTCGACAAAATCTAAACCACCGGGTGTCGTACGACCGGGTATGGCACAGCAACACGCTTCCGGCGGGCAGCTCCCAGAGGAGATCGACCGCGCCACCGACGGCGGCGGAACGGTGGATCACGACTCGAGCTCTCGCCTCGAAACGTTCGGGCTCGGCGTCTCGGTGAGCATCCTCCTCGGTGCGGTCGTCGGCGTCGCGGCCGCGACCGCCCTCGACGCCGGCGGGCTGCCGCTCTTGATCGCACTCGGCGTCGGCTTCATCCTCTCGCCGCTGGTCGGGCTCCTGTTCCTCCGCCGGGGCGAGTGACCGTCGTCGCGCACGGGTGAAGCGTGTGCGCGTCCGGTCGCAACAGCCGTCCGGAGAAGACACGGGACGAACACGCGACGAACGGAGCGGACACTACCGAATCGGTGCGGTCGACCGGCCGGCGGTCGGCCGATCTAGTACTGGTTACTCTCGTAAGTGAGAGTGAGCGGTGTGAAAAAAACGCTCGCGACGGCCTCAGATGCGGCCGACGTTCTCGACGGAGACGCTCTCGACGCCGTCGACGCCGTGGAACGCCTCTTCGACCGCTTCGGTGCCGCCCGCGTCGTCGGGGACGACCACGGTCGGCAGCAGCGCGACCAGCCCGAACGCGACGTCGTCACGCTCGAAGCCGTTGATCTTCGCGCCCTCGGGGAGCGACTGTTCGAGTCGCTCCTGGAGGTCGTCGAGGTCGATTTCGGGGCTGTTCGGCATGACCTTGATCTTGGCAGCTACCTTTCCCATCGTTCAGGGTCCCATGAACCCGCAGTCGGGGCACTCATAGAGGTTGCTCTGCTTTCGGCACTTCGCACACCGCGAGATCTCGTGGCCACAGTCCGGACAGTTGAACGTCGCCGCGCTCATGCCGGAGATGTTGATGCCACAGGACACGCACTGTCGGGCGTGTCGCTGTTCGGACTGGCTCATACACTACTTGACCCGGCGGCGACTTTTAACGGTTGTCTTTCCCGCCGCGTCGACGGACCGCCGGTCGCGGGGGCGTCGTACCGCCGCCCGCACCGAGGCCTCACCCCAGCGCGATCGGCCCGAAGAGCACCCCCATCAGGTGGACGCGCCGCGCGCCGACGCGCGGCGGCAGCAGTCCGACGAGCGACGCGAGACAGAAGACGGCTCCGCCCAGCGCGCCCGCGAAGCCGACCGAGAGCGCGAACAGGAGCCCCAACACGACGGCGAGGAGCGGCCGGCGCGGGAGGCGACGGACGAGTCCGAGGTACCGCTCGCCGACCGACAGCAGGATCGCGACCCCCAGACCCGCGGCGAGGACGATCACCAGGAGCATCCCCGGGAGGTCGATCGGGGCGGTCGCGGTACCGTCGCTCCCCGATCCCACGAGCGACGAGAGCGCGACGGTCACGCCGCTCCGCGGCGCGCCGAGCACCGCGAGCGAGGCGACCGCGAACACCGCCGTCGCGGTGTCGGCGCCGCTGGTCGCGACGACGTACGCGCGGTCGGAGCCGCGACCCGCGGGCCCGCTCCCGCCCGCGCCGCCGAGCGCGAGCACCGCCGCGACCCCCGCGGAGACGCCCGGCAGGTAGCCGACGAGCGCCCCGCCGCCGACGCCGGCCAGCGCGGCCCGGAGCGTCCCGACCCGCGACAGGCCGAGCGTCGTCCCCTCCTGCGGCGGGATCCGTCCGCGGGCGTCGAGCGCGTCCAGTAGGATGGGCGCGCCGAACAGGCCGCCGAAGATCGGCGCGAGCATCGAGGCCGCGCCCTCGGGAGTCAGTATTCCGGTCGCCGGCAGGTCGAGCGTCAGGAGTCCGAGCGCGGTCGCGACCGCGAGACAGCACACGCCGCCGAGGCGCGCCCGTCGGGTCGGTTCGGCGAGGACCAAAAGCGCGGCGACGAGCGCCAGGAGGACTGGCAGCGCTGCGAGCAGCGGCTCACGCCCGGCGGCGACGACGCGCGACAGCGGGACCGCGACCGCGACGGCCCCGACGAGGGCGACGCCGCTGCCCACCGCCGAGAGCCGGATCGCCTCCCGGCCGCGACCCGCGAGCACGAGCCGGTGACCCGGAAGGGCCCCCGGCGCGGTCGCGGCGTCGGGCACGCCGAGGACGAGCCCCGGAACGATCGAGAGGAAGGTGTGCACCACGCCGGCCGCGAGGATCGCCGCGCCGACGGCCGCGGGCGGACCGTCGACGCTCGGCGCGACTCCGACGAGGACGAACGCGACGCTGTTGACGTGGAGCCCCGGGATCAGCCCCGTGAGCGTTCCGAGCCCCACGCCGAAGAGCGCGTACGCGAGTGTGATCGACGGCGACGCCATCGCGACGCAGTGGTCCCGCCCTCGTATTTGAACGTTCGCGGCGGGCGAGTCGAACGAGAGCGGCCTCGACCACAGCCCCGCCCTGTGCGACCTTCACCACAGCGCCGCCGCTGGCGACGAAGCGTCGAAAGAAATCGAATCGAAAGACGGGTCGGCGCGACGTCCGGACGGGACGCTCGGCGTGTTCGTCCTCGGAATTCAGCCGAAGAGGTTGCCGAGGCCCTCGCCGGAGGCCTCCTCGTCCTCGTCGTCGTCGCCGGCTTCCTCGGCCTCGTCGGCCTCGTCGGCCTCGTCGGCCTCTTCAGCCTCGTCGTCGGCCTCTTCGACGGCGCCGGCGTCGCCGCCCGCGGCGGGCGCGGGAGCGGCGGCGGCCGTCTCGACGGCCTCGTCGATGTCGACGTCCTCGAGCGCGGCGACGAGCGCCTTCACTCGGGACTCTTCGACGTCCACGTCGGCGGCCTCGAGGACCGCGGTGATGTTCTCTTCGTTGATCTCTGCGCCCGATTCGTTCAGGGTGAGAGCTGCGTAAACGTATTCCATTGTCGTGTTCCTCTGTAGTTATCCGAACATCGCGCCGAGGCCCTCGGCACCGTCGTCGTCATCGTCGTCGGTGTCGTCGGCGTCGGCTTCGTCTTCGGTGTCGTCTTCGTCGGCCGATTCATCTGCATCGTCCGCGTCGTCCGCCTCCTCGGCGGCCGGCGCGGGCGCTTCGACGCCCCGGAGTTCCTCCGGGAGCGCCTCCTCGTCGTCGATCTGGGCGGCGAGCGCGCGGACCTGCGCGTCGGCCTTCGCGACGAGGTCGGGCAGCACGTCGGGGTCCTCGATGGCGGCGAAGAGCCCGAGGGCCTTCGCGTCGCCGGCGGCCTTCGCGAGCAGCGTCGGCGCGGTCTGCGCCGTCGGGTAGCTCGCGTTGACCGAGAGGTTCCGGGCTGCCGCGGCGGCGGACTCGATGTCCGCGCGGTACTCGTCGACGTCGATCGCGAGTTCGTCGGGCTCGAAGCGGACGCCCTCGGAGAAGACGCCGCGCAGGTCGAGACCGACCTCCTTCGGCTCGATGCCGAGCTCGGAGAGGACGCCTTCGAGTTCCTCGGAGACGGGCTCGCCGGCGTCGAGGACCTTCGAGTCCTCGGTGACCTGGATCGAGCCGTCCATGATGCGGGCGGCGGCGCCCACCTGCTGGAGTTCGCCCACGAACGGGCCGGGGTCGACGCCCGTGTCACCCTCGGGGATGACGATGTCGTTGGGCGCGACTTCGCCGGCGCTGATGGGCGCGGGCGTCTTCGAGGCTTCGAGCTGCTTGTACAGCCCGAAGGGGTTGTCGTTGGTGCCGACGAGGGCGACCTGTCCCGAGACGTACTCGGTCAGGTCTTCGAGGCCGTCGTCGACCTCTTCGAGCGCGCGGACGGTGAGCGTGTTGCGGCTCATCCGCAGCTCCGCGCTCCCGTGGAGTTCCCGCCGCATGCTCTGCAGCTGGCGGCTCGGGATGCCGGCGACGTCGACGACGCCGATCGAGTCGTAGCCCTCGAGGAAGTCGACGAGTTCGGCGACCTCCTCTTTCTTCCACTCGGGGATCGTCTCCGTTCGTCGCGCGGCGGCGCTCTCGCTCATGCGGGTACCTCCACGGACGGGCCCATCGTCGTCTTCACGTACATCGAGTCGATGTTGAGCGGGCCCTTCTCCAGGCTCGCTTCGAGACGACGGACGATGACGTCGACGTTGTCCGCGATCTCGTCGGGGTCCATGTCCTGAGCACCCACGCGGGTGTGGAACGTCCGGCGATCGCGGGAGCGGAGTTGCACCGTGTTCTTCATCCTGTTCACTGTCTCGACGACGTCGTCGTCCGGCTGGAGCGGCGTCGGCATCTTACCGCGCGGACCGAGAACCGTCCCCAGGAAGCGGCCGATGTCCTGCATCATGCTGGCTTCGGCCACGAAGAAGTCGGTCTCGTCGGCGAGGTCTTTTGCCGCGTCGGTGTCGTCTCCGAGCTCTTCGAGGTCGTCGCCGTCCAGAACCTGGTCGGCGGCCTCCTCGGCTCGGAGCGCGGTCTCACCGCTCGCGAAGACGACGATCTGTGTCTCCTGCCCGGTTCCGGCCGGCAGGACGACAGACTCGTCGACACGTTTCGATGGATCGTTTAGGTCGAGATCGCGCAGGTTGACGGCGAGGTCGACCGTCTCGCGGAAGTTCCGCGGCGGCGCCTCGTCGAGTGCGCGAGCGACTGCGTCAACTATCGTATCTGCCATTATTCACCTCCGTAGTACGCAGGATTGCTCCTACGGGTCAGTGAAACAGGCGTCTGCCTGTCTCGTCGGATCGAACGGGGATGGCGGCCTTAAGTCCGTCGAAGCAGTCTCCCCGTACCGCCCGATTTCGGCCCCGAGACGCCCGATCCGTGGGAACTGTCGGCACGGTCCGGACCGCGGAAACCGATCCCCTTCGAGCGATCACGAACTATAGTAGCGTTTGCAAGTCTTTCCTCACTCGATCGCACGACGGTATGCGGTCGGATGAGTAATCAGTTGCAAACGCTACTATAACCGTCGACGATCG
The DNA here is from genome assembly GCF_004799685.1 of Halobellus limi. Lineage (NCBI taxonomy): Archaea > Methanobacteriati > Methanobacteriota > Halobacteria > Halobacteriales > Haloferacaceae > Halobellus > Halobellus limi. The sequence goes on from NZ_CP031311.1 coordinate 1,082,203, forward strand.
AGACCGGCGTCGCGACTCTCGGTCACGTTCGAACGCGTCGAGGTCCCGTCGAGAGCGACGGTCCCTCGAACGAGGAAGTGAGAAGTCTCGGTCGTTCCCGCGGTGTCCGGACTACTCCGCGAAGACGTCGTCGTACTCGCCGTCGTCCATCCGCTCTTTGAACTCGCGCGGGTCGTTGCCCTCGATCGTGACGCCGAGGGAGGTGCAGGTGCCGACGACCTCCTTCGCGGCGTTGAACGAGTCGTAGGAGAGCAGGTCCGAGGACTTCTGCTCTGCGATCTTCTTCACCTGCTCGACGGTCAGATCGGCGACGAAGTTCTTCTGGGGTTCGCCCGATCCGGTCTCGAAGCCGGCCTCGTCCTTGACGAGTTCGGCCGTCGGCGGGACGCCGACCGAGATCGAGAAGGAGCCGTCGTCGTCGTACTCGACGGTGACGGGGACTTCCATCCCGTCGAACGCGGCGGTCTCGTCGTTGATCTGCTGTACGACGTCCTGCACGTTCACGGGAGTCGGTCCGAGTTCCGGACCGAGCGGCGGACCGGGGTTCGCCTCCCCGCCGGGAACGAGTACTTCGATAGTTCCAGCCATACCTCACAACACCCTGCGGCGACTTTTAACGGTTTTCTTTCGGCCGAACGGCCGTGTGAGGGTGCGACACGGTGTTCGCTACGGGTCCGTGGGACCCGCTGCCCGCCCGACGAGAGACGTCTTCTCTCGACCGGCTCATACCGTCGGACGTACGTCCGCGGCGTATCACAGTTCCAGCCCGAACGGCGCGGCGTCGCCGGCGCGGGCCGCGACCGAGCCGAGCAGGTCCGCGACGGCGTCGAGGTCGGTCGTGTCGATCACCTCGACGGGAGTGTGCATGTAGCGGTTCGGCACCCCGAGGTTCAGCGCGGGGATGCCGCTGCGGGCGGTGTAGAACGCGTCGGCGTCGGTGCCGGTCCGCGTGCCGGTCGCCTGCAACTGCACGTCGATGTCGGCCGCCTCGGCCGAGTCGCGCGCGAGTTCGACGAGCGACGGGTGGTTCGCGCTGCCGCGTGAGACGACCGGGCCGCCGCCGAGTTCGACGGGGCCGGTGCGCTTGCCCGGGACGTCGGGGTTGTCGGTGGCGTGGGTCACGTCGACGGCGACGGCCGCGTCGGGATCGAGGCCGAACCCGACCATCTTCGCGCCCTGGACGCCGACCTCCTCCTGGACCGTACTCACCGCATACACCGTGGCGTCGACGTCCGCCTCGACGGCCGCGCGGAGCCCCTCGGCGGCCGACCAGATCCCCACGCGGTTGTCCATCCCCCGGGCGGCCAGTCGGGTCCCGTGCAGCGGCCGCACGCGGGTCTCGACGGTCACCGGGTCCCCGACCTCGACGAGATCCTCGGCCTCCTCGCCGTCCTCGACGCCGACGTCGACGAACTGCTCGTCGATGTCGTCGTAGGACTCGTCCTCGCGGTCGCGCAGGTGGATCGCCGTCTGCCCGACGACGCCCGCGACCGGGGTCTCGGCGTGCACGGTCACGTGCTGGCCCTTCGAGACCGTCCGGTCGGCGCCGCCGATCGGGCCGATCCGAAGGAAGCCCTCCTCGGTTATATCGCGGACGATGAATCCGATCTCGTCGGCGTGACCGGTGAAGGCGATCGAGACGTCCGTGCTCCCCTCGTGGACCGCGACGGCGTTGCCGTAGTCGTCCGTCCACACGTCGTCGGCGAAGTCGCGAACGTAGTCGAGCCACACCCGCTGGCCGACGGCCTCGAAGCCCGAGGGGCTGGGCGTCGTCAGGAGGTCCGTCAGAAACGCGCGTCTGTCGTCGTCCATACTCACGCTCTGACTGGGTGGTACCTGAAAGCACCGACTGACAGGCGCTAGACATTCCGGCGGCTCCGCCGAGCGGACGTCCGCAACCGTTATGATTCCTGTCGGCGTATCGAGAGGTGTTGTGACCGAGTTCACCTTCTTCGAGATCCACCTCCACGACGGCCTCAGTTTCAGCGCGACGAACACCGCCCCGGCGATCGGCGGGTCCGGCGAGGGCGCATCCGACGGCGGGACCGAACAGAGCGAAGCGGGCTCCGTCGCCGACGAGGGCGGTTCGACCGACGACGGCTCGCCTGCCGGCGGCCGTTCCGGACAGGTCCGGATCGGGGCGGTCGTCGCGCTCGTGCTCCTCGTCGCGCTCGCGGCCGCGGCGAAGTACCTCCGCGGCGGCGACGACGCAGAACTGACGGAGCTCGACGACTTCGCCGAGGAGTAACGCGAGGGGACCGACCCTCCGGAGCTCCCGGCCCCCGATTTCAGTCGGATAGCTTAAGCGCCGCCCACGGTATGCCTCCCGTATGACCGTCTCAAGCGCCCCCGGGAAGGTGTACCTCTTCGGGGAGCACGCGGTCGTCTACGGCGAGCCGGCGGTCCCCTGCGCCATCGAGCGCCGGGCCACCGTCGCCGTCGACGCCCGCGAGGACGACCACATCAGGGTCGAGGCCCGGGATCTGAGCCTCGACGGCTTCACCGTCGAGTACGCCGGCGACACCGACGACCGGCCCGACGTCGACGTCCCGTCTGGACTCGTCGACGCCGCGATGGGGTACATCGACGCCGCGGTCGAACAGGCCCGCGACGCCGCCGACGCGCCCGACGCCGGCTTCGACATCCGCGTCGAGAGCGAGATCCCCCTGGGAGCGGGGCTCGGCTCCTCGGCGGCCGTCGTCGTCGCCGGCATCGACGCCGCCACGCGGGAACTCGGCGTCGAACTGTCGTCCGAAGAACTTGCCGACCGAGCCTACCGCGCGGAGTACGACGTCCAGGACGGTCAGGCCTCGCGCGCGGACACGTTCTGCTCGGCGATGGGCGGCGCGGTGAGAGTCGAGGGCGACGACTGCCGCCGGATCGACGCGCCGAACCTCCCCTTCGTCGTCGGCTTCGACGGCGGCGCGGGCGACACGGGCGAACTCGTCGCCGGCGTCCGCTCGCTCCGCGAGGAGTACGGCTTCGCCGCCGACACCGTCGAGAGCATCGGCGACATCGTCAGGGAGGGGGAGTCGCTGCTCGCGGCGGCCGACCCCGCGTCCGATCCCGAGCCGGAACTCCTGGCCGACCTCGGCCGACTGATGGACTTCGATCACGGCCTGCTCGAAGCGCTCGGCGTCTCCTCGCGCACGCTCGACAACATGGTGTGGGCCGCCCGCGAGGCCGGCGCCCACGGCGCGAAACTCACCGGCGCGGGCGGCGGCGGCTGCATCGTCGCGCTCGACGAGACGCCCGAGACGCGGACGGCGCTGCGGTACACGGCGGAGTGCCGCGACGCCTTCCGCGCGGAACTGGATCGGGAGGGCGTCCGGGCGGAAAAGGCACCGAACGCGACGAGCGCCCCGAACGCGGAGGCGGAGTGACGTGACGGTCGTCCTCAAACTCGGCGGGAGCGTCGTCACCGACAAGGAGACGCCCGAGACCGTCGACGACGACGCGCTCGATCGGGCCGTCGAAACGATCGCCGACGCCGACGAGTCGTCGCTGGCGCTCGTGCACGGCGCGGGGAGCTTCGGGCACCACTACGCGGACAAACACGGCGTGACTCCGACGGAGGGGAGCCACGACGCCGAGGGCGTCTGGGCGATCCACGACTCGATGCGCCGGCTCAACGACGAGGTGGTCGGTCGGCTCCAGGCCGCCGGCGTGCCGGCGCTCCCGGTCCACCCGCTCTCTGTGGGCGCGCGGGACGCCGAGTCGACGCTCTCGTTCGCGCTCGACTCCACGGCGACGATGCTTTCGGAGGGCTTCGTCCCCGTCCTCCACGGCGACGTCATCGCGCAGGCGGGCGCCGGTGCGACGATCATCAGCGGCGACGAGATCGTCGCCCACCTCGCCCGCGGCCTCGACGCCGACCGCGTCGGCCTCTGTTCGACCGTCGACGGCGTCTACGACGCCGACGGCGACGTGATCCCCGAGATCACCGACTTCGCGGAGGTCGCCGACGCCCTCGGCGGCTCCGAGGCGACGGACGTGACCGGCGGGATGGCGGCGAAAGTACGGGCGCTCCTGGCGCTCGGCGCGCCGGCGCATATCTTCGGTCCCGACGCCCTGTCGGCGTTCCTGGCCGGCGAACCGGCCGGAACGCGCGTCAGCGGGTAGTCCCGCCAGCACTCGTCGCGGCCGTTGCCATCCGGAAGTCGACTTTCGGATCGAGGCAGGTTGGAGTGAGTCCCACTGACCCCGGCCTGCGATCGGGTCGCAGGAGGCTATTGAGGATACGTAGTCCCTGGGAGCGATTAATATAGGAAATATATCATTTTATCCGGCCAGTCGTCGTTATCCCAGGTGATGTCCCAGCCACCCGCCGAGACGCGCGTCGTCGTCCGCCGCCCGATGAACGACCACGACACGGTCACCGTGGAGGTGTGTGCGACGAACGAGACGCGACACCTCGTGGAGTACGCCTCTCCGGAACTCCGACGGACGCTCTCCGACCTCCCGGCCGGAGCGGCGGTCCCGCTCGGGATGTCGCGGGTCGGCGTGCGCTCGAACGTCTGGCGCGCCACGTCCGTATCCGGAGCCGACCGAGCGCCTGTTCGCGAGGCCGACGACGCCCGGGACGGTCCTCACCAGTCGCGAACACGCGTCACGGACCGAGGTACGCCGTCCGTTTCGGCGTCCAGATCCAGGTAGCCGGAAGACGCTCCGCGCCGATCCGTCGCGAGTTTCGACCCTCCGGACCGGCACTGTTCTGATGAGAGCGCGGGAACTGGAACCGAAGCTCGGATCTCAGAAGTTCGACTCCCCACCGCTGTCGCTCCGTCGTTTCTCGCTGGAAAGACAGGCTACAGCTCCCCCGCCCTGAGTTTCGAGAGGTACTCCGAGGGGGTGATCACCTCGATCCCGTCGGTGTCGGCGACGAGGTCCACCGTGGCCTCGAAGTCCGCTTTCGAGATCCGCCCCTCCGCGTTCAGCGCGTGGTACATAATCGGGACGACGAGTCCGTATCTGGCGGCCCGATCGATCGCCTGGCAGACCGACTCGAACCGGTCGCCGTCGGTGCGACCGAGCAACAGCGGCGAGGAGACGCGCGGACTGTACTGACCGCGCTCGACCTTGAACGCGAGCCTGTGATAGTCGGCGACGACCTCCAGCGCCGCGTCGTCTACGGCCCCGTAGGGGTAGATCATCGTCTCCGCTCCCCGATCGAACCCGTGGTCGTAGAGCCACGATTTGTACGCTGCGAGGGTGTCGTCGAGCCGATCGAGACCCATCTCCGGAAGCGCTCGGTCGAACTGCGGATGGCTGCAGAACTCCCACCCCGCCGCCGCCATCTCGTCCATCCGGTCGAGCGACAGGTAGCCCGAGTGGCCGAGGTGTCGCTTGATGACCCCGACGCACCCGGCGAACCCGCGCTCTCGCATCGCCGGATACGCCACGGTGTAGGCGGACTCGGGGGCGTCGTCGAAGGTGAAAAGCACGTATCCGGTGTCGGCGGTCGGCACCGACCGGAGGTCGTCGACGAACACCCGGGAGGCGCCGTCGCCGACCCACGTCATCACGTCCATCCCGGTGACTCTCGTGAGGTCCGGGTCGCCGCCGACGGAGTGGACGCCGAGGTCGAGTCGGTGCCAGTCGCTTCGGTGCGGGGCCTCGACGACCTGCGTGAATCGGAGGAAGTCACCGTCTGCGTCCCGAAGCGTGAGCGCCACCTGGTACCACGCGTCGCTCGGAGCCTCCCACTTGGCGGCGAGGGAGAACCCCCGATTCGAGAAGTCCCGCGGCGCGTCGAACTCGCGGCAGGCGATCGCCTCGGACTCGGTCCGATCGGTCGACAACCGGAGGGCCCGTTCGCCTCGGACCCGCTCCCCGGACTGGAGGCTCGCGTCGCCGCGGGAGGCCGACCACGAGCCGGCCGTCTCGAAGTCGGCGACCGGCGTTCCGACGTCGGCGCGGGCCGCTCTGAACTCGCCGTCCACCGTGAGCGACGACCTCGGGCGGGAGGTGGCGGTTCCGGTCGGCTCGACAGGTTCGGTCGCGCCGGTCGTAGAGCGCGGAGGCGCCGTGTCGGTCCGGCCGGTCGCGGTGCTCGACTCGTCGTCCCCGAGACAGCCGCCGGCGATCGAGGCGATTCCGACGCCGACGGTCGAGAGGAAGTGACGCCGGCGCATGTCACTTCCCCCAGCTGCGGTTTCCGCGCAGGAGATCCGCGACCACTCGGAGGTAGACGTAGGTCCCCATCGGGAGCTGGAACAGCCGGACGGGCACGGAGACGAGCGCGCCCAGGAGCGCTCGCTTCCGTTCGCGTGCCACGGCGACCGCGATCACCGCGTACGTCGATAGCTCGAACGCGAGCAGGCCGAAGAGCCACTCCAGGTCGACGATTTGTAACGCCAACAGTGCGACCGTCAACAGGAGCATCGACGGGTAGAGCCCGTCGACGAACTGCGCGAGCACGGCCCGTCCGTACGGGCGGCGACGGGGGTCGTCGCCGCCTCTGACGCGCGTCGAGAGGCGTCTGAAGTAGTACGCGCTCTGGAGGTACGCCGACCCCCACAGGTACGTCTGCCGCGGTAGCTCCCGGAGCGACGGTTCCGCCGTCCGCATCGAGACGCGATCGACCTGGACGTTCGTCAGGCCGCGGTGGGCGAACGCGAACCCGAGGAAGATGTCCTCGCTGTTCGTGAGGTTGTCCCCCAGCGACGCCTCGTAGCCGTCGAACACCTCGACCAGTCGTTCCCGGTCGTACAGGACGCCGCAGCCCGCCGGGAACAGCGCCGTCCCGAACAGTCGCATGTACGCCTCCTTGATGAACCCCTGTTCGACGCGGTAGAGGGTGTCGCGGTACCGCTCGACCGGCCATCGGCCGAGGTAGTACCGGAGCTTCGAGCCGGGCGTCTCCCACGACTCGATCTCCTCTTCGAGGGGCACACGGGCGGGGTCGTCCTCGCCGTACCGACCCCGAATCTCCGAGTCGAACACCGCCGCCTTGTCGGCTCGCGTCGACGGGCGCACGCGCCCGAACGCACACGCGACGTCGTCGTCGCGCTCGTGCTCTCCGAGCAGCGCTTCGAGATACGTCTCGCTCTCCAGGTACGTGTCAGCGTCGAGGACGAAGAGCCGCTCCTCGGTGGCCGCCCGCGCGACTTCCTTGATGCTCGCGGTCTTCCCCCGCGGCGTCTCGTGGGTGCGGAGTTCGACGTCGAACGGGACCCCCGATCGGATCCCCTCGACGACGTCGCCCGTCGAGTCGGTCGACCCGTCGTCGACGACGACCAGTCGGTCCGGCGGCACCGTCTGCGTCGCCAGCGAGACGATCGCGTACGGGATCGTTCGCTCCTCGTTCAACGCCGGGATGACGGCCACCACGTCCGGCTGTGCCCCCGTACTCACCGCGGCCGGGAGCGCCCCGTAGCGGAGCTTCGCGTAGCCACACAGCATCGTCGACAGCCCGAGGATCGGCATCGGCGCGCCCATCGCCCGTCACTCCACCTTCGACCCGACTGGAGCGCGGGCCGTCGTTCCCGACTCGACTGGTCCCTCTGGCTGCTCGTCGAGGAAGGATCGGAGGCCGTCGTCGAGATCGATCTCCGGTTCGTACCCGAGCTTCTCGGTCGCTTTCGAGACGTCGGCGACGCGGCGCTCCACCGTGTAGGGCCGGGGGTGGTCCACGTGGACCACCTCGCCGTCGCCGACGACGTCGACGACCTTCCGCGCCAGCGCGCCGACGGACGTCTCGGTGCCGGTCCCGACGTTGAACGTCTCGTTTCGCCCCGCCGGACCGAGCGCTCGAACCGTACACCGGACCGCGTCGCGAACGTGCGTGAAGTCCCGCGTCTGGTCGCCGGCGCCGTGCACCGTCACCGGGTCGCCGTCGAGCGCGTTCGAGAGGAAGATCGGCACGACGTATCCGTACTCCGAGCCGTCCTGACGGGGGCCGTACACGTTGAAGTACCGCAGGACCGTGTACTCGAGGCCGTAGCGCTCCGCGAAGGCCTTCGTGAACCGCTCGTCGACCAGTTTCGCGACCGCGTAGTTCGTCTTCGGGGCGGTCTCGTCGCTCTCGGCGTAGGGCGGGACGGGGGCGTCGCCGTAGACCTCCGACGTGGAGGCGACGGCCACCCGTTCGACGCCGGCGTCCCTCGCCGCCTGCAGGACGGTCTGCGTCCCCTCGATGTTCACCGACAGCACCTCCAGGGGGTTCTCCAGCGTCCGCTGGACGCCCATCATCGCCGCCAGGTGCACGACGACGTCCTGCCCCTCGGCGGCGTCGCGAACGCGGTCGTACGCTCGCACGTCGGCCTCGACGACTCGTTCCGGGTCGATCCGCGCGAGGTTCTCGCGGGCACCGGTCGAGAAGTCGTCGAGGACCGTCACGGCGTTGGCGCCCTGGAGCCGCTCCGCCAACCGACTGCCGATGAAGCCCGCCCCGCCCGTGATCAACACGTTCCGGTTCCGAAGCCCGGCGTCTACGGTGTCGGTCATCTACATCCCCCTGACGATGAAGCCCCGCTCGCGGGCGGCCCCGCGGTCGATCGACTGCGTGGCGTCGACGAGGACCGGGTTCTCGCTCATCGCTCTCGACACCCGATCGAGATCGAGCCGCCGAACCAGTTCGTGGTCGGTGAACACGACGAGGGCGTCGAACCCCTCGGGGTCCAGCTCCGCTTGGATCGGGACGTCGAACGTCTCTGCCGCCGCGGCCGGCGACGCGTGCGGGTCGTACCCGACCACGTCGCCCTGCCGCTCGGACAGTTCCGCGATCGCGCGTCTCCTCGTCGGAACCCGGAGGTCGTCCGCCCCCGACTTGTAGGTGAGGCCGACGGCGAGTACGTCGTTCGACGACCCCCGGGCGGGAACGGTCGGTCGGCCGTCGACCCCGCCGTCGGCGACCACCTGTGGACGCTGCGCGAGGGCGTCGCACGTCAGCTCGACGACGTGGTCGGCGGCCCGGTCGTTCACCCGGCGCGCGGTCTTCATCAGTTCCGGCGAGTAGTCCGCTTCCTCGAACCGGTGGATCAGGTAGTGCGGGTCGACCGGAATGCAGTGGCCGTCGACCAGTCCGGGCCGGTAGCTGTGGAAGTTCCACTTCGTGGCCGCCGCCCGGAGGACCTCGTCGGCGTCGAGGGCCTCGACGCGCTCGCAGGCCATCGCGAACTCGTTCACCAGGGCGATGTTGACGTCGCGCTGGACGTTCTCGAGGCACTTGGCCGCCTCGCACGCCTCGATCGTCGCGACCGGGTGCACCGGTGCGTCGAGAACCGTCTCGAACAGTCGCCGTATCCGCGCTCGGCTCGCGGCGTCCTGCGCCGCCACACATCGCTCGATCTCCTCGATGTCCCGGGTTTCGGCGCCCGGACTCGACCGCTCGGGCGCGTAACCGACCGAGAACTCCTCGCCGGCCGTCCAGCCGGACGCCTCCTCGATCGCGGGCACGAGTTCCCGGCGGGTGCCGCCCGGATAGATCGTCGACTGCAGGACGACCGTGGTGTCCTCCGAGAGGTGAGCGCCGATCGTTCGACCGGCCTCCCGCACGGCGGACGTGTCGGGTTCTCCGCTCTCTGTGATCGGCGTCGGGACCGACACGAAGACGGTCCCACACGCCGACAGCCGCTCCGGCTCCGAGGTGTGCGTGAGCCGGGCGGCTTCCGCACCGGTCGCTTCGGCGAGCGAGTGATCGCCGCTCCGAAGCGCGTCGACCTTCTCCTCGTCGACGTCGTAGCCAACCACGGAGAACCCGCTCTCGGCGAACGATACCGCTAACGGGTAGCCAGCGTACCCGAGTCCGACGACGCCTATCTGGGTCATCTCGCGTCGAGAGACGCCGGATTTTCACATTGTTATTCTCAGTAAACCGCGAGTCGGGGGCGCGGTTAGCAGGCTCCTACGGATTCCGGCCCGATTCGTATCACCTCAGTAACTATACGGAGTCTCGGAGCGGGCGGATTCGAGGCGTCCGCTCGCGGCGGGGTCGAGTCCCCGCAGCGTTCGCCGTCCATCCGGCCGATACGGTATGCGTCTCGCTGCGGATTCCGTCGCGGCCCCCGGCGGCTACGTTCCGGGAACGCCGAGCGCCGAGACCGACCCCAGACCGATCAGTTCCAGCGCGGCGAGGGCGACGACCGCGGCGGCCCAGGCCGCCGCGCCGGTGACCGCCGCCTTCGCCCAGCCGCCGGGGTAGCGCCACTTGATGACGCCGATCCAGCCGACGAGTCCGAACAGCGCCCCGAACAGCGGGATCCACGAGAGGAGCGCCCACGCGACGGCGCCCAGGAGCGCCGTGAGGACGGCGTGTTCGAAGGTCAGCCCGCCGGGCTCGCCGCGGAAGACGACGTGTCTGGCCGCGACGTGGATCGCGCCGCCGCCGACGAGCAGGCCGACGGCGAAGACGACGACGCCGTCGAGCGGATCGAACCGACCGAACTGGAGCAGGGTGTCGAGATACATCGGATTCACTGACCTCCGACGCCGACTCGGCGGCCGTCGACAATGAATGGGACCGTCCTTGAACGCCAGTTTCGCCGGATTCTCCGCAGTTTGCGTCGATTTGGGCCGGGGCGGGATGCGACCGGGAGGCTCGTCAAGCACGCGTCGCACCCGCAGGGCGGGACGGCGCTTCCATAGTCGGGGTGCGGACCGCCGGCGCGAAGAGCGGCCACGACGGGGCGGGGCCGACGCGCGGACGAGGGCCGAACCGCCCGCGCGAGGAAACCGATATGTAACCCGCAGCGCAACGGTACCCTATGAGCGAACCGGACGGGTCGGTCGAGACCCAGGACACCCGTGAGGTCATTATGGAGGCCACCTTTCGGGCGCTGCGAAAGCACGGGTACAGCGACCTCCGCGTCCGCGACATCGGGGCCGAGATGGATCTCTCTCGGCAGGTGATCCACTACCACTTCGACGGCAAGTACGACCTGCTGTCGTCGTTTCTCGAATACGTCATCGACCAATACGAGGGGAGCATCGCGGTCGACGAGGAGACGGGCCCCCGCGAGGAGCTCGAGATGCGCATCGACCGCTGCCTGTTCGGACCGGAGTTCGCGGAGTTCTCCCACTGGGAGCGCATGGAGGTGTATCACGAACTGTACGCCTCCGCCCAGCACGACGAGGCCCACCGCGAGCTGTTCACGGAGCACTACGACCGGCTCAAGGCGAGCATCGTCGACGTCATCGAGCGCGGGATCGAAGCGGGGGCGTTTCGAGACGTCGACGCCGACCTGATGGGACAGCACCTCACCGACACGATCCACGTCGCGCGGGAGCGGCGGCTGGCGCTCGGCCACGACGACGCGCCGGAAGAGGCCCGGCGCGCGATAGAGGAGTTCGTCCTCGACTCGCTGTACGACGGGTCGGACGAGGCCGGCGAGGCCGACGAAACGGCAGAATCGTAACCGCTCGACCGATCCGTTTCAGTCCGGGATCGTGTTTCGATCCCGGTTCGGTTCCAGTTCAGCGTCGTTTTCGATTCCAGTTCAGCGTCGTGTTTCAGTTACGGCTCGCCGTCGTTTCCCAGTTCCGCCACGGCGTCGCGTTCCGGCCCCGGTCGGCGTCGGCCCTTCCCTACAGTTCGGGGACGTCCGACGGCATATCGAAGTCGTGGTAGTACTCGCCCTTCTCCTTCGAGAGGACGTCGAGGACGGCGGCCGCGCCGTCGCCGGCGGCGATGACGGCCTGCCACTTCTCGGCGCGACCCATCGCGCCGGTCGCGTAGACGTCCTCGACCGACGTCTCCATATCGAGATTCACGTCGACGACGTCCTCGTCGGTGAAGTCGCAGCCGAGACCCTCCGCGAGGCTCCGGTCGCCGCCGGTCGCGAGGACGACGTACGACGCGGTGTACTCGTCGTCGGCCGTCGAGACGTCGAACCCGTCGTCGGTCTCCTCGACGTCCGTGACCGCCTCCTCGACGAGCGTCGCGCCGCGGTCGCGGGCCTGTCCGCGGGTGACAGTGAGGAACTCGTCGCCGCTGATGCTCCGCACGGCGGGGTAGTTGAACAGGTGCGCCTTGTGCATCCACGACTCGTCGGTGTCGAAGACGACGGTTTCGAGGTCGTTCTTGGCGGCGTACAGTGCGGCGCTCAGGCCGGCGGGTCCCCCGCCGACGACAGCTACGTCTACCATACCTCAGTGCAATCACCGCGCGTTAATACACTTTACCATCTGGTAAAACAGGTCGTTCCGCCCGAACTACAACACGAACGGACCGCGCTGGCGGATCGGCTCGCCGTGCGGTTGCCCCGCGACGGCGACGACTCGCCAGTCGTCGGCGTCGTCGCCGCGGGGGTCGTCCCCACCGTCGCCGCGTGAACCCCCGGCAGCGTCGCCGCGGGAATCGCCCCCACCGTCGCCGCGGAGTTCGACGGGTGCGTCGTCGGTTATCGCCAGCACGTCGCCCTCGCCGAGCGGTTCCGCCGAATCGAACCCCGCGCCGGCGCCCTCGGAGCCGACCGCGACCGTGCCCGAGCCGGAGACGCCGTAGAGGAACCCCGACCAGCCCTCGGGCCGGGTCCACGTCCAGTCGCCGTCGACGGTGACGTCCAGGTACTCCATCGAGGTCCGAAGCGCGATCGGCGATCCCTCGCCGACGACGGTCGTGACCGTCGCGCCGTCGACGCGCTCGGTCGGCAGTTCCGCGGCGCTCGCGTCCTCGTAGTCGGGATCGACGTCCTTGGCCGCCCGCGGGAGGTTCACCCAGAGCTGGAGGCCCGTACAGGCTGCCCCGCCCGCCGGGAACTCCGAGTGGCGGATCCCCGCTCCGGCGGTGATCCGCATCGCCTCGCCCGCCTCCGCGGTGTTCGCGACGCCCAGGGAGTCCTCGTGTTCCATCCCGCCGTCGATCATGTACGAGACGATCTCGAACCCGCGGTGGGGATGCATCGGGAACCCCTGATCGGGGTCGATGTAGAACCGCTCGAATAGGACGAAGGGGTCCAGGTTCGAGGGATAGGCGTCCGTCGGGAACGCGCGGTTCGAGTGCACGCCCGTGCCGTGTCGGACGCGCTGTCCGGTGCGTACTCGTCCCGCCGCGTTCGACTCGTTCGGGGACATACCGACCGTTGGCTTACCGTCCGGTAAAGGCTGTCGGCACGGACGTCGTATCGGAGGGACGGCGAACGTGACATCGGAGATCGTGCGGTCGAAAGCCGTGACGCCGGCAGTCTAGGGATCGACGTCGTGGACGTCGATAAGGGCCCGAACGCGGCCGATCTACGGGGCGGCGTCGATCGACGGTCGACGGGTCTCGCGGAGCCGACCGGGATTTATCCTCGGCTGGCCTTCCCTCTCGCGTGCAACTGCCGTCGCGGCTCCGGCTTTCCGGAACGCCGTTCGGCGAGCGGGAGTTCTCGCGGCTGTGGTTCTTCGCCACGGTGACGTACGGCGTCGGCGACGTTATGACCACCATCGCGCTGATCGGCTTCAGCGATCGGGTCCGAGAGGCGAACCCGCTGATCCGGGCCGCCGTGGAAACGCTCGGCAACGCGGGGCTGGTCGGACTCAAACTGGCGGTGTTTCTGACGTTCATCCTCGTGAGCGTCGACGCCGCCCAGCGCGAGGGCCGGATCTTCTATTACTTGCCGCCGGTCGTGCTGACGGTTCTGGGAACGTTCACCACGGTGTACAACCTGCGGTTGCTGCTGGGGTGAGACGCTCGTCGACGCGCGACTGCTCGGCGCCCCCGTCGGAGACCGCGAGCGACCGCATCGACCGTCGGTCCCTCGTCGGCCACTGCCGATCCCTCGTCGCTGCCGCGCGAGGATCAGAAGTCGGACCGCCGAGCGGTTCGTTCGCGAACCCGAGGGACCGACGTCGAACACCACAGTTCATCGGGTTTATATTTTTGATTGTCAGATTACTACCTACACACCGGATGGCCCCCCACAACGCAGATCGGGATTCGGATGTCCGCATCGTCGAACGGCCGGTCATCACCAGCGCCACCGATCCCGTCTTCAGTCCGCCCTCGTCGCTCGAACCCGACACCCACGTGCTCCACCTCGATTGCGTGTTCTCCCCGCAGGCGCGCCTGCAGCACTGGTCCGAGACCGACGTCGACCGGCTCGCCGAGGTGGCGATCGTCCACACCGGGTACGCCGTCGACGACGCGACGGCCGTCGAAGCCGCCGGCGAGTCGCTGGGGATTCCCACGCGGTTCACGTACGTCGGCAACCCCGGCGACCTCTCGCAAATCGGGCTCGAACTCGTCAAGTTCTGCGATCGCACTCCAACTGATGACCCGACGATCGTCTACGTGGACTCGGTGTCGCTGCTGCTGCAGTACAGTTCGGTGGACGCCGTGGTCTCCTTTCTCGAGCGGTGTCTCGAGCTGTTCGAACAGCACGACGTCTCGGCCCGACTGTTTCTCACCCCGGCCGTCCACGACCCGGAGACGGTGGAACGACTCCGGTCGGTCGTCCCCGAGTAGCGTTTCCTCGCTCTCGCAGGGGACGCACTCTTTCACGGTCTCGTGAATTGATGGGGATCATCGTAGCAACCTATCGATTCGGTTTCAGCCGATCCGAAGACCGGGGCCAGCCGAGGTCTGTGGCTCCCCGGTCACCTCCGTTACTCCCTCTGACAAGCCCGAAGCCGAAGCCTCGGAAGCGTCGTTCCCCGGCGGCTTCCAACTACTTTTTGTACTTGAGACAACAAGTTAGTGCTGATGAGTATCGACCTGCTCCGACGGCAACCGTTCCCGTCGGAGTATCACCTCCTTTTGTTCACCGGTCTGAACGCGGCTGCGGCTGGCGGATACCTCCTGTACTCTCCGGAGCCGGTCCTCTGGGATCTCCTCGTCGTGCTCGTTCCGCTGGGCGTCTCACTCGGACTGGGGCTCTTCACGCTCCGTCTCAGACGGCGACAGCTCGAAACCGACCAGGTGAACCGGATCGTAAAGTGGGGCTGGGTCGGGACGGTGGCCGCCGCCGCGATCGCGGGGTGGATGATCGCGCTGCACCACGTCAACTCGGCTCCGATCGGCGGCGTGATCGATCAGACGCTGATCCTCATCAGCGTCGGTATCGGCGCCGGGGTCTTCGTCGGAAGGACCCGTGCCCGGACGCATCCGGCTCCCTCGCCGTCCCGACGGCGGTCTGCCGGCGGGCGGAGGCCCGTTCCCGATCGGGACCGCGTCCTCGCCGAGAACAGCTGGGTGACGCAACCGGGCGACGATCCGATTCTGGAGACGGTCGTCCAGACGCTGGCCGACGCCGACGGCGTCGATCCGCTCGAACTCGAACCGATCCACACCCACATCGATCCGGACCTCTTCGCACGCCTGCTGCAACAGGAGGACTCGGAGTGGCAACTGCTCTTTTACACCGACGAGTACGCGGTCCAGATCAGTAGCGTGGGTACGGTCACCGTGTACGAACGCGAATTATAATCGGTTCGGGGCGGAAAACCAACGGCCCGGCACTTCTGACGGTCTCTCTCGTCCCTTCGATGGCGACCGCGGGTGCGACGCGAAACGCTCTCCCGAGTCGCTCTCGGTCGCGTGGTCGCGCCGAGGCGGTCGGGACCACCGTGCAACCGCGGTCAGCAGAACACTTTTCTCCGAACGTGGACCACCGGTAGCTATGTCCCAGTTCCCCGGGTCCGACGCGTCGTCCCCCTACGACATCTCGACGGTCGATCTCACCGACGACCGCTACGAGGTCAAACAGTCGATGATCCGGAACAAGTACGTCGTCCGCGACGGCGCCGGTGACGTCGTCCTGCGCGGCAAGCAGAAGCTGTTCAAGATGAAAGAGGAGTTCCCCTTCGTCACCGGCGACGGCGCGGAGGCGTTCACGGTGAAGGCCGGCGGCATTCTGGACGTCGCCGGGAACTACGCCATCACGGACGCGGGCACCGGCGAGGAGGTCGTCGTTCTCGACGAGGACTTCTCGCTGTTCGTCGAGAACTGGACGATCCGCGACCCCGAGACGGGGGAGGCGCTCGCGACCATCCGCTCGAAGAACAAGCTCCTCTCGGCGCTCCGACACCTCGTCTCCGTCGCGAACCTCGTCCCGAACAAGTACGAGATCTTCGACGCCGCGGGCGACCACGTCGGCGACATCGAGGGGCAGTTCTCGCTGCGGGACACCTACACGGTCAGCATCGACGACGCCAGCAACGTCCCGAAGGAGGCCGTGATCGCCGCCGCGTGCATCCTCGACGCCCTCGAAAACCAGTGAGGTGAGATCCGGTGCAGTCGTCGGGCGCTCCGGTTGTGAGACGTGCGGCGACGCTGGCTCGCGTCCGATTCGGGGTTAGGAATCCTCCGGAACGTCGGCGCCGCACTCCTCGCAGTAGTCTGACTGCCACGGCACGGTGTCGATGATCGTCGAGTCGTTGCCGCAGTTCGGGCACTCTCGGGTCATTGGTCGGGCCTACGGGCGTCGTTGGATCGTACGAGAGGACGTGTCAAATAAGTTTCCTGAAAATTCCCGAGTGACGGACGGCGTAATTAGTTGACGTTCTCGCGTGCGTCTCCGGCCGGGACGCACGGCGTCCCGCGACCGACTACCACGACCCCGCTACGGCGCGTTGGTAGGCCCGCTCAGCCCGGTCGGCGACGGCATCCCAGTCGTACTGCTGGGCGCGGTTGAGGGGATCCGTCGGCGGTCGTCTCCCTCCCAAGGCGGCGTCGAGCGTCTCCGTGAGGGATTCGACCGTGGGATCGACGAGAAAGCCGGCGTCGCCGACGACTTCGTCGGCCGCGGAGTCGGGGTGGTCGGCCGCGATAACGGTGCAATCTGCGGCCATCGCCTCCGCGAAGGTGAGCCCGAAGCCCTCCCTCGTGCTGGGGGAGGCGAAGACGTCGGCGGCGCGCATCTGACCGAGGACGTCCTCGTAGTCGTCGAGGAAGCCGAGGAACTCCACGCGGTCGGCGTGGGTGAGTGCGTCGCGCTCGCGTTCGAGGCGGTCGCGCTCGGGGCCGTCGCCGACGACGCCGAGCGTGACGTCGCGGTCGTCGGCGACCGCGTCGAAGGCGTCGAGGAGGAGGTCGACGTTCTTGTGTTCGACGAGCCGGCCGGCGAAGAGCACGTCGTAGCCCCGGTCGGGCAGCGGGGCGTTCCGGATCTGTCCGACGTCGATACCGTTCGGGACGACGTCGATCCGTTCTCTGTCGGGACCGATGGCCGCGAGTCGGTCGGCGGTGATCTCGGAGATCGCGATCGGGTGCTGTGGCGTACGGGCGGTGAGGTGTTCGGTCAGTTTGCCGAACGGGGCGAGTGCGCCGAGGTACTCCTCCCAGTATTCGCCCCAGACCTCGTGCCAGGTCGTGACCAGCGGCGTGTCCGTCCGGAGGCTCGCGAGTTCGGTGGCGAGGACGGGGAAGTACGGAAAGACGCTGGCGACGACGACGTCGTGTTCGTCTTCTCGGAGCCGGCGGCGGAGCGGCGGGACAGCTCGGACGGCGAAGTCGAGGGCCTCCGTGATGGAGCGGCGCTCGCCGGCGTAGAGTTCGGCCTCGGGGGCGACGGCACGGAGGGTGATGCCCTCGTGGGTGATCTCTTCGGGGCCGTCCCAGAAGTGGCGGCCGTAGATCGTGACGTCGTGGCCCCTGTTCGTGAGTCGGGTGCCGATCTCGTGGATGCGCTTTTCCGCACCGCCGGTCACCCAAGGATAGACGACGTTGCTCACGAAGGCCACGCGCATTGTTTTGAGTGGTAATGGACAGCGACAATGGTCTTTCGATGTGTCGTCGGACTGTAGATCGGCGTCTGCTCGCCGGCCTCGGAACGGAGCCGGCATCGAACGCGCCGATTCGAGAGTGGTCGACCGAGGGATGTCGCCTCCTGGTACGCGCGGCACTGCGCTGACCCGTCGGGGAGCGGGTCACCACGACAGGTACGCGTGAAGGATCGTAATCAGGACGATCGCGAGGAACAACCCGCCGAGTAAGAGCATCGCGACCATCGCCTCCGCGGGGGTGAGCGGTCGCATATCACGCACACAGCCGTGCACGACGGAACCATCCACCCGAACGGGCTAAGTTAGAGACATTTTACCCTGGTCCGCGTCGCCGGGGGTCGGTCCACACGGGCCGGTAGGCGGTCGCTATCCCGCGGGAGTCGCCGGCGGAGTCCGCGCGCCGCCTGCTCACAGATAGCGAAACACAAGCCCGCGACCCCAGTCGCGAGAGATGCACTCGGCCTCTGTTTCGCTCGGCGTCGCTGCGAACGCCTCGTACAGTTCCACGTTCCCTTCCAAACCGCGGTCGAGCCGACGTTGTGCATCCCGATATCTCTCGACAGTCTCTCGGCGAGCTATCGATTTAGGTTTCGGGTCGTTAACGTAGGTACTATTCAGATGGGAAGCCTATGGAGAGAGGGCACTCGAGCGATTGTTCACGGTTTCGTTCCTTCGTGCTCGCAGGATCCATTTCTCTTCTAGGCTCGAGACGGGCGTGATCAGCCATAGCCGTTCCAGAGAGAGCCTCGTTTCGACTCGAAATATAAACCAACGGATGATAACACACCCGTATGCAGGCACTGGTACACTTCACTGTCGGTATCAGTATCGCGCTCCTGATTTTCACGCGCGTCGATCTCCCTACCCCCCAGGAGTTCCTCCTGATGTTCTGCAGCGGCTTCTGGGGGTTGGTCCCGGACGGTCACTGGCTGTTTCGGGAGTTCGGGATTACGGGCGTCGCGAGTACCTGGCGCGCCGTCCACCAGACGGTGTACGTGAACGTCTTCTGGTTTCACCACTTCATCGACAGCATCGAGACCGGACGGAACAACCTGGAGGCTGGAATCGCGCTCGGCATACTCCTCGTGGCGGTCGCCGGGTATCACCGCTACAACGACTGGACGATCAGTTGAGTCTCGATGTGGTGATCCGCGGGCGGGTCCGCTGAACCGCCGGCGAACGGCTCCCGCTGCGTCTCGAGAGCATCGCAGTGAGGATCGCTCAGGGATCCGTAGACTGCCGTGCGGTGTCTCTCGATTGTGCGTATTCGGGGACGAGCAGTAGGCCGATATCCCTCGTGACCGCGATCGCGTTTCCGGTCGAAGAGCGGCTCTCGGGTAGACGCCTCGGCCGCGGTCCCGGTGAATAGACGGAGGCCGCAAAACGTTTCCCCGGTGACAGTCAGATACGACTATCGGATGGACGAGATGACGACGGAACGAGCCGTCACCTGGGTGTTGGCCGTGGCGCTCCTGGCGTCGCTCTTCGGCGTGGTGTTCTTCGCAGCGAATCCCCCCACGGTGACGGAGCCATTCACGGAGTTCTACATCCTGGGGCCGGACGGGAGCGCGACCGACTACCCGACGAACCTGTCCGTCGGCGAATCGGGGACGGTGATCGTGGGCGTGACGAACCACGAACACGAGGCCGTGAGCTACACGGTGGTGATGAAACTGGACAACGAGACGGTCGGAGAGCGACCAGTGCGGTTGGGAGACGAGGAGACCTGGGAGGGGGAGATGTCCTTCACCGTCGAGGAGCCGGGTCGGCAGCGGCTTCGGCTGGAGTTGTACCGGGGTGAGGTGTCGGGGGAGCCGTATCGGTCGTTACGGTTGTGGGTGCACGTTACGTAAGATCTCGGTAGATATTCATCGTCTCTTCGGCGGCCCTCTCCCAGGAGAACTCCCACGCTCGTTCTCGCGCTCTCGTCGAGAGTGCTTTACGCTCGGTTTCGTCTTCGAGAAGTCGTTCGATGGCCTCGACGTGAGCGTCCGTATCGTGCGGATCACACAGGATAGCGGCGTCGCCGGCCACCTCCGGAACGGAGTAGACGTCGGAGGCGACGACCGCACAGCCGGCCGCCATCGCTTCGAGGACCGGCAGGCCGAACCCCTCGTGGAGGGTCGGGAAGTAGAACACGGCGGCTCGCTCGTAGAGGTCGACGAGTTCGTCCTCGGGGACGTAGCCCCTGATTTCGACGTTCTCCGTTTCCGGTCGGTCCGGGATGTGCTCGTCCCACCCGCTGCCGGCGATCACGAATCGACGATCGAGCCGTTCCGCGGCTTCGACGATCGCGGCGGGGTTCTTGCGCTTCGCCGCGAGGCTGACGTGGAGCACGAAGGGCTCGTCGTCCGTCGGTGTGGTCTCGTCGGCGCGGTATCGCGCGTCGACACCGTGGCGGACGACGTCGATCTTCGACTCCGGGAACTCTTTCCTCAGCGCCGCTTTGACGCTCTCGGAGATCGCGATGATTCGATCGCAGCTGTCGAAGAGCCACGTTTGCGTGAGGTGATTGAGCGGGTAGAGTCCGGGTCGGGCGGTGAGTTCCGGGCGATCGAGGAAGAAGAGGTCGTCGGTGGAGACGACGACGGGCGTGTCGGATCGGAGCATTCGGAACAGCGTGAGGTATTCGAACTCCGAGAGCGCCGCGCGGGAGTAGAAGTTCACCTCGAAGAGGTGGACGACGTCGGCCTCGCGCCAGTCGTCGACGGCGACGACGTCGCGGTCGGTGAGGGCATCGCGGAGCGAGGACATATAGATGTGTTCGGAGGCGTTGGTGTCGGTGAGAGTGAAGAAGTGAACGCGGAGGGGATCGGTCATCGATGAATCACTTATATCCGAGGTGTTCCAAACGGTCTTCGATCTCGTCCGGCATTTCGTCTATCGAATCGTCGCTTTCGCCCGTGAAATCTCTGCGGTTCTCCCGCACTTCGTCGACTCGTTTTCGTAGCTCGGATACGCGCTCCGGGAGCCGTTCTCCCGTCTCGGGATCGATCGCTCGATCGCCATCCTTGTCGTGGATGAACATCGCGTCCTTCGTCCGGAGCATATAGTGGTCCCGATTCCACTCGGCCGGGATGTTGGCGAGGATACCCGTGGCGTCGGGCGAGTACTGACCGACTCCCGTGCTCTCGGCGTAGACGGCTCGGTCGTCGTCGAAGTCGTCCTCGAAGAGGTTGCGTCCGCGGATGAAGTCGTCCGTGTCGATCCCGGCGAGATCGAGGATCGTCTTGTGGATCTCGAGGATGCTCGTCACGGCGTCGATATCCCTCTCTGGGACTTCATTGCCGAGCGCGACGGCGGGGACGTGGACGAGCTCGGGCCAGATGCCGTACTCGTGTCCGCGGAAGCCGTGCTCGCCGAACATTTCGCCGTGATCGGAGATGACGAAGAGCGCGTCCCAGTCGACGCGATCGATCAGTTTCGGGAGTTCGTCGTTCAGGTAGCGGGCCGCACCCCTGTAGTTCTCCCAGTGGCGGGCGTGTTCCTCGTCTGTGACGGGATCCCTTCGGAGAGTGAGGTGGAAGGGTTGCGTGTCGAGTGGCTCCTCGTCGGCGTAGCCCTCGGGTGGTTCGTACGGGAAGTGTGCCGGCATCAGATTCGCGAAGAAAAAGAGATCATCCGGTGGGTTTTCCAGGTGTTCGTCAGCCCCGTCGTGGGCCCACGAGAGAGTGTTCGAGTCGTCTGCCACGTTCGACCGGAGGAACTCTACACCCGTGCGAAGAGTCCGGAGCGTCGGGGCGTCGCTTTCGACGACGCGTTTGACCGCACGGGCGTAGCGAAGCGGACCGTCACCGATGGTCGAAAATAGCTCGTCCCAGTCGAAGTCGTCGGAGCCGGTGGGTCGCCCTTTGAGATTCGGTCCCCTGACTAACTCATCGAATCCACGACTGAAATTGAAGAAGGGATCGATGTGGACGTTGTTGCTAAACGCGACTGTGTGGTAGCCGGTGTTGGAGAGCCGTTCCGCCAGCGTCGGACGATCAGTCGTGAGATATCTGTTTTCGGAATGGGTACCGGTTTCAGTCGGGTAAAGACCTGTGAATAGAGACGCGTGTGCAGGCGCAGTCCATCGTGAGGTAGAATGAAATGCGTTCAACGACGAAGTGGCGGAGTTGAGGTCCGTACACTCAGAACAGAAAGTATCGTAGCGTAGCGTGTCAAGTACAACGATGCCTATCTTCACTCGGACCACGTCCGTTGCGCTAACCTCATTTACAAATTCCCCGATATCGCAACGTCTCGGTTCCAACTATCCGATTGGATAGAAAAGCATTTCTATTTGATACACAGTTTACATTCAATCACAAGGAGGAGCGTGAACTACTATCGATTCACGCCGATCTAAAAAAGAAACCAATGGATGTCGAACTAAACGTCGGCTGGGTATACCCCGCGATGGGACACTCGGTAAACGAGGAAAGCGCGAACTACGGACATCCGGCTCACCGGGGCTTCCAGCAGCACATCGATGCCGATCCGATTCTCTTGCCCGATGTCGATATTGGCCCATTTGCTGGGACGTTCGCGAAACCACTCGTGGAAGCTTGGCAGCTGGCCATTCCTGAGTACGACGTGTATATTTTGGAGAACGCGGAAGCAGTATACGCCGCTCCGTTCATCCGGCGAGCGTATCCAGACGCGACAATCATTCTCCTCGCTGCACACCGCGTGTTCGGCTTGGAGAGCTACGACTTCGCTAGCGATCCGTTCCCGAAATCAGTATTTCGCCGAGGAGAACGATACCTCGACCAGAGACTCATTCGGAGGTTCATACGAAGTTACGTTGACGGTGTACTCGCCGTGTCCGACCTAGTCAAATCGACTGTCGAGCAGTTCGCCCCCGGCCTGCCGGTCGAGGTCGTGTACCCGTACGTTCAGCCGGATATGGTTGAGGCTCTAGACGGAGTTACGCCGAATCTGGGATCCAATCACGCGGTCACCGTCTGTGAAGGTCGCGACCACAAGGGCGTAGATCTACTGGTCGAGGCATGGTCGCAGGTTCGCGAGCAGATTCCGGATGCGACACTCCACATTGTTGGTAGTGGTCATCCTGAGAAGTACGAATCAACGCCCGGCGTCACGGTTCGAGGGTTCGTGGATGATCTCGGCGACGAGTATGGGAAGGCATCATTGTATGTTCACCCGGCGCGCGCTGATGCCTTCGGTGTGACGGTTACGGAAGCGATGCGTGCCGGCGTCGTCCCGCTCGTCACACGTACTACTGGAGCGTACCCTATCGTTCGAGAGGTGTCGCCAGATATGGTCGTCGAACTGAACGTCGAGTCGTTAGCAGATGGGGTTATAAGATACTTTGAGCAAAGCGATAACGTGCGACAACAGTGGTCCAAGCAGGCTATTAAGGGGTCTAAACCATTCGTGGAGGACAAAATGATTAGAAAATTCAAAAACTGGCTTCGAACATTACTTGAAAAAGATAATTATCGTATACAGTTCAAGAATTTACCGAAACAATAATTTATTAGAGATTAATGGTATGTTATATCAATATTTCCTATTAAATATTCTATATTATTTTAATTCTGTCTAGTATTCTTAGAAAATATTTCTGTTGGAACGCTCTTCTGTAGGAGATTGTTGATACTGGCGAGCTGTCGCTGTGGAGTCGAAGAGGACAAGGGCACCGCGTCAGCGGTGCCCGACACGGATGATTCCGCTAGATGCGTTTGGGTCGGAATCGGTCGCAGCGGACCTGCTCCAACAGGTTCGCTGGCGTGACGGTGTGACTTGTCCCCGCTGCCGTTCTGACCGAACGGTCAGAAACGGCAGCTATGGGAAGTTTCAGCGGTATCTCTGTAAGGATTGCGGCCGCACATTCAACGATAAAACCGACACGATCTTCGCTCATTCGAAGATCGCGCTCCGCAAGTGGCTGTTTTCGACCTACGCCTTTCTCCGGTTTAACACCAGCCTCAGGCAGTTATAGTGCGAAATCGAGGTCACCTACAAAACGATCCATAGGCGTGTCGAGCGCTTCACCGAAGCACTCGACGCGCCGTCACTCAATCTCGTTGGCCCGGTCGAAATAGACGAATTCTACGTCTCTGCCGGCCTCAAAGGCCGCGAGCGCGACCGCTGGTCGCGCTCTCGCGGTCTCTCCCGACGTGGACGCGGAACGTATCACCAAGACAAACCGCCAGTTTTCGTTCTCGTAGATCGTGGCACCGAGCAACGATACATCGTGCCAGCGAAATCCGCAGATGAATCGACGATTCGGCTCCTGCTGGCTGACCGCCAGCAGGAGCCTCTCACCGTCTATACCGACGGATTTTGCGCGTACGAGCCCCTTGCGGAAGATGAGAATTTCGACCGTGAATACGTCGTTCATAGAGACGGTGAGTACACCGATGACACGGTCCACGTGAACACGTGCGAGAGCCACGCGTCGCTGGCGCGACGGTGGCTCTCGCCGCATCGAGGCATCTCAAAAGATCGTCTCACACAGTATCTTAGAGCGTTCCAACTCAGACGAGAACTCTATCGCAAACCCGGACGAAAAGCGCTCAAACACGCCATCAAAGCCACTCTCTGAAATCAACAATGTGCTCCACAAGAGCGATGAATGTTTACTGCCAATTGGCGTACTCCAGGCTTCTTCCCGATTATCGGGCCAAATGAATCAGCGATTTTAGAATACACCCTTGAACGCGTTGATGACGGGACAGTATGATCAGTTTCCTCATCCATTTCAGTTGTGAAGTCCTCGTAATGGTCGAAATCTGCAACTGTGTCATATCGCGTCGAGATCGTTGTATTAGAATGGAATGCTGCCGTAGTCAATCCGAAGCTTTGTACTGGTGTTGCAATTGTCGGACATTCTTCAACTGCCTCACCAGGAACATACTGGGAAGTCAAGAGAGAAGGAAGAGATTGCGCAGTATGTGGGCCGTTTGCAATCGTTGGATCCACTTGGGTTGCATTAGCCAACCAATCATCTATAACCGACATAGTATTTCGCCGGTATCCATATTGAGAAAGATGGTCGGCTCGGAGAGCATCAACCGTAATTATGATCGTCGACATTATTAGTAGATAGAGGTGTCTTCATCATTTAATAAGTTGCTCATCCACAGGAGACTATTGACACGGTTACGGGATGCTCAATAGGGAGTTACCTTTTGATTGTGTGCGACCCGTCAGATCCAGTCGGATTTAAATACTTAGAACGTGACCGGTGAACACGACTGATGGCTCTGAATATAGTCTGCGTTTCTATTGATAGCCTTCGAGGTGACTTTTGTTCATTTATTGAAAGTGACGAGGAGACAACACCGTTTTTATCCAAACTCTCGAACAATGCAATGGTTTACGAATCAGCAATCACGCCCTCGATATGGACACTCCCTGTCCATACCTCGATTTTCACCGGCCACTTTCCACCCGAACATGGTGTTCTAACCGGCAACGAAGGGTTAGGTGATCATCCGACTTTTGCAGAACAATTACAGGATGCTAATTATACAACTAAGGCGTTTTATTCAAACGGTTGGCTAGATACCGCAGATATCCTACGGGGATTCGACACCAGTTGGAGTTCTCAGCCCTCTAGTCAGTCTGAAGAAACAGTTAAGAAAAAAGTTTCAAATGGAATAAAATCTGTCTCCCCAAGACTTCAAGAAGCCGTGAAAAAAAGCTATTCATATTATGAGGGGTCTCGGGCAAGAGAGGCTTATGATCTCTACAATTTGTGGCGATCCTCAGAAACATCCCTGACTGGAAAGGATACGGATGGAGAACGAGATGTGAATTCGGCAATAGATGAGGTGAAAAATATCACAGAGCCATTTTGTTGGTTCCTACATCTTAATGAAGCACATTGGCTGTATAAACCACCAAACCCTCACCAGACTGCGTTTACTGATCGTTCAACCCCAGCACTGATAAAAAATGCAGTGTATTGGCAGAACCGTGTCTATGGATCTAGACCGAACCGTCTCAAGACTGTTGCCGACGAGATCTCTCCCCCTGCGCGCGAAGTTGAAACGTTCCGAAATCTCTACCGAGGGGGTATCCGATACTGCGATAGTCTCGTACAGAAATTGGTAGAGAGTTTAAAATCGGCTGGTGTCTGGGATGACACTGTATTCATTCTTTTCGGTGACCATGGCGATAGCTTCGGTGAAAACGGTGTGTTTGGACATCACTTCTCAATGGACGAATCGCTCATTCGGGTTCCGTTACTAATTCATGACCCCACGGGTCAGATCTCTTCTGGTCGAGTCTCTAAGCCTGTTTCTCTAGTTGATATTTATCCGACCGTTTTATCGCTTGCTGATGCTGATATACCGGAAAATAGTGGATTTGATCTTACTAAAGAGACACGTGATGAGGCTTTCTCTTATTATGATATCAGTAAACATGATTACTATACAAACGATTACGGGGTCAGTAAGGATGATCTGCCACCACCAATACAACATCTCGTTTGGCGATCTCAATCGGAAAAGGCTATTCACTACCCCATTAGCGACGAATATCATATTGTCGGGGCAAATAAAAAAGAACTCCGGAACTTACTACAGGAGCACAAAGCTGGATTCAACTTATTGGAAAATAGTGAGAATGAACTGAGCAAAAATGTTCGAGACAGACTAGAAAAAATAGGTTATCTGCAAGAATAATACAAGCACATGACACTAATGGAACTCCTCAATAAGATATATACGGCGGTTGGTATGATTCGAAACGGGCAGACAAAGAGGTTAGTAGCTATATTATCAGATAAGTATAGAGAATGGGTAGATATACCGCAAAACAATTCACGATATGTTTTCTTGTTCCCTATTATAGTGCTAGAAGAGATTCACATTTTACTTGATGAATGTTCGCTTGCTTATCCACTCCATGATGGGGGGTGGCAGATAATCGAATTGTCTGATTTTTCTCGTGGACGGCAGATTCTAGTACTAACTAGAAGTGTTATAGATACACGACATGGATCACCTAAACACACCAAACTGATGGAAGATATATATTCGTTTGATGGGTTTGTTACAGTTGAACAAGACGATATAATAGTTGATGTCGGTGCATATATTGGTACGCTATCTTTCTGCTTTGCTGAAACATCAAGCATCTTCATTTCGATTGACCCGATGGCTGCAGTAAGTGATGAGCTAAAATATAATACACAATCATATTCAAATGTTATTACTGTGCCGAAAGCAGCATGGACAAAAAAAACAGAATTGGAAATTAACCAGTCGTCGCTCCCGAACGAGAATTCTGTTCTCCAACCCGATCAGCGCGATTCAAATAGCTCTTTTACTGTTGATGCTGATACTGTACCAAATATTGTCAAAAACCTTGGAATTGAGCATATTGACTATCTTAAAATCGAAGCTGAGGGGGTCGAAATGGAGATTCTAGAAGCAGCACTCGCAGATGAGATCGAGATTGAGAAAATCGCAGTAGATGCTAGTGCTGAACGAGACGGTAGTGGTGTTATTGATGAAGTGGGTGCTATTCTTGAGTCCTACAATTATGATTGGCGAATTAATGAGGAAGCTCCTGAATGGGGTTCAGAAATTGTCTTCGCAAAACAAGAATCTAGTAAATGACGGCAGAAGTACATACACTCTGACAAAACCGCTCAATTAGATTTCCATTTTGTCGATTCAAAATACCTGTTTCATATTCAATAGTGGTCTCTCATTCTACGCAAAGTCAAGAACGCTTGGTTATGATTTTCGAACCAATGGCTCGTACCACTCTTGGTTCTCTCTGTACCAATCGACAAATTTCTTGACCCCCTCACGAATTGTATATTCTGGACTGTAGCCTATGAGTTCATCAGCCTTCGATACAGCTGCGTGAGTATGTTCAGCATCAGCGTCGTATCGTTCAGCATACTCTAACTCTAACTCTGGAGCCAACTGATCACGGACTTCCGTAGCTAGCGCCCGAATCTCAATATTATCTGATGAACCAATATTTAGGACCTCTCCATCTGCTTCGTCTGACTCTAACAGCGTCAGATTCGCGTCAACAATATCTTCGATGTACGTGAAGTCGCGTGTTTGCGTCCCATCCCCGTATACTACCGGTGATTCCCCGTTCATACATCGGGATACGAAGTTCGAAATAGCCATATTCGGTCGCATCCGCGGGCCGTACACCGTGAAATATCGTAGCGATACCGTCGAAATGTCGTATACCTCGTGATAGGCGGCTGCGTAACGCTCGGCAGCAAGTTTCGATGCCCCGTAAGGGCTCACAGGGAGTGTCGGATCAGTTTCTTCGAACGGAACATACTCACCACGCCCACCGTATACCGACGAAGAAGATGCCACTACAATCCGCTCAATATCTGTTTCGCGGGCCGCATCTAGAATATTTAGTGTACCATCAACATTCACCTCATCGTACACTCGTGGCTCCGCAACGCTGTCGCGGACACCAGCACGCGCTGCTTGGTGGAAGACGATGTCTGTTTTACTGACGAGGTCGTCAACTAAATTACTATTCCGAACATCACCTTCGACAAACGCATAGGTACACCCTTCAGCCTCGGCAATTGATTGGTGGACATCCAGCGTGTGTTCCTTAATCTTGAGATCATAGTAAGGGTGCATCACATCAAGAACCGTAACATCGTGGCCGTCTCTAAGGAATTGCTCGACGAGATGACCGCCGATGAAGCCAGCACCACCCGTGACGAGTATTTGCATTACCCATCCTGTTCTCAGCGGTTCTAAAAGAGCTATTGGATTCATGCCATTAAGTATACTAGGTGGCAAATTGAATCAGACTGCCCTGTAGAATCCGCATAAAGCGAAGAGATAGCGTCGCTCTTAAAATGATGACGAGACTGAGAGAAGAGATGGAGCGCATGCGCGAACAGATAGTGATCCAAAATTAATTTTCGCGTGTGATTACTGACTTGACCAAGCTCCCTATGAAGAATCCAGGCTTCCCAAATATTGGGGCTATCAATAACTCTAGATATTCCCCGCTCACTCCGGGGTGAATATGAAATGCTCGTGAGAAAGACCGTATAGCTGAAAAGGACCAGACGTGATCTCTCAAATGTGCATACCCCAGTTTCCACGCCAGACTCTCCACCTAAGACAGACCCTTACGATGAAACGGCAGATTGTTATGAGGATCTCAACAGAGACGGAAAATTAATATCCTGATAGTGCAGTAACATCCAAGAGAACAACCATGGAAGAACTGGTATCTATCATCATTACAACGCACTATCGTAATAAACCACTCCAGAACGCAATTAAAAGTGCGTTGAATCAAGAATATCAGCCAATTGAAGTTATAGTCATAGATGATTCGGGGGAGCGCTACGCCGAGCCAGTAGTACAAAAATATGATGTCCAATACGTCGCTCATAAAGAAAATATGGGACAGGTATCGGGTTGGCAAACCGGCCTCAGAGTGGCTTCAGGGGACTATATTCAATTCCTTGATGACGACGATATACTTAAGGAACAAAAAATATCGGAGCAAGTGAAGATTCTTAGGGATCAGCCAGACACTGGAGTTGCGTATTGTGGTGTTGAACGTCAGGATGGGTTCGTGAATCTTCCTCCAGAAAATGCTCGTGGTGATGTCGAGGAACTTATGTTACAGATTAATTTTTCTCCGGCTCAAACATCAACTCTGTTGATGGAGCGAAAGTGTTTAGATCGCATCTCACCTCTCCCAGATTATCAGGCAGGAACTGACATCCCACTCCGTATCGAACTTGCTCAGATTACTAAATTCGACTTCGTGAATGAACCACTCGTGAAACGCCGCGTAGAATTTGGTACACAGGCCACATCGCTGGCAGCCATTGATGCACGAGAACGAATGCTTAACGACTATGAAGATTTATATGAAAACTATCCCGAGAGAGTTCGTCAAGAAGCTATAGCAAATGTATCGCGATTCCAAGGGCTCGTCTATCTTAATCATAGTATCTGGTCACGGCATGCGATAGCTTGCTTCTGGCGGGAGATCCGGACGGATCCCAATACTGATACAGTCTCAGTCGGTCGATTCCTCGCCTCGATTTTTGGATCACCCGGTATTGATATCTCGGAAAAGTGCTTTGATTTTTACACAAGTAGGTAGATTTTCATTACTGTTATTTTCTCACGCATACAATGGAACTAACGATGGCCGAGTGCCCGAAGTTGCTCTTCTACTCTTTTTCAGACTGTTTAACGGACTTGTGTTCAGCAGGCATCAATTCCCCAGGGCCTTCCGCGGTTGTCTCAATCCAAGGAACCTTATGTACAACGGCTCTGTTGAATCACTAGACAGCGTCGGGATGGGTCGCTAAATCGAAGGAGTTGAAGCGGGAGACTTCAGTTGTCTATGACCCAAATCTCCCGCTTCACTAGTGAGATTGTCTCGATTGCTCAAAGAGTTGCTGGTGATGAGGACGAATCCGCCGCCCCGCAAGGTGGCGGCGGATTCTCCGATTCTGCTCTCATTTCTCTCCATTGTCTACGGATTTATTTTGATACGTCGTACCGAATGACGATTGATCTGCTGAAGGAGATGCCACAAATAACCCGGGAGATCGGCCTCAGCGCAGCCGATCTCCCTTCGCCGTCCACGTTGTGTAAGGCATTCGATCGGATCAGTATGAACGTCTGCCGAGTGCTGCTGCGCCAGTCGGCGCAGCTGCACGATCCTTCGAAACACGCTGCTATCGACGCCACATTCTACGAACGCTCAGCAGCGAGCCGCCATTACTGCCACCGAATAAACTACCGCGTGCAAAAACTGAAAGTCACGAAGCTCGTCGATACAGCGTCTCAAGCAGTCCTTGACGTTCACTGCTCGACGACTCGGGACGGAAGTGACGCAGACCTCGCTGAGCAGATCGCCCGCCGGAATGCGGGCGATCTGCGGTCTCTCGCCGCCGATAAAGGCTATGACAAGCAATCTCTTCGTGGCGCTCTGCGCGAAATCGGCGTCAGACCGCTCATCAAGCACCGTATCTTCGCTCCCTACGATCACGCTCACAACGCCAGAATCGACAACCAACGCTACAACCAGCGCTCTATGACAGAAACCGTGAACTCGGCAATCAAGCGCTCGCTCGGCTTCGCCGTGCGAGCGCGTTCCTGGTTCCGTGAGTTTCGAGAAATCGCTCTGATGTGTGTCGTCTATAACATCAAGCGAGCCGTGAAACAGTGAATTCCACCGCAGTATGGCGATTCAACACAGCCGTACAACAGGATGTTGAAGACCAGTCCGATGATCCCACAGGAACCGCTTACAAAA
Source organism: Halobellus limi (assembly GCF_004799685.1). NCBI lineage: Archaea > Methanobacteriati > Methanobacteriota > Halobacteria > Halobacteriales > Haloferacaceae > Halobellus > Halobellus limi. The sequence goes on from NZ_CP031311.1 coordinate 1,113,106, forward strand.
TGCGTGGCCTTGATCTGCCGTGATAGCTGCCTTCGTTGCATCAATGTTTTCTAGCAATACAGGAACATCATCAGAAATCAAGTCATCAAGAATGAAACAACACTACCTAAATCCCGGAAAAATATCTTCTGATAATGACTGAAAACAGAGACGAACAATCTACAGGTGATTCGCTTGCCACAGTCCTCTCGGGTGGCGCGCTCGTCTCCGCTGGCAAGGTTCTTGCGTTAGGATTCGGGTTTTTTACGCAGATCGCGATGGCTCGTCTCTTGACGGAGGCAGCCTACGGGAATGTCGTTTTAGCGTTAGCCGTCGTGAACATCGCCGGACTCGTCGCTAAACTTGGCCTCGACGACGGCGTCATGCGAGAGTATCCACATCACGAGGATGATCCTGCCGAGGCCCATGGTGTCGTTCGTGCAAGCACAGTTATAACAGTAACTTCAGGGCTCGTCACCGCGATTGTCCTATTTCTCGCTGCACCTACTATTGCACGCGTGGTCTTCGACGATGCATCACTCATTCCACTGTTCCGTATCGGTTCGATTGCGATTCCGTTCATCACGACGAGCAGCGTTGCAGTGTCGCTAGCGCGTGGAGCTCGTGACGCTCGAGTGCAGGCATACGTACGGCAGATTTTCCAGCCCGCGGCGCGTCTGCTGTTCGTTGGGGGCCTTCTCCTCGCAGGGTTCAACGCGGTCGGTGCAATTAGTGGACAAATCGCAGCTATCGTGTTAGCTGCTCTTGCCGCATTCTATATGGCACGACGGTCGTTGCCGTCGTTCGACGTTTCACCGAACCCAATGTATCGTTCGGTACTTGCGTTCTCACTACCTTTGATCGCGGTCCAGGGTATGGGATTTCTCAATTCGAACGTGGATGTCTATATGGTCGGGTACTTTATGAACTCATCTTCACTGGGTGTTTACAATATCTCACTTCAGCTGGGGAATATCGTCAATTCTATTCTTGGTACTACGGGGTTTCTCCTTCCGCCTATGCTGACCCGTCTCCAGCAGCGCGGACAGAATACTGAGATGCTCCGTACGTATCAGGTTGTCACAAAGTGGATGGTCGTTCTCATTATACCCGTATTCATCGTTCTCTTTTTCGCCCCTCGATTGGTTATCGGGCTGTTCTTCGGTGAGTCGTACACCCGTGGTACGTTAGCATTGCGAATTCTTCTTGCCGGTAAATTCATCACTATTATTATGGGACTGAACAGCAGCGCTCTCATCGCACTTGGAAAGAACCGAGTCGTCTCGTATATCGTATTCTGCGAGACGGCGGTAAACGTAGCGATCAATTTCATCCTCATCCCAGTTATTGGGTTCGAAGGTGCCGCGATCGGGATGACAATCAGCACAATCATTGGCGACGCACTGGGAGTGGCAATTCTCTACCGTCGGTTCGGACTTCATCCGTTCACTAGGAGTGTTCTATCTCCGGTAGCTGCAATTGGGGTCGTTAGCACAGTTGGATACGGAACTCTTTGGCTACTTGGCCTTCCAACGTACTTGACAGTGGGACTAGTCGGCATAGCGTACTTGCCGATTATCGCAATTCTCGCACCCGAACCCGAAGATGAGAAATTACTAACTCAAGTCGAAGATCAAACGGGATATGATCTTGAGGTTGTTAGAGATGTGGTGAGCTCTTTCAGATAACCGAATTGAAAAGAGGGGCTGGGTTTCATAGGTTAGATTTGTGAAGAAGCACTGACGGTACCTGCTGCCCCCCGCACACGCTGTATTTCAGCTTCATGCGACAGCCGTGACGAAATTATTTGTTCGGCTAGTTCCGTGAAATTCGTAGTATTTTCTGTCTCTTGATCTCTTTCAGAACTAAGTACGTATTCTGTACCATTCTTTGACCTTTCAGAATCGACTGTTGACCAGTACTTCCTCTCAGTAGTTCGGACCGCTATCTGATTCGGCCGGAACGTACGACTGAGTGTGTACCTCGATTCATGATCCGTTGGGTCGAAGTCATCCTTCGCGATACTCACGATTATGTCATAGATTGAGGTGAGTGAGACGGGACCCGTGATCTCGTCACTGGCATCAGCATCTCTTACGACGAGCGGAACGTGAACGTTCTCCTCGAAAAACGTCCCCTGATGTCCCCACTCGCCGTGATCCAATGGACCGAATCCCTCTCCGTGATCTGAGTGGACGATCAACGACGTGTCTGACGACACGGTCTCAGACAGCCAACCGATAAATTCGTCCGCGTCCTCGATTGCGTCCTCGTATAGTTCCATCATCGCCGTGGGATCTGGAGATAGCGGACCATCAGTCCCGGATCAGTAGCGAACGTTGTTCGTGACCATCCGAAGCCAGCTGCTTCGCCGATGTTCTGCGTGCGGTAAGTACGGGGTGTGCGGTTCGAGAAGGAATATCCAGAGGAAGTAGGGTTCTGAAGCGTCGTTCAACCACGAAGATAAGTCTGACTGATATGATCTTCAGGGTTGAGCGATTCGATCCTGCCCGCAACGCGGCGGTCGAATGGTGTCTAGATGGTTTCTTCAGCTGCGTTTCACCAGATTTTCCCCTCATTTGTTTCGTCAAGGATGTATTTCGAGTATATCTGACGAGCCATATCGCGTCCGGGCCTGCCGAAGAACGCCGCAATCGCGTATCCGGTTGTTGCAATTGACGGTGAGTTTTGCGCTGCACATAGGCCGTACCAGATTGCTCGCAGTGACCATATGTGGTCTCGGAACTCTGCTTGTGCTGCTAAAAGGTTCGTTGCGGCTGTAGCACGGCGATACGCTTCTGGATGTTCTTGATAGAGGTCGCGGTACTCTGTGATTGTTTTTCGGCGGTTCTCCACGATCTCTTTTTCCCCTCCTACTCCTGCCTCTCCCGGCTGCCGTTTAGCAACAACCTCATTCACGAATTTATATTCTGCAAATTGTGCCAATTCGATATTGACTGCTATATCATCGCTTGGGAGTGTCTCCATCCTAGGTATCCTCTTCAGGGCTTCTGCCGAAATTAGCATAGTTGATGGGATACACGGTGCCATCTCGAATGCAAGTGCTTGCGGCAGTACATCTTCCTGTACCTCAGGGTTAGGTTGAAGTATACGTCCGTCTGGCCACTGGATTGCTCCATATACGACTTCTGCTCCAGTTTCTTCTGCAGCCTCAACTTGCGATTCGATAGCAGATTCTGTTAGCGTATCATCGTCATCTAAGAAGTGGATATACTTGCCATCAGCCTCGTCAATTCCGAGTTGACGGCACCCTGCGATACCGGGATCTGGGGTTGGTGAGAGATAGGTGGCTCCGAAATCTTCAGCAATATGTTGTGCGTTCCCATCAGCACCGTCTACGACGAATATTTCGACATTCTCTTCTGAGACTGTTTGGTTTTTAACACTCTCTAGGGCTCCTTCGAGTGATTCATTCCGTCTAAATGTTGGGATGATAACCGAAATTCTGGATATCATCTCTGTCACCTCACACTTTGTGATTGGCTGTTATATCGCCACGTGTGTTCACCCTCGCCGGGCGGCTGGACGCCCTCGAGGGCTGAGAGGCTGTCCCGCCCCTTCACACAGTTCGACCAGAACGAGGCGCCGGTGGCGTAGTCGATGTCGTCGGGGTCGACCAGCTCGAGGAAGTCGGCGCGGGTGGCGGAACCCTCGCATTGAAGATAGGCGTACAGCCAGGCAATCGCCCGTCGACGGCGCTCGTAGGTCTCCCCGGAACCGAGAAAGTCGAGGTCGTCGGGCACGTCCGCCGACTCGATCTCGGCGATCGCCTCGCCGCTCTCCTCTGGTTCGGCGTCGACATCGCCGCGCTGCTCGCGGAGGCGGTTGAGTACGTCGTTGAATGACTCGCCGGGGCGTTGCTTCTGTTTGGTGAACCACCGCCAGTTCGGCGTGAAACTATCTCCAGTACTCAAGCCAGTCTTGTCTGCCCGAAGGCTGTCGATGGTTACAAGAACGATATTGGAGTGTTCAGCCATTTTATTTGAATAGTAGATCAATCGGTTGATAACATTAAGCCAGTAATGATTCACCGGACTGATTTCGATATCAGTTCAGTGTTCGGTTATCATATGAGTTTTCGTAATAAATAACACCATATCCATTCGAATACACCTGGCTTCCAGTCGTGAACGCATTCATATCTCTTTGATAAAAGTTGAATTTGTATCCAATAGCGAAACCACCTAAATCCCGATTATGTGCAAGCAAGGCGAGGAAATCGCCGGATGGTACGTCCGACTGATTTGCGCCAATGACGTTGTAACTGAGCGGCAAATCCGTCTGCTCTGCGAGTGTCCCGCGGTAGTAGTCTCGTTGGTTGTCCATTCGCAGGCCAACGTGAACGGTCTCTTCACGGGGGATCTGATTTCCCCTCCACACGTGCGTCTGAACGTTACAGCGCCCACATGCCGTGGCACGTAACCGGAAATCCGGGTCGTCGCTGTTCAATAACCGTTCTCCACTCAACGAATTACTCGGTGCGACATCGTTAGTAACGGTCTCGGAGACGACGCCGATATTCAATAACAGAAACACCGCAAGAACGAGAGAAAGCGTTGTCCGACTTGGAAGATACCCGGACCAGGTTGATGAAACGCGACTGAAATCGTGCCGGAACATCCACTCCAAGAAGTTCCCAGATTCCCGTGAGCCGATTACTGCGAAGGGAACTGCGAATGTAAATATAATCATCATCACGCGCGCGACCGCGAACCCGTTCCCCGAGGGAAGTGCCGACCCGACGAACATACTCATAAAACCGATTGCGACGGCGAGATAACCGGCGTCGATCCGCTCGTCCCTGAGTACGACGAGCCGAAGCACAGCAATAGCGATGCCGAGCGACATCAGGAGACCGAATACCACATAGAGGTACTTCGAGACAGTGATCGCAGTCCCGGCATAGGTCTGCTGGAACGACGATACAGTACTCCCACTCGCCTCGGCGTAGAGTACCCCACTTACGGCGTCAATGATCTTGCGAGGCAACACCGCGAATTTCGCACCCTCGGCGGTATAGAGGTACCAGGCCATTGAGAATATACCATAATAGGCGAGGTACGACGGTCGGAGTAGAGGAGGTGCGACCCCAGTCAGCGACGTACCCAGAGACCTCCTGCCGCCATCGGATTGAACCGCTGTGAACCGCTTCGGGAGCCACCTCGGAATATTCAGGTAGAGCAATACCTGTAGTGTGTAAAACGCCGCTAGACCGGACATCAGTGCGAACAGGACCACGTAGGCTGTCCCGTAGTGGGATACGGCAACCCCGAATCCGAACGCGAGCAGGAACAGTTTCTGAATCGACGCGGGAAGCTGTCTGTCACTAAACGCCAGTCCGAGAAGCGCGATGAAGATGACCGGCGTCGCCGCGCGTCCCGCACCCGGATAGAGGACGTAGAACGAGTACGCGGACATAAACAGGAACGCCGACAGGAACGCCTCCTTCGGAGAGATGTGCCGCCGGAACGACTCGTAGAGCGTGACCGGCAGGAACGACACGAGGAACGTGTTCACGATACTCCACTCGACCGCTATCGGGAGCCCCGAGACCACCGCGTATACCGGGAATAGAACGCCGTTCGCGAGGAGTGACCCGAGCCCGTCGCTGTGGTTCGGAATCCATCGGAGGTGTTCCATCGTCACCTGCGGGAGTGGCTGAGTGATCGTGTACGAACCAAGTCCCATCCCGTGGAACAAGAGTGCCAGCGCAATCGACCAGACAGTCAGCGGGAGGTACCACGTCTCCCGCGATCGAACCGTGACGACGACTGGGATCACCGCGATCGTCGTCAGCAGGCCGAGCAACACGAGGTTGTTCCCGGTCAGTTTGTAGTGGATCGTTCCGAGAACGCTCGTTGGGAGAAACAGGAGGAAGAACGGGGTTCGAGGATCCGAAATTCGATCTTCGGGAACGCGAAACGTCAGTGATCCGCTACTCGTCCAGGCCAGAAGACCACTCAGAACGACCCACGTGACGATGAGCCAGTCCAGCGAGAGCGGCCGCATAATCCCCACAGCAGGGAACAGGAGGCTCGTCGCGCCGCCGACGAACATCACGAGAAAGAGACTCAGACCGAACGCGTAACAGACGGTCGTCGTGAAACTCTCCTCGTGGTAGTCGAACTGGAGGAGGACGAACAGTCCCGGAACGAATGTGAGGAAGACGACCGCGAGGAGCGTCCTGAATAACACCAGATCGACTACGAGGTCGCCCAACAGATCTGAGAGTTTTACGAGAGCGAGCGCCGCCACGGAGAACGCGAGGAGCGATCGCCCTGTGATCTCGATCTCTACGTGACCGTCCTGCCGACGGAACGGCTTGGTTAGCGTCGCACGAACGTAACGAGTGTTCATATTCTGTAGAGATCAGCCAAGCGATCGACCCGCCGGTCCCACCGCATCGTCTTGGCTATCTCTTCGACCCTCTCACTCATATCTCTTTGCCGCTCCTCATCCTGCAATACCTCCTGCACCGCGTCCGCGAACGAGGAACCAGATTCAACGGCCACTGCCGCGCCCTCGGCCGCAAGTTCCTCGACGACGCTCGGCCCCGCAGAGACCACCATCGGGACTCCGAGGGCCGCGTAATAGTAGAGTTTCACCGGCGAAGACGCGCGCTGGAGCCCGGACGACTGCTGGGGGTTGATCGCGACCGACGACGACGCCACCAGCTCGAACGCCTCCTCGTCGGGGAGTCGACCCGCGATCCGTAACGAGTCCAGCCCTCGTGCGTGCTTCCCTTCTTCGAGCACCTCGTGCTTCGCCCCGTCGCCGATCACGATCAGCTCTTCGACCTCCGGGAGGGCCGCCGTCTCGAAGAACGCCTCGGCGTCGAGTTTCGGATGGAGCGTCCCGAGGAACGCCACCCGACCGGGGACCGTCTCCGCGGTCCGGTACGCCTCGATCTCGTCGGCGAAGTACCCATTGGGGATCACCGTGATCGACTCGGGGTCGACGTCCCACGCGTCGCTGACGAGTTCCCGCATCCGCTCGGAGACGACGACGACCGCCGCGGCACCGCGGACCGCTCGCCCCTCGATTCGCCTGATGGCTCCCTGGACGAGTGACCCCGCGGGGAGATTGCCGTACAGCGGCGATTCGAACGCGAGGTCGTGCATATCCAAGACGAACTCGTGGGCGCCGAGGATCTGACCGACGCCGCCGAGCGTCGAGTGCTCGAACTGGACCGTCGCGTCGGTCCGCGATGCGATTCGGTTCGCTCGCCTGGCGATCGCCGCCGCCCGCAGCGGCTGGTCGACGACGCCGGAGTTCGGAACGGAAACGGGCGATACGTCGACTGCCGAGAGCCGAGAGGGGAACTCCCCTTCGGGTTCCGGGACCACGAGCGTGACGTCGTGACCGTGGTCGACGAGCCCCGAGGCGAACGCCGACACGCGGTTTGTGCCGCCACTCGGCCGACTCACGTCGCCGCCGTGCGCGATGACGATGCGGTCGCTCATAACGTCTCGTCCGTCGCGAGGGCGCTCGCCGCGGAGGCGATCGAACGCCGCTCCCGCTCTCCCGCGCGGTATCGCGCGACGACGGTGTCGATGGCTTCCGGGAGCGTCGAGTCTCCCTCACCCTCCGAAAGCGCCAGTCGGTGCGTCTCCCCGGGAATCCGTACCGAGAGCGCGTCCCCGTCGCGAGTCCGAGCCACCGCCGGACGCGTGGGGCCGATGGTCGTGTCTCCAGCGGCGATAGAGGAGAGTACGTCGGGCAGTTCACGGAGTGAAAACGGCTCCGAGATTTCCCCTGCGGGCGGTCCGTCGACGACCAACGGCACCCGCACGTTCTCCTCGTAGAGATACGGCTCGTGTCCGTACACGTCGTGCTCGCCGAACGCTTCGCCGTGATCTCCGTGGACGGCGATCACGGGGTCGTCCTCCCGGAGGTCCGAGCGCAGGCGCTCTAAGAACGCGTCCGAGTACCGAACGGAGTCGTCGTACGCGGTCACCAGTTCCCCGTGGACAGTGTCCGAAAAGGGCGTTTCGTGGCTCTGCCGCCAGAACTCCACGTTCGCGCGGAACTCCCGCAGTCTCGACTGCGTTCGGTACTCCGCAGAGGAGAGATAGGGGTTGTGCGCGTCCATCAGGAACACCCACAGGAAGTACGGCTCCGTCGCGTTCCGTGTCCACTCGAGGACCTCCTCGTAGTAGGACTCCCAGGGCTTGAACACTTCCTCGCGCTGCCAGAAGTTCACGAACGCACGGGCGAGCGACGACGCGCCGCTACCCTCCAGGAAGCCCTGAAAGACCGTCTCGTACAGCGATCCGCGGTTCGATTCGTCCATAAAGTCCTGGAAGTGATCGAACCCCTGATCGAAACCGAAGTGTCGCGAGGTGAAGGGGTTCGGGGTGAACGCGGCGGTTTCGTACCCCAGCTCTCGCATCCGCTCGGGTAACGTATATCGTGCCTCCATATGCGCGCGGATGCGTTCGCGGCGACGCACGAGCTCGGAGTCGCCGTCGACGTCGCGATCGACGGGCCAGTCGCCGGTGAAAATCACCGGCATCGACTCCGGCGTCGCCGGGCCGGGAGCGATAGCGTGCTCGAACTTCGTTCCCTCGCGAGCCATCGTATCGAGCGTCGGCGTCGTGTTCCGCTCGTACCCGTAACACCCGCAGTGATCGGCTCGGAGGCTGTCCACCGTCACTAACACGATATTCGGCCGCTCCACGTCGTTCATAGCTCCACCTCACCCTCCGTTACCGCTTCGCGCGCGGCCTCGACCGCGCGACGCTCCTGTTCGTCGTGGACGTGCGATCGAAGAGCATCACCGAAGGCCGCGCTCGACTGCGGGTTCTCATCCGAGCGGTCCCGCTGTTCATCGGGATCCGCAGAGAGGTCGTAGAGTTCGCGCCGGTCCGATTCTTCGATGTACTTGCCCGATCGCGTCCGGACCGCAGCCCGTCGGTTCCCTTCGGCGAACACCTTCGAGACAACCCACGGCCGGGCCTCCTCGGAGTCGGTCAACAACCCATCGACGTCGAAGGGGTGTTCCGCGCCGCCGAGTTCAGCGATCGTCGGTGCGAGTTGCCGCAGTTCGACCGGTTGCTCGACGCGTCCCCGCTCGTCTGCGTTCCACACCACGAGCGGCACGTGCGTTAGATCCTCGTAGAGGTACGGCTGGTGACCGTACCGACCGTGCTCGCCGAACTCCTCGCCGTGATCGGCGTGAACCACGAATACGGGGTCGTCGTCCGCGAGGTCATCCCGCAATCGGGCGAGGAACTGATCCCCGTACCGGATGGAGTCATCGTAGAGGTCGATCAGACGCTGGTGCTCCGCCGCTGAGAAGTCCGGCGTCCACCCGCTGTCGAACATCTCCCAGTACTGCCGAAACGCGGCGTACTTATCCGACCGCGAACTCCACTGCTGGGTGTCGCTCGGCGGCATCCACGGATGGTGTGGCTCCAGGAGGAGGACCCAGAGGAAGTACGGCTCCTCGGCGCGTTCGCGAAACGCGAGAATCTCGTCGTAGAAGTCTTCCCACGGCCGCAGTACCTCGCTCTGTGTGACGACGTTCCGGAACAACCGCAGGTACGTCGATAGTCCGCCCCCCTCGATCGAACTCTCGAAGATCCGCCGCCACGCGCGTTCGAGGACACCACGGTCCTCTGCGAGGAAGTCTTCGAACCAGTCGAACCCCGAATCGAAGCCGAAGTAACTCGACGCCGGCGGATTCGGGGACAGCGCGCCGGTACTGTATCCGGACTCCGAGAGCACCTCCGCGATCGTCGGCCGTGACGTCACCTGCTCGCGCTGCTGTTCGTTAAAGCCGATCTCGGGACTCGCCAGCGAATGCCGACCAGTCATCACGCTCGTCATCGACGCGATGGTCGGCACGCCCGACGCGATCGCGTTCTCGAAGAGAAGCCCCGAATCCGCCATCTCGTCCAGCGTCGGCGTCGTGTTCCGTCCGTACCCGTAACACCCACAGTGATCCGCCCGAAGGCTGTCGTAGGTCACGAGGACGACGTTTCGTCGCTCGTCCGAGCTCACGCGTGTACCTCCTCGTATACCTCGATGAACCGCTCGGCAACCGACGGCCAAGCGTACTCCGCAGCCTTTGACCGCGCCGCGTCCTCGATGTCTGTTCTCGAATCTACGATTAGATTCAACATATCCTCGATTGCGTCCGTGAGTCCGGAGACGTCACCGGGATCCGCCAGCGTGCCTGTCCGTTCAGAATCGATCAAGTCCGGGAGACCCCCAACTCGTGTGCCGACTACGGGTGTTCCCGCAGCCATCGCCTCGATTGCAGTCATCCCGAATCCTTCTTCGAGAGACGGAACGACGAGCGCATCCGCGAGGTGATAGAGCGCCGTGAGGTCCTCCCCGGGAACAAAGCCGGGCATCGTAATATGAGAATCCAGTCCGGCGCGTGCTATCAACCTTTCTACTCGTTGAGTGTACGACACGTCGAGGTCAGCCTCGCCAGCGAGTACGACATCGACGTCATAATCCCGTTCGTTCACGACCCTATCGATCGCACCCACCAACTCTGTGACACCCTTCCGGGGCATCAGTGTCCCCACGAACAGCAGGACCGGTCGATCGCCGATCCCATATGTCTCACGGACCCGCTTGAGAGCCGCAGTGTCGACCGTACCGAACCGTTCGATGTCGACGCCATTGGGGATGATCCTCACAGACGACGGAGGAACCCCCCGGTCGACGAACGCCGATTCGATGGCTGGATTGAGGACGGTCGTCTGTGCAACGCGGTTCGCGAGGAAGACGTCTGGCGAGAACACGGAGAGGAATGAGGGAACATCGGGACCGTCTCCGTCACCCTCCTGTCCTCCTTCCAATAGGTCTAACCGCAATTCTCCGAGGTGGGCCGTGTACACCATCCGATCGCGCAACCACGGCGCAACGGTCGCGAGGACGTTCGCCGCAAACGGGAGGTGGACGTGAAGCACATCGAACTCCATCCCGCGGAGCCAGCGCAGCGCCGCGAGAGCGAAGTTCGTCCGATCGGCGACGAGGCGCACCGCACCGCTTGGAGACGTCACTTCCTCGTAGGGAACGCGCGTCCACGGTTCGTCTGCGCCAGTCCGGAGGTCGAGACGGTGGAACGCGACGCCCTCGTGTTCGGCAGTCGCCGGGAGTCCCTCCCATTGCCGTTCGAGGACCGTCACCTCGTGGCCTGCGGCGGCGGTCCCGCGGGCGACGTTCCAGACGACACCGGGGACAGATCCACGGCCCCGGTACACCTGTTCGTGGCCGTCGTAGAGGTGAATGACGCGCATTACTGACCAATTCTCCCTCGGTGACGATTACTTCTGGAGAGAGTCATCCCGAATGACAACGCGTTCGCGATTCCGTAGCTCTGAATGAAGCCGAGTAGAAACGAGCGAGTGAGCAATCCCATACTACGAGAATAGATACGGATCTCGGCTGAGACAGACAGGATTCCCGATCTTCATTCGTTGAGGTAGCCGAGAGATTTCAGGCGATCTTCGACTTCCGCTTCGTCAACCGGTTCGAAGTCGTCATCTTCTGTCTCTTGCTCTACTTGATAAAGCACCTCCTCCATAACGTATGTGATGTACTCACCTGGGTCGTCCCATTCAGTCCGAGAGAGCCGATTTTCAACGCGTTCAACTATGCGTTCCGGAATATCAACCGAGCGAGTATTTTCCTGCATAACCATCGTTTCCTTGATAGACAATCTGTTGTCAGATAGGTTATTGCGGTTGTATTAACCTTTGGACCGCGTCAAAATATTGCTCACCTGAGTTCGGAGTGGAGCAATATCGGCCACTCTTCGGATGGCTTTTTAGTTGCTCCCGGAATTATAGGTCTTGTTTTGGACTGCGGTGACGTCGCTGCCCCCCACAAACCCCCATCCCAACAAATACTAAAAACGCGGTTTGTCTCTCCGACGGATTTTGTACCACCAGACCCGAAATACGAGATATGGCCCCGCAGACGTCCCCTCCACAGTCGACACCCGACAGACCCAAGCGAGCGAGCGATCCCGATTCGCCCCTCGACACCGATGGTACACGGGACGCACACGCCGCGCCGTCGATCCCGGAACTCTGCTCGATCGGCGGACTGCTCGTCGTCTACCTCGCGGCGCTGACCGCACTCGGGGTGCGGCGCGCCGTGTTGTGGCCGCTTTCGACGAACAGTGACCGGGGTTCGGTGACGTAATCACCCGAGATCAGTCAACCCCGCCGACTCCGCAGCCGTCGCACGTCTCTCGGAGTCTCCTCTCAACAGCTCCTCCACCCGTTCCCGATTCGGCGGCGCACCGGATGACAGTCTTTGCATCGATTCACGATACCGCCAGGTGCCCCGATAGAATAGGTACGCGACCATCCCCGATACGCAGGGCGTAGAGCTCCTCTAACGGATGTCTAACTTTGACACAGTACTCCATAGCTATCCACGTGAGTCAGACGATCCCCTCCCAGTGCCCCGAGTGCTCGGAGATCGCGGTCGACGTCTCGTCGGTCCCGCCCGACAGGCACGACCAGGGGGACCGCTGGGCGACCCGGGCGAAATGCGGCAACTGCGGCGAATTCGTCGGCTGGTATTGATACTGATTACTCTCACTTGTTACCGCCGACGCCACCCCCGTTGACGGCGCTCGGCGGGAAGAGACGAGAGTAATCAGTCTGAGGCGGTCTTCGCCGCAATCGCGGAGCTCGAACCCTCCGACTGTGTGGTCCGTCCTGGTAGAAACTCTATGCCATAGTAGTGACAGAGAGTACGTTTCGTCTGTCTTCGGCTCGGGAGTGCCCCGAGAGAGAGTGGATTTCGTCTGTCTTCGAGTTCCGCGGAGCGGTCCTCGGCGACCACCATCGGTGCGCACTCTCACAACGGGAATGGGTCGTGTGCATCGACGGAGAGTACGTTTCGTCTGTCTGCGGAACGGGAGCGTCCCGGACGAACGCTGCGTCTGTCTGCCGAAGAGGGAGAGTGGAATTCGTTTGTCTTCCGGCGCGGTGGAGTCTAGCAGTGCATTTCGAGTGCCACTAGCAAGACAGAAGAAACAAACAAAACGAGGTTTTAAATATGATTGGGTAGTTTCGAGCGGTAGACCAATGGCCGGGCCATTCAGCGACGTCGAACGGTCGATTTTCGCTGCCAAAGAAGTTCTCTCTGAGGACCACCAACCCGATCAGATCCTCGAACGTGACGAGGAGATCGAGGAATACCGCCACGCTCTCGAAGACGTCCTTTTCGGCCGTACTCCGCAGAACATAATGCTGTACGGGAAGGCGGGACTCGGCAAAACCGCCGTGACGAAATATATGATGGAGGCCCTCCAGACCGAAGTCACGGAGCGTCCTGACGCTGAGGAGTTACACGTCCACGAACTGAACTGTAACGGGAAGACCGTGTATGCTGTCGTCCGCACGCTCGTCAACGAACTGCTTCCGGACACCGCGAGCGACTTTCCCAAGCGAGGCCTCGGGACGGCCGACGCGTTCGAGGAACTCTACGGGCAGCTCGATCGACTCGGTGGGACACATCTGATCGTGTTCGACGAGATCGACCACCTCGATGCGGTCGACACGCTCCTGTATGAACTCCCTCGTGCCAGATCGATCGGTCACATTACGAACTCGAAAGTCGGCGTCATCGGAATCAGTAACAACTACACCTTCCGGCAGTCGCTCTCTCCGAAGGTCAAGGACACGCTGATGGAGAGCGAGATATCGTTCAGCCCGTACGATGCGAGCGAACTCCGGGCGATCCTCGCTGACCGCGCCGATCGCGCGTTCGTGGACGGCGTCTGTGAGGAGTCGGCGATCGCGAGAGCGGCGGCGATCGCAGCGAAAGACCGCGGGAACGCACGCCAGGCGATCGATCTCCTCCGAGTCGGTGGCGAAGTAGCGAAAAAGCGAGGCGACACCCACGTCGACGACACCCATATCGTCGCGGCCCAGGAACTCGTGCAACGCGGTCGGCTGCGAAACCGGATCCGGGATCAGACACAGCACGCCCAACTGCTGCTCGAAACCCTGGCATATATCGAACAACACGAGGAGGCACCGGCCCGATCGAAGGCGATCAAAAACCGATACGAAGATGTCGCCGACTCACACGCCGTCGCCCCACTCACGACGCTGAAGAGCATTCAAAACCACCTCTCGGACCTCCATATGCTCGGATTCCTGCGCCGAACTGGCCAGAATCACGGAGAGGGTGGTGGACGATACTACGAGTACAGTCTCGATCTCGATCCTCAGATCGTTCTCGACATCAGGCGCGAGATCGAAGCGGCGGCCAATCCGGGGTGACGCTCGGACTGAGACAGACGAAACGTACTCTCTCTCGGGAGCGAACTACCGACTGGTATCCGGCGAGTGTTTGCAAGTCTTCGCCCACGCGATCGCCCGACGCCGTGCGATCGGATGTGCAATCAGTTGCAAACGCTACGATACGTCGGACCGTACACCTCGATCGGCGCGAATTCAGAACTCGAAGGCGTCCACATCGAGAACAGCGTCGTCATCGGCGATTCAACCATCACCGCCAACGGTCGGATCGTCGACAGCCTCCTCGGCCGCGGCGCGAACGTCGAGAGCGCCGAGACCCTCCTCCCGGAGGGCCGTAGACTCGTCGTCGGCGAGAACTCCCAGCTCAGATTGTGAAAATGAGAATCATCACTCACTCCTGTCCGGCCTGTGGCACCGTCGTCGCCGCGAACGAACTCGAAAGCAATCGCGTGATGAAGTGTCCCGTCCCGGACTCGGCTGTCAGGAAGTCCTCCGCTTCGCGGACCTTCCCCAAGAGGCGCGCGAACACTTCCTCGACAATCGCGAGCAGTACCGGATGTAGGCGATCGAGCCATCACGGAAGGCGTCGATTCCCTCCCGGCGTCGGGAGGCTTCTTCCAACTTTTCGAGTTCGCATCCCTTCCTGTTGAGACCTGCTTCTGTGGGAACGTACCGGAGAATTAATTGCTGATTCTCGGAACCGTTAGGTATGCGAGTACCCTCACCGCCCGCTGGATACGATGTCTCGAAGGTTGTCGGTGGGAGTACGCCGAACTGTGTACGTACAGTTGGCTTCGACCGACAGTCGAACCACATTCCTCGGTTCATCGTTCAACTGCATTATCAAACCGGTGTCAACCCCGTTCAGTGGGAGGCCATCGCCCGAATCGATCATAATGAAACTGCCGCACTCGGACACGACATCTATCAAGAAGGCCTCCACATCGATACTGCTCGACGATCCCAGCCGCCTGTGAAGCTCCGTCCGTCCCATAGCCCACTCCCGACGAGTCGGGGCAAAGTAATCCGGTCCTGTACCGACTATCTTGATGCCAACGCGGATTATTTTATCGACGTCTATGAGGGCCGAATCACCCCTGGATCGCCGCCACGGTGGCCTGACGGGGGATCCACACCACCTACGTTTATACACTCGTGGGACCTAACTGAGCGTATGAGCCAGGAACCGCCGGCGGAAGACCCCCTCTCGACGGACGAGCTGACCGAACTGCTCGCCGAGGCCGAGGGGACTACGCCGGAGGCCATCGAACGGGGTGCAGCGGAGATCGAGATCGCGCCTCCAAGCGAAGCGAACGTTGTTGACGAGTAGCTCAGCACCCGTCTGCTACTGTTCTCGCAGTTCTTCTGCGCCGCCCGCAGCTGATGAGCACCGACGAATCGACGAAAACGATCGCCTGATCGCGTTCCCTATCGATTCATACTGACTGCTCTCACTGTGTCCCGGTGATCGCTATCCCCGGTCGTGGTGATCACCGGTAAGAGACGAGAGCAGTCAGTATCACGGCGCGGCAGTGGCCGTGTCGCCACTCTCTGGATCGAACGGGAGAGCGATGACGAGTTCGTCGAACCAGACGACCGGGCGTTTACGCTGGCCCTCTTCCTCGAAGAAGATGATGCCCAGCTGGGCGAGCCGACTGAGTTCCTCGTGGACGTTCTTCACGTCCCGGTCAACGACCCGTGCGGTTTCGTTGATGCTGGCTGGCTCTTCTCGGCGGATGGCGTCGATGAGATCGAGGACGCGCGGCGTCAGCGTCTCCATCAGATCGTCGTAGCTGGTGAACGAGAGCGTCGGCGTGGAATCCACCGCGTCGCCCCCTTCGAGCGCCTCGATCCCGTCGGTGACGTCGTCGTGGAACTCACTGGAGGACTTCACAGTCACGACGAGGGTTGATTCGGCCCGAAGCTGTTCGCGCTCCATCGGGTGCAGCGGCGGCGTGGTATCGTTCATAAGTATCACCGTGATTGAAGGCCTCACTTGACCTCGAACTCGGATTTTGGGATCTCGCTCCAGAACCGTTCCCAGAGTTCGACCATCCCGGGGAACGTGATGCTGTCTGGGTCGGAGTCCGGTGCAACGTGTAGTTCGTGTCCTTTTGTGTATTCGTGTGAGTTATCGTAGCGACGAATCGTTCCATCGTCAAGCGTGCGGGGCGGGTCCGGCTCCGTCGCGCCGTAGTGGAGCTTGTAGGCCCATCCGGACGGGTACGCGTCACGATCTGTCCGCATACAGAACACGCGGACGACGGTCCCGTCAGGGTACTTCTCTACCCTACGTACCCCGTCAAGGTCGTCGTCGGTCAGTGAGACCATCCTCACCTAATGGTACACAGACCAATACTATAAGAATATTGGTCAGGAGGCCAATAGCAATTGTCGCACTCCCAATACTCATACGATTTATCTTCGCACCGACCGCAACTGATGAGCACCGACGATCGACGAAAACGATCTCCCGTTCGTGTCCCATATCGACTCAATCCTCGACGATGGGACGGAGTGCATCCAGAATGACGCCCGCTTCCAGGCGCGTGAGATCCTGTTCGCGAGCCATTATCTGGTGCGTCACAGACCCGTCGACGTACTCGCGAGCGTATTCGAGTGCGACGGCGAGCCCGTCCAGTCCGTGGCGATCGATGTACGTGTCGATGTCGTCGTCCCGCAGCCGACGAGCGATCGCCTCGATCAACGCCGGCGTGATGCGTCGCTGGGCATCGCCGTCGATCAGTTGGAGGTCGATGTCGTGAGCCGTATACCTCGCCGGTCGTCCGTCGTTTGACTGCTCGATGAAGCCCGCGGCTTCGAGGTCGTCGACGTATTCGTAGACCGTTCGCTGCGGGAGATCGAGCGTCTCGACGACGTCCTGGATCGTCGTCGATGGATGATGATGGAGATAGGTGTAGATCCACGCCTTGCGCGGGTTTCCGAGGAGTTCGAACGCCTCACCGCCGGTATCGAGTGGGGTGTCCCAGCTCGCTTCTCTCGTGGCCATCCTTAGTAGCGAATTGCACGCAATGTGCAATAAGGTTTCCGCGTGATGAAGTGTCCCGGAATCGGCTGGGAAGAGGTTCTCGGGTTCGCTGGAAGACCGTCACCTGTCATTTCGCAGGTGACTCCTCGTCGTCGGAGTCCTCCTCGTCGAATTCGAGTTCGCTCGCTGCCTCTACTTCGTAGGCTGCGTCGTCTTCGTCAACGAGTCCGAGGCGGAGCTCAACACCGTGCTCACGGAGGATGTCCCGCATCGTCCACCGGTCGACGTCAGCGAGTCTCGCAGCATCGCCGAGTGTGATCCGCTCGCGTTCGTAGAGGGCGACCGCAGCCGCAATGCGCTCGTTTTCGTGGTCCTTGAAGTATTCACGCACGAACTCTCGCAACGCATCGCTCTTGCCTCCGAACACACCAGCCTCGACAGCACCCTCAATGAGGAGGTCGAGGTCGTCCGGATAGGAGCCGGTGATTCGTGCCATCGTTCTACTCTAGACTACAACTTCATACTATTTATGAACTACGCCAGAATGTCATCTGCATTGGGGGGCAGGTCTCAACTTCTGGACCGTCCGCCACGCCGGTATCACAGTAATGAGGGTATAGCGAGTACGCTCACCCCAATGACCACTCAGGAGCCCCGAATCGTCGCGGCCGACGAGTCCGAGATCCATACCGAGCCACACATTCGGGGAAGCCGACTGACGGTTCGGTTCGTCCGCAAACTCGTCGAGGAAGAATAAGCGGTCCTTCCAAAGTCTTCTCCGTACCGATTCCGACAATTCCCCCCGCGATCAGTCGCCGTCTGCCGACTCCACGGCCGCTTCGCTCTCGGTGTCGCCCCGAAGCAACTCCTCAGCTCTCTCCCGGTCCTCCGGATACCCGACGTCCACGCGCCAGCCCTCCAACGCGATCGCGTCGATCGTCCGCCCGCTCTGAATGAGTAGGTCGATCGCCTCGCTGATCTCGTACTCGCCCCGGTTCGACGGCTGCACCAGGTGACAGGCGTGGAAGATCGCCGGCGAAAACGTATAGAATCCCGTCATCACCAGATTCGACGGGGGATCTTCGGGCTTTTCGACCACGTCGGTGATCTCGCCGTACTTGTTCGTATCACACACGCCGTACCGACTCGCCTCCTCCCAGGGGACCTCCTCGACCAGGAAGGCCGCGTCGGCCCGGTCCTCGCGCTGCCGCCGCACCACGTCCGACAGGTTCGCCTGGAAGACGTTGTCCCCGAGCATCAGCATGAAGTCGTCGTCGATGTGCTCCTCCACGCTCAACAGCGCGTGCGCTAGCCCCTGCTGTTCGCGCTGGTGGGCGTAAGTGATCGGGACGCCGTCGTATTCGTCTCCGTAGTGTTCGATGATATTCTGCTTCAGATACCCGACGACCACGACGAGTTCGTCCGCGCCGAGATCGACGAGCTGGTCGAAACAGTGGGTGAGGATGGGCTGTCCGTCGACTTCGACCATCCCCTTGGGTTTGTCCTCCGTCAGCGGACGCAGTCGCGTCCCCTCGCCGGCCGCTAAGACGACGGCTTTCATACTGGGGGAGAATCGGGATTTCCTCATAGGTCTTTTCATCGACTCAACCAGATTAGCAAGTGCCGCGACGGGACGAGCCCGAGAGATCCACTCCGGGAGAGGACGTTTTTTCTGCTTCAACACCCCTAGTGCCGTCGCAGTCCGGTGAAAACCACACGAAACCACCTGTCTCCCGTATTTGTCCTGATAAAGCTCTCGGCGGAGGTAGTGGGAGCGAACGTTTCGTGTGTTCCCCGTTGACGACGCAGACACAGGAGAAGCGTCCCTCTCTTTCACCGTCTAATCGATATTTCTACTCTAGAAAAGATATATATCTTCATAGCTCGAACGGCGACGTATGTCCGAAGACGAGTCGACGGAGCCGTCGCCACGGAGCGACGCGGAGCCAGCGCGACGCCAGTGGCGCGAGGATCGGACGACGTTCCAGCGGGTGTACGACGTGCTCACCGGCCTGACCGAGTACGAACGAGTCGAGACGATCGCAGAGCGCGCGGCGTGCTCGGCGGATGGTGCCCGAAACGCACTCACGCAACTGACGGAGATGGGAATCGCGACACGTCGGGGAAGTCGTCCGGCGAAGTTCCGGCGGAACGACTCGTACTTCCGGTGGAAACGGATCGAAACGCTCGCCGATGAGCACTCGCTTCCCGAACTCCGAGAGCGGCGCGCAGAACTAATCGACGAAGACGCCGAGTTTCAAGCACAGTTCGAGGTCCCGGATCCGAACGCCGTTCCGTCCACCCAACTCGCTGACAGCGACCACGAGACGGCTCACGAGCGCCTTGAGTCACTGTCCCGCTGGCGGACAGTTCGATACGATATCGAACTCGTTCAAGACGCGATCACACGCGCGGAGCGTCGACAACGTGGCGACGATGGAGCTGGGATCTCCGCGTGACGGAGGCGCAGTAGATGCGCGATGAACACGACGGCACGCCGGAGAGTGGTCGACTCGATCGAACGACGATGGAAACGCTCGCCCGATAGTCCGAAACGCATCCGTTGGTCGCGTCGTGACCTCGTTCACAGAATAGCGAGGCGGATGCCACGGGGCTTGACCCCGTGGAGGAAGCCGACACTTGATGAAACAAACCACGCTCGAAAGCAAGGCCGACTCCCTACTCTACAATTAAACTTTTATTAGGCAACAGAACTGAATGTGAACCACGATGGACGACGCGCCACGACGCACCGTCCCCATCAAACTCGACGTGTCCGAAGAGCGTCGTGGCGACCTCCACCAAACCAAGAAGCAATTCCTGCACTGTGTCAACCGAACGAGCGAGTGGGCGTGGCGCTACGACGACTACTGTGTCACCAGCAAGTCAAAAGCCGAAAATGCCCTGTACGACGAGTTGCGCGAGGAAACCGACCTCACCGCCAACCTCGTCCAGAAAGGCATCCGCCGCGCCATCGAAGCCGTCACGAGCGGAGTCGAGAAACTGAAGCAAGGCGAGAACACGAGTCAACCAGAGTTCGACTCGTGGAGCGTCGTCTACGACAAACGCTCCGCGTCGTTCAACGACGACCACGCCACGCTCTCCACTCCGAACGGCAGAGTCACTGCCGAATACGTCCTCCCGCCCAAGGTGGAGCGAGAGGAGACGCCGTTCGGACGCTACTACGAGAGCGACGACTGGGATGCGTCGAGCGCCACGCTCCAGTACGACGAACAAGACGACACGTTCTACCTGCACGTCACGCTGAAGAACCCCGACTACACGGTTGACGGAACGGAACGCCAAGAAGCCAAGTCACCCGATGACCACGAAAAGAACGGAGTGGTTCTTGGTGTGGATTTGAACGTGACTGGCGCGTTCGCCGTCACCAGCACGGGAGCCTTCATCGGCAGTGCGGACTACCTCACCCACAAGCGCGACCAGTACGAACAACGCCGCGCCAAACTGCACCAGACAGGCACTCGATCCGCGCATCTAACGATTCAGTCCATCGGCAGCCGCTTTTCGGATTGGTTGTTGGACTGGTTGCACAACAGAGCAAACGATCTCATCGCGGAAGCGCAAGAAACGGATGTGGACGGCATCATTTTCGAGAACCTTGACCATATCCGCGAGAACATTGCAAATGGGTCGAAGTTCCAGCAGTGGGCCTATGCGAAGTTCGTGGGGCTCGTGGAGTACAAGGTTGAGTCCACGGCGTTGTTCGTGGACTTTGTGAATCCTGCGTACACGAGTCAGCGGTGTAGTCACTGTGGGTTTCCCCACGAGGACAACCGCGACGACAAGGCGTTCGAGTGCCAGTCGTGTGGGTATGAGGTAAATGCGGATTACAACGCGGCGAAGAACATCGCCGTCAGGTATTGCGGGTATATCCATCGCGGGCAGAAGTCTCGCGGTGGATGGGCCACCAGTCAACTGGCCCTCAAGTCAGGGACGTTGAACGTGAACGGCGACTACACGCCTACCGAACTACTCGGTTAGAACGGGAGTCCACTGACAAGCCTCGGGGCTTGACCCCGAGGAAGTTGACGCCGGATCGACTGTCTCCACGATCGCTCGAAATCACACTTGACGCGTCGGCGTATCCCCCGTACGTTGACGCTGTACGCCTCGATATCCACTGGTTCGTGACTGGCAATTACTTCGGAGCGCGACTCGTCTCGCGCAGTCGCTCGCGGGTCGTCGCGGCCTCGTCGGCGATCGCCGCCATCTCGTCGGGATTGGCGTCGTAGTACTCCAATGCAGCGTCGATCTCGTCGGCGGTCAGGTCGAACTCGTCGGCGACCGCTGTCGTCGACCATCCGTGTTCGCGGACGAGCGCCCCGAGCTGCTGCACGCCAACGCGGATCCCTTCAATGCGTGGCTTGCCACCGAGGACGTCCGGTGTCGACACCACGGGTATCGTCACATTTATACGCACGGATTCGCCGCCAGGAAGTATAACGCTTTGGCGAGGTCCCTCGGTTGTGTGTAATTATAGTAGCGTTTGCAAGTCTTCACTCACTCATACGACAGCGTGCGATCGGATGAGCAAGTAGTTGCAAACGCTCCTATCGTTCCGGCAGTTTTTCCTCGAACAGTCGGTCGAGCGCTGTCCAGAGTACCTCCGTCGGAATTTCGTTCTCGAACGTGGCGTGTTGGTGATCCGCAGCTCCTGTCGTGGGGTTCTCGTACTGGAAGTGTACGGGGCCGAGTTCGGGGTGATCATCGTCTCGATGCCAGCCACAGTTGAATCCGGTATTTGGGTCCGCGTAGTGAATTCGATAGTACTGGTCGTCTGCCGTGAAGCGCCATTCGACGTCAAGTGTCGGTGGATTCGGGCCGATCGAAGGATCGAGGCGCGCTGGATCGATGTGTGCACGGAGGAATTTCTTGGTGATGCTGTCGGGTTCGTAGGTGACTCTCGTTACGAACGGATAGCGTTGGAGGACATCTTTGAGTCCCTCGTAAACTGCACTATCGATTGTACCGGAGAGACCCATCGGTCAGACGGAGACGGAGTCGTGCTCGCTTGCCCAATCGTATTCGTTGAGTGCGGCGCGAACGATGGGAATGCGATCCGCAAGGTGTTCCCATTCGGTAGCTGCCTCCCGGCGGGCTGTGATTTCGTCAGGATCGTCGAGGTCGGCGATGGTTGCACGCAGCTCGCCCGGCGTTTCGACGTCGTATGCCGTCTTCCACTCCGTAATCTCGGACCGCATCGACTCGAGCGCGGACGTGAGTTCTTCTCGCGTGTGCTCGCGCTGGAGGGAGGCGACTTCACGATAGGTCGCCATCAGCTGATCGACGCAGTAGAGCGTCTGGTCGCCCTGCTCGAGTTTCCGCAAGACGTTGTCGGCGACGAGCTGGTCGAGGTACTTTTGCGCTGTTTTGACCGAGACATCGGTCTCATCGGCGACCCAAGAAGCGGTTCGAGGTGTCCGCAGCGTTCGTGCTGCCGCGCGGATACGCTCCCCCCTCGTCATCGAGGCGTGAATATCTTGGCCTGGATCTTCGGACATACTTACTACTACCACGATCTGGAATATATATCTAATGAGGTGGAAATATGTTAGAACCTTCGACGCGAGTAGTAATCGGAGAGCCAATACGGACGGGCTACGTTCCAACTGATCGGGGTGATTGGGTCTCTGAGTAGTCTCGGCGCTCCACGACACCTAACGCCGTTCCAACTGCACAGTTCCCTTCCGGACCCCCCGACTGTCTACGTATCCAAGTTCGAGGAATCGTCGACTTCTGTCTCGAATCCTTCGACGAGACGAGCAACGCCGGATCGAAGCGAGAATTCGGCATCCGCCTTCGTTTCTCGGAGATCCTTCTGCTGTTTGCCTTCGGCCTCCGCGGCCATCTCCTCCAGTTTGATCACGAGCGCTTCCAGCGTCTCCTCGTCGCCGAGGGCGTCGTAGGTTCGGAAGACGTCCTGGAGGCCGCGTCTGGCCGACTGCCTGACGCGACCGTCGTCGTCCGTGAGCGCCTCCAGCAGAAAGCCACCGATCGCGTCCGTCTGGTCGCGGATGTCCGCTTCGTCGGCCCCAATCGACCGGTCGTCGTTGTCGACTGCCATCACGGTCGGAATCCCGGGCGTGAGTTGGTCTGCCACGCGGACGAGGGACTGCCGGACGTAGCCGTCGGCGGCCGCCTCGTACGTTTGGGTTACCTCGTCGAAGCAGACGTCGAAGAGTTCGACCCGCTCGTCGAGACTCATCTCGCCGATCTCGTCGATCACGTCGTTGACGCGGTCCGGTTCACCCGATTCGAGTGCTGTCGCGAACTGCGACCATCGGTCGTGCATACTCGAACCGTTGCTCCGCATCGACAAACACTTGACTCCCTCTCTGGCTTGCCGGCCGTGAACCGCCCGGTATCAAGTCATTCGAGAATCTTAGATTCTCGTCGTCACGAGAGAGCTTCGCTCTCTCGCACGGTCCGAGACTTCCCGTGGGTCAGTTGGAAACACACACTCGGCCATCGGCTCGATAGCCTCGGGCGGTCGGGGGGTCACGGTCGGGGCGTCCACGGCCCCTGAGGCCAGCTATCGTCCGGAACTCGGATTTTTCGTGCTCACGAAAAACGGAGTCTTTCGAACGACACCTTCCGCACAACGAGATAGTCGTTGAGAGCAGACACATTCGAATCGAGTTTCTTGCTGGCTTTCACGGCAATATCGACGCTCGCACCACGGTCGCTGTGGTCTTGATCAGTGTGAGGAGCCGCCACCGTCAGTTCTTAGCCAACCGCCTCCGACGCCACCGACGATGCGCGTCACGTTGCTCGGCACCGGAAGCGCCCTTCCCTCCGCGAACAGGCTCCAGGCGGGGATCCACCTCGAACGGAACGACCATCACCTGCTCGTCGACTGCGGGAGCGGCGTCACCCACCGCCTCGCACAGGCGGGAATCGATCACCGGGACGTCGACACCGTCCTCCTGACGCACCACCACCTCGATCACGTCGCCGACCTGACGACGCTGGCGAAGGCGCGCTGGCTGGAGGGGCACCCCTCGTTCACCGTGGTCGGCCCACCCGGCACTCAGGAGATCTGCGAGCGGCTGTTCGGGATCGACGACCTCGATACCAGAATCGACCTGAAGATAACGGAACTCGACGCCGACCCCGCCGCCTTCGATCTCGGCCCGTATCGCGTCTCGACGGCGCAGACGAAGCACTCGAAGCCGGGATTTGCTTACCGGTTCGACGACGCGCTCACGATCAGCGGCGACACGGCGCCTACCCAAGCCGTCGCCGCCCTCGCGGACGGGTCGAACGTCCTGGTCCACGAGTGTGCGTACCCGGACGGAACCGACACCGAGACCCACTCGACGCCGTCGGCGCTCGGCCGAACGCTCGCCGACGTCGACGTCGATGTCGGCCGCGTGCTCCTCACCCACCTCTTCCCGGAGACGGGGGTACAGACCGAGGAGCTCGCGGAGACCGTCAGTCAGTACACGGACGCGGCGGTCGACGTCGTGTCCGACGGGGACGAGGTGACTATCGGGTGAGGTCGACACGGGAGCGGACGGAGCCGAGCGGTCGACCGCCGCCCCGTGCCCGATCACGATTTCTCGTGTGTGATCACGACACCAGCGCCGCGGCGCGGTCGAGATCCTCGGGAGTGTTCACGTTGACGCGGTCACCGGCCTCGACCGTCTCGAACGTGTACCCCGCGTGGAGCAGTAGCCCGACTGCCTCGCTTAGTTGGTACTCCCCCTCGGCTGTGGGCCGAAGGAGTCGACACGCGCGGAAGATCTCCGGTGGCAGCACGTAACACCCTGTCGTGACCAGCGTCGACGGCGCCTCGTCCGGCTTCTCGACGATTCCGGTGACCGTCCCGTCGTCGAGTTCGAGCACGCCCGTCGTCCGCGCGACCTCGCGCGAGACCGACTCGACCGCGAGCGCGCCGTCGACGCCGGGTGAGTCGGCCGCCTCGACGACCGGGTCGAGCGCGTCCGCGAAGACGTTGTCCCCGTTCACGAGCAGGAACCGCTCGTCGACGTGCGGTTCGGCCTGCAGCACCGCGTGACCGAGCCCTAGCCGCTCGCGCTGGTGGACGTACGTGAGGGGTACGTCGCGGTAGGCGTCGCCGAACCGGTCGACGATCTGTGCGCCCTCGTAGCCGACGACGACCACCAGTTCGGTGACGCCGGCGTCGATCGCCGCGTCGAACGCGTACGCGAGAAGCGGTCGCTCGGCCACCTCGACGAGGCCCTTGGGCCGCTCGTCGGTCAGCGCGCCGAGTCGCGTGCCCCGCCCGGCGGCCGGCACGAGTCCCTGCATAGGACAGCGTCGACTCGCCAGTGTCCTCAAATCAACGGTGCCGCCGGGAGGCGAGCGACGGAGAACGGACCACCCGATGCGACGGATGGACGTCCGGGGATCAGCCGGAACTGAGAGACTGAGGCGTTCGTCGACGAGAGACGACCCTCAGAAGTCGACGGCGGATGTCGGAACGCCGAGATAGGCGACCAGAAGCGGGACCGACGAGTCTCAAAAACGCCTACTCGCGGTTCGCGATCGCGCTCATAAAGAACGCGTTGAAGACGATCTGCACGCCCAGGACGATCGCGGTGAACGCCACGACGTCGCCGATCACCATCGGCAGTTGGGTGAAGCCCGTCTGGGCCCACTGGACGACCAGCCAGGTGGCGTAGACGGCCCCGCCGGTGAACACTATCAACCCCAGCGTGGACATCCGTTCGAGCGTCAGGTGCTCGACGATGGTCTCCGTGAGCACGTCGTTCGGGCGTTGGATCGGATCGCTCGCGATGGTCGCGAACGCACCCATAATGCTCACCTGAAAACCGACGAGCGTCAGCAACGACCCCGCGATGGCCGTGTGGATCCCGAACGAGGTGCTGCCGAGTGAGATATCGCTGAAGGCCAAAAGCAGGACGAGCAGTCCCAGGACGCCCATCACGGTCCCGGGGATCGAAAACAGATACCCCGGGGCATTCAACAGCATAAAGCGGACGTGCCGCCACCCGTCGCGGAAGCTCTCCAGCGTCGCCTCGCCCTCGCGTTCGTGGTAGACGATCGGGATCTCCTCGATCGTGACGTCGCGAGCGCCGGCGTCCATAATCATCTCCGAGGCGAACTCCATCCCCGTCGTCTGGAGGTGCAACTCGTCGAGCATCCCCGCTCGGAACGCGCGGAATCCCGAGTGCGCGTCGCTGACGCCCGCGTCGTAGAAGACGTTCAGGAACTTCGTCAACAGGGGGTTCCCGACGTACTGGTGGAGCGCCGGCATCGCGCCCGGCTTGATGTCGCCCTCCAACCGACTGCCCATCACCATATCGGCCTCGCCACGAATGACCGGTTCGAGGAGTTTGGGGAACTGCTCGAAGTCGTACGTCGTGTCCGCGTCGCCGATGACGATGTAATCTCCCCGACAGTGTTCGAACGCGTACCGGTAGGCGTAGCCGTAGCCCGACTCTTCGGGTTCGACGACGATCGCGCCCAGTTCCCGGGCGATCTCCGGCGTGCGGTCCGTCGAGTCGTCGCTGATGATGACCTCGGTCGAATAGCCCGACTTCCGAATCGCTCGCTTCACCCGTTCGATGCACTCGCGGATGCCCGCCTCTTCGTTCATCGTGGGCATCACGATGCTGACCATCGGGTCGATCTCGCTGTCCGCGCCGAGTAGGAGGTCCGTCTCGGGTACCGTCGTGTCTTCGTCGTGCTGTACCTCGCCGCGCTGCTGGTTCTGAACCTCTGTTGATGCCATTCTCGATTGTCTCGTGGCGATGGTCGTACGTTCCAAGCGGTGATCGCCGTCCCCACGCTTTTCCGCGCCCCACTACCTCTGGCCCTTCCACGTTGGAAGACGCCGACGCGCCCGCGTCGACCCACCCTGTGGGCAACGTGTCACTACCGTATGCAATAGGAGATGCACATAAAGGTGTTTCTCTCCCAACCCTTTTCGCGGGCGGTTTCTTTCAGGTAAATACATTATAGACGCCCTCAGCTCGGCGATCTCGTGACGAGGTCGGCACCGGGATCCGTCCCGGTTGGTGAGTCACTCCCGGGGTACGACCGGATTCCGGAGTCGTTCCGTTCGCGTTAGCCGACACTCTCTCCACGGCTGAGGATGTGAGAGTCCGCTCCGAAGGTGTCGGAATACGGGCAGAGAGGAAAAAAAGTAAGAGGGGGAATAAAAGTCCGCCGCGTTTCACCACCGTATCGACGACGGTCAGCTCAACTCTTCCAGCGGCGAGAGCCGCGAGACGCGCCAGCCCGCGACGAGCGCCCCGCCGATGCCGATCACGAGCGCGACGGCGATCCCGGCGAGGAGGATCCGCGGTTGGACGCTCACCACGTTCTCGAAGCCGACGACCGTCTCGGCGACGACGTTCAACACGCGGATCGCCGGAACGGTCAACGCGGCTCCGAGGAGGCCGCCGGCGAGGCTGAGGAGGATCGCCTGCGTCCCGACCACGCCGACGAGCGTCGAGGCGGTCGCGCCCTGCGCGCGCAGGGCCGCAAGAATCCGCCGCTGCTGGTAGACCAACGAGAGCAGGAGGTTCGTTGTCAGCGCGATGCCGGCGATCGCCGCCAGGACCACGAGGCTGCCGCCCGCGGCGAGCAACACCGCCTGCCGTTCGAGCGTCGCCTGCAACTGCTCGCGGTTGGTCCGGACGTCGTACTCCGGATACGCCGCTTGGAGGTCGCGTTCGACCCGGGCGACGTCGGCGTCGTCCGCCACGTCGACGGTGATCATCGTTGCCTTGTCGTTGGCCGTCTGGCCGGTGAGCTCCTGCAGTTCGCTCAGGTGCAACACGACTGTCGGCGTCCCGAGGAACCGCGAGAACGTCGGTGAGACGCCTACGATCCGGAACTCGTTGTTCCGGGCGCCGCCGATCGAGCCGCCGATGTAGAGCGTGTCGTTGACGCCGACGTCGTAGAGCTCGGCCGTCTGGGGAGAGATGACGACCTCGTGGGTCATCGGGCCGTCGTAGGTGCCGTCCGCGTAGTGCGTGTCTCTCGAAGAGAATCCCGAGCCCTCCGTGATCCGGACCGATCCGCCCCGGGCGGGCGCGCCGGTGCCGATGAGCGTGTCGAACTCCGAGCCGTTCGCGGAGATGTACACCGTCTGGAAGGCCAGCGGGACCGCGGTGTTCACGTCCTCGCGCGCCGAGATGTTCTCGGCCATCGGATGCGCGTCGTAGACGGTGTTCTCGAAGCCGCCGACGCTCCCGGGCGAGAGCTGAACCGGGCCGCCGGTGACCCACAGGTCCCGCCCCGACTCGTCGAACTTCTCTTCGCCGGTCTCGATGACGCCGAGCCCGACGCTTCCGAGTAGCGTCATCGAGAGCACCGCCAGGCAGATTCCTATGACTGCGAGAACCGTCCGCCCGCGGTCGTGTCGCAGCTGCTGGACGGCGATGCCGACCACGGCCCGGAGTTTCGAGAGCAGCCACATCAGCCGAGCACCTCCAGGACGTCCGTCCGGCGGGTGAGCCAGACGGGATAGATCGAGGCCGCGGCGGCGATGAGGACCGCGACCGCTCCCGCCGCGCCGACCAGGATCGGATCGAAGACGGCGACCGACTGGACGCCGAGGTACCGCGTCGCGAGCGCGTTCGTCGCCGCGATGCCGCCGACCCCGAGCGCGATCCCGACGACGGTGCCACAGAGCGTCAGGATGAACGTCTCGGCGACGACGAGGAACGCCTGCGAGCGCGTCCGGTAGCCGATGGCGGCCAGGACGGCGAGTCGCCGGCGGTCGGCGTGCAGTTCGAGGCCCATCATCGTCGCGACGAAGAGCGTGCCGACGACGACCGCGGTCAGCACGGCCGTCAGCGCGACCGCGACGGGGAGACTCGACGTCGAGACGCTTTGTTCGGCGAAGCCGCTCTTCGTGATCACCGACGACTGCGGGTAGAGCGCTTCGAGTTCGGATCTAACCCCGGCGGAGGTCGTGCTCACGAGGATCTGATCGGCCGGGTCGCCCGCGGTCGCGCCCGTGATTGCCTGAAGTTCGCTCTGGTGGACGACGACGATGGGCAGCGGGCCCGCCCCGGTGTTGTAGCTGCCCGTCGAGACGTTCTCGACGTGCAGCGATCGGTTCGAACCCTGTCGCGGCGTCGCCAGCGGATCCCCCCCTTCCAGCGCCAGCAGCTCGGCGGCCGGTCCGCTCGCGACGACCTCGCCGGTCCACTCGCCGTCGTAGGTCCCGTTCGCGTAGTAGGGATCGCCCGGCGTCAGCGCCGCCGTCGAGACGCCGAGGACCTCCCGGTCGCCGCCGTCGGGGATGACGCCCGCGACGAGCACGAATTCCGACGTATCTGAGGCGGGCGCCCGCAACTGCACCACCCGGAGCAACACGGGCGTCGCGTACTCCACCTGTGGGTTCCGGTTCAATCGGGCGGTGACGTCGTGTGTTCCGCCGAGCTGGGGGCCGTCGACCGAGACGGCGATCGAGGAGGCGGTCCGGTCCTCCGGGACGATCCAGTAGTCGACGTCGTCGCCCTGGATCGCCGACTGGGAGGCGAGGCCGAGCGCGACGCCGCCGACGGTGACCATCACCATAATCGCGATCGCGACGCCGAGGACGCTCACCGCGAGCTGTTTGCCCTCGCCGCGGCGGAACCGACCGGCGAGTCGCCCGAGCGCGACGCCGAGGAGCCCGGCGTAGCGGTGTCTGCTACCCATCGCTCACGAGGCGTCCGTCGCGGAGCCGGAGGACCCGGTCGGTCTCTTCGAGCACGCGTTCGTCGTGGGAGGCGACGACGACCGCGCGGTCGTCGGTGCTCGCGCGCAGCACCCCGATGATTCGATCGCCCGTCTCGGTGTCGAGTTCGCCGGTGGGCTCGTCGGCGATCAGCACTTCTGGATCCGTCGCGAGCGCGCGGGCGATCGCGACGCGCTGTTGCTCGCCGCCGCTCAGCTCGCCCGGCTTGTGGGTCGTTCGGTTGTCGAGACCGACGCGACCCAGGAGGTCCGTCGCCGTCTCGCGGCGGGTCGACTTGCCGACGCCGTACTCGACGAGCGGCAGCGCG
Source organism: Halobellus limi (assembly GCF_004799685.1). Lineage (NCBI taxonomy): Archaea > Methanobacteriati > Methanobacteriota > Halobacteria > Halobacteriales > Haloferacaceae > Halobellus > Halobellus limi. The sequence continues at coordinate 1,143,357 of NZ_CP031311.1, forward strand.
ACGTTGCCGCGCGCGGAGATCGACGGCAGCAGATAGAAGTGCTGGAAGACGATGCCGACGTGCTCCAACCGAAGTCGCGCGCGGCGCTGTTCGGAGAGTCCCGTCGTTTTCGTCCCGGCCAGCGTCACCTCGCCCTCGCTTGGCGTGTCGAGGCCGGCGAGCAGGTGCAGCAGAGTCGACTTGCCGCTCCCGCTGGGGCCGGCGATCCCGACGAACTCGCCGGGGCGGATGTCTACGGAAACTCCTTCGAGGGCCGTTACCGTCGGATGCGTCTGCCTGGAGAATCTGGATTCTGAGCCGCGCGTGTACTCTCGCGTCACGTCGCGGCAGGCGACGACTTGGGGTCGTTCGGAGGGCGTCTGGGCGGCCTCTGCCATCGTGTATTCTGAGTGTACCTTTGTGCGTATATAATCTCTGCGAGGCGGTGATCCCGTCTCGAAAGGATAACCACAACGAACGTAGCCTCGTATGCGCGATCGGGATACGACAACGGGGTCGACCACCAGAACCGTATACTCATCCTACACGTTGTATTCTCACGGCGTCGTCGATCTGGAGCCTCTAATTTCGTCTGTTGATACTCAAGGTACAGGTGTCGTGTAGAATCGCTGAAACGGGATTACACGGAATATATAGCTGATACAAACATTGATATTGGGAAGGAATTACCATATTAATTACCCATCTTATACTATATCAAAAATATGATTACTACGGGTAAAACCGTCTTCGATATTGGGTCGGTCGCCCTTCGATCGGCTGTGTCCGGAGTGGTTATCGATTTCCTTCGATAGGTCTCAGAGCGACTTGGGGAGCCGTCGAAACGAGATGTAGATTCTCTAATCAGGGCGAGGCAGAAACAGCGTATCTATGACTTCTCGACCCGAATATGAGCCAATACAGAAAACGATACGGTACGAAACTTGGACTGTCGTGTACGTAGTAATATCCGCATAACGTGACTTCCTCGATGAAAAATACCGCGACACTTCCCGACGGCTGGACCCGGTCGAACCACATCAACTACGAGGGGCCGAGTAACCTATAATTAACCGAGACACTTCGGTCGAGCAAAACAATTATGTCACTACGTTAGGAATACGAGTGCATATGAGCCCATTGGGTGGGAACCAATTTTTCGCTGCCGTCTTTGCCTTCCTCATGATCACTTCCGGGATGACCTCGGGCGTGGTCGCTGCAGAGGAACCTGCAGACGGTTTCGAGCGAATCGACGATAGCGAGACAGTACAGCAAATGGGGGGGAGCAATACGACGCTCAACTTCTCCGTACAGACGTCTTCGGCTAGTGGGGTAGAAACCTACGATGCCACAGTAAACGGTGAGATCGACAACCTCACTACAGACTCCGTCGAGGTGTACTTCGAGTGGCGCCCCGAGTCTGAATCCGAGTACCGGAGGACAGAGAGTCAGACTATTTCTGATAACGGAACGTTCAACGAGACGCTGACGTTCCTCGATCCGGGAACGACGTTCGAGTACCGCGCCGTTGCCGAATCCGAAAATGGGCGCGGTGAAGGAGATATTGATACGTTCACCACCTCTGATGTAGATATTGCTACTCAAGAGTTCACCCAGGCACCTAACACCGACAACATATACCTGTTTAATTTGTTTTTCCAGGGATTACAGGTTGAAGTCGACGATTCCGAGGTAGGAATGCAGACTGACGTCCCGGAGGTGCAACTCGAGGCCGGCGGGCTCTCCCCGAGCGTGTATCCCAATGAGAAGGGAACCATTCCTGTACACAACGAGGACGAAACACTCCAATTTGATTTTGAAGGTGGTGACACCCTTCAGCCATTTAGTGGGTCACAGGCCGACATCGTCGCGGTAAAGACCGATTCATCTGAGGGGCTCGATACGTTCTCACAGATTTCACAACTTGAGGACTTTCTCAACGACGAGGATTCAACTGTCGAAGTATTCGAGACCACGACTATCGGTGACGGTGAGCAGATTACGTACGATCTACAGGCCGATGGTCGTGGCAGCGGCAACTATGTCTTCTTAGCGGTCAACAATGGTAGTGTCAGTGTCGACGACACTGGAAACGTCACGTTAGACAACGTGCGCGTCGTCGGACTTGACTTCGCTGTCGTCCAAGACGGGGAATCGACCGTTGATACGTCGCGGCAGGACTCCGATTACCCGGCCCCGGAATACCGTCCGGGAGAGAACGTGACTGTCGAAGCCGAGGCCGCGTTATCCGGTCAAGGTGAGATCACGCAGGCGGTCATTCTGTACGATGAAAATGATCTCGGTGACGAAACGGTAACTGCTGTAATCAGCGATCTTTCCAACGTCGATCCCAACAATATCACGGTCGAATCGAGTATATCCGGGTTCGAGGGGGTTCGTCGAGTCGAAGAGGGTTCCACGTTAATGGGAGAGGATCTCGGTGAACGTGATGAAACAGGTGTCTTCACTGTCGACGACGCGTTCCGCTTCATCGGCGGAAACATTGGTGATCGGCTCACCGACAACCCTGATGCAGAGGTCCAAAACGCCTCGATAGTCGCAAAAGCGAATACGGGAACGGAGACGACTTTCGAGATCGGAACCTTCGAGAACTTCTCCACTGGCCAATATTCGGTCATTCACATCGCCGAGAACAACGAAACTGGCGAAGTCTACACGAACAAAGAATCGGTCACGCTGACTGAAGAGCTTGATCCGTGGGCGACCGTCGAAATCGATGAGGAGGATTCGGATCTCAACGTCGTAGACGGTGAAGAGATCGTCATCAACGCGACGGTGACTAATATTGGTAACGGGACGGTCAATGATACGGCTGATTTGTACTTTGACGGTAATCAGGTTGTCATCGGGGGATCACTTGGTAGCCCAGAATATGAACAAGAGGGCATCAACCTCTCTGCCGGGGAGTCACAACAGATATCACTAGTGTATGACACAGATGAGGATGTTGGCGGTTACTTTGATAACGTACCTGAAACCGTAACAGCAGAAATTCGAACTCCCAACGGTACCGATTCAACCACCGTTCGAGTCGGCGATCAGGGAGCAAACTTCTCTGTTGATATTGATGGAGGAGCCTCCGACGACGAGGTAACCCAGGGAGATAACCTGACAATAGTCTCGGACATCACGAATGACGGAGACATCTCCGGGACGCAAACGATCGAAGCGGAATTCGGAGGAGCGACTGAATCCACGGAAATATCGGTTGATCCCGGCACGACCGAAACGGTCGAATTCACCTTCGAGAACGTGGAGGTCGACGCTGACACCTACGAGGTGAACGTCAGCTCCGAAAACGACTTCGCCACCACCGACGTCACGGTCAACCCCGGACCGAACTTCGTCGTCGGTCCGCTTGAGACGGACGACACGGTCACAGCGGGCGAAGATATCTCGGTGAACACGACCGTCGAAAACACCGGCGGCGCGGAGGGAACCCAGGACGTCGAATTCCTGTTCAACGGCACGGTCGTCGAGACCAGATCGGACGTCACGATCGGTTCCGGTGCGTCACAGGAGTTCAACTTCACTGTGCCCACGTCTGAAGCCGATGCCGGTAGTCGCGACGTGACTGTGCGCACGGCGGACGATACGGCAACTCAGAGCGTGACGATCCTCGGCCCGCCTGAGTTCCAAGTCGAAATCGACGGGGACGCTTCCAACGACACCGTCGTTCCCGGTGGAACCGCGACGATCGTCGCGAACGTGACCAACTTCGGCGGCCAGTTCGCCGAACAGGACATCACGCTGGAACACAACAGTGACCAGGTCAAGAGTAAGAGCCTCGGGCTGGAACCCGGCGAGTCCGGGTCGGTCACGTTCGAGTACCAGGCCGACGGCGCTACCCCCGGTGAACCTCTCACTTTCGCTGTCGCCAGCGAGGACGACACCGCCGATTGGTCGGTGTCGGTCGTCCAAGACGCCACCTTCGACGTGGCGATCACCGAACCGGCCGAAGGCGCTGAATTCGTGGCCGGCGAAGACACGATCACGGTCACGGCAAACGTCGAGAATGTCGGTGACCTGTCCGATAGCCAGGACGTCCGGCTGCTCGTGAACGGGAGTGAGGCCAACAGCACGGATGTCTCACTCAATGCAGGCGGAACCGAGACGGTCAGCTTCGACTACGACCCGAGTGAGAGCGACGTCGGGGAACTGAACCTCACCATCGCGAGCGCGGACGCTGCGGACGTGCGAAACATCACGATTCAGAGTCCCGCGGCGGTGAGCTACTCGAACTTCGAGTCGTCAGCTGACGCGGTTACCGTCGGTGACTCTGTCACCGTCACCGCGGACGTCGAGAACACGGGCGATATCAAGACGACGGTCGACGCGACGCTCCAGGTCTCGTTAGAGGGTGAAGAGGTGACCACGCTGGAAGACTCGGTGCCCCTCGCCGGCGGCGCAGAGGATCAGCTGCAGTTCGAGTACACCTTCGAAGAGCCGGGAACGTACAACCTAACGCTCGTCGATTCGGGGCTCGGTCCCCTGAGCGTCGAGGCCAACCAGGAGGTCGTTGATCTGTCCATCGCGGCGAACACGACCCAGCCGTCCAACGGAAGCGTCGTCCGGTTCACGGTGACGAACGCCTCGGCCGAAGAGGATCCGATCCCGAACGCGACAGTCACCGTCGGTGAAGCGACTGGGACGACCGGCGCGGACGGCGTAACCAACCTCACGGTGACGGGCGACGGCGAGACCACCGCAACCGCGACGAAGGAAGGGAACGAAACGATCGCGTACAACAGCTCGTCGATCGACCTCTACGTCCTCCAGCCGTCCGATATCGTGTACAGCGACCTCTCGGTCGATCCGTTCGATCCGGAAACCGGCCAAGCGGTGACCATCACTGCCAACGTCACGAACGAGGACGGCGTCGAACGGGAGTTCAACGCCTCCGTCTACGCCGACGGTCAACGGATCGATGCCGAGGAGAGTTACAGCGGTTCGCTCAACGCCAGTGAGACGCGGACCCTGACCTTCACCACCTCGTTCGACACCGCGGGGACCCGAACGATCACCGTCGGCGACGCCGACCTCGACGGTGAAGTCCAGACCGCACCGTCGACAGTGGTCGTCGACCGCGCGGCGCGGCAGTTGAACATCACCGCCGACCCGAGGGAGGTCACCGAAGGTGACTCCGTCGAGTTCAACGTCACGAGCGAGACCGACGGGCAGCCGGTGAACGCGTCGATCACCGTGGCCGGCGAGCAGCGCTGGACCGACAACGAATCGGTCACGATCCAACTCAACGAATCGGGCGACTACACGGCGGCGGCGACCAAGCCGGCGACGCCGAGCGTGGACTACCTCAACGACTCCGTGGACGTCCGAGTCAACGCGCCCGCTGACATTCAGGTGATCGACGTCTCGCCACTGCGAACCCAGCTCTACGAGGGCGATGACCTGACCGTCGAGGTGACCGTGGAGAACCTCGGCGATCTGCAGGGATCCGAAGAGATAAACTTCAGCTTCCAAGGGCCGGAGCCGAGCCAGCCCGTCGAGCTGAACGGCAGCGAGCGAACGACGCTCGTCTTCACCGCAGAAGCGCCGAACGAGGGTGACTACAACGTCACCGTCGAAGGTGAGGAGTACCAGACGATCACGGTCGATCCCGCACTCGCCACGACTGACCTCTCAGTCGCGCCGACCGTGACGAGTGGCGAGGAACTCGTGGTGACCGCGACGGTCGAGAACCGGGGTTCGACTCAGGATACGAAGACGGTCGAGCTTGAGATCGAAGGAGAAAACAACCCGGTCGACTCCCAGGACGTCGTCGTCAACGGGAGTAGTTCCAACACGACCGAATTGATATGGGACACCACGGATGTGGCCGCCGGTGACCGGACCGTCTCCGTCGACGACCTCGAACAGACGGTGACGGTCGAACGTCAGAGCGTCGGCCTCCAGATCGAATCGAACGCGACGTCTACGACGACGACCAACGAGACGGTCGAATTCCTCGTCGAAGACCAAAACGACAACCCGGTCGAAGGAGCGACGATCCGCGTGGGTGGGCAGACGCTCATCACTGACGCGAGCGGGACGAACACCACCACGTTCGAAGAAGCCGGTCGGTACACCGCTCGCGCCTCGAACGAGAGCACGAACACCACGGCATTCGAGCGCGCCTCGACGAGCGTCACGATCCGAGAGCCGGCGAACCTCACGGTCACCGAGGCGTTCCTCCCGACTGACGAGGTCTACGCCGGCGACGACGCCGAGGTCTTCGCAGCTGTCGAGAACGACGGCGGCGTTCCGGGCACGCTCGAACTGAACGTCACGAACAGTTCGGACGAGTCGGTCACGACGCGGAACGTGACGCTCGGCGCCGGGGAGTCGCGGACGGTCACCCTGACGCCGCAGCTCAACGCGACGGCGGACGAGGAGACGTTCACCGTCAACGGCGTCGAGGCCGGCGATGTCACGATCCTGCCGCAGTCGATCGTGACTGACGTCTCGCTCAACGCCACGGCGGTGACGACCGAAGACGCCGTGCGCGTGGACGCAGTCGTCACGAACCGCGGGAGTACTTCCGACGACCCCGTCACCGTCAACTTCACCACGGGAGAAGGCGAAACGAGAGAACCGAACACGGGGGAGATCCCCGACGGCGAATCCGTAACCGTCTCTGAAACGTTCACGTTCAGCGAGGATACCACGGTAACGGTCGAGGGGCCGACAGGTGAAGGATTCACGCGGACAGTCACCGTCGCTGAGGCCGTCGAAGACCTCCAGATCTCGGCGAACCCGGCCACTGTGACTGAAGGCACGGACCTGAACATCACCGTGCGAAACGAAAGTGGTGATCTCGTCGACGCGACACTCGTCATCGGCGACGAGACGTACGACGTCACCGACGGCGTCCGGAACATTACCACGCCCGAAACGCTCGATGCCGGTGATTACACGGTGACTGCCACGAAGGAACCCGAGGATATCGGAACGAGCTACAACAGCTCCTCGGTCGATGTCACAGTCCAGGCACCGGCCGCTATCGAAGTCACGGACGCCTACCGACTGACGACCCAGGCGTACACCGGTGACGAGGTCGAGGTGGAGGCAGTCGTCGTGAACGACGGCGACCGGTCTGGAGAAGCGACGATCAACCTCACCGACGACTCCGGCGAGGTGCTCGACAACCAGACCGTCGACCTCGCTGGCAACGCCAACACCACGATCACGCTGAACGCGACGTTCAACGAGACTGGCTCGCCGACGCTCTCCGTCGGCGACGAGGTGGCCGGCGAAGTCGAGATCGATCCGCAGACGGTCGTGACGGACTACACGCTCACGAACACGTCTGTGACCGTCGACGAGCAGGAGACGACGATCAACGCGACGGTTCGCAACCGCGGATCCGAAATCGATGAGAGCTTCGCGGTGAACCTCAGCGTGGGCGGTCAGGAGGACGTCGACAACGCCACCGTCAGAAACCTCGGATCGGGCGAGGAGGAGTACGTCGAATTCAATCGGACGTTCGACACCGTCGGCCGGACGCCGGTCACCGTCAACGAGGAACCGGAGACGAGCGTCCTCGTGACCGAGCAGATCGTCGACCTCTCCGTGGAAGTCGAGACCGAGAACCCGACGACCGACGACGAGGTCGTCTTCAACGTCACCGACAGTAACGACGACGCGATCGAGAACGTGACGATCGTCGCGCGCGGTCAGGTTCTCGAGACGGGACCGAGCGGGCAGGCGAGCGCGAACTTCACCTCTGGAACGGTCTCAGCCTCGGTGACGGCGGACGGAGAACAGATCTCCTACAACCCCGACAGCGTGGAGTTCACGGTCAACCGCCCGGCGAACGTGCTCCTGCTCGGCGCTGACGTGACGAGCGAGGACACGGTGTATCAGGGCGAGACGGTCGACGTCTCTGTCGACCTGCTGAACCTCGGCGGCGTCGCCGGCGAGCGCAACGTCACGCTGAACGTCAGCGGGACGACGGCGGACTACTCCGTCCGGTCCGTCGATCCGGGCGACTCGGAGACGGTGACGCTCTCGGCGCAGCTCAACGACACGGGCGAACAGACGCTCACCGCCACGCACAACGGGACCGACGCCGACGAAGAGGCGACGGTCGATGTCCAGCCGGCGGCCGTCGTCGCCAACTACACGGTGAACCAGACGGCGATCTCGGTCGATGATGCCATTCGCGTGCAGGCGAACGTCACGAACCGCGGCGAAATCACCGACTCAGCCGAGGTCGACGTGTCGATCACGCCGGCCGCCAACGAGTCGTACGATCCGGTGACAGTCGACGTCGCGCCCGGCGAGACCAACTCGACGAACTTCACGTTCACCTTCGCGGACAACGCGACGCGCACGGTCTCGGTCAACGACCTCGATCCGACCGAGATCTCGATCGCGCGGAACCAGAACGAGCTCAACCTGACGACGACGACCTCGACGGTGACGTCGGGTGAAACGGTCGAGTTCACCGTGACGAACGAGGACGCGGACGGCGCCGGCGTCGACGATGCGACGATCGCGATCGCCGGTCAGTCGGTCTCGACCACGGGTGGCGTAGCCGAGACGACCGTCCGCGAGAGCGGCACGTACACGGCAGTCGTGACGAAGACCGGAACGGAGGAAGTGGTCTACGAACGCGACACCGTCGAGATCACCGTCACCGATCCGCTCACGGTTCCGGACGAAGCCGAGTTCGGTGAGGTCGGTGCCGCACCGGACGGTGGAACCGAAGAGACGCTCACGGTCGAGATCGCGAACGACGGCGGACGCAGCGTCTCCCTCGGAAGCGCCAGCGTCATCGGCGGCAACGCCAGCCAGTTCGAGGTTCTGGAGGCACCCGATTCGATCGCCGCCGGCGAGAACGGCACGGTGACCGTCGCGTACACGCCCACCACGCGCGGTGACACGTCCGCGACGCTTCGGTTCCGTGCCGACACGCCGCGGGACCCAGTCCGCGAGGTCAACCTCTCCGGGACCGGCGTCGCGCCGGGAATCAGCGTCGATCCCTCGTCGCTACGGTTCAGTGACACCGACCTCGGAGACAGTCCGACCGAAACGGTCACCATCGAGAACACGGGCAACCGCGACCTCCGGATCACCACTGAGTCGATGGGCGACGGGTTCAGTCGCTCGGAGACCGGCACGATTACGATCGACCGGGACACCACCAAGACGATCGACGTCGAGTTCGATCCGGACGAGGCCGGCGAGTACGGCAGTCTGCTGAGCCTCTCGTCGAACGATCCGTTCAACGGTACTGTCGAGGTGCGCGCGAGCGGCACCGGACTCGGCGGCGAACTCCTCCTCTCACCGAGCGGGGAGTACTCGTTCGGCGAGGTCACGCAGGACTCCACCGAGAGCGCGAGCGTCCTCATCGAGAACACTGGAACTGACACTCTCACGGTGACGCCCGTTGTGGACGACGAAACCAACGGGACGTTCACCGTCGACAGCGAGGTCGACGACATCTCCCTCGATCCCGGAGAGTCCGAGTTCGTCACGGTCGAGATGACGCCGACGGATCTCTCGCCCACCGCGAACCTCACGTTCGATACGAACAATCAGGAGGTCGAGAACGGAACGCTGAACCTCTCCGCGACGACGCTGACGCCGACGGCAGAGGTGACGACGCCGGCCGACGACGCCAACCTGACGTTCGGCGACGTCGCGGTCGGCGGCTCCTCGACCAACGCGACCGTGATCGAGAACACGGACGACGCGGCACTGGAGATCGAAACGGCGGACGCGCTGTCGAACTCCGACTTCGAGTTCGTCGGCTCGCCCGGGACGATCACCGTCCAGCCCGACGAGACGCGCGAGATTCCGGTCAGACTCTCCCCGACGAGCCCGGGTCTGAGGACGACGAACCTGACGCTCACGACGAACGACCCGAACAACGAGACGGTCAACGTCACGCTGGAGGGCCAGGGCCAGGCGACCGATCTGACGGGAAGTCCCTCCACCGTCGAGTACGAGACGATCGGTGAGGACAACGTGACCGTCGAGACCGTCACGCTCGAAAACGACGGGACGGAGGAACTCACGGGACTGCGCGTCACCTCCAAGAGCGGAAGCGGCGCGGGCCAGTTCGCGGTCGACTCGAGCACCGTTCCGGACTCTCTCGGTGAGGGAGAGACGGCGGACGTCGAGATCGCGTTCGCACCCACCGAAGACGGCAGCCACTCGGCGACCGTGACCTTCGAGGCGACGGGCGACGTCGCCGGAAGCAGCCAGTTCGCGGTCTCCCTGTCCGGCGAGGCAACGCCGCCGGACGTCTCGGTCAACGAGACCGACCTCGGGTTCGGCTACGTGAACACCGCCGGGGACGAGGAGGCGACCGAGACGGTCCGGATCACGAACGACGGACTGCCGGGCACGAACCTCACGATCGAGGACGTCTCGATCGCCGACGACGAGACGGATGCGTTCAACGTGACCTCACCGGAAGAGACGGAGATCGCCGGCAACGAATCGGCGATCGTCGCTGTCGACTTCAACCCCGACACGACGGGCGAACAGACCGCGACGCTAGAGATCGAGACCAACGATCCCGACGAGGACACCGTCGAGGTCTCCCTGACCGGCGTCGGCTCGGCGCCGAGCGTCTCGGTCGATCCGGAGTCGGTCCAGTTCGGCCAGGTCCCGACCGACACGACGAGCGAGTCGAGGACGGTCGAGATCACGAACGACGGCGGTGAGACGCTCACGATCGAGGGTGTCTCGACCACCACGGATCAGTTCACGGTGACCGACGGCGTCGGTGACGACACCACCGTCGTCCCCGGCGCGAGCCGCACCGTCTCGATCGCGGCCGAACCGACCGAGACGGGTGAGCAGACGGCTGACCTCACCATCTCGACGGCGTCGGTCGGCGACACGAACGTGAGACTCACCTCAGAGGGCATCGAGGCCAACCTCAGCGTCACCAGCGACCTGAACGGGACGTTCGGTGACGTCCGCACCGGTAGCTCCGAGCGTCGCACGCTCACCGTCACCAACGACGGCAACGCGACGCTGGAGATCGATGATGCGACGGTCAGCGACTCGGACGCCTTCACCGTCGTGAGCGGGGGCTCGACTTCGCTCGAACGCGGCGAGACCGAGACCTACACCGTGGCGTTCGGCCCCGATGCGCAGACCGAGTACGAGGGGACATTCGAGCTGACGTCGAACGGTGGTCCCCACACGGTCGATCTCAACGGCACGGGCGTCGAGGGCAACGCCTCTCTCTCGCCGTCGACGAACGACTTCGGTGACGTCCAGATCGAGAACAGCTCAGAGGAGACGTTCGAGTTCGCGAACACCGGCGACGCGCCGCTGGAGATCACGAGCGTCTCGGTGACCGGCGACGACGCCGGTGCCTTCGAGGTGAGCGGTCTCTCGACCGGCACGGTCGGGGACGGTGGCTCTGAGACCTTCACCGTCGAGGCCGCGCCGAGCGTGACCGGCAGCGCGACCGCGACGCTCGAGATCCAGACGGCCGAGTCCGGGACAACGACCGCTAGCCTCGGCGCGACCGGCGTCGAGCAGGACATCGAACTCGGCAGTGGAAGCATCGAGTTCGACCGCACTCGACTCGGAACGACCACAACCACGACGGTCACGGTCTCGAACGACGGGAACGCAGACCTGAGCGTCTCCGACCTCACGGTCGCCGGCGCGGACTCCGATCAGTTCGAGGTAGTCGATCCGACCGTCACCGACGCGTCGTCGCTGACGATCGAGCCCGGAGACAGCCGAGAGGTCGAACTAGAGTTCTCACCGCCGACAGACGACGTTGAGGACGCCCAGGACGGCATCGCGCAGACCGCGCGGCTGATCGTCCGGAGCGACGATCCCGACGAGGGCACGCTGGAAGTCGATCTCAGCGGGACGGGCAAGACGCCCGATCTCCAGGTGAGCACCGACGCGCTCCAGTTCGGTTCGACGTCGATCGGCGATACGTCCACGCGGACGCTGACGATCACGAACGGCGTCAACGCGACCGCGGACGTGAACCTCCGCGCGGTGGCCGCCTCGGGCGGCATCGGCAACGAGTTCACGGTGACCGACGCGGGGGCTGACGCCCTGGCGCCGGGTGAATCCACGACCGTCACGGTGGCGCTGACGCCGCAGGTGCCCGGACCGAAGTTCGGTTCGCTGAACGTCATCACGACCGATCCGCGGCAGCCCGGCAAGTCGGTGTTCCTCTCGAACTCCGAGACCATCGTCACCGTCGCGTACGGCAGCGTGGATGTCTCCTACGAGAACGTCAACCCCGGACTCCAGCCGGAGCGTAGCTTCCGGCCGTACCCGGACGCCGACGCCGAGGTGACCGGCACGCAGCCGTTCGTCCAGACCAGCGACGACTTCGAGCTCCGGATCGATGGCCAGCCGGATCCGTTCGGAGCCGCCGTCGAAGACGATGACTACGGCGCGATCCGCTACGTCTCGGCGACGAAGTCGAACCTCTCTGCGAGCTCACTCGAGAACAACACCTTCACCTTCCGGGTGAGCAAGGCCGCACTCGCCGACCTGGACGCCAGCGAGTCCGACGTTGAGCTCCTCCGATACGACGGAAGCAGTTACGAACCCGTCAGCGGCGGAACGACGCTCGAAAGCGAGGAGCGGGCCGACTACACCTACGAGGCGACGACCGACAGCCTCTCGCAGTTCGCGATCGTCGTCGAGGATCCGCAGCCGAACCTCGGCGTGGTGAGCGGAAGCGCGAACCTGAACACCACCTCCGTCACGGAGAATAATCCCGTGTCGGTGACAGCCGAGGTCGAAAACACCGGCGCCGCGGACGGCGAGGCTGACTTCGAGCTCACCCTCGATGGGGACACGGTCGCGACCAAGACCGTTGACGTCGACGCGGGTGACACGACGGAAGTCACGGTCGCGTTCACGCCGAGCGAGATTGGGACGTTCCCCGTCGCGTTCGGCGGTGAGCCCGCAGGCAATCTGGAAGTTACCGAAGCAGACGACGAACAGCCACCCAGCGGTGGCGGCGGTGGCGGCGGACAGCCCGCCGCGCCGACCCAGCCCGCACGGGTCGACGTGACCGTTCAGGACGGCACCGCCGAGGTGTCAATCACCGGCGCCACCGCCGGCCAGCCGGTGACGATCGAACCCGGCGTGACCGGCGAGGGCGCGGCGAGTCCGCAGCTCGACGCCGTGAGCGTGGACTTCAGCGAGGACGTCGAGAGCACGTCGATGTCCGTCAGCGGCTCTCCCGGTGACACGCCGCCGGTGAACGAGGAGGGCGATCTCGGCTACTTCAACATCGAACACGACTTCACCGACGAGCAGGTCGGTGACGTGACGTTCGACTTCACGGTCGAGCGCGACCGCCTCGAGGAACGCGGCGTCGCGCCCGAGGACGTCGTGCTCTACCGGTACCACGACGGCTCCTGGAACGCGCTGGAGACGTCACAGACCGGCAGCGCCGACGGAGCGGTCCAGTTCGAGGCCGTCTCGCCCGGCCTCTCCGTGTTCGCGGTGAGCACGGCGCAGGCCCAACAGCCCGCGTTCGAGGTGACTGACGCGACGCTCGGATCGACGGAGATCGGGACGGGTGACTCCGTCGACGTCACGGCGACCGTCGAGAACACCGGTGACGGGTCCGGCACGTTCACGGCGAACCTCACCGTCGACGGCGAGACCGTCACGCAGGAGTCGGTGACCGTCGACGCCGGAAGCTCAGAGACGGTGACGTTCACCCGGACGTTCGAGGAGGCCGGCACCTACGACGTCGGCGTCAGCGGCTCGAACGCCGGCACGCTGACCGTCTCTGAGGACGCGACTGCGACGACGACCGCGACGGCGACGACGACCGAGGAGGTGTCCGCGCTGGGCGACGTCGACCTCGCCCTGCTCGGACTGCTCGCGCTGCTCGTCCTGGCCATCGCCGGATTCTTCGTCTACCGGCGCCGCGAGCTGTAACCCGCGACCGCGGTTTCTCGACGCCGGTTCTCGATTTCGTTCGTTCGACCCGACCGTCCGACCCACACGTATTTTTAATCCGGGCGGCGAGGTAGGTCCGTGAGCGTCCGGCCGGCCTCCATTGCCGACGAGTTCGCCCGGCGATCAGCCTGGTACGACGTCCTGCTTTTAGCGATCGTTCCAGCCGTCCTCCTCGGAGTGTTCACACTGCCGTACGGCGTCCGCCGGCAGTTCGCACTGCAGTACTCCGATCCGTCGGTCGTCTCGTTGTACGTCGCGAACTTCACGCATTTTTCACGATCCCATCTGATCAGCAATCTCGTCGGGTACGCGCTGGTCGCGCCGACGGCGTACCTGCTGTGTACGCTCGCGGAGTACCGCGACACGTTCTGGGGCGTCTTTGCGGTGTTCGTGCTCGTGTTTCCCGTCGTGCTGTCGATGCTCATCGTCGGTCTCTTCCGCGGGAGGACGGGCGTTGCGATCGGCTTTTCGGGCGTCCTCGCCGCGTTCTTCGGGTTTCTGCCGATCGCGCTGCTGTGGTATCTGCGCCGTCGCTTCACTGAGGCACTCGTCCTCCAGCAGGCGCCGCTTCTGTACTTCGTCGGGATCGGGACGATCACGCTGATCGCCGCTCCGCTCAACCGGCTGAGTTACCTCGTGTTGGGAATCTCGGCGGTGGGTCTGGCTTTGCTCGGCCGGCAACTGTTCGTCGACCTCTCGCGGCTCACCGTCGCGAACCTCAAGCGGTCGTTCTTCCCGCCGGGGTACGCCGAACTCGCGAGCGTCGGCATCCTCCTGTTCTTCGCGTTCCCGTTCGCCGCGTTTCCGTCGGTCCGCGTCACCGGATCGTCGTTCACCAACCTCTACGTCCACCTCGTCGGGTACTCCCTCGGATACCTCGTTCCGTACGTGACCTTCGCGGTCGTCGCTCGGGAGTGAGCGACGGTGTCACAGCGGCCACCGAAGCGAGGTGGGCTCCGTTCGTCAATTCGATATCTCCGGGTGGTGTGGACGTGTCGCTGTCGCGGCGACAGACGAGTATCGAGGCACCCGTTTGTACCCGCAGTAGCCTGGTCTCTTTCTCAGAAATAAGAGTGAGATACAACTAATATCTGATATGTGTTAGGCGTTCATAGAAGACTGAATATTCGCTTAGACGTCATTTAGTGTGTGAAATACCATTTTGAATAAATGGTGTATTATTATTTCTAAAAACAGGCGTTTAGATGGCCTCTCCCGGTAATTTTTTACATATTCACTAACTGATATAGCAATATGTTCCGTGGTGGGGACTTGACGAGACGGGGTCAGTTGAGTAGTGTCCGGACGACCGACCGGCAGAATCAATCGCCGCACATCTAATTTTCGCGATAAAATGGATACACCAATTTCACGATACGGTCGCGTCGCGTTCGTACTGGTCGTCTGCGTACTGCTCGTCGTGAGTCCGGTCGCCGGGGTCGCGATGGTACCGGGGATCGACGCCCAGCAGTCGTCCTTGATGGGGAGCGCCAGCGCGGAGAGCTCATCAGGCGGGACTTCGGCGTCAACGGCACCGACCTGTTCGGAGGTCGGATATGAAGGAGATGGAACCGAATCGAGTCCGTACGAGATCACGAACGTCTCCCAACTGCAGTGTATCGAGTCACAGGGACTCGGCGCACACTACGTACTCATCTCCGATATCGACGCGTCGAGTACGAGTGAGTGGAATAACGGCGCGGGATTCGATCCGATCGGAGACGCTTCTGCTTCGTTCACCGGATCGTTCGACGGGGCCGGACATACGATTTCAGGTCTCACAGTCAACCGTCCGGAGGATCTCGATACGGGGCTGTTTGGGGCTGTAAATGATGGCGGAACAATCGAGAACGTTCACCTCAGGGAGGCGAACGTCACGGGAGATCTGAGAAGCGCCCTCCTCGTCGGCGGTATTAATTCTGACGGCCTCGTGCGTTCCTCCACTACAACAGGAAACGTAACTGGTGGTGCCCGCGTCGGTGGGGCTGTTGGGGACGTGAACGGGGGAACGATCCAGAATGTTTCGGCGACCGCCGACGTTCAGGGCAATGAGTCCGTTGGCGGGCTTGCGGGATCCGTCAGAGGATCTGGTGCCGTCGAGAACTCGGCGGCACAGGGTACAGTAAGCGGTGAAAGCTCCGTCGGTGGATTCGTCGGATCGATGTCTCTCAGGGTTGCGACCGTAATTGATTCTTCGACGGAGAGTACGGTTAACGGCACGGCCGACGTCGGCGGATTCGCCGGACGGATCGAGGCGAGTACGATCGAACGATCGTCGGCATCAGGCAGCGTGACGGCTTCTGATCGCGTCGGCGGCTTCGTTGGAACCGTCACCACCGGTCCGAACGATAACGAGGGAGAGATACTCAATTCCTACACGACCGCATCCGTCGAAACAGTCGAGGACACCCAAGCGGTCGGTGGGTTCGCCGGCCTCGTTCAGAACGGTAGTGTTACGACGTCGTATGCGGCCGGATCGATCACCGGGGCGGCAACGCAACCGGGCGGTCTCGTCGGGAACGGTACCGATGCGTCGGTGTCGGAGTCCTACTGGGACACTGATGTGACTGGTGTGTCGACCTCCGACGGTGGAACCGGTCTAACCACAGCGGAAATGACCGGTGAGACCGCCAGCGGGAATATGACTGGGTTCGACTTCGCTGCGATATGGACGACCACGACGTCGTATCCGGAGTTGAGAGAGCAACCCGCGACAGCGAGCATCGAAGGATCACTCTCTACGGAGAATGGGGTGTCACTTGACGGCGATGTAGTCGGCGCGTTTTACGAATCCGATGAAAGCACTGACGATGGAGGTGCCGACGATGATGACGGCGGCTCTGATGGTGACGATAACGTCGTCGGAGAAGACACTGAAGTCGCAGCCGACGGGACGTTTGAGATCGACGGCCTTGCGGCCGATCAGACGTACAACTTAGTCTACGGCGACGACGATATCGGAGAGGAACGTAACGGCGTCCCGGACCTCTACGCGATCAAAAGAGTCACTCCACCTGCCGAGGTCGAAGAAACCCTTCCGCAGGCACACAACGTCTCGATTCGGGTCACGGATCAGTTCGGAAATCCGATCGAGGATGCGGACTTGGTGATCCGTCACACCAACGGTGACGCCGTCGTCGAAGACGGCGTGTACAACGCGACGAACGAAACGGGATACGTCTCGGAGGACGGATCGAGCCAGCTCGAATTCAACGGCAGCCTCACCGTTCAAGCCGAGTTCAACGGCGTCAACAACTCCACGGACGTGACTGTCGACGACGAGACAGACATCACCGTCGAACTACCCGGTGCCACCGTCAACGGCACGATCAATACCACTACGGAGCCGCCGGAGGGTGATACGGTTAGTGTCTTTACCCTGACCGACGACGGGGTCGAGGGTATCGACACGACAGTCGGAGAGAACGGCCAGTTCGAGATCGGCGGCCTGTCCCCGGATCGAGAGTATATGCTGGCGTTCGGCGACAAGGAGGTCGGTGACGTGACGAACGGCGTGCCGGACCTCTATGCGATCCAGCCCGTTTCACCGTCGAGTGCGGATCAGAACATCAGCGTTGGTGAGGTCGATATTCCGGAAGCCTACAACGTCTCCGTGCAGGTCGTCGACCAGGACGGTGAGCCGATCGAGGGCGCCGACGTCGCGATCGGACATACGAACGGCGATGCTATTATTGAGGACGGCGAGCGCAACGCCACGAACGAGAGCGGGTACTTCTTCCGTGAGGGCGATGCTCCCCTCGAACTCGTCGGCAACGTGACCGTCGGAGCGGCGTACCGCGGCGTCAACAACACGACGAACGTGCCAGATCTGAGTGACGACCGGAAAATCACCGTTCAATTATCGGGTAGCACGGTCACCGGAACTGTTAGAGACGCTGACGACGATGCGGTCCCGAACGCTACCATCACTTACCTCCCCATTGAAGACGGAGAATTCGACGACGATCGAGAAGTCGAGTTCGACGAGACCGACGATACTGGGTCGTACGAGCTCTCGTTGACTCCGGGAGACTACCAGGTTCTCTTCCGGCAGGGAGTAGAAGAGTACCCGATTGACGGCGTGCCTGACGTCTACAGCGCCGATCAAATCTCCGTTAGCGGACAGACGCAAAACGATATCTCGCTTCCCGAGGGTAACCGCCTCCAGATCCGGCTTGTCAATCAGTCGGGCGATCCGCTCTCAAATGAGACGATCGAAGTGAACCACCGAAACGAGGAAGGCTTCAACTCCGGCGTAGCACTGGAAACTAACGAAACCGGTTGGGCCTACGTCGGCGGGACGCCCGGCCTGGAAGTCAACGGGACGGTAGATGTCTTACTCGAGTCTGATAGCTATTACGCACAACGAGACCTTGAGGTCACAGAAAACGAGACGGTGATACTCGACGCGAGGGGACTACTCAACGTCACCGGAAATCTCACGACTGCCGACGACACCGACGTGACAGAGGGAGAAGTGTTCGCTCAGAGTCCGAAGACGGGCCACTACGCCGATACAGAACTCTCCCCAGATGGTGAATTCAGGCTCTCGCTCCTGCGTAATGCGAGCTACGAACTCGGCTTCCGACAAGATGGGATCGACACGCAAACGGACTTCCCGGAGGATGGAGTTCCGGATGTCCAATCGCTCACACGGGTCGAGACTGGAACGGACGACATCGACCTGGCTACCCAGCAACTCGGCGTCGGGCATCCGTTCGAGATCACCGTGAAGAACCCGGACGGCTCCAACGCCTCCGGAGTTAACGTCTACGTATCGGACAACAACGTCGGAGAGGAATTCGCTGTCAGCGTCACCGGCGAAACGAACGAGAACGGCTCGGTCGTGCTCGACGGCGCTGAATCGCCCGGCGTAGAGCTGAACGGTTCGATCGACGTGTACGTGGACGCGCCCGAAGACTCGGGCCTCGCGGATACGAATCGACGAAACGTCGTCGTCGACGAGCCGGGAGGCATCACGGTCCAATTCCAACCGGCGGCGTCGGTGAACGGGACGATCCTCGAATCTGACGGGGAAACGCCCGCAGCCGGTGAAGTGGTACAGGTCAACCCGGTCGGTGACGGTGTCGGCGACACCGTCCCCACCGACGAGAACGGGTTCTTCGATGCGCGTGTCGCCGCCGACGGTGCCTACCACGTCGGGTTCGTTCAGGGCGACGCGGACAGCGAGTTCACTCCACCCTACCCGCAGGACGGCACCGTCGACGTCTACGCCATCGCTAACGTGACGAGCGCACAGGAAGCCGAACTCGGAACCGTCACGCTTCCTGAAGCGCACAACCTCACCGTGAACGTCTTCGATCCGAGCGGAGACCGCGTCGAGGACGCGACGATCGAGATCTGGAGCACGGCGAACGACGCCTACCAGTGGGGCGGCGACACCACCGTCTCCGACGGCACGCTCACCGTGGAGGCCAACGGATCGCTCGACATCCGGGCGTCAGCCCCCGAAGGGACGGAGCTACGAACCGAGTACGAACGGGTCAACGTGACAGAAGAGGACACCGTCAACGTCACGCTCGATCGCAACGTGACCGTCTCCGGCAGTGTCGAGTACTGGAACGGTGACGGGGTCTCCGGATACCGGATGGAACTGTTCAGCAGCGGCGACGGCGGCGACTACCGTCCGACCAACGACAGCGGCTACTTCGAGCTGTACCCCGAGCCGAACCAGTTCTACGCGCTCGGATTCAAACAGATCGATGTGGAGGGCGACCGACCGAACTTCCCGAAGGACGGCCGCCCCGACCTCCACACATTCAGTGCAATCGAGCTTGAGAACGAGGACCGTGATGTGGGTGATCTGACGCTGCCGCCGGCACACCTCGTGAACGTCACGGTTGAGTACACGAACGGCGAACCGGTCTCGGGAGCGACGGTGGATCTCCAGCAGTTCGAGGGAGCCGCCTCCTCGCACCACCCGGGAACGACGAACGCGACCGGCGAGGTCGTCCTCGACGGGGCGAGTTCGCCCGGCATCGAGGTGAACGGGACGCTCCGCGTTGGCGTCAGAGGGACTGACGACTACGCGTGGAACACGACGGAGTTCGAGATCGACAGTGAGCGTAACGTCACGGTCGTCGTCAGAGAGCGTGTCAACGTGACCGGCCAACTGGAGAACGAATCGGGCGATTCCCTGACTGACTTCGACGTCCTGGTCGGACAGAGCGCGCGCTCCTTCGTCTCCGAAGAGGTGAACGACACCGGTCAGTTCGCTGTCCCGGTCGGCGCGAACCAGACTTACAGCGTCGCGGTCGGACAACGCGACGCGGAGACTGATACGCTCGCGCCGCGCGACGGCGTGACGGACTTATACGAGCTTACAACCGTCAAGGTCGGTGCCGGCGATTACGACCTCGCCGAGCAGACTGTCCCGGACGCTCACGGCGTGCTCAACGTCAGCGTCGAGAACGAGTCCGGCGTACCGGTCGAGAATGCGCTGGTGACCATCGTTCCCAACCAGTCCGGAACGCCCGAGCCGACAAGCGCCCGACTCGGAAGCCTGACCGACGAACGGGGCTACCTCGTCGTCGGCGACAAGCCGGGAATCGAGGCCGCGGGGAACTACACGGTCCGCGTCGAACGACCACCGAACGCCGAGCAGTTCGTCGACGAGACCTATGTCCGGGAAGTGAACGTCACCGAAGCGGGTGGCGACGAAAACGTCACCGTGACGCTGAACGAGGTCGATACGACCGAGCCTGAATCCGACATCAGCATCCAGAGCGCTTCGGCCGTGGACGATAACATCACGGTCGGTGACCAGGTGATTGTTGACGTCACACTCGAAAATCAGGGTGACGCGGAAGGGGAGACAACGGTCGAACTGACCTCCGCAGATGGATCGATTTCGGCTTCTGAGACCACCTCGGTCCCCGCGGACGGTACTGCCAGCGTCGATCTCCAAACGACAATCGACTCAGCCGACACGTACGATTTGACTGTCACCGCAGCCGGTGACAGCGTCGACGTGGGATCCGTGACCGTCGAAGAACCGACAGAGCCGGCGAACGTCACCATCGCCGACGCCGGACTCTCACGGACCGATATCACCGCGGACGAGACCGTCCTCGTCAACGTGACGCTGCAGAACACTGGAGATGAAGAGGGCGAAATCAACCTCTCCCTGTATCGCGGCGAGGGCATTATGGTGACGTCGTCGTACAACGTCTCAGCAGGCGACACGAGGACTGTCACTTATGAGATGCCGTTCCCGGAGGCCGGCACCTACGACGTCAGCGCTCAGGTCGACACTGGCGACCAAGTTGAGGCTGGGACCGTGAACGTCGAGGAAGAGAGTTCCACCGAAACGCCCGGATTCGGCATTGTCCCCGCGGTCGTCGCACTGCTCGGAGCCGCGATGGTTCTGCGGCGACGCCGCTGAACCCTTTCGGTCTCGTCCTTCTTTCTCGGATTTCAGGCTCAGTACCGCCGTCGGACCAACAGCATTAGCGCGAGGAACGCGCCGACGACGTTGAGCGGGAACATCGGGGTCGACGTCCCGGTTCCCTGTGCCTGTGAGTCCGAGTCAGTCGGCGTCGACGGTTCGATGACGTCCGAGTCAGTCGCCGTCGACCCGCCGGACTCCCCCGCCGACGAGTCCGTGCTCGTGTCGACATCGGTACCCGGCGACGCCGGCGTCGACACGTCCGTCACGGTCGCGTTCGTCGGTGTGGCGGTCACGTTCTCGGGCGTCGCCGTCGTGTTCGTCGGTGTCTCCGTCGCGGGCGTCGACGTGGCGGTTCCCGCCGAACCGCCGGGTTGCGCGCCCCCGCCGCCGGAGGACTCCGTCGTCGTACTGGTGCTCGGCGCCTCGGTTGTGGTCTGCTCTTCCTCCTCGGCCGTGATGTTGAGCCGCTGGACGGCGCTGACGCCGGTCGCTTCGTCACGACCGTTGATTTCTTCCTCTCCGCGAGCGGCCGCGTAGAACCGGTACTCGTCCGGGTCCAGGTCCTCGATGACCACGTTGTACGTCCGGTCGTCGACGCGAACCGCGTCGTATCGGTGCGTCGAATCGTTCATCACCACGACGTCGACGTAGTTCGGCCGCTCCGTGTCGTCAGTCAGTTCGACCGTGATCGAGACGCGCTCGTCCTCCGGAACCTCCTCGGGAGCGTCGACTGCGAAGTCGTAGCCGGACATCACGATCGGCTGGATCGCCTCTCTATCGTCCCCGACTTCGAGCGAGAGCACGTACGTGCCCCGTTCCAGCGAGGTGGTCTGATCGAGCGTGTAGGTTCCGTTCTCCGATCCCTCCACGGAATCCATCGTCAGTCCGTCACCGTTGTACATACTGACGGTGAAACCCTCGTCTCCCGGCCGCGTCACCTCCACCGGGACCGTCTCGCCGACGTCTCTGTAACCGAGCGACGAGACGGTGTAGTCCTCTCCGAGGACCGTGACCGTTCTGGAGGGCGTGTCGATGCTCGACGTCGATTCGACGGTATACTCCGAAGAAGCCAGCGCCGACCCGGCGGCCAGGAGCAGCGCGGCGACGAGGGCGAGGAGGACGACGGTGCGAAGGCGGGGCCGCTTCATACTACATCAGTCCCGTCGATTTTGTGAAAAGTGTGTCGTCCTGCCACTGACGGCCGTCGGAGGGTTCAGCGAGATCGGGGGTCGTCAGGCTGTCGAGAACGCCCCACGCCGTTCTCGTCCGCTACGCCGCTCTGACGGTGACCCACAGGTGGACTTCCCGGTACGCGTTCTCGACGCTCGGTGAAGCGGGCGGCGCGCCCTTGTAGAGCAGATACGTCAGTCGGAGTCGCTCGCCGGTCATCGTCGGCTCGATCCGATGCGGCCGGTGCCACGTCTCGTTGTGCGCGACCCGCGGTGAGAACGTCCGGAGCCGGTCTTCTTCGAGGACCGTCGTGGAGTTGTTGGCCACTTCGACCCGCTGGAGGGCGACGACGACCGTGTAGTTCGTCGGCTGATGCTCCTGGTTGCCGACGCCGACCACGAGCGACGCGGGTTCGCCTTCGACGAGTTCCTCGGGGTAGCCGTCGGCGACGAGTTCGCCCTCATCGTTCTCGGTGAGGAGATACAGTTCGCTGAAGGACTCCCCGGTCTTCGGGACCGCGACCGCGTACCCGACGCTCGCGGTCGCGAGGAGCACGCTCACCACCAGCAGGACGTTCAGCGCGGCGTCGGCCCGGGAGTCGGGGTGGAACAGCTCCTCGGTCGCCGCCCGGTACCACCGGTCGTACGGGACCGCGAACCGCTCGTCCTCGGGGAGCGCCTTCCGCCGGGCTGACCCGACGGCGACGGCGGCGACGGTGAACCCGCTCACGGCGACGAGGATCGGCACGAGCCTGATCCCCCACGGCGTGAAGTTGAGCACGAGCCCGAGCAGGGGCACGACGGCGATGCTCGTCCCGAACGAGAGCGCGACCCGCTCGATGCCGTCGATCCCCGACTCGCCTCTTGCGGTCCCGTCTGGGTCGTCCGTTCCGTCGGTGTCGGTTCTCTCCTCGGCCGTCGATCCGCGCTCGGGAAACAGCGCGGCGATCAGGGCGTACCCGGGGACGAAGAGCACGAACGGCAGACCGAGGACGACCCGCAGCGGCGTCTCGTTCAGCACCGGCGTGAGGGTGACAAGTAACTGGAGTCCCACGAGGGTGAGCACCGCGGCGAGGTCGGCCGGAAGGGTGCGAACCGACTCGGGAAGGTAGAGCTTCCAGTCTGCGCGCTCGGGCATCTATCCGAATGTCGGTGTCAGTACACAAAAATCAGTTGTTCGAACGGAACCGGTCGCGGGACGGGCGCGCCGAAGAGCCGTAGCGAGCCGAATGGATCGGGATCATCGCGCCTCGGTCGCATCCAGAAGCGACCGTGCACTCTCCAACAGCGCTTCGGCGTCGTCGTCACTCACCGCCAGCCCGCTGTAGGCCGCCTTCTCGTAGCCCGTCGTCAGCGATTCGAGCGACGCCGCCCCGTCGATCCCGCGGTCGACGCACTGACGGTAGAACTCCCAGTGGGTGGCGCTCGGATCGACGTCCATCCGCGCCGCGAGCGCCTCGCGGACGCCGCCGTACGCCGTCACGACGGCGTCGTTCGGCCGTCCGGAGGAGAGCGCCGTCGCGGCCGACTGGAGCGCCGACTCCGACACGTCGGGATCGGTCGCTGTCGGGGGTTCGGGATCGCTCCCGGCCTCACTGGGCGAAGCGGCATCTGCCGCGGTGTCGTCGTCGCCGGCGGCCGCCCCGTTTCGCCGGAGGAGCACGACGGTGACGATTCCGACGACGGCCACCCCTGCGATCACCCAGAGGAGCTCCGAGCGGTTGAGCGGGAAGGACTCGCCCGAAGCGACCCCGCTCTGGTCGCCGTCCTCGCCGTCGATCTCCTGCCCGACCGCGTCGGCCGGCGTCACGGCGGCGGTCGCCTCCGCGGATTCGAGGTTCGTCCCGCTGCCGTCGAAGGCGACGGAGACCGTCGCGTTCTCGACGTCCGCGTCCACCGGCGGGTCGATCGCCGCCCGATAGGTTCCCGACGCACCGGTCGTCGTTTCGAGCGACTGGCCGCCGAGTTCGACCGAGACCGGCTGATCCTCGACGGCCTCGTCCTCGGCCGTCAGGAGCCGCCCCTCGACGACGACCGTTCCCTCGGCGTTCGCGCTGGCGCCCGCCGAGAGATCCGTCGCCTCCGATTCGATCGGCAGCGACTCGGTCGCCGGTTCGACTCGCACGGCGCGGTCGTCGCGATCGGACGCGACGCGGAGTGTTGCGTCTCCTGTCGGTACGTTCGCGGGAACCACCCCGGTGAGCGTCGCGCGGCCGCTCGCGTTCGTCGGTGTCGTCGTCAGCGACGCCCCCTCCAGCGAGAGCGAGAGCGGGTAGTCCGCGACCGGGGTGTCGTCCGCGCGGACGGACGCGTCGACGGCGATCCGGTCTGCGTACCCGTAGGACGCCTCCGCGGGTCTGGCGGTGCGCACCGTCGCGGTCACCTGAGTCACGTCGACGGCCAGCGTCTCGTTGCTCGATCGGTACACCGAGGCGTCGGCTGGCCGGTACTCGACACCGAGTTCGGAGGTGTTCGCGTCGATCACCGTCGGTCGGTAGGCGAGTTCGAACGTTCCGTCGTCGTCGACGGTCGTTCGAACCGTCCGCCCGCCCACGGCGAAGCGCGCCGTCTCGGTCTCGACGGGCGTTCCGTTGGCGGTTTCGAGCGCGCCCGAGACCACGAGCGGATCCGAGAAGGAGATATCGCGATCGTAGGAGCGAACGACGAGGCGCGTCTCGACCAACTCCCGAGCGACGATCTCCTCGCTCTGGTCCGTGATCTCCGATTGGACCGCCGTGATACGTTCCCTGCTCTCGGAGAGGTCGTCGCCGGTCGCGTTCGCGATCCCGCCGTAGGCGTCGATCAACCGATCCGATTGGGATCCGCCCTCGTCGGCCAGCCGGTTCAGCTCACGGGCGAGTTCGCGCGCCCGCTCCCCGTCGCCGGCCTGCCTCGCCTCCTCGTACTCGCGCTGGGTCTCGCGGAACTCGCCGACCGTGTCGGCGTACTCGCGCTGGGTCTCCTGGACGGTCCGGTACTCCTCGCTCGCCCCGTCGCCGTCGGTCTCGCCGTCGACGTCGACGTACTTCCCGAGCGAGTCGGAGTAGTCGTCGCCGAGGACGGACCTGGCGGCGTCGTACTCTCCCTGGCTGAGCCGGAGCGAGCTCTCGCCGATGCGGCCGTTCAGGTCGCCCGAGAGGTACGAGACGAGGCGGTCGAGGCGGTTCTCGCTCTCGACTTCCTCGGGGTTCCGATGGAGGACGTCGCTGTCGTTGCCGTCGGTGGTGTTGCCGCTCGTCCCGTTTTCGGCCTGGTACTGGAGAGCCGTCCCCCCGAGCGATCGGACGGGCGACGACCGTGTGGTGTCACCGAGCGACGAGGCAGACGAGGTGTCCGCGGGTGGCTGGTCCGCGGGCGCGCCGGCGACAACCACGGCGGCCGCGGCCGACGTCGGGGCGACGACACTGACCGCTACCAGGAGCGTCAGCAGCAGACGGATCGAGACTCCCCGGGTTCCGCGCACTGTCCGGAGCCAGTCGTGCGAACCTAATGTGTTTTCGCATTCGGCTGACGAGTCCGCCTCGCGGTTCGGCCGGCGAGTCCGTCTCGCGGGCCGGCGAACACAAACATTCAACTTCGGTGCCACGAATCCGTAGCACGATGCTTCCGACCCGCCGGTGGGCCGCACTCGCAGGGGCCGCGTGTTTCTTCGCCCTCTTCGCCGTCGCCCTCGGCGAGCCGACGCCGCTCCTGGCCGCGGGGGGACTCGGCGCGTGGCTCCTGCTCGCGCAGGTCGACGCGGCGCGGACGATGCAGACCGTCGATCGCTCCCTGTCGGCGACCGTCTCCGTCGCCGACACGAGCGTCTTCGTCGGCGACCGGACGGCGATCACGCTGCGCGCGTCGCTGTCGACCCCCGTCGACGCACCGGTCGAGGTCGAACTCGTCGAACCACCGAGCGTTCGGGGCCCCGGACGGGACCACCGAACGGTGACCATCGAGCCGGGTGAGCGCTCGGCCTCGACCACCTGCAGCGTGACGCTTCCGGTCGCCGGCCGGATCTCCTTCGAGACGGTCCGCGTCAGGATCGGCGATCGCGCGGGCTACTTCACCGAGGAGGTGTCGCTGGCGGCCGACGCCCAGTGTCTCGTCGAGCCGCCCGCGCCCGACGACGTCCACGTCGGACAGGGCGGTCACGCCGTCGGCACGATGTACGGCGAGCACTCGACGGATCAGACCGGACCGGGACTGGTCCCCCACGAGACCCGACAGTACGTGATGGGCGATACGCTCTCGCGGGTCGACTGGAAGACGACGGCCCGGATGAACCAGCCGTACATCCGCGAGTTCGAATCCGAGTCCGACTACCAGCTGTCGCTGGTGTTTGACGCCGGAGCGGATATGGGGTCCGGACCCACGGGCCGGACGAAACTCGACTACGCCCGGGAAATCGCCCTGGGGTGCGTCTACGCCGCGGAGTCGTACGGCGACCCGGTTTCGGCACGGCTCGTCGACGACGACGGAACGCGCTGGCAGTACGGCCCGTCGGCGTCCGCGACGGCCTACCGGACGGTCCGGAGCCGCCTCCTCGACCTCGATTCGGGCGCTGGCCGGCGTCGAGATGTCGACCGCTCGCGCCCGATCTCGCCCGCTGACGCCGGCTCGCGGGGACAGCTTCTCGACGACGACTCGCCGTTCGCGAGTCGGCTCCGGCCGTTCCTCGCCGACACGGAGAGCTACGTCTCCCGGGTGAGCGACCGGCCGCTGTTCGGCGCCGTCGGCGCCGCGTGTTCGGACGCCGACCGTCGACACCACCTGGTGCTCGTCACCGACGACACGGCGAAGGTCGAGACGTACGAGGCCGCCGTCCTCGCGTCGAAACAGAGCGGCCGCGTGAGCGTGTTCATCACGCCGAGCGCGCTGTTCGAACGGGACGAGACGGTCGGCGACGACGGCTTCGTCGAGTTCGAGGAGTTCCGCGCCCGGCTCGACCGGCTGGAGAACGTCACCGCCTACGAAGTCGCGCCGCGGACCGCGGTCGAGCGGGCGACGACCAGCGCGGCCACAGCCCTGGGTGAGTCCTGATGGAGGAGCGACTGCAACTCGTTGGGCGGTCGTTTCGGTCGACGCTGGGGACGAACGCGCTCACGCCGCTCGACGGCGTCGGCGTCGTTCTTTTCACCGGCACGCTGGCCGTAACGCACGGACCGTGGGGGCTTCTCGCGGGCCTACTCGTCTTCGGTACAGCCATCGCGAGCGCCGGCCCCGCCGCGTTCGTCCTCGCCCAACTCGGGATCGTCTCGCTGCTCGCCGCGTCGAGCACCTGGACGATGGCCCTGGCACAGTTCGCGGCGTTCTTCCTCCTCGTGGGCGCGGCGTACGGCCGGGCACCGACACGACACCAACTGGGGCGGCTGGCACTCGCGTATTTCGCGAGCCTCGGCGTCGTCTGGGTGCTGGTGAACAGTCTCCGGTGGCTCTGGCAGTCCGCGCTGGCGTTCCTCGCGCTCGCGGCGCTGCTCGCGTACGCGGTGCACCGATACGAACGCGTCGCGCTCGGCCTCGTCACCGCGGAGGGCGACCGATGACCGACGAGAGCCAGGCGGGGGTGCCCTCGAACGAGTCACGACCACGCGAGGCCGCGAGCGATGGGGGACGAGCGGACGAACGACGAGCGCGCGGCCCCGCGAACGCAACGTCGTCGACCGAGGGCGAGCGAACGTCTCCGGCGGGAACGGACCGTGAGGACGCCGCCGATACAGACGATTCAGATGCAGGTAATGCCGAAGAGATCGCGTCGCTCCGGCGGGAGAACGCCCGTCTCCGACGACGTTACGAACGCCTCCGTCGGGGCCAGTACCGGAAGACCGCAATCGTCCTACTGGGACTCGGCATCGCCGGCCTCGTGGGGGCGGTGCTCTTTCCGCCCGTCAGAGACGTCCTCGTCGTACTCGGGGCGATCGGAGTGTTCTCGGCCGCCGTCACGCGCTATCTCAGTCCCGAGCAGTTCATCCCGGTCGACGTCGGGGCGACGGTCTTCGGAGCGCACGCCTCGAACCACGCGGCGATCGTCGACGAACTGGGCCTCCAGGAGACGACCGTGTACGTCCCGGACGCCGAACGGGAGACGGTCCGCCTGTTCGTTCCGGAGCACCGTGACTACGCCCTCCCGTCGGCGGCGGAACTCAGAGACACGTTCGTGGTGGCCGACGAGGAGACCCGTCGCGGCCTCGCCGTCACGCCCAGCGGCGTCGGCCTGTTCGAGGAGTTCGACCGGAACCGGGACGGACCGCTCGGGACCGACCCCGGAACGCTCGCCCGGCAGGCGACCGACGCCTTGGTCGAACTGTTCGAGCTCGTCGAGACGGCGAACGCGGAAACTGACGTCGAGGACGGCCGGCTGACGGTCCGTATCGGCGGGTGTCGGTTCGGGTCGGCGAGCACCTTCGACACGCCCGTGGCGTCGTTCCTCGCCGTCACCGTCGCCCGGGGACTGGACACGCCCGTCGTCACCGAAGTCACGCCCGAAGCCGAGGAGGAGTTCGTCGTGACGTGTCGCTGGGAGCCCGCTTCGGCGGAAGAGTAAAAATGTCGCCGGCGCGCCGATAGTGATCGCTGATCAGTCGTCGTCATCGGCGGTCGAGGGCGTCGCCTCTCGGAGTTCGTACTCCGGCGTGGGGACGCTCTCGACCACCTCCTCGACGATGTCTCGGGGTTCGCGACCGCTGATCTCCGCCTCCGTGTCGAGCACGAGCCGGTGCGAGAGGATGAGCGGCGCGAGGCGCTTGACGTCGTCGGGGATCACGTACTCGCGCCCGCGGATGGCCGCGGCGGCCTTCCCCGAGTGGAGGAACGCGAGCGACGCGCGGGGGGAGGCGCCGTACTCGATGGCCGAGTGCTCGCGCGTCGCCGAGACCAGATCCAGGATGTAGTCGTACACCTTCTCGTCGACGTGGACGTTCGCGACGGCCTGCCGCGCCGCGTCGATGTCGGCTAACTCGACGACGTTCGAGATGTCCGACGGCGCGAGTTCCGGCGAGCGGTCGAACCGCTTCAGGATCTCCCGCTCGTCGGAGCGATCGGGCACGTCGACGACGATCTTGAACTGGAAGCGGTCGCGCTGTGCCTCCGGCAGGGCGAAGGTGCCCTCGTACTCGATGGGGTTCTGCGTGGCGACGACGATGAACGGATCGGGCAGATCGAGCGTCTCGCCCTCGATCGTGGCCTGACCCTCCTCCATCGCCTCCAGGAGCGCCGACTGGGTCTTCGGCGTCGCGCGGTTGATCTCGTCGGCGAGGACGACGTTCGCGAAGACGGGGCCCCGCTGGAGGTCGAACTCGCCCAGGTTCTCCCGGTAGATGTGCGTCCCGGTGATGTCCGCCGGGAGCACGTCGGGCGTCATCTGAATGCGTTGGTACTCCAGGTTCGACGCCTGCGCGAAGAGGTTCGCGATCGTCGTCTTGGCCACGCCCGGGACGCCCTCGAGGAGGACGTGGCCGTCGGTCAAGAGCGCGATCGTGAGCGCCTCCACCGCGTCCTCGTTGCCGACGAGGAGCTGTGAGGTCTCCTCGACGATCGCGTCGTAGACCTCCTCGGGCGAACTCATAGCGAATCAGCCCGCCGTTCCGCACGGAGGGGTGGCTGTCGCGCGTCGCTGCGGTGAACCTTCGTCGATCGGTGGCTGCAGATCATAGGGAGAGACGACGTCTGCCGGGCGTGACAGCGTTCGTTGATTACATATACGCGCAGAAACATATAAATGCGGCCTTCCGGGAGAGCGGCCCGGGCGCGCCCCCGGTCGGTCGTCGGCTACCGCGTCTGTGCGGCTCGTGTCCGCTGCTAGGACTCGAAGCCGCGACGCGAGACTACCGCCACCGCGCCGAGGACCGTCGCGCCGACGAAGAACTGGAGGAGAGGCGATCCGCGAAGGAGGTACAGCGCGACCCGGAGCGGCGGCCGCTCGTCGACGTGGGAGCGATCCAGGAGAGCGGTCTCGTGGGGACCGATCAGCGCCGCGGCGAAGGCGCGGTTGTCCGGTCGTTCGAGCATCGCGTTGATGAAGACGCTCGGGTCGCTGACGACGACGACATCGCCCGCACCGACCGGCTCGACGGTCACGATCGGGTACGATCGGAGCGGTTCGTCGTCGTCGAGTTCGTCGTCGGCGTCGCGGTCGAGATACGAGAAGTTCGAAGAGCGGACGAGCACCGCGCTCCCGTTCGGTCGCACCGTCGCCGGGTGGTTCAGGGTCAGCTGTTCGACGTCCTCGGTGTAGGGGTCCGTCGCCGTCCGCGTCGCGACCGGCAGCGCGCCCGAGCGGAAGTTGTGCCGCTCGTCGCGCAGCGGCGTCTCGTTCACCCTGGCCGCGACGCCGACCCGGTCGAGGAGGTCGTTGCTGTGCGGTCTGAAGTCGTCGGCGACGACGAGCGTACCGCCGGCGCGGACGAACGATTCCACGCGCGCCGCCTCGGCGTCGGAGTAGGAGCGTTCCGGCGAGATGACGAACGCGACCGTCTCGGCGGCGTCGACGCCGCCGTAGTCGTCGGTGGCGAAGGCGACGCGGTACTCGGTGTCCGTCTCCGTCGCGACCGCGCTCACGCCCGAGGCGCCGTCCCACTCGGGGTTGAACGCGCCGTAGGTCGTCGCCGACGTGCTCGCACCGACGGCGATGCCGACTAAGAGCGTGAGGAACAGCGCGGTGGCGAGCAGGTGCGGGTAGCCCACCTCCCGGGAGCCGATCCGCACTCAGATCACCCCCGGCGGGAGGATCGCGAGGATCTCTCGGACGACGATGTAGCCGAAGACGACGAGACCGATCCCAATGAGCCACCGGAGGCGGCGGCGCCACGCCGGCGTCACCGCGATGGGCGCGGTGAGTTCGACGACGACGAGAAAGCCGATGAGCGAGACGACGAAGACCAGTTCGTAAGACAGCGAGTCGAGGAGGACGAGCACGAGCGTCGCGCCGAGCATCCACGCCAACTGTGCGCGGATGAACCGTTCGCGTCGTGCCGTCGCCATACTCCGTGGTTCGCGTCCGGGCTAACTAAACTGTCGCTTGCGGGGACTTCGCGGCGTGTCCGGGTCCGACAGAGACCACACGCTTGATGGGTCTCGGTCCCCTCGGCTCCGCTAGTGTTCCCGATCGGCCACGCCGCTCTCGGCTACCTCGCCGTCGCTCTCCTCCACCGCGTTCGCGGACTGTCGCTCCCGAACGGCTGGCTCCTGGTATCCGTGTTCGTCGGCTCGCAGCTCCCCGATCTGATCGACAAGCCGCTCACCTACTACGGGGTGCTCGAGAGCGGGCGCTCGTTCGGGCACTCGCTGCTCGTGATGGTCCCAGCGCTCGTCGTGCTCGTGTTCGTGGCCCGCCGGCGGGGGTACGCCCGACACGGCGGCGCGCTCGCGGTCGCGACCCTCTCGCACTTCCTCGGCGACACCTATCGGATCGCGCTCGCCGGCGAGTGGTACGAGATGCGCTTTCTCCTGTGGCCGCTCGTCCCGGCGATAACGTATCCTTCCGACGGGACCCCTCCGTGGATCCGCGTGCTCGACTCCCTCGGGGACCCCCGCTTTGGCTTCCAGTACGGACTCGCTGCCCTCGCGTTCGGGATCTGGTTGTACGATCGCTACGGCGGTCGGACGAGGATCGAGCCCGAATGAACGAGCCCCGCTGTGGAAGTCGACGGCGATCCGATCGTTCTATCGAGCAACGATCAGAGGGCCGTTCGGACGTGCTCGATGGCGATCGCGACAGGTGACGGTGATCAGAGCACTGCGGCGGCGATCACGGCTCCGTTCCACACCGTGACGACGAATCCGAGCGCGCACAGCCCGAGCGGGACGCCGAGGTTGTGCGGGTCGGGGACGACCCGGTAGAACCCGTAGAATCCACAGACGACGGCCAACTTGAGCGGGACGATCAGGAAGAGCCCGTGATCGTTGATGAGCCACGCGGCCAGGGGGCTGGCTTCCACGATCGTCCGCAGTTGGAGGCCGGCGAACGTCGTCACGAGGTCACCGACGAGAAAGAACGCGATGGCACCGTACCACCACAGCCGGGTGTTGTCTTCGAGAATCTGGATGGAGGGCTGGAAGTCCGAGTTCATGTTCTTGAACGGTTGTTGTCCGGGGGTCGCCAGTCTGAGTCCGAAGTTGGGTGTTAGAGACTAGTCGGCGTAGATACACGTTCTCTGCGGTTCGTGTTAAATATTTGCACCGAAGGTGCGTCCCCGTGACGTCGGATCGACTGTGGCAACGCTGAGACGGTAGTCGGGAAGCGTCGATATCGGGCGGATGAAAGCAGCTACGACCTCGGAACCGGTCGACAAGGGACGTTCCAGTCGAAGTACACAAGGCGTTCGGCCTCTACCCTCCTATAAGAAACGCGAATGAACCGGTCGCTGCTGTACGTTGGGCTGTTGTTCATTCTCGTCGGCGCGACGTTGACGATCGTGCCGACCGCGAGCTTCAGCACCATCGCGGGCGACCGACCGGTCGACGTGTCCGTCGCGGACGACAGCGAGGCGTTCGTGGCGGTCGCGAACACCCAGACCCCGGTGACACAGCCCGGAGACGGCGTCGCCGTCGCCGAGCTGGTAAACAACCTCGACGCGTCGATGACCGTCGAATACGAGGCCAGCGTCACGTCCGGTTCCGTCGCGGTCGAAAACCCCTCCCGCACGGTGACGATCCCGCAGGGCGGACGCGAACCGATCACCGTCGCGTGTTCGCCGCCGGGTGGGGGGCCGGGACCGCGACGCTCCGGATCGACGTGGTCGAAGCACGGGGCGGCTCGGCGACGATCACCGACGCGACGCTGGAAACCACCGTCGAATACGACTGCCCGGGGCGACCGGGCGGCGGCCCGGGACAGCCCGGTAACCCGAGCGGCCCGCCAGGCGGAGCGGTCGCGTACGTCGACGACGATCAGGACCTCGAATACGACGAAGGCGAGCGCACCGTCAGCGAGGGCGAACTCGCGGAGTTCGATAACGACAGCGCTCACCTCGTCGTCGCGGCCGGCGGAGGCCGGATCAACTTCCGGAACAGCGAGGTCGAGATGGCGGCGAAGTCGATCACCGTCGGCGACGCGACGCTCGCGAGCAACCGCGAAATCACGCTTGAGGCCGAGGAGGGCACGCTCTCGCTTCTGGACTCGACGATCGACGCGAAGAACGGCGCGATCGAGCTGTCGGCGGGCGAGATCACCGCCGCGGATTCGACGGTCAGCACCAACCGAGAGATCTCGATGAGCGCGGAGTCGGGGGCGCTCGCGTTCAGCGATTCGCACATCGACGCGAAGAACGGCGAGATCGAGCTCTCCGGCCGATCGATCGAGATGCCACGGACGACGGTCAGTACTAACCGCGAGATCTCGATGAGCGCCGGTTCCGGTTCGCTGACGCTCACTGACGCCACGATCGACGCGAAAAACGGCGCGATCGAACTCGCGGGGAGTCGCGTCGACGCGGCCCGCGCGACGATCTCGACCAACGCGGCGATCACCGCCACCGCCGACTCCGGGACGCTGCGCCTGACCGATGCGACGGTTGACAGCAAGAACGGAGAGATCGAGTTGGGCGGCGGGAGTATCGACGCAGCGGGTGCGACAATTTCGACCAACGTCGGGATTTCGCTCGCGACGGAGTCCGGCGACCTCCAACTGGGGGAGGCGACGGTCGAGAGCAAGAACGGCGAGGTAACCGTCGAATCGAGCGGGGACCTCCTCGCCAGCGGCGCGGTCTTCGAGACCAACGTGGAGATTTCCCTCAGCGCCTCCGGCGACGTGCTGTTGGACGCCGCCCGACTCACCTCCTCGAACGGCCAAGCGACAGTTGCTCTCGACGTCGAATCGGCCACGCTGTCGATCGACAGCGCGGTCCTCGACGACCGGGACTCGACGATCACCTACAGTCCGAGCGAGGCGGCCGTCACGGGGACCCCCTCGCGGGGGAGCGTCCAGGCCGATTGAGGCCGACAGCCGAATCGCGACTTCGGGGTTCTCGACGGCGCTCGGACGCCTGAGCGATCAGGGTGGCCGATCGAGGTTCTCGAAGCGGTTCTGCCGGTTCGCGTACACGTGGTACGCGGCGGAGACGGTGAACAGCGCGATCAGGACCGTCGGGTACGCCAGGACCGGCAGTTGCTCGGTCGGGAGGAAGTCGACCCACAGCGCGACGAGGATGAGGCTGCTGATGAGCGACAGCCCGAGGTAGTAGACGCTCCAGGGGATCGAACTCTCCGGTACGATATCGAGGTAGATGTCCAGTCGGTCGACCCGGTCTGTCAGTTCGACCGTTCCGTTCTCGAACTCGATCACGCCCGCGCGATCGAGGCGGGGGAGGTGCGTCTGCTGGAGCGACGTGTAGACGGTCTTTCGTTCCGCGGAGGTGACCTCCTCGATCTGCTTGTCGTGTTCCCAGGCGGCGACCTGCTCTGCGAGGTCGGACAACTCGACCGGACCGTCGGTCTGTTTGCAGTA
Organism: Halobellus limi; assembly: GCF_004799685.1. NCBI lineage: Archaea > Methanobacteriati > Methanobacteriota > Halobacteria > Halobacteriales > Haloferacaceae > Halobellus > Halobellus limi. The sequence continues at coordinate 1,178,284 of NZ_CP031311.1, forward strand.
GTGGATCGCGTATCGCCGCCGGTGGTTACCCATCAGGTCGAAGATCTCGTCTTTGGGAAGCCTCTCTTCGGCCCCATCCCCGGTGCCGTCGTCGGTCGTCAACTCTGTTGCGGCCCGTTGGCCCATCCGTCGGATGTCAATAATAACGACACCTACAAATAGCCTCTCCATTCGCTCCGGCTGACAGCTCCCGTGCGGAGCGCCTACTCCTCGCCTTCGACCAGGACTCGGAGCGTCATCTCGTAGTCCTCGGGGTCGGGGAGGTCCGTCAGCGTCGACGGGCCGTGGTCCGCGATGAGGTCGACCTGGACCCCGAACGGGACGGACTCGCCGGGGGTGAGGACGCCGTCGCCCGCGGCGTCGTCGGGACTCACCGCCAGGAGGTCGTCGCCGGATCCCCCGGTCGTTTCGAGGGTGTCGCCGCCGGCGGTCACCGACAGCGCGTCTTCGACGTCCGAGAGCGTCTCCGTCGAGAGGGTGTCGCTCTCGGCCTCGAACTCGAAGTACAGCCCCGTGAGGTCGATCGTCCCCGAGTTAGCGACCTCGACGATGTCCGCAAACTGCGTGATCGCGCGCTGGTTCAACCCCGTATCGCCGCCCGGAGTGATGGCCGTGACGCGGTTTTCGCTGTTGGTTTCGACGTGGATCGGCGGGTCGTTCGCGGGCGTGAGTTCGATGAGGCGGGGATAGACGACCGTGAAAGAGGCCTCGGAACTGGAGGACGTGGCGGTGAACGCCGCCGTCGAACTGACGACGCCGGCGCTGACGAAGGCGCTACCGAGGCCGGCGACGAGTTGGCGGCGAGTGAGCATATGAAGTTCCTATTATTTGGATAGGCCAATATGGAGAGCGATATTAGTAGAAACTAAAACTTGAGTTCCTTACTCGACGGCTCTAGCTTGTCTGAGTCGGGGTTTCGTCTGCCACCGCTGTGATCTCCGAAATGAGCTCTGACCGTCCTGCTGGATCTCCTTCGCCTTCTGCAGCGAAGTCACCTGCACCTTCGTATTCATCATTGTACACATCATCATACGGCAGACCTTCACGCGATGCATCTACGTCAAGATTGACCCCTTGATTACTACCACTCCCAACAGAAACCATATTTGCAGGTGTTTCTCCGTTATTGCTACTAGCCGGCGAAAGCAGAGAACCATCTCCTCTAAATTGGAAAACCGAGTTTGCAGTGCTTTTCGACACACCATTATCGACATCTGTCCCATATCCAGTGTAGGCAAATCCTACATCGTAGCTTCGATCGTCGTTATTGACTATAGCAATGATATTACTGAAGTCAATATCTCCTGGAGGAGTTCCTGCAGCAACAGCCGTCTGGACGGTAGCCATCCCATTTCCAGCATCCTTGGCTATCGCTAGTGGTAAATCGTCGAGAGAAAGAGAATCAAAGGCGATGTTACCGCTACTGTCGATGTATTCTGGAGAGTTATCACCAGTATACACATGGGATCCTACTGTGAGTCCTTTATCATCTCCAGGAACAATATCGAGTTCGACATCCTCGCTTTGTGTCACTATCGACATCGCGGAGTCACTGTTAGCTGACGTAGCGTCGAACGCACCCGTTCCGAGTGCCGTCCCTGCGCCGAGTGCGAGCGTTCCGATCGCCGTGATGACCTGTCTTCGTTTCATTGTGGAGTGAATTTGAATTTATAGTAAGATTTTATAATAATTATGGCTCGTTTCGACTAGTTCTCCCCGGCGACGATCGTCAGACCGGTGTCCTCAGCGTCCGTGTCGTCCACGGTCGCCTGTCTGGTGTCGATCTCGACATCGAGTTCTGCGGATTCGCCTTCGTCGAGGTCTTGGGTACTACCATCTCCGACGCTGTTGGAACCAGTCTCACCGACGTAGAAGGTGACCACAGCCGCGCTGTTGTCTCCCTCCGAAGGAACGAGAACTGATGCGCTGTCACCAGGTTCTGCCGATTCCGGGCCATCAGTGGAGACTCCGACCGTCGTACTGGCGTCGGTGTCGGCCGCGTTGTTCGTGATCGTGACGATACCGTCGATCGTCGTGATCGCTTCCTCGTTGAGCCCGCTGCCATCCGGACCGCCGATGTTGATCGTCAGTGTTCCATCGTCGCCGCTGTTGTCTTCGACGTAGTCACCGTCACCCGTGATACTGAGGAACGCGCTCGCGTCGCCCGCGGTGCTCACTTCGACGGAGCGTTCCGCGCTCACTGTGGTGAACGCACCCGTACCCACGAGTGCGCCGCCGCCGCCGACCAATGCTCCGAGTCCGATCAGTACGTTTCGTCTGCTGAGTGCCATAGTAGTGTTCTCCTAACACGGGGTGGCCCGTGTCGCTATCTGTATAATGTACCCTTACCCACTTTGTATTCAGGTGCTTGAATCGGATTCAAGCCCGGCGAGTAATCCGTAATCACCCGTTACGAAGAGCATATTCGTCTTCAAGCTCTGCTTTCTCGACGGTTTAGCGCTCCGAGTAATCGAGGCCGCACCGTCGACGGGTCGAAACAGTTCAAACAGCCATCACAAATTCTTATTGTTCGGCTCGGGCAATACGTTGACAGCGCCGTCCCGGCGAGTAGGTCCCCAGGCGTCGCGGTAGCGACCCACCCAACAATGGCCGATGTCTTGATCGTCGAGGATCTCGGGCTCCAGCGAGCGGTCCTCCGCGGATTCCTGAGCACGACCCATACCGTCGTTGGAGAGGCGACGACCGAACGGGAGGCGGTGCGGCTCGCCCGTCACCACGCGCCCGACGTCGTGGTGATGGATCTGAACCTCGAACGCGGAAACGGGGTCGAAGCGACGGCGGTGATCAAGACCCTCGATCCGTCGATCGCGGTCGTCGTCAGCACGGTCACCGTCACCGAGGCCGTCCGCGAGCAGGCGATGGAAGCGGGCGCGGACGCGTACCTCTCGAAACCGTACGGCAAGGCGGATCTCTTGGAGGCCATCGAGTCGACGCTGGGCTGACGTCGACCACGGCCGGACACCGAGCGCCCGGAACCGTATCAAGCGTTATATCGATCGATCGTCTAGGCGCTCGCGTGAAGCTCTCGACGGCCGTCCAGAACGGGGTCCTCATCCTGCTGATCCTCGCCGTCGGTGCGATGCTGTTCGGGCAGGCGGCCGGACAGCCGGTCCTCCTCGGCTACGTCGAGACCGGGAGTATGGAACCCACGATGGAGCCCGGCGACGGGTTCGTCGCCGTGCCGTCGGCCATCGCCGGGCCGCCACAGGAGGGCGACGTCGTCGTCTTCGTCGCCGAGGAGCTGCAAGGCGGAGGGCTGACCACCCACCGGATCGTCGGCGAGACAGAAGAGGGCTATATCACCCGCGGCGACGCGAACCCGTTCACCGACCAGTCGGGGGCCGAACCGCCGGTCACCGAAGAGCAGATCGTCGCCGAAGCGCTGCAGATCAACGGTCAGGTGGTCGTCATTCCGAACCTGGGCTCCGGCGTCGTCGGCTTCCAGGAGTGGCTGACGAGTGCGTGGGCCGCGATCGGAGTCGGTGCGCTCCTGAGCGGCGGCGGGTCCGCACAGTCGCTGGTCCTTCTGGGCATCGGCATCATCGCCGTCGGCTTCGTCGTCGACGCGTTCACCGGAGACCGGGGGACGAGTCGGCGGAGTCGGCGCCGCTCGAACTACATCAAGACGTCGACGTTCCTGCTCGTGCTCGCACTCGTCGTACTGGCCCCCGCGACGGCGAGTATGATGGTCCCCTCGGGGACGACGTCCTTCGACATCGTCAGCTCGGAGTCGCCGAACGAGAACCCGCTGGTCATCGGTGTCGGCGAGGAAGCGACCGTCGAATACCGCGTCGCCAACGACGGATTCATTCCCGTCCTGACCGTGATCGAACCGCGGAGCCCCAGCCTCTCGGTGTCGCGCTCGTCGTTCATCGTCTCGGGGCGCTCCGAGGAGGTGACCTCCCTCCGGATACGGGCACCGGACGCCACCGGGTCCTACACGCGCAGCATCTCCGAGTGGCGGTACCTCCCGATCCTCCCGCGTTCTGTCATCCTCGCGCTGCACGCGATACACCCGGTCGTCGCCGTGCTGGTCATCGATCTGGTGCTGTTGACCGTCGCGGTCACGGCGGGGCTCATCGCGGTGGGAGTCGGCCCGATACGGATGCGGTCGACCGGACGGAACATCACGCTCGTCCAACAACTCAAGCGGCGGCTGTTCTGAGCGGTATCGATCCCGCTGTCGTGTCCGTGCGGCCCGTGGCGGTCCTCCCGCTCGTGCGGGCTGTGGCGGTCTCCCCGCCCGTGCAGTCGTAGGCGACCCGCACGTCGAGTTCCCGGTTCGAGGCCGTCGTGTTCGTGCTCGTTTCCACGACGGTCACCGTCAGCCGTGCGGTCCCCGACGCCTCGGTCGAGGCCACACACCGCGCGAACAGTCGATGCTGTCCGCCCTGCGGAATCGTCACCGTGTCGCTGGCGTTCCGAAGTGCGATCGCATCGGCGTCGGTGCGCGCCCGGTACGTGACGTTGACCGTCGCGTCCGCGTCGTTGACGAGCGCGGCGACGACGACTCCCGCTTCGCTCGTTCGATCGTCCTCGGTTGTCCCGGCTGCTGTCCTCGATGTCGAGTCCGTGGACTCGGAGTCGGGTCCCGCGTCCGTCACCTCGGTGTCCGTCGCGACGAGGGAGATCGGCCCCTCGGAGCGACCGTCGCCCGGGAGTCCGTCGGCGCTATCGCCGAAGAGCGCTCCGAAGCCGGCACTCGGCACGGCGGCGAACGTGACGCCGGCCGCGATGAGCAGCAGCCCGAGGTACCAGAGGTTGCGGTCCATACGAGAGAGACCGTGGTTGTCTCCAACAGCGTCTCCCGCCGTCTTGTACTCTTCGGGCGCCGCACCGGAGTCAGTGCCGGATTCGAACACCGTACCCGACGAAGGACGGAACGGATCGAAGCGGGGCCGAGAACCTCTCAGATGTCGAGCCACTCGTCGGCCTGGATCTCGTCCAGCGCGTAGTAGTAGATCTCCGAACTGTCGATCACCGCGTAGGCGTCGATCTGCGGGTCGTGGATCACCCGGCGGTTGGTATCGATCGCGACGTCGACGAGGTCTTCGAGCGTCAGGATCGAGATGTACTGCTTCTCGGAGTCGGTGGGGAACTGCCCTCGGGAGATCCACTCGGCGTGCTGGTCGTGGACGATCTGCGTCCGAAGCTCCTCGGGATCGACACGGTCTTCGAGGCGGCTCACGACGGCGGCGACGCCGAACAGGAGGAGCCCGACCGCCGCGAGGCCGCCGTACTCCGCCGGGCTCGGTGGCTGGGTGACCTCTCGCTCGACGAAGGTCGATTCGGTCTCTTCGGCCGCGAGCGCCCCGTCGATGTAGTACGATTGGCCCTGGATCACGAACGGTGCGGTCGATCGAAGCGTCCCCTCGTACTCTCCGGTGCTGTAGGTCACTTCCAGGAGCAATCGGAGTCGGAACTGGCCGACGTCTTGGGCGTCCTCCAGCAGGACCGCGAGATCCCGTCCGACCGCGGAGACGTTCACCGTCTCCGAGGCGGTCACGCGGCCGTCCGAGACGGTCTCGTTCGTCTCGATGAGCGTCCGCGTCGAGCGGTAGAACGGCTGTCCGTCGCGGGTCCCGAGAATCTCCAGTTCGAGCCGTTGCGCCACGCTGACCCGCTGTCCGGACGGTACCGTGGTGTTGGCCTCGAATCTCATCGACGGCGAGGCCGAGAGGAAGTAGACCGAACGGTTCTCGAGCCGTTCCCCCTGTTCGTACAGCGCCGTCGGCCGAGTCACCAGCGCGCTCGACCCCACGCGGGTCTCGAACGTCTGCTGGTCGGTTTCCTCGGTGATCGTCTGTGTGGTCGGCGTACTGAACACGTAGCCCGCACCGACGAGACAGAGCACGCCACCCAGCAGTAACAGCGCGACAACCAGCCTGTGGTTCTCACTGACGAACAGTTTGACACGGTGCTCAAACGCCATCGGGGGCAGTTCCTCCAGAGAGAAGCGCGATCGAACACCGACAGGCGGGAGACATCGTGTTTAATATGGTCGTAACGGTAACAAAACTTTTGTTCTCACTCACCTTAGGTACGGTAACTGTACCGACCGAGATGTCCAACGACATTCCAGACAGCGGTGACGGCCCCTCGACGACCACCTCCTTCGAGGAGTGGTTAGACCAGCACGCCGCGACCCAGGGCATCTCGCGCGAGGAGCTTTTCGAGCGGTTAGTCTCCTCTTACTGGACGCTCAACGAACTGATGCAACTGCTCGACGACTCGGGGAGCGGCAACCCCTCGTTCGGAGGGGCGTCCGAGCCGACCGACGAGTCCGGAGCGCTCCCGATCGGTCCCGAACGAACCGATCCGACCGCAGAGGCCGAACACGCCGGAACGGATGGGTCACGAAACGACCGCGAGGCGGCGACCGACGTCGAGGCGCTGGCCGAGGAACTCGATACACTCGGGGACCGCGTCGACGAACTGCAATCGACGCTCGAAGCGGAGGCGGAGCGCGGTCGATCGCTGGATCAGGTCACCGAGACGATCGCGACTCGGCTCGCGGAGGTCGAATCGGAACTGGAGGGCCTGGCGTCGGAGTCGGAGGCGACCCGCGAGTCGCTCACCAGGGAGTACGAGTCCCTCTCCGAGCGGGTCGAGACGATCGAGTCGGAACTCGACAGGGAGCGGGAGACGCGAGCCACGGAACAGCGAGAGCTGGCTACAGAGCAGAAGGAGATCAGGTCGCGGCTGGACTCGGAGTTCGACAACCTGGAGACGATCCTCAAATACCTCGTCTCTCAGACCGACGAACTGGGGGCTGACCTCGCGAGTGCAGAGTCGCGGTACGAGGACGCGCTGTCGCGGATCCGCCGGGAGCAAGAGACGTTGGCCTCGCTCAAACGCGACGCCGCGGCGGCGGACGCACACGCCGGCGAGTGCGAGTCCTGCGGTGAAACGGTCGACCTCGACCTGCTTTCTCGACCGTACTGCCCGCACTGTGAAGAGGGGCTGACCGGGGTCGAGAAACAACGCAAGTGGCTGCTCTTCTCTGATACCCTCGTCACCACGGACGACGAAGGCCGCTCGAAGCCCACGGAAGGAACGCGGGGACAGACCGGGAGACAGCCGCCCTCGCAGCCGCGGTCCGGGAGCGGAACCCGAAGCCAGGCTCCGTCTTCGAAGGGAGGCGGCTCATCGATACCGACTGGCTCCAGTGAGTCACGGTCGTCGGTCGGTGACCACGAAACGCGCGGCCGCGGGGCCGACTCCGGAACGCAGCGTCGGGGCGACGAAGCGGAGACGGTCGAATCGGAGACGGCCGCCGATCGAACCCTGGGCGGATTCTCGGGATTCGATTCCGCGGAGGACGAGGACGTCGAATCCGCGGCCGACAGCGCGACCGAACGGACGGACGAGACGGCCTCCCCCTTCGAGTTCGGCGACTCCGGAACGGACCCGAGAGACACGGCTTCGGAGTCCGCTTCCGAACCCAGCAGGCAGGGGGGCCGGGGGTCTACGGGACGGAACCGGGACCAGGAGGACCCACGTCGGCGAACCCCGGCCGAGCCCGAAGCGGCCGAGTACGCTGCGGGGGGCGACGAGCGGTCATCCACGCAGTCGGAATCGGCGTCCGGATCCGATTCGCCATTCGGGAACCTCGAAGATCTGGAACGGCGAGAAGGCGTCGACGAGTAAACTACTCCACCCTACTCGCTCACGGCGTCGCCGTTCGCTTCGTTGAGGGTTCCGTCAGACTTCGTCTGACGGCGTGCAGACTGTGCGTCTGCACTGGGGTTTTCGCGTGGACTCTCGTTCTGGCCTTCACAGGCAGGCTCGTAATCGCCGTTCACGTTCAACGTCCCGCGATTCAAGCGCACGTTTACGGGTGCGCCTCCGCTCGACGACTTTTGCGCCGAACGGAGATACTTCAGACCGATATTCTTCGCCGCGTTATAGTCAGCGTTCACTTCGTAGCCGCACTTCTGGCAACAGAACCACTCTTGTGTCTGGCGGTTCTCGCGGAGTGTCGTCCCACACTTCGAACACCGTTGGGATGTGTAGGTGGGACTCACTTGCTCGACCGAGATGCCGACCACCTCGGCTTTGTATTCAACGTACTCGAACAGCCGGCGGAACGCCCAGACGTGGAATTTCTTGGCGTTCGGCATCCGCTCACGAATTCCAGTCAGGTTCTCGAACGCGATCACGTCGCAGTCGGTTTCGACGGCTTCCGCGATGAGTTCCTTCGAGACGGTGTGTAAGAAGTGGTCGTAGCGGCCTGTCTCCGTGCGTCCGACCGACTGGATAGTTTCGTGAGCGGCTCGCGTTCCACGTTGTTGAAGCGATCCGCGCCGCTTCTCGAACTCGCGGTGCCAGTGGTTCAACTCTGATCCGTTCCAGAACGTACCTGTCGAAGTGACGGCGACGTTTTCGATGCCGAGGTCAACGCCGAGGACTGTGCTGTGCTCGTCGTTGCCTTCGTCGGCAGTCTCGAACTCCACGTCCGCCTTTGTTCGGACGTGAAGGTAGAAATCCCCCTCTCGGTAGTGGAGTTCTGCGCCCGTCACTTCGTAATTAGTATTGAACAAGTACTTCGAGTGTGGCGTCTCGCGGTTCTCGTCGGGAAGAACGTACTCGGCGGTGATGCGTCCGTCCACGGTTGAGAGTGTGGCGTGGTCGTCGTTGAACGTCGCACACCGCTTGTCGTAGACGAGCGTCGGGGCGGAGAAGTGCGGTTTTCCTGCGTAATCACCTTGCTTCCACCGAGCGACGACGCTCTGGACGGCGTCGGCGGCCTTGTTGCGGGCGTTCTGCACGAGATTCGCTTGGAGCCGAGTCTCTGCCCGCACGTGGTCGTACGTTTCGCGTTGGAGTTCGGCTTTGCTTGTCGTCTTGTACTCGCCTTGCCACGCGTGGTCTACGACGTAATTGGCAGCCCACAAGAACTCGGAGACGGTTTCGTGGAGGAGGTCGGCGTCGCTGTCTGCCACGTCGAGTTTTACTGGAACAGTACGACGGACCTCCATCCGTACTTCAGATGGGTGTCTATGCCTTTATATTAGTGACGGGTCGTTGGGAGTCGGTCAGCAATCGAGCGTGGTTGGTGTCGTACTGTGTCGGTTTCCTCTCCGACCTACTCGCTCGCTACGCTCGCTCCTTGAGGTCGGAGGCTCCTCCTTGCATTCGCTGAAGTCCGTTTGCGGCGATCGACGCCCGCTCACAACAGCGAGACCGACCCGTCGTCGTCGAACTGGAGGACCGTATCGAACAGCGACTGGAACGTGCGGACGGTCTGGTCGTCGTGCTGCTGTGGGTCGAAGTGGTAGTGAGCGCGGACGCCGGCAGACTGCACGCGGCCGCGGAGGACGTGCAGGAACCGAAACACCCGCTCGTGGTCGTCGTTCAGGCTGAGCAGGTCCGAGAGGGAGTGAAAACACATCGTCGTCTGCCCCGACGTCTCCTCCCACTCCGTGAGGATCTTGCTGGTCACGATGCCGATCCGTCGGAGGTCCTGCGTGTTCGAGACGCTTCTGACCGTGACGGGGCCGTCGTACTCGTCGTAGCTCACCTCCCGGTTGTAATTCCGCACGTCGACGACGGCCGTCTCACCGACCGGTCCGTTGAGGTAGTTTTCGAGCACCGAGAGGCGTTGGCTCGGCGTGTCGGTGATCGTGATCACGAGGAGGTTCACGCGCTCTTCCGAACGGGACTCCATCAGTCGCGAACAGAGCCCCTGTTCTGCGGGACAGTCGGAGGGGCCGTTCAGGAGGACGTTGGACGCCCCGCCGGTCAGTTCCAGGAGGGCCTCCGTTTTCGGATCGAGGGCGGACTCCCTGCCGCTCTCTTCACCCTGAGCGACGAAGTCCCACTCGCCGAGGTCCTCGTCGTCGAGCGTCGGTTCGGCATCGCTTCGCCGTTCGAGCGATTCGGCGAGCTCCGACAGTGACTGTGAGCCGCCTGTCTCTCCGGCCTTATCGACTTCGCCGGACCCGCCGCTGAGACGATCAGCCAACTCAGACAGAGACGAGGAACGATCGCTATCGGAAGTCGACGACGTCTCCTCGTCGTTTCCCATACGGGGTACTGTTAGAGCGAATTAATAAGTCTTAGCGTCAGGCGAGCGAAACCCAACGGCGGCCATCAAAAACTGATAATCCTGAAAGCGCGGGTGCATTCTATCTGAGTTACGTCCTTCAGGACGTGGGGGTGGTCAACCCCCGTAAACTTATCACCACAACGGCCCAAACCGTTGGCAGGCGCACCGACAGTATGAGCACATATCCCCACGTCCTGATTGTCGACGACGAGCCGGACCTCGCAGAGTTATACGCGTCGTGGTTGCCGGAGGACCACATCGTCGAGACGGCTCACGACGGGACCACCGCGCTCGAACGGTTCGGCGAGTCGGTCGACGTCGTGCTCTTAGACCGGCGGATGCCGGGGCTCTCCGGCGACGAGGTCCTCGAGCGGATCCGCGAACGCCCGACGAACTGCGGCGTCGCGATGATCACCGCCGTCGATCCGGACTTCGACATCCTGGAACTGGGGTTCGACGCGTACCTCACGAAGCCGGTCGGAAAACCGGACCTCAGAGACGTCATCGATCGCCTGCTTCGGCGCTCGGAGTACACCGAAACGCTCCGGCAGTTCTTTATGAAGCTCTCGAAGCGCGAGGCGCTGATGGCCCAGAAGCCGCTGTCCGAACTCGAATCCGATTCGCGGTACCAACAGCTGGAATCGGAGATCGAAACGCTGCGGCAGGAGTCGGAGGCGCATATGGCCGAACTCGACGGGGAGGACTTCGAGGCGCTGTTCTACCGGCTCGACGCCTGAGGCGATCGAAGGCCATTCGCAGTGACGACGGTACGCACTCGGAATCGGGGGGAGCCCGCTCACGTCGGATCACACTCGTTTCTCCGGTGGCCGTTGCCAGTTCACTCGTACGACGGAGGTGATCCCGAGGTCGACGAGCGACCATCGGGAGTGATCCGAGAGGCAGTACGTCTCTTTCGTCGTCACGAGAACACTTCGCTCTCTCGAACGACGGGGGAGCTTTTACAGAGCCAGCGACGCCGTCGCTTGCCCAGCGGAACACTACCGGGCGAAAAGGGATTAATAGACTCGGTGGAACTGTAATGGGTAGGCTGTGGCATTCAAGCAGGAGTTTTCGCCGATCAGTTGGGAACGTGTGTATTGTGGAAAATTGGCTCCCATCTTGATGTGGCCCCTGAACGAATTCGGTGGTGTGTTCGAGAACATCCTTGTCCCGACCGACGGAAGCGACTGTGCGCAGGCGGCTGTCGGGTACGCCGCAGACTTGGCGACACGTTATGATTCGAGGGTACACGCGCTCTGTGTGGCTGATTCCAGAACGCTCGAAAACCTCCCACAGTACGACCAAATTACGAAAGAACGTGAGGAGGTCGCTGAAAGGGCCTGCAACGACCTTTCCGAGAGTGGCGTCGCAGTTGAACAAGCCGTCCGTACTGGCGTCCCCTACGAGACGATTCTCCGGTACGCGACCGAACAGGATATCGATCTCATCGTGATGGGGACACACGGTCGAACCGGCGTCCAACGGTATCTGCTAGGGAGTGTCACCGAGAAGGTCGTCCGGCTCTCGGATGTGCCAGTATTGACGGCGAAATCGGAAGGCGACGGCGAAGTCACGTGCCCTTACACCGAAATCTTGGTGCCGACCGACGGAAGCGAGGGAGCTGAGGCCGCTGTTGACCCCGCGGTCGATATCGCACACACCTACAATGCTCGCCTCCATACGCTCTCGATCATCGATACGATGGCGATGGGCGTCGACGTCCGTTCCGGTGCAATCCTCGAAGCACTCGAAGAGTCAGCCCGATCCGCGGTAAAAACCGTCGAGGAGCAAGCGGCCCAAGCTTCTGTGTCTGCGGTAGAAACCGAGATTGAACACGGGAGCCCCTACCGAGGGATTCGTTCCTACGTTGAGGAACACGACATTGATCTCGTCGTGATGGGTACCCACGGACGCAGTGGGATCGAGCGATACCTCTTGGGAAGCGTCGCCGAAAAGACAGTGCGTACGTCACCAGTTCCTGTAATGACCGTTCGTCAGCCAGAGTGAACCAGCGATCAGGAATGAGTCTTGATCTGTCTTGCCGTGTAGAATCTACAGATAAGCAAGGCGAGTGCCTCGGGGCTTGACCCCGAGGCGGTTCACCGTTCTCAACACTGAGTCCGCCCTGAACCACTTCTCCGGTCAAAGGATGCCCCGCTTCTGTACTCGACACTGACTACTAGGTCATCCCCCGGCGTGCTTCCAGTAACTAATGGCTGTCTCCGGTTCGACGGGCTGTAGGTAATTAAGCATAAAAGACGGGAGAATTTTTTGGTGGTCTCGGGAGACCGTTCAGGTCGTCTCTTCTTTCGGGGGCTGATACCCACGGCGGGAGAGATGAAAGATGTTGAGCGTCCGGAGAATTCCGTGGATACCCAGACATGAGCCGAACGCTATCGTCCCCAATTTCCCGCCTGACCCCCCGACGAACGGCGTCGTGTACACGACTACCAGCCCGACCCCGATTCCAGTCGTTCCGATCCACCACTCGTTCGGGATTCGTTTCGGATCCGTCATCCCCGCGAACGAAGCGGAGTAAACGGCCGCGGCGAGTAGTTCCCCCGAGGCATCGACGAATACCGGGAGCAGGAGCCCGCCAACTGTACCCACGAGCCCGGAGGCCAAGACCGGATCCGCAGCCGAGCGAGTATGAACCGTGAAGGAGCTGATGGCACTGAGTGCCGCGAACCCGACCACTGGGAAGAGTACACGCTGACTGGGGATTGTGCCACTCTGAAAGGAGCCAGCAGTCGGCAGCAAGATCATCAACACTCCGACGAACGCGGTCGTTCCCAGCTTTCCACCTACGCCGTGAAACACCGGATGGGCGACGGTAAACAGAAGTCCGGCAAGCACCGCGGCGAGGGTCGCATACCAGTATGACCCGAACAGCTCCGGAGAGGTCATCCCGACGAACGCGCCGCAGTACACTGGGACAGCCACGCCTTGGATGGTTATGGCTGCGATGATTCCGACCAAACTGGCGGCTACAATCGGAGACACCCCCAGTTCTGCGACACCAGCGAAGGTGAGCAACGTCCCGCTAACGACAGCTAACAGGTTCTGATGGGCCTCGCTAACAACAACAGTCCCTTGGTCGATAACACGACGCAGTTCCCACCACTCGTATCTGATTCCTAACCCGGTTCCGAGGGTACCAGCAATGAGGACTGGACTCAGCAGTATGGGCCCGCTCGGAAGGAAGGTGCCCCACACGCCGAAGCCGAAGAGAACGAGCGGTGCTACCGCCAGGAGGAGAAACCCCCGACCACTGGTGGCCAGGGCAGTGACCGTTCAAGTACGTTCCAGTGTGTCATCGGTCAGCTAGAGGGATCGGCAATTCGGTTCAATCGATGAGCATCCATTGACGGTGTCCGGACTAAAGCCGTTCGTATTATTCACAGACTTTTCTAATAGAATATCTGAAATGTCGCCCGGAACACTACCGGGCGAGTTTCTACTAATAGCTCGGTGAAAGTGAACGAGTGAGTCCACATTGAACGAGGGCGTCTCGCCGTTTTGAAATTTCGTCGCTCAGATCAGCCTCTCTCCCCACTGTCGACATCGGGTGTGAACGAACTCCGATCGACATAGAGGGACTCGACGAGAAAGACTACCGCGAAGATCCCGATAATCCAGAGCAGAATCTCCACGTCAGTCCGATAGAGGTGATAGAGAACGATCGGGAGTGCGACTCCCGTACCGACCAGACCGAGTACTGGGATGAAGCGGTTCGACCCCGTCTCGTCGGCGAGTATGAGGTTCGTGTAATTCGTGACTGCAAACGAGATCAGAAACGCCACTGATCCGAACTCGGTGATCTGTTTGAGAGTGCCGAGGGCTGCGAGTGCTGCCGTCAGACTCCCGATGATCAGCAACGCGTAGACCGGGATTCCGTCCCGATTCCGAAACGAGAACAGACGGGGGAGTGCTCCCTCCGTTGCGATTTTATTAACGAGCCGCGAGGTGCCGAAGAGAGTCGCGTTGATACCTGAGGAAGTGCTCTTCATCGCCGAAAGGATCACCAGAACGAATCCCGCACTCCCGAGCACCGGTATGTTGGAGACGGCCTCGGCCAGGGCGACTTCCCGATGGGCGAGGAGTTGCTCGGGCGTGAGATGGAGCGTTGCCATGAACGACACCGAAACGTAGATTAGAATCGCGATAGCGATGGCGACGTACATCCCGATTGGTAACACTCGTTCTACGTTTTCGATGTCTTCGTAGTCATAGACCAGTAGTTGGAATCCTTCATAGGAGACGAAGATGATGGCGAATCCGGTGATGGGGCTGACGACGCCCTTGCTGAAGAAGTCCAGCGCAGCCACGCTCCCATCGTAGAAAACCACTCCGAGGGTTGCGAGCGACAGCAAGATGACGATTTTGATGTACACCGCGATATCTTCAAAGAGACCAGTCTCCTGGACCCCCCGGAGGTTGAGCCCGACGAACGCAGCGACGATCATTGTCGAAATCACCGGCCGCAGGAGTTGCGGGAGTTCGATTCCTGCGATGGCTCGCGCGGCAGTGAGCGTGTACGCACCGAAGGCGAACGCGTACATCGCCATCACACCCACGTATCCGACGACGAGAATCCACCCGACGTACGCGGCGACAGTCGGATTGTCGACGATGTGCTCGACGAACGAAAAGACGCCGCCGTGCTCGCCGAAGTGCAGCGTGAGTTTGAGATAGGAATAGGCAGTGAGGAGGGTGATGACGCCCGCAATGAAATACGACAACGGGACTGCATTACCGGCTTGCTGCATTGCGACGCCGAGTACGGCGTAGATCCCGCCGGAAACCATTCCGCCGACACCCATCGCGACGACCTCGACGAGTCCGAGTCGCCCGGGACGACTGCGAGTCAGGAGAGATCGGAGTGATTTCATAGGGGATATGATCGAGATGTCCAGTTAACCCATTAAAACATCTGCCCGGAACACTACCGGACCAGAAACTGCTAGTAGGCTCGGTGGAAGTGTAACTCACGCGTCTGCGAATCGAGAATAGACGTATGTGAAACCGCTACTCGTTTTCGAGGGCGTCGTAAATATCGCGGTGTTCATCCCGATCAGCCTTGGCGACGTGCAACACGAGCGCTCGACGAATGTCATCCATCACATCATCGAGTGGCGTTCGTTCGCCTGTCTTCTCTTCCGTCGCCATATCTATCTCTTGTCTATGAATCCGGTTAATCGTTCGGGTCCGATGAGTCATCGGACAGCTGTTCGAGTCCATACTCAACGAGATCGCCTCGACATCGCTTGACCACTTCGTTCAAATCGACACCGGACGTGTGTGTTCGGAGATATTCGAGCACGTGGTCCTCATCGACCGTCGTCTCGTCCGTCCCGAACTGCTTCAGTATCTCCCTGACCTCGTCGTCGTAGTCGAATCGATACCCATTGAGCAGGTAGAACACAGTCGTCGCGTTGAGTGCGGTGCGCTTGTTGCCGTCCACGACGGGTGATTGGCGACGAGAAGCCGAAGCAGATGAAACGCCTTCTCGTGAACCGTCTCCGGAACTGACCCGAAGCTCCCTTCGCTGATGTAATCCAGCGCGAATTCGATGTCGCCACGGCTCTGGATGCCCGAACTCGTGTCGGGATACTCCGAGACGATGTCCTCGTGGATGTCGAGGACATCCTCGACCGATGGATACCAGAACGAGTCGGTCATCGTCGGAGTCTCACGCCGAACAGACCTATTGTTTTCTCTCTACGACTGTACGAGTCTCGGAAGTACTCCACAGGTCTTCTGTGAGTAGAATCATTGTATCGAAGGATGTGCGCCCGGAACACTACCGGACGAGTTTCTACTAGTAGACTCAGTGAAAGTAAAACGGACTGGAGCACCAGCATCTGGCGACCGAGTGGCTCGTAGAGCCCGGTAGGTCGCCAGTTCACTCGCGCGAGCGAATGCGAGCGCGAGGCCAAGGAAGGGGCGAAGCCCCTGACGCAGGCTTTTGGTCGAGCTTTTGCCGAGCGAGCCGCAGGCTCGCGTAGCGCAAAAGGTCGATGTACGCCCGGAACACTAACGGCCGGCCTCATCCCGGGGCTGCGTGCCGCGTCGGCCGGGAAACCCTCGTGTCGGGCGGTCCGTCTTTCGGGCGCGGACGGTCCACGGATGTCGCACACCCGGGTTCGCCGCCGATTCATCGCTCCCGTAACGGGAGAACTCGGGCGGGGACTAAGGGTGCGCACTCGGACGAACGGGACCGACGCCCAAGGCCGTTCCGGCTCGCTGTCGGAACCGGCTACACCGTGTACTCGGATTCGGACAACTGGACGTACTTGCCGTTGCGGAACGAGAACTTCTTGCGCTTGTAGCTGGTGACCAGCCGGGCGGCGCCGAATCCGGCCCGGACGTTGCTCGTGTCGAACAGGCCGTAGCCTTCGCTCTTTTCCATCAGTTTCCGCGCCGTCGAGAACGCCCAGTCCCAGTCGTCCGGGTCGTAGTCGTGGACGACGTCAGCCATCGCGACGTTGCGGAGCACCTCGTCGCCGATGGCGTCCTTCCAGCGGTCGTTGTACGTCGAGAGGTCGCCCGAAGCGGCCAGTTCGCCCGCGATTGCCCCCGTTCGAACGGCCGTGTGATCGCCGCCCTCGTGGAACGCCGACGTCGCGCCCATCGCGCCGCCGACGACGGCGATTCCGGCGGCGGTCGGCGAGTCGATCGGCCGCGTCGACGAGATGGCGTACGTCTCGGTCCCGCCCGATTTCCCGCGCTCTTCGACGAGCGGGAAATCCTCCTCGACGTCGTACTCGTCACCGTACTCCATCTCTAGGAGCCGTCGGATGTACTCCTTGCCCTGCGGGATCCGCTCGTCCTCGGGGCGGAGGAGGGGATAGTCCTCGCGGCTCTCGACGTCGTCGAGGTCCATCCCGATGGGCATCGTCAGCCCGATCCGGGCGACGTTGTCGTCGTTCGGGAATATCCACGGGTAGGCGGTGTGACCCGGCATATGTCCCCACCAGAACTTGATCGCGCCGGCGACCTCCTCGAAGACCTCCTCGGGCAGGCGGCGGTGTTCCTGGTAGGCGATGTGGTTCGTCTCTCGGGTCGAGAGACGTTCGGTGACGTCGAAGGGAAGGTACTCGTCGAGGACGCCCGACGTGACCTGTCGCTGCGGACCGTCCGCTAAGATCAGGAAGTCGGCACCGACGGCCTCGCCGTCGGCGAGTTCGATTCGGTGTCGCGGTCCGTCCGTCGCTGCCGGATCCGTCTCGACGCCGCGGACCGACGTGCCGACCCGGTAGGTCGCACCCGCTTGCTCCGCGCGGTCGCGGAGGAAGTCGTCGAAGCGGGCCCGGTGCATACAGAATCCGAACTCGTCGTACGACGACTCGATGCCCGTCGAGCGCAGCGTCAGCGACTCCGTCGGGCCGATGAACTCGGC
Organism: Halobellus limi; assembly: GCF_004799685.1. Lineage (NCBI taxonomy): Archaea > Methanobacteriati > Methanobacteriota > Halobacteria > Halobacteriales > Haloferacaceae > Halobellus > Halobellus limi. The sequence continues at coordinate 1,195,758 of NZ_CP031311.1, forward strand.
CCTGTCTAACTCGCCGAGCACGACGCCCTCGGGCATCTCGTCGGGGTGAATGCCCATGATGTCCACCCAGTAGTCGAGGATGCCCGCGGCGTCCGTCGAGTCGGGACCCAGTCGATCCGGCCGATCAGCCCGCGGGACGCCCTTTTCGAGGACGACCGCCGACGCGCCGGCCGACGCGGCGGCGTGTCCGGCGGACGACCCCGCGGGGCCGCCGCCGACGATGGCTACGTCGAATCGCTCCATATGGCTACAGCGACCCCGACCCGGTATTATACTGTCGCCTGGCGGTCGAAAGCGAGGCACCCTCACCGCGGTTCGGCTCCCGTGGTCCTCCAGCAGTGCTCCGTGATTCTCTAACAGCGCTCCCGCGGTCCTCCAGCAGCGGTTCCCTCCGACCGCGGCCGTCCCCGAAAACCTATCCGCGTCGGGAGAGTGCTGTTCTATGACATGCAAGTCCTCTTCATCGACATCGACTCCCTCCGAGCGGATCACGTCGGCGGCTACGGCTACGAGGGGCCGACGACCCCGAACATCGACGACCTCATCGACGACGCCGTCGCGTTCGAGCGCGGATACGTCGCGAACTCCCCGTGTATGCCGTCGCGGGCGGCCTTGACCTCCGGACGGTTCGGCATCGCGAACGGCGTCGAAACCCACGGGCGGCAGTCCCAGCAGATCGACCGCCCCGAGAACCGGACCGACTGGGCCGGGTCGTGGACGGAGAACCAGCCGGAGCGACCCTGGTGGACGCTCCCGGAACTGTTCTTCCAGAACCGCATCCCGACGATCGGCGTCTCGTCGTTCCCGCGACACCCCGCGCCGTGGTTCTACCACGTCTGGCACACGTTCAGACAGCCGCAGGAGCCCGACGAGGAGATGACGGTCGAGTGGGGGCACGTCTCGTTTCAGACCCCGCGCGCCGAGACCGTCACCGACACCGCGATCGAGGAACTCGAAGCCGTCGACGGCGACTCGTTCTTCCTGTACGCCCAGTACTGGGACCCCCACGCCCCGTACAACCGCTCGGCGGACGAGATCGAGCGCTTCCGCGACACCCCGTTGCCGCCGCATCCCACAGAGGAGCAACTCGAAGCACACCGCGAGTGGGACACGCTCCGCGGGGCGACCCAGGAGGGAATCGAGACGCGCGGCGATCTCAACGAGATGATCTCAGCGTACGACGCCGAGATCCGGTACACCGACCGTCACGTCGGCCGACTCTTGGAGTACCTCAAATCGACCGGGCAGTACGACGAGACGCTGATCGTCCTCTCGGGCGATCACGGCGAGGAGTTCGGCGAGCACGGCCTCTACAGAGAGCACTGGAGCACCCACGACGGCACCCAGCGCGTGCCGATGATCGTCAAACCGCCGGCGGACACCGAGATGGAACAGGGGACCCGCGAGCACCTGATAACGAACGTCGACTTCGCGCCGACAATCGCGGACTACCTCGGCGAGTCGCCGCCGGAGCGCTGGCAGGGTACGTCGCTCCGGGCGATAATCGAGTCGTCGGACGCGGACGGACGGGACGCGATCGTGTTCGACCACGGCCTCTACACCGCCCAGCGAGCGATCCGGACGCCGGAGTGGAAGCTCGTCCGGACGTACCACCCCGGGATGTGGGGCGGAGTCCTTCCCGAGTACCAGCTGTACGAGATGAACGACGACCCCTGGGAACAGGACGACCTGGCGGCGGACCGCCCGGACCTCGTCGACTCACTCGAGGAGGAAATGATCCTCTGGGCGGAGCGCCACCGGACGGGCAGCGTCGATCCCCTCCGGCGCGTCGCCGAGCGCGGGCCTTCCGGCTACAACTCGTTCAAAGACGGATTCGAGGGCGTGTGACCTGGAGCGCATCTGTGTCGCCGCCTCGATCAACAGCGTGCGTCACTGCCATCGGTGAGTCCCCGACACGGGGGCTTTTATTCGCCCGCCACGAGCAGCAAGTATGCCCGAGCGGAACGTTCTCGGCGGAGAACTCGCCACGTGTAGCGCCGATCCGAAAACCGGCTTCGAGCGCGACGGGTGTTGTCGAACGCACCCCGACGACCGGGGGCGACACGAACTCTGTGCGGTGATGACCGACGAATTTCTGGCCTTCAGCAGGGAGCGGGGTAACGACCTCGTGACGCCACGGCCCGAGCTCCAGTTCCCGGGGCTGGAGCCGGGCGATCGGTGGTGCGTCTGTCTCGGCCGGTGGCTCGAGGCCCTCGAAGCGACGCGGGCGGAACGCAGACCGGAAACGACCGTCCCGCCCGTCGTTCTCGAGGCGACGAACGCGGCCGTGCTGGACGCCGTAGAACTGGAGACGCTCGAGGCACACGCATACGACGTTTGACACTCTCTGCGAGTCTGACACTCTCTGCGGGCCTCTCTTTGACATACGATTTCCGCGAATCGGCACGAGCGACTGCGGCGTCAACGCTGAGATCACCCGAACACGCCGCTATCGACGGCGAGAGCGTCACTGTGTTTTCCTACGAAATGCTGCGCACTCGGGCCTCCGCGTCTGTGAATGTCTGTCTGATATGACATTCAAGGCATACTTTTCTGATCACGGGCGGAGTCCTGTCGTATGGATGACTCCATAAAACGGTCGTTTGCGGCCGTTATGACGGCAGTATTGCTCCTCTCGGCTGTGGGGATGATCGGACTCGCGGGTGCGCAAGATGGGGGCACTCCGGACCCAGAGCCCACAGCAACAGTCTCGTTCGCTGATCAGCAAACGAACGGAACGACTGTCACCGTGGACGCGGTGAACGTCTCCGCGGGCGGCTTCGTGGCGATCCACGACAGTAGCCTCCTCGACGGGGCCGTAATCGAGAGCGTTATCGGGGTGTCGGGGTACCTCGAACCCGGACTTCACGAGAACGTGACGGTCACGCTGTACGACGTGCCCGGGGCGACGTTCGAACAGTCGGCGCTCACGGAAGACGAAACGCTCGTCGCGATGCCGCACCGGGACACGAACGAGAGCGGAACCTACGACTTCGTCGCGACCAACGGCAGCGAGGACGGTCCCTACCTCGCGAACGCGAGTCCCGTGGTCGACAGCGCGAACGTGACCGTTCCGGAGCAGACCACCGGCGCCTCGTTCACCGTCGCGAACTTGACTGCACCCGAACTCGTCGAGCGCAACGAGTCCGTCGAGGTCTCCGCGACGGTCGCGAACCCCAACGACGTCGCCGACACCCAGGAAGTGACGTTCCGGTTCGACGGCGAGGTGCTGGTCCGTGAGGACGTCGCGCTCGAACCGGGTGAATCGACCGAGTTCGACACCACCGTCGACACGACTGGCGTCGAAACCGGGACGTTCTTCCACGGCGTGTACACCCGGGAGAGTGGCGCTGCCGCACAACTTCGCGTGGTCGACCAGATCCAATCGTTCGGGGTCTCGAACCTGACCGCACCGGCGAATGCGACCGTCGGGGAGTCGGTCTCGGTGACCGCGACCGTGACGAATCCCAACGAGTTCGGGTCTGAGCAGTCCGTCGAGTACCGGTTCGACGGGGCGCTCATCGAAGCCCGAGACGTCGATGTCGGCGGCGAAGGATCGGCTACCGTCGAATTCGAACTCGGCACCGGCTCGCTGGCTTCCGGGACCTACATCCACAGCGTCTTTTCCACCGATTTCGGCGAGAGCGCGCTGATCGTGCTCGAATCCCCTGACGACGGGGACGACGCTGATGACGGTGGCGACGCGGACAATGGAGACGCCGACGACGCGGATGATGGTGACGCCGGCGACGGCGACGGAGATTCCGACGACAGCGACAACGCCGATGACGGAGACGACGCTGACGATGCGGATGACGGAGACGACGCTGATGACAGCGACGATGGAAACGACGCCGACGATGCTGATGACGGAGACGACGCTGACGACGCCGACGACGGGGACAACGCCGACGGTTCAGATGGTGAAGCGGGTACTGACGAGGCGGGTGATCAGAGCGGTCCGGACGGGGAAGCCACGGACGAGGACAGTCAGATGGCGGAGTGACGGAACGAATCGATTCGGGATCCGGCCCCGAGGCTGGTCCGTTCCTCCGACGTGACTCGCAGACCCGCGCTGAAAGTCAGAACAGTCTTCAAAACGGGTCACTCGGACTCCGTCCGCTCTGCCCACTCGATGAGTTTCTCGAAGCCGGCGAAAACGACGAGAAACAGGATCATAAACACACTCCATCGGATCACGTCGAATTCGCCAGTGAAGGCCAACACGTTGAAAATGTAGGATATCGAGGCACCGACCGCACCCGCTATATAGAGCTGTCTTCGCGCGTTCATACGCAAAATACCGGTCGCAGCTACAATAGCTGCCGGGGTGATGGCCGTCTCGAATGCAGGGAAGTCGGACGCCGCTTGTGAGTCCTCGGTAAACGGTAAACCTCTGTGAGATTCCATCGGGTCCCCCGAGGGTGTGATGAAAATGGTCGTTACTCTGGAACGTCCTTCTGCAGCGTCAACTCGGTATGCGCTCGCTCGTCCTCTGCAGGTACGCCTCTGGTGGAAGGAGCATCGGGGGGCCTATCTGGAACTTGGAAAAGTTCCGTAATGTCAGAGACACCCCTGACCCCGACTGCTGGTTCGATTCGCAACTGTATATAGTACCGCTGTCACTCAGTTCCTCCTCACGAGAATCCGCTTCGGCCTAGTGACTACACTCGTTTATTAACCGTCGCGGCCGGAGTCAACGGTCGTTCTCCGGCTGCTTCCGATACTCCTCGACGTCGACGACTTCTCTCCCCCAGTGTCTCGATCGCCTCGTCGGTGAGTCCGTACAGCGTGTAGACGGCCTCGTCGATCAGTTCGTCGTCCAGTTCGTCGGCCCGTTCGATCTTCTCGTCCAGTTCCTCGGCGCGCGCTTTCGCGTCGACGTATCGCTCCAGCCCGTCGGCGACATCGTCGGGATCGGGGAGTCGTTCGTCTATGTAGTGGTCGGAAAAGAGGTTCGAGTTGACGTAGGGGCGGTCAGCAAGCGTCGCCGGACTCATTTCGGATATGCAGACCTCCCGGGACCATTACAGATAGGTGGCGCCAATCGATCCTCGGCCTCTCGGGTGACCTCCGTCTCGAACGCAGAGAAATCACCAAGGGATCTATCACCTAGATTTTTGCAGATCGGCTATCGATTTGGGCTATGTCAGAGATCGTCGAGGCCACCCAGAACTTCGAGCCGGCCACGCCGCGGCTCGTCGCCGAGTTACGGACCCTCGATTTCGAGATCGAGTACATTCGAGACGACGTGGAGATCCGCTACACGGACGAGGAACTCGACGAAGCATACAAACGAATTATGGGGAACCTCGTCGCCAGTGACGAATTCAAATCGGTCATCGGCGAGCGGGATTGCAGGGCTCAAACCCTGTTTTTCGACAACGTCCTGGTCTTCCTCTTCCCGTCCGAACGCTATCGAGCCGTCTTCGCTTCTTTTGATTACGACGAGGGCTTTCCGGTGAACGAGTTCGTCCAACACGTTACGGAGATCGCTTCGACCGAGTAAATCACTCTCGGGGCTCGACCGAGGCGGTTTACCGGTCGTTGATCGCTAATCTCGTAATTCCGGCCGAGTGCCACCGTCGGGAGTGAGTGTGACCGCTCCCGTTTCGTCGACCGTTATCTCGTGATCCGAATATTCGAATCGCACTACACAGGTCATTTCTGAGTCCGCTGACTGTGACTCTATGAGTCGGTTAATCGCATCGGGATCGATCGTCTCGTACAGCGGAGGAAGGGCGGTGGGATCTGTGCCTTCCGCTTCTGCTACAGTGTTCACGATGCGTTCTAAAATATGGTTCATATAGAACATATCGTTATTATACTATAATTAAATTACCGGATAGTTCAGCAGTTAACCGAACAGCCACCCTTACTCGATACGTCATTTGGACTGAGTGGTTCGCTCGATTTCACGTGTATTTCGATCACTCAGCCGAGAGAGCGAGCGGTTCGCCGAGGGCGCTTTTTGATCCACCCTGAGACGCTCCGCATCTCACGAGCCTCGCTTCGCTTCGCTCAGCAAGACAGCTTTTCGTAACGAGGGCGAGACGGCTCTGCGGTCTCGCTTCCCACGGGCGATTCACGGATCGTCCGCGGGGAGTGGTGCGCGAAGCCGCACCCGAGTCAGCGAAAAGTGGCTACGCCGATCGCTCGGAGCGATGAAAGTCCCCGTCGACGACCACCCGCGAGTCGTGGCTGATCGTGACGTAGTGGGTCCCGTAGCGAAACGTGAACCGCCACTCGGTGTCGTTCTCTACCCCGTCCAGCCTGTACAACACTTCGGGGTCTATGTACTCGTGCAGCGGCTCGACCGCCGACGGCTCGACCCCGTCGGCGGCGGCCACCGCCTTGACGACCTCGGTGAGGAGGTCAGTTCGAGTCATTCGTCGCACCTCCGATGACGACACACTCCTCGCGTAATCGTTCCGGGTACTTCTCGTCCGCCTCGATCATCCTGCTCACGACGAATCCCGGCTCCTCGAAGTGCGGGCCGCGTCTGACGCGGAACGGGTCACTCTCCCAGCGGACGTACCCCGCGTCGGCGAGCTTGGGGAGGTGGTGATGTCGAAGTTCTATGCGCGGCTCTTGGGAATCCATCGGTTGCATCGGTGAGTCCGCGGCGTCGGGCAACGAAAGCCACTGGTCTTCGGGTGCCTTCAGTAGCGAAAAGATGATCGTCCGCCGTGGCTGGGACGCCAGCGCTTCGTACAACTGGTCCCATCTCTCAGTGGTCTTTCCACTCCCGGCGGTGTCGGTGGCCATAGTGATGCGTACGGTCTTGAAGAATAAATCGTTATGTCCCGATCACGTCGAATCGATTTTAAATCTATGCGACCCCGGAGTACGCCGGATCATCCCGTGTAGATTCCTCCCTGCGGGTGCCGTCGCCGACGACCGTCGTCCGCCCGCGATTCGGCCAGCGAAGACCACGGGCCGGTCCGTGAGAATCGGACTCACCGCGCTCGCGACATAGCCGGCGGACGTCTCAATTCATCTCCCCCGCAATCGCTGTCGCACTCTCCAGACGGAGGGTGACCGCCGTTCCACTCTCGGCGACCTCCAGATCTGTCTCGCCGTTCACGTCGGATCAATGACTCGTCTACTCGTACTCTGCGTGGCTGCTGGCCCGAAAGGGGCGGTCAGTACTTGTACAGCGAGACGACGAACGGGAGCCGGTCGTACATCCAGACGGCCACCGGAAGTCCGACGATGCTAATCGAGGCGAGCCACGCGATCGACATCCAGACCCCGCTGAACCACCAGCCGACCAGGAGGAAGTACACCCCGCGAACGACGAGTGAGTACTGCTCGCTCGTCGACTCGGTGACGGTCACGTCGCCGGCCTCCGTTCGCGTGATCGTCATCGTGATCTTCTGATCTTTCAGCGAGACGATCTTCGGCACCCTGTTGATCATCTTGATCCCGAGCGGCATCCCGATGATCGTGAGGTTGAGGAACCACGCGACGCTCAGCCAGATCCCGCTCGCCCACCACCCAATCAAAAGGAAGTACGCTGCGCGGACCACGATCGAGGGCGTCGCGTCACGCTGCTCGACGGTGACATCCACGCCGGCGTCGGCCCGATTCTCTGTCGGTGAGTCGCTCATAGGTCCGACTACGCCGGGAATGCGCTTAACACCGCGGACGACCGGACTCCTGTCTCTCGGGGACCGCGTCTGTGTGACTTCCCGTTCAGTACAGCGCCTCGCGGCTCACCTGTCGTTGATCGCCACCTGACCGTCCGCCACCACTACCTCGTAACCCAAGTACCGAAACGAGATACGCGTGCCTTCCGTCTGCGCGACTTGCTCGACCGCTTCGACGTCGATCGTCCGACCGAGCGGCGGAAGATCAGCCACATCGTCGCCTTCTAACCGTGCGATTTTCCGCAAGATCTCGACCGCGAGTGACGTTGACTCGCCGCTACTCCAGGACGCTTCCATAGGCTATTGCTGACATATCCGTTGATAATATTGTGTAAACTTCTGTTGACCTATTCGAAGTTTACGATGCCACAGACTCGAAGTAGTCCCACGATGCGAGTGCCATAGAACCCTCACCGTGGTAGTCGTTTCACGATTCCCCCGGCCGACTCGGCCTGTAGAGCGTCCGTGCTACTTGATCCGGGTATAGAATCCTCCGAATGGGGCATACGGAATAACTCTCTGCGGTCTGTGCTGAGCGGTACATTTATTTGTTTTATTGTTGACTTTTTCAGACATGAGCTACGACAACCTTCTGATCCCCACCGACGGGAGCGAACAGGCCGCCAACGCGGTAGAAGAAGGCATCAAACTCGCAAATGAAGTCGACGCCACCGTCCACATTCTTCACGTAGTGGATGCGTTTGAGGCAAAAATACTCCCGATAACCGGAGAGGAAGAAGCGAAGCGAGAGGAATACGTCGAGTACGGCGAGCAGATCACGACCGAGGCCGCACAGGTAGCAAAAGATGCTGGCCTCGAAGTCGAGACGGCAGTCGTCGTCGGCATCGCTCACAAGGAGATCCAGGCCTACGTCGAGGAGAATGAGATCGATCTCGTTGTGATCGGCTCTCGTGGACTCGGTGGCGTCGAAGAGATGCTGCTTGGCAGTACCGCCGACAAAGTCATTCGGCTCGTAAATAAGCCAGTGACCGTCGTGTATCAACAACCCGCCGAGGAAGTCCGATGGATGCTGCCCTCTGCTGAGGACACGATTCATCGGTAGGCGATCGTTAAACGCTACTGAGCGAATTTATTCACGTGAGTAGATCGTGATAGCCTCGGGAGTGATACGCAATGGGTAGCCCCATACTGTCGTTCGCACTTCCAACTGTGGGTTGTCCCAGTTTAACTGCGCAAGGGCAAATGGGTCAACGAACTCCATCATCGGTACCCCTTGGTCCTCCAAGTCTGCACCGGCTACCTCAAATGCCGTGAGTAAGTCATCTTCAAACGAGGTATCATCCTGTCGTTCGTAAATGACTAGTTCGCTTTCCTCAGAGAATTCAATAGAATCAGACGGTTCGGACGACATTATGAGAAATCTCTATCGTATATTTCTTGACATCCGACCAATGTAATTGTTACGGCATACTGTCGTGAACGCCCGAATCTATTGATCCTCTGGGCTGGGTGATTCGCTACCTTTGATTTCACGTGTATTTCGATCGCTCAGCCGAGAGAACGATCGAGCGGTTCGCCGACGGAGCCGCCGGAGTTCCCGTGAGCGACTGAAAGAAGCGATTAGGAGCACGGAAGAGCGGAGTTCTTCCGGAAGCGGCGGAGTCGGACGCTTTTGATCCACCGTGAGACGCTCCGCATCTCACGGGCCTCGCTTCGCTCAGCAAGACAGCTTTTCGCAACGAGGGCGAGACGGCGCTGCCGTCTCGCTTCCCACGGGCGACCTGTGAGTCGCCCGTGGAGAGTGGCGCGCCGGAGACGCACCCGAGTCAGCAAAAAGTGGGTTCTATGGATCGATATGGTGTACCGCTTCAGGAGAGAGGAGCCGACCGGTCGGTAACGCGACCCAACTGTTTGGAAGAATACGAACCTTCCCTTGGTGGAGAATCTGCTCCTGTTCAAAATCGCCGTACACGGTCGCACCTTCGTACTCGATTATCGAGCCATCCACAACCTCGTCTGCGATTTCATCCCATACTGACGTGGTGGAAATGACCATAGTCGACGAACAGCTTTCACAGTATATTTCGGTTTCCCAACGGCGACCCGCAACTCGCATGTATAGTCATCACTGAATCATTCGTCGGACGTAATACCGCGCCGTCACGCGGTCCACGTCAATCGCGGTTGCTCCTCAGCAGAAGTGCGACCCCTGTAACCGATATCGATATTCCAAGGAGGATCAGACCGAGGTATGCGATCGCTATCGACCCGATATCCTGAATCGCCGAATGGTACTGGTTGGTCGTATGCAAGAACAGTAACAGGGTGGCTACGATACTGATGAGGAGTCCCACTGCGTTCGCCCACAGTCCTACCTTCGCCATACTGTCACCTCGTGTTCTCCAGTCTACGGCGAGAATATGTGACAAGTTTTACGCTTTTGTCTCCTGTCCGCACGCCGCGCGGAACCCCAGCAGTCCTGCGAACGCTACGAAAGGTCGATCGTGACGACGTTCCCGCGCTTTTCGCCCCGATCGAAGTGCAGCGATCCACCGGACTGCCGCACGGCGTGGTAGACGAACCAGAGACCGAATCCCGCGGAGTGGTACGTCGAATCCAGTAGCGAATCCTCCGAGAACGATCGGTACTCCATCTCCGGGATGGGCGGGCCGTCGTCGCTGACTCGGATCACCACTCTCGGATCGGTGTGCTCGACGTCGATTTCGATCTGCGGCTCCCGTCTCTCGTTGTGCTCGATCGCGTTCTCGACTAACTCCCGGAGCGCGAGTTTGAGTGTGTGAACCCCCGAGACGCCCGCCCGCTCGGGGAGGTCGGTCGTGATCGTGGCCGCAGGATACGACTCGCCGCACTCTCGGGCGATAGCTTCGAGGGCCGCCACCACGTCGATGGATTCCGTCGGTTGCGGTGTCGTCAGCTGATCGATGATGAGGTGGTGGTTATCGAAGATGGATAGCAGCCGTTCGGCGGCCGCGTCGATACGCTCGGCCGCAGACTGACCTTGCGCCGAACTGGCGTCGGAGACCAGTTCGACCGATCCCTGAATGATGTTGATCTGATTCCGGAGGTTGTGTTGCAGGAGGTAATCAACCGCGCGGAGGTGTTGCTCGCGGGCCTTCCGCTCGGAGATATCGCGCCCGATTCCGGCCAGTCCGATCACGTCCTCGCCGTCGACGAGTCGTCGCTTGCGGAACTCGAACGGGATCTCCCTCCCCTGTTTGGTGACGACTGTCGCTTCCACGGTGTCAGCGCCCTCAGCGAACGCCGTCGCGATCGACTCGGAGATCCGCTCGGTATGCGACTCCACGAAGAAGTCCTCGATGTCCATCGCTCGAACCTCCTCGGCGTCGTACCCAGAGACGTCGAGCAGCGAGTCGTTCCATCGATCCAGCTCTCCACCGGGTGTGATGACGTAGAAGACGTCCGGAAGGGCATTCAGCGCGTTCTGTACGAACTGCCGCTCCGTTTCGAGTTCCTCGTGAGCACGCTCCAGTTCCGTGACGTCGATGACCACCGCCTGCCCGATGTCTCTGCCCCGGAATCGGCCAGGGGCAGTGGATACCCGAATACTCCGGATCTCACCGTCAGCACGCCGCAACTGCATCGGCGTCGGCCCCGTCGCCGTCTTCGACTTGACGACGTCGACGAGTTCTTGCTCTGCGGTGTACTGATCCTCCGCGACGATAAAGTCGAATATGGATCGACCGATCAGATCCTCCCTGGAATCGAGTCCCAAGAGATCGAGAACTGCGTCGTTTCCCCAGATGATCTCTCCGGATTCGTCAAAGAGGTTGATCGGGGCGGGCGACACGCTGATCAACTGCTGATAGTTTCCCGGCTCCGCGTTCTCTTCGTCGGCCATAGTGTGCGTGGTAACCGTGGTTCTCTCTTGGGGAACAGAGAGTATTGACCCGTCAGATACGGGGGCGTCCTTATTGTTGTAATAGCATCATATAAGTTCTCGTCGGCGGTATCGGGCGGGGTGACGTTCTCACCGCATCTCACGAACGCACTGCTGAACCCGCCTGTAACCGTAGTACGGGAGAACCCTCGAAATCACGGGAGATTTTCCTTTTACAGGCCGAACCCGAATGCACGGCCTCGAAAGCCGACGAGCGGGGCCGGATCTACCTCCCCGAGAAAATCCGGGAGAAGCGCGACTGAAAATACCGCATCGTCGAACTCCCGTCGCACGTCGCGCTGTTCCCCGTCGCCGACGACCCACTCGCCGCGTTCGAAGGTCGCCGAGTTCACCTCGCGTTGAGCCCCGAAGTCCAGCGGCGTCACGCTGACGCACCTCCGAGAATAACGACTAATCCAACTGGTACCCGATGAAATTGGAGAAATAGGCTATGGGACCGCTGAGAGTCGAACTCAGGTCCTACCGACCCCATCGGCAGAGGATACCACTACCCCACGGTCCCGTCGTGCATTCGAGACGATGCGAGTTGGACCGTTAAGTCCTTCGTTTCCTCGCGCGGCGAGAGACACAGTCGCACGGACGGGCGATCCGCGATCCGGAGGACGGTCGCTGCCCCTCAGACGAGGACGCGTTCGAGCGAGACCACTTCGCCGGTCGACGCCGTCGGATCGCCCACCAACCGGCCGAGACAGACGGCGGCACCGTCGGGGGTGAAGCAGGCGAGGAGCGTCTCCTTCTCTGCCGTCTCGACGGCGTCCCCGACGTCGACGACCCCGGGCGCGTACACCGGCGCGCCCTCGGCGATCTGTTCGGCCGCGGAGAACGCGACGGTGAGTCGCGGGAGGTGCCGAAGTGCTCGCTCGGCGGGCGCGACCACCTCGCGGAGCGGCCCCTCGTCGCCCTCATCGGCGAAGACGAGCCCGTCCGTCAGGTCCGCGGTCGAGACCAGAGCCGTGTCGTCGAACGGGTCCGTCGCGGTCCGGCGGAGATCGCCCATATGCGCGCCGGTCCCCGCCGCGAGTCCGAGGTCGTGACAGAGCTTTCGGACGTACGTCCCGCTCTCACAGCGGATGCGAATCAGGGCCTGCCGCTCGCGAACCTCCAGGAGATCGAGTTCGTGGATCTCGCGGGTTCGGAGGCGGCGCGCGACGGCGCTCTTCCGGGGCGGTTTCTGGTAGATCTCGCCTTCGAACTCCGCGAGTACGGCGTCGAGGTCTGCGGGCGCGGGGCCGTGCAGTTCCAGGACCGCGACGTACTCCTTCGTGCCTTCGAGGAACACCTGCGCGAGCCGGGTCGCGTCGCCGAGCAGGATCGGCAGACAGCCGGTCACCTTCGGATCGAGCGTCCCCGCGTGGGCGGCGCGGCCGACGCCCGCTCGGTCGCGGGCCCACGCCGACACCTGGTGGGCCGAGGGCCCCGGCGGCTTGTCGAGGTTGACGACGCCGAACGACAGCAGGTCGTCGACCGACCGTTCCTCGGGCGGGTCGCGGAGCGTCGGCACTCTCAGGCACCCCCGAGTACCACCGGCGTCGGCGGGGCCGTCCGCCTCGGCGAGGGTCCGGTCATCGTTAGAAGTCGTAGCTGACGCCTTCGACGGGGTACTTACCCTCGTCGGCGGTCGGATCGTACGCGCGGACCGCCGCGGTCAGGATGTCCGGGACGTCCGCCTCGCTCCAGCGAGCCGTGTTCAACGCGACGTCGTAGATCGAGAGGTCAGCGATGTCGATGTTGTAGTACTCCCGATAGCGGAGCGCTTCGCTCTCCTCGCGGGCGCGGGTCTCTTCGAGCGCGGTCTCGGCGGATTTGTCCTCCCGCTCTGCGATCCGCGCGGCCCGGACCTCGATCGGGGCGTCCAGCCAGAGACGGAGGTCGGCGGCGTCGCCCGCGAGCCACCCGGCGAGTCGGGACTCCAAGAGGACGTCGTCGCGTTCGAGAGCGACCGACCGGAGCCGTCGGTCCAGGTCCCGGTCGATCTGATCGTCCTCCTCGGCGAGCCTGTTGAACTCGACGGCCGACATTCCGCGCTCGTCGGCGAGTTCGCGGAAGATGTCGCCGCCGCTGACGTGTTCGAGATCGAACGCGTCCGCGAGCGCACTCACAGTAGTACTCTTGCCGGCCCCCGGCGGGCCAGAGACGGTCAACAACATACTCTCCCTGCGGGAAGGCGAGTAAAAGAGGTTGTCTTTGCGCGCCGCCGGCGAGAGCGGTCTCCCGATCGGCTCGTCGGGACCGAGAGCGGTTCGCGATCAGCTCGTCGTCGGCGAGATGTCGATGTTCAGGCTCTTGCGGATGATCTGGGTGAAGCCCATCGAGCAGAGGAAGTACCAGACGATCCACGCCTGGATCGGGCCGATGACCGAGTCGGTCCACCCGACCTCCCCGCGCAGCGGGAGCACCAGCGGGTCGAGCGGGACGTGCGCGCTCGCGTTCTGCCCGACGCCGATCGCCCAGTACATCCACAGGAACACCGGGATGGTGAGGAACATGATCCACACCATCGGGCGGAACTGCTCTTTGAACATCCCGAGCTGGTCGCCCATCGCGTCCATCTGCTCCTCCTGGATCGCGTCGAGGGCGTCGTCGTCGCCGGCCTCCTTGGCCTCCTTGCGGCGCTCTTGGATGTCCTTCATCCGCTCCTGGTAGGCGGACATCTTGTCCATGTTCATCAGATTCGCCTGCAGCAGCGTCGAGTACAGCCCCGTCGCGAGCGCGAGGATCATCACGACGGCGTAGAAGGGAAGCATCTCTCCGAGCGGCCCGAGCACGACGTCCATCACGGTCCCGATGAGGTCCCGGAGCGGCTTCCACGAGTAGCCGACGAAGAGGCCGACGGTGACCAGCGCCGCGCCCTTGTCGTACTTCGACCACGAGGACTCGTCGTCGTCGGGTATCTCGGTGACGCTCCCCGACGATGTCGACGTGTCCTCGCCGGACGCGGGTTCGAGTCCGGCTCGCGTCGCCTCGGCGTCGGCAACGCGGAACCCTTCCTCGCCCTCGACGAGCACTTCCTTCTCGATGAGGCGACCCCACTGGCCCGACGTGATGTCGCCTTTGACGTCGAGCCATTTGACTTCGGTCTCGCCGTCGTCGGTCCGCTCGAGGACCGTCTCGACGGCCTCGCGCATCCCGTCGTCGGATGCGAGGGTGCGCACCTTCGATTCGATTCGTGGCATCTACCCCCAGATAACCCCCCATCGGTTATGAACCTTTTACTCTTCGCGCGTCAGCGCGTGCTACGCGGAACAGGGGCGAAAAACTGATTCGGCCCTTTCTTTTCTTTTCCTTTACAGAACGGTCCCCGAGCCCCAGCGACTGCTTACTGGTCGACGACGTCCGCGATGGCTTCGAAGACCTCGTCCGGCGTGCCCTCGCCGTCGACCTCGACGAGGACGCCCTCCCCGCGGTAGTGTTCGACGACCGGCGCGGTGTTCTCCTCGTAGACGCGGAGCCGTTCGCGGACGGTCTCCTCGGTGTCGTCGTCGCGCTGGACCAGTTCAGCGCCGCACTCGTCGCAGACGCCCGACTCCTCCGGCGGTTCGAACTCGACGTGGTAGCTCGCGCCGCAGTCGGGACAGACGCGACGCCCCGTCAGTCGGTCGACGAGTTCGTCGGTGTCGACCGAGAGGTAGACGACGGCGTCGAGGTCGGTCATCGACGAGAGCTCCTCGGCCTGTTCGAGGTTTCGCGGGTAGCCGTCGAGGACGTAACCGTCGGCGCTGGAGAGCGCCTCCTCGACGATGGCGTTGACGACCTCGTCGGGGACGAGTTCGCCGGCGTCCATGTACGCGCCCGGCGTGTCGTACTCGGTGTCCATCTCGCTGATGTCCATCTCCTTGTTGGCGCGGAGCGCGTCGCCGGTCGTCACGTGTTCGAGGTCGAACTCCTCGGCGAGGCGCTTCGACTGCGTTCCCTTCCCGGCACCCGGCGGGCCCAGAAGCAGGATGTGCTTGCCCATATCGCACCAGTCTGCGTCCGCCCGTATAACGTTGAAGAAATGTGTCCGTGTGCGCCGGGATCACTGCCAACCGCCCGGCCGCTCGCGTTCGTCCCGTAATCGGCGACTTTTCACACCTGCGGTGGAAGGTAGAGACGATGACCAGATTCGACGCCGCGGACCCGCGCGAGCGACAGAAGTTGTTCGCAGAGGCCATCGCCGCCCACCGGACGCGAGCGAGCGCGTTCCTGACGCTCGAAGCCGAACACGACCCCGATATCGACGGCGACGACTCGCCCGCCCCGTGGGTGCAGTTCGCCGAGAGCACGTTCAACCTCGACGTCGACGACGACGAACTGGACCGGTTGAACGAGGTCGTCGACGACTTTCCCGCCTTCCGGATCGACCAGTTGGAGTCCCCCGAGGAGGCCGAGGCGACGAACGTCCGGATCACGGCGCGCTCGGACGCCAATCGGCTGGCGGCGTTCGCCGATCGCGTGTTTCGAGACGTGTACGGCCGCGACGACGACTACCGGGTCTGGGTGGCGGCCGTCTGACTTGAGCGCGGGGAGAGTATCGTGGCCGACCGGTGGTCCACAGACCCCCCGCCGGCCGCGGTCTTCGATTCGGCTGAGGCCGAATCGACGGATTGCGACGATACTCTCGATGAGAGGACAGGACGTGAATTCGACCGGTGCGTGGTGACGAAACGATACCGTAATACTATCTATCGTGTCGAGGTGACAACGAGATGCGCGTTTCGCGGGCGCGAGTGAGAACCACTTTACCCGATGCCGTCATAGAAGCCCTGTATGACTGTCCGGAAAAACGACCCGTCGCGATCGAATCTGCTCCCGTCTCGGGGACGGCTGGGATCTCAGCCGGCGGCAACGGCGGCGACGAGGCGCGACAGGACGGACGGACCGCGTCGGCGGCGTCGGAGCACTGCCGTCAGTACTCCACACAGATGAACGAGGTCGAACCACTGTTCGCCCGGCCGCTCCTCCCGGTCGCGAACGAGGAGGACGCCGATCGAACGGCGAGGCTGGCGTTTCCGCACGTCGCCGCCGCGGGCGGTCGCGCGATAGTCACCCACGTGATCGAGAAGGCCGGCGGCGCGCCCGACAAGGCGCCGCTCGAACAGCGCGAGGAGATGGCCGAGTCGATCTTCGAGCGAGTGCGCTCGTCGGCCGAGGACGCCGGCGTCGACGTCGAGACTGAACTGCACTACGGCACCGACGTCGCCGACACGATCCTCGACGCCGCGGATGCGGTCGACGCGACGGCCATCGTTTTCACCCCGCGCGGCGGCAAGGCCTGGTGGGATATTTTCAGCGGCGACACCCGCGATGCGCTCACCACCGAGAGCGAGATTCCGGTCGTGGTGTTCCCGACACGCGAGCGCGCTGCTTCGTCGGACGTCGACGACGACTCGGACGCCTCAGACGACGTAACCGAATCCACGGGCGGTGACGGCGCGTGAGCGGAGAGTGCTCCTCCCCCCTCACGTCTAGCCCACACGGAGGTGACTGCGCGTGAGCGGAGAGGAGGAACTCGCGAAGGACCTCGGTCCCCTCGCGGCGCTCACGATCGGCGTCGGCACGATGATCGGGGCCGGGATCTTCGTCCTCCCCGGCGAGGCCATCCTCCGATCCGGATCGTTCGCCTCCATCGCGTTCGTTCTCGGCGGCGTCATCGCGATGTTCACGGCGCTGTCGGCCAGCGAACTCGGGACGGCGATGCCGCGGTCCGGCGGGGCGTACTACTACGTCAATCACGCGCTCGGGCCGCTGCTCGGGTCGGTCGCCGGCTGGGCGAACTGGCTCGGTCTCGCGTTCGCCAGCGCGTTCTACATGGTCGGTTTCGGCCGCTACATCTCGCGGATTTTCGGCATCAGCGGCACGGTGGGGATCGGTCCGATCGGACTCGACATGGTGACCATCGCCGCGCTCGTCGGCGGGGCGTTCTTCGTCTTCGTCAACTACGTCGGCGCGAAGGAGACCGGTCGGCTCCAGAACGTCATCGTCCTCCTCCTGATCGCCATCCTGGCCGCGTTCACGCTGCTCGGAACGCTTCAGGCGGACCTGTCGAACCTCCCCGAACCCAGCACGGTCGGCGAGACCCTCGGCACGACCGGGTTCATCTTCGTCTCCTACCTCGGGTTCGTCCAGATCACGAGCGTCGCAGAAGAGATCAAGGACCCGGGGAAGAACCTCCCGCGAGCGGTCATCGGGAGCGTCGTCCTCGTCACGGTCATCTACGCGCTGGTTCTGGTCGTGATGAGCGCGGCCGTCCCGCAGGGATTCATCGCCGACCTCGTCACGGACGTCGCGCCCGGCGAGACCCAACCGATCGCCGTCGTCGAGGTCGGCCGCCAGGTTCAGGGCGCCCTGATGGGCGGCGCGCTGCTGTTCGGTGGGCTCCTCGCGACCGCCTCCAGCGCGAACGCCTCGATCCTCGCGTCCTCGCGGATCAACTTCGCGATGGGCCGGGACAAGATCGTCACGCCGTCGCTCAACGAGATCCACCCCCGGTTCGGGACGCCGTACCGGTCGATCGCCATCACGGGCGGACTCATTCTGCTGTTCATCCTGGTGGGCGACATCGCGTTGCTTTCGGGAGCCGCCTCCGGGCTTCACCTCATCATCTACGGGCTCCTGAACATCGCGCTCATCGCGATGCGGTACATCGCTCCGGAGGACTACCAGCCGGACTTCACGGTGCCGCTCTTCCCCCTGTTGCCGATCCTGGGGACCGTGTTGTCGTTCGCGCTGTTGGCGTACGTCGAGTCGAGCGCTCGGCTGCTGTCGTTCGGCATCGCCGCCGCGGCCATCGTCTGGTATCTCCTCTACGCTCGCAGCAGGACCACGAAACAGGGGATTCTCGGGAAGTACATCCTCCACCGCTCCGAGCAGATGCCCGACGCCGCCGTCTCGGCTGCCACCTCCGTCCAGCCGGACGGCGGGGACTACCGCGTGATGGTCCCGCTCGCGAACCCCGAGCACGAGACCGATCTCATCACGCTCGCCAGCGCCGTCGCCAAGCAGCGGAACGGGACCCTCGTCGCGGTGCACATCGAGAAGGTGCCGGATCAGACGGCGCTCGAATCGGCCCGCGAGAAACTGGACCTCTCGGCGTCCCACGACCTCCTCGAACAGGCCCGCGGCGACGCCGAGACGTTCGACGTGCCGATCGAGACGCACACCGTGCTCTCACACCAGAGCTTCGAGGGCATCTTCGACGCCGCGAAGACGTACGACGCCGACCTGACGGTGATGGGCTGGGGTCCCGACTCCCACGGCTCGCCGGGGCGCGCCGAGAGCGCGATCGACGAACTCGCCGCGTCGCTGCCGTGTGACTTCCTCGTCCTGAAGGACCGCGGCTTCGACCCCTCGGAGATCCTGCTGCCGACCGCCGGCGGTCCGGATTCGGAACTCTCGGCGGCCATCGCGAGTGCACTCCAGGGCGAATACGACGCCGAGGTGTCGCTGCTTCACGTCACCGACGACGAGGCGGCGGGCCGGGAGTTCCTCGAAGCGTGGGCGGCCGAGAACGGCCTTCCGGACGCGAACCTGATCGTCGAGTCCGGCGACGTCGAGGAAGCGATCGAACGGCACGCCGCCGACGCGTCGATGCTCGTCATCGGCGCGACGGAACGCGGCCTCCTCTCGCGGCTCGCCCGCGGGACGCTCGTCTTGGACGTCCTCAACGAGGTCGAGTGCTCGGTGCTGCTCGCAGAAAAGAAGCGGAAGCGGACGCTGTGGGAGCGGCTGTTCGGCAGTCGTTGACTCTAAACTAAAAAAGCCGACCCCTCAAGCTTCGTTCGCGTCGACGAACTGCTCTGCGCCCTCGTAGAACCAGTAGTCGTTCTCGCGCATCGCGCGACCGACCGCCTTGTGGAACGCGACGAAGTCCTCGAACTCGTCGGGTTCGACGTGCTCGAAGATCTCCTCGACGGAGACGACGCGCTCGTAGTCCAGTCGAACGGGGTGGTCGCCGTACTCCTCGACGAACTCGTCGCGGTCGAGCGGGAAGTCCTCCTCCTCGTCGACCTTCTTGGCGATCACCGCGTGGCCGTACTTGCGTCTGCCCTCGGAGCCCTCCTCGCCGTCGGGGTCGTGTGGCCAGTCCATACCCGCGTGTTGGGGAGCCACGGCAAAGCCGTTACGCATCTCTCGGCGGCGACGCTCCACAGTTTGGATCCCACCTGTTCCGACGATCGCGCTCGCTGTCGCTCGCGCATTCGATACGGTGGGACTGGGATTTGAACCGGAGCCAGACGTGCTCGCTCGTTCCTCGCTGCGCGCGACTGGCAGGGCTCAAATCCCACTCGTTCCCGAGATGTTCGGTCACGTGTACGCCGCAGACGGGGCTGCGGCGCGAGTGATCCTCACAAAATGCGGTGGGACTGGGATTTGAACTCACTCGCAAATCACAGATTTGCTCGCTGCTCAAATCCCAGTGTGTCCGAAATAGTCACTCACGTGTCGCGAGCACATAGGGTGCTCGCGGGGGTTCGTGACAATATGCGGTGGGACTGGGATTTGAACCCAGGAATCCGTGAGGATACCTGCTTTCAAGGCAGGCGCAATAGGCCGCTCTGCCATCCCACCGCGCCCGGTACTTTCCGACCCGGCGTCTAAGACTTGTCGGTCGCTTCCGACCCGACTACCGGATCACTCCCGGACGAGACGCAGATCGGCGTCCCCATCCGCGTCGCTGCCGACGACCGTCAGCCCGTGATCGACGACGAACTCCGCCGTCCGCTCGGGGACGACCCGACCGGCCTGCCAGCGGGCGCGGATCGTCGACACGAGCGTCGCAAGGTCCGAACCCGTCCGGACCGTCGGTTGCATCTCCAGGAATCCGACGTCGCGGTCGGCGTCGTTCGCGCAGTCCACGAGCGTCTCCGCCTCGGGAGCGGCGAACGCGCCCGCGAAGTCGATCGTCGTCTTGAACCCCGCGTAGTAGACCCGGCCGTCCGTCGAGGGACCGAGCACCACGTCGTGCGTGCGGAGCTTCATCGCCGCGGAATCGATCGTCGACCGGAGCACGAACGGCGCGTCGCCGCGGAGCACCGCGGCCGACTGCACGCCCTCCTCGCCGAGCAGGTGGCTCACCGTGTTGCCGGCACGCGCGGAGAACGTCGAGCCGACCTGGACCTCGAAGCGCGCCGCCGTGGGATCGTCGAGGGCGTCCGCGGCGATCGATTTGAGCGCGTCCTCGGCGGACTCCTCGGGGTCGACCGCGGACTCCGGGAGGAGGTCGTCCGGTCGGTAGTTCACGAGCAGGTCGCCCCCGGAGCGCTCGACGGCGCGGAGGGTGTCCCGGAGCATCGCCTCCGAGAGCTCCGCGGCCTCCGACTGGGAAAGCGGGCTCGCCTCCGCGAGTCGCGGTAACGCGAGTCCCGGGCGCGGCGGGTCGGCCAAGACGGCGACGACGGTCATACCTCCCCTCGGCCGCCGTCGCTCTTGAACCCGACGTTTTCGGACCCCGGCGGGCCCGGTTCTCGCGGACGCGACACCCTCGTCGTCGCAGACGCAACGCCGCCGACTCGGCCCCGTCTACCGGGTCGGCCGTCACCGACCGCGACGACCCTTCGTCTGCCGGTAGTCGCGAGAGAAGACGTTCTCCAGGAGGTGGTCGACGAACGCCTCGGTCTGCTCGTCGGTCTGACGCTCCAGGTCGACCATCGGTACGAGTTCGAAGCCTCGCCCTCTGATGGTCGTCGCGTGCGCGTTCGCGACGTCGACGTCGCCCGGCCGGTTCGTCGTGTAGTCCGTCGCGAGCGCGTCCAGCGTCCGCTGGCCGATCGGGACGATGATCTCGGGGTTGATCATCCGGATCTCGGCGTTGAGGTACGGCTCGCAGGTCCGAATCTCCTCGTCGGTCGGCCGCCGGTCGGGGTGGCGACAGCGCGTGAGGTACGTGAGAAAGGCGTTCTGTAGCTCGGGTTCGTCGGCGTCGGGCGGGGAGCGCGCGAACCCGAGGTCGCCGAGAACCCGCTGGAGGCGTTCGCCCGCCGCGTCGCCGGTGAACGGGACGCCGGACTCGTCGGCCCCGGCATGGGGTCGCTCGGCGACGAACAGGAACTCCCCGCCGACGTCGCCGTAGCCGTGGACGACGTTCGATCGGGCGTCACAGAGGCCCTCGCAGTTCCGACACTCCGCGTCCATACTGAACGGGTTCGCCAGGGAGTCCTGCTCGGCGTCCATACTCACTCCTGCGGCGGCCGGCCGGCCGAGGCGTTCCGCCGCGAGGCCTCGCGTCGACGGACGACGCCGGCCATGTCGGCCGTGGTCTCGGTCGTCACGCGGAACGCGTCGGCCGTGTCGCCGTCGTCGAAGACGATCGGTTCGCCGCCGTCGCCGCCGTCTCGAACCGACGGGTCGAGCGGGATCGACCCGAGGAACGGCAGGTCGTTCTCCGCGGCGAACGCCTCGCCGCCGCCCGCCCCGAAGATGTCGTGGGTCGAGCCGCAGTCGGGACACCGGAACGACGCCATGTTCTCGACGATGCCGAGGACGTTCGTGTCGTGCTTGCCGAACATCTCAAGGCCCTTCCGGGCGTCGTCGACGGCGACGTCCTGGGGCGTCGTGACGATCACCGCGCCCGTGAGCGGGAGCGTCTGCAGGACGGTCAACTGGGTGTCGCCGGTGCCCGGGGGGAGGTCGAGCACGAGGTAGTCGAGGTCGCCCCACTCGACGTCCTCGACGAGTTGGGTGAGGAGCTGGTGGACCATCGGACCGCGCCAGATCACCGGGTCGTCCTCGCCGACGAGGAACGCCATCGACATCAGTTTCACCCCGTACTTCTCGGGCGGGATGATCGTGTCCTCGCCCGTCGCCTGCGGAGCCTCGTCGGCGCCGACCATCCGCGGGACGTTCGGCCCGTAGACGTCGGCGTCGAACAGGCCGACGCGCGCGCCGAGTTCGGAGAGCCCCGCCGCGAGGTTGACCGCGACGGTCGACTTGCCGACGCCGCCCTTCCCGCTCGCGACCGCGATCACGTTCTCGACGCCCGGGAGGACGTCCTCGTCGGCGTCG
Source organism: Halobellus limi (assembly GCF_004799685.1). Classification (NCBI taxonomy): domain Archaea; kingdom Methanobacteriati; phylum Methanobacteriota; class Halobacteria; order Halobacteriales; family Haloferacaceae; genus Halobellus; species Halobellus limi. The sequence continues at coordinate 1,218,291 of NZ_CP031311.1, forward strand.
ACCTCCGAGGGGATCCGCGCCGTGAGGTCGACCTCGTATCCGGTGTCCGAGAGCGCCTCGCGCACGTCGCTCGCGATCTCGGTCTCCGATGGGGAGTAGGGTGCACCCAACGCGAGCGAGATCCGGACGGTTCCGGCGTCCTCGTCGACGTCGACGGCGTTGACGAGTCCGAGCGAGACGATGTCGTCGCCGAGATCGGGGTCCGTGACCGAGCGGAGGCGCTCGCGGACGGCTTCGTCGTTCATACTCCGAGGTCGGTGAGATCGGCGGATAAGGGTTTTGACCGGTTCCGTCGTCTTTTGCCGGTACATTTCCGAAGAATGTAATTACAAACGGTTACGTTTCGGGCGGAGACGACGGCGAATTTATCTGCATCGCGACGAACTCTCGGATAATGCTCGAAGACGACTTCGGGCGCGAGGTGTCCGGCGTTCGCGTCTCCCTGACGGACCGATGCAACTTCGACTGCGTCTACTGTCACAACGAAGGACTCGGCGACACTCGCGGCCCGATGGACCCACAGGACGACGAGATGACCGCCGACGAGATCGTGCGGTTCCTCGAGGTGGTCTCGGAGTTCGGCGTCCGGAAGGTGAAGTTCACCGGCGGCGAACCGATGCTGCGGGGCGACCTCGAAGAGATCATCGAACGGACCCCCGACTCGATGGAGGTGTCGCTGACGACGAACGGGACGTTCCTCCCCGGCCGCGCGGAGGACCTCAAAGCGGCGGGGCTCGAACGCGTCAACGTCTCTCAGGACGCCATCGACCCCGACGCGTTCGCGGAGATCACGAAGTCCGGCGCGTACGAGAAGGTCATCGAGGGCGTCGAGGCCGCCCTCGACGCCGGGCTCGACCCGGTGAAACTGAATATGGTCGTCTTCGAGCACACCGCCGGCTACGTCGAGGGAATGGTCGACCACGTCGCGGAGAACTCCGGCCTCCAACTGCAGCTCATCGAGTATATGCCGGAGCTGACGGGGCGTCCCGAGTGGAACATCGACATCGAGCGCGTGCACGACTGGCTCGAAGAGAAGGCCGACCGCGTCGAGACCAGGGAGATGCACAACCGCCGGCGCTACTACGTCGGCGAGGACTCGGGCGAGGGCGGGATGGTCGAGATCGTCGACCCCGTCGAGAACCCGAACTTCTGCGCGAACTGCCACCGCGTTCGCGTCACCCACGAGGGCTACCTGAAGGGCTGTCTCAACCGCAACGACGACCTGCGCTCGATGGGCGAGATGAGCCGAGAGGAGATCCGCGAGACGTTCCGCGAGACCGTCGCCAATCGGGTCCCCTATTACGGCGAATACATGGTCAAAGAGGAGGGCGAGTGGGTCGTCAACGACGACTACATCGACGCGCCGGTGACGCACTCCTGACCGTCTTCTGCGAGCGCACGGACCGACACCTAGGACCGCTTCTCTCCGCCGCCGACGCCAGTGTCGCTTTCCCGGAATCGTCGTAGTACTGCTTTCCCGGAATCGTCGTAGTACTCTTTCCCAGAATCGTCGTAGTACTGTCTCCCCCGAATCGCCGTCGTACTGCTTCCGTGGAATCGTACTGCTTCCCCGGAATCTCCGTGATCTCTGCCGTCCGAACCGCGGTCGTGACGAGCCTCGCGACCGCCGATCGGTTGTGCGCGATAGTGAACATTCTAGACAATATTAAAGCGTCGTCGGTCCGTAGGGACGCGTATGAGTGCACCCCACATCGCCCTGTTCGACGCCTCGGTGGGCGAGACGCCGGCAGAGCGCAACGTCCGGCGCGAACTCGACGCGACGGTGACGGCGTTCAAAGTGAGCGAGGGCGAGTTCCCGGAGTGGCCCGGTGCGGACGGATCGTGGCCGTACGACGGCGTCGTCGTCTCCGGGTCGCAGACCGCCGTCTACGACGACGAGCCGTGGATGGAGACCCTGGGAGAACTGGTCGTGGACCTCCACGAGCTCGGCGTCCCGATGCTGGGCATCTGCTGGGGCCACCAGTTCCTCGCGCAGGAACTCGGCGGCTGCGTCGACGATATGGGCGAGTACGAACTCGGGTATCAGCGCATCGAACGCTACGACGACTCGCCGCTTTTCGCGTCGATGCCCGGCGAGTTCGTCGCCTTCGAGACGCACTCCGACGAGGTGCTGCGACTCCCGCCGGGCGCGGTCGAACTCGCCGGCAACGAGACGTCGTGTCAGGCCTTCTCGCTGGGGCCGACGTTCGGCGTGCAGTTCCACCCCGAGTACGACTTGGAGACGGTGCGGCAGGTCGTCGAGGGCAAGCGCGAGGAGGGCGTGCCCGCGGAGAGGGTAGAGGCGGTCCTGGCCGAGGCGACGCCGGAGCGACACGCCGAGACCGAGGCCGCGAAACGGGTCTTCGAGAACTTCCTGGCGGTCGTCGAGAGCGAGCCGATCGCCACGGCCGCGGAGTGAACCGGCGGTGACTGCCGGGCGCTTCGAGTCAGCGACGGCCGCTCGAACGCTCCGGTGACGAGGGTCTGACCGACCGATCGCGCTCCGCGGGCGCGAACGAGCGCCGAACTTTTGTCCGCCGCGGAGAGACGGAGCGTATGCCCTCCGAGAAGGTCTGCCCGGACTGTGGGGAACCGCTGGAACGAATGGAGCTACAGGGGACTAACGCCCTCGGATCCCTGTCGATCGTTTCTCCCGCCGACGACGACGGGCTTCTGAGCGGAATCCGAGCGGACGAGATTCTCGGGCCGGTCCCGTACGTCTGCCCGGCCTGCCGACGGACGCTCCTGTACGCGGAGGAGTGAGGAGCGAGTCCGGAGCGCCGCGGTCTCGTGCTACGGTGCGTGAATGCGACGGTTCGGGCGTCGATTGCCGCCTATTCGTCGCCGCCGGGGTTCTCGATGAACGCGTCGATGGCGTCGCCGCCCTGGAAGCCGCTGGCGAGCCGCCCCACGACCTCGCCGTCCTCGAAGAGCAGGAGCGTCGGCGCGCTCGTGATCCGGAACCGATCGATCAGCGGCGGGTCGTTTCGGGGGTTGATCGTCGCGACGGCGAGGTCGTCGTGCGCGCGGGCGACGTTGCCGACGACCGGCTCGATGCTGGCACACAGCGTACAGCCCTCGGTGTAGAAGTCGACGAGGACGCGGTCGTGTGCGGCGAGGAACTCGTCGAGGTCGGCCTCGCTTTCGAGGGCCACGGGTCGTTCCGGCGTCGAGTCTGTCGCGGATGCGTCGGTGCTCATACCCACCGCTTGGGCGTCGAGGGTGATATACTGTCGGCGCGCTGTCCGGAGCGGCGCACACCCGCCACCGTCTGTCGTGGGTGTCTCTCCCACGAAACCCGCCGTGTGGGTCGCTCGCACCCACAGACCCTATCGTGACGTTTAAGTAGCGACCGCGGCTTGTTAAGCCTGCAATACGCTGTAGGGGGATTGGCTCCCGAGTCCGCAAGGGCGACAGTACGAAACCGCGCGTTGCGGTAGCCAAGCCTGGCCCAAGGCGCAGGGTTGCTAACTCTGTGGCGTTAATGCCTCCGGGGTTCGAATCCCCGCCGCAACGCTCACCAGACTGCCCAAAAAGTCATGAGTGCAGAAGAACCACAGGACGACGCTCCCGAGGAGGAGGAAGACCTCCGATACTTCGTCCGGATCGGACAGACCGATCTCGACGGGACGAAGACGGTAGAGCGGAGTCTCAGCGAGATGAAAGGAATCGGCAAGCGCACGGCGCGCATCGTTGCCGACGCCGCGGATGTGGACCGACACGCGACGTTCGGTCTGCTCGACGACGACGAGATCGACTCCGTCGTCGAGGTCGTCGAGAACTTCGACGAACACATCCCCGAGTGGATGGCCAACCGCCAGAGCGACTTCTTCAGCGGAGAGACCACCCACGAGACCGGCTCGGACCTCGAAGAGAAACGCCGCCACGACATCAACCGCATGAAGATGATCGACTCCTACAAGGGCGTCCGACACAAGCGCGGACAGAAGGTCCGCGGACAGCGGACGAAGTCCACCGGGCGTACCGAGGGGACGATCGGCGTCAACGTCGAGGCGATCAAAGAGGAGGCGGCCGCCGAAGAGGCCGCCGAAGAGGAAGGCGACGAAGAGTAACCAATGGCGACCGGAAACAACACCAAGCGGTACGAGACGCCGAATCACCCGTTCCAGGGCGAGCGCATCGTCCAGGAGGGTGACCTTCTCGGCCGCTACGGCCTGAAGAACAAAGAGGAGCTCTGGCGCGCCCAGTCGGAGCTCCGGAACTACCGGCGCGAGGCCCGACGCCTCATCGGCGAGGCGCAGGGCGACCTGGAGGCAGCCGAGGCGGCCGGCGAGGAGTTCCTCGCTCGGCTCCGCCGCTACGGCGTCCTCTCGGAGGACGACGACATCAGTCGCGTCCTCGGCCTCGACGTCACCGACATTCTCGAACGCCGACTGCAGACCGTCGCGTACCGGAAGGGCCTCGCGAGCACGCCCGAGCAGGCGCGACAGTTCATCGTCCACGGCCACGTCGTCGTCGACGGCGCGCGCGTCACGCGCCCGTCGAAGACCGTCGAAGTGGCGGAGGAAGACAGCATCGCGTTCGACGAGACGAGCCCGCTCGCGGACGAACTGCACCCCGAGCGCGCGGAGGGACAGGAGTAACCCATGAGCGAATCCGAGACAACCCGAGACAAGTGGGGGATCGCCCACGTCCACGCGTCGTTCAACAACACGCTCATCACGGTCACCGATCTGACCGGTGCCGAGACGATCGTGAAGTCCTCGGGCGGCGCCGTGGTGAAGCAGAACCGCGACGAGGCGTCGCCGTACGCGGCGATGCAGATGGCCGAGTCCGTCGCCGAGGAGATCAAGGCGGCGGGCATCGAGGGCCTGCACGTTCGCGTCCGCGGCCCGGGCGGGAACGACAACAAGAGCCCCGGCCCCGGCGCGCAGGCGACGATCCGCGCGCTGGCCCGCGCCGGACTCGAGATCGGCCGCATCGAGGACGTCACACCGATCCCGCACGACGGGACCCGCGCGCCGAAAAACAGCCGCCTCTGAGACACCAATGACGAACGATTTCGAGGTCGAGTTCATCGAACGCGGCGACCGGAAGGCCCGGTTCCTCGTCCGCGGCGCGTCGCCCGCCGTCGCCAACGGCATCCGCCGAGCGATGGTGGCAGACGTGCCGACGTTCAGTATCGACACCGTCCGGTTCGTCGAGAACTCATCGGTGATGTTCGACGAGATGATCGGACTCCGACTCGGGCTCGTCCCGCTGACGACGCCGCTCGACGACTTCGAGGTCGGCGACACCGTCACCCTCGCGCTCGACGTGCAGGGGCCGGCGACGGCGTACTCCGGCGACATCGAGTCCTCGGACGCGCTCGTCCAGCCGGCGGACGAGAACGTCCCCATCGTCGAACTGAAAGAGGACCAGCACCTCGAGTTCGAGGCCGACGCGGTCCTCGACACCGGGAAGGCGCACGCCAAACACCAGGGCGGCGTCTCCGTCGGCTACCGACACCTCCAGCGCGTGGAGGTCGTCGGCGACGCCGGCGAGTTCGAGTCGCAGGATCCGAACATCCTGCGCGGCGTGATCGAGGAAGCGGCGGCGGACTACGCCGCCGACGAGACCGCCGAAGACGGCGATCTCGTCCCCACCGACGCGTTCGACAACGACCTCACGAACCGGTATCCGGGCAAGGAGGTCGCGGTCCACGACGTGCCCGAGGCGTTCGTCTTCCACGTGGAGACGGACGGGTCGTTCACCGTCGAGGAACTGGTGCTTCGCGCCGCCGGGTCGCTCGGCGACCGCGCAGCAGAACTCGAAGAGAAGGTCGCGGTATAGTATCATGTCTGTCCCTTCACTCCCACCCCGACGTCCGCCCGCCGCCGCGCCGTCGCCGTCGTCTCAGACGGCGCGGACGGCCGGTAGCGCCGCGACCGGCGCGGCACGGCGCGGACGCGATCGGCGGTGCCAGATCGAAAGGAGTTTGAAGGGGCACGCAGTAGAACGGAGTGCGAGCAGGGATAGCCAAGTCTGGCCAACGGCGCAGCGTTCAGGGCGCTGTCCCATAGGGGTCCGCAGGTTCAAATCCTGCTCCCTGCACTTCTCAGCTCGACCGAACGGGAGAGCTGTGCGTGCAGCAGGGAGATTTGAACCTCGGGGGACGCGGTGCGTCACCCGGCAGTTCGAATCCTGCTCCCTGCACTTTTCGGATCGACGACCCCGGAGAGCCGTAGATGCCCGCTCTCGCTCCGTTTTCTCTCGTACGGCCGGCAGAAGCCGTCCGTATCACTCTCAGGAGACAGATAATGAGTAAGACGAATCCGAGACTCAACAGTCTCATCGCCGAGCTGAAGGCGGTCTCTCGCGAGTCCGGTGCCAACATCTGGCAGGACGTCGCGGACCGTCTGGAGAAGCCGCGGCGCACCCACGCGGAGGTCAACCTCGGGCGTATCGAACGGTACGCCCAAGAAGAGGAGACCGTCGTCGTCCCCGGCAAGGTGCTGGGGAGTGGGGCGCTGCAAAAGAACGTTACAGTCGCGGCGGTCGACTTCTCGTCGTCCGCTCGAAAAAAATCGAACAGGTCGGGGAGACCGTGGCGCTCGAACGCGCCATCGAGGAGAACCCCGAAGGAAGCAACGTGCGGGTGATCCGATGAGCCTCGCAGAGTTCGACGCCGACGTCGTCGTCGACGCGCGAAACTGCATCGTCGGCCGCGTCGCCAGCGAGGTCGCCCAGCGCGCCCTCGCCGGCGAGACGGTCGCGATCGTCAACGCGGAGGACGCCGTCATCACCGGCACCGAAGAGGACGTGATGGCGACCTACGAGAAGCGGGCGGAGGTCGGCTCCGACCGCGGACCGCACTACCCGACGCGTCCGGACGGGATCTTCAAGCGCGCCGTGCGCGGAATGCTCCCCTACAAGAAACAGCGCGGTCGCGAGGCGCTCTCGAACGTCCGCGTCTACGTCGGCAACCCGTTCGACGAGGACGGCGAGGCGCTCGAGGACACCACGCTGGATCGACTCTCGAACATCAAGTTCCTCACGCTCGGAGAGATTTCCGAGAACCTGGGTGCGAAAGTCACATGGTAACGAACACCTCTGGCAAGAAGAAGACGGCCATCGCCCGCGCCACCGTGCGCGACGGCGAGGGTCGCGTCCGAATCGACTCCCAGCCCGTCGAACTCGTCGAGCCGGAGATGGCCCGCCTGAAGATGCTGGAACCGTTCCGCATCGCCGGCGAGGATCTCCGCTCGCAGGTCGACATCGACGTCAGTCTCTCCGGCGGCGGCTTCGCCGGGCAGGCCGACGCCGCGCGGACGGCCATCGCCCGCGGGCTGGTGCAGCATCTCAACGACGCCGAACTCCGCGACGCGTACATGGACTTCGACCGCTCGCTGCTCGTCAACGACGTGCGTCAGTCCGAACCCAAGAAGTGGGGCGGACCGGGCGCGCGAGCGCGCTATCAGAAGTCCTACCGCTGAGGTGATCCAACTATGATGATACCAGTTCGGTGTTTCACGTGCGGCAACGTCGTGGGTGAACACTGGGACGAATTCAAAGAGCGTGCCCGCGAGGGCGACGAGGATCCGGCGAAAGTGCTGGACGAACTCGGCGTCGAGCGGCACTGCTGCCGACGGATGATGGTTTCGCACAAAGACCTCGTCGACGTCGTCGCCCCCTACCAATGAGCGGACGCACGCAGTACAACCGGTACGAGAAGGCCCGCATCCTCGGCGCGCGAGCGCTGCAGGTGTCCTACGGGGCACCCGTGCTCGTCGACACCGACCAGTCCGAACCGATCCTGGTCGCCGCCGAGGAGTACGACGCCGGCGTCCTTCCGTTCACGGTCAAGCGCGAGGGCAACTGACATGACGCTGATCACGAACGTCTCGCTCCGGCGCGTCCTCGACTCCCGTGGCAACCCCACCGTCGAGGCCGACGTCCTGACCGAGTCCGGCGGCTTCGGCCGCGCGGCCGCTCCGAGCGGGGCGAGCACGGGCGAGTACGAGGCGATCGAACTCGAACCGTCGGAGGCCATCGCCGCCGCGCGAGAGCACGCGCTCCCGCGGCTCGTCGGCGAGGTCTACGCCGGCAACCAGCGCGAGGTCGACGCCGCGCTCCACGCGGCGGACGGCACCGACGACTTCTCCGCGATCGGTGCGAACAGCGCCGTCGCCATCTCGATGGCGGCCGCGAAGGCCGGCGCCGACGTGCTCGGCGCGCCGCTGTACCAGCATCTGGGCGGCACCTTCCGCGGGGAGTCGTTCCCGACGCCGCTCGGCAACGTCGTCGGCGGCGGCGAGCACGCCAAGGAGGCGACCCACATCCAGGAGTTCCTCGCCGCGCCGGTCGGCGCGCCGAGCGTCTCCGAGGCCGTCTTCGCGAACGCGGCGGTCCACGCACGCATCTCCGAGATCCTCGACGACCGCGGGGTGCCCGCGGCGAAGGGCGACGAGGGCGCGTGGGCCCCGCCGATCTCCGACGCGGAGGCGTTCGAGGTCGTCGACGAGGCCGTCGCCGACACGGCCGACGAACTCGGCTTCGAGATCGGCTTCGGCCTGGATATGGCCGCCGCCGAACTCTACGACGCCGACGAGGGCGGCTACGTCTACGGCGACGAGGTCAAATCGACCGCCGAACAGGTCGACTACGTCGCCGAGATGGTCGACGAGTACGACCTCGTCTACGTCGAGGACCCCCTCGACGAGGACGACTACGAGGGCTTCGCGGATCTCACAGACCGCGTCGGCGACCGGACGCTGATCTGCGGGGACGACCTCTTCGTGACGAACGTCGAGCGCCTGCAGGACGGCATCGACGCCGATGCCGGGAATTCGATCCTCATCAAGCCCAACCAGATCGGCACGCTCTCGGACGCCTTCGACGCGATCGAACTGGCGACCGAGAACGGCTACGAGACGGTCATCTCCCACCGATCGGGCGAGACCGAGGACACCACCATCGCACACCTCGCCGTGGCGACCGACGCCGGCTTCATCAAGACCGGGACGGTCCAGGGCGAGCGCACCGCCAAACTCAACGAACTCATCCGCATCGCGGACGACGCAGTATGACAGAGAACGACAACGACGCGGTCGAAGTCGTCGACGACGAGTCCGACGTGGCCGAGGAGGCCGCCGAGGGCGTCGAGGCGACCGAGGCCGACGCCGAGACGACCGAACCGGTCGCCGAGGCCGCCGAGGAGGGCGCCGCCGACGAGGGCGCGGCCGCCGACGAGGCTGCCGAGGCCGAAGCACCCGAGGAATCGGGCCCGACGTTCGACGAGGACGTCATGCCCGACGAGGAGGCCGACCTCCTCATCCCGGTCGAGGACTACCTCTCCGCAGGCGTCCACATCGGGACCCAGCAGAAGACCGAGGACATGGAGCGGTTCATCCACCGCGTCCGCGACGACGGCCTGTACGTCTTAGACGTCAGCCAGACCGACTCGCGGATCCGGACGGCCGCGGACTTCCTCGCGAACTACGACCCCGAACAGATCCTGGTCACGAGCTCGCGGCAGTACGGCCGCTTCCCGGCGACGAAGTTCGCCGACGCGGTCGGCGCGCGCGCCCGGACCGGCCGATTCATCCCGGGGACGCTGACGAACCCCGACTACGCCGGCTACATCGAGCCCGACGTGGTCGTCGTCACCGACCCGATCGGCGACGCGCAGGCGGTCAAGGAGGCCATCACGGTCGGCATCCCCGTCATCGCGATGTGCGACTCGAACAACCAGACCAGCAACGTCGACCTCGTCGTCCCGACGAACAACAAGGGTCGACGCGCGCTGTCGGTCGTCTACTGGCTGCTCGCCAACGAGACGCTCGACCGCCGCGGCAGCGACACCGTCTACGGCCTCGAGGACTTCGAGGACGAGATCTAACGGCTTTCGACGCTCGCAGAGACTTTTCGCGTTCGCGTTTCCGTCGGTCGCTCGCGACGCCAGCGGGGAGCGACGGCTCTCGCCCGACGAACGCGACCGCCGCCGGCCAGAAACGATTATTCGCGTGTGTCCCATATCCGCACCTATGCCGAAACTGCTCGATCAGCTCACCGTCGAGGAACTCGCCGCGGCGATCGACGCCGGCGAGGACCTCACCGTCGTCGACACCCGACCGGCCGAGAGCTTCGACGCCTGGCACGTGCCGGGCGCGGTGAACGTCCCGTACCACCCGGTCGAGGGCCTCGGCGGCGGGACGGACTGGGACGACGTAGAGGAGATCGTCGAGGGGCAACGAGTGGCGGTCATCTGCGGCAAGGGGCTGTCCTCGACGTCGTTCGGCTTCGAGCTCTCCACGCGGGGCCACGACGTCCAGGTGGTCAAAGGCGGGATGGAAGACTGGAGCAAGCTCTACGACGTCGTCGAGGTGGAGACCGACGGCGACCTCTTCATCGCGCAGGTCCAGCGGCGCGCGAAGGGCTGTCTGGGCTACGTCGTGGGCGACCGCGAGGCGGGCGAGGCGCTCGTCGTCGACCCCACGCGCCAGTACCACGAGTTCGAGCTCGTCGCCGCGGACAACGGGATGGTGATCACGGGCGTGCTGGACACCCACGTCCACGCCGATCACGTCTCCGGCGGACGCGCTTTGGCCGAGCGGCTCTCGGTCCCGTACTACCTGAGCGCCGACGCCGAGGAACGCGACGTCGCCTACGACTACGAGGGCGTCGCGGACGGCGAGACGCTCTCGGTCGGCGACGTCGACGTCGAGACGCTGGCCGCGCCGGGGCACACCACCGAACTCGTGAACCTCCTCGTCGACGGTTCCTATCTCCTCTCCGCCGACACGCTGTTCGTCGAGTCGGTCGGCCGGACCGAACTGGAGTTCGGTGAGGAGGGCGCAGAACACGGCGCGAGGCTGCTCTACGAGACGATCCACGAGCGGTACGATCCGCTCTCCGACGACGTGGTCGTCCTGCCCGGCCACGTCTCCGTCGACGCCGACGGCCGGTTCGGCGTCGGTCGACCGGGCGAACTGATCGCGGCGACGCTCGGCGACCTCCGCGACGAACTCGACCTGTTCGCCCTCGACGAGGCGGCGTTCGTCGAGCGCCTGACCGGCGAGGGGAACGAGAAGCCGCCGAACTACGAGACGGTCATCGACGTGAACCGCGGGACGGCCGAACTCGACGAGAACGAGGCGACGGAGGTCGAGTTGGGGCCGAACAACTGCGCGGCGTAGCGGAGCGGGAGCGTCGCGACACGGCGTGTCGGTGACGACCGGCCGACGCCGGTGGGGGACGCTCCGAGCCGACCGTCGGAACAAGGGTTTTGCGCACGGGTCGCCACGTATCGGTATGGACCTCTATCGGAGCGTTCGCGCGATCGCGAGCGCGTCGGGCACGGGCGACGGATCCGGAGGCATCGACTGGGACGCCGTCGCGACCGCCGCCAAGAGCGCTACCGACGCGGGGACGCTGGAGCTGTCGCCCGACGACCGCGCCGGGTACGCCGCGGACGTCCGCGACGCCCGCGAGCGCCTGCGGTCGGTCGGCGGACTCGACTTCGAGGTCCCCGAGACGATCGAGGTGCAGAACCGCCACCACTGGATCGACGCCAACGTGTCCGCCTTCCGTCGGGTGATGCGCCCCGTCGAGTCCGAACTGCAGGTGGCCTTTCCGAACGCGACCCGCGTGATCAACACCGGGTCGATGACGTTCGTCCTCTCGTTTCTCGGCTCGCACGTCCTCGGCCAGTACGACCCGCTGCTTTTGGCCGACGGCGACGCCTCCGGGCCGGGAGACGACGTCTCGGCGTCGGAGGCCTCGTCGGGCAGCCGTGTCGAGGACCCCCAGCACAGCCTCTACTTCGTCCACCCGAACATCGTCGCCGCCGCCGACGCGCTCGACGTCGACTACCCCCGGTTCCGTCGCTGGATCGCGTTTCACGAGGTGGCTCACGCCGCGGAGTTCGGCGCCGCCCCGTGGCTCTCGGAGCACCTGGAGTCGCGGATGGAAGACGGCCTGGAGACGCTCACGAAGGGGGAGTTCGACCGCGAGGCGTTCCACGACCTCGACGTCGCGATGACGGCCGTAGAGGGGTACGCCGAGATGCTGATGGACCGCGCCTTCGACGCCGAGTACGCCGATCTGCGAGCGAAACTCGACGAGCGCCGACGCGGCGGCGGTCCGCTCGCCCGCCTCGCGCGTCGACTGCTCGGCCTCGGACTGAAGCGCCGACAGTACGAGCGCGGGGCGCGGTTCTTCCGAACCGTCGCCGATCGCCGGGGGGTCGCGGCCGCCGCGGCCGTCTGGGAACGCCCCGAGAACCTCCCGACGAGCGCCGAGCTGGACGACCCCGGACAGTGGCTGAAGCGGGTCGATCCGTAGGCTCGACGGGGGCTGTAGACGGTCGATCCGCCGACCCGCGACGCCGGGTCCCCGGTCGCTCGCGACTCGCTCCGCCGACCCGCGACCGTCATACTCTTTCTCTCGGGGGGTATATCGGGAGATATGCGCGTCAGAGACTGGCAGGACATCCTCGCGGACGTGACCGAAGCGGACGTCGACCCCGACGGGTGGCGGGCCGTCGCCGGTGACAGACGCGGCGGCCTCGGGGAAGACCTCTTTCTCGGGCACCCCGACGCCGGCGTGTACGCCCTGAAGACGTACACGAAGAACCCGACCGAACTCCGCGGCGTCGGGGGCCGCGTCGCCCGCCGGATCGACGACGACCTCGAACCGCTGCTGCCGAACCAGGAGCGCGAGGAGGGCGGGCGGTTCGCGGTCCAGTCGCCCCCCGAGGACGAAGACCACGCGAAGTCGATGGCGACGCGCCTCGAAGAGACGGTGAAGGTCCACTCGGAGGCCCCCACGACGCCGGACGATTTCTTCGAGGACGTGATGGACGCCCTCGACAGCCCCGCGTTCGGGCCGATGGACTACGAGTTCGACGGCCGCCCCGACCGCCTCGACGACCTGAGCGAGGAGTTCGCCGACGCCGACGAGTTGCTCTCGAAGGACCTCGACGACCTCGTCGAGGAGGACGGCGTCGGCCGCGGGTTCCAGTGACCGCCCGTCTCCCGCGCTTCGGAGCGGCGCCATCCCCGCGGTCCGGAGCCGCCACAGACCGGCTCCGACAGGCGGACGTCGAGGGAGGACGCTGAATGGTCGGACCGAGTCTCACGCCGACCGAACGCGACGTCGCCAGCCGGCGCCTGAAGGCCGGGTTCGTCGCCCTCGTCGGGATCTCCGGCGCGCTCATCGCGACCCAGGCGGGCGGGTCGCTCCCGATCGTTACGGCCGGGTTCGTCGCCGGCCTCGCGCTCGGGGTCGTCCTCCTGTGGTTTCTACTACGATGGTGGGCGGAGTTCCTCCCGTCGCCGCGAAACGACCGCTGATTTCGGTGGGAGACCGCCCGAACCGGAACGACCGATAGCGTCTTATCTCGCCGCCCGCAGGTACGCCACGTGAAACTGCGCGGCCGGATCGTCGACGTCGGCGACGAGCGCGAGGTGGAGACGAAGTACGGATCGCGGTCGCTCGCGGAGGTGACGGTCCGTCCCGAGGGGGACGGGTGGGTCCCCGACGGCGGCCAGACGGACTCCGGCGACGCCGACCACGGACGGGCGGCGCGAGGTGAGGACGGCGACGGACAGACGACCCTGGGTGATGCGGACGGGGAGACGTCCCTGAGTGACGCCGACGGGGAGACGACGCCCGCGGAGCGCGACACCGGGGACGGGACCGTTCGGCTCACGCTCTGGGGGAAGTGGACGCACACGGTCGAACACGCCGAGGTCGGGATGGAACTGCTCGCGATCGACGTTGAGGAGTCCGAGTACCGCGGGGAGACGACCTACGCGACCGGCGGGGACTCCCGCGTCGTGCTCGAACCCGGCTTCCTCGTCGACGTGACGGACATCCGCTCGTGGGTCCAGTGCCCGCGGATGTACTACCTGAACAAGCTCTCGGGGATCCCGCTGAACTACCCGGTCGTGAAGGGGACGATCGTCCACGAGGTGTTCGGCGACCTGCTTCGCGACCGCGACCTGGAGGACTCGATCGACGAGCGCGTCCGGGAGGCGGGGCTGGAACTGGGACTGCTCGGCCGGGACGCCGATGAGGTCCGCGACGAGGTGCGGCGCAACGCCGCCGCGATCGAGGGCTGGCTGCAGCAGGGGACGCTCACCGAGGAGGACGCCTGGCGCTCCGAATACACGCTCATCTCGCCGACGTTCGGGATCAAAGGGCGGGCCGACGCGCTCCGCCGCGGGATGCCGGTCGAACTCAAGACGGGCAAGAACACCAACCGCGAGCCGCGCTTTCAGGACAAGATCCAGGCGGCCGCCTACGCTCTGGTGCTCGCCGAGCGGGGCGTCCCGGCCGACACGGGGACGCTTTTGTACACGAAGAACACGGCGCTCGAACGCCACGAGGAGAGCGGCGACCTCTCGCCGGCGAAGGAGTTCTCCATCGGCGACGGCCTGCTCGACTTCGTCGTTCGAACCAGGAACGAGATCGCGGCGATGGAGTTCGACGTCTCGGTCCCGACGGGCTACGAGGCCGACGCCCGGTGTGAGTACTGCTTCGAACAGGACACCTGTATGGTCGTCTCGGGTCGACTCGACCAGGAGTCGAAGGCCGGACAGATCGGCGAGGCCGTCCCCGAGGACGAACTGGAGTACTTCGAGCGCTTCTACCGCGCCATCGAGGCCGAGCGGCGCGCGGTCCACGCCGAGTACCGGAAGCTCTGGGAACAGTCCGCCGAGGAACGCGCCGAGGACGACCGGGCGCTGATCGGCCTGGAGCCGGCGGGGAACGAGGAACTCGACGACGGCCGCTGGGAGATGCGAGCCCGGAAATCCGACGACGCCGTCTCGAAGCTCCGCGAGGGGGACGTCGCCCTGGCGAGCGACGGCGACCCGGTCGATGGCCACGCCGAACTGTGTCGGATCCGCGAGTTGGGCGAGGCGGTCGTCGTCACCGCCGACGAACCCGTCTCCCTCCGACGGCTCGACGTCTACCCCTCCGAGATCGGCGTCGATCGGATGCTCACGGCGCTGCACGACTTCGTGCTGAAGGGCGATCCCGACCGCAAGGACGTGCTGTTCGGACGGCGGGAGCCGGAGTTCGCCGACGGGGACGCGTCCGAGGGCGGCGAGGGAGACCGCGAGCCCTACGTCGACAACAACGCGGCCCAGGACCGCGCGGTGCAGATGGCGGTAGACGCCGAGGACTTCGCGCTCGTCCACGGGCCGCCGGGGACGGGCAAGACGTACACGATCGCACAGATCGTCGCCGCGCTGGTCGACCGCGGTCAGCGCGTCTTGCTCTCAGCGTTCACGAACCGCGCGGTCGACAACGCGCTGGAGGCGATCCGCGAACGGGGGATCGACGATGTCGTCCGCGTCGGGACCGAGAACGGCGTCCGCGAGGACATGCTGGACGTGCGACTGGAGCGCGGCGGCGACCCGAACGAGCGGGCGGCGGCGCTTCGGGACGCACCGGTCGTCGCGGCCACGACCTCCACCTGCGGGTCGCGCGTGATGCGCGAGAACGCCTTCGACGTCGCGCTCGTCGACGAGGCCTCACAGCTGACCGAGCCGGGAACGCTCGCGGCCGTCGAACTCGCGGATCGGTTCGTCCTCGTCGGCGACCACGAGCAACTGCCGCCGGTCGTGCAGGCGAGCGGGACCCAGCGCGGCGCGGCGTCGCCGAACGGTTCGTCTGCGAGCGGCGAGGAGCCGCGACCGGCGAACGACCTCCAGACGTCGCTGTTCGAGCGACTGATCGAGACGTATCCCGACGCCTCCGTCCTGCTGGACCGTCAGTACCGGATGAGCCAGCGCATTCAGGCGTTCTCCTCGCGGGAGTTCTACGACGGGGCACTCAGACCGGCGAACGGCGCGGTCGCCGCCCAGCGGCTCTCGGACCTCGGCGTCGACGAGGGGGCGCTGCCGCCGGCACTCGGTGACCCCGTCGCGTTCGTCGATCCGGACGGGGAGCGCGTCGGAAACACGAATCCGACCGAGGCCGACCGCGTGGCAGAGATCGTCGACGCCTACGTCGCCGCCGGGGTCGACCCCGACGACGTCGGCGTCATCGCCCCGTTCCGCGCGCAGGTGGCCGAGATCGGTCGACGGACCGACGTGACCGTCGACACAGTCGACCGCTTCCAGGGGTCGGCGAAGGAGGTGATCGTCGTCTCTTTCGTCGCCACCGACGCGCTCGACGGCCCGATATTCGAGGACTATCGACGCATCAACGTCGCGCTCACGCGGGCGAAGAAGGCGCTGGCGCTCGTCGGCGACGCCGAAGCGCTCTCGACGGAGCCGTTCTACGAACGGTTGCTCGACTGGGCGCGTCGGTAGCGCTCGCCGTGCTACCAGAGGAACGCGGGCCAGACGAACCGGAACAGCACCCAGAGTAGCCCCGTGAGAACGACGGTCATCACCAGATTCAAAACGACGCCGGCGCGCAGCATATGTCGCTGTTCGACGTACCCCGATCCGAAGACGATCGCGTTCGGCGGCGTCGCCACCGGGAGCGCGAACGCGAAACTCGCCGCGATAGCGCCCGACACCGCGAGAAAGATCGCGGTCGAGACCTCGGCGACCCCGAGCCGAACCGCGAAGACGCTTCCCACGCTGATCAGGATCGGAATGACGATGGTCGCGGTCGCGGTGTTCGAGGTCACCTCCGTGAGGAAGACGACGAGTATCACGACCACGCCGACCACGAGGACGATCGGCGCGTCGGTGAGCGAGGTGAAGACCGTACTCGCGATCCAGTCGGTCGCGGCGGTGGCCGCGAGCGAATCGGCCAGCGAGATCCCGCCGCCGAACAGGAGGATCGTTCCCCAGTCGACGTCGGCCAGTTCCTCCCACTCCATCGTGTCTGCGAGCACGAGCGCGGGGATCGCAGCCAGACCGACCATCACGTAGTAGAGCAGCCCCTGGTGTCCGTCGACGCCGAGGACCGTCACGCCGCTCCCACCGAAGATCGTCGTCGCCCACGCCGGCGGCAGCGCGGGGGCGAAGAACTCTCCGAGACCGCCGAGGACCCACAGGGACGCCGTCGCGGTGAAGACGTACGCGACGCGCCGGCCGCGCGAACCCAGATCGCCCTCGGCTTCGAGGACGTCCCTCGCTCCCGTCCGGGCCGGTTCGACGGACGCGACCTGCGGCGGGTAGAGCCGGAAGGTGAGCAGGTACCAGACGATCGGGAGCGTGACGGCGACGATCGGTACGCCGACGAGCAGCCACCGCGCGAACCCGATCTCGTACCCGAGGATCCCGTTCAACTGCGCGGCGAGAATCGCGTTCGGCGGAGTCCCGATGAGCGTCCCGACGCCGCCGATGCTGGCGGCGTAGGCCGTTCCGAGCAGCATCGAGACCTGGAGGTTGCTGAACGGCTTTTCGTCGCCGTCCCCCTCATCGACACCGTCCGCGACGTGCCGTCCGGGGACGGTCGCGACGGCGTCACGGCCGAGCACCTGTGCCAGGATCCCGACGGCTATCGGCGTCATCATCGCGGCGGTCGCCGTGTTCGACACCCACATCGAGAGGAATGCGGTCGCGAGCATCACGGCAGCGACGAGTCGACGCGGCGACGTGCCCATCTTCGACAGCAGCCACAGCGCGATCCGACGGTCGATGTCGTACTTCTGCAGCGCGTTGGCCAGCATAAACCCCGCCAGAAACAGGAAGATGATCGGATCCGCGAAGCCGGCGAGTGCGGCGTCGAGTTCCGCGTACACGCCGAACGCCGTCAACACGAACGGGATCGAGAGGGCCGTCACGGGCAGCGGCAGCGTTCCGGAAACCCACAGGAAGCCCGCGAAGAACATCGTCGCCAGCGCGTACTGCCCGGAGGTCGAGAGCCCGCTCGGCGAGGGGGCAGCGGCGACGAGCACCGTCCCGCCGACGGCGACGAGGAACAGCGCTACCCGCCGTCGGCTCCGGGAGTTTCCGAGCGGACTCATCAGTAGAGTGTCCGTGAAAATCGGTTGACACTCCACCGAATCAAACTCCGAGGGTCGAAGAGAGGGAGACGCTCACGGAACCCCGTCTTCGTCGCCCTCGTCGTCGATCGACTCCAGCACGCGCTCGTGGAACTCCTGTAACACCGCGCTCTCGTCCTCGGCGAGGACGACGTCGCTGGCGAGCAGCGTCGCGAGCCCGAAGGCCCGCGGCGTGGGCGAGTCCACCCGCTTCGTGACGACGTCGACGTCGCCGCCCCGAATCGCTCCGAGCGCGTCCTCGACGGCCGCCACGTTCAGTTTGTCCTCGATTATCTCGCGGTAGGTCTCCTCTATCACCGCGAACGACTCTAACTCCTCGGCGAAGGAGAGAAGCATCTCCGCGGACACCTGTTGTTCGGCCGCGGACTTCTCATAGCCCTTGTAGCGCTTCAGGATCATCAGCGAACGCGTCGCGTTGATCCGGAAGTAACGCTTGAGGAGATCCGTCCCCTCGAGCGCGTCCCGGAGGTCCGAGCGGACCGTCTCGGGATCGAGATCGCGGAGGATCCCGCCGACGTCGACCTTCCGGTTCAGCGGCATAGAGAGCGAAAAGCCGTTGTCGGCGACGGCGATCTGGACGTTCGCGTTCGAACGGCTGGCACAGCGGGCGGCCACCAGGCGTGAGAGGCCGTCGTTGAACCGCCGACCGTACGTCGAGTGGACGTAGAAGTGCCGGCGGTACGTCTCGCGGTCCAGCGTCTCCTCGACGACGATCCGCTCGTCGGTCGCGACGCTGTCCGCGCCGGCGTAGCGGCGCTGCTCGTCGAAGAGGCGCGTGATCGCCCGGACCGCGTTCTCGTCGATCGGGAACGCCCGGAGCCACTCGCGGACCCTGGGCGGGCCGCCGGCGTCGAGGCGGTCCAGCAGATCGGCCTGAAACGCGGCGATCTCGCGACCGAGGTCGTACGACAGCGGCAGCCGTTCGGAGAACCACGACGGCACGGTCGCCTGCTCGCTCGTCCGATCGACGTACACCTTCGAGCCGCGGCGGTAGCGGTAGGCGAACCGGTCGCCGCCGAGGACGAACACGTCGCCTTTCTCTAACGTGTCGAGGTAGTCCTCGTCGAGCGTCCCGACCCACTCCTCGCCCTGCCGGGTCACCACCTCGCAGGTGAACGAGTCGGGGATCGTTCCCACGTTCGTCATGTAGATGACGCGGGCGAGCCGCCCCCGCTTGCCGAGCAGCGGTTCGCCGACGGCGAACGACTCGTAGTGGTGTTCGCCGTCGGGCGGGTCGTTGGTGTCGCGCCAGACCTTCGCGTAGACGTTCTTCTCGTCGAGGCCGTCGTAGTCGGCCGTGAGGTACCGGAGCAGCCGCTCCCAGTGGTCGTCGGAGTAGTCGCGATAGGGGTAGGCCCGACGGAGCGTCGACAGGACGTCGGCCTCCCGGCGGACGTCGTTTATCGCCATCCCGTAGACGTGCTGGGCCGCGACGTCGTGGGCGTTCTCCGGGACGAACACGCGGTCGACGAACCCCGACTCGGCCTTCTCGACCATCACCGCGCACTCGACGAGCTCGTCGCGGTCGAGCGCGATCACGCGTCCCTCGACCGTCTGTCCGAGGCTGTGGCCGGCGCGGCCGACGCGCTGGAGCAGCGACGCGACCGACTTCGGCGAGCCGACCTGTACGACCAGGTCCAGGTGCGGCATATCGATCCCGAGTTCCAGGCTCGTCGAGGTCGTCACCACGTCCAACGAACCGCTCTTCAGTCCCTCCTCGACGGTCCCCCGACGTTCCTTCGAGAGGCTGCCGTGGTGACACCCCGAATTCCCGTCGTCGTAGTCGTCGAAGCGCTCGCGGAGGTTCTCGAGGACGCGCTCGGCGCCCGAGCGGGTGTTCGTGAACACGAGCGTGTTCTCGTGGGACCCGATCAGTTCGTGCAGCCGATCGTAGAACCCCGACTGGATCTCCGAGCGGGGCGTGTGGATCAGGTCGTCGGTCGGACACTCCACTCGGAGGTCGAAGTCGCGGACGAATCGCGTGTCGACGATCTCGTGGTCCCGCGGGTCGCCGTTCTCGCACCCGACGAGGAACTCGGCCATCTCCGAGAGCGGTTCGACCGTCGCCGAACAGCCGATTCGCGTCGGCGACTCCTCGGCGAGGTCCTCCAGGCGCTCTAGGGAGACCGACAGGTGCGTACCGCGCTTGTTGGCCGCGAGGCTGTGGACCTCGTCGACGACGACGTACTCCACGGAGCGGAGCTTCTCTCGGAACTTCGGTGCGTTCAGCAGGATCGCGAGCGTCTCCGGCGTCGTGTTGAGGACGTGCGGCGTCTCCTCCAGCATCCGCTGTCGCTCGGCGGAGTCGGTGTCACCGTGGCGGATCGCGTGTCGCACCTCGACGTCCGCGTCGCGGGCCTCCATCCGCGCTTCGATGCCCTCCAGCGGGACGGTGAGGTTACGGTGGATGTCGTTGGCGAGCGACTTCAGCGGCGAGACGTACAGGCAGTACACCGAGTTGTCGAGGCCGTCCTCGCGCTCTCGTCCGCGGCGAAACAGGTCGTTGAGGATCGCGGTGAAGGACGCGAGGGTCTTGCCCGACCCGGTCGGCGCACAGACGAGCGCGTTCTCGCCCTCGTCGACCAGCGGGATGGCCTCGCGCTGCGGCGGCGTGAAGAAGCCGCCGTTCTGGTCGACGTAGCGGCCGAACTCCTCGACCCACCACTCCCGGACCGCCGGTTCGAGCCGATCGAGGACCTCCTCGTCGGCGATGTCGACGGCGTCGGGATCGAACTCGAACGGGTCGCCTGCGGAGGCGCGGTTCGCGTCCGGTACGCCGTCGTCGCGCTCGACGGCGACGGCGGCGCGGCTGTCGGCGCCCCCGTCGTCGACGTCGGCCTCGCCGTCACCCTCGCACTCGACGTCGGCCGCTGCTGCCTCAGCGGCGACTCGTCGGAGCAGTTCGCGCCCGCTCGGCGGCATCGTCCGAAGGTAGGAGCGGAGGGGTAAGTGGGTTCTGCCCGTCGTCGCGGCTCGGCGTTCGTCGTCGGTCCGCTCGAACGTCGAGGCCGACGGGCGATCGCGTCGTGATCGTCGCGGCGCCGTCTCACCCGTGGCGAACAGCCGGCACCCGCGTCGGCGACGCGCGGCCTCCTCGGGGCCGCGCTCGCCCGTTCCCGCGCCGGCGTGCCGGACAACCGCGGCCCGACGCGGGGTGTGGCTCACGTCACGGCGGCGATGGCCGCCCGTTCGTATATAAACCTCCGCCGCGGGTCGGCCGCGAGCGGCGTCGGTTCCGAACGACTTTCGGCCGCCCAGCCGTACGCGACGGTATGCAACTGACGTTCCTCGGGACCGGCAGCGCGATGCCGCTTCCCGACCGCGTGCAGTCGGGGCTGCTCCTCCAGCGGGACGATCGTGCGCTCCTCGTCGACTGCGGCAGCGGGGTCCTCCACCGGCTCGCCGGCACGGACGTCGGCTACGAGGGCGTCTCGACCGTGCTCTTGACGCACCACCACCTCGACCACGTCGCCGACCTGCTGCCGCTTTTGAAGGCGCGCTGGCTGGCCGGCGAGGACCACCTCGAAGTCGTCGGTCCCGCGGGGACGAAATCGCTCGTCGACGACCTGCTCTCCGTCCACGAGTACCTCGACGGACGGGTCGACCTGAGCGTCCGCGAGGTCGGCCCGACCGAGTTCTCGGTCGCCGGCTTCGACGTCGCCGCGACGGAGACGACCCACTCGGTGGACTGCCTGGCCTACCGGTTTTCCGCCGACGGAGCCGACGGCGACGTCGTGTTCTCGGGCGACGGCGAGGCCGAGACGCGGGTCGCGAACTTCGCCGACGGCGCGGCCGTCCTCGCGCACGACTGCTCGTTCCCGGACGACGTCGACGTCTCGAACCACCCGACGCCGTCGCAACTCGGCGAGGCGCTCGCGGGCCACGACATCGGGCGCGTCTACCTGACGCATCTGTACCCCCACACCGAGGGTCGCCACGAGGAGATGCTCGACGCTGTCGGGGCGCGCTACGACGGCGACGTCCGGTTCGCACGCGACGGCCTGCGCGTCGAAATCGAGTGAGCGCGACGGCGCGACCGGGCGGAACCGCTATTTCGGCTCCTCGGAAGCCAGTTTCGAGTCGTCGAGTTCCGAGACGGCGATCAGCAGCCTGCCGTCGTCGAGCGCCGTCACCATCTTCGACTCGGTGAACGTGCTGCCGTCCGATCGCAGGCCGCGACTGCGGCCGCTCCACTCGCCGCCGCGCCGGACGACCGGCAGGACGTGGGTGCGGATGTGTTCGACCTCCTCTTCGGGATGCAGTTCCGTCCAGTGTTTGCCCTCGACGTCCTCGGACTCGTAGCCGTAGAACGACGCGTAGGTGTCGTCGGCCGCCTCGAAGCGCTCGTCGCTGCCGACGACGCCGACGCCGTCGAGTTCGGTCTCGGCCTCGGGGTCGAACCGGCCGCCGCCCTCCACCGCGTGTTCGACCCGCCGGATCAACATCGTGTACTGGTCGGTCCCCATCCCCTTCTGGAGGTAGTCGGTGAGACCGGCGCGGATGACTTCGGCGGCGACGTCGTTGGTCTCCTCGCCGGAGAAGAGCAGGAGCGGCAGTTCGGGGTGCGTCTCGCGGACGGCTTCGAGGAACTCGACCCCGTTCATCTCGGGCATGTTGTAGTCGCTGATCACGCAGTCGAACTCGACGTCCCCGGAACGGATTCGATCGAGCGCGTCGGCCGGCGACGTCTCCGTCGTGACCGTACAGTCCACGTCGTTCGAGTCGCGTTCCAGATACGCCTTCACGAGCCCCCCCAGGTTCGGGTCGTCGTCAACGTGGAGGATCGAGAGCGGGTCGTCGGTCGCGGCCATAGCGGCGGTACGACCCCGGCGGGAAAGTGTATTTCGCCCAATTATCCGCGCTGATTCCGACGGGGGCGGGTGCCGGCCTCCCGCGGGGGACGAACGCCAGCCGTCCGCGGGATCGACGCCGCCCGCGCGGCAACTGTTTACTCGCTCCGCATAGAAAGAACCGGTATGGAAGACGTCATCTCCGGACTCGAAGGCGAACTCCGGTCGAACGGGGTCAACGTCGAATCGATCGATCCGAGCGGCGAAACCGTCGATTTGGTCTACCTGACCGCCTTCCCGGACGTGCACGTGAACCACCAGGAGATGGGGCGCGCCCTCCGGACGTTCATCGACGCCGCAGAGCACGACGAGTGGGAGCCCAAGCGGGTCGAGGCGACGGTACTCCGGCACGAGGACGACGTCCAGGGGACCTGGTACGCCGAACCCGAGTGGTTCCGCCAGTACCTCGAGTACGACATCAGCGGGGAGGAGTTCTCCGCGCGCGTGATCGAGACGCTCTCGGAGGACGGACAGTGACGGTCCGCCGTCCCGAGTCCGGGGAGGACGACGCCGGCGACGACGCGCGGTCGGAGAGCGGCGATGACGCGCGACGAGACGACGCTCGCCGCCGTCGGCCCTCCCGCTACGACTTTTCTACAGTGCGGATGACGTTCCGCAGCGGCGACGAGCGCTGTGTGGGTCGGCTCTATCGACCGGACCGGCCCTCGGACCCGGCGCTGGTCGTCCTCGCCGGCGGCCCGATAGGTGCCTCGGGCGTCGGCCTCGACCGCTACGCCGAGCGCCTCGCGGCGGCCGGGTACGCGGTCTTCCACTTCGACGTGCGACACACGGGCGACAGCGACGGCGACCCGCGGAACCTGCTCTCGCCGCCGCGGCAGCGCGCCGACTGGGAGGCGGCGCTCTCGGGGCTGCGGGGCCGAAGCGACGTCGCCACCGACCGGGTCGTCCTCTGGGGCGTCGACCTCGCCGGCGGCACCGTCCTCGACGTCGCCGCCGACGACCCGCGGGTCCGGGCGGTCGTCTCCCAGACCCCGATCCTCTCCGGGCGGGCGTTCCTCCGCGACCGCGGCCTCGGGTTCCTCGCCCGCGGCGTGCTCTCGGGCGTCCGCGACGTGTTGCAGTCGCGGCTCCTCGGACCCCACTCGATTCCGGTCGCCGCCGACGGCAGCGACGGGAGCCGTGGGCTCTCGCTCGTCTCCACGCCGAGCGCCCGACGCGGCTATCGCGACGTCGCCGGCGACGAGTGGGACGGGCGACTCCCCGCGCGGTCGCTGCTCGCGCTTGCGCGGCACGTCGGCGACGCGGACCGGGAGCGGCTCGCCTGCCCCGTCCTGTTCGTCGGCGGCACCCGCGACGACGTGGTCCCGATCGAATCGATCGAGGAGGTGAGCGAGGAGATCGCCGACGCGACGCTGGTCCGACTCCCGTCGGGGCACTTCGACTGCTACGACGGCACCGGCTTCGAACAGGCGATCGGACACGGCCTGGCCTTCCTCGACGCCGCGGTCGGGGAGTGAGAGAGCGATCGAGCCGGCCTCACGGACCCGCCCGAGCGGTCGCCGCCGCCTCGCCGGGCGCGCCTCCGGCGCAACCGTCTTTTAGCTCCCGGGCGCACTTCCGGCGATGAACGCCACGCGCACCGTCGAACTCGACGGGCACATCATCGACTCGGGGGCGATGCAGCGCGCCTTCGGCATCGTGATGGACCTCGGCGGCACCTTCGAGATCGAGACGTTCGACGTCGGTCGACGCAAGGAAGAGACCTCCTACTGCCGGATGGAGGTCGGCGCCGACGACGAGGAGACGCTCCGGGAGATCCTCCACGAACTCCACCAGAACGGCGCGAACCTGGCGGATCCGGTCGACGCCCGGGTCGAACCCGCCCCGGCAGACCAGGTCGTCCCGGCGGGTTTCTACTCGACGACGAACCACCCGACCGAGATCAGATACGACGGGGAGTGGATCCCCGTCGAGCACGTCGAGATGGACTGCGCCATCGTCGTCGAGCAAAGCTCGACGAGCAACCAGAACTCTCCGAGTTCTGGTGACGTCGTCGAGGAGGACGGAGACGGGGAACCGGTCCGCGCGCGGACGAAGGTTCTCAACGCCATCCGGGAGGGCGACCTCGTCGTCACCGACGAGGTCGGGATCCGCGTCAAACCGCCCGACCGCCCGCGCGACGCCTCCGGCCCGTTCGGGTTCATGCAGGGCGGCGTCTCCGCGGAGCGGCCCTCCGAGTCGCTCATCGAGGAGGTCGCAGAGGCGCTGGTCGAGACCAAAGAGCGAGGGGAGTCGGTCCTCGTCGTCGCCGGCCCGGCCGTCATCCACGCGGGCGGCGGCGACGACCTCGCGCGGCTGGTCCGGGAGGGCTACGTCGACATACTCTCGGCGGGCAACGGCTTCGCGACCCACGACATCGAGCGCGGCCTCTACGGCACCTCGCTGGGGATGGACATGGAGACGATGGAACACCCGCGAAAGGGTCACAAACACCACATCTACACGATCAGCGAGGTCATCCGCGCCGGCGGCATCGAACCCGCCGTCGAGGACGGGCTCATCGCGGAGGGCGTGATGTACGAGTGCGTCGAGAACGACGTCCCCTACGTGCTCGCGGGGTCGATCCGCGACGACGGGCCGCTGCCGGACACGATCACCGACGCCGTCGAGGCCCAGGAGGCGATCCGCGAGCAGGCCAGGGAGGCCGACCTCGTCCTGATGCTGTCGACGCTTCTGCACTCGGTCGCCGTCGGCAACTGCCTGCCCTCGACGACGAAGGTCGTCTGCGTCGACATCAACCCGGCGACGGTGACGCAGCTGCTCGATCGGGGGAGCTCACAGGCGATCGGGATGGTGACGGACGTCGGCACGTTCGTCCCGTTGCTCGCCGACGCGGTGGTCGAGACGGGCGAGTAGGAGGCGGGGAGCGGCCCAGTAGAGGCGGGAAGCGGCTCAGTAGCGCGAGTCGGAGGCGAGTGTGCCCTCCGTTCTCGACGGCCGGTCACTCGTCGAGTTCGACGAGCGGAACGACCGCGATCGGCCGGTTCGAGTGAAGGAGGATCCGCTGTGCGGTGCTACCGAAGACCACCTTCGCGGTCGGGTTCCGCTTGCGGATCCCCATCACGATCTCGTCGGCGTCGACGTCCTCGGCCTGTTCGAGGACGTCCTCGTAGGGGGCGTTGTCGCGGACGAACTGGTGGGTCTCGACGGTGGCGAACCCGCCGAGACGGGAGGAGACGACCGTCAGCGCCTCTTCGCCGTCTCGGATGTCCTGGCTGTCCGTCTCGTCGCCGCCGCGGTGTGAGTTGACCGCGTGGATCTCGTCGCTCGTCGAGACGCGATCGACCAGGTAGTCACAGAGCCGCGCGCTCGTGTCGACGTGGTTCGTCGCGAGTACGTACGTCGTCATACTACGACGGCCGTGTGGTACAACCAAAAAGCCACCTCACGCCGGCGGAAATCGCGTCGCGGGCGATGATATATACGCCGCTGTTGTGAACGTGTTGACAACCGATGGACTGGCACAGTCGATCCGCCGAAGCGGTCTGTGACGCGGTCGAGACGACGCCCGCGGGATTGACGGCTCAGGAGGCCGCCGAGCGGCTTGCCACGGTGGGACCGAACGAGATCACGGGCGACCACGGCCGCGGCCCCCTGAAGATCTTCCTCGCGCAGTTTTCGAGCGCGCTCATCTGGGTGCTGATCGTCGCCGCCGTCCTCTCGGCCGCCATCGGACACCTCGTGGACGCCGTCCTCATCGCGGTCATCCTGCTCGCGAACGGGCTCTTCGGCTTCGTCCAGGAGTACCGCGCCGAGCGGAGCCTCGACTCGCTCCGGGCGATGGCGGCCCCCGAGGTCCGGGTTCGACGCGACGGGGAGGAGACGACGATCGCCGCGACCGACCTCGTCCCGGGCGACGTGGTGCTCCTGACGGGGGGCGACGTCGTCCCCGCCGACGCGCGCCTGCTGGAGGCGGGGAACCTCGAAGTCGACGAGGCGGCGCTGACCGGCGAGAGCGTCCCCGTCCCGAAGGAGACCGAGCCGATCGACGTGGAGACGCCCCTCGCCGAGCGGTCGAACATGGTGTACAAGGGGACGAACGTCACGCGCGGACACGCGGAGGCCGTCGTCGTCGAGACCGGAATGGACACCGAGATGGGCGAGATCGCGACGGCGCTCGTCGGGGCCGACGATCCGCAGACGCCGCTGCAGCGGGATCTGGACCGACTCGCGCGCCGGCTCGGGATCGGCGTCGTCGCGCTCTCGGCGGTGATCGTTCCCCTGCTGATCGTCGAGGGGCGCGGCGTCGTCCAGGCGGGGCTGACGGCCGTCTCGCTGGCCGTCGCGGCCGTTCCCGAGGGGCTCCCGGCCGTGGTGACGCTGACGCTCGCGCTGGGCGTCCGGCGGATGGCCGACGAGAACGCCCTCGTGCGGACGCTGCCGGCGGTCGAGGCGCTCGGCTCAGTCGACGTGGTCTGCACGGACAAGACGGGGACCCTGACGGAGGGCGAGATGCGCGTTCGATCAGTGTGGGTCTACGACGAGACGTTCGACGTCGGGAGCGGCGGGAGCGGCGGGAAGGGCGGGAGCGACCTCGGAACTGCTGAGTCCGACGGTGACGAGGACATCGACGTCGCGAACGGCGGAAGCGGGGCGAGCAACGAGCGGCTCGACCTGCTGTTCGAGATCGGGGCCGTCTGCAACGACGCGACCGTCGAGGAGGGCGACCCGACCGAGCGCGCCCTCGTCGCGGCCGCGGCCGAGCGGGGCGTCGACGTCGAAGCGCTCCGCGAGGAGCGCCCCCGCCGCGACGAGGTCCCGTTCTCCGCGGAGCGCAAGCGGATGGCGACGATCCACGACGACGCGGTCTACGTCAAGGGGGCGCCGACGGTGGTGCTCGAACGGTCGACCCGGGTGCTCGGCCCCGACGGGACCACCGACCTCGACGAGAGCGCGCGAGAGCGGATCGCCGCGCGGGTCGAGTCGCTGGCCGGGGACGCCCTTCGCGTCCTGGGATTCGCGTACAAAGAGCGGACGGACGAGGGCGGTCCCGAGGAGAACCTCGTGTTCGTCGGCCTCCAGGGGATGCTCGACCCGCCGCGGGAGGAGGTGCGGTCGGCGATCGCCGACACCCACCGGGCGGGGATCGAGGTGAAGATGATCACCGGCGACAACGCGCTCACGGCGAGCGCCGTCGCCGAGGACATCGGCATCGACTCGGACGTGCTGACCGGGGGCGAGGTCGAAGCGCTCGACGAGGGGACGCTCCGCGAACGCGTCGACGAGGTCGACGTGTTCGCCCGCGCGGAGCCGACCCACAAGGTCCGGATCCTCAAGGCGCTGCAGGCGAACGGCCACGCGGTCGCGATGACCGGCGACGGCGTCAACGACGCGCCGGCGCTGAAGAACGCCGATGTCGGCATCGCGATGGGGATCCGCGGCACCGACGTGGCGAAGCAGGCCAGCGACATCGTGCTGCTCGACGACAACTACGCGACGATCCGCAACGCGATCCGCCGCGGGCGGACGATCTTCGACAACCTCTGGAAGTTCGTCGCGTACCTGCTGAGCGCCAACGCCGCGGAGGTCGCAGTGGTCTTTCTCGCGTCGCTGTTCGGCTACCTCGTCCTCCCGGCGGTCCAGCTCCTGTGGATCAACCTCCTGACCGACGGGTTGCCGGCGCTGGCGGTGGGTGCCGATCCCGGCGGCGACGTGATGGACCGGACGCCGCGGGAGCGGTCCGCGGGGATCATCGACACCGAGATGCTCGGGTTCATCGGCGGTGCGGGCCTGACCGCGACCGCCCTGTTCCTCGGGCTGCTGTGGTACACGCTCGACGGCGCGGCCTCGGTCACGCCCTACGCGATGACGATGGTGTTCACCGGGTTCGTCGTCTTCGAGTTCGTCAAGCTGTACGTCGTCCGGTGGACGCGGGGCACGCCGGTCCTGACGAACCCGTGGCTGGCCGCGGCCGTCGGCGGTTCCCTGCTGCTTCAGCTCGCGGTCCTCTACACGCCGCTGAACCGGTACTTCGGGACGGTCCCGCTCGGGGTCGGCGACTGGCTGATCCTGGGAACCGTGTTCCTGGTCGGCGCGCCGGTGCTGGTGCTCGTCGGCTGGCTCCTCAAACGGCGTCGGTCGCGGGAATCGGCGGCTCCGAGCGCCTGATCGACGCGAGCAACTTCGGGCGCCTGATCGACGCGGACGACTCCGGAGGCCCGAGCGACGCGGGCGACTCCCCCCGCCGCTCGGTCACCCCGGTAAGAACAGGTTGATCACGGCGACGACGAGTCCCGCCAGCGCCATCCGGAGCGCCGAGACGTACCACCGCTGCCCCGCGATCGTGCTCATATACGCGCCGAACACCGCGAGGACGCCGATACCGAGCGCG
Source organism: Halobellus limi (assembly GCF_004799685.1). Lineage (NCBI taxonomy): Archaea > Methanobacteriati > Methanobacteriota > Halobacteria > Halobacteriales > Haloferacaceae > Halobellus > Halobellus limi. The sequence continues at coordinate 1,247,413 of NZ_CP031311.1, forward strand.
ACGCCGATCACGCCCGCCTCGGCCATCGACACCACCGCGCCCTCGAACAGGAACGGGACGAGCGGGATCAACACGCCGATGAGCGGTCCGGCCCCGCTGGCGGCCGCGTGCACGATCCGCGCGCCCCGTCGCTCGCGGTGGACGCGCGTGTCGTCGAGGTCGGTGAGCATCGCGCGCTCGATGCGGAGAATCGCCGCGCGCGTCTCGGCGCGCTCGATCTCCCAGACGCTCCAGACGGCCGAGGTGCCCAGCCCCACGGCGGCCCCGAGTCCGATCTTGACGACGGTCAGTCCGTCCGGGATCCCCGACAGCACCGCGCCGACGATGACCCCGATGCTCGTCAGGGTCCCGTCGAACCCGTTCGAGACGAAGTACCGGCGGGAGATGGCGCGGACGTCCTCGCGTTCGAGGAGGTCTCGGAGCACCGCGAGCCGTGACGGCACGGCGATCACCCGTCCTGCAGCGTCCGTCGCTCCTCGACGACGTGCTCGCCGTACGCGACCTGGTCGATGGAGTGGATCGTTCCGCCGAGACCGTCGACGGCGGCCTCGATGGCGTCGTAGTCCAGTCCGGCCCCCTCGGCCGTGATCTTGACGTTCTGGACCTCCTGGTCGAGTTCGATCAGCGACGCCGTGACGCCGTCGACGCTCTCGACCTCGGCGACGCGTTCGGTGAACGCCAGCATCGACGGCTCGTGCGGCTTCAGCACGTCCAGCGTCACGCGTCGGAGCGTTGTCATTACGTGAGCTATCGCCGCGCGGTTTCTTAATACCGCCGGCCGGGCCGACCTCGACGTTCGCTCGCCTCCCCGCCGGGTCACACACTCAAGTCACTGCTCGCCGAACGGGGGCGTATGGACCCGAAGCGGTTCCTCTTCGTCTCGGCCGACGCCGCGTTGATCACCGATCTCGCGTGGCAGATCCACCGGGAGGGCCACGAGGTTCGATACTACGTCGAGGCCGAGAGCGACGGCGAGATCGGCGACGGGTTCGTCCCGAAGACCGACGACTGGCGGGGCGACGTCGACTGGGCGGACGTGATCGTCTTCGACGACGTCTGGGTCGGCGACGACGTCGGGACCGGTGCGCTCGCGCGGGAGCTCCGCGAGCGGGGGAAGGCGGTCGTCGGCGGGACGCCGAACACCGATCGACTGGAGGAGGACCGCGGCTACGCGATGGAGGTCCTCGAAGCGCACGGCGTCCCCACCGTCGAGCACCACGTCTTCGAGGACTTCGACGCGGGCATCCAGCACGTTCGAGAGCACCCCGCGCCGTACGTGATCAAGCCGCTCGGCGAGGTCCAGAACGTCAAGCGACTCCTGTACGTCGGCAACGAGGACGACGGCAGCGACGTGATCGACGTCCTCCGTGCCTACAAGAAGGCGTGGGGACACCGGATGAAGGGGTTCCAACTGCAGCGGAAGGTCGAGGGCGTGGAGGTCGCCGTCTGCGGGTTCTTCGACGGTTCGCGGTTCGTCGATCGGGTGAACTTCAACTTCGAGCACAAGAAGCTCTTCCCCGGAAACATCGGCCCGTCGACCGGTGAGATGGGCACGTCGATGTTCTGGGCGGGGCAGAACAGACTGTTCGAGGAGACTCTCGGCAAGCTCGAAGGCTGGCTCGCCGATGAGGGGTACGTCGGGAGCATCGATCTGAACTGCATCGTCAACGCGAACGGGATCCACCCGCTGGAGTTCACGCCGCGGTTCGGCTATCCGACGATCGCGCTGCAGGAGGAGTCGATCGAGTCTTCGACCGGGGAGTTCTTCTACGACCTCGCACGCGGGAACGACCCCGAACTGGAGGTCCACCGGGGCTATCAGGTCGGCGTCCGGATCGTCCTCCCACCCTTTCCGTTCGACGACGCGAAGACCTACGACGAGAACTCCCGGAACGCCGCCGTCGTCTTCGAGACCGACAGTCGAGAGGGTATCCACATCGAAGACGCGAAACTGGTCGACGGACAGTGGCGCGTCGCCGGCGAGAGCGGGATGCCCCTCGTCGTGACCGGCAAAGGCGACACGATGCAAGCCGCGCGTGAGCAGGCCTACGACAGGATCGACGACGTCGTGATGCCGAATATGTACTACCGCGACGACATCGGCGAGCGGTGGGTCGACGGCGACGGCGACCGGCTCCAGGCGTGGGGATACCTCGGGCCGCAGGCGTAGGGATACCTCGGGCAGCGGGCGTCGGCGCCGCCCGATCGGACGACGGCTCGCCGCCACCGGTCAGCACGGATGTGTACCGAATCTGAACAGCTGGTAACCACGTCCCTACCTTTTTAACACGGGTACTCGACATTGAGGTGTACATTATGTCTACTCAAGAAACCACGCTCCGGAGTACGGTCGCCGGCTTCACGGCGGAGGGGAAACTGCACACGCTGAGCGTCTGGTTCATCCTCGCGCTCAGGCTGATGATCGGGTTGGCGTTCTTCCAGAGCGGCTTCGATAAGGTGCTGTCGGGGAGTTTCAGCGCCGCGGGCTACCTGCAGAACGCGCCGCCGTCGAACGGCAGTCCGGTCGCCGGGCTGTTCGTCGCGATGGGGGAGACGCCGTGGTTCGTCGACTTCGTCAACATCGCCGTCCCGTGGGGCGAGCTGCTGATCGGACTCGGCGTCATCTTCGGGGCCCTGACGCGGCTCGCGGCCTTCTGGGGCGCGTTCATGATGCTCATGTTCTACCTCGGGAACTGGGAGATCTCACACGGCTACATCAACGGCGACTTCGCGTACATGCTCGTGTTCCTCTCGGTGGCCGCCTTCGGCGCCGGGCGGATCCTGGGACTCGACAGCTACATCGAGCAGTACGACGTCGGCGGCGAACCCCTCATCCAGCGGTATCCGTGGATGCGCTACTTCCTCGGCTGACCGCTGCCGCCGCGTTTTTTCAGCGCGTACGGTCCCGAGCCCACAGAAAGACCACTAGTCCGCCGACCGCCGCGACCCCGACCGCCGGGACGAGCGCGAGGACGGCGCCCACTCCGAGGCCGACCAGTAGCCCGACGAACGCGACGAGAAAGACGATCGCGAACGCGAGGAGCGCGGCGGCGGGCGCTCGCGGTCCGTCGTCGGTCCCGAGACCGAGGAGGGCGACCGCGGCGACGACGGCGCCGGCGATCAGTCCCGCGGGGATCCCGAGGAACACCGAGAACTCGACCGTGGGCGCCAGCAGCTCGGTCACGGCGACGAAGGCCCCGAGGAAGGCGACGACGCCCGCCCCGGCGGCCGCGGCGATCGCACGAACGTTCATACGAGAGATACGACGCGACCGATCAAAAAGGCGCGTGCCCGCGTGGTCGAAGCCCCGCGGTCTCCGCGTCACGCGATCGCGAGCCACGCGACCAGCACGACGAGGCCGCCGATCGACGTCGAGGCGACGGCGTGGAGGCGCAGCCGGTCCAAGAGCGCGTGCGCGTCGCCGGAGACGGAGAGCAGGTCGTGGATCTCGCTGCCGATCTCACACCGGGGAAGAAAGTCCATCGCGACGTGGAGGAAGACGCCGGCCGCGAAGCCGAAGACCAGTCCCCGGACCGTCCCCGTCGCCGGGAGCGCGATCATCGAGGAGGCGATACCGGCGATTCCGACGCCCGTCGCCGGGAGCAGGAGCACGGAGGCGTCGCGGCCGGCGTTCGCGAGGCGCCGCGCGGCCGCGTAGCCCGCGGGGCCCTTGTGCGAGACGATCGCGAGTCCCAAGAGCAGGCCGAGTTCGGGCATGTTGCCGTAGATGATACCGATGATCGCGCCCGCGGAGAAGGCGTGGGCGGTCAACTCGGCGATGGTTCGGTCCATCGGGAGGTCCATATGCGAGAGCCGGTGTCCGATCGAGTGTGACGCGAACCCGGCCAGCAGGCCGAAGGCGACGCCGAACCCGCCCCACTGCGGGTGCTGGCCGATCGCCTGCGGCACCAGAAAGACGGCGGCGCTCGTCACCATCGCGCCGGCGGCGAGGCCGTAGCCCCACACCAGCGCGCCGGCGCTCTCGTCGCCGGTCCGCGCGCCCAGCGGGGCGGCCAACGCCATCGCGAGGAACGCGACCCACGAGATGCCGACGAGCTTGCCGCCACCGGTCGTCTCGGCGACGAGCGCGAGCGCCGACAGCGCGACGAGGACGAGCGTCGCGAACGCACCGATCCGGGAGACCCCACGCGTCATATGAATTTCACTACTCCGGTTAATAATCGCACATTGATAACACGGAGTTTTATTTTAATAAGTCTGTCGGACCCGTCCGGTCTCGGGGAGACGCGTCCTACCGCGACCGGGTCGCCCGCATCCACGCCCGGAGATCGATCCGCTCGCCGTCGATCGAATCCGGATCCGCCTCCCCGGCCGCCCAGACGAACATCCCGGCCACCTCGTTCGGGTCTCGACCGTCGCCGTCGCTCAGGTCGGTGTTCACGAGCCCCGGATCGACGACCGCCGCGGTCTGTGCGGCGTCGACGGCGAGTTGGCGGACCAGCGCCTCGGCGGCCGCCTTCGAGACGGCGTACGCGCCCATCCCCGCCTCGGCGTCGACCGCGATCGATCCGGACGGGACGAGGATTCGCCCCGACTCGGGCATCCGATCGAGAGCCTCTCTAACGGTGGTGAAGACCCCTCGGAGGTTCGTCTCGAGGGTTTCGTCGAACCGGTCGTACGGCTCCTCCTGAATCGGCATCGCTCCCGACGGCCCGTGTTTGACTCCCGCGTTGGCGACGAGGACGTCGACGCCGTCGCCCTCGCCCGCCGCGGCCGCCGCGTCGACGACGCGTTCGACGTCGGAGGCGTCTCGGACGTCGGCGCGAACGCCCTTGACGTGGACCTCGCCGTCGTCGGCGGGATGTGCGTCCCGGGCGGCCGCAACGGCCTCGGCCAGCGCCTCCTCGGACCGGGCACAGCCGACGACCGCTGCGCCCTCGGCGGCGAACGCGTCGAGGAGCGCCCGCCCGATCCCGCGGCTCGCGCCCGTTACCACTACTGTCGCGTTCGTGAGTTCCATACCGCCCGTTGGCACCGACCGAGGGTAAACGTACTCGCCGATTTCGCTTCCGAAATTCCCGCCGAAACGCGCCGGTCTCGACGGACACGCGCCGCCGACGCCGCCCCGGCCAGCCGATTTATACCCACCACGGTCCACTGTACCCGTATGGACTCCCTCTCGGATCTCGACTCGCTCGACGGCGCGGACGTCGTCGTCGTCGGTGGCGGGTTCGGCGGCCTCTCGACCGCCTGTTATCTGGCCGGCGCGGGCGCGGACGTGACGCTCCTCGAGAAGAACGAGCAACTCGGCGGCCGCGCGAGCCGGCTGGAGGTCGACGGCTTCCGCTTCGACATGGGGCCGTCGTGGTATCTGATGCCCGACGTCTTCGAGCGCTTCTTCGGTCACTTCGATCACGAGCCCTCGGAGTACTACGACCTCACGCGACTGGACCCGCACTACCGCATCTTCTTCAAGGACGGCGACCGCGTGGACATGGTTCCGGACCTCGGCCGGAACCGCGAGGTGTTCGAGTCCTACGAGCCCGGTGCGGGCGAGCGCTTCGACGAGTATCTCGAGAAGTCGAAGGTCAACTACGAGGTCGGGATGGAGCACTTCGTCTACGAGGACCGCACCTCGATCTCGGACTTCCTCGACTGGAACGTCGCGAAGAACGCCCGCGGACTCTCGCTCGTCGGATCGATGCAGCGCCACGTCGAGAAGTACTTCGACCACCCGAAGCTCCAGCAGATAATGCAGTACACGCTGGTGTTCCTCGGCGGCGCGCCGACGAACACGCCCGCGCTGTACAACCTGATGAGCCACGTCGACTTCAATATGGGCGTGTACTACCCCGAGAACGGCCTCGGCGGCGTCGTCGACGGCATCGTCGAACTCGGCGAGGAACTCGGCGTCGACTTCCGGACGGACGCGCCCGTCACCGAGATCGAGGGCCGCGAGGGGGCGTTCGTCACGCGGACCGAGGGGGCGGGGGAGTTCTACTCCGACTACGTCGTCAGCGACGCCGACTACCGACACACCGAGATGGAACTCTTAGATGAGAAGAAGCGGCAGTACGACGCCGACTACTGGGAGTCGAGGACCTACGCCCCCTCGGCGTTCCTGCTGTATCTCGGCGTCGAGGGCGACGTCGACCCGCTGGAACACCACACGCTCGTGCTCCCGACCGACTGGGACGAACACTTCGAGCGGATCTTCGACGACCCGGCGTGGCCCGAGGACCCGGCGTACTACCTCTGTGTGCCCTCCGAGACCGACGACGACGTCGCGCCCGACGGCCACTCGAACCTCTTCGCGCTCGTGCCCATCGCGGCCGGGTTGGAAGACACGCCGGAACTCCGCTCGGAGTTCCGCGATCTCGTCCTCGACGACATCGAAGAGAACACCGGCGTCGACCTCCGGGATCGGATCGTCGTCGAGGAGTCCTTCTGCGTGAACGACTTCGCAGAGCGGTACAACAGCACGAAGGGCACCGCGCTCGGTCTCGCACACACGCTCAGACAGACCGCGCTGTTCAGGCCGCCTCACAGGTCCGAAGCGGTCGAGGGGCTGTACTTCACCGGGTCGTTCACGACGCCCGGTATCGGCGTCCCGATGTGTCTCATCAGCGGCCAACTCACGGCCGAGGCGATGGCCGAACGGACGGCGTGAGGAGGATGGCACACCGATCCGGACGGACGGGCGGGGCACTCGGACGGGTCCGATACCTCCTGACGCTGTCGCGCCCGCGGTTCTGGCTCTACCTGGCCGGCCCCGTCGCCGTCGGCGTCACGTTCGCCGCTGAGACGACGGGAGACCTGTTCACGCCGGTCACGCTCGGGCTCTTCGCGTACTTCCTGCTCCCGGCGAACGTCTTCCTCTACGGCGTCAACGACGTCTTCGACGTCGACGTCGACGCGGCGAACCCGAAAAAGGAAGACAGAGAGGCGCGCTGGCGGGGCGATTCGGCGGTCGCCGCGGTGATCGCAGCCGCGACGTTCCTCGGCGCCGGCACCTTCGCGCTCGCGCCACCGGTGGCGTGGCCGTACCTCGCGGGCTTTTTCGTCCTCGGCTTCCAGTACTCGGCACCCCCGCTGCGGTTCAAGACCACTCCCCTGCTCGACTCCGTCTCGAACGGCCTGTACATCCTCCCCGGCGCCGTCGGCTACGCCGCCGTCGCGGGCGCACATCCCCCGCTCGCGGCCCTCGCGGGCGCGTGGCTCTGGACGATGGGGATGCACACGTTCTCTGCGATCCCCGACATCGAACCCGACAGGGCGGCCGGCATCCGCACGACGGCGACGTTCCTCGGCGAACGGCGGACGTTCCTGTACTGTCTCGCCTGCTGGCTCGCCGCCGCCGCCGTCTTCGCGCTCGTCGACGTCCGGATCGGGCTCCTGCTCGTCGCCTATCCCGCGCTCGTCTTCGCGATCTACCGCTCGGACGTCGACGTCGACCGCGCCTACTGGTGGTACCCGATCCTCAACACCGCCGTCGGGACGCTCCTGACGCTCGGGGCGCTCTGGAGGCTCCTGTATGCGTGACGCCGGCGACGCCCCGGGGCAGGGCGCTCTCACCGACGGGATCCCCCGAACGCGCGCGGAGTGGGAACGGCGCCTCGAACGGCTGGTGCGCGAGAACCGCTTTACGATCTCGGTGTTCTTCCCGCTGAACGGCATCGTCCTGCTGCTGGCGAGCGCCGAGGGCGTCCTCCCCGCGCCGCTGGCGTTCAACGGCCTGTTGATCCTGTTGGGCACGCTCGTGATGCGCTCGCCGCTCGTCGTCGGCGTCCTCCCGGTCACGGACCGGCGCGCGGCCGTCGGGGTCGGGGCTCTGACCCTGTACGCCTACGGGATCGAGTTCCTGGGCGTCCACACGGGCGTCCCCTACGGCGAGTTCTTCTACGGCGTTGACCTCGGACCGATCGTCGCCGGGGTCCCGCTCGGCCTCCCCGTCTTCTTCATCCCGCTGGTGATGAACGCCTACCTCCTCTGTCTGCTCCTCCTGGGCGAACGCGCCGCACGGACCGGCGTCCGCCTCCTCGCGGTGATCGCGACGGTCCTGACGATGGACGTCGTCCTCGATCCCGGCGCCGTCGCGCTCGGCTTCTGGGTGTATCCCGGCGGCGGCGCGTTCTACGGCGTCCCGCTCTCGAACTACGCCGGGTGGGTCCTCTCGGCCACGGTCGCCGTGCTCGCCCTCGACTGGGGGTACGACCGCCGCGCGCTCCTCGCGCGGCTCGACGACTGCGAGTTCCTGCTCGACGACCTCGTCTCCTTCGTCATCCTCTGGGGCGGCGTCAACGCGTGGTTCGGAAACTGGATCCCCGTCGCGTTCGCGGCGCTGTTCGGGATCGGGCTCCTGCGAACCGATCGGTTCGACGCCCCGCTCGGTGCGGTCTCGCGGCTCCGGACGCGCGACTGGACGTCGAAGCGCTGATCGGCCTACTCGCTCCGCGTGAAACTCCGGAGCCAGCCCGAGAGGCGTCGACCGACCCCTCCGGAGGGCCAGGGCCACCACGTTCGACCCGTCGCGGGGCCGGAGTGTCCGGGGTCTCGCGCGGAATCGTCCTCGTCGGGGTACGGCACGACGCTGACCCGACGGAACACGGCGACCGGGTCGCGCTCGAACGCCCAGTACAGGCGGGTCTTCGCGAGCAAGAACAGCTTCCGCGACGTCGACAGCGACGGCGTCGTCGAGAGGACGTCGCAGTCGCGCCGACGGATCTCGCGGTGGTGGTCCGCATAGAGGACGGCCGCCAGCAGGACGGCGAACTGACAGTCCTCGGGGAGATACCGGATCCCCTCGACGCCCTCCCGATAGAGCGACTCCGCTCGCTCCAGCTCCTCGCGCATCGCCGCGCGGAAGTTCGCGTCGTACTCGAAGTTCAGGACCTGTTCCTCGGTGACGCCGTGTCTCTCGAGCGTCTCCTGCGGGAGGTAGATCCGATCGCGCTCGACGACGTCCTCGCGGACGTCCCGGAGGAAGTTCGAAAGCTGGAACGCCTCGCCGAGCGCCGTCGCGTGCGGGAGGGCCTCCTCGGCCTGCGGAGTCTCCATGATTTCGGTCATCATCCGGCCGACCGCGGCCGCCGACCCGTCCATGTACGCCTCCAGGTCGGCGTACGTCTCGTAGCGGTCCGTCTCGATGTCCGAGAGCATCGCGTCGATGAACACCTCGACGTCCGCGTCGGGGATGTCGTACCGGTCCCGTAACTCCGCGAAGGCGTCGAGCACGGGGTCGTCGGTCTCCTCGCGACCGAGCGCCTGCCGGCGCAGCTCTTCGAGCCGCCGCCGCTGTTCCTCGGGCGGGGCCGTCTCGGCGGCGTCGACCACCTCGTCCGCGACGCGGAAGAACGCGTACAGCACGTACGTCGGGTGTCGAACGCGTTCGGGGAGCACGCGCGTCGCGAGGTGGAAGGTCTTCCCCGTCTGTCGCTGGATCGCCTTGCTCTGTCGGATCTGTTCCTGTTGAACCATCGTTACGTGTTGCGTTTCAGGGCGTCTCGTCGCGGTGCCGTCGGACCACACATCTGTCATCATATGGACGGACCGGACTCATATAACGCTTCGTGCCGATTTGACATCGAATCGGACCAGTACTGACGAAACGGCCAGTAGAGTAATATACGGGTTTTCGCCGGTCGCTCCCAAAATGTATCAGATTACCAGAACGTGTCGCTGCAGTCGTAGACCACGCCGTGTTCCGGACAGACGTACTTGCAGTGGCGGCGAGCCATCGGCCGCTCGCAGAGCGGGCACGGGCGACCGGGCGGGGTCTCGACGGTCCCCGATTCGTCACGGTCTTCGGCCTCGTTCGCGTCGCTCACGTCCGACCCGGCGGCCGCAGTCGACAAGAAGGTTCGCGTTTCCGCGGCTCGGCCCTCGCTTCGACGAAGAAAGGAACCGAGCGGAAAATTCGACTGACTACGCTACGATCGAGGTCGGGAGTGCCGCCTCAGCACTCCGACCAGCCGCAGGACTCGCAGGTCTTGCAGCCCTCCGAGTAGTACAGCGACATCCCCCCGCACTCGGGGCACTCGGGGCTCTCTCCGGCCGCGAGCAGGTCGTCGGTCGCGTCGTCGTTGGGGCCGCTCGGCTGTTCCGCGTCGGGGCCGACGTCGACGTCGTCCACGTCGACGGCCGCGCCGCCGTCGGTTTCGCGCCCCGCCGGGGCGTCGGCGGTCGCGTCCGCGGACGACCTCTCGGAGAGCTCGGTCAGGTTCTGCTGCTGCGGGTAGCCCTTCTCGATCTCGCCGTCGAGGTAGCGCCGCATCGCCGTGCCGATGGCGTCCGGGATGGAGTTGATCTGCTCGCCCTTGTCCCAGGCGACCTTCGGGCTGCGGATGCCCTGCAGTTCGCTTGCGATCTCGCTCGGGTCGACCCCCGAGCGCAGCGCCGTCGAGATGGTCTTCGCGAGCGCCTCGGTGAAGGAGGCGGTGAAGCCGCCGGAGTTGCCGATGTTCGCGAACAGCTCGAAGGGCCGGCCGCGCTCGTCCTCGTTGATGTTGACGTACAGCTTCCCGTAGCCGGTGTCGATGCGCTGGGTCACGCCGTGGAGGACGTCCGGCCGCGGCCGCTTCTTGCCGAGGTCGGTCTCGCCGTCGGCGGCCGACAGCAGCCGGTCGACCTCCTCGTCGAGCGCCGCTCGCACGTTCTCGTTCTCGAGGAAGCCCTCGACGCCGCCGAAGACCTCCTCGATCTGCTCGACGAGCGCCTCGGCGGCCTCGCTCTCGTCGGCGAAGTCGGCGTTCTTCGCGCGCGTCGTGAGGACCTGCTTCGAGCGCGTGCCGTCGCGGTAGACGGTGACGCCCTTGCCGCCGTTGCGGTAGATGTAGCGGTAGACCTCGTCCATGTCCTCCTTCGACGCGGAGTTCGGGAAGTTACAGGTCTTCGAGATGGCGGAGTCGACGCCCTCCTGGGTGGCACACTGGACCGCGGCGTGCTGCTTACCCGAGAGGTCGCCGGTGACGACGAACAGCTCCGAGATGGCGTCCGGAACGGTCGACAGAGAGGAGACGCCGTCGAACTCGTTTTCGGCCATCTGCTCTTGGGCTTCCTTCTTCACGGCGTCGACGTCGATGTCGTTGGCCTCCAGCACTCGGAGGAAGTAGTCGTCGAACTCCACGAGCATCTCGTCGCCCTGGACGTCGTCTGAGACGTTCTTGTAGTAGGCGACGTTGTAGATGGGCTCGATCCCGCCGGTCGTGTTGCCGACCATCGACGTCGTGCCCGTCGGCGCGACGGTGGTCGTGTTGTGGTTCCGGATCGGGAACCCGTCTTCCCACTCGTCGGCGTCGAGGCCGGTGTGGTGCTCGAACCATTCCCGATACTCGGTCGGGTCGGCGTACTTCGAGTCAGCCCAGTCGTTGAACGCGCCGCGCTCGTCGGCGAGTTCGTGGCTGGTCCACTTCGACTCGTGGTTGATGTGGGTCATCAGCTGGCGGGCGACCTCGTTGCCCGCCTCGGTCCCGTACTGGATGCCGAGCTGGATGTACAGCTGCGCCAGCCCCATCACGCCGAGACCGATCTTCCGCATGTCCCGGACCTTCTGTTCGATCTCCGGGACGGGGAAGTCCGACATCGTGACGACGTTCTCGAGGAAGTGCGTGCCACGGTCGATCCGGTAGTCGAACTCCTCCCAGTCGACGGCCTCTTCGAGGAACGCGTCGACGGCGTCCTCGAACTCGTCGTACTCGTCGCCGTGGGCGTCGTACCAGACGCGCCAGTCGGGGGCGTCGAGGTCGACGAGCGTCGAGAGGTTGATGTGCCCGAGGTTGCAGGCCTCGTACTCCTCGAGCGGCTGCTCGCCGCAGGGGTTCGTCGCGAGGATCCGGTGGTCGGGGTGCTCCTCGACGTCGAAGGAGTGCTGCTTGTTCACCCGTTCGAGGTAGATGACGCCGGGTTCGCCGTTCTCGTGCGCGCCGTCGACGATCTGGTCCCACAGCTCCTGGGCGGGGACCGAGAGCACCTCGCCGACCTCGACGTGCTCGCCGAGACCGAACATATCGTACAGCTCCTTCGTCTCGGGCGTGGCGACGTGCGGTTCGTCCGTCCGCGGGTTGGTGAAGGTGAACTCCTCGTCCTCGAACAGCGCCTCCATAAAGTCGTCGGTGATTCCGACGGAGATGTTGAAGTTCGAGAGGTGGCCCTCGACGGCGTTTCGGAGGTGCTTGGGGACGCGTCCCTCGTCGTCGATGAGTTCGCGGGCCTCCTCTAAGGCGTCCTTGAAGGAGTTGTGCGTGAAGTCGTCGGGGTCGTTCAGCCGCAGGGTGTGCGCCAGGGAGACGTCCTTGTTCTTCGCGTGGAGGAACTGGATGACGTCCGGGTGGCTGACCCGCATGACGCCCATCTGCGCGCCGCGTCGCGCGCCGCCCTGCGCGATCGTCTCACAGAGCTGGTCGTACGTCCGCATAAACGTGATCGGCCCGGAGGCGATGCCGCCCGTCGAGCCGACGGCGTCGCCGTAGGGGCGCAGCCGCCAGAACGCATAGCCCATCCCGCCGCCGCTCTGGAAGACCTGTGCGGCCTCCTTCGCAGTCTGATGGATGTCGTCGATGTCGTCCTCGGGCGAGTCGACGAAACAGGCGCTGAGTTGCTGGAGTTCGTCGCCGGCGTTCATCAGCGTCGGCGAGTTCGGCATGAAGGAGAGGTCCTCCATCAGCGTCTCGAACTCCTCGCGTTTGGCCTCGACCTCCGACCGGATCTCCTCGGGGAGGTCGGGGACGACGGTGTCGTAGGCGAACTTGTTGACGTTGTACACCGACAGCGACGTTTCCGCCTCGGAGTCGGCGGTGACGCCCTTCCCGAACACTTCCTCGGCGAGTTCGTCCCGGCGCGGGTGGTCGGGCTTCAACTGCTCGGGCGTGACGGTGACCTCGACGTCTCGCTTCTCGGCCTCGAAGACCGCCTCCGCGAGCGCGACGTTCTTCGCGACGCGGGGGAAGAGGTCCTCCTGGGACTCGACGGGGTCGCCGTCGGCGTCCTTGCGGAGGTACCGCGCGGGCAGGATGTTGTGATACGCGTTCGCAGTGAGGCGCTCCTCGAGGGTGTCGCCGTCGGTCCGCTTGACGGGCAGTTCGAGTTCGCCGGCTCTCACGTTCTTCTCGCTCATCTACTGTTCCTCCCGTCCTGTGCGGACACACGGGACGTTCTCGGATCGAGTGAGTGGCTCTGGTTGGATCATTTGTAACGGTGTCGTGTGAGTGTGGGAGGTCGGTTAAGGCTTCGGTATCCGGGCATTCCCCCATTAAATATCATAATTAGCACCTATCCCTGACCGTGGTTCCCCCACACTCGACGTGGCGTAGCCCAGTAGGCACACGAGGGATATGAAGGTTCGTAGACCGGAGCGGAAGTGAAAACACCGGCGGTGGGAAACGACGCTGTCGGTCGATTATCCAGCGGAACCGAAGGGGCCCTGCCGGTGAGGGCCGCCCCTGTCGCCGATGCTCGTTCCACCGTTATCGGCGGGGAGCGACCGCGAGACACCGACCGAATCGACAAAAATAGCCAGGTTTCCTATACGTTCGATCGCCCCGGTCCCGTCGGTCGATTCGGGGGACCCGAGAGGCCACCGACCCCACAGACTTATTCCCCCGTCCGATGATAGCGTCGGATATGTCGTCCACACTCGCACCGACCGCGGCGGCCGTCCCGCTACAGCTGGGTGGGCTCCTCTCGGAACCGCTCGGACAGGCGCTCGCCGTGATCGTCGCGATCGCGGTCGTCGTTCTCGTCGGCCGGATCGCGCTGAAGATCGCCTGGCGGTTGGTCACGATCGCCGCCGTCGTGGTCGGGGCGCTCTTGCTGCTCTCGTTCTTCGGAATCAGCGTGTTGTGACGACGGTATCCGCTGACGACCCGGCGCGAATCAGACCTGCGCCGCCCGCTCCGATTCGGGAGGCCGCACGTACGCTTCGAGGAAGTTCCGGACGACGTCGTGGCCGACGCCGGTGAGCACCGACTCGGGGTGGAACTGGACCGCCTCGATCGGGAACTCCCGGTGGCGGACGCCCATCACGAGGTCCGTCGCGGTCGCGTCCGGAGCCCCGTCGGTCGCCGCCTCATCGTTCCCCACATCGGTCGCCGCCTCACCATTACCCACGGCGGTCGTCTCCTCGCCGTCCGCGACCGCGTGCGTCGTCGTCGCCGACACCTCGAAGCAGTCGGGAACGCTGGTCGCGACGAGGGAGTGATAGCGCCCGGCCTGAAACCCCTGATCGAGACCGGCAAAGACGCCGCGGCCGTCGTGGTCGACGGGGTAGGCCTTCCCGTGGATCGGTTCGGGCGCGTGTCCGATCTCGCCGCCGTACGCGTAGACGGCCGCTTCGAGGCCGAGACAGACGCCGAGCGTCGGGACCGTCTCCGAGAGCGTCGTGAGCACCTCGGTGGTGACGCCGACGTCGCGCTCGTTCTTCGGGTGGCCCGGGCCGGGACTGATGACGATGGCGTCCGGGTCGATCTCGCGGAGTTCGTCGAGGTCGGCGGTGTTCTTTCGAACCACTACCTCCACACGCTCGCCGTCGATCCGCTGCTCGGAGAAGTACTCCACGAGGTTGTACGTGAACGAGTCGAAGTTGTCGACGACGAGCAGTCGGACCGTCATCGGGGCACCTCCCCGGAGACGGCCTGGTCCTCCGGCGTCGTGTCGTCGCTCGTGTCCGACCCCGCGGCGTCGTCACTCGCTTCGGACGACTCGGACCCCGCCTCGATGCGCTCGACCGCCGCGAGGACGCCGTCCATCTTCTGCTCGGTCTCCTCGTACTCCGCGGTCGGGTCGCTGTCGGCGACGATGCCCGCACCGGCCCGGACGGAGATGACGTCCTCCGCGCCGCTGCGGTCGACCGTCGCCGTCCGGATGACGATCGCGAAGTCGGCGTCGCCGGACCACGAGTAGTACCCGACGCCGCCGCCGTAGACGCCTCTGGGCGTCAGTTCCAGGTCGTCGACGATCTCCATCGCGCGGACCTTCGGCGCGCCGGTCAGGGTGCCGGCGGGGAACGTCGCACGCGTGGCGTCGAACGCGTCGGCGCGCTCCGCGTCGCCCGCGGCTTCGGCGTCCGCGCCCGCCTCGTCGTCGGCGTCGCCACTTCCGGCCAGCGTCCCGGTCACGGTCGACTCGATGTGCTGGACGTGGCTGTACTTCAGGACGTTCATGAACTCCTCGACGCGGACGCTTCCGGGCTCTGCGACCCGCCGGACGTCGTTGCGCGCGAGGTCGACGAGCATCGTGTGCTCGGCGCGCTCCTTGCCGTCGGCGAGCATCTCGCCGGCGAGCCGTCGGTCCTCGACGGGGCTCGTCCCGCGCGGGCAGGTCCCCGCGATCGGGTTCGAGACGACGCGGTCCCCGCGGACGGAGACGAGCGTCTCGGGACTCGCGCCGACGATGTGTCGGTCGTCGTGTCTGAGGACGTACATGTACGGCGAGGGGTTGACCTCCCGCAGCGCCTCGTAGAGGCCGAGCGGATCGACTTCCCCCCGGAGTTCGCGGACCCGGGAGATGACGCCCTGGTAGATGTCGCCGTCGAGGACGTGCTCTTTCGTCTTCCGCACCGCGGCCTCGTATTCCTCCTTCGGACCGGCTGACTCGCCGCTCCGGACGAATCCGCCCGTCTCCGGCGGCGTCGCGTCTGCGAGCGTCGAGACCACCTCCTCGGCCTCCGCGCGGAGGTCGTCGTAGATCTCTCCGGGGTCGTCGTCGGGGCCGATCACCGGCGTGAGGACGAGCGAGACCGAATCTTCGGCGTGGTCGAACGAGAGCGTCTTGGTCGTGAGCACGAACTGCGCGTCCGGCGTCTCCGTCTCGGGGCGCTCGACGCCGACCTCCGAGAGCCAGAGGTCGTAGACGGCCTCGTAGGCGAGGAAGCCGACGAGGCCGCCGCGGAGCTGCTGGCGGTCGTCGTCGGGAAAGCCGACCCGCGGCAGCGTCGGAAACGCGGCCCGGAGTCGGTCGAGGACGTCGCGGTCGGTATCCGCGTCGCCGTCTCCGCCTTCGTTCTCCGCTACGTCGACGCCGGCGACGTAGTCCGCCGCCGGTCCGCCCAGCCGCTCGACGTCGACGCCGTCGGGATCGACGGTGACGACCGCCTCGGGGTCGTAGCCGACGAACGAGAACCGGGCGTGGCGGTCGGTCGTCGCGTGCTCGGGGGCGAACGCGCCCGCGGGGTCGCTCGACGGCGTCTTCTCCGCGCTCTCGAGGAGGAACCCGTAGTCGCTCCGGTCCGCGAGCGCGGCGTAGGCGGTCAGCGGCGTCACGTCCGGGAGTTCGGCCGTCATATGCGCGACGACGGGACCGTCGGCCTCCCCCGTGGCGGCCGCGACGTCCGCGACGAACGACCCGCGGGAGCGAGAGAGCGTCGCGTCCGCCGGGTCGGAGTCCCCACCGGCGGCGTCGGTCACGACGACACCTCCTCGACGGGCGCGTTCGCGTCTTCGTCGGCGTCGCTCGTCTCTTCGCCGCCTCCGCTCGTCTCTTCGTCGGCGTCCGTATCTCCTCCGGCCCCGAGGGCGTTCGCGACGAACGCGCGGACGGCGTCGCGGTCCTTTCGCCCGCCCGTTCGCTCGACGCCGCTGGCGACGTCGACCGCGTAGGGTTCGACGACCCCCGCGGCCTCGGCGACGTTCTCGGGCGTCAGTCCGCCCGCGAGGATCACCGGGGCGTCGAGCGTCGCCGCGACCTCGGCGGTCGCCGCCCAGTCGTGGGTCTCGCCGGTCCCGCCCGCGCCCGACTCGTCGACGGAGTCGACGAGGACGGCGTCCACTGCCGGTGCGACGCTCCATGCGCGCTCGGGGTCGGCGGCGTCGACGACGGCGACGAGGTCGGCGGCGACGTCCGCACGGATTGTCGCCAGTTCCTCGGGAGCGAAGTCGCCGTGGAGCTGGAGCACGTCGGGGGCGACCCGCTCGGCCGCGTCGACGGCCTCCGCGACGCCGTCGGGCATCGTCACCAGCGCCGTCGTCAGAAACGGCGGCGCGGCGTCGAGCAGTTCGCTCGCTCGGCCGAGGGATACCTCCCGCGGCGTGTCGACCGGGACGTCCGCGATGACGCCGACGGCGTCCGCGCCGGCCGATTCGACGGTTCGCAGGTCCGACTCGTTCCTCACGCCGCAGATCTTCACCCGGACCATCGGTTCAGCGCTCCACCGCGGCGTCGATCGGCTCACAGAGGTCCGAAAACGTCGACGCGGCGTCGCCCTCGTCGATCGCGTTCGCGGCGACCTCGACGCCCTCGTCGATGCTGTCGGCGATGCCGGCGACGTAGATCGCCGCGCCGGCGTTCGCGAGGATGATGTCCCGCTTGGCCCCCGTCACCTCGCCGGTCACGATGCCGCGGAGGTCCGCCGCGTTCTCCTGCGGCGATCCACCGGCGACGGCGTCGATCGGGGCGGCGTCGAGGCCGATCTCCTCGGGCGTTATGGTGTACTCCTCGATCCCGTCGCCGTCGACCTCGGCGACGGCGGTCTCCTCGTGCAACGCGATCTCGTCCATCCCGGAGCCGTGGACGACGAGCGCGCGCTCGACGGACATGTGCGAGAGCGCGCGGGCGAGGACCGGAACCAGGTCCTCGTCGTAGACGCCGACGACCTGTGCGTCCGCGCCCGCGGGGTTCGTCAGCGGGCCGAGCACGTTGAAGATCGTCCGCATTCCCAACTCCTTCCGCGGGCCGATGACCGCCTTCATCGCCGGGTGGAAGACCGGGGCGAGCATGAAACCGATCCCGTCGCGCTCGATCGCCTCCTCGACGGCGGGGGTTCGGCCTCGACGTCCGCGCCGGCGACCTCCAAGACGTCGGCGCTGCCCGAGGAGGAGGAGACCGAGTAGTTGCCGTGTTTCGCGACCGCCGCGCCCGCGCCCGCGGCGACGATGGCGCTCGTCGTCGAGACGTTGATCGTGTTGTAGTCGTCGCCGCCGGTGCCGCAGGTGTCGACGAGCGGCTCTCGATCCGGCTGGATCGTCCGCGCCGCGTCGCGCATCCCCTGGGCGAACCCCGCGATCTCGGTCTCGGTCTCGCCCTTGGCTCGCAGCGCCGCCAGCAACGCGCCGATCTGGGCCTCCGTCGCGTCCTCGAAGACGAGACTGGCCGCCTCGCGTGATTCCTCCTGCGTGAGGTCCTCGCCGCCGGTCGTCCGTTCGATGTATTCTTGGAGTGTCATCGTGATCACCGATGTACGTGTTCGGGTTACAGTGAACAAATCCGTTCATCATCATAAGGCTGTCGGAGCGCTCGACGGACGGATGGACAGAGACCGCCAGAGGGTACCGAGAGGCGAACGTAGACGGCACCGTCCAGGTCAGCGTCGACGGGTCTGAGGCACGAGAGCGGTCGGAAATCCGGCGACGGCGGCGTCCGTTTCCGAAACGAAACCTTCAATTACGTCCCCGGGGAACGAAGTAATGCGCTCAGACGGGCGCGACCGAACGCGGACCAGACGGGTTGGTGGTCTAGTCTGGTTATGACACCTCCTTGACATGGAGGAGGCCGGCGATTCAAATTCGCCCCAACCCACTCTCTTATAAGTAGAATCGAACCACGTAGGCGCTCCTTTAGAATAAGAGGTCTCAGGAGGAGTCTCCGTCGAGTCGTAACGCGAAGTCGTCGGCGACGGGGAACAGCGCGACGCGCGGCGGGAGTTCGACGGTGTGGTATCTTCGGCCGTGCTTCTCCCGAATTTCCTCGGGGGAGTAGATCCGGCCCCGCTCGTCGGCGTTCGGGGCCATACGCTCGGATTCCGCCCGTACAAACGAACTGGTCCCGTATTCCTACTACTTTTCCCGTACCGTCTCGCGGGTCGAACCTACCGAGTCGACCCGCCCTGGTCTGGGTCGTCCTTCTTCGGGAGGTCCTTTCGCTCCGAGAAGTAATACAGGATCACGACGAAGCCGACCGTGGGGACGACGACGCCGAGCCAGTACACTTCGGGGTCTTTCAGGCCGAGTCGCTTCGCGTCGAAGTACATCACGACGCCGAGCGGGAGCTGGAGGAGGAGGGCTCCGACCAACAGTAGGATCACCGGCTCGGTCATCGGTCGTGCCTACACGCTCCCGGCGGATTACGGTTCCGTCGGGGCTCATACTGTCGTCTCCCTCAGCTGCGTCAGCCGACTCGGTGGCTCGACCGCAACCTCGCTACCGCCGTTCGCGACGCCCTTATCGATTTATCCCGAGCGTCCGGCGTGTCAGCGGTTCGCTCGCCGGCTTCGGTCTCAGCGGAGAACTCGAATTCGAGTCGTCCGTCGAGGAGACGTGTCCGAGCGGTAAGCCCCGGTTCGACGAGTTCGACGGTGCTCTCGACGACGAGCCGACCGGCCGACTCCGGCCATCGGGCGACCGGAAGCTCGATAAATACGGTCTCGTCGGCGATCTCGCCGAACCGGTGGACTTCGAGGACCGCAGCCGACCCCTCTCGGAACAGGGATACGGACGGGTGGGGTTCGTGGTCGCCCATAAACGGGCCCTGGAGGGAGACCCGCGGCGGGGTGCCGTCACCGCCCAGCGCCACAAACCGCTGTGTGAGCGACCGCAGTTCGGTATCGTCGGGGTGCGAGATCGACGTGAAAAAGTACTCCGGCAGGGGGGCGAACCTGGGGTCGACGCCCACGGTTGCGAGAGCAGTCCCGTCTTCGCGAAATTCGAGGTACTTCGCGTCGTCTCGGGGGTTGTCGTCGGTCTCTACTGTCGGGTCGGTGTGTTCGGTCCGCGATCCGACGGCACTGCACCCCGCAGCGGTGGTGGAGGCGGCGGTCAGGGCGGACGCGAGGAACGCGCGACGGCGCATAGGCGCCGGTTTCCGCTGGTAGCGGCAAGAGTGTTAAGAAACGGGCATCGGACCCCGAGCTTGCGCACGCTCTTTCGAGTTCAGGTCGCTCGCCGAAGTGGAGCCTGCACCCACTCATAATGCTTACTCTCACTTTTTACCGCCGAGCGCCGGTACTGTTTAGTTAGGAGTGAAATCGGTGGGACGGATGCAGGGAAGCCCTCGGAAGCCCCCGCGTTCTCGACTCGATGCGCTCGCTGTGCTCCTCGTCGCTCACTGTGTTCGCTCCTGCGGTGCTTACGTCGCGCGTCGTCGTCGAGAACACGGCCCCTTCCATTCCCACCCGTCGGTGGTTTTCCGGGTGGGAGTCGCTTAACTAAACACGACCCGAGCGCCACCCCCGTTTACGGCGCTCGGCGGGAAGAGACGAGGGTGAGCATTTCAGCGACGCGTTCGTCGTAGCGCGCGAGCACCGTCGCGCGAAACCCGCTCTCTCACGCGGTGGAACCGACGCCCGGGGCCGTTCTCATCTCGCTTCGAGCTGTACCACGATGTCGTCGACGAAGTGAGTCGCGTCCCCCTCCCAGATGACGGCCGTACCGACGGCGACGTACAGCCTCTCGGTCGAGAGTTCGGGCGTCGTCCACTCGAAGCGGTACTCGCGCCAGCCGTCGGCGAGCCACAGCGGCTCGCGGAGCCCGCCGTAGGGCGTCTCGCCGAGGGCGGTCGTGTTCACGCCCGGGTTCGGGAAGTCGGCCTCGACCGACGGCCGCTCGGGGCCAAGACGCATCAGGGCGTCCCGAAGCGTGTTGAACGACTCCGACTCGCTCCAGAACTGGGCAGCGACCGTGATTTCGTACGCCCGCCCGGGCTCGACGGCGACGGGGTGGACGGCCCAGGTCACGCCGTCGTCGTAGTCGCCCTCGTTCCAGATCCGCAGCGAGCGTTCGCCCGACGCCGCCTCCGCGTCCGAGACGCCTACCTCCCACTCGAACTCCCGGAGGTCGACCTCGGGACCGATGGCCGCGCCGCGCTCCCAGTCGCCGAGACCGTCCTCGAACCCCTCCTCGAACGCCGGTCCCTCGGAGTCACACACGCAGCCGGCCGCGGCGACGAGGCTCCCCGTCGCACCCATCCGAAGCAGTTCCCGTCGCCGCATACTCCGAGTTGGCGCCGGGCACGCAAAAACCCCTACCGTGGGCCAGGGGGTGTCCTTCGGGCGGCCTCGTCTGTGATTCCCCTTCCGAGGCGTCGCTCACGGCGTTCGCGACGGTCTCGCCTCTGGCCGTCGCCGGAGCGTTCGCCCCTCGTCGTCGACGCCCCGCTGTCGGGACGTCGGGTGCTTGGGACGGGGGATGCTTGGGATGTCGAATACTTGGGACGTCGGGTGCTCGGAACGTCGGATCCGTATCGTTCTCACGCGCCCGAGAACGGGGAGAGGACTTAACTCCGTCATCGCCTAAGGCGCCTGCGTGGAGTCGCCGTACGACGTACTCGGGATCGACGCCGACGCCGACGAGGACGCGGTCGTTCGGGCGTATCGCAAGCGGGTCAAAGACGCCCACCCGGACCACGGCGGGTCGCTCGCGGAGTTCGAGCGCGTCCGACGCGCCTACGAACACGTCACCGAGGGCCGAGACCCCTCCACGTTCGAGGCCGACGTCGACGACGACCGCGGCCGTCGGAACGGGACGACCGGAGGGGGCGATTCCGTCTCGCGGCGTCAGACCGACGAGGGGCGCGGTTCGACGCGGTCCCGGGAAGAGTCCGGGAGCGCGGAGGACTCCGCCGGCGAGGACGGCGAGCGGACGCTCGGCCCGACCGTCGAGTACCTGGACTACGAGGTGCTCGAAGCCAACGGCTGGGAGCTCACCGACGAGGACCTCTTCGAGAAGGCCGAGGCCGCAGACCTCGACGTCGACCGCCACGGGCTGCTGGTCGTCGAGGACCGGGAGACGCTGCTGGAAGCGGCCGAGCGGTACGGCTTCTCGTGGCCGTACGCCTGTCGGGGGGGCGCGTGTGCGAACTGCGCGGTCGCGGTCGTCGAGGGCGACGTCGAGATGCCGGTGAGCACCGTCCTGACCGACGAGATGAAAGAACGGGGGATCCGCCTCTCCTGCATCGGTCAGCCGGTCACCGACAGTCTGAAGGTCGTGTTCAACATCGAGCGGCTGCCCGGACTGGCCGAGCTCCGGCTTCCCGCCGAGCAGTTCGAGAGCGCGCGAGCGGACGACTGATCGGATACGCGCTCTCGGTCGGGACCCCGCTGTCGCCGCCGCCAACGTCCTGAGAACGGGACGAAGTTTCAAGACAGCAGCCGGCGTACACCCGGACGGAGGCTACTCCGACTATGGATATTACTGATATTGCCACTCCTGATTTCGTCGAAGTCGACGTCGACAAGCGCCTCGGGAAGATCCGCGCCATCTTCGAGCGCGAGAACCCCCGAGGAATCGTCGTCACGGAGGAGGGCGACTACGCCGGCGTCATCGGCGAAAAACAGCTCGTCCGGTCGCGAATGGAGGACGACACGAAGGCCTCCGTCGTGATGAAGTCCGCGCCGCGGGTCGACCGCCACGAGGACGTCCGCGAGACCGCTCGGATGCTCGTCGAGGGCGACGTGAAGGTCGCGCCGGTGTTCGAGGGCGAGAAGCTGTACGGCGTCGTCGCCAGCGACGCGATCTTAGAGGCCGTCATAGACAGCCTCGACGCCATCTCCGTCGAGGACATCCTGACCGAGGACGTCGTCAGCGTCGGCGAGAAGTCCCACGTCGGCGGAGCGATCAACAAGCTCCGCGAGCACGGCATCTCCCGACTGCCGGTGGTCGACGAGGACAGCGGCAAACTCACCGGGATCGTCACCACCCACGACCTCGTCGAGTTCGTCGTGCGCGACGACAGCCGACAGGGCCGCGGCGACCGGCGCGGCGACCTCGACCGGATGTTGGATCTCCCCGTCTACGATCTGATGTCCTCGCCGGTCGTGACGGCGACGCCGGCCGAGACCGTCGACACCGCGGTCCAGCGGATGTTCGACAACGACATCTCGGGGCTCGTCGTGACGCCCGACGAGAACGACGAGCGGGTCCGGGGGATCGTGACGAAGACCGACGTCCTCCGCGCGCTCACGTTCACCGAGGAGGAGAGCATGGACGTCCAGATCACGAACGTCAGCCTGCTGGAGACGCTCTCCCGCGAGGAGGTCGTCGAGTCGATCACCTCCGTCGTCGACAAGTACCAGCAGATGCAGGTGCTCCACGCGCACGTCCGCTTCCACCAGCACAAGGAGAAGCTCCGCGGGACGCCGCTCATCCAGTGTCAGATCCGGCTGCGGACCAGCCACGGCCAGATCGCCGGCAGCGGCGAGGGCTACGGCTCCGAGCACGCCTTCCACGTCGCGCTCGACAAACTCGAACGCAACGTGCTCGAACTGAAGGGACTCAACGCCGACGAGAAGTACCGCGGACAGCTCATCCGGAAGCTCGGCGAGCTCTAGGCCGGTCGACGTTCTGCTTTCTTTCGTCTACAGATCGACGCCAGAGAGCCCCTCGCCCGTGATCTCGAACGCCGCCGACTCGCCGGCGGGTTTCGCTCGGTGTTTCTCCAGCGTCGCGCGGCGGTTGCCGCCGCGGAACCGATCGAGCCGCAGCACCGCGCCCGTCCAGTGTTCGAGGGTGTGACCGCCGAGCGCGCGAGAGCGGTCGCTGTCGGGGTCGGTGAACACCTGGTTCGTGATGACCACCGCCAGGTCGTGCTTCCGCGCGAGCGAGAGCAGGTGCGTCACCTGGCTGGCGACGCGGCGGAGCGAGTCGCCGGCGTCGGCGTCGCCGGTGCGTTCGAGCCGGTAGAATCCCGTCGCGCTGTCGAGGACGATCAGCTCCGCGCGCTCGGCGAATTCGGCGGCGTCGCGGACGGCCTCCTCCTGCTCTTCGAAGTCGTGCGCCTCCGAGACGACGAGCCGCGAGGTGACGTCCTCGACGGACTGGTCGGCGTCGGTCGCGCCCTCCGCGAGCTGGCGGAACCGGTCGATCGAGAGCCCCTCGGTGTCGATGTAGACGGCCGTGCCGCCGTCGGCGGCGACCTGCACGGCCGCCGAGAGCGCGAGGTTCGTCTTCCCGGCCGCCGGCGGGCCGTAGAGCTGCGTGACGGTGCCGCGCTCGAAACCGCCTCCCAACAGCTCGTCGAGCGCTCGACACCCCGTGGTGAGTGCGTCGGACACGCGGGGGTCTCGGTCGGCTTCGGCGAAAAAGCCCCCGGTCCGAGGGCTCGACAGGGGGTCGAAAGCGTTCGGAAGCGACGGACGGATCCCACCGATCCGACGCTCGCGACATCTTTTATATTGGGACGGCGCAAGGTGAGAGCGTGATCGTCGTCGCGACCGACGACTTCGAGCTGTACCACGACGTCGTCGACGAACTGCGAGACCGCGGGGTGGCGTTCACCACCCAGAAGCCGGGCGCGGCGCTGCCCGATCGGACCCGCGTGGTGATCCGCTCGCCCGAGGACGGAGCCGTCGCCGAGGACGGCGCCCCCGGCGCCACCGACTCCGACGGCGGTGAGAGCGAGAACGCACCCGGGATAGACGTCGTCGTCGCGACGGCCGAGGAGGCCCGTCGCGCGGTCGAGGAGGCGGTCTCGATCCTCCGCGGCGGCGGCGGCCGGACGGTCGTCGGCGTCGATCCCGGCACGCGACCCGGGATCGCCGTGCTCACGGGCGACACCGTCGTCGCCGCGTTCCAGGTCCCGCTGGCGGACGCCGTCGAGACGATCCGCCGGGAGGTCGCCGACGCCCCGGACCCGCTCGTTCGGATCGGCGACGGCGCGCGCCTGCAGGGCTCACAGCTGGTCAACGACCTCGACGACGTCACGGTCGAACTCGTCGACGAGACGGGGACGACGCCGTATCTCGGCACCGGCGCGCGCGGGATGGGCGACGTGCTCGCGGCGGTCAACATCGCGCGGCTCTCCGGCGAGGCGACGGACTCCCGAGAGATCGATCCCACGGCGGGGGAACTCCAGCGCATCAAGGACCGCTCGCGGGAGGCTTCGAGCGACGGCCGCACGATCGACGAGGGGCTCGCCCGCCGGGTCGCCGCCGGCGAACTGACCGTCGACGAGGCGCTCGCGACCCACCGCGAGCGCGACGGCGGGGACGCGGAGGAGCCGTCGGACGGGTAGCGGCTTCGACGCGCCGGGGGAGGATTCGCGTCGCCGACGGGGTCACACAGTGTCGCCGACGGCCCTCACTCAGCGTCGCCGACGGCTCTCACTCCGACCCGCGGACGGCTTCTTCGGCGCGGCGGGCGACCTCGCGGACGGGGAGGTCGGTCGCCTCGGCGACGGCGACGGCGTCGTCGTACTCCGCGCTGTAGTCGTAGACTGCCCCGTCGGCGTCGGCGGCGACCTTCACCGCGACCTCGTGGGACTCGCCGCCGACGTCGAGTTCGGCCGTTCGGAACTCGCGGGCCGCGACCCAGCGGTGCCCCGCACCGTGTTCGCGGACTCCCAGCGTGCCGGTCTCGACGGCGAGCCGATGGGCGACGCGCTCGGCGTCCTCGGGCCTGACGACGACCTTCACGAGGTGGCCCGGCCGGGACTTCTTCATCGTCGCCGGCAGGACGCTCACGTCGCGCGCGCCGACCTCCTGGAGGGTCGACTGGAGGCTCCCGAGGGTCTCCGGCGCGGCGTCGTCGAGGTTCGTCTCCAGGACGGTGATCTCCTCGCGATCCAGGCGGTCTCCGCCGTCGCCGACGAGCGCGCGCAGGACGTTCGGCCGGTTCGGGAAGTCGTAGCCGCCGGCACCGTAGCCCGCGGCGTCGACGTTCAGCGTCGGGAGCGTTTCGATTCCGCGGGCGACGTGCGCGAGGATCGCCGCGCCCGTGGGCGTGAGCAGTTCGGCGTCGACCGGGCCCCCTTTCAGCGACCAGTCGGCGTCGGTCGCGATCTCGACGACCGCCGGGGCGGGGATCGGGTACTCGCCGTGGGCCATCGACCGCGTCTCGCCGCCGGTGGCCACCGGGGTCGTCACGACCCGCTCGACGTCGAGGTCGTCGAAGAGGAGCGCGACGCCGACGACGTCCGCGATGGCGTCGTCCGCGCCGACCTCGTGGAAGTGCGTCGCGTCGAGGTCGGTGTCGTGGACCGTCGCTTCGGCCTCGCCGAGGCGGCGGAAGATGCCCTTCGCGTCGGCTTCGACCGCTTCGGGGAGGCCCATCGCTTCGACGATCTCGACGACCTCGGCGTACGTGCGGTGCGGGCCGTGGCCCTCCGCGGGGGTCGAACCCGAGTGGTCGTCGTGATCGTGACTGTGCTCGTGATCTCCGTGGTCGTGGTCGTGTGTGTGCTCGTGGTTGCCGTGATCGTGTGTGTGCCCGCGGTCACCGTCCCCATCGTCGGTCGCCGAACGCCGCTCCTCGGTCTCGTCGTCGAGCAGCACCCGAACGCTCGTGGCCGCGATCCCGTTCTTGTCGACGGTCTCGACGTCGTAGCGGACGTCGAGGGCGTCCTCGACGGGAGAGAGCGCCCCGCGGTCCGCGCCGGCCGCGAGGAGCGCGCCGAGCAGCATATCGCCGCTGGCACCCATCCGGCCGTCGAAGGCGAGTGTGCGCATACGCGAGTACTCGCCGCGGGAGGCCAAAGGTCCACGCATCGATGCCGCTGTCGGTAAGGATTTGTATCCCCGAGGACAACATTGTCATAGCGTGTCACGGTCGAGGGACGGATCCGCGTCGGGAACGGCGCAGGAAAGGACTTAACCTCGGCCGCGACCGACTGGCGGGACGTATCCCCGCGACCCAATCATGAACGAAGTTCAACTCGAAGTGGCGAAGGCGTACCCGAACGACTCGGGCCGCGGCATCGCCCGTCTCGACCCGGACACGTTGCTCCATCTGAAGCTCTCGCCGGGCGACATCATCGAAATCGAGGGCGCCGAGACCACCGCGGCGAAGGTGTGGCGCGCGGACCGGCAGGACTGGAACACCGACACGGTCCGTATCGACGGCTTCACGCGACAGAACGCCGACGTCAGCATCGGCGAGCGCGTGACGATCCGGAAGGCCGAGGAGACGAAGGCCGAGAAACTCGTGCTCGCGCCGCCGGAGGAGGCGAGCGTGCAGTTCGGCTCCGACGCCGCCGGGATGGTCAAGCGGCAGATCCTCAAGCGGCCGGTCGTCGAGCGCGACATCGTCCCGGTGATGTCCTCGACGAACCACCCCTTCATGCGGTCGCCCGGACAGGCGATCCCGCTGATCGCGGTCGAGACCGAACCCGACGGCGTCTGTCTCGTCACCGAGGACACCGACGTGGAACTCCGCGAGGAGCCCATCTCCGGCTTCGAGAAGACCGGCGGGGGAATCACCTACGAGGACATCGGCGGCCTCCAGAGCGAGATCCAGCGCGTCCGCGAGATGGTCGAACTCCCGATGAAGCACCCGCAGATCTTCAAGAAACTCGGGATCGAGCCGCCGCAGGGCGTGCTGCTCCACGGGCCGCCCGGCACCGGCAAGACCCTCCTGGCGAAGGCCGTCGCCAACGAGACCTCCGCGAGTTTCTTCTCCATCGCGGGCCCCGAGATCATCTCGAAGTACTACGGCGAGTCCGAACAGCAGTTGCGCGAGATCTTCGAGGACGCCACCGAGGAATCGCCCTCGATCATCTTCATCGACGAACTCGACTCGATCGCGCCGAAGCGCGACGACGTGACCGGCGAGGTCGAGCGCCGCGTCGTCGCCCAGTTGCTGACGATGATGGACGGCCTGGAGACCCGCGGGGAGGTCATCGTCATCGCGGCGACGAACCGCGTCGACAGCGTCGATCCGGCGCTGCGCCGACCCGGCCGGTTCGACCGCGAGATCGAGATCGGCGTCCCCGACGAGACGGGGCGGAAGGAGATCCTCCAGATCCACACCCGCGGGATGCCGCTGTCGGACGACGTCTCGCTCGATCACCTCGCCGACGAGACCCACGGCTTCGTCGGCGCCGACATCGAGTCGCTGACGAAGGAGGCCGCGATGAAGGCCCTTCGAAGATATCTCCCGGAGATCGACCTCGACGAGGAGGACATCCCGCCGAGCCTCATCGACCGGATGATCGTCAAGCGCCAGGACTTCCAGGGCGCGCTCGCGGACGTCGAACCCTCGGCGATGCGCGAGGTCCTCGTCGAACTCCCGAAGGTGTCCTGGGACGACGTCGGCGGGCTCGAAGACCCGAAGCAGACCGTCAAGGAGAGCGTCGAGTGGCCGCTGACCTCCCAGGACAGATTCGAACGGATGGGCATCGACCCGCCGAAGGGCGTGCTCCTCTACGGCCCGCCGGGCACGGGCAAGACCCTGATCGCGAAGGCCGTCGCCAACGAGACGAACGCGAACTTCATCTCGGTCCGAGGGCCGCAACTGCTCTCGAAGTGGGTCGGCGAGTCCGAGAAGGCGATCCGGCAGACCTTCCGGAAGGCCCGGCAGGTCAGTCCGACGATCATCTTCTTCGACGAACTGGACAGCCTCGCGCCGAGCCGTGGCGGCGAGACCGGCAACAACGTCTCCGAGCGGGTGGTCAACCAGCTGCTCACCGAACTAGATGGGTTAGAGGAGAACGGCGACGTGATGGTGATCGCCGCGACCAACCGGCCGGATATGATCGATCCCGCCCTGATCCGCTCGGGGCGGTTCGACCGGCTGGTGCTCATCGGCCAACCCGAGGAGGAGGGTCGCGAACAGATCCTCAAGATCCACACCCGCGACTCGCCGCTCGCGCCCGACGTGAGCCTGCGCGAGATCGCCGAGATCACCGACGGCTACGTCGGCTCGGACCTCCAGACCATCGCCCGCGAGGCCGCAATCGAGGCGCTGCGGGAGGACGACGACGCCGAGGAGATCGAGATGCGGCACTTCCGGCAGGCGATGGAGTCCGTCCGGCCGACAATCACCGACGACCTGCTGGAGTACTACGAACAGATGCAGGACCAGTTCAAGGGCGGCACCCGCGAGGAGTTCGGCGGGCGTCGCGACGGGCGGATCGGCTTCCAGTAGCGGCCCCGGACCGTTTTTATTCGCTCGCGGGACGAGTCAGCTGCCTGATACCACGATAACGCCCGCGTAACCACCTGATACCGGTGTCCGCGAGAGGTTAAGTGGCTCACGGGCCTACCGTGGAGTGTCGAAACCGACACCCTACAACAAATGCCTCAGCAGAAATCCGACTACGTAGACGACACCGAAATCGACGCAACGCTGGACGAACTCGCCGACGACGAGACCATCGAGGAGACCGTCGAGAGCCTCGAGGAGAACGGGTTCGAGGTCGTCATCGTCGACTCGGCCGACGACGCGCTCGAAGCCGTCCGCTCGCAGATCCCCGCCGGCGCGTCCGTGATGAACGGCCACTCGACGACGCTCGAAGAGATCGGGTTCGACGACTACCTCTCGGCGGGCGACCACGACTGGGAGAGCCTCCCGGATCAGATCTGGAGCATCGACGACGACGAGGAGCGCCAGGCCGCCCGTCGCGAGTCCCAGACGGCCGACTACTTCCTCGGCGGCATCAACGCCATCTCGGAGACCGGCGAACTCGTCGCCGCGGACCTCTCTGGCAGCCGGATCGGTGCCTATCCGTTCGCCGCGGGCAACGTGATCATCGTCAGCGGCGTGAACAAGATCGTGCCGACGCTCGAGGACGCCCTGGATCGGCTCGAATCCGTCGCCTACCCGCTGGAGAACGAGCGCGCCCAGGAGGCCTACGGCGTCGAGTCCGCCATCGCGAAGCAGCTCATCTTCCGCCAGGAAGTCGAGGAGGGCCGGACGACGGTCGTGCTCGTCCGCGATCAGCTGGGGTACTGAACGACGCCGCCGTCCCTCACCGGCGCTTCACCTCACGATCGTCACCGGGACCGGCGACCGCCGGGCGACGTGTTCTGCGACGCTCCCGAGCACCAGCCGCGAGACGCCCCGCCGCCCGTGGCTGCCGACGACGACGTGGTCGACGTCGAGTTCGCGCGCCTGCTCTACGATCGTCGCCGCCGGCCGCCCGACGTCGACCGCCGTCTCGACGTCGCCGTCGATTTCCAGTTGGGATCGGGCCTCGTCGAGTACCTCTTCGGCCTCGGCCTTCGCCTCCTGGTACCACTCCTCGGACCCGCTCGGGAGGACGCCGGCGCGATAGCCCGCCTGAACCGGGTTGATGACGTGAAGCAGCGTCACGTCGACGTCGTCCCACTCGGCGGAGACGAACCCGATCGCCTGCAGCGACTGCGGAGATCCGTCGACGGGGACGAGCACGTGCCTCGGCATAGGTTCGGATACAGCGGCGGGGTACAAAAAACGGACCCCGGCGGTCACGCCGCGGCCGGCCGGCGCCGACGCGTCCCCACCGCGTGCCTCTCTGCGCCCCGTCTCACTCGCCGTGACGTGTGAGACAGACCGGGAGGCCGACGAGTTCGACCGGTTCGGAGTTGTCGGGCGAGTAGACGACGAGTTGGCCCTTCTCCATATACGGGACCTTGTCTTCGAGCTCCGGCGGGATGTTCACGCTCTTGATCGCGTCCTCGTCGCCGAGGTTGAGCACCAGGCGGGTGTTGATCTGCTTGAACACCGACTCGGCGACGTCCTGGGGGTCCTGGGTGACCAGGAAGAGGCCCAGCCGCTCCTTGCGGCCCTGCTTGGCCGCTTCGGTGAACTTCGAGATGACCTTCCGCGCCTGCACGTTGTCGGCGTCCGCGAGGAAGTTGTGCGCCTCGTCCATTCCCAGGAGTAGCGGCGTCTCCTTGATCCGCTCGGAGTCGGGCGCGTTCGAGAGCTTGTCGTCGATCAGCATACTGGAGACCGCGAGCACGAACAGCTCCTTCGCGCGGCTGGTCGAGAGGTGGTACGTCGGGATCACCGTCAGCCCCCCGGGCCGGACGAGCTGGTGGTCCAACTCGGTGATCGGCCGCGCCGACTGGTCGAAGACGCCGTCCGGCACTCCGTGGACGCGACGCTTGACCGCGTCGAACGTCGCCTCGTGGACCCGACCCGACTCGTCGAGCTCCTCCCGCAGGGCGGGGTCGTCGAGGAACGTCAGGAACTCCGCGTACGTCCCGCTGTCGCCGTACTCGCGGAAGAAGCGGTTCAACAGGTGCATCAGGGCGGGGTACTGGTTCTCGTTGAGGCTGCTGCCCGCGACGAGCCACGGGCGGTCCCGGGCCATCGAGAACGGGATGGTGAACTCCAACTGCTCGGCGCGGTGGTTGTCGCCGCCGTAGGGGACGCCGTCCTCCTTCGGCACCAGCGCGATGGTGTCGTCGTGGCCGCCGTGGACGATCCCCTCCCGCTCGTAGCGCCGCGCGGTCGACTCGTCCATCGAGGGGTTGTCGTCGTGCATCTGGGCGTACTCGTCCTGCGGGTCGAACTGGACGACCGCGAGCCGCGCCGACCGGCCGTCGTCCATCTCGTAGGTCCGGTCCTCGGCCAGGAGCTGTCGCAGGACGTTCTTCGTCGCGTGCGTCTTCCCCGATCCCGTCCCGCCGGCGACGAGGGTGTGCCGGAACACGAGCGGGTCGCCGTCGGCGTAGTCGTCTCTGAGTCGGTAGTCGATCGTCGGCGGACGGGCCGCCGTGCGGACCTTCTCCCCGCCGACCGAGAGGTGCCCGAGGAAGACGCCGTCGGAGGGGATCGCGAGCCCCGTCTTGATCTGTGCGGGGTCGGTCGCCTCGGCGACGACCGCGCCGGGCTTGGGGACGCGGTCGACCATCCGGCGCTTCAGCACGTCGTCGTCGGAGCCGGTGGCGCCCGTTCCGAGACCGCTGCCGTCGCCCCCGCTCTCCTCGCCGGCGACGTCGTCCCCGACATCGGTGTCAGCGGCGGCCGCGTTCCGGTCCTCGAACAGCACCGCCAGCGGCGCGAGCGACGCGACGAACTTGTAGTCGCGCTCCTCGAAGTCGTCGCGGCGCATCGCGCGCCGGGCGTGGATCTCGGTCGCGTCGTCGGTCTGGAACTCCTGGGCGTACTCCAGGGCGGTGATCCGCGAGAAGAGCAGTTCGCCGTCCGGGTAGGGGACGAGCAGGTACTTGCCCAACCGGACGCTGTCGCGGTTGTCGGTGGTGACGTACGCTCTGAGCGTGGTCTCGTCGCCGTCCTCCGCGACTCGGAGCCCCTGTGAGACGGCGATCGCACCCAACCCCCGGTCCTCGCCCGCCGGCGAGACGTCGTAGCTCTCGAACGCGTCCTCGCCGGGGTTGTGCCCGTCGCCGTCACCGCCGTCGGTGGGGGAGTCGCCGCCGTCGGCAGTCCCTCCGCCGTTGCTCCCCCGACTCCTCTCGTCCGTCGCGGACGAGGCGTCGCCTGCGGTCCGCCGCTCGTCGTTGGTCCGCCCGGACGAGCGGTCCTCGCCGCCGGGCTCGAAGTCCCCGAGATCCATCTCGTCTCGGTACAGCGGCGGCAGCGACTAAAACGCCTCGCCCGGCGGCGGGAGGTCGGCGACGCCCTGCCCGCCCGTGTGCCGCGCCCCTTTTGCCGGCCGAGCCCCAAGCCTCGGTATGCTTCTCATTCGCGGTCACGCGGGGGGTACCACGCTCACGGGGACGGTCTTCGAGCGTGGGGAGCGCGCGCCCTCATACAAGGGCGCGCCCGACGAGGACGCCCCCTACGTCTGGGTCTGCGACGAGTTCTACGAGGTCGAGAGCGGCGGCTCCGAGACCACTATCGGCGGCGAGACGGTCAACGTCGCCTTCGAGTCGCCGATGCCCCGCGGCTTCGAGACGCGCGAGCGGGCCATCGAAGCGGCGAAGGCCCACGTCCGCACGCAGTTCGCCCGCGTCGGCGTCCCCGAGTCCGAGGTGCGGATCGAGGTCGTAAAGGAGGAGCCGGGCGCCGAGCAGTCCTGACTCTGGACGGTTGCTTGGCCGAACACGGTCTCACTGGTCGACGTCGCCCCATCGGACGTCGTCGTACCGCTTGATCTCGTCGGTGTCGAGCGTCTCGGCGAATTTCTGTCGGAGCGAGGACTTCTCGCGGGCGCTGATCTTCGCCAGTTCGTCGGCCTTCGCGACGGCCTCGGGCGGCCCGCGGTTGGCCGCGACGTCGCCGAGTATCTGTCGCGTGATCGACTCGCGGACCTCGGCGTCCCGAGCGAAGGCGTAGGGCGTCTCCACGCGGTAGCAGACGTCCGTCCGCGGTTCGTACACGACGAAGAAGCACTTCTCGTACAGCGTCGGATCCAGCTCTCGCTCGATGCCGTAGGCGTCGCCGTCGGCCGCGACGGTGGCGTCGACGCCGCCGCGGGAGACGAACCAGTTCGTGAACGTCAGCTCGTCGGTCTTCCGGCCCTCGACCCCCTGCGTCGGTTCGCCGTCGGCCACGCCGCCGCGCTGCTCGCGCCGTTCGAGCAGGCGGGCGAAGAACGCGGCGTCGTCGGCCCAGGGGACGTCGAACTCGACGTCGCCCTCGCGGAGCGTGCCGACGATCCGCTTCGAGGCGGGGTTCTTGACGAACCCGCAGAGGGGGACGTCGCGCTCGACGAACGACTCCACGAGGCGGATGTAGTTCTCGACGATCGATCGGGGTTTCAGCTCCTCGGTGAGCGCTCTGAGCTCCGCGTCCCGCTCGCGCCAGTTGAGCAGTTCGACGGGGTACAGCGGGCCGTCGAGCACGAGCAGGTCCGAGACCTCGTCGGCGTGTTCAAGCGCGTGCGAGCTCTCGGCGAGGTAGAGCGCGAGCGCGTGGACGATCCCCTCGGCGTAGCGGTTGACCCGCGGGATCTGGAGGACGCGCCACCGGCAGTACCCCTCGTCGACCTTCCGCCAGGGCTCGTCGATCGCGGCCGTCTCGTCGGTGACGTGAGTCGCGGCGACGATGCTCCTGTGTCGGTGGAGGTCGAGATCGGAGGGCACGGCCGCCATCGCGGCCTGGGCGAGGTCGAGGACCAGCCCGTTCTTGAACGTCGTGGGGTTGATCGTCCCCGAGTCGAGGCCGTGGACCGTCTCGAACGGCGGCGACGCCAGCGCGACGTCCTCGGCGTCGACCGCGCGCAGCCGCCGCTCGCCGATCGGTTCGAGGACGGCGCGGCCGTCGGGGCCGTACAGCGGGTCGAGAAATCCCTCCCAGATCCGCGAGGCGACGTCGACGTGGTCGGTGTCGTCCACGCGGCTCGCGAGGTACGCCGCGAGGTCCGCGATGCTGTCGACGTGGACGGGATCCAGTGTCACGTTCCCTCCCTCGCGACGAGACGAGAAAAGTCATACGTCCTGGGCCCCTGATCCCGCACGTGACGATCACTGCGGTCGGGTTCGACCTCGACGAGACGCTCGCCGTCCCGACGCGGGACCGGACGGCGATCCTCTCGGACGCCACCGAGCGCGCGGACGCCCCGTCGTTGACGCGTGAGGCGTACCTCGACGTGCACGGCCGACACCTCACGAGCGAGAGCCGAACGCCCATCTTCGCCGAGTTGCTCTCGGGGCACGAGACCGACACCGACCCGGAAACGCTCGCGGAGACGTACCGTCGGGAGATCGCCGACGCCCTCGTTCCGATCCCGGGCGCCGAGGCGTTCCTCCAGCGGCTGCGATCGGAGTACCGCGTGGGGCTCCTCACGAACGGACCGCGGGTGGCCCAGCGCGACAAACTGGCGACGCTCGGCTGGACGGACGCCTTCGACGCGGCGCTCGTGACCGGCGACCTCGACGCCGGCAAGCCCGATTCGGCCGCCTTCGCCGCGCTGCTCGACGCGCTCGGCAGCGACGCCGGGGCGACGGCCTACGTCGGCGACGACGTCGACGCCGACATCGCGGGCGCCGACGCCGCCGGCCTCGTCCCGATCCAGGTGCTCTACGAGGGCGGCCCGGAACCGTCGTCGCGGGCCGCCGCCCACGTCCGCCGAGAGGACCTGGTCGACCGACTCCCCGAACTGCTCGACGCGTTCTGAACGGCCCGCTCGTCGGCACATACCGCGACCGACCGGCGCGCTCTCGATAGGGATCATCGTAGCCGACCGGATATTCACAGACCCTCGGCCGGCCGCGGTCTTCGATTCGGACGAACCCGAATCGATGGATTGCGACGATAACCCCTCTCAGCCGTCGGAACACACCGCGACCGCCCGGAGCGCCGGGAGCAGCCACTTCACCTGCGCGCCGTCCTCGACGAACACGAGCGTCCGCGGCGGTTCCGCGGCCTTCGGCCGGACGCGGAGCCCCTCCGCGCTGGCGGCTTCCGCGACGGGGTCGACGGCCCGTTCGAACTCGATGCGGACCCGATCGGGCTGGACGTACACGCCCGCGACGCGCTCGCCGCCGCAGTCGATCGCGTACGCGAACGTCCCGTCCGGCGACGGTTCGACGTCCGGGTCGGCGTCGGTCACCGCCAGCGCGTCGAGGTCGTCGCCGTGACCGGTGACCTCGCTCGCGAGGAACTGCGCGATACGACGCCCGTCCGTGAGTCGCTCCTCGACCATACGCCCGATTCCTCGCGGGGCGAAAAGAACGCTCCGTTCGCGGCCAACCGTCCGCAGTTGATCCGCGAACGCGCCGTCTCCGCACTCCGTCACCGGACGGTTGCCCGCGCGAGCCACGTCTCCGGGTTCTGCCGCTTGACCTCGAAGGAGTCGACTCCCTCTCCCGACCCCTCGTCGAGCAGCTCCGAGAGGTACCCCCGGAGCGGCGTCGGGTCGCGGTCGCTGACGACGTGGAACCGCTCGTCGGGCTCCAGACTCCGGAAGGCCTCGGCGACGCGTTCGCGCCGCTCCTCGGGCGGGACGTCGCGCAGATCGACCGCGGTCTCGGGCACGTCCACCTCCCAGATCTCCTCGAGGCGATCCCTCGTCGCGGCGGCGAGTTCGCGGGCGTGTCGGGTCGTTCCCTCCCGCGTCGGTCGCGGCGTCTCCTGCATCGCCGACGAGAAGGGGATCTCCGCGAGCACGGGGATCTCCAGGGCTTCGAGGGGGTCGCTCCCGTCGAACAGTTCGTGGGGGTGCCCGCACTCCTCGCAGACGAACTCGCCCATGTTCGAGACCACGCCGAGCACCGGCACGTCGTTCTCCTCGAACAGCTGGATCGAGCGGTGCGTGTCCGAGACGGCCGCGTGGAACGGCGTCGTGACGAAGACGACGCCGTCGACGGGCGCCTCCTGCAGCGTCGTCAGCGCGACGTCGCCGGTCCCCGGCGGGAGGTCCAAGACGACGGTGTCGGGGTCGTCCCACGCCGTCTCCTCGAACAGTTCCGTGAGCGCGTCGTGCGCCATCGCCCCCCGCCAGGCCAGCGGCGCGCTCGACGACATCAGCCCGACGCTCATCACCTCCAGCCCGCCGGCGTCGACGGGGATCGGGTTCCCCTCCTCGTCGGAGTGGATCGGACCGCTGACCGACAGCAACTCCGGGACGTTGGGGCCGTGGATGTCGGCGTCGAACAGCCCCACGTCCTCCCCGTCGGCGGCGAGCGCACACGCAAGCGACGTCGCGACAGTGGACTTCCCGACCCCGCCCTTCGCGCTCGCGACCGCGACCACGCGCTCGGCCGCCCCGATGCCGACGTTGCGACCTTCGACGTCCGGACGCGACTGGACGTGCTCGACGTGCGCGCGCTCGACGCCGGGCACGTCCGACACCGCCCGCATCATCGTCGTCGTCACCGCCTCGGCCTCGGACGGCGGGAACTCGCTCAGGTCGGCCTCGACGGTGACGTGGCCCTCGCGCGTGCGGATGTCTTCGACGAGTCCCGCCTCGAAGACGGTCACGTCTGCCTCGGGGTCACGCACCTTCCGGAGCGCCGCCTCGACGTCATCGGCGTCGACCGAATCAGTATCGACACCGACCGAATCAGTGTCGACGTCGTCGGGGGGGACCGCGTCGCTGTCGACGTCCTCGGCAGGGACTGTGTCGACATCGACCGCATCGCCGTCGACCTCGTCGACGACGTCCCCGTCTCGTCCGTCTACGCTTCGGTCTCGGCTCTCGCCGCCCTGTTCGCCCTCGCTGTCGTCGAACCGTCGATCGTTTCCGGTCATATGATATGGTAGGTCCGGCCTTCGTCGCTCCGTGAGGGGGCAGCGGCCGGCCGCTCAGAGGTCCGGCCGTCGGTTCAAGCGGCTCTCTCCCGGGCGGTCCGCGCTGTCGTTCTCGATGCCGCCGGTGAACTGCCGCCGGAACTTCCCGGGGTCGGCCTCCAGCGACCGCGCCGCGGTGCTGCGGACGACCTCCGGTTCCGACTCGTCGGCGGCGATCTCGGTCAACCGCCGCTCCGCGCGGTCGTCCTCGACGCCCGCGAGGAGGTGGGCCGCCCACTCGCGGACGCGCTCGCTGTCGTCCGTCGAGAGGTCGAGCAGGATCTCCAGGGTGTCCTCGCCGCGGATCTTGAACAGGGAGACCGCCGCGTTCCGGCGGACCGCGTGGTGGTCGTCGCCCAGCGCCGCTTCGAGGTGCGACTCGTAGGCGGTCCGGTCGATCCGATCGAGCGCGACGACGGCCTCCGCGCGCACCCAGGGGTCCTCGTCGGCGAGCGCTTCGAGGGCCGCCGCGCCGAGCGATTCGTCGGAGACGTCGCCGCTCCCGGTGGGGTCAGCAGGCACCTCCCCGCCGAGGTTCCCGAGCGACTCGACGGCGAACTGCCGGACGTCGCTGTCGTCGTCCGCCAGTCCGATCTCGACGAGGGCATCCACGACCCCCTCGGCCGGTCGCTCCTCGCCCAGCGCGAGCGCCGCGCGTCGGCGCTCGACGACGTCCCCGTCCGTCAGGTCCTCGATCAACTCGACGGCAGAGCGGTCCGCGACCGGCCCCAGGTCCGTCGCCTGCAACTCCCGCGGCGTCGCCTCGCCGAGCGTGACGTCCCTGCTCACCTCGATCTCTTCGAGCCCCGCGGGCTCCTCGCCGAACCCGGGACTCTCCTCGGGGTGGACGCGCGGGTCCGTCGGCCCGTCGGTGGCCTCCTCCTCGTCCCTCATCGCGACACCCCTCGATCCCGGTTCTCGGACACGCCGCCCGACTCCCCGCCGCCGCGGTCGGTCCCGAGGAGCCTCTCGACCGGGAGGAGCGCGAGCGACGCGCCGAGGACGACCGCCATCGCCGCCGAGAGGGTCGCCGGCACGCCGGCGACCACCAGCAGTCCCGCACCGACGGCGAGTCCGTACTCGCCGCGGTGGATCCCGGCGACGGCCGCGGCCGTCCCACCGCCGAGCGCGAGCGCGACGAGGAGATGCGGGACGTCGACGGCGGCGATCCCGACGAGCAGGCCGCTGCCGACGACGAACGGCCGCGACGCGGCGGCGACGACGGCGAGCGCGACCACCACTCCGCCGGCCAGGAGCGCGAACCGGTCGCCCTCCGCGCGGATCCCGAGCGCCGCGAGTCCGCCGAGCGCGAGGACTCCGCCGGGGCCGCGGAACCCGACGCCGATCAGGCCGGCGGTGCTGGCCAGCGAGACGGCGACGCCGGCGACGACGAGGGCGGCGATCACCCGCAGGCGGAACCCGCGGTACGTCGTGGGGCGGCCCAGGCCGCCGAGGAGCGCGACGCCACCGCCGGCGATCAGAGCGACCGTGGCCGGGAGGACCGCTCCCGCGTCGGTCGCCGCCAGCAGGCCGAAGACGCCGGCGAAGAGCAGGCCGACGCGGACGACGTCGCGACGCGACGCGACCGCCACGGCGACGAGAGCGACGCCGACTACGAACGGCGTGGCAGCGACGAGCGCTCGGGAGAGCCCGGGCACGGCGACCGGATCGGACGGGAGGTTCCGGAGGACCGTGAGCGCCGTCGCGGCGGCGACCGTCGCGAGCGCGACCCCGCCCGCACCGAGCGCGACTCGCTCGCGCGAGGCGGCACCCCGTTCCGCGGCGCGTTCGACGACCGCCCGGGTCTGGGGGCCGCTTCCGGGCTCCGCGCGACCCCGCTCGCCGTCGCGCTCCCCGCTCCGGTGGGCGGGGCTGGAAGACTCGTTTTTCATCGGCGCTCCCCCCGGCTCGCGTCCGTCTCGGCCGCCTCCCGACGGGCGGCCAGGTCGTCGACGTCCGCCGCGGTGAACCGGTCCAGGAAGTCGCCGAGGCGACCGTACAGTCCGGTCCCGGTTTCGGATGCCAGCGCGTCGGCTATCCCCTCCGCGAACGGGCGGAGGTGCCGGTCGTGGAAGTCGAGTCTGGCGGCGGCGACGTCCGGGTCGACCGCGGCCTCCCGCCGACACAGGTAGCCCATAAACTCCAGTTCGAGGCGGAGGTGGTCGTGGTTCCGGCGGACGTCCTCGTCGACCTGACAGCCGAAGTACTCGTAGGCCCGCGCCAAGTCGAGGTTCACGTCGTTCCAGGAGACGTTCGGGCGGTAGCCCGACTCGTACAGCGACACCGGCGGGCCCTCGTTGTGGACGGTGCCGTCGGTCCGGTCGACGACCTCCGAGTAGCCGACGACGAACAGGTCGTTGTACCGCGCCGAGAGCGTCTCCCTCTCCTCCTCGACCGTAAGGTCCGGCGGGTCGACGTCGAGGCCGGTGCGCTCCAGCAGTCGGGCGCACTCGTCGGTCACCCCGCCGCCGGAAAGCGCCGCGTACAGTTCCTCGTCGGCCTCGGTGAACAGCCGCGCCAGGAGCGCATACACCGCCCCGCGCGCGCCGGCCTCGACCTCGATCTCGTCGGAGACGTCGTCCGATGCGACCGCGGAGCCGGATTCCTCGCCCTCACCGTGTGCCGCCACGGTCACTCACCCCTCGTTCGGCGGACGCCCTCGATCGTCACGAGCGTCGTGAGGACGATGGCGACTCCGGCGACCGTCCAGAGGATCGCCTCGTAGGGCGGTCCCTGAGGGCCGGGGCCGAGCGCGAGGTAGTACCACTCGCTCGTGGCCTTCTGTCCGGAGCGCTCCATGTTCGAGCCGTTCCAGACCGCGACGGCGACGTCGACGTCCCGGGTCCCCGTTATCGTGGTCCGGTTCTCGCTCGCACCGGCGAGCGGTCGCGAGAAGACCACCCGCCAACGGCCGCCGTCGTAGGTGGCGGCCGTCCGCAACTCGCTGTCGGTCAGGGTCGTCGTCGTCCCCGGGCCGCCAGCCAACAGTTCCTGGCTCGCGTTCGCCCCGTTCCAGTACCAGACGTTCACCGGGTTGTCGGTGCTCCCCATCGTGATCGGCGGTCGCGCCGACTCGTTGGCCGGCAGTTGGACCGCGACGGCGTCGGGGAACTCCCGCACGTCGTCGGCCCCGGTGTCGCGGGTCCCATCCTCCCACGAGAGCCGGACGTACAGGCGCTCGTCCGTCCGAGCGCTGGCGACGCGGACGTTCTCGACCGTGGTGTCGTCGCCGCCGGGCACGGCCGCGCCGGCGCTGCTGAGTGGAACGCCCGCCGCCGGCACCTCCGTCCACGCCTCGCCCTCGGCGCTGTCGAGCGAGTCGGGGTCGTCGGCCGCGGTGACCGGGATCTCGTAGGCCGGCCGCGCCGAGACCATCGCCGGGACGGCGACGGTCGTCGCGACCACCGCGAGCGCGAGCACCGCAGCCAGGAGCAGAGGCCTACGGTCCATCGTGCGGCCACCTCCGGGTGGGCTCCGACGGTCGGTTCGGGTCTGCGACGGGGAGTCCGCGCCGGAGGCCGACCCCCCACCCCAGTCGGTCGACGGTCATTCGTCGAACACCTCCAGGCGGTACTGGTCCGCGGTGTCAGTCGTCGTCAGCATCTCCATCACCTCGCTCTCCTCGCCGCGTTCGACCCTCGCGCGCTCGCGCTCGATCGTGTTCAGCGCCTCGTTGACCGCCGGACCGAACAGCTCTTCGAGGTAGTTCCGCGGGATGCGCTCGGCCTCGACGGACTCGCCGCTCTCGGAGTGCTGCGGCGGCGCGAACGGCGGGATGTAGTAGACGTTCGGCTCGGTGCGGTACTCCGGGTGGAGCCGCACCGCGACCTCGTACTCGTTGACGAGCTTGTGGATCGGCCCCTCCTCGTCGTCGAGGTAGCCCACCATCCGCAACTGCGGCGGGCAGTCCTCCGCACACGAGGGCGCCATCACCTCCCCCTCCGGCCCCTCGCCCTCGATCCGGGGGTAACAGAAGATGCACTTCTCGGAGGTCTTCTTCATCGCGTTGTAGTAGACCTTCTTGTACGGACAGCCCTCGACGCAGTAGCGGTAGCCCCGACAGCGGTCCTGGTCGACGAGCACGATGCCGTCCTCCTCGCGCTTGTACAGCGCCGAGCGGGGGCAGGCCTCCACGCAGGAGGGGTGCGTGCAGTGGTTGCAGATGCGGGGCAGGTAGAAGTAGTAGGAGTTGGGGTACTCGCCGGCGCCCTCGTCCTCGTCCCAGTTCGGCCCCCAGTCCGCCTGGTCCATCGGGCGAAGCGGTTCGTCGCTGCCCTCGTACATCACCTGCTCGTGGTTGAACTCCCAGGGGCGGCCGTAGTCCTCGCTCTCGGGGAGGTCGCCGGGCGTCCGCTCTTGGCCCTCCTCGTCCCAGCCGCCGCCCATCTCCTCCCAGTCGCGTGGGTAGCCCGAGCCGGGCTTGGTCTCGACGTTGTTCCAGTACATGTACTCGCGCCCGCCGCCGTCGGTCCAGTTGGTCTTGCAGGCGATCGTGCAGGTCTGACAGCCGATGCACTTGTTCAGGTCCATCACCATCGCGACCTGGTGGTCGATCCCCTCGGCGAGGCGGACGTCCTCGCCGCTGCCGGTCTGGCTCATCGGCGCTCACCCCCCGGATCGTCGGCGGTGTCCCAGGCCGCGTCGGATCGGCCTCCCGGGCCGCCGTCGGTGCCGACGGTCAGATCGGCCTCGGGCTCGTCACCGGCTGTGTCGGCCGGTTCGCCGTCGACGGATTCGGTGCCCGCCGTTTCGGCGTCGGTCGGTGCGCCGTCGATCCGCTCGTCGCTTCCGCTGCCCTCCTGGTCCGCGTCCGCGACCTTCTCGACCTCGACGCGGACGTCGCTGTTGACGCCGGTCGGGCCCCAGTAGTTCGGGAAGAAGTGCAGGTGTTCGCCGGTGTCCTCGGGGTACTGGACGAGCTGTGTGGGTTTCATGTACATCGAGACGAGCGAGTTGAAGTTGTTGCGGTCGGGGAACTGAAAGCGCTCCCAGGCGAAGTACATCCGTGCGGTGCCGGGCTCGCCGCTGGGGTAGCGCTTCGCCTGGATCTCGACCTCGCCGACGTCGTTGTAGATCCGGACGGTGTCGCCGTCCTCGATGCCCCGCTCGTCCATGTCCTCGGGGTTGAGATAGACGATCGGTTCGCCCCGCTGGAGGCGGAGCATCTTCTCGGAGTCGCGCCACGTCGAGTGGATCGACCACCGGCCGTGCGGCGTGTTGTACCGCAGCGGGTACTCGGATTTGTCCTGCAGCGTCGGCGCGTCCTTGTGCGTCGGCAGCTCCTCGCCGAGGTCGAGGAACCAGTCGTGGTCGATGTAATACTGCTGGCGACCCGTGAACGTCGGCCAGGGCTCTTTGTCCTGCACGTAGCTCTGCCAGGGCGTGTAGGCCTCCCCGTCCTCGATGTCGGAGGTCCAGTGGTCGCCCGCCTTCGGGAACCGGCGGGGCTGCTCGTCGATGTCCTCGAAGGTGATCCGCTCGTCGCTGTCCGACGGGTTCGTCTCCTCGGAGTTCTCGAGGATGTACTCGCAGGCCGCCCGGTCTTCGGCCAGCGCGCCCGCCTCGCCGGTCTCCCAGTCGCGGACGTAGTCGTCGTGGACCGACTGGAGGTCGATCTCGCGGTCGAAGGAGCGGTCCTCGATGGGGTCGATCCCGCGCTCGGTCGCGACCTCCTGGATCTTCGCCGCGAGTTCGCGGAAGATCTGCCAGTCGGTCTTCGACTCCCCGAGCGGTTCGACCGCGGGGGTGAAGGGGTGGACGTAGCTGTGCATGTCCGTCATCGAGAGGTCGTGCTTCTCGTAGTGGCTGGCCGTCGGCAGGACGATGTCGGAGTACAGCGCCGAGGAGTCCATCCGGAAGTTGATGTCGACGATCAGGTCGAGCTTCGGCCAGAGCCGCTCCTCGATGGCGACGTTGCCCTTGGACTGGTTGAAGTAGTTGCCGCGCCACATGAAGAGGACGCTCGGGTCGGGCCGGGAGCCGTCGTCCCGCTCTTCGGGGTACACCGGCATCCAGTCGCGGTCGATCGCCTCGCGGATCCGGTCGGCGGTCTCCTCGTCGACGTTGTCGATGATGTCCGAGTGGTAGTACGTCCACAGCGTCGTGGGGACGCCGCGGACGCTGCCCGTCGGGAACGACAGCGACTGCCAGCCGCTGTAGGTCCATATCTTCTCCTGGCCGACGTAGTGGTCCAGTCCCGTGCCCTGCCGGCCGAGGTTCCCCGTCAGCGTGACGAGCAACTGGATCGCCCGGTTGCCGAGGTCGTTGTGGTACCAGTCGTTGACGCCCTTGCCGTGGATGATCTTCGCGCGGTCGACCTCCGCGAACTCGCGGGCGACCTCCTGGTGGGTCTCGCGGCCGACGCCGGTTACCTCGTTGACGTGCTCGGGGGTGTAGGTCGCCAGTTCCTCGCGGAGGTTGTCCCACACCGTCCGCACCGACACCTGCCCGCTGTCGGTCGTCGAGACCGACCCCTCGGCGGACAGTTGCGGGTCGAAGCCCAGTTCGATGCTGGCGCTCGCGTCGTGCTGGCCGTCCCGGTCGCCCAGTGACCCCGGGGCCGCCCGCAGGTTCCCGCTCGCATCCCGCATCACGAACACCTTCTCGGGGTCGTCGGCGCCGCCGCCGACGCCCGAGACCTCGCTCGCGCGGAGGAACTTCCCGGTGTCCTCGCGGACGAGAAGCGGCATGTCAGTCTGCTCTTTGAGGTGCGCCTCGTCGTGGAGGCCCTCGTCGACGATGGTCCGGGCCATCCCGAGCGCCAGCGCCGTGTCGGTGCCCGGCTCCGGCGAGAGCCACTCGTCGCAGTGGATCGCCGTCTGGGAGTAGTCGGTGAAGACGCCGACGCGCTTCGTGCCGTTGTACGCCGCCTCGAGGAAGTACTTCGCGTCGGGGATCCGCGTGACGTTGACGTTCGACCCCCAGGCGATGATGTAGTCGGCGTTGTACCAGTCGGCGCTCTCGGCGTTGTCGGTCTGGGTCCCCCAGGTGATCGGCTGCCCCGGCGGGAGGTCGGAGTACCAGTCGTAGAAGGAGTGGCTCACGCCGCCGAGGAGGTTGATCAGTCGGCTCCCCGACGCGAACGAGACCGGGCTCATCGCGGGGATCGGCGTGAATCCGCTGATGGCGTCGTACTCGCCGGCTCGGACGGTGTCGACGACCTCCTCGGCGATCTCCGTCAACGCCTCGTCCCAGGAGATCCGCTCCCACATCCCCTCGCCGCGCTCGCCGGTGCGGCGCAGGGGGTGGAGCACGCGGTGGTCGGCGTTCACGTAGTCGGAGTAGCAGGCGCCCTTCTGACAGCCGCGCGGGTTGGGATCGGGCAGGCTCTCGTCGAACTGGGGGTAGTCGCCGGCCTGGGACTCCCGCCAGACCTGCCCGTTGCGGACGTACACCTCCCACGAGCAACTGCCGGTGCAGTTGACGCTGTGGGTCGACCGCGCCGTCGAGTCCCAGTCCCACTCCTCGCGGTAGAGGTCCTCCCAGTCGCGGTAGGCGTAGGAGCCGATCGGGTCGTCGACGACCTCGAGGCCGTCCATGTCCAGTTGCCGGTCGGCGACGCTCACGCCTCCGAGCCCCAGCACGGCGCCGAGGCCGATCCCCTTCAGGAAGTCGCGCCGCGCGGCGTCGATGCCCCCGGTGGTCGATTCCGAGTCGTCGTGGAAGTCGTGTGAGTCGCTCATTGGTTGTCGATAAGTACGGTCAGGAGTCCGGCCGCGACGCCCGCCGCCGCGACGCCGATCCCCGCGGGCGTCCCGCCGCCGATGTGGAGACCGGTGGCGATCAGCGCCACCCCCAGGAGTTTGCTCGCTCGATCCAGCCAGCGGTACTGCCGGGCGGAGGGCGCGATCGTCCCCCCACCGCGTCCGTCGC
The DNA here is from genome assembly GCF_004799685.1 of Halobellus limi. Taxonomy (NCBI): domain Archaea; kingdom Methanobacteriati; phylum Methanobacteriota; class Halobacteria; order Halobacteriales; family Haloferacaceae; genus Halobellus; species Halobellus limi. The sequence goes on from NZ_CP031311.1 coordinate 1,292,004, forward strand.
TCGCCGGCGCGCGGCCGTTGGGTCTGTCACTCATCGTCGGCCCTCCGAGCGGTCGGCCGCGCTCGATATCGCGTCGCCGTCGTCGTCCTCCGTCACGGCTTCTCCGTCGCCCGCCGACCCGTCCCCGTCCGCGTCGCCGTCGCCGACGGCCGGTTCGTCCGATCCCGTGTCGTCGTCGAACCCGCCGAGCACGGCGTAGGTGGCCGCGCCGGCGGCGATCGGTCCGGCGATCACGAGCAGCGTGAGGTACGGCCTGAGGACGGCCGTCGAGGTGTCGAGGACGTCGGCGACGATGACGTCCATCCCGGCGATCGAGGCCAGCATGATGAACACGACGCCGGCGACGCCGACCGCGGTCTGGGACGGCCGTTCCAGCGGGTCTGCGCCGAAGTGCGTCGGCTCGGACTCGTAGTCGACGAACGGCCAGGCGACGACCGCGGCGAAGACGAGACCCGGCAGGACGAGCCCCCCGATGAACTCCGAACTGAGGTGGATCCCGAGCACGTCGAAGCTCATCCACGAGGGAGTCAGCTTCAGGAAGCCGTACCCCCACATCAGGAACCAGTCCGGCATCACGAGCGACGGCGTCGAGGCCGGATCGCTCGGGCCGTACTCCGCGATGTTGTGGACCGGGAGGAAGCCGGCCAGAAGCGACAGCGTCGCCAGCGTGAGGAAGAAGACGACGGCGCTGACCGCCGCCTGGTTCGGCACCATCGGCAGCCCGACGACGACGCTGTCGTCCTCTCTGTCGACCGGCTCGCGCCCCTCGACGTCCGCCTCGCGCGGGGCCTCCGTGTGCTTCTGTCGGATGAGGATGAGGAGGTGCAGTCCCAGCAGTCCCGCGATCGCCAGCGGCAACACGAGCACGTGCAGGAAGTACAGCCGCGGGATCGTCGCGGTCGAGGGGAAGTCGCCGCCGAAGACGATCTGTCCGAGGGCGTCGCCGATAATCGGCACCGAGATGGCGACGTTGTAGCCGATGCCGGCGGCGGTGCTCGCGAACTCGTCGAAGGGGAGCGCGTAGCCGGTGTAGGCCGCGAACATCGTCAGCCCGGCCAGCCCGGAGCCGACGACCCAGTTGATCTCGCGGGGGTTGCGGTAGGCCCCGGTGAAGAACACCCTGAGCATGTGCAACCCGATCGAGGCGACGAACAGGTGGGCCGCCCAGTGGTGCATCCGCCGGATCAACATCCCGAACGGCACGTCGTAGGTGATGTTGAGCACGCTCACGAACGCCTCGGGCATCTCCTCGCCCTGGTACTGGGCGACGCTGCCCTCGTACTCGACCTCGCTGATGCTCGGCTCGAAGAAGAACCCGAGGAAGAGCCCCGTCAGGATCAAGAGGAGGAAGCAGAAGGCGGCGATCTCGCCCAGCAGGTAGGAGTCCTCCGCGGGGAAGGCCTTCCCGAGGAACGTCTGCGCCTCCTCGAGGTCGAGTCGGGTGTCGAACCAGCCGTAGAGGCGGTCGAGTCGAGCCATCTCACTCGCCCCCCGGGCCCACCGGGCCCTCGAAGTCCCCGACGGCGACGAGGTAGCCGTCGCCGGAGATGGTGATCGGGAGCTGCGGGAGTTCCCGCGGGGGCGGCCCGCCCGTCACGTCGGCCCCGGAGAGCGGATCGAACCGTCCGGAGTGACACGGACAGACGAGGGTGTCGCCGTCGCGGTCGGCCACCATACACCCCGCGTGGGTGCAGACCTTCGAGTAGGCGGCGTAGCCGCCGGCGGTGAACTCCAGTCGGGTGGTGCCGCCGTAGGCGTCCTCGGGGTATCTGACCAGAAGCGTCGGCGCGCGGTCGATCCCGGGTCGGGCCTCCGGGAAGACGGTCAGGAGTTCCCCCTCCGCGAGGCGGCCCTCCTCGACCCGCTCGCCGTTGCCGTCGACGAGCGCGACCCCGTCGGAGTAGACTGGGCCGGTGTAGCTCCGCTCGAACACGCGCGTGAGACTGGCCAGCGGCGCGACGAGACTCGCGACGGCGGTGAGTCCACCGACCGTCGCCAGGGCCTTCGCGTAGTCTCGGCGCTCCATCCGCGCCCGGCCGTCGCGCCAGAACTCCTCGTAGATGCTCGGTTCGTTCGACGGGACGTCCCCCTCGCAGGGACACCCGCAGCCGTCCGAGTCGACGCCCTCGGAGACGGGGAGATCCTCACCGTTCCGCGGCATCAGTGTTCCCTCCGTTCGGCCACTTCGAGGTGCGGCATGAACCAGGCGTAGTACGAGACGGTCAGCCCGGCCAGCGACATGAACATCCCGAACGCGTAGACGCCGAAGTACTGCGTCCGCGCTAACGTGAGGTACTCCCCGGTGAACAGCGCCGCGAAGGCGATCGTGAGGACGGTCAGCCCCCCCATCGCGATCAGCCCCTCGGCGGCGTCGCTCGGCGGGTGGTACTCGACGAGCCAGCGCTCTTCGGTCTCGATCCAGGGGAACGAGAGGCCGCTGCCGTCGGTGACGGTCGCGTCGGCGTCCGGGCGGGCCGCTCTGTCCATAAACCGATGGAAGAACGCGGTCACGCCGACCAGCCCGAAGAGCGCGATCCAGACGATCACGCCCACCTGGCTGGGCGAGAGCTTGTTCGGTGTATCGACGATGCCATCCAGCGGTCGTATCTCGCTGACACTCTGGTCGAGTTCGACCTCCTCGGAGGGGGGTTCGCCCTGCATCGCGACGAACCACATCGGGAGGAGCACTGCGAGCAGAATCCCAACGATGACGATTGTGCGGCGGTCCATTGGCGGTGGAGCGGGTATCGGACTACTGACTGATCGGCGCGTGATCGGCGCGCGGTTCTCCGACCTACACCTCGATCCACACCAGGAACTATGTTAAATTTTAATTACGAATATGTTCGGCTCCGTGTTCATACGTGGGAACGGCACCAGCGTCGCGGGCCGATCGACGGTGAGCGTCTCGGCGGAGACGGTCGGCCCGAAGCGCTCACCCGTCGAGTTCGGACTTCGCGCTCCGTGCCGCGTCGCCGACGTCGACGCCCTGCTGACGGGCGTACAGCGCGGCGGCCGCCTCGACGCTCACACCCAGGCGTCGCTGGCGCTCGTTCACGGCCGCCACGGCGTCCTGTTTGTCGTGACCGGCCGCGACGAGCGCGTCCAGAATCCGCTCGAAGGCCGACTGCTCGCGGAGGACGGACTCGTCGGGTTCGTACTCCTCGGGCACGTCGACCGCGGGCGGGTCGAACTGCGCGACGAGGTCGCCGTCCTCGCGCGCGAGCAACCCGCGCCCGGCGGCGATGTCGATGAGCCGCTTCGCCTGGTCCGGCGAGAACCAGTTCCGGTCCAACGAGAGCGCGACGACGAACTCCCCCTCGCCCAGTCGCGTCGTCCCCTGCTGTTTGAACGGGACGGCGACGGCGACATCGAGGCTCATACCCAGTAGGCCGACGTCGACCCTCAAGGAGCCCTCGGTTTCCGCTCGGTCGGCTGACGGTCTCCGTCCATTCCGGGGCGGCGGATTCGGTCTCGATCACCGGACCCGCTCAGGGCGAGGGTTCGTCGTCGCCCGAACAGCCGCCCTTGAGCGCCCACAGCACGAGGACTACTCCCTCGGCGCGGGCGGCGGTGTAGACCCACGGTCTGAGTTCCACGTCGTCTGTCGTCGCCAGCCCCATCCAGAAGTCGACGAGTCGGCGCGGAGCGATCAGTTCGACGATGCCGAAGACGAGAGCGACGGCTCTGAGCACCATATCCAAGTATTGTCAGTTACCGGTGATAGCTCTTCGTCCGGTTCTCGACCGATGGGAACCACGAACGCGTCGCGTCCGGGGAAAACGGTGGACACGCCGGTGAGCGTGATCGTCGCGTCCGGAGGGAACGCAGACTCACCCGGTGAGCGTGATCGTCGCGCCCGCGGCGATCGGTTCGACGAGGCCGTCGACGACCGCCTCGTAGTCCTCGAACGGGCCCTCGACGACGACTCGCTCTCCCGGTTGCGGTCGCTCGCTTCCCCCCGCACCGGACCCTGCCGACAGCGCGTCGGCGTGCGAGTGGGTCCGATCGCCGACCGCCAGGAGCGGGTCCGCCCCTTCGACGCTCGCCGGATGGACCGCCGGGTTCTCGCTCCAGACCTCCGTCTCCCAGTGGGTCGTCGTCGGCTCCGTCGGCGCGTCGCCGTAGACGACGAGGTGGCGCCCGGGGGGCAGATCGAACGCCGCCTCGCGGTCCGCGGGCGCGACCACGACGCGGGGATCGGTCGACGGAAGCGCGTCGGAAAAGCGTGTGACCGCACCCAGTTGAGCCGCGCCGTAGAAGGCGAGGACCGGTTCGGGAAGCGGGTCCGGTACCACGAGGACCTCCGTTCCGCGGCGGACGCCGAGGTGGCGGAGGACGTTGCCGACCTTGTACGTCGTCGTGATGAAGTTGCGGTAGCTGTACGCCCGGTCGACGCGCTCGGCGCGGAGCGCGATGCCCGGCGTTCGTCGGTCGCGGGCGACGAGGTCAGCGAGCGTCTCGGGGTCCGAGGGGGCGGCGGGTACTCCCCACCGGCGGCTGTCTCCCCGGCGGATCCGAGGCCGGACGGCTCCTCCCGCTCTGGATCGGGGTTCATACCGGGGCCTCGGGCGGCGGGGAGCAAAACGGCGTCGGCCGCGCGACGACCGCCGGCGGGTCGATTCCCGATACGGCACCCCCACCGGCGATCGACGCGTCCCGTCCGCCGGGGGGTCAGGGAGCGCCCGCGACGACGAACGTGCTCGCCTCGTCGGCGGTCAGTTGTCGGCTCGCGTCGGCCGCCACGCGAAGGGCGTCGCCGGCGCTCATCGTCACCGTCTCGCCCTCGACGTCCATCGTCGCCGCGCCCTCGACCAGGTAGTACACCTCTTCCTGGCCGCCTTCGCCGTGGTCGTGTTCCATCCCGGTCCACCCGGCCTCGGCGTCGATGACGGTGAGTCCGAGGTTCTCACAGTCGAGTTCCTCTCGGAGGAAGTACATTCCCGGGGCCTTCTCGTCGCCGTCCGCGTGGTTCGCTTTCGTGTACGACATCGACCGACCGTTCGGACGAGAGCGACGTGAAAGTGAGGGTCCCGGACGTTTCCGAGTGGCCGACCTCTCGGCGGGTCTTTTTCGGACCTGCGGCCGAAACCGACGCGCGAGAGCAGCCGATGACAGAGGGCTACAACGTCGTCGAGCCGGAGAGCGTGCCGAAAGAACAGTTCAACACCTGCGAGACGTCGGTTCGGAAGCTGACCGAGCGCCTCGGGGCGACGGAACTCCGGGTGAACCAGGTCCTCGTCGAACCGGGCGAGGTGACGACGCCGCACACCCACGAGGGCGCGGACGGCGAGCGCGGCCAGGAGGAGGTGTTCGTCGCGCTGACCGACGGACAGATCGCCATCGAGGGGTCCGTCCACGACGTCCCCGAGGGCGGCGTCGTCCGCGTGCGGCCCGACGTCGAGCGGAACCTGCTGAATCGGACCGGCGACCGAACGCACGTCTGGCTCGCGTTCGGCGCGCCGCCGGTCGGGACGGTCGACGACTTCGGTTCCTACGTCGTGAGCGACGGGGAGTGACGGGCTCTTCAGCCGAAGACCCGGAACAGCCCCGCGATCCATCTGACGGCCTCCGAGAGGGCGAAGAGCCCGCCTTCGAGGCGTGAGAGTCTTCGACCCGACCAGAGGGCGCCGACCATAACGACCGTGATCACCGTCAGCCAGAGGAGGCCCTCTATCGCTGCGCCGCCGACAGAGAGGGGACGGACGATTGCCGCGACCCCGAGGATTCCGAGCACGTTGAAAATGTTGCTGCCGACGACGTTGCCGACGGACATCCCGATGTGTCCCCGCCGGAGTGCGAGGAGCGACACCGCGAACTCCGGCGTCGACGTTCCCGCCGAAACGATCGTCCCGCCGATGACCCAGTCGGAGACCCCCGCGTATCGAGCGAGCGCCGAGGCGGCTTCCACCAGATAGTGCCCGCTGATCAGCACGGTCGCTAACCCCCCGAGGAGTAAGAGGACGTCGCGTCCGGGGAGCGACACCGATTCCGCGACCGTTTCCGACACGCGCGATTCCGGGTATTCGGTGTCGATCGGCGGCGGTGCTCGCTCGTCTCGGATCAGATAGATCGTGTAGCCGACTAACAGCCCGACGAGGGCGATCCCCTCACCGCGGGTCACGGTCCGATCGAACAGCACTGCGAAACCGACGAACGTCGCGAGAACCAGTGCGATTCCGTCCCGGTGCAGCAGCGATCGCTCGACCGGGATGACGCGAAGCAGCGACACGACGCCGAGGATGAACGCGAGGTTGTAGATGTTCGAGCCGACGACGTTGCCGACGGCGATGTCGCCGAGCCCGGAGAGGGCGGCGTCGCTCGTCACGACGAGTTCCGGCGTCGACGTTCCGACCGCGACGACCGTCAGCGCGATCGTGATCTCGGAGACGCCGAACCGTTGGGCCAGCTTGACCGCCGCGTCGACGAGCGTTCGGGCACCGATTCCCAACCCGAGGACGGCCCCGATGATGACCGCGAATTGAACGACGATCCCTCCGTTGACCATACTGCCTCACAGTTCCGAGGGGTCAACATACTACTGTTTGACTTTTCGGTATGCCGGCGTCATCTCGTTCAGTCAGGAACGACCGAGCACGGGAGCGCCGTGGCCCCTCTCCTTCGTCGAGCACTCGCGAGGTGAGCGATACCGGCAGTCTCACTGAGAGGGGGTTATCGTAGCAATCCATCGATTCGGGTTCATCCGAATCGAAGACCGCGGCCGGCCGAGGAGTCGACCGCCGGTCGGCTGCGATAGTCCCTATGAGTTGGAGCATCGGCGCGGTGCGGTGGCGGGGAAGCGACCGGTGTCACCGCCGACGAGCGGCCGAAAGCCGTGACGTCGGCGGCCTTTTTCCCTCTAGGTTTTTGCGCGGAGGGGGCCTTCGGCCCCCTCCGTGGAAAAAGGTAGATTAGAAAGAGTTCTTGATCTTCTCGAAGAAGCCCTCGCTGACGTCGACGTCCTCGCCGCCGGCCTCGGCGAACGCTTCGAGCGCCTCCTTCTGCTCGTCGTTGAGGCTGTCGGGCGTCACCACCTGCACCTGGACGTAGAGGTCGCCGCGGCCGCGCCCGCGGAGGTGCGGCATCCCCTCGTCGCGGATCCGGAACTCCTCGCCGCTCTGGGTGCCCGCAGGGATCTCCAGTTCCGTCGTCCCGTCGACGGTCGGGACCTCGACGGTCGCGCCGAAGACCGCCTTCGGGAACGAGATCGGGTGGCGGTGATAGAGGTCGTCGCCGTCGCGCTCGAAGTCCTCGTGATCGCGTACGGAGACGTCGATGAGGAGGTCGCCCTTCGGGCCGCCGTTCTCGCCGGGCGCGCCCTCCCGTTCCATCCGGAGGGTCTGGCCGTCGCGGATCCCGGCGGGGATGTCGACCGAGAGCGTCGCCTCCTCGCGGGTGACGCCGTCGCCGCCGCAGGCCGAACACGTCTCGCTGTAGGTCTCGCCGGTCCCCTCGCAGCGCCGGCACGTCTGGGTCTGCTGGACGCGGCCGAGCGGGGTGTCGCGCACGGTCGTGGTCTGTCCCTGCCCGTTACACTCCGGACAGGTGTTGACGTCGGCGTCGGCGGGGTGTCCGCGGCCGTCGCACTCCGAGCACTCCTCCGGGCGGGTGATCGTGAACTGCTTTTCGACGCCCTCGTAGACCTCTTCGAGGTCGAGCGTCACCTGGGTGCGGAGGTCCTGGCCCTGGCGCGGACGGCTGCGGCCCCTGCCGCCACCGCCGCCGCGGCCGCCGCCGAAGAACTGGTTGAAGATGTCCTCGAAGGGGCTTCCCTGACCGCCACCGCCGCCCATCCCGCCGAAGGGGTTGCCCTGGCCGCGGCCGCCGCCGGCGCCGCCGCCTCCGACGCCGCCGCGCTTTTCGGCCTGTTCGAAGCGCTCGTGGCCCAGTTGGTCGTACATCTGGCGCTTCTCGTCGTCGGTGAGGACCTCTTTGGCCTTCTTGATCTTCTTGAACTTCTCCTCGGCGTCGGCCTCCTCGGAGACGTCGGGGTGATACTCCGCGGCCTTCTTCCGGTAGGCCTGCTTGATCTCGTCCTCGGTGGCGTCTCTGGAGACACCGAGCACGTCGTAGAAGTCCTCGCTCATTCGTTGTGCGTGTCGTACACGGTTGAGATACTTCAACGGAACGGGTCGGAGACGGCCAAAGCGGGCCAGCCGTCGGATCGCCCGCCCTCGCGCTTTTGTGTTCGCCGGGAGAGACCCCGGTATGAAAGCCGTCCAGTTCACGGGCCACGGCGACCGCGACGTCATCGAGTACGGCGAGTTCCCCGACCCCGAGATCGACCGCGACGAGGCCCTCGTCGACGTGAAGGCCGGTGCGCTGAATCACCTCGACGTCTGGACCCGACGGGGGCTCCCGGGGCTCGACCTCCAGTTCCCGCACGTCCCCGGCAGCGATATGGCCGGCGTCGTGCGGGAGGTCGGCGAGGACGTGACGCGCGTGGCCCCCGGCGACCGCGTCGCCCTCTTCGCAGGCGTCGGTGGCGACGGCGGAGACGACGAGGCGGGCGGGGCCGCGGCGTCCCCCCGCCGCGACGACCCGACGCTGTCGCCCGACTTCCACATCATCGGCGAGCACGCCCGCGGCGTCCACTCGGAGTACGCTGCCGTTCCCGCCGAGAACCTCGTCGCCGTCCCCGAGCACGTTGCGTGGGAGGTCGCCGCGGCGGCGCCGCTCGTCTTCGGGACGGCCTGGCGGATGCTGATCCACCGCGCGGAGGTGCGCGCCGGCGAGCACGTCCTGGTGCACGGCGCCTCCGGCGGCGTCGGTCACGCGGCGGTGCAGATCGCCGACCACGCCGGCTGTGAGGTGTACGCTACCGCGTCCTCCGCTGAGAAACTCGAACACGCGGCCGACTGCGGGGCCGACCACGGCATCGACTACGAGGAGACGGACTTCGCCAGGGAGGTCTACGACCTGACCGACGGCCGCGGCGTCGACGTCGTCGTCGATCACGTCGGCGACGCCACCTACGAGGGCTCGCTGAAGAGCCTCCGGAAGGGCGGCCGGTTCGTAACCTGCGGGGCGACCACGGGACCGAACCCCGACGCCGCGCTGAATCGGGTGTTCTTCAACCAGTTGGAAATCATCGGCTCGACGATGGCGACGCCCGAACAGGCCGAGGAGGTCCTGGAACTCGTCTGGGACGGCGTCTTCGAGCCGCGGATCCGCGAGACGCTGCCGATGAGCGAGACCGCCCGCGCCCACGGACTGATCGAGAACCGGGAGGGCTTTGGCAAGGTAGTCGTAATTCCGGACAGTGAACCCTGACGACGGCGGATACGTCCATCGGCCGGGGGAGACGGACGCGGCCGCGGAGGCCCGGGAGTCGGAATCGGGTGATGACGGCGACGGCTTCGGCACGCGCGGGTGGGTGCTCGTCGCCGTCCTCGTGGTCTGCCTGCTGGTCGTTCCCGGCGTCATCTACGTCCGGCCGGGCGTCCTCTCGGCGATCGGAATCCCCTACATCGCCTCTTTGCTCGTGCTCCCGCTGCTTCCGGCGGCGGTCCTCGGACTGACCGCCGTCTGGGCGATGACCGCGGCGACGGACGACGAGTGAGCGACGAACAACGGCGTCGAAGAGATACTCGCCGTGCGCCAAATCCGCTGATTGCGCTTCGACTTGAACGTTGCCGGAAAGACTTATTGCCGAGTGTGTGTGACAACCTCTCGCACAGATGTTCGAAACGTTCTCGACGGGCTACTACCTGGGACGGCTGTACGTCGAACCAGCCGACAGGGACGTCCCCGCGATACAGCGGGCGGACCACGAACGGGTGAACGAGCGCCTCTACGGCGACGAGGGGCTCTTCAGAACCGACGCGCCGCTCGTGATGAAACTCGACAGCGGTCACATTCCGGTGCTCGGCGACGACGACGTTCCCTCGGGAACGCTCGCCGTGCCCGAGTCGGTCACCGACGGCGACCTCCCCGCCGAGCGCGACGTGTTGTTGGCGAAATCCGATCGCGCCGCGGAACTACTCAAGTACTCGGGCTATCGATTCGGCGACGACAACGCCGTGGCGTGATCCGCTGCCGCGGCGGGGATCGTCCCGACGGAATCGCGACTCGGTCGCCTCCGTCCCCCGCAGAGAGCGCGGCTCGCTCGCCTCCGTCCCCGCCGGGACCGCGGCTCACTCCTCTCCGGCGCTCACCAGTTCGTCGTAGCGCGCGCCGGTCTGTTTCAGCGTCGCCGTCGAGTAGAGCCGTTCGTGCTCGACGGGCAGGTACTCCGCGGCGAGTTCGTCGATCTTGGCGTCGACGGCGTCGGCCTCGCGGCCGTGAATCATCGTGAACAGGTTGTACGGCCAGTCCTGCTCGGGCCGGCGGGGTCGGTGATAACACAGGGTGACGTACGGGAGTTCGCCGACCGCCTCCCCGCGGGCGTCGAGTTCGTCGTCGGGGACGTCCCAGACGACCATACAGTTCGCGTCGAAGCCGGTCACGACGTGGTTGACGATACAGCCGATCCGCTTGATGCACCCGTCGTCGAGCAGTCGCTCGACGGCGTCGATCACGTCGTCGACGCCGGCACCAGCGCCCGCGCCGCGCTCGGCGTCTTCGCCGTCGCTGGCGCCGCGATCGGCGTCGATCTGCGCTGCGATGTCCCGGTACGGCGTCGACGACAGCGGAAAGCCGTCCTGGATGGCGACGAGGAGGTCGGCCTCCAGTTCGGTCAGGTCGCCGGCGGCCTCCTCGGAGATCCGCGTCGCCGACGCGTCCGTCGCGGCGAGGCTCTCGCGGGCGAAGGAGTCGTCGTTGACCACCGGGAATTCGAGGTCGATGTAGTAGTCCGTGAGCATCGGGAGGTTGAGAACCTCGCATCCCGTCCGCTCCTCGATCTCGTCGAGGATCGAATCGCGCTTCTCTCGGGAGGCCGCGGTGACGACGAACCACATGTTCCACTCGTGGTCCCGGCGGTAGTTGTGGTTCACCTGTCGGTAGCCGTTGATGACCTCCGCGACCTCGTCGAAGCGCTCCTCGGGGGCCGAAACCGCGGCGAGCGTCGAACTGCCGATGACGGGGGGGTTGAGCACCGCGCCGAACCGACGGAAGACGCCCCGCTCGCGAAGCCGACGAACGCGGTCGAGAGCCTCCTCCTCGCCGATCCCGAGGTCGTCGCCGACGACCCGGAAGGGCCGCTCGACGACCGGAAAGCCGCTCTGGTACTCGTCGACGAGCGCGGCGTCGATCTCGTCGAGGTCGGCGCGCCAGTCGTCCTCCAGTGCACTCATTACATCCTCCTTGGACCGGACGAACGTACCTATTTCGGCCTCGGGCGGGACTGTCGGTTCTCCCCCTCCGGACCGTCGTTCCGGCGCCGCGAGAATCGAACCGATCACTTTTGACCGTCGGACACCAACCCTGGTCTATATGGCGCAAGCGCCGGAGACCGCCGAATTCGGGGAGTGGCCGCTGAAACGACTGATGACCGAGGTCGTCGGCACGGGCGTGAAATCCGCTGAGGATATGACGCGCGAGCAGGCGACGGAGGCGATGGAGCGAATCCTCGCCGGCGAACCCGATCACACGACGCTCGGAGCGTTCTGGTTGGCGAATCGCTGGAAGCACAACAACGCGGAGGAACTGGCCGCCTACGCCGACGTCATCGCCGAGGACGTCGTCTACGCCGAGCCCGACGCCGACCCCGTCGACTGCGGGGCGAACTACGACGGCAAGGGCGACACCGCCATCCTCGGGGCCGCGGCGGGCATCGTCGCCGCCGGCGCGGGAACGCCCGTCGTCGTCCACTCGGGCGACCGCGTCCCGACGCAGAAACAGGACGCCTACAAGCACGTCCTCGACGAACTCGGAATCCGAACGGAACTCGTCCCCACGGAGAGCGCGGACATGGTCGACGAGACGGGCTTCGGCTTCTACTACCAGCCCGAGTTCGCCCCGCGCGTCCACGCGCTGTGGGACCGCCGCGACCAGATGGGCGTGCGGACGTTCGTCAACACCGTCGAGACGATCGCCAACCCCGCGAGAGCCGACGTCCACCTCGGCTCCTTCTACCACCTCGCCTTCGCGAAGAAGATCACCGACACCTTCGAGAAGATGGAGAGCCAGAGCCCCCACCGCGTCGTGATGTTCCAGGGGATGGAGGGCTACGACGACATCCGACCGGGCTACACGAAGGTCGGCGAGTGGACCGACGGCGAGTTCGACGACTACGAGATCGAGACCCCCGAGTACGGGATGGACTTCGAGTACGAGGACCTGGAGGTCGACCCCGACGACGTCGCGGGCGACTCCGCCCGTCTCACGGAGGAGATCGTCGCCGGCGACCGCGAGGACCACTTCGCCGACGCGGTCGCGCTCAACGCCGCGTTCCGGATCTACGCGCGCGAGGACGCCGACACCCTCGACGAGGGCCTGGAGATGGCCCGCGAGAGCATCGACTCGGGCGCCGCCGAGGCGGTCCTCGACGACCTGCGCGCGTTCTAAGCGCGCCGACGCGTTCCCGCCATCGCCGACAGGCGTTTCCTCCTCGCGCCCGCTGTGGTCGATATGGCCGACGCCGCCGACAGCGCGACCGCCGAGGATCGCGTCCGTGACTACTACGAGGCGCTCAGAGACGGTGAGCCGCTGTACCCCTTCTTCGCCGAGGACCCCTCGGTCGTGAAGTTCGGTATCACCGAGAAACTGACCGGCTACGGGGAAATCGAAGCGGGACTGCGCGAGCAGACGGCGGCGACCGAGGACTGGACGGTCGACAGCCGCGACCTCCGGGTCGTCGAACGCGACGACCACGCGTGGTTCTCCGACGACGTACGGATGGCCTGGCGCGACGCGGAAGCGGACCGCGAGCACGCCTTCGACAGCCGGTGGAGCGGGACGCTCGAACGACGCGAGCGTGACGAAAGCGAACCCGGCGCCGAGTGGCTGTTCGTCGGAATGCACGTCAGTGCGGTCCCGGAGTGATCAATATGAGCGATCTGACCCCCTCGAAGCACGAGTGAACACCGTTTTGTATCTGACTGCCCTCTCTCGGCTATGGTCGACGACTCCGAACTCGAGAACCCCGAGAACCCCGTCGTAACGCTGCACACAACGAAGGGCGACATCACGCTCGAACTGTTCGAGCAGCGCGCTCCGCGCACCGTCGAGAACTTCCTCGGCCTCGCGACCGGCGAGAAGGAGTGGAGCGATCCAGACACCGGCGAGACCCGCACGGACTCGCTCTACGAGGGGACGGTCTTCCACCGGATCATCGACGACTTCATGATCCAGGGCGGCGATCCCGAGGGGACCGGCCGCGGCGGCCCCGGCTACACCTTCGACGACGAGTTCCACGAGGACCTGAACCACGACGGCGCGGGCGTTCTCTCGATGGCCAACCGCGGCCCCAACACCAACGGCTCGCAGTTCTTCATCACGCTGGGCGCCCAGCCGCACCTCGACGGCCGCCACGCGGTCTTCGGCCACGTCGTCGACGGGATGAGCGTGGTAGAGGAGATCGGCGACGTGCCGACCGACAGCGACGACAAGCCGCTGAACGACATCGAGATCGAGTCGATCGACGTCGACGCCGAGTAACTCCTCCGTCGGCCGCGCCCGGAGCGGGACCCGACGGTCCGTCGCGGTTTCACTTTCACCGTACTCCCGAACCCTTCTTAACCGTTCGTCGGGTAGGAGCGCGCACAGAATGACCTCGATCCAGTCGACGCTCGGCGAGGAAGAGGGAGGGGGGATCGCCGAGGAGCTGGCGGAGGGCCAGCGCGCGATCTCCATCGCCGAGTTCTTCGAGAAGAACAAACACATGCTCGGCTTCGACTCCGGGGCCCGGGGGCTCGTCACCGCCGTGAAGGAGGCGGTCGACAACGCCCTCGACGCCACCGAGGAGGCCGGGATCAAGCCCGACATCTCCATCGAGATCAGGGAGTCAGGGGACTACTACACGCTGATCGTCGAGGACAACGGGCCGGGAATCACCCGCGAACAGATCCCGAAGGTCTTCGGGAAACTGCTGTACGGCTCGCGGTTTCACGCCAGAGAACAGAGCAGAGGACAGCAGGGAATAGGCATCTCGGCGGCTGTACTGTACTCTCAGCTGACCTCCGGCAAGCCGGCCAAGATCACCTCTCGGACCCAGCGTTCCGAGCGCGCGCAGTACTTCGAGCTCATCATCGACACCGACACGAACGAACCGGAGATCCAGGTCGAAGAGGAGCGCGCCCCGGGCGAGTCCGATCTCTCGCCGACCCACGGGACCCGAATCGAGATGGAGATGGAGGCGAACATGCGGGCGCGCCAGCAGCTCCACGACTACGTCAAGCACACCGCGGTCGTCAACCCCCACGCGCGCCTCGTCCTCTCGGAGCCCGGTCTCGACGAGCCCCGCCACTACGAGCGCGTCGAGGGCGCGGACCTGCCCGCCGAGACCGAGGAGATCCGCCCGCACCCCCACGGCGTCGAACTCGGGACGCTCATCAAGATGCTCGGGGCGACCGAGTCGTACTCCGTGTCGGGCTTCCTCCAGGAGGAGTTCACCCGCGTCGGCGCGAAGACGGCCGAGAAGGTGCTGAAGGGCTTCCGGGACAGACACTTCGGCCGCGAGATGGGCTGGGCGGTGCCTCGAAATCCGGAGACGCCGCTCGAAGAGGCGATCGAGGACGCCGTCGTCAACAAGGGCGCCGACGCGACGGAGACGTTCGCCGGACGGGTCGCGAACACGCTCTCCTCCCGGGACCGGACCACGCACTCCGAACTGGCGGACGTCGTCGACACCGTCGCCGACGACGTCGAGGAGGAGTTCGGCGCGAACTTCGGCGACACCGTCCGGTCGAACGCCGTCGAGGCGGCCTGGGCGGTGCTTACGAGCGACCGCGCGGCGGACCTCCACTCGCTCGTCGACGACGCGACGAGCACCCGGAAGGACGACGCGACCGTCTCGGGACTGGCGGACCGGCTGGCCGATAAGTTCGACGAGGGCGACGCCAGAAACCGCGCGACCCGCGCGGAACTGCGCGAGTACGTCGACCGCTCCGCCGACCGGATCGTCTCCGAGGACGTCTCCTTCGGCGACACCGCCCGCGAGAACGTCGCCGACGCGCTCTGGGAGGCGATGCGGACCGTCCCCGACGACGTCCCGAAGGTCAAGGAGATCGCCGGCAGCCGCGACGTCGCCTCCGAACTGCTGGAGGCGATGCGCGAGACCGACATCCTCGCGCCGCCGACGAACTGCCTCTCGCCGATCACGGCCGAACTCGTCGAGGCGGGACTAAAAAAGGAGTTCGACGCCGACTTCTACGCGGCGGCGACGCGCGACGCGGAGGTCCACGGCGGCGACCCGTTCATCGTCGAGGCCGGCATCGCCTACGGCGGCGAACTCGAGGACGGCACCGTCGACCTCCTGCGGTTCGCGAACCGCGTTCCGCTGGTGTATCAGCGCGGCGCGTGTGCGACGACGGACGTCGTCAAGAGCATCGGCTGGCGGAACTACGGCCTCGATCAGCCCGGCGGCTCCGGGATGCCCAACGGGCCGGCGGTGATCATGATCCACGTCGCCTCGACGAACGTGCCGTTTACGAGCGAGTCGAAGGACGCCATCGCGAACATCCCCGAGATCGAAGACGAGATCGAACTGGCGATCCGCGAGGCCGCCCGCGAACTCAAATCGTACCTGAACAAGCGGCGCTCGATGCAGAAGCGACGGAAGAAACAGGACGTCCTCGGCAAGATCCTCCCGGAGATGGCCGACAAGCTCTCGGAGGTGACCGGCCGTCCGCGACCCAACATCGACGGCGCGCTCGCCCGGATCATGAACAACGTGAGCGTCGAGCGGGAGGTCGACGGCGACACCGTCGCGCTGACCGTCGAGAACCACTCCGATCGGAGCGAGACGCCCGAGATCACGGACATCGTCTCGGCGGAACCCTCGGGTCTCCCGGAGGAGGCGAACGTCGTCGACCTCGACGGCGAGTGGTTCGTCTCCTGGGAGCCGTCGGTGCCGGCGGGCGAGTCGGCCGAACTGACCTACACGATCGCCGAGGACGCCACCTTCGACGTCGACGTCGACGGCGTCGAAGCCGAGAAGCTGACAATCGACGCAGACTAACACTATGAGCACGAAACAGGACGACGAACTCGCGAAGGAGCGCCTCGTCGATCTCGCCGCGGAGTTCTACGACCAGTTCGCGGCGGGGGAGGTGCCGCGGATGAACATCCCCACGCGGACGAAGTCGAACATCGTCTTCGACGAGGACTCGAAGGTGTGGGTGTACGGCGACCGGACCTCGACCCGCTCTGCGAACAGCGTCCGCGGCGCGCGGAAGCTGCTGAAGGCCTCTTACGCCATCGAGTTCCTCGTGAACCAACTGGAGGAGGACCGCTCCTCGACGCTGCGTGAACTGTACTACCTCTCCGAATCGTGGGACAACGAGGAGGCGCAGTTCAACAGCCAGGACGAGTCGAATCAGCTGATAGAAGATTTAGAAATCGTCTCGAAGGTCACCCGCGAGGACTTCCACATGCGCCCCGAGGAGTCGGGAGCGACGCTGATGGGACCGCTGGAACTCCGCGAGCAGACCCGACGCGGCGAGCGGGAGATCCACTGTCAGAAGGACGTCGGGGAGGGCGGCTACCAGATCCCGAACAATCCGGATACGATCGACTTCCTGGATCACGACATCGACTTCGTGCTCTGCGTCGAGACCGGCGGGATGCGCGACCGCCTGGTGGAAAACGGGTTCGACGAGGAGTACAACTGCCTGGTCGTCCACCTGAAGGGCCAGCCCGCGCGGGCGACCCGGCGGATCACCAAGCGGCTCCACGACGAACTCGACCTGCCGGTCGTGGTCTTCACCGACGGCGACCCGTGGTCCTACCGGATCTACGGCTCCGTCGCCTACGGGTCGATCAAGTCCGCGCACCTCTCGGAGTACCTGGCGACGCCGGAGGCCCGTTTCGTCGGCATCCAGCCCGAGGACATCGTCGAGTACGACCTCCCGACGGACCCGCTGGCGGATTCGGACATCAACGCCCTGGAGTCGGAACTGGAGGACCCCCGCTTCGAGACCGACTACTGGACCGAACAGATCGAACTCCAACTCGACCTCGAGAAGAAGGCCGAACAGCAGGCGCTGGCCGCCCGCGGCCTGGACTTCGTCACCGAGACGTACCTGCCCGAGCGGCTCTCGACGATGGGCGTGCTGTAGCGCCTCGAAACGACGCTGTCTCGGCGGCGCTCGCCGGCCGTGAACTCCGCTACTGCTCGTCGACCAGCCGTTCGACCCGCGCGAGGCCGTCGGCGTCGACCGGCGACTTGTCCTCGCGGACGGTCACGTACCTGGGGAACCGGAGCGCGTAGCCGGACTCGTACGTCGGCGACGCCTGGATCTCCTCGTAGCCGACCTCGAAGACGACCTCCGGGGCGATCGAGACGGTCTGTCCGTCCTCGCGTTCGATGTGCGGTTCGAGCCGTTCGGTCAGGGCTTCGAGTTCCTCGTCGGTGATGCCCGTGGCGACCTTGCCGATGGTGGCGTAGGCGTCGCTGTCGGCGGCCGCATCGCCGTCGGTCGCGGTCGCATCGCGGCCGGCGGCTTCGCCGTCGACGCGCGCCGAGAGCAGGAACGTCCCGAAGAGGTTCGCACGACGGCCCTCTCCCCACTCCGCCCCGGTGACGACGAGGTCGAGCGTCTCGACGTCCGGCTTGCGCTTCAGCCAGTTTCGACCGCGCTTGCCCGGGGCGTACGTCGACTCGGGCTCTTTCAGCATGATCCCCTCGTGACCGGCCTCCAGCGCCCGCTCTTCGACGGCCGCGATCTCGTCCGGGTCGTCTGAGACGACTGGCTCGGAGACCGCGTCGGTGTCGCCGAGCAGCGCTCGGAGCCGGTCGTGACGCTCGCTCAGCGGGGCGTCGAGCAGGTCGTCGCCGTCGACGTGGAGGCAGTCGAACGCGCGGAGTTCGACGCGGACCTCCTCGCGCATCCGCTCGACGTCGTACTTCCGGCGGAACCGGCGGAGCACCTCCTGGAACGGCAGCGGCGACCCGTAGTCGTCGACGGCGACGACCTCGCCGTCCAAGACGACCGGCACGTCGACCGCCCGCTCGACGAACTCGACGACTTCCGGGAGCGGGTCGGTGACGTCGTCCATGTTTCGCGAGAACAGCGCGGTCTCCTCGCCGTCGAAGTGGACCTGCACGCGCGCGCCGTCGAACTTCGTCTCGACGACCGCCTCGCCCCACTCCTCGATCGCCTCGGTGGCGCTGCCGGCCTGTGCGAGCATCGCCTGCACCGGCCGGCCGACTTCGAGGCCGACCGCGTCGAGGCCCTCCCTGCCCTCCTCGCGGGCGACGCGAGCCACCATCCCGTAGTCGTTCGAGACCTGGAGCGCGCGCTCGACGGCGTCGACGGCGTCCGAGTCCGGCGTCGCTTCGGATTCGTCGCCCCCGGGAGCCTCCGAGGGCGTCTCGCCCCTCTCGCCGGCGACGCCCTCGTCGACGAACGCCGCGGCGGTCGCGTCTCTGACGGTCCCCCCGCCGACCCCGATCCGCATCTCCCCGAGGACGAGTCGGGCGAGGAACTTCGCCTCCGTCTGCGACGCCCGGTTGAACAGGCCGAAGAGGGCGTCGAGCCGTCGCCCCTCGCTGCCCTCGCCCGTCGTCGTCGCGATCTCGCGAAGCCGGTCGTCGACCGCCGCGACGGTGAGTCCGCCACCGCGCTCTCCGGAGCCGTCGGCCGCGCCGCCGCCGAACGCGCCGAGGCCGCGCTGCCCGCCGAACTCGTAGGTCGCCGCGACGGCGCCGATCTCGCCGACCTCGGCCAGTTTCGACTCGACGTCGTCGCTGTCGACGTTCGGGCCCGCGGCGCGGGCGATGGCCTCGTGGAGGAGTGCGGGGCCGATATCGAGCGTCGTCGCGTCCCACGCCGGGTACACCCGACCCTGGAGGAATCGGACGACGACCGGGAGGTCCTCCGAGGCGTCCGCGAGCAGGTCGCGGACCCGCTCGGTCGTCGCCAGGTCGCCGGGCTCCTCGGCGATCTCTTCGGCGCGCGCAGCGAACTCGGCGAACTCCATTTGCCGGGAGTACCGGTCGATCAGACAAGAGTCCGCCGACTCCGGACCGCCGATCGGGTCGGGTCCGATGTGGGCTGACAGACGGCACCGCCGGCCGAGACGGTCGTCGACGTCGCTCGCCGTCCTCACGGCGCTCACCGGCCTCGCGTCCACGCCGCTTTCCGTCCTCGCGTCGACGTGCCGTGCGACCGCTGCCCGACGCGAGGCGCTTCTCACCGCATACCCCCGCTGGCCGCCCGATCGGATATAAACCCTCGTTCAAGTGGCCACCGCTTCGGTCGAAGCCGCGGGATTGAAGCCGCCCGCTGTCCCAGGGACGGCTATGACCGAGGAACTGGCGGCGTCGGTGCGGGACGCCCTCGCCGTCGACATCGAGGAGTTCGAGGCCCAGGCGCGGAGGGACGCCGAGGTGGTCAAATCCGAACTCCGGGAGGGGACCTTCGACAACCACCAGTCGATCGTCGGACTGGAGTACGAGTTCTACGCCGTCGCCGACGGGCGGTGGGCCGCCTCCGACGACGCCGACGTGTACGCCCTGATGCGCGTCCCGCGTCGGCTGCTCGAACTCATCGGCTTCGAGAAGGAACTCGGTCTGCACAACGCGGAGATGACGACGAGCCCCCAACCGCTGAACCCCGACGGCCTGCGAGCGCAGGAATCGGAGGTCCGCGCGCGCCTCGGCGCGGCGCTGGACTGTACCGGTGCCGAGGGGATCCGTCTGGTCAGCGACGGAATGTGGACGATCCCACCGGCCGGCGAGACGGCCCGCGAGTACCTCACAGACAGCGTCGAGGCCGACGGGGTCCGGATCGCGACGAACATGAGCGGCTCCGAGCGATACCACGCGATGGCGAACGGACCGGCCGCGCCCGAGGAGATGACGGTCGACGCGCCGAACGTCAGCCTCGCGGCCGACACGGTGATGCCCGAGTCGCTCATCACCTCGATCCAGCCGCACTACCAGGTCGCCCACGCCGCGGACCTCCCGGCGTATTTCAACTACGCGCTCCGGGTCGCCGGGCCGCTTCTCGCTCTCGGCGTCAACTCGCCCTTCTTCCCCCCGGACCTGTACGACGACGTCGGCGCGGCGAAGATCCTCGAAGACGGGTACGCCGAGCACCGGATCGGCGTCTTCGAGTCGGTTCTCAACTCAGGGGAGGCCGAGAAGGTCCGGTTCCCGCGGGACCTCGACGATATCGAACAGGCGGTCGACCGCGTCGCGGACGACGCGACGATGGTCCCGATGCCCGTCCCCGAGGGCAACCGCTTCGACGACGAGTTCGCCACGCTCCGTCGGAAACACGGCACGTACTGGCGGTGGGTCCGCCCGGTGTTCGACGGGGCCTCCCGCTCCTCGGCGAACGCCCGGATCGAGTTCCGGCCGATCGCCGCCCAGCCGACCGTCCGGGACTCGGTCGCGTTCCAGGCGACGTTCGCGGGGCTGATGGAGAGCCTCCCGCGACGTCGACACCCGGCGACCGATCAGCAGTGGTCGACCGCCCGGGAGAACTTCTACGCCGCGATGCGCGAGGGCCTCGACAGCGGTCAGCGCTGGATCTGCAACGACGGCGCGGAGACCATCGACACCGAGACCGTCTACGACGACATCTTCGCGCACGCGGTCGACGGGCTCACGGCCGCGGGCTGTTCGGACGCGGAGGCCGAAAAGTACGTCCGACCGCTCCGCGCCCGCGTCGAACACGGCACGACTCCCGCCGACTGGAAGGTCGACCGCGTGCGGGAGTACCTCGCCGACGGCGACGCCTTCGCGGACGCCGTGATGGAGATGCAGCGCGACTACGTGCGGAAGCAACGAGAGACGCTTCTGGACGGCTCGTTCGCGGACTGGCTGTAGCGGCGCGTCCGTCGAGGGCTATCCGGCCGCCGGGAGAGAACGAGACGGGCGACGATCGACCGCTCGACCGAGTCGCGAGCCGACTTACAGGACCTCGTCGAAGTCCTTGTGCTGGGTGATCTCGACGCCGTCTTCGGTGACGACACAGACGTTGATCCCGTTACCGGAGGCCAGGTCCCGCTCGACGGCGCTCTTGATCGAACGGGCGGCGACTCGCTTCGCCTCCTCGATCGAGAGTTCCTCGTCGTACTCCTGTTCGAGGACACCGAGGGCGTACTGGCTGCCCGAGCCGGTGACGGTGTACTCCTCTTCGAGGATCGATCCCGCGGGATCGATGCTGTAGATGTGGGGGCCTTCCTCGTCGACACCGCCGAGGATGGGCTGGACGATGAAGAACGCGCCCGAGCGCAGGAAGTTGCCGAGGAGCGTCGAGAGCGCCTGCATACTCATATCCTCGCCGCGTCGGGCCTCGTAGAGGCGGACCTCCGCGCGGATCGAACTGATGAGCGACTGCGCGGCCGAGACCGACCCGGCGATCGTCAGCGCCCCGGTCGGGTGGATCTCCTCGACCTTCTGGACGTTCTTCGAGGAGACCATCCGACCGAGACTGGCCCGCATGTCCGTCGCGAGGACGACTCCCTCGCTCGTTTTCAGGCCGACGGTGGTCGTTCCGGTCTTGGTCTCTTTGTCGCCCATCTGTTCGGCGCGCTGTTCAGCGTTCGAGAATTCGCCGAGTTCAGGTGAGAAGACGCCCGAGTGCTCGCCGTTCAGTGGGTCGAGACGCCCCGAGGCGTCATCGCTCGTGGGAGTACGCATTACCTGGGATTGTCGCCCGTCGCTGATAAATGCCACCCTTCCCACCGCTGTTGCCCGTACCGACGGGCATCGTTCCGGACGGCGACCGACATCCTCCGAAGCCACGGCTACCGAGCGTGGTTGGTGGGCGCCATAGAACAGTCGCGTGCGTCCCGCTAGCGGTGCCCGCGGTGGCCGTCCGCCCGTTCGTAGGTCCGCTCGGCGGATTCGATCAGCGATCGGACCGGGAGCGTCAGCCCCAGTCGCCGCGCGAACAGCGCGATCGGCATCGCCAGGATCCCGAAGAGCAGCGTCGTCTGGTACAGCAGGAAGGCCGCGCCCCGGTGCAGGTCTGTTATCATCTGCTTGACCGACCCGGGGTGACGGTAGTATATAAATTTTCCCTGTCGGCCGCGCGCTCGACGTCGACGCTGTCTGTCGATTCAACGCTATCTGTGCTGAGTCCAATCGCACTTGATCACCGTCGCGATCACCCCGTAGGAACGTCGTCATCAGTCCCGTTCGTCGGCATAAGTTATGCGCAGTATTGGCGTCGCGTACGCGGCGCGGCGCTCACTGAACCGCTCTATCGGGGCCCGTGAGTGGGTCTGTCACGGTTTGGCCCCATCGGACGTCCCCTGACAAGGTGTCCCACGAGCGCGGGCGAACCACAAGACACGAAACCCCGCGGAACGTCTCCAGGGTATGAGCAACTATCTCGTCGCGATGGAGGCCGCGTGGCTGGTCCGCGACGTCGACGACATCGACGACGCGATCGGCGTCGCCGTCAGCGAGGCCGGCAAGCGACTCAACGATCAGGACAAGGAGTACGTCGAGGTCGAGGTGGGCGCGACGACGTGTCCGGCCTGCGGGGAGCCGTTCGACTCCGCGTTCATCGCCGCCAACACCGCGCTCGTCGGCCTCCTCCTCGAGATCGACGTGTTCAACGCCGACAGCGAGGAGCACGCCTCCCGGATCGCCAAGAGCGAGGTCGGCGG
Source organism: Halobellus limi (assembly GCF_004799685.1). Taxonomy (NCBI): domain Archaea; kingdom Methanobacteriati; phylum Methanobacteriota; class Halobacteria; order Halobacteriales; family Haloferacaceae; genus Halobellus; species Halobellus limi. The sequence goes on from NZ_CP031311.1 coordinate 1,314,678, forward strand.
CGCGCTCCGCGACGTGCCGCTGTCGGTGATCGAGGTCGTCGAGACCGAAGAGGACGCACACGAACGCGACGACCGCGACGAGTAGGCGTCCGGGCGCCTCCGGAACCGCCCCGAAACACTTTCGTATAACTTCGGGTAATTAGGGGTATGGAACTCCCGACCCCACAGGATCTCCGACAGCGCCGCACGGAGTTGGACCTCACCCAGAGTCGGCTCGCGGAGATGGCCGGCGTCTCCCAGCCGCTCATCGCCCGGATCGAGGGCGGCGACGTCGACCCCCGGCTGTCGACGCTCCGACGGATCGTCAACGCGCTCGAAGAGGCCGAAGGCAGCGTCGTTCGCGCCGTCGACCTGATGAACGAGAACGTCGTGAGCGTCGCCCCCGACGACTCCGTCCGCTTCGCCCGCGACGTGATGCTGGACGAGGGGTTCTCTCAACTCCCCGTGATCCGCGACGGCCGGCCGGTCGGGATCATCTCGAACAGCGACATCCGTCACGCCCAGGAGGAAGACGACGTCGGCACGCTCCCCGTCGCCGACGTGATGCGCGAGTCGGTCACGACGGTGGAACCGTCGGCGACGCTCGAGGAGATCGACGCCGCGCTCGATCACCACTCGGCCGTGCTCGTCGTCGAGAGCGGTGAAACGACCGGGATCGTGACCGAGGCCGACGTCGCGGCGCACCTGTAGCCGGGGCGGACGCACCCGTCCGTCCCGTCGCTGGGCCGTCACCTGATCTACCACCGGTGGATCTATCGTCGCCGAACTGCCGTCCCCGGGCCTACCGCCGGTGGACCGTCATCGGGACGTCGCCGTCGGGCTGGTTCGTCATCTCCGGCGAGAGCGACAGGTCGCCGTCGCCGGCGTACTCGAAGCGGTACCGTCGAAGCAGTTCCGCCAGCACGACGCGCGCCTCCACGCTCGCGAACGTCGCACCGATACACCGCCGCGGTCCCGCGCCGAACGGGAGGTACGCGTCGGCCGAGCGGTCCCGCGCTTTCCACCGCGTCGGGTCGAACGCCTCGGGGTCGTCCCAGAACCGCTCGTCGCGGTGCATCGCGAAGACCGAGACGAGGAGTTCCGCGCCCGCCGGAATCTCCCGGCCGTCGAACTCGACGGGCCGTGTTGCCTCCCGGGGGAGCGCGTGAACCGGCGGATACAGCCGAAGGCTCTCGTCGAAGGCGCGTTCGAGCGTCGGCAGGTCGTCGAGGTGCTCCCACCGAATCGGTTCCTCGCCGAGCACCTCGTCGATCTCGGCCTCGACCCGGTCGTACGTCTCCGGGTGCTCGGCCAGACAGTAGAGCGTGTACGTCAGCGCGAGCGCGGTCGTCTCGTGGCCGGCGAAGACTAAGCCGATCAACTGATCCACCGCGGCGTCGCGGTCGCGAGGGTAGTCCCCGTCCGCAGGTCCGCCACCGGTGTCGGGACTGCCCGCACCATCGGTGGCCGCCGCGAGCGCGGCGAGCAGACTCTCCTCGTCGGTGCCGGCCGCCTCCTCCAGCAGCGACAGCAGTTCCGCACGCAGCGTGTCCTTCGCGGCGTCGAACCGCCGACCGCTCGGGGTCGGCACCCAGTCGGGAAGCGCCCACGTCACCGGATCGAAGTAGCTGTTCAGGTCGTCGGCGGCGCGTCTGAGGTCCGCGCCGTTCGAGCCGGGATCGAACCCGAGAAGCGTCGCGGCCAGCACGTCGAACGTCAGCGCCTTCATCTCCGAAACCGTCGCGAGGGTGTCGCCCCCCTCCCAGGACTCCGCGCGGTCGACGACCCGCTCGCGCATCGTCGGGAGGAACGCCCGGATCCGCGAGGCGTAGAAGAAGGGGTCGAGGAACTCCCGCTGTTCGCGCCAGTCCTCGCCGTCGACGGCGACGACGCTGTTGCCGAACGCGAGCGCGAAGTCGTCGGTCTTCTCGAAGGCGTCGCGCTCGGAGACGAGCACGCGCTCGGCGTACTCGGGGTGAGCGAGGACGTAGCGGTCGCCGACGGGGAGGTCGATCCGGAACACGTCGCCGACGCTGTCGACGGCGTCGGTGGTGAACGTCAGGGGGTCGCGGCCGAAGTCGACCGCGTTTCCGAGCAGGGGAAGCCCGTCGGGCGCCGGCGGGCGTGCGTCCTCCATCCGTCGCCACCTCAGAGTTCGAGGCCTCTGATAGCGACGCCGTCGCCCGACTCGACGCGGCCGATCACGCGCCCGTCGGTCGCCGCCGCGAGCGCCTCGGCGTCCTCGGGATCGAGCGCGCAGACGAACCCGGTCCCCATGTTGAACGTCCGGTGCATCTCCTCGTCTGTGACGTTCCCTTCTTCCTGGACGAACTCGAAGACGGGTTGGGGTTCGAACGCGTCCTCGACGACGTAGCGGTGCTCGCCGAGGCGTTCGAGGTTCGTCCAGCCGCCGCCGGTGACGTGCGCCGCCGCGCGGACGCCGTGCTCGCGCATCGGATCGAGCAGGTACGTGTAGAGACGCGTCGGTTCGAGCAGCGCCTCCCCGAGGGTGTCGTAGTCGCCGAACGGGCAGGGGTCCGTGTACTCGTGTTCGCGCGTGACCGCGGTCCGGGCGAGCGTCAGGCCGTTCGAGTGGACGCCCGAGGACGGGAAGCCGACCAGGGCGTCGCCCGGTTCCGCTTCGCCGGGGAAGACGGCGTCTTTCGCGGCGAGTCCCGCGCAGGTGCCCGCGAGGTCGAGGCCGCGGATCACCTCGGGCATCACCGCCGTCTCCCCGCCGATCAGCTCCAGCCCCGCCTCCTCGGCGCCGGCGCTGAGCCCCTCGCCGACCTGTTCGGCGAACGTCTCGTCGGGTTCCTCGACCGCGAGGTAGTCGACGAACGCGACCGGGCGGACGCCGGCGGCGACGAGGTCGTTCGCGTTCATCGCGATGCAGTCGATGCCGATCGTCGAGTAGTCCGAGAGCGCCTCCGCGACGAGGAGTTTCGTCCCGACGCCGTCGGTCGCGAGCGCGAGGTAGCGGTCGCCGATGTCGAGCAGCCCCGCGTAGTCGCCCTCGCTCTCGCCGACCGCGCCGATCAGCGCCGCGGTCGCGGCCTCGCTCGCGTCGATGTCGACGCCGGCCTCGGCGTAGGTCAGTTCCTCGGGCGATTCGTCGGCTCCCCCCTCGGGGTTCGATGCTCCGTCCGCGTCCGCCTCCTCAGTCATACGGGAATGCCCGTCTCGCGGGGAGAAAATACGTCCGGTCTCCGGCTGGTCCCCCGTGGCCGCCGCGCCGGCAATATTGTCTGCTTATCTTCGAAACCTCTTCAAAAGCCTTTTTGAACTTTCTAGCGTCCTTTGAACCGTTCGTAAAACGTCGGTGAAACGTTCTCGCGACGAATAAAGCGTCGCGAAACGACTGAACGCTCGTCGCGTTATATGGGGATGGCCCCCCTACGAACGTGTGAGGCGAAACAGATGTCAAGCGTCCCCCACACCCCCGACCTCCCCCTCGAACGCGACTCCCTCCGTCGCGGACTCGGCGCTGCGAGCGCCGCGGCCCGTTCGGCACTTCACAACCTGAAGGCCGTGAGCTTCTGGGCCGCGATCGTCCTCCCGTTCACGTACCTCCCGCTCATATTCGGCGGCCTGACCGGCGGAGAACCCCTCCTCTTCGCCGCGCTCGTCGCCGCCAACGCCGCCGCGTTCGTCGCCGGACACGGGTACGAACCCGCCGAGGCGTAGGCCCCGTCGGCCCTCCGGTATCTTCTCGGCCTCCTGGTATCTCTCCCCGACCGTCCAGTCTCACCCCGTATTCCCAGTATCGACTGATCTGGATCCGCGTGGTACCGAATCCGTTTCGACCGCTCTTCCGTCGACGGCGACGCTGCTGTACGATCCGTCGAGGTCGCCCTGACGACTCGTCAGCGGGTTAGGAGGCGGCTAACGGGGCGGGGTCAGAACCCGAGCCCGAGGACGAACGCGCCGACCGTCAGCAAAAGCGCGGGAACGAAGAACGCCGCGAAGACGGTCTTGCTCCACCCCAGGACGGTCTTGCCGTCGAGGGGGCCGAACGGGAGCATATTGAACGCCGCCAGGAAGAGGTTGATCATCAGGCCGCGCGACCCGGCGAGCGCGACGAAGTCCGAGCCGACGAGCGTCCCCACGACCAGCACCGGAAGGAACACGACCGCGAGCGCGACGTTCGTCGCGGGGCCGGCGAGCGCGATGAGGCCGTGTTCGCGTCGGGTCAGCCGCCCGCGGTGGTGGACCGCGCCCGGCGCGGCGAAGATGAAGCCCGCGAGCGAACTCACGACGGCCAGAAAGAGCATCCCGTAGTCGGCGCGGAACTCCGCGACCTGCCCGTATCGAACCGCGACGACCTTGTGCGCCACCTCGTGAAGCAGGAATCCGACGCCCGCGGTGAGCAGGCTGAGCAGGACGGGACCGAAGACGCCGCCTTCGAGGATCCCGACGACCGCGCGCTGGCCGCCGCCGGCGAAGAAGATGGCGAACGCGACGCCGAGTGCCACCCACGCGACGGCGAGGTCCTGGATCTCCTTCGAGCTGAACGAGAGCCGCGAGACGCTCATCCGGCGATCGCCCCCCAGAGGATCTCCCAGCCGTTTTCGGCGCCCTCGAAGAGCAGCCGCGTCACGCCCGCCGCGCCGCCGAGATCGAGTGCGAACAGCGGAAGCAGGTACGCCACGAACAGCGCCGAGGCGATCACGCTCCCGATGTTCGTCGCCGCGACGACGACGATGAGCCGGAACAGCGGCACCGCGAACATCTCGTTCACCAGGTCGCCGATCGGCTTCTCCTCGTCGGCCAGCAGTTCGTTCAGCGTCCCGATGTCGGAGACGTTCACCGGGTCGTACTGCAGTTCGACGTAGCCGGTGAACCACCCCGGCGCGAGGAACGGGTTGATCGAGGTCATCCACGCGACCGCGCCGCCGACGAGCGAGGAGGTCCACCGCGCGCCCGCGGCCTTCGCCAGCCCCGCCGCGAACAGGCCGTTGACGAGGAACCACGCGCCGAACAGTCGGAGGAGCGTGTCGTCGCCGGCCGACGACAGCGCCAGGAGGACGAAGAAGCCGATCACGACGAGCGAGATCCCCGTCCCGACGATCTTCGCCCACGGGAGGCCGCCCCCGCCCGTCCCGGTCAGCGACTCCATCGGCGGGAGTTCCTCGGGGTGGTCGAGGTAGCGCTCGATCCCCTCGCGGTGGCCCGCGCCGACGACGGCGACGACGTCGGCGCCGGTCGAGCGGAGCGCGAGGAGTTTGTGCGCGATGAACGCGTCGCGCTCGTCGATGAGCGCCGCGGCGCCGCCGGGGGAGAACTGCCGGAACTCCTCCATCATCGCGCTCACGACGTCGGTGTCTGTCATCTGCGACATATCGAACTCCTCTACGTCTTCGACCTCGCCGTAACCGAACATCGAGCCGAACTGTCCGAGAACACCGCCGACGAGCACGCCGCCGACGAGTCCGAGGGTCATGCTCCCGATCACGCGGACGGTGAAACCGCCGAGGCGGTCGACGACCGGCGCCGCGAGTCCGAGGCCGACGCCCGCGACGCCGCCGATCGCGATGCCCGCCGCGGTCGCCGCGACGAGACGGTCCTCCGTCGAGAGGACGGACGCCCCGAAGATCCAGATCGCGGCCGCGACGCCGACCGCGAGGAGGACGCCGCCCGTGATCCGTCCGAGGACCGGCAGCCCGAACCCGACGCTGCCGCCGAATATCGCGACGAGCGGCCCGAGGAGCAGGCCGAGCACCGCCCCGGCCGCGAGGCCGACGCCCCGGCTGTCCGCGACGCCGAACGCGAGGCCGCCGACCATCCGGAACTTCTCTACGATCCCCATCTGCGACCAGAACCGCCGCATCGTCTCGTTGATGTCGCGGTCGACGAGCGCGACGTCGATGCCGTGTTCCTCGGCCGTCTCGACGGCCGCGAGCATGTCCGCGCCGGGCGTCACGTCGAAGCGCTCGCCCAACCGCGCCTGGACGTACGAGAGCATCCAGTAGGCGATGAACTGAAAGACCGTGTTGCCCGAGAGCAGATCGCTCGGTTCGATGTCGTCGGGTTCGCCCCCCTTCAGCTGCCGGTACCGCCCCTCGTCGAGTTCGACGGCGACGACGTCGGGGCGCTCGTCCGCGATGGTCGCTTCGACCTCCCGGACGCTCTCCTCTGAGACGTGCGCCGTGCCGACGACCCGGACGCGACCCGACTCGGCCGCTTCCTGACTCATTGTCTTCCATATCGCACGGTGGTTTTTACCCCTGTCGGAGTGTTGGACCCCCTTCGGGCCGCTCTTCGCGTGCGGAGGTATACTCTACGACCGCTGAAACTATTACCCAGCCGACGTGTGTGAGAGATAATGGGAGAGACCGAGGCGTGCCCGGACGGCGGGGCGAACGTGCTGTACGGGAACGCGGTCAGGACGCCGTTACCGGACCGGCAGGCCGAGACGCTCTTCCACCAGAACATGACGGCCATCGCGGAGGGGCGCGAGCGGAAAGCGGAGTTACTGGCGGACCCGTCCGTCTCGGTCGCGAAGGCCTACGAGACGGAGTTCGAACGCGTCGCCGAGACGTTCGAACGGCGACTGCGCCGCATCGCCGGCGACGACTACGAGGCGGTCGCGCGGGCCTACCTCCGCGGGGAGCGCGAGGATCGGGAGGGCGAACTGGCGGCGTACTACATCGAGGGGCTCTGGCGGATCCAGCAACGCTCGACGATCTCCGAGATGCTGTTCTTCCCGCTCATCCTCAGGTATCCGGACAGCTTCACCGTGAACCTCCGGTTCGCCGGCGAGCACACGACGACGGAGTCGGTTCCGTTCGAGTCGCCGCAGCACGCCGCGACCGACTCGGAGGGGCCGCACGCCCAGCAGTACTTCGACGAGAGCCAGTACGAGCAAGAGCGGGCGGCGGAGTACCTCCGCGAGACCGCCGGGGTCATCCGCGAGCAGTTCCCCCACCCCGACGAGGTCCCCTTCGCCGAGCGGAAGTACGGCGGCGTCGTCTCCGCGGGCGGGCGCTACGAGTCGATGTTCACCGAGATGCTCGCTCCCGTCTCGCCGGATCCGGATCGGTTCTCCGAACCGGTCACCGAGTCGACGCTGGTACCCGCGGGCGAGGAAGCGAAACGGACCGCAGAGAAGTACCTCCCCGCGGCGAAGGTGATCATCTGAGCGTCGTCGCGTCTGCGTCGCCGTGCGGCGATTCGAAGGCTGAACAGTTCGCGGTCGGCGACTAACACGGCGAGACGTCGTCACCGCGGACGCGACGGAGCCCCGCGAGCGAGACCTCGTAGGTCGCTTCCGACGCCGTATCCGCGTACACCGCCCCGTCGTCGGTCTCCGTCGTGTACGCGTACGGAATCGTGACGTCGACCCGTATCGAAGCGGCGGTCACTCCCGTTACCGACGCGTCACGGCGGGGCCCCGCTCCCTCGTCGACGCCCCAGTCCGTGAGACAGGGCGCGCTACCTAGCTGCTGGGCGACGTGCTCCGACTCGGCGTCGAGGGCGCGGTGTTCTGCCGCCGATATCGCTCCGAGGACACCGAAAGCTACGACCACGGCGATCGCGAGCGCTACGAGCAGTGTCCGGGTGGGGACTCCGGGAGGCACGTCGTCGCATATTTCGACGCGAAACAAAAATCCGGTCCACGCAACGTGTTCGTCTCCCGGCACGGAAGCTCACAGACCGACGACGCTCCGATACGGATAGGCGCGAGGACATCGAGTGCGGGGGATGGGATTTGAACCACGGTCGCTCTGCTCACTCCGTTCGCGACGCTCTCTGATTCAAATCCATCCGTAGAAACCGAACTGCTCGCTTCGCTCGCAGATTCGGATGCGGGGGATGGGATTTGAACCACGGTCGCTCTGCTCACTCCGTTCGCGACGCTCTCTGATTCAAATCCATCCGTAGAAACCGAACTGCTCGCTTCGCTCGCAGATTCGGATGCGGGGGATGGGATTTGAACCCACGAACCCCTACGGGAGCGGATCTTAAGTCCGCCGCCTTTGGCCTGGCTCAGCCACCCCCGCGCAGGCCACAGTTCCGCGGACGGCCGGTTAGTGGTTTCGCTTTCGGAGACGCCGGCTCACCAGTCGACGCTCAACGTGCCGTCGCCGTGCGGGTCCGGCGCGATCTCCTCGTCGGTCCGCCGGTCGACGACGTGGATCACGCCGCTGTCCTTCTTCGCCGGGCAGACCTCGGCCGCGCGGACGTTCTCGTCGAGTTCGTCCTCGCCGATGAAGTACGACTTCGGGCGGGCGAGTCCGGATTTGATGTCCATCTCCCAGTTGTCTGCGACCTCCGCACACCGGCCCGCGCCGATGCACTTGTTCCCCTCGAAGATGATCTTGTAGGGCTTCTCGGAGACGGGCGGGGCGTTCGCCTCGTCGCCGACGTCGCTCGGCTTCGGGGCTTCGTCGCCTTCGGCGTCGCTCATACCCCAGGCTAACGGTGGCGTCGTCTTTGTGCTGTCGGTTCCGGGGCGTGGGAGCCCGATCCACGACGGACGAGCACCCCGAAGACCGCGTCGCCGTCGGCCGAAGTCGGTGGGAGAGCGCCCCAGGGACGGTTTATACGTACTTTCGCGCCCGCGCGTGCGAGGGTTTAAGAACCGAGGTGGCTTAACGGAGACACGATCAATGTCACGCGAAACTGAGTACGGGGCCGGACAGATCCAGGTCCTCGAAGGGCTGGAAGCCGTCCGGAAGCGCCCGGCGATGTACATCGGGTCGACGGACTCGCGAGGCTTACACCACCTCGTCTACGAGGTCGTCGACAACGCGATCGACGAGGCGCTCGCGGGGTACTGCGACCGCATCGAGGTCACGGTCCACGACGACGGCTCGGTGTCGGTCTCGGACAACGGCCGCGGCATCCCGGTCGACACGCACGAGCAGTACGACCGCCCCGCCGTCGAGGTCATCATGACCGTCCTCCACGCCGGCGGCAAGTTCGACAACAAGTCCTACCAGGTCTCCGGCGGCCTCCACGGCGTCGGCGTGAGCGTCGTCAACGCGCTCTCGGAGCGTCTCGAAGTCGAGATCAAGCGCGACGGCGCGCTGTGGCGCGACAGTTTCGACCACGGCGAGCCACAGGAGGGTGCGTTCGAACGCGTCCGCGACCTCGACGAGGGCGAGGAGACGGGCACGACGGTCCGCTTTTGGCCCGACGGCGACATCTTCGAGACCGACGAGTTCGACTTCTCCACGCTCGAGAACCGACTCCGGGAGCTCGCCTTCCTCAACTCCGGCGTCGAGATCCGACTCGTCGACGAGGGCACCCCGGCGGACGGCGCTGCCGACGCCGAGGACGAAGTCGACTCCGACGCCGACCGCCGCGAGCGCACGTTCTGCTACGAGGGCGGCATCCGCGAGTTCGTCCGCTACCTCGACGAGACGAAGACCGTCCTCCACGACGACGTCATCTACTACAGCGACAGCGAGCAGGACATCGAGATCGAGGTCGCGCTGCAGGCGACAGAGGAGCTTCAGGGGTCGATCCACGCCTTCGCGAACAACATCAACACCCGCGAGGGCGGCACCCACCTCACGGGGTTCAAGACCGCGCTCACCCGCGTCGTCAACGACTACGCCCGCGAGCACAGCCTCCTCGGCGACCTCGACTCCCTGAAGGGCGAGGACGTCCGCGAGGGGCTCACGGCCGTGATCTCGGTCAAACACCCCGATCCGCAGTTCGAGGGGCAGACGAAGACGAAGCTCGGAAACAGCGAGGTCCGGGGAATCGTCGAGTCGATCACCCACGAGAAGCTCGGCACCTACCTCGAAGAGAACCCGGACGTCGCCGAGGCCATCGTCGGCAAGGCCGTCGAGGCCGCGAAGGCGCGGAAGGCCGCGAAACAGGCCGAGGAACTCACCCGTCGGAAGTCCGCCCTGGAGTCGACGTCGCTGCCGGGCAAACTCGCGGACTGTCAGAGTCGCGACCCGAGCGAGTCGGAGCTGTTCGTCGTCGAGGGCGACAGCGCCGGGGGGAGCGCAAAGCAGGGCCGAGACCGACGCTTCCAGGCGATCCTCCCGCTCAAGGGGAAGATCCTGAACGTCGAGAAACACCGCCTCGATCGGATCCTCCAGAATGACGAGGTCCGCGCGCTCATCACCGCCATCGGCGCGGGCATCGGTGAGGAGTTCGACATCGACGACGTCCGATACGAGCGGATCATCATCCTCTCGGACGCCGACGTCGACGGGGCGCACATCCGAACGCTGCTTCTGACGCTCCTGTACCGACACATGCGCCCGCTCGTCGAGGCGGGGTACGTCTACGCGGCGAAACCGCCGCTGTATCGGATCAGATATCGGGGCGAGACCTACGACGCGATGACCGAGGCCGAGCGCGACCGGATCATCGAGGAGAAGTGCGACGGCAACCCGACGCAGGTCCAGCGGTTCAAGGGCCTCGGGGAGATGAACCCCGATCAGCTGTGGGAGACCACGATGAACCCCGAGAACCGCATCCTCAAGCAGATCACCGTCGAGGACGCGGCCGCCGCCGACAAGATGTTCTCGGTGCTCATGGGCGACGCCGTCGAACCGCGCAAGCAGTTCATCAAGGAGCGAGCGACCGACGCCGAATGGGTGGATATATAGATGAGTTCTGACGCACCAGACGCTTTCGACCCCGGGGCGGGCATCGCCGCGGAGGTCGAGACCGCACGCATCGAACAGGAGATGGAGCAGTCTTACATCGACTACGCGATGTCCGTCATCGCGGGTCGGGCGCTGCCAGACGTCCGCGACGGGCTCAAGCCCGTCCACCGGCGCATCCTCTATGCGATGCACGAGGCGGGCGTCACCGCCCGCTCCTCTCACCGGAAGTCCTCCTCGATCGTCGGGGAGACGATGGGTGATTACCACCCGCACGGGGACTCAGCCATCTACGACACGCTCGCGCGGATGGCCCAGGACTTCTCGATGCGGTACCCGCTCGTCGACGGCCAGGGCAACTTCGGCTCCGTCGACGGCGACCCGCCGGCCGCGATGCGCTACACGGAGGCGCGGATGGCCCCCATCGCCGAGGAACTGCTCGAAGATATCGAGATGGACACCGTCGACTTCCAGTCGAACTACGACGACCGTCTCGAAGAGCCCGAAGTGCTCCCCGCCGCGTTCCCCAACCTCCTGGTCAACGGCTCCTCGGGCATCGCCGTCGGGATGTCGACGAACATCCCGCCGCACAATTTAGGAGAAGTGATCGACGCGACGGTCCACCTCATCGAGGACCCCGACGCGACCGTCGAGGACCTGATGGAGCACGTGAAGGGCCCGGACTTCCCGACCGGCGCGAACATCGTCGGCCGCAACGCGATCCACAAGGCGTACAAGACGGGTCGCGGGCGGATCCGCGTCCGCGCGGAGTTCGAGGTCGAAGAGGACGACCGGATCGTCATCACCGAACTCCCCTTCCAGCAGAACAAGGCGCGACTCGTCGAGCGCATCGCCGACGACGTCAACGAGGGGAAGATCGAGGGCATCCGCGACCTGCGCGACGAGTCCGACCGCGACGGCATCCGCGTCGTCGTCGAACTCAAGCGCGGCGCGAACGCCGAAGTGGTGAAGAACCAGCTGCTCGAACACCACCTCGAATCCACGTTCGGCGTCATCAACCTCGCCCTCGTGGACGGCCAGCCGCGGGTGCTCACGCTCAAGGAGACGCTCGTCGAGTACCTCGAACACCGACGGGAGGTCGTCCGGCGGCGCTCGCGGTCCGAACTCGAAGAGAAGGAAGAGCGCGCGCACATCCTCGAAGGTCGACTGACGGCCCTCGAGCACGTCGACGACGTCGTCGAGGTCATTCGGAACTCCGAGAGCCGCGACGACGCGAAGGCGGCGCTGCGCGGCGAGCACGTCGTGGAGGTCGACGGCGAACCGCTGCCCTCGTTCGACTTCTCGGAGGCGCAGGCCGACCACATCGTCGCGATGCAGCTCGGCTCGCTCACCGCGATGGAGGCCGGCGAGATCGAATCCGAGTACGAGGACGTCCAGGCGCGGATCGAGCGGTTGGAAGCGATCCTCGAGGACCCCGACGAACTCGACGCGGTCGTCGAAGACGAGTTACTGGAGATCAAAGACGAGTACGACGACGACCGCCGGACGTCGATCATCGAGGACACGGGCACGGTCACACACGAGGACCTCATCGCCGAGGAGGACGTCGTCGTCGTCGTCACCGAGGACGATTACATCAAGCGGATGCCGCTGGACACCTTCCGCGCGCAGCACCGCGGCGGGAAGGGGATCATCGGCACCGAGTTGAAGGAGGGCGACCGCGTCTCCTCGGTGTACGTCGCGAGCACGCACGACTACCTGCTGTACTTCACCAACCACGGCCAGGTCTACCAACTGAAGACCTACCAGGTACCGGAGATGTCCCGAACCGCCCGCGGGAAGTCCGCGGTCAATCTCTTGGACCTCGACGACGGCGAGGAGATCACCGCCGTGGTCAACACCGCGGAGATGGAGTCCGAAGAGGAGAAGTTCCTCACGATGACGACCCGGAACGGGTACATCAAGCGCACGAGCGTCGAGAAGTTCCAGAACATCCGCTCGACGGGGATCATCGCGACGAAACTCGACGAGGACGACGCGCTCGCGGACGTCGAGGTCACCGACGGGACGCGGGATCTGATCCTCGCGAGTCGCGGCGGGATGGCGATCCGCTTCGCGGAGGAGGAGGTCCGCGCGATGGGCCGCTCCGCCCGGGGCGTCCGCGGCATCGACCTCGAAGGCGACGACGAGGTGGCCGCGGTCGCGGCCGTCGATCCCGACAGGCACCAGTGGGTGCTGACCGTCACGGAGAACGGCTACGGCAAGCGGACCGACATCGACGAGTACCGACGGCAGTCGCGAAACGGGAAAGGCCTGATCGACATCAAGACGAACGACCGCAACGGCCGCGTCTGCGAACTGGAGACCGTCGGCCCCGGCGATCACCTGTTCGTGATGAGCGGCGAGGGACAGATCCTCCGAACGCCGGTCGAGGACCTCTCGACCGTGGGGCGGAACACGATGGGCGTCATCGTGATGGAACTGGACGCGGGCGACAGCGTCGCCAGCGTCGACGTGCACTTCCCGTCCGACGGTGAAGGCCCCGAGGACGAGGACGGCGACGACGGCGACGACGCCAGTGACGCCGCCGACGGCGACACCGCCGGCACCGAGTAAGACCGGTAGATCGAACCGGCGGGTTTCACCGGAAACGTGGTGTGCGTCGTCGTCGCACGCGACGCGTTTCTGTCCGTCCGACGGACTGGTATCGGAGCAAAAACCGACTACAGGATCTGTTTTCCCAGCGCGCTCGCCGCCAGTTCCGTCGCGAGCGAGGCGGTCTCGTTCCGCTCGTCGAGGATCGGGTTGACCTCGACGAGGTCGAGCGAGCGGAGGCGGTCCCGCTCGGCCACCGTCTCCAGCGCCGCGTGGGCCTCGCGGTACGTGACGCCGCCGCGGACCGGCGTTCCGACGCCGGGGGCCTCGCGGGGATCGAGCCAGTCGAGGTCGAGACTCACGTGGACGCCGTCGGTGCCGGCGGCCGCAACGTCGAGAGCGTCGTCGGCGACGCTCGCGATTCCCCGCTCGTCGACGTCGGACATCGTGAACGTCGTCACGTCGCTGTCGGCGATCGCGGGTCGTTCGCTGGGGTCGACCGATCGGAGGCCGACGATCGCGACGTTCTCCGCCCGGAGTCCTCCGGCGTTCGCCCACTCGACGTCGGCGAACTCGCCGACGCCGAGGACGGCCGCCAGCGGCATCCCGTGGACGTTCCCCGAGGGCGACGTCTCGGGCGTGTTGAAGTCGCCGTGGGCGTCGAACCAGACCGCACCGATCTCGGCGTCGCGGGCCGATCCGGTGACCGATCCGATAGCGACCGAGTGGTCGCCGCCGAGGACGAGGGGGAGTTCGCCGGCGTCGAGCGCGCCCGCGACCCGGTCGGCGAGTCTCGTCGCGACCTCGCGCGTCTCGCGGAGGAACTTGGCCCGGCCCGACGCCGGCGGTTCCGCCTCGGGGTCGCGCTCCTCCGCGCGCGGCGCGCGCACGTCGCCGTCGTCGACGACCTCCCTGCCCGCCCGCGCCAGTTCCTCGGCCAGTCCCGCGTAGCGGATGGCCGACGGCCCCATATCGACCCCGCGGCGGTTCGCCCCGTAGTCGGTCGGCGCGCCGACGACGCGGACGTTACGAGTCATCGTGTCACTCCGTGTACGGCGCGCAGACCCGCTCGACGCCCTCCTCGAACGAGATCTCGGGCTCCCACCCGGTCGCCTCGCGCATCTTCGTGCTGTCGGCCATCGTGTCGTGGACGTACACGTCCAGGGGGTTCTCGACGTACTCGGGCTCTACCTCCGTACCCAACTCCCCGTTGATCATCTCGATCATCTCGTTGAACGTGTAGCTCTCGCCGGTGCCGAGGTTGTAGATGCCCTGGAGGCGGTGGTCGGCCGCGAGTTCGATCCCGCGGACGATGTCGTCGACGTGGGTGAAATCCCGGGTCTGAGAGCCGTCGCCGAACACCTTCGGCCGCTCGCCGTTGGCGATCTTGTGGGTGAACTGCGCGATCGTGTTCGCGTACTCGCCCTTGTGCTCCTCGGCGCCGCCGTAGCCCTGATACACCGAGAAGAATCGGAGCCCCGCCAGCGTCATGTCGTAGTGGTGGTGGAAGTACTCGCCGTACTGCTCCCTGGCGAGTTTCGAGGCCTCGTAACACGTCCGCGCCTCCACCGGGAGGTCCTCCGGCGAGGGGTCGGTCCGCGAGCCGTAGATCGAGGAGGTCGACGCGTAGACTACCGTGTCACAGCCGTCCTCGCGGGCCTGTTCGACCGCGTTGACGAACCCCTCGACGTTCACGCGCGTGGCCTCGCGCTTGTGCTCTTCGGCCATCGTGTAGGAGGAGTACGCCGCGAGGTGGAACAGGACGTCGACGCCCTCGGTCGGGAGGTCGTCGTCGAGGACGCTCGCGTCGACGAACTCCACCTCCTCGGCGAGGTTCTCGGGCGTCCCGAGGTGGAGGTCGTCGACGGCGACGACGTCGTTGTCCGCCGCGAGGTGATTCGCGAGGTTCGAGCCGATGAATCCCGCACCGCCGGTGACGAGGACTCGTTGGTTCTCCATACGCATCAAACGGGCGAGGGGTCACAAATCGGTACCGGATGTTGTCGACGACCGCCGCGCGCTGCTGCGGTCGGGCCGTCGCGGTCGATGCCCCGAGAGCGCGGCGCCGTCGGCGCCGTTCACGCCGAACGACGGACCGGCGCTCGTGATCCGAGCGGCGACAGCGGAGTGAATATATGCTAGCTATTGTCGGTCACAGCTCGTCTTTCTGCAAAAACGGGGCCGAATACGGTCGAATCGAGAGAAAACCGAGGCAGTCTTTCACAGAGTGTGTATCCATCCACCGGATTTAAGGCCGTATGCGGCGAACGATTCGCTATGTCATCCATCGAGCTGACGTCCAGTCAGAAAACTATCCTGACCGCGCTGATAAACCTCCACCGCGAGAGCGAGGACGCCGTCAAGGGTGAGGACATCGCCGCGGAAGTAGACCGGAACCCCGGCACGATCCGCAACCAGATGCAGAGCCTGAAGGCGCTCCAACTCGTCGAGGGCGTCCCCGGCCCGAAGGGCGGCTACAAGCCGACGGCCAACGCCTACGAGGCGCTCGACGTGAACCAGATGGACGAACCGGCGTTCGTCCCCCTGTTCCACGACGGCGAGGAAGTCGAGAACGTCAACGTCGACGAGATCGATCTCTCCTCGGTCCACCACCCCGAACTGTGCCGCGCGGAGATCCACATCCAGGGCTCCGTCCGCGACTTCCACGAGGGCGACGACGTGACGGTCGGCCCGACGCCGCTCTCGAAACTCGTCATCGAGGGCACCGTCGACGGGAAGGACGACACGGGCAACATCCTCATCCTCCGGATCAAGGACATGCGAGCCCCCGTCGGCGACGCGTCGCACTGATCTCGGCTGCACTGCTGTCCGAAGTCGGTTCTTCTCTCGTTTCCGTCGGCGCCGAACGCCCAGAAGGGAGTGTCGAGCCGACCGCTCCGCTCGATTCCGGCGTCCCCCGCGCCTAGAGGCTGTCCCAGGCGTCGAGGGCGTCTTTCGTGGACGCCACGTCGGCGATCCAGCGCGCGGCGATCGCCTTCTTGAGGTTCCGCGCGGCCGGGCCGCCGAAGACGTTCATCGGGAACGACCCGAAGACGGGCAGTTTGACGTCGTGAGCGACGGCGTCGTCGCCGACGGAGACGACCGTCCCCTTGTCGTCGTGCCGCCAGGTCTTCAGCGGCTTGCCCGCCGCGGCGCGCGCGAGGTTCTCGCCGGCGACGTCGGCGGCCTGCCAGGCGGCCTGCGCCGTCGGCGGCGCGACCGAGTCGGGGCCCTGCTCGACCAGGGCGGTGTCGCCGAGCGCGAACACGCGCTCGTCGGACGTCTGGAAGTCGGCGTCGGCGAAGACGCGGTGCGAGCGGTCGTCCTGGTCGAGGTCCATCCCGTGGACCTCCTCGTGGCCGGTGATGCCGCCGGTCCAGACGAGCGTGTCGTAGGCGAGTTCCGCGTCGTCCTCGTCGTCCCCGAGGTACACCGTCTCCTCGTCGACCTTCGAGATGAAGTCGCCGGTGAGGATCTCGACGTCGAGCGCCTCCAGTCGCTTGCGGAGCGCGCCCTGCAGTTCGGGGTCGTTGTTCGGGAAGACCTCGTCGAGCCCCTCGACGAGCGTCACGTCGATCGGCGCGCGGTGCTCGTCGCGGTACTCGGCGACCTCGCCGGCGGTCTGGATGCCCGAGAGGCCCGCGCCGCCGATGATGACCTGTGCGGGGTCGTCGCGGGAGGCCGCCTCGGCGGCCTCCTTGATCTCCGCGTGGATCGCGCGGGCGTCGTCGAGGCCCTTCAGTTCGTGGGCGTACTCGCGGAGGCCGTCGATGCCGAAGAAGGCTGTCCCGGAGCCGATCGCGAGAAGCAGGTAGTCGTACTCGACCTCGTCGTCTTCGAGTTCGACGACCCGCTCGTCGACGTCGACGTCGGTGACGTGGCCCTTGATGAACTCCGTGTCGTCGGATTTGATGTCGTCGACCGGGATCGTGATCTTCGATTCGACGCTCGGATCGCGGATGCAGCGGTGGACCTCGTGGAGGACGAGGTGGTAGTCGTTCTCGGAGATCCAGGTGAGTTCCGCGCCCGCGTCGAGTTCCTCTTCGAGCCGGTTGACGGCGCCGGCGCCCGCGTAGCCGGAGCCGACGACGACGATCTGTGTGCTCATACGTGTGTCTGCCACCGCATCCGATAAAGGGACTGCGAAACGTCACTGACGCGTCGTGACCGTCGAATCGGACGGCGCTCGACCGACGGGTCGACGCCGTCACTCGATCGAGAGGCCCGGATGC
This sequence comes from Halobellus limi, assembly GCF_004799685.1. Lineage (NCBI taxonomy): Archaea > Methanobacteriati > Methanobacteriota > Halobacteria > Halobacteriales > Haloferacaceae > Halobellus > Halobellus limi. The sequence goes on from NZ_CP031311.1 coordinate 1,332,019, forward strand.
CAGTGGTCGACGCCGGCCTCGCGTTTCACTTCGTCCATTCTCGCCAGCAGGTGGACGGCCAGACTCGCCGTCTCGGCCGCCCGCGACTCCCCTTCGGTCCGGAATTCTCCCGTGATTCGATTGGCGTAGACCGAACAGACCGCGCCCGCGCGGAGCCCGTAGACGTTCGCCACGGTGAGAAGCGCCGCGGCCTCCATCTCGACGTTCTTCACGTTGGCCTCGCGCAGTTCCTCGACGAGCGACTCAGACCCCGCGGCCTGAAAGCCCTCGAAGCCCGGGCGGCCCTGACCGGCGTAGAAGGAATCGGCGCTCATCGTCAGTCCGACGTGGTAGTCGTGGCCGAGCCGTTCGGCGGCGGCGACGAGCGCGGCGACGACCTCGTGGTCCGCGACGGCCGGGTAGTCCTCGCGGACGTACTCCTTGGAGGTGCCCTCCTGGCGGACCGCCCCGGAGGTGATCACCAGGTCGCCGACGTCCATCCCCGGCTGGATCGCGCCGCAGGAGCCGACTCTGATGAAGGTGTCGGCGTCGACGCGGGCCAGTTCCTCGATCGCGATCGTCGCCGAGGGGCTCCCGATCCCGGTGGAAGTGACCGAGATCGGCGTCCCCTCGTACGTGCCGGTCGCAGTCCGGTATTCGCGGTGGTACGCCTTCTCGTCGTGATCGTCCCAGAGCGCGGTGACCTTGTCGACGCGCTCGGGGTTGCCCGGCAGGAGGACGCTGTCGGCGACGTCCTCGGGACCGACGCCGATGTGGTACTGCACGTCGTCGCTGGGGTCTTCGCTGTCGCTCATACCCCTCCTCGCGCGCGCAGCGAAAATACACTGTCGGCTGTGCGGACCGTTGCCGAGCGTGTGGGCCGCCGCGGCCCTACCGGTCTGCACCTGAGGCGTCACCGTCGGGGGCGTCCTCGGCAAGCTCGGAATCGCGTTCCGCCTCGGCCGCCGAGAGCGTCTCCAGGGAGATCGTGTTCGGCAGCAGTTCGCCGAGCGTGTAGGTCGTCGCCTCCCCGTCTCCCTCGTCGCAGACGACCCTCAGGTCTCCTCCCGCGAACTCCGCGAGCGTCTGGCGGCACATCCCGCAGGGCGTCACGCCGTCTCTCGCCCCCGATGAGACCGCGATGGCGTCGAACTCGCGGTGGCCGTCCTGCACCGCCGCGGCGATGGCGACCTCCTCGGCGTGGAGGCTGTTCGAGTAGTTCGCGTTCTCGATGTTGCAGCCGGTGTACACCGTGCCGTCAGCGGTCCGAAGCGCCGCGCCGACGCGGTACTCCGAATAGGGGACGTAGGCGTCCCCGAGCGCGTCGCGGGCGCGCTCGACGAGACCTCCCGTCGTCGGCCGTGGTCCGTCCTCGTCAGTCATCACTCGCGATTGGGCCGGCGGCGGTTTGTACGTTGCCGTCGGCGACGCGCGGACCAGAAGTGCAAAGCCGCTCGCACCCGTAGCGCCGCTGTGCACTCCGACGCCGAAGCGGGCCGTGCGGGTCTGGGACGGAAGATCATGCTGGGGGTCGGCGCGACGGTCGTGCTCCTCTCCGGCGGCATCGGGTGGCTCGTCGGGAGCAACGGCGCGGTCGAACTCTCCGAGGCGGCGGTCCTCGGCACCGGCGTGACGATCCCGGTGACGCCCGCGGCGGTCGCGCTCTACGGGATCGCCGTGTCGGCCCTGCTCCTGGGGCTCCTCTTCGGCCTCGTCGAACTCGCCTCGCGGCTGGAGGGCGACGGCGGGAACTCGGACGCGTGATTCCGACCCCGTCGGCCGCGTGAGTCGACGACTGGGACCACTCGACGGAACCCCGATAGACACGACAGCGCGGCGCTTTTATCGCTCCGCTTCGAAGCCCGACTATGGCCTCGTCCACGTCGGCCGACGACCCCGGGGACCCCGCGTCGACCGCCGACGAGTTCGATCCGAACGACCCGCTGGAGTCGGAGTTGGGGGGCAAAAACCGCAAGCGTGCGGCGCTGGCGGTCGCCCCGTTCCTCGTGATCGGCCTCGCGAACGTCGTGTTGCTGCTCGGTTGGGGAATCGAGCCACTGTGGGCGTTCGCGCTCCTGCCGCCGATCCTCTTCTGTAGCGTCCTCGCCTACATCGTCTTCGGCACGGACTTCCTCGAGGACCGGACGTAGCGGCGAACGTCGGATTCGAGAGCCCACTCCGACGCCCTAGTTCCCGGTGTCGTACTTGTAGGTCGCCTCCGAGGGGTCGATGCCGAAGTCCTCCGGCGTCTCCTCGACGCCGTCGCCCTCGGGCTTGTCGGCGGGCGACGCCTCCTTGAACCGCTCGCGGAACGACTCCGGGACGTCGAACTCGTCGGCGTGAACGCTCATCGCGATGACGTCGTCGCCGCGCTCATCGCGGACCGTTTCGAGGCGGCCCTTTACCGGCTCGGGCAGTTCGCTCGTCTCACGCGGCTCGAACCCGAACGGCGTGAAGTAGGAGGGCTGTCGCGTGAACGTGTACACCGTCTCGTAGCCCTCGTCGCTCGCCTCCGCGACGAGGCGCTCGATGACGTGAGCGCCCACGCCCTGCTGGCGCCACGGCGGGAGCGTGTAGACGAACGCGAGCTCACAGAAGTTTCCCGCCTCGGTCTTGTGAACCCTGATTCGGCCGAATCCGGCCTTTCTCGACGTCTCCTCGTCGAGGGCGATGACGTAGTCGCGCGACCGGAACGCGGGGTCGTCGATGTCCGCCTCCTCGATCCTGTCGAGTAACCAGACCTCGTCGCGGTTTTTGGCGTCCCGGACGTACATACGGGACCGTACGAAACCGGGACGCAAGTGTATTGCGGAGCCGTCGGTCGAACCGCGGGTGTCGCGTGGGACCGTCCGAAACCGCCCGACGAACGGCGGTCCGAACAACAGGTTTGTATCGGTCTACGTCCTACACCTCGGCGATGGCTCGCCTCTTGCCCTCCCAGTCCGAGCCCGACGTCGACGCCTCTCCGCGCGTCGTCGGCCTCGACGACGACGACGCAGACGACCTGCTGTCGGCGCTCTCGTCGGCGACCGCCCGCCGCGTCCTCGCAGCGCTCCACGACGAACCCACGAACCCGGCCGCCCTCGCCGACTCGGTGGACACGTCCCTTCAGAACGTCCAGTACCACCTCGAACGCTTAGAGTCCGCGGGCGCGGTCGAGGTCGTCGACACGGCCTACTCCGAGAAGGGCCGCGAGATGAAGGTCTACGCGCCCGCGGACCGCCCGCTGGTCGTCGTCGCCGCCGACGACGAGGAGACGACGGGGCTCTCGGACGCGCTCAAGCGCCTCCTCGCCGGCGTCGGCGTCGTCGGCCTCGTGAGCCTCATCGCGCAGTTCGCGATCGAAGGGTTCCCGTTCGTCGGGAAGACCGGCGGCGCCGACGGCGGCTACGAGACGCAGACGGAGTCCGTGCAGGTCGCCGCCGACGCGGCCGCCACGACCGCTGCGTCGGGACCACCGCCGGGGCTGCTCGTGTTCCTCGGCGGACTGACCGTCCTCCTCCTGTGGTTCGGGATCTGGTTCGTCCGACGGCGGTAGTCGGTCGTCGCGTCTCGAAAGGCTCTCGGGACTTCCCAGACCCCCGCCCAGACCCACCGGCGAGAGTTTATGTACGAACGGGCGACCACACCCGCCGTGACGTAGGTGAGACCCCGCGCCGCTCTGCGGTCGTTCGGCACGTCGGCGCGGGCAGCCAGACGACGACGCGAAACCGGAGACGACGCCGGCACCGTGGTCGTGAGCGGGTGTGCCGACTGTCCGCCAAGAACGGAACGGGGGCGACAACAGCGTTCCGGAGGTCGAACCGGCGTGATCACTCGATCCGTCGCGTCGGTCCGGGCGCTCGTCCCGTAAGTATTCGTACCCGGGCGGAGTAGGATCGGGTATGAATCACCCGGGCGAGGTCGAGGGCATCGCCGTCGGCGTCGACGCGGACGGCGAGAACATTCCCGCGGTCGTGGTCGCGGCGCGATCGGAGCTGCTCCCGATCGTCGTCACGGCCGATCAGGCCCGGGCGATCCAACTCGCGATCACCGGCGAGGCGTTCGAGCGCCCGCTGACGCACGATCTCCTCGTCGAGATGCTCACCGAGTTCGGCGGCGCGATCGACAAGGTCCGCATCGACAACGTCGCCGACGGGACCTTCTACGCGAAGATCGACGCCGAGCGGTACGAGAACGGCGAGCCGCAGCGGTTCGTCTTCGACGCCCGCCCGAGCGACGCCATCGCGCTGGCGGTCCGCGTCGACTGTCCGATCGAGGTCTCCGACGTGGTCCTCGACGCGGCGGGGCAACCGCCGGAGCGGTTCGACTTCGGCGACGACCCCGACTCCGACGGGGCCGGGCCGCCGGAGGACCTCGACGACTTCGGGGAGTTCGGCGACGAGGGGTGACCGGGCGACGACGGGTAACCCAGCGGGGGAGGCGACCCGAGGGGGTCGTCGGCGGACGTCCGCCGACCGCACATCGCTTATACCCACAGCGCCCGAACGGGACGGATATGCCTCTCGACGTGGAGACGCCGCCGGTCCCCGATCTGGAAGACTCGGTCGATCCCAACGAGTACGACGACGCCGAGGTCGTCGGCGACACCGACTACCGGCGTGGCCAGCTCGAAGGGCTCCTCCGCGACGGCGCGTGGGCGGACGCCTTCGAGCGGTGGTCCGCGGAGACTGACGTGACGGCCGACGAGTGGCAAATCGTCCTCGAACTCGACCTCCTCGCTCGGTTCGACTTCTTCTGGGACGACTTCGCCGACCGCGTGGGGTATCACGCGCCGGGAATTCCCGAGGACTGGAAGGAGCGGGAACTCCACCCAGACGTCGACTCCTGGAAGACGGTGTCGAGTATCAACGCCGGGCTGACCGAGTTCGGACAGACCGTCTGTGAGGTGCTGAAAGACGAGTACATCACCTGGGAGTCGGAGTACGAGGCACCGGAGGACCTGCCGGACTTCTAGTACTGATTACATAAACGGATCGGGCCACGGCCGGAGCATCGCCAGCGACGACAACCACTCAACAGTTGTTTCGACGCCTCTCTCGCTCGCAACGGGACGGAGCCGGTAGTTATTTGGTTCGACTCTGACAGAACCAGGTATCGAACGGATCGATAGACGGCGTCGTCACGGGCGCCCACACAGAACCTCGCCGTGAACGAGACGCACACGACGGACCGGGCGGAGACGGCGACGAGGGGCGAAGAGAGACCTCCGAGCGGTCCCGACGGAGGGTCCGAGCGGTGAATCTAGCCGTCACCGTCTTCTCCGTACTGGAACTGCTCGTCGGGGCGCTCGGGCTCGTCGTCGCCTACGTCGCGTGGGGCTTTCGGGACACCCCCGGCGGCGTGCCGCTGTTCGCGATGGCGAACACGGCCGTGGTGTACGCGCTCGCGAGCGCGTTCGCGTCCGCCCTGACGGATCCGCTGTGGTGGGAACTGGCCGAAACGATCCAGTACCCGCTGACGGCCGGCATCGCCGTCGGATCGCTTTTTTTCGCCCTGGAGTTCACCCACCGCGACCCGTACGCCCGCTCGGAACTGCTGGCGCTGCTCGGCGGCGTCCTCCTCGCGAGTCTGGGGACGGCGCTGACGTCGCCCGTCCACGATCTGCTGATCGCCGAGCGCGGCTCCGGCCCGGCCGGGCTGTTCGTCGCGGCCTTCGGGCCGCTGTTCTGGGTCAACACCCTGGTCTCGCTTTCGATCATCCTCTCGGCTCTCACCCTTTTAGCGGTCGAACTGGTCGAATCCGAGGGGATCTATCGCGCACAGATCACGGCCGTGATCGTCGCGTCCCTGCTCGGCGTGGGATTCTTCCTGTGGCAGTCGCTGGCGCCGATCCACCCGGCGTTCAACCTCGCGACGGTCGGGATCGTCGGCTGGTGCGGCGTCACGCTCTGGGGGGTGTTCCGGTTCGAACTGCTGGAGACGTCGCCGATCGCCAGCGAGACGCTGATGGACAGCATCGACGCGGCCGTCGTCGCACTCAACACCGACGACCGGATCGTCGAGGCGAACGAAGACGCCGCCGAACGGTTCGACGTCGGACCGCACGACGTCGGCCGCCCCGTCGCCGACGCGCTCGGGGACTACCCCGCCTTGTTGGAACCCATCGAGGCCCGGGCGAGCGAACGTGACGTCACGATACGGGAGGACGGCCAGGATCGCTACCTCCACGTCGAACAGTCACCGCTCTCCCGGACGCACGGCCGACTCGGAGCGGTCGACGAGAGAGAGCGACCCGTCGGTCGAACGATCGTGATCAGAGACGTCACCGAGCGGCGGCGACGCGAGTGGGAACTCGAACGGCAGAACGAGCGGCTGGAGGAGTTCGCGAGCGTCGTCTCTCACGACCTCCGGAATCCGCTCAACGTGGCCGAAGGCCGCGTCGACCTGGCCCGCGAGGACTGCGACAGCGAGCACCTCGACGCCGCGCTCCAGGCGCACGACCGGATGGAGACCCTGATCGACGACCTCCTCGCACTCGCGAGGAGCGGCGACTCGACGAACGACGTTCGGCCGGTCGATCTCGGCGATCTCGTCGACCGCTGCTGGCTTCACACCCGGGCCGAGGAGGCGACGCTCCGCGTCGAGACCGACCGGACCGTCCCCGCCGATCGGAACCGCCTCCAGCAGCTCTTCGAGAACCTGTTCCGGAACGCCGTCGAGCACGGCGGCGCCGACGTGACCGTCACCGTCGGCGACCTCCCCGACGGGTTTTACGTCGCAGACGACGGCCCGGGCATCCCCGAGGGCGAACGCGAGCGGGTCTTCGACGGCGGGTACTCGCTGTCCGACGGCGGCACCGGACTGGGCCTGAACATCGTCAGCCAGATCGTCGCGACCCACGGGTGGGACGTCGACGTGACCGACAGCGACGACGGCGGGGCCCGCTTCGAGATCACCGGAGTCGGAACCGTCGAGGGGCACGGAACCGGATCCGACGGCGGTTCCGGGGTCGGGAGAGACGAGAATTCCGAGGTCGCGACGCATAAGAGTCCCGAGGCCGCGACGGACAGGAGTTGCGGGAGCGAGACGCACGAACGCTCCGGGAGCGAGACGAACGAACGCTCCGGGAGCGAGACAGTCGACGAGGCCGGTATCGACACCCCCGAGTGAGCGCGTCGCGTTCGGGCGGGCGGTGAATCCGACGCGGGCGTTCGCGTCGGTTCCACGGATTTCATATACGTTCGCTGGTACTCCACGGGTATGGACGAAGTCGACGACCAGTACACGCCCGCGGACGTCGAGTCCGCGGTCGAGACGTACTGGGACGATACCGACGCCTACGAGGCGACGAAGGAGGCCCACGCCGACGACCCCGCCTTCTTCTTCGTCGACGGGCCGCCGTACACCTCCGGACAGATGCACCTCGGAACGGCGTGGAACAAGACGCTGAAGGACGCCGTCATCCGGTACAAGCGGATGTCCGGCCACCGGGTCACGGACCGCCCGGGGTACGACATGCACGGCCTCCCGATCGAGGTGAAAGTCGAGGAGGAACTCGGGTTCGACTCGAAGCGCGACATCGAGGAGTACGGGATGGAGGCGTTCATCGACGAGTGCAAGGAGTTCGCCGAGCGCAACCGCGAGGCGATGGACGAGGACTTCCAGTCGATCGGCGTCTGGATGGACTGGGACGACCCCTACGAGACGATGTCGCCCGAGTATATGGAGGCCGCGTGGTGGGCCTTCCAGCGGGTAGACGAGCGCGGACTCGTCGAACAGGGCAAGCGGTCCGTGAACTACTGTCCGCGGTGTCAGACGGCCATCGCCGCCAACGAGGTCGAGTACGACGAGATCACCTCGCCCTCGATCTACGTGAAGTTCCCGTTGCGGGACCGAGAGGGGAGCCTCGTCATCTGGACGACGACGCCGTGGACCATCCCGGCGAACACCTTTGTCGCCGTCGACGGCGAGATGACCTACCAGGCCGTGCGCGCGGAGAGGGGCGGGGAGAGCGAGGCGCGGAGCGCCTCGGACAGTTCGAGCGGCGACGAGCCGCGAGAAAGCGAGGTCCTCTACGTCGCCGAACCGTGCGTCGAGGACGTCCTGAAGGAGGGGCGCTACGAGGACTACGAGGTCCTCGAGGAACTCACCGGCGAGGACCTCGTGGGGTGGTCCTACGACCACCCGCTCGAGTCCCACCTCAACGAGGTCGCCGACTTCGAGGGCGCCGGCGAGGTCTACACCGCCGACTACGTCGAAGCGGACCGGACTGGACTGGTCCACTCCGCGCCCGGGCACGGGCAGGAGGACTTCGCCCGGGGCGAGGAACTCGGCCTCGACGTGTTCGTCCCCGTCGACGGCCGCGGCGAGTTCACCGAGGCGGCCGGCGACTACGCCGGGACGTTCGTCCGCGACGCCAACGACGACATCATCGAGGATCTCGACGAGTCGGGCGCGCTGCTCGCCTCGGGTACCCACGAGCACCGCTACGGCCACTGCTGGCGCTGCGACACGGACATCATCTTCCTCGCCACCGACCAGTGGTTCATCACGGTCACCGACATCAAAGACGAGTTGCTGGAGAACATCGACGAGACCGAGTGGTTCCCCCAGTGGGCGCGCGACAACCGCTTCCGCGACTTCGTCTCCGACGCCCCCGACTGGAACATCTCCCGACAGCGCTACTGGGGCATCCCGCTGCCGATCTGGCAGGCCGACGACGGCGACTGGATCGTCGTCGGGACCCGCGAGGAACTCGCAGAGCGAGTGGATCAGGACATCGACCCCAAGGAGATAGACCTCCACCGGCCGTCGGTCGATCCGCTGACGATCACCGAGGACGGTAAGACCTACGAGCGCGTCCCGGACGTCTTCGACGTCTGGATCGACTCCTCGGTCGCGACGTGGGGAACGATCGACTATCCGTCCGAAACCGACGCCCACGAGGAACTGTGGCCCGCCGACTGGATCGTCGAGGCGCACGACCAGACCCGCGGGTGGTTCTGGTCCCAACTGGGGATGGGCACGGCCGCGGTCGGACAGGCGCCCTACGAGCAGGTGATGATGCACGGCTTCGTCAACGACGAAGACGGGCGAAAGATGTCGAAGTCGCTGGGCAACATCGTCACGCCCGAGGAGGCGATCGACCGCGCCGGCCGGGACCCGCTTCGAGCCTATCTCCTCAGTCACGACCAGCAGGGCGTCGACCTCTCCTTCGAGTGGGACGGACTGGGAGAGATGCAGTCGACGCTCAACATCTTCTGGAACGTCTTCCGGTTCCCGCTTCCGTACATGGAACTCGACGGCTACGACGCCGCCGACGCGGACCTCTCCGACGGCGACCGCACGGTCGTCGACGAGTGGGTGCTCTCGCGCCTGCAGACCGTCGAGGCCGAGGCCGTCGAGGCCTGGGAGAACTACGAGGTCAGTACCGCGGTGAACACGGTGTTAGAGTTCCTCACCGAGGACGTCTCGCGCTTCTACGTGAAGGCGATCCGCGAGCGGATGTGGGAGGAAGAAGATTCCGCCTCCAAGCGCGGCGCGTACGCGACGCTCGCGACGGTGCTCGGAGAGACGATCCGACTCCTCGCGCCGGTCACGCCGTACCTCGCAGAGCAGATGTACCAGCACCTCGACGGGAGCGAGACGACCGTCCACGCGCTGTCGTACCCCACTGCCGACGAGGACCTCCGCGACGACGAGCTCGAACGGGAGATGGCCGTCCTCCGCGACGTCGAGGAGGCCGCCGCGAACGCGCGCCAGCAGGGCGGCCGAAAGCTCCGCTGGCCCGTCCAGCGGGTCGTCGTCGCCACCGAGGACGACGGCGTCGCCGACGCGGTCGAGTCGCTCTCGGAACTCCTCTCCGAGCGAGTCAACGCCCGGTCGATCGACGTCGTCGGCGAGTTCGACGAACTGATCGAGCGCGCCAGTCCCGAGATGGGCGTCATCGGGCCGGAGTTCGGCGCGGACGCCCAGAAGGTGATGGAGGCCGTCCGGGGCGAGACGCGCGCCGAGGTCGAGGGCGGCGTCGAGGTCGACGGCGAGACGTACGACCTCACCGAGGAGATGGTGACCTACGAGGCCGAGCCCCCAGAGCACATCTCTGCTGCGGACTTCGAGGGCGGCACCGTCTACGTCGACACCGAGCTCACCGACGAGATCGAGGCGGAGGGCTACGCCCGCGACGTGATCCGGCGGATTCAGGAGATGCGCAAGCGGCTGGACCTCGACGTCGACGCCGAGATCGACACCTACGTCGACGTCGCGGACGATCGCGTCGCCGACTTCGTCGACCGCCACCGCGACGTCGTCGCCGAGGAGACGCGGACCCGCGAGTTCGTCGCCGGCGACGAACTGGGCGCAGAGAGCGAGCGGGCGCTCGTCGAGGAGTGGGACGTCGAGGGCGTGACCGTCACGATCGGCGTCGAACCGGTCGACGCGTAAGCGGACGCGGCTCGATCGCGGAGTAGCGAATGCACTGCGGTCGCGGGCCCTCGGGTCCGGTCAGCAGAGCGCCTCTTCGAGCAGTTGGAGCGGGTGCTTGATCTCGTAGCCCGTGCCGTGTTCCATCTGCATCGCGCAGGTGGGGCACTCGGTCATCCCGACGTCGCCCGCGGCGTCGTGCATGTGTTCGAACATGTCTTCGCCAATCTTCATCGAGGTCTCGTACTTCTCCTCCTTCCAGCCGTAGGTGCCCGAGATCCCCGAACAGGAGTCGCCGACGTCCTCCATCGCGACGCCGTCGAGCTCGCGGAACAGTTCGAGCGCCTGTCTGTCGAGGCCCTGGTTGCGGGCGTGACACGGCGCGTGGTAAGCGAACGCCTGCTCCTCGACGCTGGCGTCGGCGATCGCGCCCTCCAGGTCCTCCTTGATACGCAGGTATTCGAGCGCCTCGAAGGTGTTCTCCGCGACGTCCTCGATCCCCTCGATATCGAAGAGTTCGGGGTACTCCTGTCTGAGCGCCATCGAACACGACGTGCAGGAGGCGACGGCGTCGTAGCCCTCCTCGACGAGGTCGGCGAAGGAGGCGACGTTCACTTCCGCCGCGCGCTCGGCGTCGGCGAGCATCCCGTTGGCGAACATCGGCGTCCCCGAGCAGCGCTGCTCGGGGGCGACGATCTCGTAGCCGAAGGACTCGAACACGCGGACGAGCGCCTTCGCGACCTCGGGGGTGTTGTAGTTCGAGTAGCAGCCGTGGAAGTACGCGACCTTCTTGTCGGCGTCGACGGGGTCGCCCCGGCGTTCGCGGGCCTCCCGGGCGTTGCGCCGGGAGGCGTCCGCGCCGCCCCGGTTTCGCCACCACTCGCGGAACGTCTGCGTCGCGAAGGCGGGGAAATCGCGCTCGCTCGTGATCCCCATCGCCTTCTCCATCACCCAGCGCGTCGGCCCGAAGTTCATCGCGAAGTTCGCGAGTCGGGGCACCTTGCTGGCGAACCACGCCGAAGTGCGGTAGTTCGCGAGGATCCGGTTTCTGACGTACTCGACCGACAGCTTGTCCATCTGCTCGTCGACGTACTCGCCTCTGGCGGTGTTGTGCATCTGCGAGAGCGGCACGCTCGACGGGCAGGCGTCGTCGCAGCGCATGCAGTTCGAGCAGGACATGATCGAGTCGTCGATCTCCGACCCCTCCTTGCGCTTGAGCCGCCACTGCTCGGGTCCCTGGAACTTCGGACCGGGGAAGTCGTCGTCGACCTCCGCGACCGGGCAGGTCGTGTCGCAGACCGAACACTTGTAGCAGTTGTCCGCGCCGGGGCGGAGGTCCATCGTCCCGTCGTCACCGAAGACCGAAACCGGTTCGAGGTCCGACCCGGTCGCGGGACCGTCCGTTGCCGAAGGGTCGATCGGTTCTGTCGTGGGGGGTTCTCCGCGTCGCTCATTTGATAACTCGCTCCTGTGTGCTCGTCGTGGTCGTCTCGTTTCTGGTCGTATTGCACTCGTCAGTCCCGCTCATCGCGTCGCCTCCTCACCCGCGCGTCGGCCCGCGTACGCGCCCGTCGCGAGCGAGACGCCGGCGGCGGACTTCTCGCGGGCGGTGTCCGCGCCGCCGAGGACGCCGCCGGCGGCGCGGAGGTTCTCGAACTCCGGTTCGCCGGACTCCCCGGCGGGCCGCAGGTCGTCGTCCGGGACCACCCCGAAGCGCGCGAAGGCGTGGCCGCCGAACGCCTCGGGCTCGGACCAGTCGTAGCGGTCCTCGGGGTGAGGAACGTGACAGCCGAAAACCGGCTCCGTGACCGACTCGCGATCGGAGTCGATCCCCTTGCCGACGAGGCCGCCGGTCGCGAGGACGAACTCCTCGGCGGCGTAGGGGACCTCGCGCCCGCGGCGGTCGACGAGGACCGAGTCGATCCGCCCGTCGCTCGCCTCGTAGCCGACGGCGGGGTTCCCCGAAGCGAGGCGGACGCCCGCCGCGTCGAGCGCGTCGAACAACAGGTCCTCCAGTTGCGTCCCGAGCAGGCTCGGCGGGCCGGTCGGGATCTGAAACACCGACGCGCCGAGGCGGTCTTCGAGGTCCGTTCGGACCGCCTCCCCCTCGTCGTCGCCGAGCATCGCGGGGAAACCGACCCGGTCGTAGCCGTCGAGGTCCGCGTCCGCGTCGCGGACGGCGTCGGCGAGCCGTCGCCGCGCGTTCGATTCGTCCGTGTCGAGCGCCTTCGCGAAGCGCGTCGTCAGCGCGTCGTCGCGGAACCGCACCGGAAACTCGACGGTCGCGCCGTCGACGGCGAAGGGAACGCCCGCCGCGTCGAGGTGGGCCGCGGCCGCGGGCGCGTCGAAGTCCGTCAGGCCGGCGAAGCCGACGAGCAGCGTGTCCCGTTCGGCGCTTGCGAGCCCGGGTGCCACCGACTCCGGATACCGCGCGGTCGGCTTGACCGTCCCGCCGTGGGTGATGACGAGGGCGTTGCGGTCGGTGTGTGCTCCCTCGTAGGCGCCGCCGACGGCGTCGTCGAAGAGCTCGAGCCCGTCGCGGATCGCCCCGCCGCCGACGACGCGGTAGGGGTGCGCCTCGGGGAGGCGACCGATCGCCTCGAAGGGATCGGCGACCAGTTCGGACTCTCCGGTCGATCCGCCGCCGGCGGGTTCGGTGCGGTCGCCCGGCGAGCGGTCGCCGGCGGGGTCCGCGCCGTCGGAGGATCCGTCGCGAGGGATCGCCCCGAGCACGTCGATCAGGCCGCTGGCCTGCCGGAGCGTGCTCTTCTTGTGCGAGAGCAGGCGGACCGTCGCGCCCGACTCGGCCGCGGCGAGCGCGGCCGTCGCGCCGGCGATGCCGCCGCCGACGACCAGGACGTCCTCACGAATCGCCATCTGCCTCTCCTTCCGCTTCGTCGGTCGGGGTCCGCTGGCCGCCGTCGGCGACGGCGTCGTCCGGCCGGGTCCCGCTATCGGTCCCCTCCGATGGGTCTCCCGATCCCGCGCCGGCGTCGAACGCCCCGAAGTCGACCGGCTCCTCCGTCGCCGCGGGGTCGGCGTCGCGGTTCATCGTCGTCGCGTGCAGGTGGTGCTTCAGCATCGCCTGAGAGAGCTGTTCGCCCCACAGGGCGTGGCGCTCGCCCTTCCAGCGCTCCTGGTAGAGGTCGTCGAGCGCCTCTCGGGCGGTGGGTTCGTTGTACTCCGGCACCAGTTCGTTCGCCATCCGGTGACAGCAGAACGCGCCCTGACAGTTCCCCATCGACGCGCGCGTGCGGATGCGGACGGCGTTGAGTTCCGTCCCCGACTGCGAGATCGCGTCCTGAATCTCCGCGCGGGTGACGGCCTCGCACTCGCAGACCGTCGGGTTCGGGCCGTCCCACTCGCCGAGCACTTCGTCCACTCGGGAACCGAGCCGTTCCGCGCTGCGGAGCCCCACCGGCGACCGGAGGCCGAACTCGTCCATCCAGTCGCGCAGGACAGAGAAGTCCTCCGACCCGGGCAGCGGCTCTTCCGCGGTCCGGCACTCGGCGTCGATGCCGAGTTTCTCACAGACGTGATCGGCGATGTCCTCGGCCATCATCCGGTAGGTGGTGAGCTTCCCGCCGACGATCGAGGCCATCCCGGGGAGGCCGTCTCGCTCGTCGTGATCCAGCAGGAAGAAGTCCCGCGTGATGTCGGTCGGGTCCTCGCTGCCGACCTCCGGGGGTTCGTAGAGCGGCCGGACGCCCCAGAACGAGCGGATCGTCCGCGCGTCTTCGAGCATCGGCACGAGTTCCGAGAGCGTGTCGATCATCAGGTCGACCTCCCAGCCCTCCTCGGGGTAGTCCTCGGGGTCTTCGACCTCCTCGTCGGTCGTCCCGAGGATGCAGGTCGTCTCGTGGGGAACGACGATGTCGGCGTCGCCCTTCGGCCGGCAGCGGTTGATGACGGTGTCGACCTGCCGGACGTTCATGATCGTCATCACGCCCTTCGAGGGGCGGACGGCGACCTCGACGCCGGCCATCTCTCCGATCTGTCCCGCCCACGCGCCCGTCGCGTTGACGACGTAGTCGGCGTACAGTTCCTCTCTCCGGCCCGGCTCCCCGTGGACGAACGAGTCGAGGCCGTCCGCGGAGCCGCCGTCGGAGGCGTGTTCGACCTCGACGCCGACGACCTCGCCGTCCTCGACGAGGACGTCCGTCACCTCCGCGTGCGTCTCCACGCGCGCGCCGTGTTCGATCGCGTCGGCCGCGTTGGCGACGCAGAGCCGGAACGGGTCGACGGCCCCGTCGGGCACCCGGATGGCGCGCTCGATATCCTCGGCGAGGTACGGCTCCATCTCGCGGGCCTCCTCGGCGGAGAGCACCTCCGCGGGGATGCCGCACTCGCGACAGCCCCGGAGTTTCTCCTCGAAGTACTCGTCGTCGTCCTCGGGGCGCTGGACGAACAGCCCCCCGGTCATCTCGACGCAGTGGCTCGCGATCCGCCGGAGGACGCGGTTCTCCTCGATGCACTCCGTCGCCGACTTCTGATCGGAGACGGCGTAGCGGCCGCCGCTGTGGAGGAGGCCGTGCATCCGCCCGGTCGTCCCGTGGGTCAAATTCCCCTTCTCGACGAGGGTGACGTCGACGCCGCGCATCGCGAGGTCCCGCGCGATGCCGCAGCCGGTCGACCCCCCGCCGAGGACGAGAGCGCTCGGCGTTTTACTCATTTCACAGTAGTAGGTTGGCCAGCACGTACTTTATTGTAGCGTCTGGGAGTGTCAATCACGATCTGACGGGGCGCCCGTTCTCCGGTCGTCACGCATTCGCCCGGTCCTCACGCCCCCGGAACCGCGGTCGACGGCGAGCGCGTACGACAGTCCTTATCACGTCTCGCCCCCAAACCGCGCCGATGACCGACGAGACGCCGCCGCTCGCACTCGACATCGACGGGACGCTCACCGACGGAACGGGCCGCCTCGACCCCCGCGCGTTCGAATACCTGCAGGCGTGGGACGCGACCGTCGTCCTCGCGACCGGGAAGGCGTTCCCGTATCCGGTGAGCCTCTCGCACTACCTCGGTCTCGAACTGACGGTGATCGCCGAGAACGGCGGGGTCGTCCTCGCCGACGACACGGTCTCCTACCAGGGCGACCGCGAGCGCGCCCAGGCCGCCGCCGACGCGTTCGTCGAGCGCGGCGGCGACATCGGCTGGGGCTCCTTCGACGCCATCAACGAGTGGCGACGGACGGAGATCGCGGTCAACCGCTCGGCCGACGAGGAGCTCCTCCGCTCTGTCGCCGCCGAGTTCGACCTCGAGGTGTTCGACACGGGCTACGCCTACCACGTGAAGACGCCGGGCGTCGAGAAGGGCACGGGACTGCGAGCCGTCGCGGAGACGCTCGGTCGCGACCCCGACGACTTCGTCGCCATCGGCGACAGCGAGAACGACGTCTCCACCTTCGACGTCGCCGGCCGCTCCTTCGCCGTCGCGAACGCCGACGCCGCCGCCCGGGACGCGGCGGACGCCGTCGTCGAGGGGTCGTACTTCGACGGAACGGCCTCGGTGCTGGAGTCGCTCGCCGACGAGTAGGCCGCTTCTGTCGAGAAGAGACGGACACTGTCGAGCGGCTCGACCGCTCGTATCACACTGCTCACTCTCGTCTCTCACCGGCGAGCGCAACCCCCGTTTCCTGCGCTCGTCGGCGAACAGTGAGAGGAATCAGTATCAGGCCTCGGCGGCGTCGCCCTCGAAGGGAGCGAAGCTCCCGTTGATGTCCCACTCGTGAATGCAGTACGGACTGCCCACCGCCTGCGGGTCGCCCGACTCGTCGACCGCGAGGCGCCACGTTCCCGTACTCTCCTCCCAGACCTCGACGCGGCCGCAGCGCTCACAGGTCCGTTCGCTCGGGGTTCGGAGTGTCGGTGCCATCGTTCGAAACTCGCCGCCGTCCCTGTTAACGTTGACTGCTGCGGCAGCGCCGGCGGCCCGGCGGCGATCGGTCGCGGTCCCCGTCGCGCAGTACGCCTGCTGACGAACCGCCGGCTGACGAACCGCCTGCCGACGAACACACCTTTAGGTTCGCATCGTTCCTAAAGCGGGTATGGGATTCCACACGTTCGACGCCGAACGGGCCGACGCGCTCGAAGACGCCGAGCGGTATCGCTTCTGCTCTCGCGAGGAACTGCTGGGCGCGGTCGATCCGGCCCCCGACGACGTCGTCGCCGACATCGGTAGCGGAACCGGGTTCTACACCGACGAGATCGCGCCGTTCGTCGGCCACCTCTACGCCGTCGACGTGCAGGCGGAGATGCACGAACACTACCGGGAGAAGGGCGCCCCCGACGCCGTCGAGTTCGTGACCGCCGAGGCGTCGTCGCTGCCGTTCGACGACGACGAACTCGACGCCGCCTTCTCGACGATGACGTACCACGAGTTCGCCGAGGACGCGTCGCTGGCCGAACTCGCGCGCGTGGTCCGCCCGGGCGGCCGCGTGGTCACGCTCGACTGGTCGAGCGCGGGAGCGGGGTCCGACGGCCCGCCGATGGACGAACGCTTCGGTCTCGGTGACGCGGTCACCGCGTTCGAGGAGGCCGGGTTTACGACTGTCGAGGGGCGGACACGAGGTGAAACGTTCGTACACATCTGCACCAGATAGAGCGAATTTGATGTCCGATCGTGGGATACATTATTTGATTATACGTCTTTAGACTGTATTTCGTTATATCAGGACAACCGTTAAGCGTGTGAATCGATCTCACACTACTATGGTGATATACAACGGTGATGTCGACCCTTACCATCCGGAGACGAGTCGGTACGAGTGTCGTTCCTGCGGCGCCCGCACCGACAGCGGCGGTGTCTGTGACGCCTGCGGCAACGAATCGCTGATCAACATCTCGGTCCCACGGGAGTGAGAGGCCAGGCGAACGAAACGACGTCGGCGAAGCCGGTGGTGGCGTCACGCCTTCGGTCGAGTGGCGCCGTACGCCGCCGGATCGCCGACGCTCCACGACCTCGAAGATCCATCCCCCGACCGTGCGGAGGCCCGAGGCGGCCGGACCCCGGGCCGACACCCGCGTTCGACCGCCGTCGCGGTCGGGGCCCGTCGTTCGACTGTCGTCAGTCCCGGTCCGGCCCCCGTTCGCTTTTCGTTCCTCAGTTCGCGCCGCTGAATCGACGCCGGACAGAGCCGACAGCGGCCCGCTACGCGTCGCCGTCGATCTCGCCGATGCCGGTGTAGTGATCCAGGAGTACCACGAGCACCGCCCCGACGACGGCCGCGGCGACGAACGCCGCGATGGCCGTCGGCGTCCAGGAGCGGCCGAGTTCGGCCAACTGGCCGCCGGTCCGGGCGACCGGCGCGCGCAGTGCCCCGACGATCAGCGCGACGAGGAACGCGAGCGTCGCCGTCCGGGCGCGTTCGAGCGCGGCCCGAACGGCGTGAGCGATCGTGAACAGGCCGACGAACGCGCCGGCGACGAACGCGACGACCACGGCGCCGTGTTCCCAGATGGGTGCGGTCGGGCCGCCGGTCGCGAGTGCCAGGAGCGCGTCGACGAACGCCGACAGCGTCCCCGTCATGTACTCGTACTGGCCCAGGATGATGAGCAGCAGCGACCCGGAGATCCCCGGGAGGATCATCGCGCTGACCGCGATCGCGCCGGCGGCGACGGTGACCGGGAGTCCGTCGCCGAGCGTCGCGGCCGCCTGCCCGGAGACGACGAACGCGAGGACGAAGCCGGCGACGGCGGCGGCCGCTCGGGGGAGCGTGTCGACGGCGACCTCCGAGAACAGCACCCACGCCGAGGCGGCGATGAGCCCGAAGAAGAACCCGAACGTGAGGACGGGGAAGTCCTGGATGCCGACGTGGACCACGCGGGTGATCGTCACGATCGCGGTGAGAATTCCCGCGCCGAGCACCAGCAGGAAGCCGGCGTCGACCGCGCGGAGCGCGTCGACGGCGTCCTCGCGGCGACCCGGGAGGAATCCGAAAAGGACGGCTCGGATCCGGGCGGGCGAGACGGCCGTGATCGCGGCGATCAGCCGCTCGTAGATCCCGGTCACGAGCGCGATCGTTCCGCCCGAGACGCCGGGCACGGCGTCGGCCGCGCCCATACAGATTCCCTTCAGATAGACGACCAGCCACGACGTCCCGGCGACCGTCGGCCGGGACGTCACGGCGTCGGGGGACCGCTCTGCCGTCCCGTGAGAGCCGTCTCGGTCTTTCGACATAGGACTCGGTTCGCTCTCACCCTACTCCGGGTTTTCGCTTCTGTCCGCTCGGGACCGGGTCGGAACCGGGGCCCACTCCCCGAACGCGAAAATTGAAACGATCGGCCGGCGTCGACTCGGGTATGCAACTGAGCATCGTCGGCAGCGGCTACGTCGGGACGACGATCGCGGCGTGTTTCGCCGAGGTGGGCCACGACGTGGTCAACGTCGACATCGACGAGGATATCGTCGCGACGCTCAACGACGGCGACGCGCCGATCCACGAACCCGGCCTCGACGACCTCGTCGCAGAGCACGCCGGCGACCGACTGCGCGCGACGACCGACTACGGGGCCGTCCGCGACACGGACGCCACCTTCCTCGCGCTCCCGACCCCCTCCGAGGACGACGGCCACATCGACCTCTCGATCATGAAGGCCGGCGCGCGCTCGCTCGGCGCGGCGCTCGCCGAGAAGGACGGCCACCACCTCGTCGTGACCAAGAGCACGGTCGTGCCGACCACGACCGAGGAGGTGATCGCCCCGATCCTCGAAGAAGAGTCCGGCAAGACGCTCGGCGAGGACGTCGACGTCGGGATGAACCCCGAGTTCCTGCGCGAGGGCAGCGCCGTCGAGGACTTCCTCTCCCCCGACAAGGTCGTCCTCGGCTCCGAGACCGAGCGCGCGGCCGAGACGCTCCGCGACGTGTTCGACCCCCTCGTTGCGCGCGCGGACGATCCGCCGGTCGTCGAGACGGGCGTCGCCGAGGCGGAGATGATCAAGTACGCCAACAACGGCTTCCTCGCGGCGAAGATCTCGCTGGCGAACGACATCGCGAACATCTGCAAGGAGTACGGGATCGACTCCGAGGAGGTCCTCTCGGCCATCGGTCTGGACCACCGGATCGGCTCGGCGTTCCTCGGTGCGGGCGTCGGCTGGGGCGGCAGCTGCTTCCCGAAGGACGTCGCCGCGATCATCGCGGCCGCTCGCGACGTGGGCTACGACCCGGCGATGCTCGAGGCCGCCGTCGAGGTGAACGACCGACAGCCGGTCCGCCTGCTGGGTCGCCTCCGCGAGCACCTCGATCCCGACGGCGCTCGCGTGGCGGTGCTCGGCCTCGCGTTCAAGCCCGGCACCGACGACGTCCGCAACTCCCGCGCCATCCCGCTCGTGGAGGCCCTGCTGGATGCGAACGCGGATGTCGTCGGCTACGATCCCGTCGCCACCGAGAACTTTCGAGAGAAGTACCCGGAAATCGAGTACGCCGACTCCGCCGGCGAGGCGCTCTACGGCGCGGACGCCGCGCTTGTCGTCACCGACTGGCCCGCGTTCGCCGACCTGGATGCCGAATTCGACGCGATGGCGACGCCGGTCGTCGTCGACGGCCGACGGATCGTGACGCGGCGCGAGGGCATCGTCTACGAGTCGCTGGTGTAAGCTCGGAAGGGCTTTTCCGGCGGCCTCCGAGCGTCGAGAGGCGATTCGGATGGTATGGCGAATAGTCGGCACACCCACTCCCACGTCGACGTGCCG
This sequence comes from Halobellus limi, assembly GCF_004799685.1. NCBI lineage: Archaea > Methanobacteriati > Methanobacteriota > Halobacteria > Halobacteriales > Haloferacaceae > Halobellus > Halobellus limi. Next base: position 1,352,052 of record NZ_CP031311.1, read on the forward strand.
AACAACCGCTGCCCGACGCGGGGCGTTTCTCAGGTCACGGCGGCGATGGTCCCGCCTTCGTATATAAATTCGCCCCCCAGACGACGAGTGGCTGTTGCGGAGCACGGTCCGGCCACCGACAGACACGGAAACCTACTTCCGGCCGTCGTTCGTCTCACAGGTATGCTCTCGCTCGCGCTCGCCGGCAAGCCAAACGCCGGCAAGTCTACCTTCTACAAGGCCGCGACGATGGCCGACGTCGACGTCGGCAACTACCCGTTCACGACGATCGACCCGAACCGCGGCGTGACCCACGCCCGGACGCGCTGTCCCTGTCTCGACCGCGAGGAGCGCTGCGGCAACTGCGAGGACGGCGTCCGCTACGTCCCCGTCGAACTGCTCGACGTCGCCGGACTCGTGCCCGGCGCACACGAGGGACGCGGCCTCGGGAACCAGTTCCTCGACGCGCTCACCGACTCCGATGCGATTCTCGCCGTCCTCGACGCCGCCGGCGGCACCGACGCCGAGGGCGAACCCGTCGAGATCGGGACGTACGATCCCGTCCAGGAGGCCGATTTCGTCGAGGCCGAACTCGAACAGTGGCTCGCGGGGATCATCGAGCGGAACTGGGAGTCGATCGTCCGGAAGTCTCGCTCGCCCGACTTCGACATCGACGAGGCCCTGACGGAGATGCTGACGGGATTCGGCGCGACCGAGTACGACGTGGCGGCGTCGCTGCGGGCGGTCGAATATCCCGACGACCCCCAGCAGTGGAGCGACGACGACCGCGAGCGACTGGCGCGGGACGTCCGCGAGCGGACGAAGCCGATCGTGCTCGTCGCCAACAAGGCCGACGTCGCGCCGCCGGAGAACCTCGACCGACTCGGGGAGTCGGACAAGCCCGTCGTGTCGTCGACGGCCGACGGCGAACTCGCGCTGCGGACGGCCGCGGAGGCGGGCGTCGTCGAGTACCTCCCGGGCGACGAGGACTTCACCGTCGTCGGCGACGTCTCCGAGGAGCAGCGCGCGGGGCTGGAGACGATCCGCGAGGTGATGGCCGAGCACGGCGGGACCGGCGTCCAGCGCGCCGTCGACACCGCCGTCTACGACGTCCTCGATATGGTGACCGCCTACCCCGTCCAGAACGAGACGAAGTGGACCGACGGCACCGGAGAAGTGCTCCCCGACGCGTTTCTCCTGCCCCGCGGGTCGACGCCGAAGGATCTCGCGTACGCCGTTCACTCCGACATCGGCGAGGGATACCTCCACGCGGTCGACGGGAAATCCAACCGCCGGATCGCCGAGGACTACCAGTTGGAAGAGGGCGACGTGATCAAGATCGTCAGCACGGCGTCGTAGGCTCCGAAGCTATTGTGGACGCTCGGTATTCGGTTAGGTCAGATTGCCAGTAGAACGACTATTTAGCGGGCGTACGAACCGGATTTTCAGCGTTCGCGCGAACGAGCGGTCCGAAGGACCCGGTAGTGAGCGCGATTCACCGAGAGCGAAGGCCTCGCTCTCGGGTTTTTTGGTCCAGATTTTTGCGCCGAGTGGTGCGCGTCGCGCACCCGAGGCGTAAAAAGGTGGGTTTTAGACCACCGCGTCGTACGCCTCGCCCATAACGTCGAGCGCCTCGTGCAGCGAGTCCTCGTCGGTCGCGTAGGAGAGACGAGCGTACCCCTTCCCGTGTTCGCCGAACGCCTCGCCGGGCACGACGATGACGCCCCGATCCAGGCACTCGTCGACGAAGCCCTCCGGGACCTCCGGCATACAGTAGAACGCGCCGCCGGGCGTCGGGACGTCGAGTCCGATGTCCGTGAGGCCGTCGACGACGATGTCGCGCCGGCGCTCGAACGATTCGGTCATCTCGCCCACCTGGTCTTGCGGCCCGGTGAGCGCCGCCTCGGCGGCGAACTGCGACGGCGCGGCGGCGCAGGCCTGGGCGTACTGGTGGACGCGGAGCATCCGCTCGATTCGGCGCGTCGAGGAGACGACCCAGCCGAGTCGCCACCCGGTCATCGAGTAGAGCTTCGAGGCCGAGTTGACGACGACGACGTTGTCGCTGTCGGCGAACTCCAGCGGCGAGCGGAACTCGCCGTCGAAGACGGTGTACTCGTAGACCTCGTCGGAAATACAGAGGACGTCGTGCTCGTCGGCGATGCGGGCGAACTCCCGGACGTCCTCGGGCGGCGAGACCGCGCCCGTGGGATTGCCGGGGCTGTTGACGACGAACGCGGCGGTGTCGTCGGTGATCGCCGCCTCGATCGCGTCGGGGTCGATCGTCAGGTCGTCGCGGAGCGGGACCGGCACGGGCGTCCCCCCCGTGAGGCGCGTGAGCGCGTCGTAGGAGACGAACCCCGGATCCGGGATGATGACCTCGTCGCCGGCGTCGACGTGGGCCTCTAAGGCGATGTGCAGCGCCTCGGAGCCGCCGGCGGTGGCGATCACGTCGCCGGGGTCGACGTCGAGCCCCTGATCGCGGGCGTGTTTGTCTGCGATGGCCTCGCGAAGGGACGTCAACCCCTTGTTCTCGGTGTAGCCGTCGGCGAGCCCCTCGCGGATCGCTTCGGCGGCGGCCTCCCGCGCGTGGGTGGGAGCCGAGAAGTCCGGCTGTCCCAGTCCGAGGTTGATCGCGTCCTCGCCCGCGGCCTCGAAGACCTCGCGGATGCCGCTGATCGACACCTGCTCGACTCGCTCGGAGAAGTGCGTCATACTCTGGCTCGGGTGGGCCACCGAGTTAGGTTTTCCTTCCTCGGTCGACTGTCGGCGGCACTCGCGCAACCGGGGACCGATACCAGAGATTATCTCCTGTTTCTGTGACGCTACCGGGACCCGTCGGGACCACACCGTATGGTCGTTGCACCGCGCAGAACAGCCGATATCGGGATTCAGAAGCGTCGAGCCTTCGAGCGACGTTCGCCGCGTGCACGGTCCAAATATACGTAGGGCACTAAGGGAGGACAAATGAAGAGCGACTCGAAAGTCGACCGGGCGGGCGTCTCGCGACGGCGGTTCCTTCAGGCTGCGGCCGCGACATCGGCAGTCGGCGGCGTCGCCGGATGCGTCGGTGGAACCGGCGGGTCGAGCGGCGGCCTCGACGAGATCCGCGTGGCGTACATGCCCATCTACCCGGATATGCAGTACTTCATCATACAGGAGGAGGGGTACTTCGACGAGCTGTCGGCGACGGTCTCCGGAGAGGTGTTCTCCGACGGTCCGAGCATCGTGCAGGCCTCCGCGACGGGCGATTTCGACGTGATGCTGTTCGGTATCGTCCCCGCGATGATCGTGATGGACAAGGACATCCCCGCGAAGATCACCGCCGCGAACATCCAGAACGCGATGCAGGTCCTGGCGCACGACGACTTCGCGGCGATCTGGGCGGACGCCGACTCGGGCGCGGACGCCTTCGCCCGATTCGAGGAGGAAGAGGGACGGAAGTTCACCTTCGGGACGTTCCCGCCCGGATCGGTTCCGGACATCCTGCTCCGCTACTGGCTGTCGGAGATCGTCGGCGTCGACCCCGAATCCGACGTGAACATCACCGCGCTCGGCGGCGCGGGACCGGTCCGGCAGGCGCTCCTCGCCGGCGAGGTCGACGGCACGTCGATCATGGAACCCGTGCCGACGGTCGTCGAGATGCGTGACGCGCCGTATCAGTCGATCGCCTGGGCGGGCGACTTCATGCCCGGTCAGCCCGCGGCGGTGACGCTGATGCACGACCGGCTCCGCGAAGACAACCCCGAGCAGGCGGCCGCCTTCGTCGAGCAGCACCAGCGCGCGACGAACTTCGCCAACGAGAACCCCGACGGGGCCGCACGGCACGCCAGCACCGTCATCGGCGAGTCGTCGCTGCCGGTCGAGACCGCGCGCCGGGCGATGGACTCGCCCGCCTCCGACTTCATCACCGACCCGCACAAGATCGCGGACGGCGCGCAGATCTTCTCGGAGTACGCCGCGAACGCGGGGCGGATCGAGGAGGCGCTCTCGAACGACGACCTGTTCGACTTCGGGGTGTACGACTCCCTATGAGCCTCGAATCCGGCGCGACGGCGGAGGCGGGGACGCCGGACGCGGCGCGGACGGGGGACGACGAGGGCGTGACGGCGACCGGTTCGCTCTCGGACCTCGACACGGCCGGACTCGCCTACGGCGCGGCCGGGACGGCGGTCTTCCTCACGGTCTGGCAGGCGGCGGCGATGGCGGTCGGCCGGACGTATCTGCTCCCCTCGCCGGTCGAGGTCGCGACCGCGTTCGCCGTCGAACTCACCGCGCCGACGACGTTCACGGTCCCGTTCGTGGGCGTCTCGCTCCCGGCGACGCGGCTCGTCGCGAACCTGCTGCAGAGCCTCCTCCATTACCTCCCGGGGCTGGTCGTCGGGAGCGTCCTCGGCATCTCGCTGGGCGTCGCGATGGGCTGGAGCGGCCGCCTCGACGACGCGCTCACGCCGGTGACGCGCTTTCTCCGACCGATCCCGCCGCTGGCGTGGATCGTCTTCGCCATCGTCTGGATCGGGATCGGCCACGGCGGCGCGGCGTTCATCGTCGGGATCGGCGCGTTCTGGATCAACTTCTACAACGCCTACGCCGGCGTCGAGGGCGTCTCGACGCACCTCAGGGAAGTCGCCGAGACCCTCGGCGTCGACGACGACCTCACGATGGTCCGCAAGGTGATCCTGCCGGCGGCGACCCCCTCGATCGCGACGGGGATCCGGACGAGCATCGGGCAGTGTTGGATGATCGTCGTCGCCGCCGAACTGTTCGGCGCGCCCGGCGTCGGCTTCCAGATCATCAACGCGGCACAGAACCTCGCGACCGACGTGAGCGTGGCGTACATGGCCGTCATCAGCCTCGTCTTCCTCGTGAGCGACGGGGCGTTCCGGCGGGTCGAACGGAGGGCGCTGGCGTGGCGGGACTGAGCGACTCCTCCGAGAGCGAAGTAAACCACGCGACGACGCCCAAGGTCGTCGTCGACGGCGTGAGCAAGGTCTACGAGTCCGAGCGCCAGCGCGTCGAGGCGCTCTCGGACGTGAACTTCTCCGTCTCCGAGGGCGAGTTCGTCTGCCTCGTCGGTCCCTCGGGCTGCGGGAAGACGACGCTCTTCCGGACGATCGCCGGACTCGAAGCGCCGACCGGCGGCGAGATCCGCCTCGACGGCGACCCGGTCACCGGGCCGGGCACCGACCGCGGGATGGTCTTCCAGGAGTACGGCCTGTTCCCGTGGCGCACCGTCCGCGGCAACGTCGCCTTCGGTCTCGAAGAACAGGGCGTCGACGAACCCGAGCGGAGCCGTCGCGTCGACGAGATGCTCGGACTCGTCGGCCTGGAGGATTTCGCCGACGCCTACCCGAAGGAACTCTCCGGCGGGATGAAACAGCGCGTCGGCATCGCCCGTGCGCTCGCCGTCGACCCGGAGATCCTGCTCGCGGACGAGCCGTTCGGGAGCGTCGACGCCCAGACACGGGACATGCTCCACGGGGAACTGCTGCGGATCTGGGCGGAGACGGGGAAGACGGTGCTTTTCGTCACCCACGACGTCGAGGAGGCGGTGAAGCTCGCCGACCGCGTCGTCGTGATGGCCGCCGACCCGGGACGCGTCCGCGAGGTCGTCGCCGTGGACATCGATCGACCGCGCGGGCGGACGGACCCGGAATTCGGCGAGTACGTCGACCGGGTCCGCTCGCTCATCGGCGAGTAGCGGTCGCCGTGGGGCTACTCTCCACGCTCGTGGGCCTCGCGAAGCGTCTCGACGTGTTTCATCACCACCGCCAGCGTCGCGTCCGCGTCGGTGTAGCCGCGGTCGTAGTCCTCGTGCGCGGCGTCGACGTCGCTGAGGAACTGCGCCACGGATTCGTCGAGGTCGGGAGTCGCGTCGTCGGCCGTCTCGGAAGCGTCAGTCATACGCCGTGATCCGGCCGCAGTGTACAAAAACACGGCGTCACGAGGATCGCCGAGCCACCCGTCACGAAAATCGTCGAGCCACCCGTCACGAAAATCGTCGAGCCACCCCTCACGAAAATCGTCGAGCCACCCCTCACGAGGGGCGTCCGACGAACCGCCGTCCGACGGTCGGTGACCGATCGACGGCCGGGTGATCCGTCGACGATGGGGCACTCGGTCGACGACGGAGCGACCGGCCGACAGTATATATACGATCGCGACGCAGGACCGTGTGTGATCACGCTGCGGTTCGAGGACGGCACGATCCGCGTGGGGGGCCTCGACGAGTCGGACGCGGAGATCGAGTCGCTCCCGGGTGTCGCGTGGGACGACCGGGGACTCGTCGCGCGCGCGCCGGCCCACCGGTACGCCGAGTTGCGAGCGGCTCTCGACGAGGCCGGGATCCGCTTCGAGGATCGGGTCCGCCCCGAGGAACGGCTGTCGCTGTCGCACGCCTACGACCTCCGCGAGTACCAGCGCGAGGCGGTCGAGGCCTGGCGCGCCAACGGCGACCGCGGCGTCGTCGAACTGCCGACCGGTGCCGGGAAGACCGTCCTCGCGATCGACGCGATCGCCGCGCTCGGCGTCCCGACGCTCGTGGTCGTGCCGACGATCGACCTCCTCGAACAGTGGCGACGCGAACTCGAAACCGAGTTCGACGTCCCGGTGGGACAGTTCGGCGGCGGCGAGCAGACTCGGGAGTCCATCACGGTGTCGACGTACGACTCGGCCTATCTGCGCGCGGAGGACGTCGGCGGCGACTTCGGCCTCGTCGTCTTCGACGAGGTCCACCACCTCGGGGGCGAGGGCTACCGCGACGCCGCCCGTCTCCTGGCCGCGCCCGCGCGGCTCGGACTCACGGCGACGTTCGAGCGCCCCGACGGCGCACACGAGGCCGTCGCCGATCTCGTGGGGCCGAAAGTGTACGAGGCCGACGTCGACGACCTCGCGGGCGAGCACCTGGCGGACTACGAGGTCCGACGGATCGAGGTCGCGCTCGGCCCCGACGAGCGGGCGGCCTACGAGGAGGCCCAGGGCACGTTTGTCGACTACCTGAAGCGCTCGAACCTCTCGCTGCGGAGCGGCTCGGACTACCGAAAACTGGTGATGCGCTCGGGGAGCGATCCGAAGGCGCGGGAGGCGCTGCTGGCGAAACAGCGCGCGCGGCGGATCATGATGAACGCGGACGCGAAGGTCGACACCCTGGGCCGGTTGCTTGACCGCCACCGCGAGGACCGGGTCATCGTCTTCACCGCTCACACCGACCTCGTCTACCGGCTCTCCGAGCGGTACCTGCTGCCGGCGATCACCAGCGAGACCGGGGCCGAAGAACGGCGAGAGATCCTGGAACGGTTCCGAGAGGGCACGTACTCGCGGGTCGTGACGGCGAACGTCCTCGACGAGGGGGTCGACGTCCCCGACGCCAACGTCGCGGTCGTCCTCGCCGGGTCGGGCTCCGAGAGAGAGTTCACCCAGCGGCTCGGCCGGATCCTCCGCCCGAAGGCCGACGGACGAGGGGCCCTGCTCTACGAGGTCGTGAGCGAGGAGACCGCGGAGGAGCGCGTGGCGGACAGACGGCGGTGATCCACGCGAGGGGACCGCGCTCTCCCCATCAATCGACGTCGACGCCGAGGTCGCCGCCGCTCGCGAACTCCTCGTAGGAGACGTCGAAGGTGACCGACCACTCGGCCGTCGCGCCGGGGTCGACGGCGAGAGACGTCTCCCGGACGAACGGCTCGCCGTCGACCCGTGCGGTCACGGTCACCGTCGCCGTTCGCTGGACGTCGCCGCGGTTCTCGACGGTCCCGAACACGCGGAGCGACCCCTCGTCGTCGGCCTCGAAGTCGAACGTCCCGACGACGAGATCCGGGCGATCGGGCGTCTGCCGGGGCTGGTCGGCCGGCGCGTCGGGCGGGTTCCGCGGACCGGTCGCGCGTGGAAACGCGCCCAGACAGCCGCCGAGGAGCGCCGCGAGCGAGACGCCGGCGGCCCCGAGGACGGTTCGCCGTTCCATCGTCCGTCAGAGGCCCGGCCGTGGGCATCGGTCTTTCGGTGGCGGCGTCCGGGCGCCCCGTCCGAGGGCGGCAGTCTCTTGACCCGCCGCCCCGAAGTCGTCGCCGTGCTGAGGAAGGACCTCCTCCGGGTCTCCCGGGCGGGCGGCGGCTACCACCCCCAGTTCGCCGGGCGGGGCGAGCGCCCGCTCGCCGCCCGGGTCGTCGGCGTCTTCCAGGGACACGTCGGGGAGCCGCGACACCGACTCGACGACGCGCTCGACGACCTGGAGCGCGAGGCCGACGACTTCAAACTCGTCAGGGGGTTCGCCGCGCTGCTCGAACGGGAGGCGGTCTTCGAGACGCGCGCGCCGCTCCCGCCCGAGCGCGTCCGCCGCGTGGTCTTCGAGTCCGCCGAGTCGGCGGGTGGAGTCGTCGACGGCGAGGACCGGCGAGCGGCGCTCGAATCCGCGGCCGATCGGCTCGGGACCGGGGTCGAGGCGATCGAGCGGTCGCTGTACGCCGACCGCGACGTCAACGAGGTGCTCTCGGAGTTCGACCCGCGCTGGGGGCCCGACGAACTCGTCGAGCAGTACAACCTCTCGCTGGCCCAGACCGCGCTGTTCGACGCGACGGAGGTCCGGATCCGCAGTTCGGACCCGAAGCGGCTCGTCTCGGCGGTCAAGCGGCTCGGGCTCCTCTACGAGATCGAGCGGCGAGGTGACGGTGTCGGGGGGACCACGGCAGCCGACCGCGACGACGACGGAGGAGCGGACGGTCCCTCGGGCGAGGAACGAATCCTCGTCGTCACCGGCCCCGACGCGCTCTTCCGGCGGACGCGACGCTACGGCACCGCGTTCGCCCGCCTGCTCCGCAGCGTCGCGGCCACCGCCGAGTGGTCGCTGTCGGCGACGATCGACGACCGCGGGACCGACCGCGAGTTGCGCCTCGGCCCCGACGACGTCTCGGTCCCGGACGTCGAACCGGTCACCGAGCCGACCTACGACAGCGGCGTCGAGGCCGACTTCGCCGCCCGGTTCGGGAACCTGGATCTCGACTGGGAGCTGTCCAGAGAGCCCGAACCCCTCGCCGCGGGCGCGCGGGCGATGATCCCGGACTTCGCGTTCGACTACCGGCCGGCCGGATCGCGGGAGGTGGGCGACCGCGACGGCGAGGCCGGAACGACAGTCGCGCCCGCCTTCCGCGTCTACTTCGAGGTGATGGGCTTTTGGACGCCCGAGTACGTCGAGAAGAAACTCGACCAGTTCGGGAGCGTCGACGACGACGTCGAACTGCTCGTCGCCGTCGACGACTCTCTCGGCGTTGGCGAGGAGATCGAATCGCTGGATCACCGGGTCGTCACGTACTCGGGTCGCGTTCGCGTGAAGGACGTCGTCGACGCGCTCGGGGAGTACGAGGCGGATCTGGTCGAGGCGGCCGCGGCGTCGCTGCCGTCGGAACTCGCGCCCGACGCCGACGTGATCGACCTCGACGAGCTGGCGGCCGAGCGGGGCGTGGGCGTCGACGCGCTCGGTTCGGTGACGTTCCCCGAGCACGAGCGGGTCGGCGGGACGCTGGTCCGCCCCGCGGTACTCGACGCGGTCGGCGCTGAGATCGACGTCGGGATGTCGCTGTCGGACGTCGAGGGGGTACTCGACGAGCACGGTCTCGACGACGCCTCGGCGGTGCTCTCGCGACTCGGCTACCGCGTCGCGTGGGAGGGGCTCTCCGGCGGGACCGTCGAGGAGAAGTGATCGAGCGGAGGGGAGCCGAAGAGAAGTGAGCAGCGGTTGATACGGGCGGTCAGACGGCGACCCGAACCGTCCTACGACAGGTCCTCTCGCCGGCCCTTCGGGACGGTCGAGCGGAGTTCGCCGTGGAGGTAGAGGCCGACGCCGATCGGCTCGACGTCACCGGCCTCGCCGGTTGCCCGAGGCGTCTCCGACGTCTCGTTGTCACCGGCGATCTCGTGGGCGGCGACGACGTACCCCCAGTCGCCGTCCCAGCGCGGAAGCTCCTGGTCCTCGCCCTTCGCGAACCGCGTCGCCTCCTCGGCGTCGAGCACGACGACGTTCTTCGTGGCGTCCGTCGCGAAACGCTGGACCGCGTTCGTCGACGGTTTCCAGTGCTCCTGGCGGGCGCGTAAGATCCGCAGGCCGAGCCCCTCGACTTCGATCGGCGAGACCACGTCGTCGGCGAACGCCCACAGCTTTCCGTTCCCCTTCTCCCAGAACGTGTGCCCGTCCCACGTCTCGGGGGCGATGCCGTAGCGTTGTTCCCACCAGTCGACGACCTCCTCGCGAGAGGGACGACCGGGAACGTCGCGCTCGTCGGCGGTCGCCGGCAGGCGGTCGAACCGCTGGCCGTCGTTCTCCGGTGGGGCGGAATCGGTTGCGTCGGGGGCGTCGGGAGCGTCGCCCTCGTTCGAGTCCGTCACGCCGTCACCTCCAGTTTGGCGCAGAAGAACCCGCCCGTGTCGTTGCGGTGGGGATACACCCGGTGGGCCAGTTCGACCGAGGAGTCGTACTCCTCGCCGTTCCACTCGGTGATGCCCGGATCGGTCTCGAACCCCTCCGGCGCGTCCCACTCGACGATCTCACAGTCCGCCTCTTCGAGAGCGTGATCGAGGACGGCCTCGTTCTCCTCGGGCGCGAACGTGCACGTCGAGTAGACGACGGTGCCTCCCGGTCGAGTCGCCTGGACCGCGCGTTTGAGGATTCCCTTCTGGATGCCGACGATGCCTTTGATGTGGTCCATCGACCACCGCTCTAAGGCGTCGGGGTTCTTCCGGATCGTCCCCTCGCAGGAGCAGGGCGCGTCGACGAGCGCGCGGTCGAACGCCTCGATCCGTTCTTCCTCGTCGGTCCGGTCGCCGAACGGCTTGAAAGAGAAGTTGCGCGCGTCCTGGTTCGTCACCGCGAGGTTCGTGATCCCGAGCCGTTCGGCGTTGTGCCGCAGCGCCGAGAGCCGCCCGAGGTTGTTGTCGTTGCCGACGAGGACGCCCGTGTCGTCCATCAGGTCCGCGATCTGGGTGGTCTTGCTCCCGGGCGCGGCGCAGGCGTCCCAGACGACCTCTCCCGGCCGGGGGTCCAGCGCCAGCGCGGGGAGTGCCGAGACCTCCTCCTGGCCGTGGAGCCAGCCGTGGAAGTACGGCCAGGAGGTACCCGGGCCGCGCTCGTCGAGCCGGAGGACGCCGGGGTGCCAGTCGGTGGCCTCGTAGGCGACGCCCTCGGCGTCGAGCGCGTCGCGTGCGCGCTCGATCGACGCCTTCAGCGTGTTGACGCGGACGACCGACGGCAGCGGCCGCTCGCACGCCGCGCGGAACGCGTCGTAGTCGTCGAGGAGCGACGCGTACCGCTCCAGTGGTTGCATAGGGTGAGAGACTCGCCGGTCCCGCTTGTGGGTGTCGGTTCCGGACGTCGGCAACTCCCCCGTCTGCGTCCGTCTGTCGCCCCTGCCACGTCACCGAACTCCGACCTCGCCCGCAGTTTTACCACGGTCGCCGTCGTACCGGCGGCTATGGCGCGAATCTCCGTGCTCGCAGACGACGTGTCGCTGTCGAACCCGTCGCTCGTCGAGGGGTTCCCCGGCGTCGGACTGGTCGGCAAGATCGCCGCCGACCACCTCGCCGAGGAGTTCGAGATGACCCACTACGGCAACGTCCACTGCGACAGCCTCCCGAAGGTGGCGGTCTATCAGGAGAACGACACGGAACTCCAGCCGCCCGTGCGACTCTACGCCGACGAGGAACGCGACCTCCTCGTGCTCCAGAGCGACGTCCCGGTCCAGCCGCAGGCCGCCGCGGAGTTGGCAGACTGTCTCGCCGGCTGGTTCGACGACCACGGCGTGACGCCGATCTACCTCTCGGGGATTCCCAGAGAGAAGAGCACCGGCGTGCCGTCGCTGTACGGGCTGGGAGTCGGGGCCGGCGTCGACCTCGTCGCCGACGTCGGCATCGCCGCGCCGAGCGAGACGGGACTCGTCTCCGGGCCGACCGGCGTCCTCCTGAACGCCGCCGTCGAGGCCGACCGAACCGCCGTCGGTCTCGTCGTCGAGTCGGACCCGCGGTTCCCCGATCCGGAGGCCGCGCGGATCCTGATCAAGGAGGGGATCGAACCGCTCACGGACGTCGAGGTCCCCGTCGAGGACCTGGTCGACCGCGCCGAACAGATCCGTGAGGCGAAAGAGCGCCTCGCGAAGCGGATGCAGGAGGCCAGCGAGGAGGAGAGCACGCAGGCGCGGCCGATCGGGATGTACCAGTAGCGGGGCCCGCGTCCCGTTCGGGCCGAATCACGCGGTCGAGGACGTTCCGTCCGCCCCGAATCACGCGGTCGCCGCTGACCCGCTCGCCGCAACCAGGCCGGTCAGTCCCGTCCTGTCCCGTTCTATCCCGTCCTGTCCCGTCCCGTCGGCGCCGCGAACCGCCCGGCTCGTTTGTACATCCTTAAGGCTCGTCGCCCACTCCCTGCAGGTATGAGCGATGAGTCCCCCGAGCGCACCGCGGCGGCCGCGTCCGCCGACGCGGACGTCGAAGACGACGAGGACGTCGAAGAGCGGGACGTCGAGAACGCCGTCGGCAACGGCGTCGCGGACGCCGAGAGCAGTGTCTCGAACGACGACGCGGGCGCCGCAGACGGCGAGGCCGCCGACGCCGCGGCGGAGGCGGTCCCGAACGTCGCCGACCGCGTCGCCGAGTACGACGAGGAACTCGCCGCGGAGGTGTCGGAACTCGAATCGCGGGTCGAATCCGCGGAGTCGGAACTCGAGGCCAAGAGCGAGCGGGTAGAGGAACTGGAAGCCGCGCTGAAGCGCTCGAAGGCGGACTTCAAGAACTACAAGAAGCGCGCGAAGAAGCGACAGGACGAGATCCGCGAGCGCGCGACCGAGGACTTCGTCGAGCGCGTCGTCAGCGTCCGCGACAACCTCGTGCGCGCGCTCGATCAGGACGAGGACGCCGACATCCGTCCGGGGATCGAGTCGACCCTCGAAGAGTTCGATCGCGTCTTAGAGGAGGAGAACGTCGACCCGATCGACCCCGAGGCGGGGACGGACGTCGACCCGACCCGCCACGAGGTGCTGATGCGCGTCGACGACGAGCGACCCGAGGGGACGGTCGTCGACGTCTACCGGCCGGGCTACGAGATGGCCGGGTCTGTGCTCCGAGAGGCGCAGGTGACCGTCAGCACCGGCGAATCTGCGAACGACGAATAGCGTCTCCGAGCCGTCGTCGGCGCCGAACTCCCATCGATCTCGACCCGTCGTCGACGTTGGACTACGACTCGTCTCTGAACCGCCGTGCGACGCGCCAGAGGACGCCGCCCACGACGACGACGGGAACCGCGAACGCGAGGAGGTACGGCAGCGCGTACGCGAAGCCGACGACGGCCGCTCGGGCGACGAGGACGACGCCGTCGACCGACTGCATGAACGCCGACAGCACCGGCGTGTCGTACCAGCGGTCCGGGGCGACGCGGTTCGGCGTCGGCCGGGGCTCCTCCAGTCGAACCGTCAGCGTCGAGTAGGCGACCTGGTTCTCCAGGGACTGCTGTCTGGCCTCCAGCCGCTCGATCTCGCCCTGCACGTCGGAGAGTTCGCGCTGGACGGCCAGGACGTCCTCGGTGGTGTTCGCCTGGTCGTACAGTTCTCGCAGGCGATCCCGCTCGGCGCGGAGGTTCTCCAGGCGCGCCTCGATGTCGACGAGCTGGTCGGTCACGTCGCGGGAGTTCACCTCGACGGTCTGGACCTCGCCGAGGCCGCGGGTGTCGTCGACGAGCGCGTCGAAGTGCTCGCTCGGGACCCGCAGCACCAACTCGCCGCGGACCCACGTCTCGTTGCCGATCTGCCGGCGGTCCTGTCGGCTGTCGCTGACGTAGCCGCCGTAGCCCTCGACCGTCGAGGTGAGGTTCGACTGCGCCGACTCGAAGTCGTCGACCTCGACGGCGACGGTGCCGGTTCGAATGATGGCGCGCTCGTCAGTGTCGACGACGTCACCGGACGCGTCGCCCGCACCTCCGGAACCGCCGTCGCCGACCTGTTCGCGCGGTTCGCCCGTCGGTGCCGGCGTCGCCCTCACGTCGGCCTCGACGCCCGTCGCCTGTTCGTAGCCGCCGGCCGCGCCGCCGTCGCCGCCGCCGCTGCCGGTGGCTCCGCAGCCGGCGATGGCGACGAGGGCGACGACCGCGAGGAGTCCGAGTGTGCGTCTGGATACCATCTCGCTCCTCACTACAGCGGAGGGACGGAAAGACGCGCCGGTGACACAAAGGGGTCTTTGAGTCACAGCGGGGCGGTCAGAGTCTCGTCAGAATCTCGTCAGGTACACAGCGCTATGGTTGGAATCCGGTCAAAATCCCGTCAGAGTCACAGCGGGGCGGTTGAAACCCCGTCAGCCGGCGCTCATTCGGCCTCGCGGCTCGCCTTCGAGCGAATCAGCCGCATGTCGCCCGAGGCGCGGATCGTCCCCTCGACGTCGGCGTCGTCGTGGAGTTCCAGGTCCGAACAGGAGACGTCGCCGAGGATCTCCGCCCCGTCGGCGATGGTGACGGTGCCGTCGCGGGTCGTCACGTCGCCGTGGACGCGCGTTCCCTCGCCGACCTCGATGTCGCCGCGGGCGCGGAGGCTCCCGAAGATGTTGTTGTCGGCGCCGACGTCGATCGTCTCCGCGCGGACGTTGCCGTGGAGCCGACACTCGTCGCCGACCGTCGCGGGCGTCGAGGCCTGCCAGGCGTCGTCGGAGACGGTCGACCCGCGCGGGATCACGAGCGGGTCGTCCTCGCTCTCGCCGGAGAGCGCGTTCGCGAGTTCCTCGGCGCTCTCGTTCTCGCCGATGTGGAGGAGCTGTGAGAGGACGACGAAGTAGAAGACCAGCGTCGGCACTGGATTTCGAATGACGATCCAGCCGTTGGCCTCGAACCCCTCCTCGATGTCGACGTCGTCGCCGATGTCCAGGTCGCCGGAGACCATCAGCCGGCCGCCGATGTGGACGCGCTCGCCGAGGTAGGCGTCCTCGCCGACGAGGACGTTGCCGGCGACGTCGCACCAGACGTCGAGGCGGCAGTCGCCCTCGGCCTCGATGTCACCGCCGAAGGTGACGCGCTCGCCGGCGAGGACGTTGCGGCCGCGGACGCCGAACTCGACGGTGCTCTGCCCGCCGACGACGATGTCACCGTCGGTGACGATGTCGTGCTCCTCGGCGGTCGTCCCGTCGGGGATTTCTAACGTATCGAGTCGGTCCTGACCGAGTGCCACACTCCGGAGCAACACGTGGGGCCTAATAAACGACGCGTCAGACGCTCGTCGGACTGTCCGGGGTCGTATCGGACGACTCCGGTGGACGTCGGACGGGCGTCGGCTCCCGGTCCGGACTGATGGGCTTTTACTCCGTGATCGATTACGATCGCGTATGACTGCGCTCTCGTTCGACGAGGACGGCGTCGACGTCGTCTACGAAGGGACCGAATTCAGGCTCGAAAAGTCGCTCATCGAGGAGGCGACCGAGAAGTCCTACCCCGACGTGACCGACCACGAGGTGCTGAAGATCGTCGAGGAGAACCCCTCGTTGAGCGG
This sequence comes from Halobellus limi, assembly GCF_004799685.1. Lineage (NCBI taxonomy): Archaea > Methanobacteriati > Methanobacteriota > Halobacteria > Halobacteriales > Haloferacaceae > Halobellus > Halobellus limi. Next base: position 1,367,525 of record NZ_CP031311.1, read on the forward strand.
TGAGCCGCGGCGAATCGCCGACATCCTCCGCTAGCGGCCGCTAGCGGCCGCGAGCGCGCGTTTCCGTTCGACTACCCGAACCGAACGGGCACACGGGCTACCCGAACCGCTCTTCGAGACACACTTTCACGATCGACTTCGCGATGGCGGCCCCGCCCTCGAACGGATCGAGTTTGGTCTCGCCGGCGCGCTCGCGGTAGGGGATCGGCTCCTCGCGGATCTCGTAGCCGCGCATCAGCGGCCGGATCAGGAGTTCCGCCGAGAGCCCCGTGTTCTCGGTCCACTCGATGTCGTGGAGGAGCTCCCGCCGGTACGCGCGCATCCCGGTCGTCGTGTCGTGGACGCGCTCGCCCATCAGTCCGGACGCGAGCAGCGCGAAGGCGGCGTTTCCGAGTCGGTTCAAAGTCGGCATCGCCTCCGCGCCGTGGTAGAGTCGGTCCCCGGAGACGACGTCGTAGCCCTCGTTGATCAGCTCGAGGAACTGCGGGAGTTTCTCCATCGGATACGTGTCGTCGCAGTCGGTGGTGACGACGACGGGGCGCTCGGGCGCGAGGACGGCCTCCCGGACCGCGTAGCCGTATCCCATCGGCGGCTGTTCGATCACGGTCGCGCCGTGCTCGCGGGCGATCTCCGGCGTCCGGTCGCTCGAACTGTCGACGCAGACGACCTCCGCGCGGCCGTCGGTCACGTCGTCGATGTCCGTGAGGACTTTCTCGATTGCGGCCTCCTCGTTGTAGGTGCCCATCACGACCGCGAGGTCGTCGAAGGTGTACTCGCTCATTACCCGCCGTTTCGCCCCCGGCTATTTGAATTTTTAGGTTCGCCAAAAACAGGCCGGCTGGCGAACGGCCGCGCCTACGCCAGCGGGTCCGGAATCCCCGGCGACTCACCGGCGACAGAGCCCAGCGAGTCCTCGTGCAGGCGTCGGGCGACGACGTCCGCGAGGTTGCGGAGGTTCTCGGTGTCGTCGCGGTTGTACGAGACCAGGGTGTCGAGGGCGTCGTCGTCGCCGTCGCGGGCGTAGCGGTACCAGAGCCGCACGGCGTCCCGCCCCGAGAGGTCCGGTCGGTCCCGATCGATCCCGACCGCCTTCTCGATCGACTTCAACCCACCCGTCAGGTCGATCCGTCGACAGGGGTACATCAGGTCGAGGTGCGGGGCATCGATCGAGATCTCGAAGTTGTCCTCCAGGAAGGGGACGTCGAACTGCTTTCCGTTAAAGGAGACGACGAGCGGCGCGTCGCGGAACTGCTCGCGGAGGCGCTCGTCGGTGAGGTCCTCGCCGCGGATCAGCGTCGTCGTGTCGCCGTCCCGCGTGAACGACACGGTGGTGACGTCCTCCCGGCCCGAGTCGAGGCCGGTCGTCTCGATGTCGAAGAAGACCGCCTCCTCGCGGAAGTTCTCGTAGAACCGCCAGGTCTCCCCGGCGGGGAACCGCTCGCCGAAGTACCGGGCGTCCCCGTCGTCGAGGCGTTCCAGCGCCTCCGCGACGAACGACTCCACCCGCTCGCCGGTCTTCGGCCCCAGCGGCGCTCGCGCGGGGTCGAACTCCTCCCAGGTGAGGATGCCCGCCTCCCACAGCGAGCGCTCGCGGCCCTCGCCGACCCCCTCCGCGGGGACGAAGCTGTTCTCGATGCGCATACCCGGACAGGAGAGCGGCGAGGGCCTAAACCCTTCGAGGCGCGCCCGGGCGCTGCGGCCGTCAGGACCGCGTACGTCGGGGTCGGAGACGGTCGCGATCGTCGGGACCGGGGACGTCGGCGCCCGCCGGGACCGCCGAGATCCCCGGCCGTCGGCCAGGGCCGTTTTGCGTCTCCGGCGCCTCGGTCGGCGTATGTGCGGCCGCTACACGCTCTTCACCCCCGCCGACGAACTGGCGTCCCGGTTCGACGCCGACTTCGCCGAACCGCCCGAACCGCGGTACAACTGCGCGCCGGGGCAGTCGCTCCCGGTGATCACGAACGACGACCCCGACGCGTTTCGCCGGCTGAAGTGGGGCCTGATTCCCTCCTGGGCCGACGACGAGTCGGCGGGCAACGACCGCATCAACGCCCGCGCGGAGACGCTCGACGAGAAGCCGAGCTTTCGCGAGGCGTACGAGCGACGGCGGTGTCTGGTCCCCGCCGACGGGTTCTACGAGTGGGTCCGAGACGGAGAGACGAAACGGCCCTACCGGGTCGCGTTCGAGGACGACCGCCCCTTCGCGATGGCCGGGCTCTGGGAGCGCTGGGAGCCGACGCACACCCAGACCGGACTCGGGGATTTCGGCGTCGGTGCCGGCAGCGAGGGCGCTTCCGGCAACGGTGACGGAACCGGGAGCGACTCCGGCGACGACTCGGCCGCCGTCGAGTCGTTCGCCATCGTCACCACCGAGCCGAACGACGTCGTCTCGGACCTGCACCACCGGATGGCGGTCGTCCTCGACCCCGACGAGGAGTCGACGTGGCTCCACGGAGACGGCGGGGACGTCGCGGACCTGCTCGACCCGCACGCCGGCGACGACTGGCGCGCCTACCCGGTCTCGACGCGCGTGAACAGCCCCGCGAACGACGCCGCGGACCTGATCGAGCCGGTCGAGGCCGAGGGCTGATACTGATTACGCTCGCTTCGTACCGCCGGGCGCCCACCCGTCGACGACGCTCGGCGGGAAGAGACGAGAACAACCGTCGTGAGGCGGGCGTCGGCACGTATCGGTCCCGCCGACCCGTATCGATCCCGCCGGGCGGTCTCAGTAGACGAGTTCGCCGGAGACGAACTTCCGCGTACGCTCGTCGTCGGGATCGTCGAATACCTTCTCAGCGGGTCCGATCTCGGTGAAGCCGTCGCCGAGCAGCACGCCCACCCGGTCCGCGATGCGCTCGGCCTGGTGCATGTCGTGGGTCGCGACCACGACGCCGATGCCGCGGTCGCGCGCTTCGAGGACCGCCTCCTCGATCACGCTCGTGTTCCGCGGGTCCAGGTCCGACGTCGGTTCGTCGAGCAGGAGGTAGGCGGGGTCGTACGCCAGCGCCCGCGCGAAGGAGACGCGCTGGGCTTCCCCGCCGGAGAGCGACCGCGCGGACTGCTCGGTCTTCTCGGTCAGTCCCACGACGTCGAGCGACCGTTTCACCGCCTCCGGCGTCCCGTTCGGCGCGACGACCGAACCCAGCGCGTCGCGGACCCGATCGCTCCACGGTTGTCGCACCCGAAGCCCGTACTCGACGTTCCGAGCCACCGTGGCGTCGAACAGGCTCGCGTCCTGAAAGACCATCCCGATGCGGCGTCGGAGCGCGAGGCGTTCCTCCTCGTCGACGTCCCACACCGGCGTGCCGTCGAGTTCGACGGTGCCCTCCGTCGGCCGCGTGAAGAGCGCGAGAATCCGGAGGAGCGTCGTCTTTCCGACGCCGGAGGGACCGATGATGGCGAGGACCTCGCCCTGCTCGACCGGCAGCGAGAGGTCATCGACGATCGTCTCCTCGCCGTAGGCGTGCGTGACGTTCGAGAGCCGGATCATCGGCTCATCGACCCCTCGTCACCGAACCGGACGACGATCGCGTTCACGGTCAGCACGAGTGCCAGAAGCACCGCACCGAGCACCAACGCCGTGTCGTACTGTCCCTGTCTCGCCTCCAGTTGGATCGCGGTCGTCAGCGTCCGGGTCTGTGAGATCCCGCTGGCACTCGTGATGTTGCCGCCGACGATGAGGACGGACCCGACCTCGCTGATCGCACGGCCGAAGCCCGCGAGGATGGCCGTCGCGATGCCGTATCGGGCCTCCTTGATCACGACCAGCGCCACGTCGAGGCGCGTCCCGCCGAGCGCGCGCGCGGCGTCGCGGACGTTGTCGCTCACGCTCGTGATCGACGCGAGGCTGATCGCGGTGATCGGGGGCGTCGCGAGCACGAACTGGGACATAATCATCGCCTCCTTGGTGAAGATGAGCTCCAGCGGTCCGAGCGGCCCCTGATTGGAGACGATGAAGAGCACCAACAGGCCGACGACGACGCTCGGAAAGCCCATCCCGGTGTTGATGATCGACTTCACGATCTGCTTGCCCGGGAAGTCGGTAAAGCCCATCACGAGTGCGACGGGGATGCTGAACAGCGTGCTCAGAATTACCGCGATTCCGCTCACGTACAGCGAGACGTAGATGATACTCCGGACGTACCCCTCTCGGAAGGAGAGGTCGACGAGCGCCGGCAGCAGGTGGACGACCGGTTCGGACGGCACGGTTACTCGCTGGAGTCGCTACTCCACCCTTCGGGGACGTACTGCTGGAAGTTCGGGTCCTCGGAGACGGCCTCGGGGAAGAACAGCTGCTCCCCGTTCATCTGGTAGCTCGAGATGGCGTCCTGGGCGCCCGGGCTGGTGATCCACCCGATGTACGCCATCGCGAGGTCGTAGTTGGCGTTGTCGTGGACGCCGGGGTTGACGGCCATAATTCCGTAGGGGTTCGCGAGGATCTCCGGGCCGTCCTCGATGGGCCCCTGCACCAGGATGACGAGGTCGATCTCCGATCGCTGTGAGATGAAGGTCCCGCGGTCGGCGAGTGTGTAGGCGCCCTGCTGGTTGGCGATGTTCAGCGCCTCGCCCATCCCGGTGCCGGTCTCCTGGTACCAGTCGCCGCCGGGCTCCGTTCCGGCGGCCTCCCAGAGGTTGAGCTCCTTGGTGTGGGTGCCGGAGTTGTCGCCGCGGGAGACGAACGCCGCCTCGGATTCGGCGATGGCGGTGAGCGCCTCCGTGGCCGAGCCCATCCCCCCGATTCCCGCCGGGTCGCTCTCCGGACCGACGATGACGAAGTCGTTGAACATCAGGTCGCGGCGGTTGATGCCGTAGCCGTTGCGCATGAACTCGTCTTCGAGGCCGCGAGCGTGCACCATCACCACGTCGGAGTCGCCGTTGCGCGCCGACTCCAGGGCCGCGCCCGTCCCCTGGGCGACCGCGTCGACGGTCACGCCGTACATCTCCTCGAAGTCCGGGTGGATCTCGTCGAGCAGCCCCGTGTCGTAGGTGCTCGTCGTCGTGGTCAGCGTGAGCGTCTCGCCGGAGACGCCGGCCTGTTCCTCCTGGCTTTGTCCGCTGCCAATGATCCCCGAACAGCCGGCGAGCGCCGTGATGCCCGCTGTGAGACCGGCGCCGAGGAACGCTCGACGCGACGTCTTCCCGCCGAATCCAGCCGTGCTCCGTTCGGTAGACTGCGATCGTTGTTTCGTCATCGATATAACCACCGTTCAGTCAGCGCAGACATAACGCTTTTGCTCTCCGTACGCCAGTTTCCGGCTATGGAGACGAGTTCCTCCTTCGACGCGTACATCAGCAGCGACGGCGTGACGCTCGACGCTCGCGACGTCGCGCTCCTCCGCGCGATCGATCGGGAGGGCTCTCTCAACACCGCGGCGGAGTCGCTGGGGCGGTCGTACGCCCACGCCCAGCGGCGCGTCGTCGAACTGGAGGCGGCGTTCGGCTCGCTCGTCGAACGGACGCGCGGCGGGTCCGGCGGCGGCGGGAGCACGCTGACGGAGACTGCGCGGGACCTGCTGGCCGCGTTCGAACGGACGAGAGCGTCCTTCGAGGGGGTCGCCGAGATCGCGGAGACGGTCATCGTCGGGACGGTGACCGAACGCGACGGGGAACTCGTGACCGTGGAGACGTCGGCCGGAAACGTCCGAGCGCTGGTACCCGAAGGCGACGACGAGGTGCAACTGTCGCTGCGGGCGGACGCCGTGACGCTCACCGACCCCGACGACACGCCGGTGCCCGAACACACGAGCGCCCGCAACCGGTTCTCCGGGACCGTCGTCGGCGTCGAGTCGGGAGACCGTATCGCCCGCGTCGCCGTCGACATCGGCCTCGATCAGCCGGTCCTGGCGCTGGTGACCGAGGACAGCCGGAAGAAACTCGCACTCGACGCCGGAAACGAGGTCGTCGTCTCGTTCAAGGCGACGGCGACCCGTGGCGTCCCGCTGTAACTGTATTCGGTTTCGCAGTTTGTGAAACAGAAAGTCCGGCATTTGCGGCCTCCCGGATCCTCTCCACATTTCCCAGACGTTATGTAACCGGCAGTACTCCGGGTAATCAATGACCACCCTCGCCGGTCACGCGCGACACTGGGACATCGAACTGTCCCGAAGTGAGTTCACCGGCGCGTTAGGGGATTCGGTTACTGTCCTGCCCATCGTCGTGGCCGTCGCCGCGCTCACGGAGCTGTCGCTCGGGCGGCTGCTCTTGGGGTTCGCGGCGTTCCAGGTGATCTGGGGGGTCCACTACGGACTGCCGATCTCGGTGGAGCCGATGAAGGCGCTCGCCGCGCTGGTCATCGCCGGCTCGCTGACGACCGGCGAACTCGTCGTCGCGGGACTCCTCGCCGGCGTCGTGCTGTTGCTCGTCGGTACCACCGGCGCACTGGCCCGGATCGAACGCCACGTCGGGCAGCCGGTGATCCGCGGCGTCCAGCTCGCGGTCGGGCTCGTGCTGCTGGAGACGGGGATCCAGTTGAGTCTCGACGGCGTCGGCTACGCGCTTCTCGCGCTCGCCGCGGTCGCCGTCAGCGTCGCCGTCGGTCGTCCCCGTACGAGCACGCTCCTCGTCATCGGTCTCGGCGTCGCCGTCGGAGTCACACAGACGGGGCTCCCCGACCCGCGACTCCCCGCGATCGGCGTGACGCTTCCGACGGTGGCGGACGCGTCGTCGGCGTCTCTCGGGGCGACGGTCGGACAGTTAGCGATGACCGTCGGCAACGCGGCGGTCGCGACCTCGCTGCTCCTCTCGGACTACTTCGACGCCGACGTCTCCGCGGACGAACTCGCCACCAGTATGGGCGCGATGAACCTCCTCGCCGTCCCGCTGGGGGCGATGCCGATGTGCCACGGGAGCGGCGGCGTCGCCGGCAAGTACGCCTTCGGTGCGCGAACGGCGGGCGCGAACCTGATTCTCGGTATCCTCTACGCGCTGGCGGCGGTCCTGGCGGTCGGCGTCGTGGCCGCGTTCCCGCTCGCGATGCTCGGCGTCGTACTCGCTGTCATCGCCGTCGAACTCGGACGTGCCGGTCTCGACACCGACGACCTCCCGCTGACTGTCGGTATCGGGGTTCTCGGCGTCCTGACGAACGTCGGCGTCGCGTTCGTCGTCGGCGTCGCCGTCCAGCGCGTCCGCCTGTGGCTCGGATCGGAACCCGATCGGACGGCCCGATAGGACGTTTCTACGAACTGAACGGAATCGATATACGCGCTCACCGGCTATCCGTTCAGCAGTGTCAAAGGCGATTTCAGCTCTCGACTCGCCCCGCGGTCCTCGTGACGCGATTACGCACGCCGAGACGGTACTCTCGGGGGACCGATGAGCGGCGGCCCCGGTTCGAGGCGCGCGGTGAACCTCACGGACGGCGCGCTGCTGAAACCGCTCCTCGTCCTCTCGGTGCCGATCGTCCTCACGAACATGTTGCAGGTGGCGTACAACCTGGCGGACACGTTCTGGGTCGGCCGACTCGGACAGGAGGCCGTCAGCGCCATCTCCTTCTCGTGGGCGATCGTCTTTCTCGTCATCACGCTGGCGGCCGGGTTCACGGTCGCCGGCACGGTGCTCGTCGCCCAGAACAAGGGCGCCGGGAACCACGACCGGATCAACGCCGTCGCCGGCCAAACCATCGCGTTCGTGATCGGCCTCTCCGTCGTCTTCTCGATCCTCGGCTACGCGCTGGCTCCGGGGCTCCTCCGACTGATCGGCGCGACTCCGGGCACGGTCGTCTTCGAACTCTCGGTGACCTACACCCGGACGATGTTCCTCGGGATCCCGTTCGTCTTCGGATTCTTCATCTTTCAGTCGTTGCTCCAAGGCTGGGGCGACACGAGGACGCCGCTGTATCTAATGCTCCTCGGAGTCGTGTTGAACGTCGTCATCGACCCGTTCCTCATCCTGGGGTTTCAGGACAACCTCCTGTTCGACGTCGCGGGCCTCTCGGCGCTTCAGGCCGATCTCTACGCGTCGACGGGGTTCGACGGATTCGGCGTACAGGGCGCGGCGATCGCGACCATCGCTTCTCGGGGGGTCGGTGCGGTAATCGCGTTCGGCCTCCTCCTCTCCGGTCGGGTCGGCATCCACCTCGCGCCGCGGGACTTCCTGCCGACGCGGGAGACGGTCGAGAAGATATTCCGCATCGGCGCGCCGGCCAGCGTCGAGATGAGCACCCAGTCGCTGGGCGTGACGGTCATCACGGCCCTGGTCGCGCTCGCGGGCGCGGAGTCGGTGGCCGCGTACGGAATCGGAACGCGCGTCACCTCGCTGGTCGTCCTTCCGGCACTCGGGCTCGCCCGCGGGACCGAGACGGTCGTCGGGCAGAACCTCGGCGCCAAACAGCCCGAGCGGGCGAAACGTGCCGTCCTGGCGAGCGCGGGAATCGTCGCCGCCGTCCTCGTCGGCGTCTCTGCCGTCATCTATCTCAACGCGACCGCCATCGTCGGCGTTTTCATCACCGGGACGGACGCGGCCGCCGTCGTCGCGATCGGGGCGGAGTACCTCCGAATCGTCGGTGCGACCTACGTCTTCCTCGGCGTGTTCTACGTCATCCAGGGAGCGTATCGCGGGAGCGGAAGCACCAGACTGGCGATGCTCTTCGGAATCTTGGGGCTCATTCTGCTCCGCATCCCGCCCGCGTACGCACTCCTGACGTGGTTCGACCTGGGTGCGACGGGGATCTGGTACGGGATCGCCGCGGCGAACGTGCTGATCGTGGTGCTCTCGGGAGCGTACTTCCTGCGCGGAACGTGGACGGACGGGGTCGTCGACCGGGACCGTCCGGGGCCCGAGACGATCACCGGAGACGACTGATTCGATATAGCGATATAAGATACATACGTTCGTTCGGAGACACCGTTTTCACGAGACGAACGGGACAGTGACAGCCAGTTGAGTCGATCGGCGCGGTACCGGCGTTCGGACCGATGGTCGATACTCGAGGGACCGGTCGGCCTGGTACGCGGTGGTCACCGAACCAGTTCTCGGGTGGAGGCCGGCTCGGTTCTCGACTCGGGAGGTTCGAGTCCATTACTCGGCCATACCACCCATATATAACCAGTAGTACCGGAGTAGCAGCAATATTTATTGTTCTTCATACTGCATTGACACGACGGGATGGGAGATAGTCGGGACGAATCGGTCCCCTTCGATCGGAGTTCGGGAATCGAGAAGCCTCAGCAGCTGCGCAACGATCAGGTCTACCGGGGACTCGGCTCAACGCGTCGTCGTCGACTCCTGCACGTACTGCGGGAACGACAGGAGTGTACTGTTGACGAGCTGGCCGGCGCTCTCGCTCAGTGGGACGACGCGGGGGGAGAGCGCTCGACAGATGAACAGAAACGGGTGCAGATCAAATTGGTACACACCGACCTCCCGCTACTCGCGGAGGCCGGCATCGTCGGATACGATCGCGAGAGCGAGATCGTTCGATCAGAGCCGCTTCATCCGCTCCTCGATGCGGTGATCTCTCGTAGCGTCGACCCCGACACGGCCCCGTAAGGTGCTCGAGCGGATACGACTGTCCTGAATCACCGGTCTCTGCCGAACGGGGGCGCGTACCGAGCCGCGATGGTTTCGTCCGTCGAACGTGTTCACACGGTACTCCCGAGTGAAGCGGTAGGTGTCCCTACGGGCGTCGGAATCTCTTTGGGAGCGATCGATCGTTCGCCGCTTCCGGCTCTCGCCGCGTCTCTCCGTCTCAGACGGATCTCATCGGGATGTCGACCAGCTACGTGATCACACAGACGTGAGGCCGAAAGCACGCCATCTAACGGGACAGTCGACTTTTGGCCGTCCAACTCACCCCGTCGGATCCTGCGTTCGATGGATGACGGCTGTGCGATTTCGACGACGCAGCCGAATCCGTTCGAGGAAGTATCGATCTTTGTTGGTTCCAACATCGACCGCGTATCCACAGAGGTGGTTGCGGATCGTCGCTGGTACGTTCCGGGAAGTCGGGATTGGGCGCACGTGGTGGAATATGTTTATCTGTGTATATACAACCTAGCGGAGAAATTTTGATATCATCTACACAAATAAATTAACAATACGGTCGAAGAAGCGGGGGTAGAGACACACCTAATCTCTCTTATTCTGATTTCTGCAGTACAATGAAGTGGGTGGGGCCGACACGGTCGAGTATGGCCGCCGACGAAGACACCGAGCGGAAGACGGTGATGACGTACGTCCCGGCGTACCAGAAAGAGCGCTGGAGCGAGCACGCCGAAGAACTGGGGATGAGCCAGAGCGAGTTCGTCCGGACGATGGTCCAAGCCGGTCGACGCGACTTCGAGGTTCCATCCGCCCCCGGACGCGACGCCACGCAGACGTCCGAGGAACCGGATGATGGAGCCTCGTACCCCAGGGGTCAGCCGGCGGAAAGTGGGTTCCAGAATCGCGTCCTCGACGTGCTCTCGGAGTCGGAGTATCAGTCGTGGGACGACCTGCTCGCAGCACTGACCGACGACATCGAGAGTCGCCTCGACGAGACGCTTCAGGAGCTCCAGGCCTCGAACGCGGTCCGATACAGCGGGCGCCACGGGGGGTACGCGCTGACGCCCGCGGAGGAGCAATGAGCGTCGATACCGCAGGCGACGAGGAACTCGATGATCCCGTCGGGTACTTCCTCCAGGATATGACCTACCACGGGAAGTCCGAGCGGACCCGCGAGGCATACGAACGGGTGCTTCGACGCTTCGAGGCGTTCCTCGCCGATCCGTCGCGGAACCCCCGGAGAATCGGGATCGAACCGGAAGACGCCACCCACCGGGACTGTATGGCCTGGATTCACTCGCTTCGACACGGGGACCTGGCGGACAGCACCGTCGCGACGTACGCGTCGTATCTCCATCGGTTCTACGCGTACCTGTCTCAAGTCGGTGCGTTCGACTCCAATCCGATGGCACTCGTGATGGAGGAGATGGACGAGCGGATCGACACGAACCCGTCCCGCCGAGACGTGTCAGTTCCGGCGATGAGAGAGTTCCTCGCCGGGATCGCCCATCCGCTGGATCACGCGGTCGTCGTGACGTTTCTGAAGACCGGGATCCGCGTCGGAGAACTGTGTAACCTCGACCTTCGCGATGTCGTCCTCGAAGCGGCGACGAGTGAGGCACGCGATGCAGCGCTCGCCGCTGTATCGAACCGTGAGACCGCTCCGCGGCCCCAACTCGACAACCGCGGTCCGTCACTGTACGTCTCGGCGGAACCAGCCGCCGGCGAGGTACTCGCGGGAGAGGAGCGCACGGCGTCGAACAAACGGAAGCGGTCGACGGTCGTTCCCGTCGACGAAGAGCTCGAGACGGCGTTACGCCGCTGGCTCGCGATCCGTCCGGAGACACGCTCGCCCGCGGAGCCGCTGTTTTGCAGCACGTCGGGGAGTTGGGGCTATCGGCTCACCCCCGATATGGTCCATCACCTCGTCGAACGCCACGCGAGCGACTCCGGATGGTACCGATCCGGCGGCGGCGCAGAAGAGAACGTCACCCCGCATTACTTTCGGCACTTCTTCACGACGCACCTCAGAGATCGGACCGGCGATCGCGGAATCGTCAAGTACCTCCGCGGCGACGTCGGCGGCGACATCATCGACACCTACACCCACAATTGGGGCGACAGGGTCCGTCAGACCTACGAATCTCACATTTACTCCCTGTACTGAGCCGTCCGACGCCGAACAAGTAAATGCTATTTCGCTATATCAATATACCCTAGGCGATCCTGCTCACGACTCCCGGACCACGGTCGATCTCGGACCCGTCCCGTTTAAGTCCCGGGAGGTACTCGGCCGGGTATGCACGTCGCGCTGGGCGGGACGTTCGACCCGGTACACGACGGCCACCTCGCGCTCTTCGAGCGGGCCTTCGAGTTGGGGGACGTCACCGTCGGACTGACCAGCGACGAACTCGCGCCGAAGACCCGTCACGTGGACCGGTACGTCAGATCGTTCGAGGACCGAAAACAGGATCTCGTCGACGAACTCGAACCGCTCGCGGAAAAGTACGACCGGGAGTTCACGGTACGCCGGCTGGACGAACCGACCGGCATCGCCACCGAGCCCCAGTTCGACGTACTCATCGTCTCGCCGGAGACCCGCGACGGGGGCGAACGGATCAACGAGATCCGCCGAGAGCGTGGGTACGAGCCGCTCGACATCGAAGTCGTCGACCACGTGACGGCGGCCGACGGAGATCGGATCTCGTCGACGCGAATCGTTCGCGGTGAGATCGACCGACACGGGAACCTCACGCCGGATCGCGAGGGGCGCGGCCCCACGCGTCCGACCGAATAGCGTCTCGATCGGAGGTCCGGGTGCCCTTTTGAAGCAGTATCCGTGGGTATCGACGACTATGCCGTTACCACGAGGGCGGGCGAAAGCCCGCGGATTCGAGTATCGGTTTCCAGTGTTGCTGGACGCTGAGCCGACTCACACCCATCGCGTCGGCGACCCGGGACTGTGGCCGTTCTTCGCCGGCGATGAGGGCGCCGGCGTAGAGGCTCGCCGCCGCCACGGCACGCTTCGATCGGTCCTCGTCGGGGACCTCCGAGAGGAACATATCGCTCGCGTAAGAGCGGGCCTCTGCGCCGAGGGACAACCGGTCTGCGGCGCGCTCGATCCGGGTCAGCCACTCCTCGTTGTCGACTCGGTCCCGAGCGCTGTACATACTGCAGGGTCGACCGCGGTGCACAAGAATCCTCCGTGCGGAGCGACAGGTTGATTTAGGAGTTGGCAGTAGGATGGCGTGCGCGCGGGTAGCCAAGCGGTCAAAGGCGCAGCGCTTAGGACGCTGTCCCATAGGGGTCCGCAGGTTCGAATCCTGTCCCGCGCATCCGACCTCGACACGGTCTGTCGGTTTTGCTTCGGTAGGACCAGAAAATGGGGAGTCAGCCTACAAGACCTACCGATCACACTGGAACGCTGCGACACAGACATCAACGCCGATCTCACCCCCGCACGGAAGGTGGTCGTCGTCCCAAAAACGCTGGACGGCTACCTCTCCGAGCGACAACTCGTCGACTACGTCGACCAGCGGATGAAATTCCTGTCGTGGCTGTTAAATGTTGAGCCGTGAGGAGGGTTTAGACCTGCGTCAGTCGCGGGGATGAAACCGCTTGACAGCCTCTTCGACGGCTGCGGCGTCGCCGAGGAACGTGAGGTGGTCCCCGTACTCAAGGACCTCGTCGGGGTCAGGAACGTGTGCGTCCTCGTTCTGCCCGATCTCGGCGATGAGGCAGCCGCCGGGGATCCGATCGTTGAGGTCCCGGATCGACTCTCCGACCAACTCCTCGGCGGTCATCTCGATCTCCTGGATGTCGTGGCCGTCGCTGGCGTCGTACATCCAGTTGGCCAGTTCCGGCCGCTCGATCTCGTTGTCGATCGCGAAGGCAGTCGACATCGGGCCGTCGACGGCGGTGACCGAGAGCGCCTCGAAGGCGGCCATATTCTGCGGATCGTTCACACGCGCGTACACGTCTTCGACGCCGAATTTCGTGCGCGCGGTCTGACAGACGAGGAGGTTGATGTTGTCGTCTTCCGTCGCCGCGACGACGATCTTCGCCTCGTCGATGCCTGCTGCGCGGAGGGTGTCGCTCTCGGTCCCGTCGCCCTCGTAGACCGTGACGCCCGCTTCTCTCGCTGCGCGCTTCGGTTTCTCGTCCTCCTCGATCAGGACGACGAACTCTCCCCGCTGTTCCAGTCTGGTGGCGAGCGCCAGGCCGACCCGGCCCCCGCCGACGATTATCGTGCGCATTGGTGTCACTCCTAGAGCGTCGCCGATCTGCCGTGCCAGTCCCGCTTCGACCGCATCAGTAGTCGCGATGACGACGAAGACGGTCCCGAGGAGGACCTGGCTCGCCGCCTGATTGCCCGCCGTCGCCAGTTCGATCGCGAAGAGCGTCGCCACGCTCGCGGGGATGATCCCTCGGGGCCCTATCGCCGCCAGAAACAGCCGTTCGGAGGCGTTGAACTGCCTGACTCCGAACGTCGCGATCCCGGCCACCAGCGGCCGGAGGACGAACATCACCACGGCGACCAGGAGAATCCCGCCGACGCCGAGCCGAAGGATCGCGCCGACGTCGATCAGCGCCGCGAGAGAGACGAAGACGAACGCCAGTACGATCAGCGTCGCGTCGCGGGCGAACTCCTCGATCGTCTCGCGGTGAGGCAACTCTAAGTTCCCGAGCGCGATGCCGGCGGTCGCCGCGGCGGCGATTCCCGCCTCGGCGGCGACGGCTTCGGCGAGGGCGAACGATCCGATCGCCGCGCTGAAAACCAGAAACCGAGCGGTCTGGGGGCCGCCCTCGGGGGTGAGTTCGTGCTTGAGGAGGAAGTAGATGAGCCCGGTCGCGAGGAGCCCCGCCGCGACTCCGACGCCCGCCCGTTCCAGAAACGCGAGGACGGTCCCCGAGATGCCGATGTCGTCCAGCAGCATCGTCTCGAAGATCACGACCGCGGCGATCGCCGCGGTCACGTCGTTGATGATCCCCTCGGTCTCCAGGGCCGCGGCGACGTGTTCTCTGACGCGGACGACCTCTAAGATCGGCGTGATGACCGTCGGCCCGGTCGCGACCAGGAGCGCGCCGACGACGAGCGAGATCTCCCAGGTGGCGCCCTCGAGGACGCGGACCGCACCGGCCGTTCCCAGGAACGTCACGAGCGCGCCGACCGTGACCAGTCGCAGCGACGTCGTCGACGCCTCTCGGATCCGGTCGAACCGCAGCGCGAACGCGCCGTCGAATACGATGATCGCGACGCTGAGTCCGACGATGGTCTCCAATCCGGCACCGAAGGTGTCGATCGTGACGAGCCCGAGCGCCTCCGGGCCCAGGAGGATACCCAGACCGAGATAGAAGACGACGCTCGGAATCTCGACCCGCCGCGCGAGTAACTGGACGCCGATTCCGGAGACGAGAATCAGCGCGACGACGGGGAGGAGGCTACTGGACACTGTTCGACGTGATTGTGGCGTTCGAGGGCAGCGTATTCATTCTATCGCCCGGTTTCGCGCCGACCGCCGCCGGGGTACGCGAACGTTTATTCGCTTGCTGACACAACTGTGGGATATGTCTGCCACGCCGATTCGCGGGGGCGTCTGAGGGTGCCGGGACTCCTCTTCTGGACGCTCGTCGTACTGGCGACGCTCACGAGCCTCGTCACAGCGTGGGCGCTCGGCGCCAACAGCAACTCGCCGCCCTTCGCCCCCGCGATCGGTGCGAACGCCATCTCGACGATGCGGGCGGCGTTCCTCATCGGCATCCTCGCCGCGCTCGGTGCGCTGACTCAGGGCGGGGCCATCTCCGAGACGGTCGGGGCGGGCCTCATCGAGGGGGTCCAGATCACGTCGCTCGCGGCCACGGCCGGGCTCCTGACCGCTGCCGGATTCATGGCGTTCGGCGTCTACAGCGGCTACCCCGTCCCCGCGGCGTTCGCGACCACCGGGGCGATGGTGGGGGTGGGCCTCTCGCTCGGCGGCGATCCCGCGACCGACACCTACCGGCGGATCGTGACCTTCTGGGCGCTCGTGCCGCCTGTCTCGGGTGGCCTCGCGTACCTCACGGCGACGATCCTCCGCCGCGACGACATCCCCGAGACCGTCGGCGTTCCCCTCCTGGCGGCCGTCGTCGGCGGGATCATCGCCAACGTCCAACTGGCGATCGTCCCCTCACCGCCCGAGGCGGCACAGAGTTCGATCGCCGGTTTTCTCGCGAGACAGCTCCCGACGCCGGCCGTCGCAGGAGTCGATCCCGCAGTCGTCCTGGTGACGCTGATCGCCGCCGCAGTGAGTTTCCGGTTCATCCGCCGGCGGACGCAGGAGTCGGTCGACAGGGGGATCCGGACGTTCCTGGTCCTGCTCGGGAGCGTCGTCGCCTTCTCCAGCGGCGGCAGTCAGGTCGGGTTGGCCACCGGCCCCCTCGAAAACCTCTACGGGGCCGAACTCGGGCTCCCCGGGGTTCTCCTGCTCGCGCTCGGGGCGGTCGGCATCCTCGGCGGGGCGTGGATGGGTGCGCCCAGACTGCTCCAGGCGACCTCGCGCGAGTACGCGCAGTTGGGAGTTAGACGCTCGATCGCCGCGCTGGTCCCCGGGTTCATCATCGCCCAGGTGGCCATCGCGCTGGGCATCCCGATCTCGTTCAACAACATCATCATCTCGGGGGTCATCGGCGGCGGCCTGGCCGGCGGTTCCGCGGGCGTCTCCCGCCGGAAGATCGGCGTGACGATCGCCTTCTGGCTCATCACGCTCGTCGCCTCGACGACGATCGGCTTCGGTCTCTACAGGGCGCTGGCCGCGGTACTCGGCGGATAGCCGTCCTCAGCGGACGACGGTCACCGTCACGGGCGCATCGCTGACGACGCTCGTCGCCACCGTCCCGAGCAAGCGGCCGGCGACACCGCTTCGCTCGCCTCCGTGACCGCCCATCACGACGTGATCGACGTCGTGTTCGTCGACGTACGCGAGTATCGTCTCGGCGGGATCGCCGGTCTCGACGACCGTCTCGACGGTTCGATCGACCGTCTGGGCCTGTTCGCTCGCCAGGTCGACGACGCGTTCGGCCCGCTCGCGAGCGCTCCCGAGTCGATCTTCGTCGGGTTCGAGGATCCCCCCTTCGCTCATCCCGGCGTCGGCGGGCGTCACCACGTTCAGGACGGTCACCGGACAGTCGAACACGTCGAGGGCGTGCACGAGTGCGTCGTCAGCGAGCGGCGATCCGTCGAGCGGGACGAGCACGTGTGAGGGGTGCATAGGTGCGCTACGAAAGGAGGACACATATCCTCGGGGGGTCGCTCGGTACTCGGAATCGGCCGCGCCGCTAGCTCCCGTTGCCACTCTCGGAGCTGTCGACGCCCATCGCCTGAAAGAGCTTCTTTCGGACGGCCTCCTCGGTGAGTTGTAAGAGCGTGTCGCGGTTGTCGTCGCTCGTCTCGATCCCGGTGAAGATGCCGAGCGGGATCTCGACGTCGCCCTGCGTGGAGTGGCCGCCGGTCTCGCCGATTCCGGAGAAGGCGTCCTGGAGGATCTTCCCGATGTTCATCCGGATGTCCTTCGAGCGCGCCGAGAGGAAGATCCGGTCGTCGGCGATCCCGAAGACGGCCGTCGTCGTGATGCCCTCCAGTTTCAGGAGGTGCTGGGCGGCCTGCCCCAGCGCGTCGCGGTCGCGGATGAAGCCCGCGTTCGAGACGAGGTGGCTGCCCTGGACCTCCCGGTTCTGGATCGCCTCCGCGAGCACGTCCAGCGTCTCCGGCGACATCGACGGCGACTCGACCTGTTCGAGGGTGTCGTGGTCGGCGAAGGGGTAGAGGTACGCCGCCGCGGTGAGGTCCGCGGGCGTCGTCTCCCGCTTGAAGTCCAGCGTCTCAGAGCGGATTCCGTAGAGCAGCGCCGTGGCGACCGCCTCGCTCGGCGAGAGGTCGAACTCCTGGAGGTACTTCGTGAGGATCGTCGACGTCGAGGAGACGTTCGGGCGGACGTCGGTGAACGCCGCCTCGATCCCCTCTTCGGGCTCGTAGTGGTCGATGAAGATGTCGACCTCGACGTCGATGTCGGGGTCTCCGGACTTCATGTGGTCGACCAGCGCGACCGCCCCGTACTCCGAGAGGGGCTTCCCCTCCGAGAGCGGGACGAGTTCGATCCCCAGGAGGTTGACGAACGCGCGGTTCTCCTGGTGGCCGATCTCGCCGTCGTAGTTGATCACGGCGTCGACGCCGTGCTCTCGGGCGATGGCCTGCAGCGCGACTGCCGAGGCGATCGAGTCCGGATCGGGGTTGTCGTGGGTGAGCACCGCCAGTCCCTCCGAGGCCCCTTCGAGCACCTCCGCGAGCTGTCTCGCCTTGTACTCCAGTTCGCCGGACTCAAGCGAGCGCAGCGCGGAGTCCGCGATGACCTCCGAGGGGTTGATGACGACGTCCGCGCCCAGGTCGGCGAGTTCGTCTTCGGAGACGGGATCGGACGCGCGGACCACGATGAACTGGTCGCCGCCGCTCTCGCGGATCGCCGAGACGGCCGCCTTGTTGGCCTCGACGTCCGAGGCGAGGATCAAGACGACGTCCCGGTCGGCGACGGCGTCGGCGACGTCGGTGTCGGCGATGTCGGTCTGCTGGGCGTTCAGATCCTGATCGCGGAGGGATTCGACGCGACTCTCGTCTTTGTCGAGGATGAGGACGTCTTTCCCCTCCTCGACGAGGTCTTCGGCCACCGCGTAGCCGACGCTCCCGCATCCGAGGATGGCGTAGGTGGACATCGAAGAGATTGTGACCCCAGCGCTCATTTTAGCGTACATCGCGTCGGACGACACTTAACAGCACTCGTTTGGGCGAAGGGACCGACGTCCACCGCGGGAGTCCCCCGCGTCCGTCGGGTCGAGTTCGTTCGTGGGAGTCGATGACGCGTCTCCGAGCGAAAGGAAACATCTTTAATCGCGCCACCGAAACGATCGGATGCAGTGGGCCGGTAGCTCAGTCCGGCAGAGCGTCTGACTCTTAATCAGACGGTCGCGCGTTCAAATCGCGTCCGGCCCGTCCGATCTGTAAACGTTTGCTTACCTCAGGTTAATCGAGGTGAGCGCGCGTGAGCGTCGACGATGCTCTTTCCGTCGACGCCGACCTAGATCTCGACGAGAACCGTCTCCGAGCCATCGTCGTCGAACGGCGCGAGCTCGAGGTCGACGACCTCTTCCAGAACGGAGAGCTCCGTCTCTGGGAAGACTCCGAAGGGTGGGACGGCTACGTTCGCGAAGAGGACGAGAACGGCGACGTCGCCTACTACAAGGTCAACACGCGGCACGACGGGGACTCCTGGATCAAGCATATGCGCGTCGGTGAGCAGGCGGTACACGACGCGGTTCGGCAGCATATCCGTGATCCGCTCGCGGGAGAAGCCGGCGTCTTCCGGCGGAGGTGCTCTCCACCATGACGGACGTCGACGAGCGCCTGAACGACCTCGAGGGCCAGGTCCGCGCGCTTCATAACGCCCGGAAGTATCTCCTCGAGAAAGTCGAAGAGCTCGAAGAGGAGAACGAGCAGCTCCGCCAGGACCTTGAGGAAGTGAAGCGGACCGCAGACACCGCCTACGGTGTCGCCGGTGAGACGTCCGACGGAGCTCGAGCGGACGGCGGCCCGTCGGATCAGAAGCGCGCCGAGTGGCTCTCACGAAACGAGGTCGTCCGTCGAGCGATCACCGGCAACCAGGACGGCGGCGCGGTCACCGCGACCGAGGTCAAGTCGATGGCGCGGCCGGAGACGGAGCTCTACAACAAGCAGGTCTCGCGCGCCTGGGCTAGTCTCGCTCAGAGGTGGACCGCCCTCGAGTACGAGCGCCGCGACGACAAGCTGAATCGGCTGAAGGTCCGCGCCGACGATCTCTCCGACGACCTGGTCCGGGTCGTCGAGCGCGACCTCGATCGAGACGACCTCGTCGAGAAGCTCGAGGAGAAACGTCACCGGAAAGCGAAGCTATGACGATGTCGTCACCGACCACACCGAGAAGCGGCCCACGAACGGAGCTCGCGAAGCCGCCACCACTAGCCTACTCCTAATCTTAGTGAGAGGTGTAGTGTGTAAATAGAGGTTCGTTACTGTGAGGTATATCGGCTGTAGCGTCGCGAAGCGTCACGATTAGAGGCTTTCCGGATCCGTCATCGGAGGTTCACCCGGTGACGACGATGTCACCGAAGAAGTGTCTAGAGCCAGTCGACTTTTCCGCGCTCGCGCCGCTGCGCGGCGGGCGACGCTTCGCCGCGGTAGTGGTTCAGGAAGGTCTCGAGGTCGTTCCAGCCGCCCCAGAGCAGCGCGACCTGTTCGTCGACGTCATCGTTCGCGAGCGCGCCGGCCCAGGTTCGACGGAGGTCGTGGAAACTCAGGTAGGTCCAGCGCTCATCGTCGGTCTCTTCGGCGAGAAGGTCGGCCGTATTGGTGACCCATCGACGAAGTGTTCTCGTCGAGCGGTCGATGATCGGCTCGTCGACGTCGGCGTCGCGAACGTCACCGACGGTGCGGATCGACTCGGCGAGCGTCGCCGGCATCGGAGTCTCCCGCGGCTTGTTTCCTTTCCCGTCGACGACTCGGAGCATCGTTCCGACGTCGGAGTCGACGACATGGGCGGGCGCGACGTCGAGGACCTCGTGCGACCGGAGCCCGCAGCGCGCCCCCAGAGCGAAGGCGATCCGGCGCTGCCGATCGGCGACGCGCTCGAGGAGCTGGTCGACTTCCTGGTCGGAGAGCCATACCCGCCGGCCGTCCTCTTCGTCGAATGGTTCAGTGAGCATTTGTCCGGGAAGCGCGCTTGTCGGTCACTTCCCCCGGGGTAGGCGTGGCGATCACGGTGGTCCAGGGGGTCGGTTTGGTGGGAAATCGTCCGATTCCCCTCCGATTGTCGGTCATATGCTCATCACCTCGGACCACGGCACCTTCTTTTGTCGGGCCTCCCGCTCGCGATGCTTCGCTACCGACCACGGCTCGCCGTCCTCGAGGGCGATCTCCCGAACGATCCGCGTCACCGTCGACGGCTTTCGGCGCTGGATCCCGACGACCTCGTCGTCGGTCGAGAAGAGGACGAACGCATACCACGCGGTCCCACTCGCTTCGGCGCTGGTCAGAGACGTGTGTTGATCCTCCCAGAGTCGGAAGCGGCCTTCGGATCCGTCGTCGAGCTCCGTGTGCGTCGACTTGACCTCGATCTTCGTTCCGTTCGGAGTGACGACGTCGTACCAGTAGGATTCACCAGGGACGTGCTCGCCGTTAACCTCGGCGGCGATGATCTTCCCGGCGGCCTCACCCTGGCGTTCGTTCGCGCGTCGGCGGGTACTCATGCGTATTCCTCCGAGGTCGTTCCGCGGTCGATCACCTGGGGCGGATCAGTCGGCTTGATGACGACATAGCGCCAGTCCTCGGTCGGGAGATCGACTTCGTTCAGCCCGTAGTACCGGAGATATCCCCGATGCCACGTCTTCACCTCTCCGCACCACACGAAGTACTTGCAGTTCTTGATCGGCGGGTAGTACAGTTCGGTCGGATCCTGGGTCATAACGACACCTTTCACGTTCTCGTCGCGGTCCTCGTGGAGGATCTTCGCGAGCGGGTTTCCGGTCTTCACCGCCGACGTATCCTCGTCGTCCGGGAGAACGGTATGGCCCTCGTCGACGATGATCTGAGTGCACACCTCGGCGTCGGTCGCATCGGCGATCGCGAGCGCGAGCTGACGTGAATCGGCGACGCCCTTCGTCGGATCCGAACACCGATAGTCGATCCGGAGCCGGCGGAGTTCTCTTTGCGTGGTGCAGGACGTAACGAGGTCCTTCGCTTCCGAGAACGACCGGGCGACGCGCGCACCGTCGACGTCTCGGCTCGTGAGCCCGTCCTCGTCATTGTGGTTCACCCAGATACTCACTCCGTTGTGCTTCGCGTACATCTCCCGGGCGTAGGTCGTCTTTCCGCCACCCGAGGAGCCGCCGATCATCACGTGTTTCGCCTTCATACCGCCGCTGCACCTCCCGGCGTCGCCACGTCTTCCAGGTCCTCGTCCGGCTCGTCGTCGGACTGATCGCTCTCGTCGACATCGGCGTTACTGAGCATCTGGGATATCCCGCGGCCCATCTTCCCGAGTGGTCCGAGGGTATCGCCGAGTTCGACGTCGACCACGTCGAGAATCCAATCGAGCAGCCCATCGCCGACGTGCTCCATTCCATCCTCGAGTCCGGACTCCCGGAGCGTCTCCGCACGCGGCCCGTGTTCGTCGGCCGTGAGCAGCTTCTTCAGGATATCCGTGATATCGATGGTTCGCTCATCGCCGGTGTCTGCGGCCGTTTCGGCGGCTTCCTCGGCTACGCTCTCCGCTGCTTCTTCAGCTGTGCTCGTCGGCTCGCCGAGATCCCCGAACGCCGACTCGTCGAAATCGACCTCAGCCATCGGGACTATACACCTCCTGGCAGTCGGCACACACCCGATCGTGCTCTGTCAGCGCTCGCGTCGCTTCGGGACCGTGCTCGCCCGCGCGGAGGACCTCCGTCGCGTCGTAGTAGTCCTCGCTCCCGCAGTCCGGGCACGTCTCCGCTTCGGGCGGCCCGCGCCCCATCGTGGGATTCTCCGATCCCGGATCGTTCTGATCCCGGATATCCTGGGATCCCTGTTCAGATCCCGGATCCGATCCGGGATCGTCGTCGACGTCCTGCTCGAGGTCGTCGGCACCGTCCTGGGAATCCGTCTCGGATTCGGGCGTCCCGGATCCGAGTCCGTCCCCGGCGGCGCTGTGGACTTCGAGCATCTGGGTTGCTTTCTGGAAGCCGATCCCGGAATGGTCCTCATCGGTTTTCGAGGACATATGCGAGATCGTCGCCGTGTTGGCTTCCTCCTTCGATTCTCTCTGGAACGATGCCCCGCAAGCGGGGCAGGCTGTCGTTGCTGTCATATCGTCACTCCGAGTGAAAATGCCGCCGACACGGCCCAGACCACCAACACGAACAGTCTCGTCGACGTCCGCTGTGCTCTCGCTCCCAAGATCATCGCGACGATGCTCGCATCGGCCAGGCCGAAAATCGGCATATCTGGGATAATTCCCTGTCGGTCTTAAACCCGTACGCGGGATATTCGTCGGATAGTTTGATAAATAACTGATTTCTATGGATATCCCGCTCAGACGCCTTTTTCAATCCCGATACAAGGCCGACTCGCCGTGAAAGTCAATGTTCCATTCGCTGACGAAGAAGTCAGCACCGACAACCCAACGAACGCAGTCGTAACGGTCGGCCTCATCATCATCGGATTCGTCATTTTCCATCTGGCGAGTTCCATCGGTGAGAATCTCGCAGGTCGAGTGAACAGCGCCATCGGCGAGTTCATCGGAACGAACCCGGCAACGGGCGACTCCGGGACGGGTGGTGTCTGAGATGTCCCAGACGCTCTTCCCCGCCGACGACCTCGCCCGATCGGGCTCTCCACGAGCGATCAAGAGCTCGCATCTCGACGGCGACGAGGCGCTTCGCGCCGGCCAGCACATCGTCGTCTGGGAGCGGCAGGTTCCCGCCGACAAGACCAACTGGTTCGGTCACGGTGGCGAGGACTCCCCGCTCGATCTCAAGCGAATGTACGCCGACCTCGAGGCGTCCGGCGCGGGCTCGGGCACCGACGGCGATCCGATCGAGGGAGACGTGATGGTCCGCATCACCGACTCCTCGGGCGACGAGGTGAAAGCCCAGAAGGAACTCGGGGACCTCGGGACGCTCCGCGACGCCGCAAGCGACGAGCGGACCGAGCGCCCGGCGATGCCCGCGATGGGCCCGTACGCCTATCCGCACCGAAAGCTCCAGCTCGTCGTCGTCGCGGACTCCGCATCGGACGGCAACCAGATCGACACGGCCGACAGCTCGTGTCGGTTCTGGTACAGCGAGCCCTAGGAGGGACCTCAAATGTCACTTCTTTCGCAGCTGACGACCGACGAGCGGCAGGTGACTCCACACCTCCAGGACGAGGTCCCGCCGGATACGACCGACTTCGAGGTCGCCTGGGAGGTCCCCCGCGACGGGACCGTCGAGGGCGTCCGTGTGTGGGCTGTCCCCGGTTCGGAGGACGCGCTCGAAATTCGGCCGGTGGTTCGGCGAGATCAGGGGCCCGATCGAGCTGAGGATCTCCCGCTGCCGACCTACGGCGACGGCGAGCAGTTCATCACGGGAGAACCTGACGGTGACCCGTATCACACGAGCCAGCCAGTCGAGCAGGGGGATCATATCGTTGTGAAAACGACGAATACCAGCGCCGATTACGCCTACCGGTTCCGTGTTCTCCCGTACGTCGACTATGCGGGTGGGCTCAGTCGGTACCTCGGGGGGTGATGTAGATGCCCGGCAGACCACCGTGGAGCCAGGAAGGCACGCAAGGCGGCGGACAGACTGTCGCCACGCAGAACCGCCCCGAGATCGTCAACACCGACCTTAGTCAGACAACCACAGTTCCAGCCGGGGGAGATCTCTTAATCGAACATTTCGCGCCGAATGATGCCGTTCAATACGTTCAGCAGATGCGGCTCAACTCACCAGCCCCTGCTGATAGCGGTGCCACAACGGGGAGCCATAAAATCGAAATAATGGTTGGTTCGGGAGGTCTCCTCGCACTGTACGCGACTCAGCAATATAACAACCCAATCTGGTTTAATAAGTCGTATTGGGAGGTCGCTGATACAGGAGCGCCGACCAACGAAGCGGCCCAGAACAAAGCGCTGCGGTCACTGATAGCTACTCCTACCAACCCCGTTCAGATCCGATTCCGGAACGAGTCCGATGTAGAGGTGACTGACGAGTTCATCGTTGAAATGCAGCTAAGACAGGTGAAATACTGATGAACGGAAAAGCGCCAGTCGACAAAGTTGGGGGTCCGCAAGAGCAAGGCCCGTGGCCGAGCGCGATCGACGAAATCGTCGCGGGAAAGAGATACCGTCGCCAGGTTGATGGCTCGGAGGTTGAGATAGACGTCCTCGATATTCGAGAGCTCAAATCAGAAGAACAGACGGCGGCCGGACACACAGTTATGTGCGTCACAACGGGCGGTGAATCCTGATGTATTCCGATCCACGTCGTGACCCCACAAATTGGGGCGCAGACGACAACGAGGATTTCGACGATACCGGCGTCACCGGCGGTGGCAGAGTCGACACCACCTCGGAGCCGTCCGGTCCCGGAAACGGCGTCGATTTTGGCGGCGTCGCTGGCGACAGCGACCCGTCCGACGCTCCGGGAGCGGGCGGGTCCGACGATGACGACTCGGGGGGTTCGTCCGTGCCCCCATCGGACGCCTACGTTGGCGACGACGGCGACGAAGAGTATGACCCGCCGTCGGACCCCAGCAGCGACGGCCCCGCACTTCCCGGACCGGGAGGCTCCGACGCCGAACCCCCGGACCCCGATCCCGATCCGCCGCCCGACACCGGCGGCTCAACGGGTGGATCGAACAGCGGCGACGCCGGAGATCCCTATCAGAACGATCCGCGCCAGGATCCGAACAACTGGGACCCGGACGTCGACGACGGATCCGTCCCGACGTCCTGGGACGAGGTCCCGAACCTGATCGGTTCTGACTCGGGCTCGCACATCTTCGATCCCGACTCGGAGCAGTCGGTGGCGCGACCGCTGATGAACTTCGACGATGCACTCCGATCGCGACTCGCGGAGCTCTCCGGCCAGGAGACGAGCGGCATCTCCCTCCCGCTCGTCGGCGCGATCTCCGCGGGAGCTGTCGCCATACTCGTCGCGATCGTCGCCGTCGTCGCGAGCGGAGGTGACGGGTAGTGTCCGAGCAAACGATCTACTTCAGCGGGCCCGACGATGCGACGCTCTCGTACTCAAATCCCGATGATCCGAACCTGGGGGATACGACGAAGTTCCTCCAAGAAGAGCTGAATATGCTCTCGCGGACCTTTTCGGTCTCGAACTTCCGCGACCGGCTCACGTCGCTCAGTCCTGGGGTGACAGTCCGGCGCGGCGGGCCGGAAGGTGAGCTGATCGCCCGCGGAACCGAGACCGGCATCGAGTGGGAGAACGCTGAGAGTTCCTCAAACCAAGAGCCCGTCGACGCGTCGGCAACAGTCCTCGGTTCGATCGGGCCGAAGGCCGTCGGCGCGGTCGTCCTCTTGGGCGCGCTCGCACTAATCGGAGGTAGTGGCTGAGATGGGCGTCCTTGGTGACGCCTACGACACTGTCGCGGGAGCGGCCGATCACGCGGCCGGATCCGTCGACGAGTCGATCGGTCGGCAGTTCGACGATGAGACCGGTGGCGGGTTCTTCGACGTCGCTCCCGAAGGATCGGGGGGCGCTGCGGTCGACACTGACGGTGACGGCGAGCCTGAGGAGTTCAACAATCGGTTCCTCCGCGGACCCGTGCGCACGGTCTACGACGCCACGTTCGACTACGAGGGTACCCTGAACGGCGAAGAGGATACGGTCGACCTGATCGGTCCGACTACGGGAGACGTCGCGACGGGCGAAACCGGCTGGCAGTTCAAGGCCGTGGTGGTTCTCGTCGCCGTTGGCGCGTTCCTCTACCTCGCTCGCCCGCTGCTGACGATCCTCGCAGGGGTGACCGCCGAAGAATGATCCTCTTCGTCGACGTCGGATGGCTTGGGTCACCGGTCGACGTCGGGACGTTCCTCATCGTTCTCGCGATGCTCGTCTTCCGACTCAGACCGCGCGTCGCCACGATCGCGGCGGCGGTCGTCGCGTTGGCCGAGCGTCGCGACGACGTCGACGACGATCGCCTCCGGAGCGAGCTCGAGGTCGACTCCCGCGACGTCGAAGCCCTTCGCCCACGGATCGTCCGCACGGACGGCGGTGATAACGATGGCTGACGTTACCGCCGTCGCCGCCGAATGGCTCGCCGCGACCGGCGCGCCGAACGCCGTGGTCATTCTCGCGCTGCTGACGTCGCCGGCGACCTGGTCGAAGCGCGCCGTCGCGTTCGTTCGGCAGCGGATCGGAGCTGACGACCGATGAACTGGGACGATCTCGAGGACGTCGACGACTGGGAGGCGATCGACGTCGACGAGGATCCGCCGCGCCGGGATCCCGTCAAGACGATGCTGCTCGGATCCGGCGTCACGCTCATCACCGAAGACGTCGACGAGTGGCGCTAATCAGTTGATTACTTACTTAATACCGTTGTTTAAGTCCGTCTGGTAAAAATCGACAGACGGATTCGACGAGGCCGGCCCCGACGAGTCCCGGGTAGCGTCCCACACGCCCCGACATCACCGTTACATTCTGTTACAGATCGTTGACGTAGCGTTACCCAAATGTTTACACAGTCAGGAACGTATCTTTGGACGAGATGGCTAGTACGACTACCGTGGTCGATGAAGGGATTGACCTCGGTAAACGGGCTGTCGAATACCTATTAACGTCGACAGTCGGGACCGCAGTGATGATCGCCGGTATCGGTCTATTCAGCCTCCCGGCCATTCTGGGACTCATCATTACTGATGGGTTCGGCTCACTCCCCGTCTATTTCGCCCTCCTCTCAGTCGTTGGTCTCGGAGTCTACGCTATTCAGGCAATGTACCACGATGATTGGACGATGGACGAGGAAAAACAACAAGAGATCTCGACCCTGCAACAGGCGGTAATTGCAATTTCTTACTACAACTTTGTGGTCATATTCGCCTGTATGGGAGGTCTCGCCCTGATCGCTCAGGGGTATCCACTGGTTGGTGTCGGGTTCGCGCTCCTACTCGGTCCAGCAGACGTTACTCTGGCCGAACGTCTCAACGCGAGCCCGATCACCCTGTTCCTAGGCCTTTGTTTCGCCCTCGGTTCCGTTATAGGCTACATCGCCAAAATTAGCAGTGACGCGGATCCGAGGACGATCGTGGAGATATCTACTCTTCAGTTCCGCCGGAACCGTCGTCTTCCGTAGCGTTCTCCGACTTGTAGTATTTTTCTGGAACCGACCAACAGAATCCTCTGTAGAGGATCAGAACGAACAGAAGCGACTCGATAGTGTTCGACACTCCCACTATGTTCTGAATCGCTTCAGGAGGAACAAGCGCCTTATTCAGTACCCAGCTGATCAAAGATGCGAGCCAATAGGCTACAGGAACCTCGATCGCAACCTTCAGACTAAGAGCAGCGAGTCTCTTTAGCGGTGGAAGTACGACCTGTCGAAGCGCAACGGCGACCCTACTCATCAGATTTCAACTTTCTCCGCGGTGCCGACTCCGAAGAACGCGATCGACAGTCGGTCGCGGTCGATGCTCCGCGTCAATCTTGCCCTCGAGGTACAGCTTCCCGTCCGTCGTTAGTTCATACATATCGCCGTGAATCGGCGCGATAAATCTCACATAGTGGAGCATCTGACACCGCTCCCAGATGTGGCCCTCAGACGCCGTGAACCCCTTCTCTTCGGCCATCGTCGACGGCGTCGCCCAGCCCTCGGTCTCCAAGTGCTCCAGGATCCGCTCGTCCAGCTGCTTCATCCAGTAGGCGGACCTCCGTTCACTCATCTCAGGCCTGGTTCTCGTCGGGCTCCGGTTCTCCCACACTCACGTCGCCGGCGTCGACCTCGTCCGGCGCGTCTTCTGAGGTGTCGATCTCGCCGTCTAGGTACCTCTCTCCGCGCTCGGTGATGACGTACACACCATTTCCTAAATGCTTGAGCAGCCCGTGCTCGACGAGATTCTTGCATCGGGTGTGAATATACTGCCGAGAGTATCGAACATAACCGCTTTCTGCCATCGCAGTTGGGCGGCCGGATCCATTTTCACGAATATATTCGAGTATCCGGTCATCAGCGAGCACCATCCAGTCGCCCGAGTAGCGCATAAACAAATAACCAAGACGGCGATTATTATTGTTACCGTATCTCTGTATGGAAGTACAGTAGATTTTATTTGGTAGATTAGACTTTATTTAGAAAGATGTCCCTCAATAAGTCTAATAGACTTAATTAGAGACACCGTAATCTATATCTTACATCGGTTAATTGTTAGCTAACGCAATGGCTCAGAGAAGCCTATCGGTGACCATCTCAATGCCACTTGAGATGGACGAAACGATCGATGAAGAGGCTGAGAAACACGGAATGTCGTACTCGAAGTACGTTCGGCAGGCTCTTCGCGAAAGCGTTGGCACTCCGTTCGAGTGCGAGAAAGAGATGCTTTCGGTCGACGAAAGCACTCAGAGTAATCGGAATGAGGGGGCGGCGTGAACCATGTCCAGTGACCCAGACGCCCCCGACTCTGATCTAGTCCGGTCAGCCGAAAAAGCCGTCGACCAGGACGAAGCCCTCCGGCGCGCCCGACAGAGCGCCCGGACGCTTCGCGCCTGGTCGGAGGTCGCCGGCGAGGATCCGACCGACGTCCTCGAGGAGATCGGGAGCGATCCCGAGGTCGCGACCGACGGCGGGATGCGCTCTTTCACGGTCGGCCCGCGCGTCGAGTTCTCGCTAGATCACTACCCGCGGATCCGCGTCTCGGAAGGAGGGCGCGAGTGGTACGTCTACCTTCACCGACTCACCGCGTTCGCACACGGTGAGCTCGACGCGCTCGACGACGAGCGTCACGTTCACCACGTCGACGGGGACCGGTGGAACAACGCGCCGGAGAACCTGGAAGCCGTCGCGTCTCACGAGCACGACGAGCTCCACGAGCACACCGTCATCGCCGACGGCGGTATCGAGATGGACGTCGCGAACGTCGACGTCGAAGCATTCGCTGAGGACAAGACAATCAGCGAAGACGGCCTCCGGATGGAGATCGACCTGTACCGCCGCGTGCAACTGGCGGTCAACGAGGACGACGTTGATCCACGCGAAGTACAAGCCGCCGTCGAATCGCTCGCCGACGACCTCCAGGACGTCGCCGACGTTCCTGACGAGTGGATCCTTGAGGGGCGCTTCGGCCTTCAGCAGTGCGATCTCGAGGACCCGGGACTTACCGATCGAATCGTGGGGTGGTTCCGGTGAACCCCGACCTCCCGCATCAGGCCCGGCGCGTGGATCCGTACGCCGCTCGCGACGCCCAGAGCGAACCCTTCCGGCGCGCTCGCGACGAAGAGATCGACATCGAGCCGGACAACGCACCGAATCGCTCCTGGGTCCAGGTCGGTGACGGCGACAAGCACAGAGTCGCGCTCGTTGAGGACCAGGAGGGTCTCGTCGGCTACTGCGACTGCGACGGCTTCGCGTTCCACGAGGGCGAGCTCGCCGGCGACTGCTGCACGCATATCATCGCGATGATGATGGAGTCGGTCCAGGACGAATCGCTCATCACCACGATCGACGACGTCGTCGAGACCGGCGGGTCGCCGATGAGCGACGACGGTTCGGAGAGCTCCGATGTCGAGGTCGTCGACGTCGACCAGGAGGCGAGCGGCGACGGCGATCGCGACGATCACGCCGAACCCCCGACCCCCTCCGAGCCCGAAGCCCCGACGCCGAAGATAGACGACCCCTTCGCGGAGGCGATCGAGGGGGTCGACGACCGATTCGTTATGACCCTCGGCGGGGACCCGTACATCCGTCGCGAGGGCTTCCAGCGGCTCGCCCGCCAGGAGGGTTACCGAACGAAGACCGAGATGGTGACCTTCCAGGGCGAGAGCGACAACGAACTCGCCGAGGCCCGCGCGTGGGTGTACGACGGCGAGAGCGACGACCTCGTCGCGACCGGTACCGGGACGGCCTACCTCCCTGACGAGGACCTCTCCGGCGCGGAGGGCAACCTGAACGAACTCGCGGAGACGCGCGCACTCTCGCGAGCGATGGGGTGGGCGACCGGCGCGGGCCTCTCCGCGGTCGAGGTCGACGCGAGCGCGGAGTACGACTCGGATACCGATGTCCGAGCGTAACCGCCGCGATCCCGGCGCGCTCTCTCCGAGAGAGGCCGTCGAGCGCTATCTGAGACGTCGTAAGTCCGACGCGACTGAGGCGAGCGTGACGACATGGCGTTACCGGCTCAAGCTCTTCGTCGAGTGGTGCGACGACGTCGGCATCGAGCGCGTCGACGAGATCGGCCGACTCGACTTAGACGAGTACTTCGGTGTTCGGAGTGACGCCGTCGCGCCGGCGACGCTCGAGGGCGAGATGTGGACCCTCCGGATGTTCGTCGACTTCCTCGAGGACCTCGGTGCCGTCGACGACGGGTTCGCCGAGGCCGTCCGGATCCCGGACGTCGACGAGGATGATCGGAGCAACGAGGTCCGACTCGATGCCGCGGCAGCGCTGCCGCTACTCGAGTACTACCGAGAGGGCCACCGGCGCGCCTCTCGCGAACACGTTTTCCTCGAGCTCGCGTGGGTCACCGGAGCCCGCCAGGGCGGACTTCGCGCGCTCGACGTCCGCGACGCCTATCTCGACGAGGACTACGTCGACTTCGTTCACCGACCGGGCACCGGGACGCCGTTGAAGAACAAGTCCCGCGGCGAGCGCCCGGTCGCACTCCCGCACGATACGACGATCGTCCTCGAGGAGTGGATCGACGAGAACCGTCCCGACGTTCGCGACGACCACGGGCGCGCGCCGCTGCTCGCGAGCGCGGCCGGACGACCGGTCGCGGGGACCGTCCGCTCTTGGAGCTACGTCGCGACGATCCCGTGTCTACACAGCGCGTGTCCGCACGGTCGCGATCGCGCCACGTGCGAGTGGGCGCACTACAAGCACGCATCGAAGTGTCCCTCCTCGAGGAGCCCGCACCAGATCCGTACCGGGTCGATCACGTGGCAGCTCGATATCGGGATCCCGCCGGAGGTCGTCGCGAATCGAGTCAACTCCTCAGTATCGACTATCGAACAACACTACGACGTCGCGGATCCGCGCGAGCGGATGGAAGAGCGACGTCGGCACCACATTAATAGGAAGATAGACCTATGAGTCGAAAGCTTCAGCGACAGGTGCAGAGCGCCGATAATTGCACTCGCGTCCGGCCCGTTCTGTTGCGAACGACAGTGAGTAGTGATACGACAGTCCTGCCACCGACGACCGGCCGACGGCTGCGTTTCGATTCAGAGAATAGACAGATAGCAACAACTAATGCGTAGACGCAGTCACCGGCTACTATGGCGATCGTAGACGTCGTCTGTCCCCACTGCGGGAAGGAAGCGAAGGCGACCACTGCACCGGGATCACAGTTCGACGGAGTGACCACCGATTCGCCGGGCAGCAATCTCAAAAGCAAGTACGGCGCGGCGGAAAACACGTGCAGCACCTGCGGCGGGACGTTCTGGTCGTACTACGTCACCGAGTGATCACTCGTCGCTCAGTTCCGCCAACAGCGTCTCCAGGTCGTAGTTCTGCAACGGCCGCGTGCTGTGTCTGAGCGTCGAGACGACGAACGTCGAGTTCGTCCGGCGGACCTCCTCGATCGTCTCGAGGTCGGTGATGAGCCGCTCGACCATCTCCTGGTCCGGGAGGTGGGCGACGACGACGAAGTCGGTCTCGCCCATCGTGAAGTACGCCTGCGAGACCCCCTCGACGGCGAGGATCTTCTCCTCGAAGTCGTGGTGTGAGCCGTGGTAGTCGGTGAGCAACTCGACGAGCACCGTCACGCCGAGGCCGACCTCCTCTAGGTCGATGTCGTACAGGTCGTTCTCGATGATACCGGCCTCTCGAAGGTTGTTCAGCCGGTAGTGGATCGTCGAGACGGGGATGTCGGTCTCTTCGTGCAGGCGCTCGGGACTGCCCGTTCCGAGATCCGAGATGGCCTTCAGCAGGCGGATGTCGCGTTCGTCCATATTTCGATGGGTGTCATTTCGAGTCGTATGGGTTGTATGTTGCGCCTCCCAGCGTGGGTACTGTTCAGATAACGAGAGAAGTGGAATCGGCGGTGAGACGTACTCGAAAGCCCCCGCCGTCTCGACTCCCGGGACTCGCTGCGGTCCTCAGACTCCGTCCTGCGGTCCTTACGTCGTCCAGGTTCGTTGAGACGGCGGCCCCTTTCAATCCCACCCAGCGGTGGTGTTCCGGCAGCAATCGCTTATTTGAACACTGCCCCCAGCGTGGCGGTATCCGTCGATCATCTCGACACGACGGTTCCCCCGAAGGCACTTACTACCGGCCGGTGACCTCGGAGTGGGATGAACCGTCGCAGGTACCTCGCGGCCACCGGAACTGCCCTCACCACGCCGCTCGTCGGCTGTCTTCGGTCCGACTCCGGAGCGACTCCGACGGGGGAGACCACCGACACGACGGGGTCGAGTACCGACACCAGGGAGCCGACCTCCGAAACCCCGCCCGAACCAGACGCCGCCGACCGCTCCATCGACGGGTTACTGCACAACGAAACGTCCGAGCCGAGACAGTTCGCCCTCACCGTCACTGACTCAGAGGGAGCCGTTCTCGTCGAGGAGGAGCGAACCGTCGGACCGACGGGCACGGCGTTGGTCCCGCGGATCGGACGGCCCGGCACGACCCGTACGTTCGAGGTCGCCGTCGGCGACGCGGCCGTGTCGGAAGAACTCGCGTTCGACGTGGCGCGGACGCCGGAGCGGGTGGACGGGTACGTCGGCGTCAGGTACGCCGGTCCCGGCGACGTCGCGGTCGACTTCACGCCGGTGGAGTACCCACACACCGAAGTCCTCGCGGCCGATCCGCGGGTCGATGCGCCCCCGCACGCGATCGAGCGCCCGGAGACACCCGAGGATCCGGGCGACGGCGACGGGTGGAACGAGGAGTATCTCGGCGACGCGATGGCGACGACGCCATCTCTCGATTTCACCACCCTGGCGCACCGCGGTGTTGCTCGCCCGCCGTTGCGGCACCGGGGTTGGGAGGAGAACCTGTACTGGGTGACGCTCGTCGCCGACGGAGCCACCCGCGATACGCTGCTCGACCTGGACGCGCTCGACGAGCCCGCGCGGCAGCGCCTCCGTGAGGTCGACTTCGACGACTCGATCGTCGTCGCCGTCGAAACCGGGTACGGATCCGGATCCGTCGAGCACCGGTGGACGCGGGTCGAGGAAACCCAGCGGGGTGTCCGCCTCCACGGCTACTACACGGACCCGTGGATCCAGACGGACGACCTCACGACTCGCGGCTCGGTCGTCGAGGTCGACCGCCCGGCGGGTGAGCTGGCGCTGGCTCGGGTCAGTCTCACCGTCAGCGAGGACCGCCGGATCCACTTCAACTCCACCGAGGGCCTCGTCACGGTGGAGTGATCCGGTCGACGGCCAAAAGATTCATATTCAAACGATTCGGCACCTGAGATCGAATAAAATAACGATCTGCTAAAAGATTTTTATCGTATTGAAACATATACGTAGTCGTATGCTACCACCAAGCACTGTGAAGGCGACCGACGTGTTGCTGCAGGCGACACAGAGCGACGCGTTCTCCCAGATCCAGGGGGACGCGCTCCTCAGTTCCTCCCTGTGGGTGAACATCGCGCTGGCCGGCCTCTCGATCGTGCTCTTCGTGTATATGGGTCGGAACGTCACCTCGCAGCGCGCCCGCCTGATCTGGGGGGCGACGCTGATGATCCCGCTCGTGTCGATTTCGAGCTACCTCGGGCTCGCGTCCGGGCTCACCGTCGGATTCATCGAGATGCCCGCCGGACACGCGCTCGCCGGCGAGGAAGTGATGAGCCAGTGGGGGCGGTATCTCACGTGGGCGCTCTCGACGCCGATGATCCTTCTCGCGCTCGGGCTGCTCGCCGACGTCGACGCGGGAAGCCTGTTCACGGTCATCGCCGCCGACGTCGGGATGTGCGTGACCGGTCTCGCGGCCGCCCTGACGACCTCTTCTCTGCTCTTCCGCTGGCTGTTCTACGGAATCAGCTGTGCGTTCTTCGCCGTCGTCCTGTACGCCCTGCTGAGGACGTGGCCGAAGGCGGCGGCCGACGCCGGAACGAGCGACATCTTCGAGACCCTGAGGCTGTTGACGGTCGTCCTGTGGCTGGGGTACCCGATCGTCTGGGCGCTCGGCGTCGAGGGGCTGGCGCTCGTCCAGTCCGTCGGCCTCACCTCGTGGGGGTACTCCGGACTCGACATCCTCGCGAAGTACGTATTCTCGTTCCTCCTCCTCCGGTGGGTGGCCGCGAACGAGTCGATCGTCTCGGTGGACGCGAGGGGGCCGTTCTCCGGAGGGTCCCCCGCCGACGACTGATACTGATTACGCTCGCTTTTCACCGCCGAACGCCGGCAACGGGGTGGCGCTCGGTGGGAGAGACGAGCGTAATCAGTATGGCCCGACGCCACACGGCGCGGGACTCACGTCGGGGATCGAGGTGCGGCCTCCACAAACGACTTATACTGCGGCGGAGGACTTCGGGTATGTTCGACCCGTTGCAACTGTCGCTGGATCCGACGCAACTCGGCCTCGAATTCGGGAGCGGGGCAGTCATCGGCGGGATCATCGGCTTCGCGGCGAAGAAGGTCGCGAAACTCATCGCGATCATCGTCGGCCTCGAACTGGCGCTCTTCAAGTTCCTCGAATCCCGCGGCATCCTCACCGTCGACTGGGAGCGGCTTTCGGCGGGCCTCCTCAAGACCACACAGGGTGCGGCCGACGGGACGCCGCCGGACTGGCTCTCGACGATCCTCTCGACGCTGTCGGTCTCGGCGGGGTTCACCGGCGGCTTCCTGGTCGGGTTCAAGAAGGGATAGTCCGGGGTTCGCTGCGGCGTCGGTCTAGCGCGTGCTGAGTTCGTCTTTGTCCTTGAGGATCCGCGTTTCCGCCTCGCCCGAGGTGTGTTCGTTCACCATATCGTAGAAGTCGTTCTGCATTCCGGCCGGGAACGTCACGACGCCGACCCACGAGCCGTCCGGCTGCCACTCCTCGCGTTCGAGGTCGCCGTACTCGCGGACCTGCGCCTGCGTCTTGCCGGCGTACTCGGCGGGGATCTGGACCGCGACGGTCACCTCGTCGAACCGGATCGGGATGACCGGCCGCAGCGCGTCGAGGGCGTCGTCGACCTGCGATTCGACGGGTTCCATCGGATCGACGCGGAAGCCGGCCTCTTCGAGCGCGCGCTCGATGCGTTCGGGCGGGTGCGGCGCGTTGTCCATCTGGGGGTTCACCGCGTTGCGGGCGATCCGGTTGATCAGGTTCTTGCGCTTCTGCTCTTGCATCTCCCGGCGCTGTTCGGCCGTGATCTGGATCTCCCCGCGGCGGACGACCTCGGGGATGATTTCGAGGGGGTCGGTCGTCCCGAACACCGTTTCCAGGTCCTCTTCGGCGGGGCGATCGCCCCGGGAGGCGTCCTCGAAGACGTCCTCGGCGGCGATCACGTCCTCTAACTCCCCCTCGAACTCGTCGCGTTTGATCGCCAGCGCGGCGTCGGGATCGATCAGCACCTCGAAGCGCTCGCCGTGGGATTCGAGTCGCGCCGTCACGGCTTCGTCAAGTGAGATCATACCGCTATGTTCTCCCTCCGTGGTAAAAAGCCCTCCCCGACGCGGCCACAGCGCACGCACCGACGGCGAGAAACGCTCGCCGAATATCGTAACGAGAACGCGAAAAACACGGAATTAACGGGTTCCTTCGCCCCGCCCGAGAGCGATAACCTACGATTAACTAAACCAACGGAGGGGGACTGTCGGGGTATGTCGCAGGTCTTCGATGCGGACTCGGACGCGGACGGAGAGTACGTCTACCACGTCGTCTGTCACGACTGCCCGACGGAGTCCGTCGACGCGCGCGCCTCCGACGCCGAAGAACGGCTCGACGAACACCGGATATCGACCGGACACGACATCGAGGTCGCACGGCTTCCGAACGAACGAAACGCGTAGTCCGAGAGACGGCCGCGGCTAACCGTCTCTCGCGACTGCCGCGACCGACGCGAACGCCTCAGTTCGAGAGCTGTTCGATGACGCCGAGGAGGTCGCTCTTGTCCTGGACCCCCACGACGCGTTCGGCCGCCTCGCCGTTCTTGTAGAACTCCAGGGTCGGTACCGATCGAACGCCGGCGTCGCGGGCGATGTCCTGGTGTTCGTCGATGTCCACCTTGAGGACGGCCGCGTCGGTTTCGGCCGCGATCTCCTCGACGGTCGGTTCGAGCATCTTACACGGACCGCACCAGTCCGCGTAGTAGTCGACGAGGACGACGTCGTGCTCTCCGAGGAGTTCTTCGAGGTGGTCTGCGCTCTCGACGTGGATCGGCGCGCCGGTCGCTTCGGGTGTACTCATACCGACGACTACTGGCGGGAGCCTCTTACCTATTTCGAGGGTTGGGACGGTCGTCGCACGACCGGCCCCGGCGGCGTTTGTGACGGGTTAAACGCTGAACGGGCGCGATATACGGCCTGCAGGCGAAAGAGGATGTCAACTGGACTCGATTGACCCTACGACGTCGTACCGAAGGAGCACACCGTCGTCGACGCGACCCACCTCCCGCAGCGACAGCTGCGGGAAGGATTCGACGAAGCCCGGTCCGTCGGCGAGGGTCGGCGCCTCCCGGCCGCCGATGACGAGCGATCCAACGTACAGCGAGAGTTCGTCGACGAGACCCGCCGCGAAAAGCGAGTAGATGATCTCCCCGCCGCCCTCGACCATCAGCTCCTCGACCCCTCGCTCACCGAGCTTCGAGAGCGCCGCTGAGAGTTCGACCCGCTCGTCGCCGGCGACGAGAACCTCGGCCCCCGCGTCGGCGAGCGATGCCTTTCGGTCCGCCGTCGCGTCGCGGGCGACGACGACGTACGTCGTCGCCGCGTCGTCGAGGATCCGGGCGTCGAGCGGGGTGCGGCCGCTGGAGTCGACGACGACGCGGGCGGGGTTCCCCGCGTCGCCGCGCGTCTCGCGCTCCTCGCGGAGCGCGGGATCGTCGACCGTGAGGTGCGGGTCGTCGGCGAGCACCGTCCCGACGCCGACGAGCACGGCGTCGCTCGCCGCGCGGAGTCGGTCGACCCGGGCGAAGTCGTCGGGGCCGCTGATTGTCACCTGTTCGCGCCGGCGCGTCGACAGTTTCCCGTCGGCGCTCGCGGCGGCGTTGACGACGACGTGCATACGTCGGTGTTCGAGCGGGTCGGGGAAGCGAATTTCGGTACGGGCCGCCGGCGGAACTGTGGGAAAAATACGGATAGAACTTATGTGCGAGAGCGAGAACTATCGTAATAAGATGTCGCCGAAAGTCCTGATGCTCGGATGGGGGTTTCCGCCGAACGTGAGCGGCGGGCTCGACACCCACGTCGGGGAACTGTTCGATGGGATGCGAGAGCGCGGCCTCGACGTCGAGCTCGTGCTCCCGTCGGAGTACGCACCCGACGACCGGGACGGAATCGTCGGCGTCCCGACGGGCGACGGCGACATCATCACCCGCGTGGGCCGGATGAGTTCGACGTTCGCCGAACGGGCCGAAGACGCCGACATCATCCACACCCACGACTGGTTCGGCTACGGCCCCGGGTCCCGCGCGAAGTCGAACACGGACGTCGAGTGGGTGACCACGTTCCACTCGCTGTCGACCGATCGGAACCTCGACCCGCCGAAGCGGGAGGTCGAGACCGAGCGGCGACTCGCCGAACGCGCCGACCACCTCATCGCGGTCAGCGAACTCACCGCCTCCGACGTTAGAGAACAGTACGGCGGCGACTGCGAGGTCATCTACAACGGCTTCTCGGAGTGCGAAACGACCGGCCGAGACTACAAGTCGGAACTCGGGATCGACGGCGAGATGCTGTTCTTCGTCGGCCGTCACACCGACCAGAAGGGGATCGCCCACCTCGTCTACGCGATGGAGAAACTCCGGCGAGACGACGTGACGCTGGTGATGGGCGGGTCGGGCCACCTCACCGATCAGCTGAAGCGGTTCGCGGAACTGCTCGGCGTCGACGACCGGATCGAGTGGGTCGGCTACGTCCCCGAGGAGGAGCTCGGCGACTACTACGCCTCGGCGGATCTGTTCGTCTCGCCCTCCCTCGCGGAGCCGTTCGGGATCACGATCACCGAGGCGCTCTCGGCGGGGACGCGCGTCGTCGCGACGAGAAGCGGCGTCAACGAGGTGCTCTCGGACGACTGCGTCGTCGAAGTGACGCCGGACTCGACGTCGATCGCCGAGGGGATCGAACGCGGCCTCGCGCTCGAAGAACCGCCGGTGTACGAACCCATCACGTGGGACGAGGTGGTCGAGGAGACGGTCGCGTTCTACGAACGGATTCTGTGAGCGGCCGACGCTCCCGGGCGGTCCGAACGGACCGACTGTGAAGCGGGCCCGCGCGTCTCACCGCAGGACGCGCACGTCGGTCGCCGGTTCCGGGTGGCGGATCCGGTAGCCGTCGGCGGTCGGGACCAGGCCCTTACTCGGCAGGCTCTGTCTGGCCGCCTGGTATGGGCTGTCGCTCTGGACGCCCTGATACGGGCTGTCCCGCTGCGTCCCGCGATACGGGCTTTCGTCGTGCGCGCCCTGATACGGGCTGTCAGTCGACCGTTCGGCCTCCCGCTGGAAATCCTCCGGCGGCAGGTAGATCCGCTCGCCGGACGCCGAGCGGACGATCACCGCGGTGTCGCGGTCGCCGCGCATCGCGATCACGGTCTCGCCGTCTTCGACGTTCACCGTGAAATTGACCCGTTCTTTCTCCGCTTCGGAGCCGCGTTCGTCCGTCTCCTCGCTCTCGCGTGCACCCATAGGTGATCGATTATTCGGAACCCACTTATAGATCGGCCGTGACCGTGACGGTTCGGTAACAAATCCGGCGGGTCGTCACGGGTCTGTATCGGCAACCAGTATATATGGCCCCCGAACGTCAAGTAGTGGGACGACGAAACGGGGTGTATGGACATCCGTGACGCAACGACGGAAGACGTCGACGAGATCAGGCGGGTCGCCACCGAGTCGCTGCGCGCCTCGTACGGCCACGCCATCGACGAGGAGACGATCACCGCCGCCGTCGAGAAGTGGTACAGCACCGATCGGCTGACGGAGGCGCTCGACGACGAGCGGGAGATCTTCGTTCTCGCGGTCGAGGACGGGTCCGTCGTGGGGTTCGCCCAGAGCGAGATCTCGGACGGGCGGGAGACGGTCGGCTACCTCGATTGGCTCCACGTCGTGCCCGAACACCGCGGCGGCGGTATCGGCTCGCAGCTCCTCGCGCGGCTCAGACAGGAACTCGTCGCGGCTGGCGTCGACCGACTGGAGGGCCGCGTCCTCACCGAGAACGAGGAGGGCGTCACCTTCTACGACGAGCAGGGGTTCAGCGAGGTCGGCGAACGGACCGTCGAGATCCGCGGGGAGGCGTTCAAAGAGCGCGTGTTCACCACGTTCCTCGACAGCGAGGAGGAGACCGAGTCCGGACTCGCCGGACGCCAGACCGACGACGGGACGACCGTCTACGTCGCCTACGACGAGTCGATGCGCGGATCGGACGCGCCGTTCTTCGCGGTCTACCTCGACGAGGAGCGGACGGAGCGCTACGGGTGGCTGTGCGGTGCCGACGAGAGCTTCGACATCGCTATCGACACGATGGAGCGTCTGGAGTGCAACGACTGCGGCAACCGGCGCAAGCCCGTCCGCTGGGACGCCGCCTACCTGTAAATTCACCCACCTTTTTGTCGCGGTGGGTTTCCTCGCTCGCTGCGCTCGCTGCGGGAACCCACCGCGCAAAAACCTGGAGGGAAAAATGCCGCTCGCTCGGCCTTCGGCCTCGCTCGCGGTGGAATACGCTAGATGCTGAGTGTGTGGCGTTCGTTCGGGGCCATTGATTTCACGTCCCTCGTCGATGAATTAGCCGTCCGATAGACAATGCGGACTGGTTAGAACCCTACGCAACAAAGTGAGTTGCTGTGGGATTGAGAGGGTTACTCTGGGAGACGACATTCGAGAAGTTCTCTATCTTCAGGCGATGTGGCATCTTCAGCCGATGTGGATTCTGCTCGCCGAACCACGTACTCTGTCACATAGTATCGAGCCTCTCCGCCGGCATCACTGTGGACAATTCCGATATCAATCTCTAAGAGGACACCGGTTCCATTAACGTCGAAATAAGCCAGCTCATTCCCGCCGTTATCATCAATGAGTGACGCTGCTGAGGAGAGATTTGCAATTAGTTCTGCGTACTGCTCTATCTCGGCTCCATCGTAAATAAAATCACTCTTGGCGGTGCCAGACTCCGCAGCTGACTCCAGTATCTCTCGGAGACGCTGATCCTCAACCTCTTCGATTGAAACATACTCGGAATCTTTTGGTAGTCGAGACTCCTTGATGTTGTGATCTTCAGCTTTTGGAATACCCTCAGAATCAACTTCATAAGCCATAAAGAACATAGAAGGCTCTTCAGCATATCCTTCAAAAATAACCGTAACCTCATATCCGGTATCTACCTGGGTTGGTTCCTCATTTATATACGCAGAGACACCGACAGAGTAGAATCGTGATTTTGAGTCACTACCCCGTAACCTCCGGAGGAAATACGCTTCTTCGTATGCTGTGACGAATTCACCAACTGTGTCTGCGTCGAGTTCTCGTGGCCACCGAACATCGAGATCGAGCGATGTTGGACACCCCTCTGGTAGTTCGTCTTCACTGGTTGTTCCCGACTCACCGAGACTTCCGTTTTCAGTGGTTGTTCCCGACTCACTGAGGCCCGTACAACCTGCAAGAGCTATCCCTGAGAAAGACGCCAGAATTGCCCGACGTGTATGGGAATCCACACCTGAGTGTCATCCAACTGTTCATAAATGCCTTCTGGTGATGAATTGATTTCAACAATATTGACCGCTCATAATACACTGGCAGTTGTATCGGTCTCTCGTTTGTTTGTCTTGAGCATCCGCGAGCGAACGCAGTGAGCGAGCGGTTCACCGCCGACGAGCGGCCGCAGGCCGCGATGTCGGCGGCATTTTTCCCACCAGGTTTTTGCGCGGTGGGTTCCCGCAGCGAGCGCAGCGAGCGAGGAAACCCACCGCGACAAAAAGGTGGGTGTTTAGCGCTGCACTTTCCCCTGGATCTCCGTCACGATGTCGGGGTTCCGCAGCGTCGTCGTGTCGCCGAGTTCCTCACCGTTTGCGATCTCTTCGAGGAGCCGACGCATGATCTTTCCAGACCGGGTCTTCGGGAGTTCGGGTGTGAAGATCACCTGTTCGGGGCGGGCGATCGGTCCGATGCCGTCCTCGACGCCTTCGATGATCGCCTCGCGCATCTCCTCGGTTCCCTCGTAGCCGTCTTCGAGGATGACGTAGGCGTAGACGGCCTCGCCCTTCACCTCGTGGTCGCCGCCGACGACCGCCGCCTCGGCGACGCCCTCGACGCCGACGATGGCCGACTCGATCTCCATCGTGCCCAGGCGGTGCCCGGAGACGTTGAGCACGTCGTCGACGCGGCCCAGAATGGTGATGTATCCGTCCTCGTCGATCTTCGCGCCGTCCTCGGGGAAGTACACCCACTCGTCGGCGTCGGGATCGGAGTACTCCTGCCAGTACTCCTGGACGAACCGGTCGTCGTTCTGATACAGCGTCCGCAACATCCCCGGCCACGGCTTCTCGACGGTGAGATAGCCCGCGCGGCCCGCCTCGACCTCCTCCCCCGCGGTGTCGACGACCTTGGCGTCGATGCCGGGCAGCGGCGGCCCCGCGGAACCGGGCTTCATCGTGCCGACGCCGGGCAGCGTCGTCACCATCATCCCTCCCGTTTCGGTCTGCCACCAGGTGTCGACGATCGGGCACTCCTCGTCGCCGATGTGCTGGTAGTACCACTTCCACGCGCGGGGGTTGATCGGCTCGCCGACCGTCCCGAGCAGTCGGAGGCTGGAGAGGTCGTGACGCTCGGGGTACTCCGAGCCCCACTTCATAAAGGCGCGGATCGCGGTCGGGGCGGTGTAGAACACGTCGACGGCGTACTTCTCGACGATCTCCCAGAGGCGGTCCCGCTCGGGGAAGTCGGGCGTGCCCTCGTACATCACCGTCGTCGTCCCGAGCGACAGCGGCCCGTAGACGATGTATGAGTGCCCGGTGATCCACCCGATGTCCGCCGAGCACCAGTAGGTGTCCTCCGGCTTCAGATCGAGGACCGCGTGGGAGGTCCACGTCGTGTACGCGAGGTAGCCGCCGGTGGTGTGTTTCACACCCTTCGGTTCGCCCGTCGTCCCCGAGGTGTACATCAGGAACAGCATGTCCTCGGCGTCGCGCTCGACGGGGTCGACGCGGTCGCCCTGATGGTCGGCCATCAGGTCGTCCCAGTCGTGCTGGTTGCCCTTCAGGTCGTGACCGAAGCCGTCGTCGCCGAGGCGATCGACGACGACCGTCGCGTCGACGCCGTGGTCGACGCCCTCGAGCCCCTCGTTCGCCTTTTCGAGGTGATCGAGGGGGTCGCCGCGGCGGTAGTAGCCGTCGCAGGTGATCAGGTACCGGGAGTCCGCGGAGTTCATCCGCGTCGCGAGCGCGTCGGCTGAGAAGCCCGCGAAGACGACGGAGTGCGGCGCGCCGATGCGGGCGCAGGCGAGCATCGCGATCGGGAGTTCCGGGACCATCGGCATGTACATCGTGACGACGTCGTCCTCCTCGACGCCGAGGTCGCGCAGGCTCGCCGCGAACTCGTTGACCTCCCGGTAGAGGTCCTGATAGGTGTACGTCCGCGTCTCGCCGTGTTCGCCCTCCCACTTGATCGCGACGCGGTTCTTGTCGCCGCTCTCGACGTGCCGGTCGACGCAGTTGTACGAGGCGTTCAGCGTCCCGTCGGCGAACCACTCGTAGAACGGGCCGTTCGACTCGTCGAGCACCTGGCTGTACTCGGTCTCCCAGTCGAGCAGATCGGCCGCGCGGGTCCACGATCGCGGCCAGTTCTCCTCGAACTCCTCGTAGATCGACTCGTCGGAGACGTTCGCCTGCTCGACGAACTCCTCGCTCGGCTCGAAGGTCTCCTGTTCTACCAGTCGTGCCTCGAGTTCCCCGTCTCCTTCTTCGTCAGTCATATTCGTCCGTATTATTCGAACACCGGATCATAAATCTGTGCGACTCCCTCCCGAGGGTGCCGGATAACCGGACGACGGCGGTGACCTCTGCCGGCGGTGTTCGGGTTGCGTTCAGTCTCAGTTCCCGGGAACGGCCCCGGTGCGTTTTTGCCGCCAGTCCCGTACTGTAATGTATGGACAGCGAACGACTGGGGAACGCCGACGAGACCGCGGAATCGCGATCGATCCGGCGCCGTCCCCTCTTGCTCGCGAGCGCAGGTGCGCTGGTGGGCTCGTCGAGCGGGTGTCTGGGTGGCGACGGGAGTGGCGGGGACGGGAGCGACGCCCCCGCGGCGATCACGATCCCCGAGGGCGCCACCTGCGACGTCTGCGGGATGACGATCCGACAGCACCCGGGCCCGAGCGCGGAGATCTTCTACGCGGAGCAGGAGCCGGAAGGCCACGAGAACCCGGCCCGCTTCGACAGCACCTGGGAGGCCTACCAGTACGAGTTCGAACGCGACGACGAGGGCTGGGAGGACGTCGCGTTCTACGTGACCGACTACTCGGCCGTCGACTACGAGACGTTCGAGGACGGCGGCGACACGCTGATCACGAGACACTACGAGGCCTCGTCGTTCGCCCCCGTGACCGACGTGACGTTCGTCGTCGATTCCGAGGTCAAGGGGACGATGGGGCGGGATCTGATCGGGTTCGGCGACGAGTCCGACGCCGAGTCGTTCCAGTCGGAGTTCGGCGGGTCGCTCACCGGTCACGACGGCGTCACGCCCGAAGTGGTCGCCGGCCTCGGAATGTGATGGCGATCCTCTCGCCGACCGGTACCCGGTGGCTGACGGTGCTCGTGAGCCTGGCGCTGGTCGTCGCGAGCCTCTCCTTTCTCTTGACGCCCGCCAGCGGCGAGTCCCTGCGCCCGGTCGACTTCGCCGACACCGTGAATATGGGTGGCACGGGAGTCGACGCCCGCCGCGCGGACGACGAGGGGTTCGTCCTCCCGCAGATGGAGGTATTCTACTCGGGATACCGGTACGTCGTCGGCTACGTCGGTATCGAGACGGGAGTGAGCGAACTCGGCGACCCGAGCGCGAAACGGCAGTTCGGGGACCCGCTGGCCGTCTACGTCTCCGACTTCTCGACGATCGAACCGAATCTGACGGCCGAGGGGTTCGTCGCGCCCGAGCGCGGGCGAGCCGTCGGCTGGACGCCCGCCGACACCGCGTCCTACGTCGTCGGCAGCGACGCCTCGATCCCCTCGGGCCCGGTGACGGTCGCCTTCTCCGAGCGGGCCGACGCCGAGGCGTTCGCCGCAGCCCACGGGGGCGAGGTCGTCGACTGGGAGACGCTCCGATCCCGGGTCGGCGATCCGCTCCCCGCGAAACTGGAGGAGTTCGAGGCGAGCGTCGACGACCGGCACGCCTGGGCGAACGACACCGTCGCGGCCGCGGAAGCGCACCGGCAGCGGCCCGTGAGCGTGGTCGTCGGTACCGACCCCGCGTCCGTCTCCGAGCGGGCGACTGCAGACGGGACGACCCCGGTCGATATGCCGGCCGACGCCGCGAGCGAACCCACGGTCTCGGCGGCGCTCGCGGCCGCGCCGTCGGACACGACCGTCTACGTCCCGCCGGGGACCTACGAGGTCGACCGGCTGGTAGTTAACCGGTCGGTCACGCTCGCCGGTGCCGGGGGCGACACGGTCCTCCGCGG
Organism: Halobellus limi; assembly: GCF_004799685.1. NCBI lineage: Archaea > Methanobacteriati > Methanobacteriota > Halobacteria > Halobacteriales > Haloferacaceae > Halobellus > Halobellus limi. The sequence goes on from NZ_CP031311.1 coordinate 1,412,510, forward strand.
CGACGGCAACCGGAGCGTCCTCTACGTCCGGGCGGACGGCGCGTCCGTCGCCGACCTCCGGATCGACGGCGTCGGCGACGTCGGGAGCCGCGGCCGCGACCTCCGAAACGGCTCGGGCGACTGGGACACCACGGTCCAGTTGGCCTACGGCTACGGCGACGCCGGGATCGTCCTCGACGGCGCGGCCGGGGCCTCGGTCCGGAACGTCGGGATCGACACCCCCGCAAGCGGCGTCATCGCTCGGGAGAGCCCCGACTCCGTGATCCGGAACCTGACGACCCGCGGCGCGGAGACCGCCCGCGAGGGCTTTATGGGCGTGGTCCTCATCGGGGCGCCGAGCGTCGTCGAGGACTCGACGTTCCTGGGCGGCCGCGACGGCGTCTACACCCACCGAGCGGACGGGAGCGTCGTCCGCGACAACCGCGCGGAACCGGGGCGGTACGGCGTCCACGAGATGTACACCTCCGAGTCGCTCGTCGCGAACAACACCGTCCGGGACGGACAGGCGGGCGTCATCGTGATGACGCGCCCGACCGGCAACGCCGTCGTCGGCAACGACGTCCGCGGGAGCACCTACGGCGTCGTCCCCGCCGGCAGCGACTCCTACTACGCGCGGAACGTGGTCGTCGACAACGAGTACGGCCTCCAGGTCGCCGGCGACCGCAACGCGTTCGTCGACAACGTCGCCCTCGAAAACGAGGTCGGCGCGCGCGCGAACGACATCCTGCCCTCGAACTGGGTGCTCAGAAACGACTTCCTGCGCAACGACAGAGCGGTCGAATCGCGCATCGGTCCGCTCCGAACGTGGTCCCACGGCGGCGTCGGCAACCACTGGGGCGCGCTGCCCATCGCCGACGGCGACGACGACGGCGTCTACGACCGTCCGTACCGGCCGACCGGGACGGTCGACAGCCGGATCGGGGCCGTCTCCGGCGCGACGGCGCTGGCGCAGTCGCCGGCCGTGGCGACGCTGCGGCGCGTGCAGGACGCCGTCTCCGGCCTCCGGCAGTCGGGCGTCGTCGACACCGACGCGAGGACGGAGCCGTTCCACCCCGAGGTGATCGACGACGCGCTGTCGGCGGCGGGCGACGAGGGATCGAACGAGAACGTCGCGGTTCCGGCGAACGCGACGTCAGAGCGAAGCGTGGAGTGGTCAGCCGACGCCCCCGCCGACGTGGTGACCGGAGGTGTCGCGTCGTGAGCGGCGACGCGCCCGCGACGGCCCTGCGTGCGCGGGCGATCGAGCAGTCGTTCGGCGACGTCGACGTCCTCTCGGGCGTGTCGCTGTCGGTCGAGCGCGGCGAAGTGGCGGCGATCGTCGGGCCCAACGGCTCCGGGAAGTCGACGCTGCTCCGGATTCTCGCGGGCATCGCCGCGCCCGACGGCGGGTCGGTGACCGTTCCCCGCGCGGCCGGCGGCGCCCGCAGCGTGGGCTATCTGCCCCAGCGGCCGGCCTTTCGCGAGGGGTTCACCGCGCGCGACACGCTCGGATTCTACGCGCAACTGCTCGACGGCGTCGACGACGAGGACGTCGCCGCGACGCTCGATCGGGTCGGCCTCAGCGGGGTGGCCGACCGGTCTGTCGGGTCGCTCTCGGGCGGGATGACACGGCTGCTCGGACTCGGCGAGTCCGTCCTCGGCGACCCCTCGGTCCTGATCCTCGACGAACCCGGGAGCGGCCTCGACCCGGCGATGGTCGAGCGGCTGTTCGGCGTCTTGGGCGACCTCGCGGCCGACGGGACGGCCGTCGTGGTGGCCTCCCACGAACTCCCGGCGGTCGAGGCGCACGCAGACACCGTCCACGTGCTGGACGAGGGCGACTTCGGCGCGAGCGGTTCGCCGGCGGCGTTGCTGGCGGAGACGGACACCGGCTCGCTCTCGGCGGCGTTCCTCCAAATCGTCCGGGCCGAGGTCGGCGAGGCGACTGTCCGATCGGGCGTCGGGAGCCGACCGTCCGAGTCCGAAAGCGATGACGAACGCGCGGACGGAGCGGCCGAAACGGGTGCCGAAAGCCGGGAGGTGGCGGCCGATGAGTGAGCGCGAGGGGAGCGACGGAGCGGCCGCGGGCCGAGAGCGGGTCGCAGCCGCCCTCGAGGACCTGTTCGTGATCGCCACCCGCGAGCTCAGGACGATCGTCAGAACGCCGGCGCTGCTGGCGCTCGCGGCGGCCTTCGCGGTGAGCGTCGTCGGCGTCGCGTGGGCCGGAACCGGAGGCGGCGGCGGGTTCGTCCCGCTGACGCTCGACCTGCTGACGTTCGTCGAGGTGCTGGTGCCGCTCCTGGCCGTCGCCTTCGGCTACCGGTCGGTCCTCGGAGACAGACAGACCGGCGAGTTAGACGTCCTGCGGACGTTCGACGTGGAGCGACTCTCCTACGTCGGCGGCGTCTACCTCGGCCGCGCGCTCGCGCTCGTTACGCTCGTCGTCGGGACGCTCCTCGTCGTCGGGCTGTTCGTCCCGCTTCTCACCGCCGACATCCCGACGTTCCTGGCGATCAACGCCGCGGCCGACTCGGGGGTGCGCTACGTCCGGTTCGTCGTGCTCTCGGCGGCGTTCACGCTGGTCGTCCTCGCTGCGACCGTGGGCATCTCGGCGGCGACGCGGACGACCCGGACGGCGTTCGCGCTGGCGGCGGCGCTGGCGCTGGCGCTCGTTCTCGGTATCGACACCGCGCTCGTCGCCGGCCTCGCGAGCGGGGCGATCCCCGAAGACGGCCTCACGGTGTTGCTCGCGCTCAGCCCCAACAGCGCGTTCCGGGGGCTCGTCCTCTCGAACGCCGTCGGGGTCGTCGGCGGCGCGGACGTCGCCGCCGGCAACGCCGCCCTGAACGCGCTCGGGCTCCTCGGCTGGTGGCTCGGGAGCCTCTCCATCGCGCTCTGGCGCGTCTGGCCCGCGGTCGAACCGATCGAGGAGTGATCGTCCGGGCGCGACCGCCCGATAATTGGTCGGGGCGCGACCGCATCGACAGTCAGCGGGGGCGTGACCGCATCGACAGTCGGTCGGGTCGCAACCGCGTCGACGATCGGTGAGACGCAGTCGCGCCGACGGTCGATCACCCGAAGTTCTCGACCTTCGCGTCGTCGGGACCGAGTCCCGCCGCGTCGAGCGCGCTCGTCGCGTCGTTGACGAAGCCCGCGAAGCCGTAGACGAACACCTGCTCGCCGTCGTCGTCGCCGAGGGCGGCCGCGACGGCGTCGCTGATCTCCTCGCCCTCGTCGACGACAACTACGGAGGCGCCCGACTCGCGGAGCGCGTCCAGGCGGTCCCGGTGGGCGACCGCGTCCGTTCGGTAAACGATGGCGGCGTCGTTGCCGTCGGCGACGGCGGCCTCTGCGATGCCCACCGCGGGGCCGATCCCCGGGCCGCCGGCGAGGACGACCACGCGCGGCTCGCCCTCGTAGTAGCTGTCTCCGAACGGGCCCGAGACGTCCAGTGTGTCACCAGGCCGGAGGTCGATCAGGAACCGGCTGAACGGGCCGGCCTCCTCGGGGTCGACGCCCACGGTGACCTCGAACGTGTCGTCGACGCCGGGCGAAGACAGCGTGTAGAAGCGCGCGTACCCGTCGCCGTCGATGGTGGTAGAGAGCTTCACGAACTGTCCGGGCTCGGCGTCGAACCCTTCGGGCGACTCCAACTCGAGTGCGACCGTCCGCGGCCCGACGTCCCGGACCGCGCTGACGGCGACTGTCGCGTCCATACGACGGGGTTCGTGATCCGGCGAGAAGGATGTTGCCTTCCGTCGGCGCCCCTCGCTCTGTGGAGTCCGCATCGGCGACTCGTCCCGCAGGACGACAGTATGACTGTTCGGTCATTTATAAGTGCAATATTTGCATATCGGTAGTTATCTACACCGATATTTCCACATTTTTATTTACGTACGTTAGATTTTGAACGTACCGAACCGTTCCTTTTTTCAATGGCTTTCAGAAGGCTTTTCTTCGGTCCAGAGGTACCTCTTAGCCACATGCCTGCGGACTTCAACTGGGCCATCGGCGGCGAAGCCGGCGATGGCATCGACTCGACGGGGAAAATCTTCGCCCAGGCGCTCTCCCGAGCCGGGCGGCACGTGTTCACGTCGAAGGACTTCGCCTCGCGCATCCGCGGCGGCTACACGGCGTACAAGGTCCGGACGGCGGTCGATCCGGTCCAGAGCGTCGTCGATCGACTCGACGTGCTCATCGCGTTGACCCCGCGCACGATCGAGGAGAACCTCGACGAACTCCACGAGGGCTCCGTCATCATCTACGACGGCGAGCGGACCACGATGGAGAACGTCGAGATCCCCGAGGGGATGATCGGCCTCGACGTCCCCCTGAAGCGGCTGGCCGAGGAGGCCGGCGGCGCGATCATGCGGAACGTCGTCGCTCTCGGCGCGGCGTGTGAGGTGTCCGATTTCCCCATCGAGAACCTCGACAGCGCCCTCGAGAAGCGCTTCGGCTCGAAGGGGCAGTCGCTCGTCGACAACAACAAGGAGGCCGCCCGGGCCGGCCGCGACTACGTCGCCGCGGAGTACGACCACGAGTTCGAGTACGAACTCGAGACGACCGACGCCGATTACGTCCTGCTCAACGGCGACGAGGCCATCGGGATGGGGGCGATCGCCGCCGGCTGCAAGTTCTACGCCGGCTACCCGATCACGCCCGCGACGGACGTGATGGAGTACCTCACGGGACGGATCGAGCGGTTCGGCGGCCACGTCGTTCAAGCGGAGGACGAACTGTCGGCGATCAACATCGCGCTCGGTGCGGCCCGCGCGGGTGCGCGGTCGATGACGGCGACGTCGGGGCCGGGGATCGACCTGATGGCCGAGACGTTCGGCCTCGTCGCCACCTCGGAGACGCCGCTCGTGATCGTCGACGTGATGCGCTCGGGTCCCTCGACGGGGATGCCGACCAAACAGGAACAGGGCGATCTGAACATGATGCTGTACGGCGGCCACGGCGAGATCCCGCGGTTCGTGCTCGGTCCCACGACGATCTCGGAGTGCTTCTGGAAGACGGTCGAGGCCTTCAACCTCGCCGAGAAGTACCAGACGCCGGTCTACATCGCCGCGGACCTCGCGATGGCGGTCACAGAGCAGACGTTCCCGCCGGAGGCGTTCGACATGGACGAGGTCGAGATCGATCGCGGAAAGGTCGTCGACGAGGAGTCGATCGAGGAGTGGCAGAACGAGAAGGGGCAGTTCAAGCCCCACGCGCTCACCGAGGACGGCGTCTCCCCGCGTGCGTTCCCCGGCACGGACGGCGGCGTCCACATGTCGACGGGGCTCGAACACGACGAACTCGGGCGGCGGACCGAGGACACGGAGATGCGCGTCGAGCAGGTCGACAAGCGCACCCGGAAGGTCGAGACCGCGCGGGAAGAAGAGGACCTCTCGCCGCGGGAGTTCGGCGACGAGGACTCCGAGAACCTCGTCATCTCGTGGGGATCGAACGAGGGCGCGATGACCGAGGCGATCCGGTTCCTCGAGGAGGAGGGCATCGACGTGCGCTTCCTCTCGGTGCCGTATCTGTTCCCGCGGCCGGACCTGACCGAGGCGGTCGAGGCCGCCGAGAACGTCGTCGTCGTCGAGTGTAACGCCACCGGCCAGTTCGCGGACGTCGTCGAGCACGACACGCTCTCGCGGGTCGACCGCGTGAACAAGTACGACGGCGTGCGGTTCAAGGCCGACGAACTCGCAGGAGAGATCAAAGCGGCCCTACAGGAGGCAGACCAATGAGCTCCGACGTTCGATTCACGGACTTCAAATCAGACAAGCAGCCGACGTGGTGTCCCGGGTGCGGCGACTTCGGGACGATGAACGGGATGATGAAGGCGCTGGCCGAGACCGGAAACGACCCCGACAACACGTTCATCGTCGCGGGGATCGGCTGTTCCGGCAAGATCGGGACGTATATGCGCTCCTACGCCCTCCACGGCGTGCACGGTCGCGCGCTCCCCGTCGGGACGGGCGTCAAACTCGCGAACCCCGACCTCGAAGTGATGGTCGCCGGCGGCGACGGCGACGGCTACTCCATCGGCGCGGGCCACTTCGTCCACGCGGTCCGGCGCAACGTCGATATGACGTACGTCGTGATGGACAACCGAATTTATGGCCTCACGAAGGGGCAGGCCTCGCCCACCTCGCGATCGGACTTCGAGACGTCGACGACGCCCGAGGGGCCGCAGCAGCCCCCGGTCAACCCCCTCGCGCTCGCGCTCGCGTCGGGCGCGACGTTCATCGCGCAGTCGTTCTCGACGGACGCCCAGCGTCACGCCGAGATCGTGCAGGAGGCCATCGAACACGACGGCTTCGGCTTCGTGAACGTGTTCAGCCCCTGCGTGACCTTCAACGACGTCGACACCTACGACTACTTCCGCGACAACCTCGTCGACGTCGCAGAGGAGGGACACGACCCGACGGACTACGACGCCGCCAAGGACAAGATCCTCGACGCCAGCAAGGAGTACCAGGGCGTGATCTGGCAGAGCGAGAAGTCGATCCCCTACGGCGAGAAGCACGGCCTCGACACGAACACCTCCGAGATCGACGACGGCGCCCCCGAGGGCGCGATGGACCTCGTCCGCGAGTTCTACTGACCGAGGACGTCCCGACCTGGTTCGCTCGGGGAGTCTCCGAAGGTCTGCGGCGATTACTCCGTATTCTCCCACGAGAACGACGACGTACCGGAGGGGCTCTCCTCGATTTCATCTGCCGGTTGCGATTCGTCGTGGCCGCCGTCGGGCTGTGCGATCGCCTCGCCTCCCGTTCCCGGCGCCGGGCCGGTCTCGCTCGCGTCGGCCGCGGCCGCCGTGCCGTCGACCTCGAACGTCGATACCTGCTCGTGGAGCGATTCGGCCAGCCGTGAGAGGTGTTCGATGTTCTCCGTGGCCTCCGAGAGCGACGCGGCCTGCTCCTCGGTGGCGGCGGAGACGTTGCTCGCCTCCGCTGCGGTCTGTTGACTCACGCCCGACACTTCGTCGACCATCGCCACGACCTCCTCCGAGGAGGCGGCCTGGTCGTCCGTCGCCTCGCTTATCTCTTTGATCCCGCTCTCGGCCTGCTCGACCGCGACCGCGATGTCGTCGAAGGTCTCGATAGCGTCTTCGATGGTCTCCGATCCGCGTTCGACCCGGTCGCTCATCGCCTCGATCTCCTCGACGGTCTCGGCGGTCATCGATTGGACGTCGTTGATGCTGGCTTCGATCTCACTCGTGGCCCGGGCCGCCTCCCCCGCGAGGCCTTTGATCTCCTCGGCGACGACAGCGAACCCCTCGCCGGCCTCGCCGGCGCGTGCGGCCTCGATCGAGGCGTTGAGCGCGAGCAGATTCGTCCGCTCTGCGATCTCGGTGATCATCTCGGTGACCTCGCCGATCTCCTCCATCTCGCTGTCGAGTGCGGCCACTCTGGTCGCCGCCTCGTCGGCGCGCTCTTCGATCGACCGGATTTCCCGGGTCGCTTCGGCAGCGTGATCTTGCCCCGTTTCACTCCGCTCGACGGCCGTCGAGGCCGTCGAGGCGACCTCCTCCGCCGACGACGCGATCTCCTCGACCGTCGCGGACATATCGTTCATCTCGCTTGCGACCTCCTGGAGGTTCTCGCTCTGCGTCTCGGCGCCCTGAGAGATCTCTTCGACCGATCCCGCCACTTCCTCGCTCGCCTGCTTGATCTCCGCGGCGCTGGTCGAGACCTCCTCGCTGGAGGTGGCGACCTGTCCCGCGATCCGCTGGACGTCGCCGACGCTCGCGTGTAACTGATCGACCCCCCTTTCGAGGTTCCGCAGGACGTCACCGTAGTCCCCGGGACGGTCCGTGTCGATCTCCTGATCCAGCCGGCCCTCGCTGAGGCCGTCGCTGGCCCGTCGGATCTCCGCGAAGCTCCCGGTGAGTTCGTCGGTCCCGCCGTCGATGCGGCGCATAATCGTGCCGTAGGTGCCGGGGAAATCGGTCTCGACGTCCGCCTCGAGATCGCCGGATTCGAGGTTCTCGCTGACGGCATCGAGTTCTCCGAAAACCTCGCGGAGGTTCCGATTGAGGGTCCTGAACGCGTCGACCATCCGGCCGATCTCGTCGTTCTCGGCGTAATCGTCGATCTCGGCGTCCAGGTCGCCCTCGCTGGCGGCGACGGCGGCCGCAGAGAGCTGTGAGACGGGCCTCGTGATCCGCCTGGCGACGAAGAGGCCGATCAGGATGGCGAGGATCAACGCGCCGATGGTGAGACCGACGATCTCTCGCTGGCTCGTCTGCGTCGTACCGTCGGCGATGGCCACCTGTTCCTCTATGTCAGCCCGTGCCGACTCCTCGATGGAATGCGCCCGCTCTTCCATCTCGACCCGCAGCGTCTCCATCTCGGCGGCCTTCTGTTCGGCGAGCGCCGTATTCCCGGCCGCGTGCGCCTCGAAGAACTCCTCTCCGAGTCGGTTGTATTCGTCGTGTTGAGACCGTAACTCGGTGAACTGAGTTTCCTGCTCCGCGGTCAGGTGGGCCGACTCCAGTCGGGCGGCCTCCTCCTCGAAGTGTGCCGCAGCCTCCTCGAACTGTTCTCGCGCGTCGGATTCGCCGAGCTGTGCCGCCTGAACCGCGGCCCGCTGCCGTTCGATACCGACGATCAACTCGGCGGAGGCGTCCATCTTCTGTCCGTCCTCGGCGATGAGGTGCGCCTCCTCGTCGACGGCCCCCACGGCCTGATAGCCGACCGCGCCCGTGACGCCGACGAGTACCGCCACGATCACGAACGCGAGGACGAGTTTCGGTCCGACGTCGAATCGGTCGATGGTAATCCGGTCTGCGACAGTTGTTATCACACGATCGACATTCATGTCTCCCCGCTGCCACCCTCGGCGTAAAAACCTATACTCGCAATTATCAGTGCGTGAAACGGGAGCGGTGCCGTTTCCGAGACTGGACGACACGGCCATCCGCCGCATACCGACGAGACGACAGGTCAATTCACCTGTCATCCGAGCGGGGAATTCCGCCCTCTCGCGGACGTCAGGAACGTTCCGGCGCGTTTTTTACCCGCCCCCAATTCAAGCGTAACAATAATGACTGCGGACGCCATCGCAACCGGTCGAAGACGCGAGCGGGCCGAAGGGCGCTCGCATCACGGCGTCCGCGCGGCCGCCGCATCGACGCGTCGGTGCGCGCAGCCACCGCACACTACGGGAGTACGCTATGTCTGAGAACTACGACGTCGTCATCGCCGGCGCGGGGCCAGCCGGAGCACAGTGCGCGCGGGACCTCGCACAGCGCGAGTACGACGTGCTCGTGCTTGAGGCCGAACCCGAAGACGGGTTCCCGAAGCAGTCGAACAAGTCCACGGCGGGGACGTTCGCCTCGATGACCGGCGCGTTCGGGATTCCCGACGGCGTCGTGATGAACTACACCGACGAGGTCGTCCTCGAGTCCCCCAACGAGCACTTCGTTCAGCACCAACCCGGCGCGGTCCTCGAGTTCGCGGACTTCAAGCGGTGGCTGGTCGCGGAGGGGCGCGAACACGGCGCGGAGTACCGCTTCGGCGCGCGAGTGAACAACCCCATCACGGAGGACGGCGAGGTCGTCGGCGTCCAGTACGCCGGCGACGAGGAGGTGTACGCCGACATCGTCGTGGACGCCACGGGACCGGCGGCGCCGCTGGCGAAGAAACTCGACGTCTGCGGTCTCGAACGGAAGCACCAGGCGGTGGGCATCGAGTGGGAGATGGAGGGCGTCGACGTCGACCACCCCGAGTACGCGGACCTCACCGACGCGATGATGCTGCGCCTCGACCACGAGTACGCGCCCGGCGGCTACTCGTGGATCTTCCACACCGGCGGCGACACCGCGAAAGTGGGGCTGTGTTACATCCAGAACGAGAGCTATCAGCAGTACGGCGACACGTCGAAGAGCATCGACGATCACCTCCAGCACTGGCTGGAGACCGATCCCCGGTTCGCCGACGCACGGCGTATCGCGGACAAACAGCAGCACCGCGGGAGCGCACACATCCAGATGCCGGACGGCTTCAGCACGGACAACTTCATGGCTATCGGCGATGCCGTGCCGACGATCGACCCGCTGTGGGGCGAGGGCATCCACAAGTGTATGGAGTCCGCACGCGCCGCCGCCATCACGGCGGACCGCTGTCTGATGGGGTCGCAGGCGGACACGTCCGCGGAGGCGATGACCATCTACGACGACCTCTGGCGGGCCCGGGTCGCGCCGGATATGCGAACGCGGCTGACGATGACCCAGCTGCTGTACCTCGCGCCGAACGACCGCTACGACCGCCTGATGAACGACCTGAACGCGATGGGCGCGGAGACGCTCACCGACGCCAACGACGGCAGCATCCGCAGCCTCTCGAAACTCGTACACGTCGAGGACGTGCCGTTGCTCGCGCGGTTCGCGAAACAGCGATTGACCGAGTGACGCGGCCGCTCGTCGCCGCCCACATCCGTTCAACACGCGGATTCGAAGTGCCGGGTACTCTGTCCCTTCGGCTGCCGGTTCGTGGGAGCTCGACGCACGCTTTCCGGCAACGCTCCCGCCGCCCGCAACGGCTTTTGGCGCGAGACGGCTATTTTAAATCGATATGTCTCAACGATCTTCAGTCGACGAGGGCGGCCCGCGCACCGACGGGATGCCGATGCTCGGTCTCGGAACGTGGCAGAACGACGATCCCGAGGCGTGCGCTGCCGCCGTCGAGACCGCGCTCGAAGCCGGATACCGGCACGTCGACACCGCGCAGGCGTACGGCAACGAGGCCCACGTCGGACGCGGGATCGAACGCGCCGACGTCGACCGCGAGGACGTCTTCCTCGCGACGAAGGTGTGGATCGACGACCTCGCGCACGACGACGTGCTCGCGACGACCGAAGAGAGCCTCGAAAAGCTGGGCGTCGACTACGTCGACCTCCTGTACGTCCACTGGCCGTCGCGGGCGTACGACCCCGAGGGGACGTTCCGCGCCTTCGACGAACTCGTCGACGAGGGGAAGGTAGACCGGATCGGAATCAGCAACTTCCTCCCCGCGCAGGTCGACGAGGCGATCGAGCACGCTGACGCGCCGATCTTCGCGAACCAGGTCGAGATGCATCCGCTGCTCCAGCAGGAGGAACTCCGCGAGCACTGCGCCGACCGCGGCGTCGAACTCGTGGCGTACTCGCCGCTGGCCCGCGGGCGGGTCTTCGACATCCCCGAGATCACCGAAATCGCGGAGAAACACGGCGTCAGCGAGGCGCAGGTGTCGCTGGCGTGGCTCCGCGAGAAGGGCGTCACCGCGATCCCGAAGGCGACGAGCGAGGCTCACATCCTCGACAACTGGTCGTCGCTGGACGTCGACCTCGACGACGACGACGTCGCGGCGATCGACGCCATCGACCGGACCGACCGGCAGGTCGACCCCGGATTCGCTCCCTGGTAACGGCTCGATCGAGTCGATCACCGGGGTCGTCTTCGACGAGCGACAATCGGGGGGAACCGATTTGTCCCCGCGGTCCGAAGGCCGCGGTGTATGGAGTTCGACCTCCCGACGACGGCCGGTGCACTCATCGTACTGGTGGTACTCGGAACGGGCGTCCTGATAGCCGCCGGCGTGATGGCGACGAGTACCGTGCTGATGATGGTGACGCCGGCGATGCTCGTCTTCGGCATCATCTGTCTCGCGATCGGCGTCAAACACGGCGAGTACCGCGCTCGCGGGTCCTGAACGGCGTCCGCTCGTATTCACTGCGCCACGTCGTCGAGCGACTCGCCGCCGACGCTCGCGGCGACGCGGACGCCGACGACGCTGACGACGATGCCGGCGACGATGAAGCCCGCGAGCCGCTGCTGCGGCGTCAGCACGTAGCCCCACAGTCGCGGATCGGCGAGGACGGCCTCCCGCTGGAGGAACCAGCCGGCGAACCCGCGGACCACGAGCCCGAGCGCGACGACGCCGAAGGGGAGGTTCAGATACGGCGTGCTGATCCCGTCGGTGCCGATGAGTTCGTCGAGCAGGCGTCCCGCGCTGGCGGTGAGCGCGGCGAGCGCGAGCCAAGGGACCGCGCTGTAGGTGAACTGCATCGTCCGGACGACGACCGACTCCGGGCCGAGCTGCGGCGAGACGGAGAGCGCTCCGAGGAAGATCCCGACCAGCCCGAGGCCGAGGCTGACCGCGTACGTGACGACCGAGACGCGGCCGGAGTACAGCGCCGCCCGCGTTCGCTCGGGCACCTCGGAGAGGTACTCGTCGATCGCGAGCCCCTTGTACAGGAGGACGGCACCCAAGAGCGCCGCCAGCCCCGCCAGCGCCACCGCCGGTGAGAACTGCGTGAGGAGGATCGGGAGGAGTAACAGCGTCGCCCCCAGGGGCACGAGGATCGTCGTCCGCAACTCCTCGTCGGCGAGGAACTGCTTGAGCAGGTAGTACGTCGATTCGATGTCGTGGGCCTGCCGGACGACGACCCGGTCGACCGAGTCGATACGGACGCGGCTCTCTATGACCGGAACCACCCGCTCGTCGTTCGCCGAGTCGAGGACGACGACCGCCGAGTCGGGATCGTACGTGTCGACGAGCGCGTCTACTTGCGCCGACAGCGAGCGGTCCGCTCCCACGAGCGAGTCGCCGCCGCCGGAGACAACGGCCAGAACGGTCTCCTCGCGTCCGTCCCGCAGGTCGCGGGCCACTCGAAGCGACTCCAGGAGGCAGTTGACGCCCGAATCCTCCGGATCGGCCAACCCGACGTCGGTGACGAGCGACTGGACGGCTTCCCAGCCGACGATCGGCGTCTCCAGCCCCGCCGTCCGACCGATATCGTTGGATCGGTCGACGCAGAGGACGAGCGTGGTCACGCTCGTGAGAAAGGGCTGACTCGGTTAAAGAACTCCCGGTCGGTTCACTCAGCGGGATTGTCGTTGCCAATCAGAGATCCACAGACCCACGGTCAACCGCGGTATGCGATTCGAGTGAAACCGAGTCGGTGGGTCTCTACGGTAATCCCTCTCAGAGGGCGTGAGAGTAGGAGAGGCGTGAATTTCGGAGGGCGGCGCCGTCGCTGGGCGGGTGAAAATACGAAAAGACAGCAACCGACCGCGGTCGCCGGCGTCCTCGCCGACTTAGAGAAGCCCCGTCTTCTGGAGCTTCATCAGGTCCTCGGTGTCGAGGGTCTCGCCTTCCTTGAACTTCTGGTAGATCTCCTCGGCCTCCTCCTTGGCGGCCTCGCGCTCCTCTTCGCGCTCGTCCTCGCGCTCCTGCTCTTCCTGCTTGTCGAGCTCGCGGAGCCGCTTTTGGACGCGGACGAAGTCCTCGTGGTGGCGGTCGGCGGCCTCCTGGGCCTCGACGAACAGCTCGTGCATCGCGTCGGCCTCGTCGCGGATGTCGTCGGCCTCGCGGTAGGCCTCGATCATCTGGTTGTGGTGCTCCTGGGCCTCGTCGGCGAGCTCCGTCACCTTCTGGTGGTGCTGGGACGCCTCCGAGCGGACCTCCTCGGCCTCCTCGATGAGCTCTTCGAGTTCACCGCTGTCCTCGACCTTGTCCTTCTTCTGGCTGAGCTCCTCGCGCTTGTCCTCGATCTTCTCGATGAGTTCGCGCTCGTCCTCCGTCGAGAGGACCTCGGTCTGCTGGCGGAACTCGAGCTGCTCGATCTCCTCTTCGAGCTCCTCGATGTTCTTGCCGTCATCGAGCTCGAGGTCCTCTTTCATCTCCTCGACCTCGTCGAAGAGCTCGTTGGCCTTCGCGTTGAGCTCGTTCCGGCTCTCTTTGTGTTCCTGAACCTTCTCGTTGAGCTCGTCGCGCTTCTCGCGGTGCTCCTGGGCCTCGTCGACCTTCTCGCGAGTCTTTGCGTTCAGATCGTCGCGCTTCGACGCGCGCTCGGAGGCCATCTGGTTCAGCTCGTTTCGTCGATCGCGGAGCTGCCCCGCGATCTTGATGAGCTGGCCCTTCGAGCCGTTCTCGAGCTTCTCGTCGGTAAGCTCGATGTTGTCTGAATCTTTGAGTTCCTGTACGTCGTATTCGGTAAGAACGTCTTGCTGCGTCACCATACGTAATCAATCCTCGATACCATCACCGCTCCGGACCGTGGCGGCCGCTCGTCGATCGCTGTCAACCGTGGATAAGAATTCCCGATCATTCTGCGTGCTGTGCCGCCGGAACGCCGGAGGCGTTCTGGTACCTACACATTGACCGCTACCATATATAAATCTGCCGGAGGGTCGAGCGGCTGTAAATCACTCGCACACACCGCCTACGGCTCGTGTGAGTGATTCACAGTGCTCCGGAGTAGTATATAAATAAAAGTGGTACTGTGTCACACACGAGAGGCGAACCCGGCCGAGGACGGAGACCGAGCGACACTTACCGCCGCACCGGCGACTACGGGTATGCGAGAGCGAGAGGTCGTCCACGCGCGCGGCCACGAGAATGTGTCGGCCGAACACGCGAGCACGTTCGAGGTAACGACCGACGACTGGCTCACCCCCGCCGGCGACTGCATTCTCGCCGTGGAGGCGGACCGGACGCCCGCCGACTTCGACGCCGCGTTCGTCGAGGCCTGCCGCGACCCCGACGCGACGGTCACGGCGACGATCGCGGCGACGACCGACGACGGCGAGACCCACGAGCAGACAGTCACCGGCCGGGGGCATCCGGACCTCACCTTCGAGAACGAGCGGAGCCACGTGGGTCGGACAAGCGAGTACGTGGACGACCGGACGGTGCTCGTCGACGCCGACGCGGCCGCGGCGGATCTGGATCGCGACCTAGTGGAAGCGCTCGCCGACGGCGCGTCGGTTCGCTTCGAGTTGGTCGTCGAGGCCGGCCCGGCGGAGTGATAGGGGTTATCCTCGCCGGCCGGCGGGCCGACGGCTTTTTTCGCTTACCGACGAACGTCGCGGTATGGCCGAGGAACCGACCGAAAACATCAGCGGCGGCGACGACGGGAGCGCCGCCGCGGCCTTCGAGGCGGGCGACGCGGGAACGCGCGCCGAGGCGGTCGTCGACGAACTCGGCGACCTGTACTGGCAGAAGACCTACGGCGGCAAGGACGCCTTCGAGTCGCTGGTGCGGACGATCCTCTCGCAGAACACGTCGGACGTCGCCAGCCAGCCCGCCCACGACGCGCTGATGGAGCGCTACGGACCGGAGGGGAGCGACGACGACGCGGCGGGCGGGGGAGCGGACGGCGGCGGCACCGCGGACGACCGCGACCTCGCGGCCGCCCTCGCCGACGCCGAGCAGTCCGAACTCGCCGAGACCATCTCCTCGGCGGGGCTGTACAACCAGAAATCGGAGATGATCGTCGGCGCGGCCGAACGGATCCGAGAGGAGTACGGCGGCCGGGCGGGGTTCGACGAGTTCGTCCGAACGGAGGAACCGAGCGAGGTCCGGGAGGCGCTCTTGGACATCCACGGCGTCGGGCCGAAGACCGCCGACTGCGTCCTCCTGTTCGCCGGCGGCCGGGACGGCGTCTTCCCCGTCGACACGCACGTCCACCGCATCGCCCGCCGGATGGGACTCGCGCCCGCGGACGCCGACCACGAGACGGTCCGCGAGCACCTCGAAGCCGACGTGTCGGGCGAGAAGTGCGGCTTCGGACACACGGCGATGATCCAGTTCGGGCGGGAGTACTGCACCGCCCGCAAACCCGCCTGTCTCGACGGACCGGAGGCGTGTCCGCTGTACGATCTCTGCGACCGCGTCGGCGTCGACGAGGTCGGCGAGTCAGTCGTCGATCCGGCGGAGGCGGCGGGCGAGTGAGGCCGCTTCACTCGTTCGCGTAGATCCGCGCCGCCTCCTCGCCCGCCTCGGGCCACTCCACGTCGGTCCGCTTCACCAGGTTCCGCACGACCGACCCGTCGAGGGCGTCGGCGTCGGGGGCGTTCACCTCGACGAGGTTCCCCGCCGGGTCCCGGACGTAGCACTGGACCTCGCCCGAGGGGAGCACGTACACCGGCGGGTGGCCGTCCGCGTCGACCTCGATCTGCGGGAGGGCCTCGATCTCGGCGCTCTCGTGCTCGCGGATCGACCGATAGACCGCCTCGAAGTCGTCGACGTGGAGCGCGTGGTGGTTGAACGCCGGCGGGTCGTCGTCGCGTTCGACGAGGTGCAATTGGAGGTCCCCGCACCCCAGCCACTGGATCCGCTCGTCGAAGGCGGGGGTGCGGATCCGCTCCATCCCGAAGACCGAGGCGTAGAAGTCGACCGACTCTTCGAGGTCCGCCGCGACGATGCTGACGTGGGTGTACCGCGATTCGACCATACTGCGAGCACCCGCAGCGGAGGAACATAAAGCCGCTCGCGTCGCGGGACGGGTCGGACGAGTGGCCGAGAGCGACGGTCCAGGCGTTTCTGCGGCCGACAGGGCGAGTCGGGACCGCCTCCGCGACCGACGCTATCGCTCCGCGACCGACGCTATCGTTTAGTGTCGCCGACGTGTACGCCGGTGTGTGAACTGGTCCCCCTCGACTCGACTGCTCGTCGCCCTCCTCGTCATCCTCGGCGGTGTCGGAGCCGTCGGGACGACCGCGACGGCGGCGAACCCGGCCGTACAGCTCTCCTCGGTGTCGGTCTCCCCCGAGGATCCGAACACCGGCGAACGGGTCACGATCGACGCGACGATCTCGAACCTGGAGAACAGCGACACGACCGTCGAAGTGCGGGACGTCTACGTCCGAACGCCCGGCACCACCGACGAGTACGCCCGCCTCGAGGAGGTCGGCTCGATCGCACCGGGCGGGTCGCTCTCGATCCCCATCTCGACCACGTTCGAGTCCGCCGGCGAGAAACGGCTCAACGTCAACGTGGTCGTCCAGGACGAGGACGGCGACTACCACCGTTACACGTACCCGGTGTACGTCGACGTGACAGAACCCAACGTGCGAGCGGACCTGTCCTCGCGGACGGACGCGGACTCGGGCACGACGTCGGTCTCGCTGACGAACTTCGGCAACGCCGACCTCTCCGACGTCGAGATCACCGCCCGCGTCGGCGGCGAGGTCGTCGCGCGGAACTTCCTGTTCGACGTCGCGCCGGAGTCGAACCGGACGACCACCTTCGACACCGACGACTACGCCTCGGAGACCGTCCGGTTCGTCGCCACCTACGACGCGGCCGGCGAGAGCCACGAGACGACGCTCTCGGTGGAACTGGACGACCGGACGGAGATCCCCGGCGAGATCCGACTCACCGCCGTCGAGACCACGCGGACCGGGTCCGGCGTGACGATCGAGGGCGACGCCGCGAACCTCGGCGGCACCGACGCCGAATCGGTCCTCGTGAGCGTCGGCGACGCCGACGGCGTGCGCCCGGCCTCGCCCTCCGGGGAGTACTTCATCGGCGCGATCGACGCCAGCGAGTTCGCGACGTTCGAGCTGACGGCGGCGGCCGATCAGAACGCGTCGTCAGTGCCCGTCGAGATCGCGTACATCGTCGACAACGAGCGCGTGACGACCACACAGCGGGTCTCGATCGACGGCGATTCGCCGTCGAGCGGCGTCGATCCGGCGGCCGGAAGCGGTGACCGGCGGCCCGGCGGTGGCCCCGGTGACTCCGGCGGCCTCCAGCTGACGGTCATCGGCGGCGTCGCGGTCGTCGTCCTCGTGGTCGGCGCCGGCGTCTACCTGTGGCGCAGATGACGGTCGTCGAACTCGAGGACGCGGTGAAGCGGTACCGGAGCGGCGAACAGACCATCGAGGCGCTGAAGGGCGTCGACTTCGCCGCCGAGCGCGGCGAGATGGTCACGGTGATCGGCCCCTCCGGGTCGGGCAAGAGCACGATGCTCAACCTGGTCGGACTGCTCGACACGCCGACCGAAGGGACCGTCAGGGTCGACGGCCGCGACGTGACGGACTTCACCGAGGACGAACTCACCGAGGAGCGCCGCTCGGGAATCGGCTTCGTCTTCCAGGCGTTCCACCTGCTGCCGATGCTCACCGCGACCGAGAACGTGGAGCTCCCGTCGATGTGGGACACCTCGCGGGACCGTCGCGACCGGGCGGTGGACTTGCTGCGGCGGGTGGGCCTCGGCGACAGGCTGGATCACACGCCGAGTCAGCTCTCGGGCGGGCAGCAGCAGCGCGTCGCCATCGCGCGGGCGCTGATCAACGAGCCGAAGGTCCTGCTCGCGGACGAGCCGACCGGGAACCTGGATCAGGACACCGGGCGCACGATCCTCGACGAACTGACGCGGCTCAAAGCCGAGGAGGGAATCGCCATCGTCGCGGTGACCCACGACGAGCAGCTTCTGGACTACGCCGACCGGGTCGTTCGCCTCGTCGACGGGGTGATCCAGGAGTGAGCGTCACCGACCTGCTGTGGCGGTTCCCCAGCGTGCAGATGGCCTGGCGGAACCTCGGGCGCAACCGGGTCCGGACGGCGCTCGCGGCGCTCGGGATCATCATCGGCGTCGTCGCCATCTCCTCGCTCGGGATCGCCGGCGTCGCCCTCCAGCAGCAGGCGACGACCGACCTCGGGAGCCTCACGAACGAGGTGTCGGTCTCCTCGGGGACCGACAGCACGACCGACGGGGTGACCGACGATCAGGTCGAGGAGATCCGGAGCCTCGCGGGTGACGCGGCCGTCGTCCCGCAGAAGTCGAACGCGACGACGCTCTCGGCGCGCGACGGCAGCGAGGCGTTCGTGAGCGTGACCGCGGTGACGCGAGCGAGCGCGCTGTACACGGTCTCCGCCGGCGACAGCCCCGATCGGCTGGAGTCGGGAGCGCTTCTCACCGCCGGCACGGCGGAACGGCTCGGAATCGAACTCGGCGACCCCGTCGAGTACGACGGACGGCTCTACCGCGTCCGGGGGCTGGTCGAGTCCTCCACCGGATTCGGCGGCGGGAGCGAACTCGTGGTCCCGCTGTCGGCACTCGCAGCGCAGGAGCACTACGACACGGTCACGGTCGTCGCCGCCGACGGCGACGAGGCCCAGGCGATCGCCGATCGGCTCGAAGCCCGGTTCAACGAGGGCGACGAGGAGGTGCTGAGCGTCACCAGTTTCGCGAGCACGCAGGAGAGCATCGACTCGTTCCTGAACACGCTCAACCTCGCGCTCCTGGGAATCGGCTCCATCTCGCTCGTCGTCGCCAGCGTCGCGATCCTCAACGTGATGCTGATGAGCACGATCGAGCGCCGCGGCGAGATCGGCGTGCTCCGCGCGGTGGGGATCAGACGCGGGGAGGTGCTCCGGATGATACTCGCCGAAGCCGCGTTCCTCGGCGTCGGCGGCGGCGTCGTCGGCGCGGCCGCGTCACTCGGCGTCGGCCTCGTCATCTTCCAGGTGCTGTCGGGGGACCCGCTCCTCGTCTTCGGGTGGCCGAGCGTCCGGTACCTCCTGCTCGGGTTCGGGTTCGCCGTCGTGGCGAGCCTGCTGAGCGGGATCTACCCCGCCTGGAAGGCGGCGAACGACCCGCCCGTCGAGGCGCTCAGGGGGTGAGATCGCCGTCGGTGGCTCGTCGCTGCGAATCGCCGTTGCGAACCGGCCGCCGTCAGCAGCCGCGGGTCTCGACCCCGGAGACCGGACCGCCGGTCGGTTCGTACGTCGAGTCGTCGACGGCGTCGGAGAACATCGGCAGCGACAACCGGTAGTCGAAGAGGATCGCGAAGGCGTCCCAGACGGCGGCGGGTGAGATCCCCTCGGGAGTTCCGTCGAGGACGACGCCGGTCCGGAGTTCGATCACGTCGCTGTCGAGGGCGACGCCGCGGGCTTCCAGCCCGAGCGCGCTCGGCGGCGACGGGTCCGTGAACAGCGAGGTGTGCACGGTCACGTCGATGTGTGGATTGCCGTCGCCGACCGTGAGGTCGTGTCCGCCGGCCGGGAAACACCGCCGCTCGTCGGCGTCCGGGGCGGCTCCGCCACCCCCGTCTCCGTCCGACTGCGCCGCCGCCGGCGGGACGGCGGCGACGACGAGCGAGCAGACGAGGGCGACGACGACGAGCCGGGCGAGGGCGGACGTACCGCGACGGCGACTCATACGGGGGCGTTTCGACGGGACGGGATTAAGTCCCGCGGCGAAATTCTCAGCGCTGAGACTCCGAGGCGTCGTCGCCGTCCGGGGACTCGCGGCGCTCCGGACGATCGTCGACGGGCGCTTCCCGAGATTCCGGTCGATCTCCGCCGTCGAGCACGCGCACGAGTTCGTCGAGGACGGCGTCGGCGCTGGCGAGGTTCGTCGCCAGCGGGATCGAGTGGACGTCGCAGAGGCGAAGGAGCGCGCTGATGTCCGGTTCGTGCGGCTGCGCCGTCAGGGGGTCCCGGAGGAAGATCACGCCGTCGCAGTTCCCGTCGGCGATCTCCGCGCCGATCTGCATATCGCCCCCGATGGGCCCGGACTGCTTCCGTTCGACGTCGAGGCCGGTCGACTCCCGCAGTCGCTTGCCGGTCGTCCCCGTCGCCATCAGGTCGAACCGCTCGAGGTCGTCGAGCCTGCTCTCCGCGAACTCGATGATGTCGGGCTTCTTCTCGTCGTGGGCGATCAGCGCGAGACGCATACGGCTACTGTCGTCGCACTCGGGTAAGAAGGTTCGTCGGCGTCCTGCGGGATGCGAGACGGGATCGGCGCACCGGTCTCCCGGCGGGACCGAACCGTTCGCAGTCAGCGGAACCGGAACGTTTCGAGGTTCTTCGGGGTGAACGTCCGGAGGTGGTACTCGTGGTACAGCCCGGAGGAGAGGTCCTGGACGGCGCGTTCGTCGCCGTCGACGCAGAGGATCTTTTCGGGGCGAGGGTTCATCGTCTTCACGAAGTTCTCGAGGCCCTGCCGGTCGGCGTGTCCGGAGAAGCCGTCGAAGGTGTCCACGTCCGCCTCCAGGCGGATCGACTCCGAGCGGCCGACGCCGTCGTCGATCGGGACCTCCTCGAGACCGTTCTCGATGCGGCGGCCGAGCGTCCCCTGCGCCTGGTAGTCGACGAAGACGAGCCGTGAATTGGGGTCGGGGCCGGCGTGGCGGAGCCACGAGGTGATCGGTCCACCCGTGACCATCTCGGCGGGCGCGAGGACGATCGCGGGGTCCCTCTCGACGATCTCCCGACGCTCGTCGTCGTCGCCGTCGAACTGCGAGAACGCGTCGGCGAGGAACGGGTTGTCCTCCTCGCCGAAGATGCGGTCGCGGAGGTCCGAGCGGAGGTACTCGGGGTACGTGGTGTGGACCGCGGTCGCCTCCCAGATCATCCCGTCGAGGTGGACGGGCATACTCGGGATCTCCCCCTCGCGCATCGCCTCTTCGAGCACGAGCATCAGCTCCTGTGCGCGGCCCACCGCGGAGGTCGGAACGACGACCGTGCCGCCGCGGTCGTGCGTCTCGTTGATCGCCTCGACGAGCTTTCGCTCGGAGTCCTCCTGGTCTGTCTGATAGTCGTTTCGACCGCCGTAGGTCGACTCTAACACGAGCGTCTCGACGCGCGGGAAGTCGTTGACCGCGCCGTCGAACAGTCTCGTCTCCCCGTAGTGGACGTCGCCGGAGAAGGCGACGTTGTAGAGGCCGTCGCCGATGTGGAAGTGCGCGATCGCCGATCCCAGCGCGTGCCCGGCGTTGTGGAGCGTCAGTTTGACGTCCGGCGCGATGTCGGTGACGTCGCCGTACTCGATGGGGATGGCGTGTTTGATCGCCTCGCGGACCATCTCCGGGTCGTAGGGCGGCGACCGTCCCTCCGTGCGCTCCACGTCGAGGTAGTCGAGTTGGAGCAGTCCCATCAGGTCCCGCGTGGGTTCGGTCGTGTAGACCGGGCCGTCGTAGCCGTGCTTGTAGAGCAGCGGAATCAGCGCGGAGTGATCGAGGTGCGCGTGCGTGAGAATGACCGCGTCCAGGGAGTTCGCGCCGGCGCCGAGCGCCTCCGGGATGTCCATATACGGCGGCTCGCCGGTCCCCGGCTTCTCGCCGCAGTCGACCAGGACTCGCGTCTCCGCCGTCGAGAGGATGAACGACGACCGCCCGACCTCCCGGCAGGAGCCGAGCATCGTGATCCGGACCCACTGCTCGTTGGCGAGTTCCTCGCGGTGGATCTGTCGGCCGACGCGTTCGAGGATCTGTCGGCGGTCCTCGCGCTCCTGCTTGAGGAAGTCCCGGACGTTCGACACCGTCGAAGATTCGATCGGCGGCGTCCGAACCACCTCGGGCGTCCAGCCGACCTCCCGGGTGATCTCCCGGAGGGTCTCGCCGTTGCGGCCGATGACCACTCCGGGTTTGTCGGCCTGGATGACGACCTCGCCGGTGTCCTCGTGGAAGTCGAGGTCGGTGACGCCGGCCTCCTCGGGGATCACCTCGAGGATCCGGTCTCTGGCCCGCTCGGGCGGCGACAGCGCCACGGGGTCCGGACGGACGGTGATCCGCTTGCGGAGTTTGCCCGCGAGGTCGCGAACCAGGTCCCCGTTCCGGGCGAACCGCTTCGGGTCACGCGTGTAGATGACCAGTTCCGGACCCTCGTAAGTGACGTCCGACACCGAGATGTCGGCCGGCAGCTCCGATTTGATCTCTGCTTTCAACTCCTCGAGTTGCGTGTCTACTGAACTCATAACTGAGAGCGTCCCGTCGTGATCGCCGACGACAGCTGATTGGTCGGGGTACCCAGCCCCCGCAGCGGACCCGCCAGTTCGAACACTCCGTCGACGCGGGGGAACGGCGATGTCGCGTGAGAGAGCATAGGACGAACGTCGTACGTGTCGAACGACTATGTCTGCGGTCCTGGCTGCTGAGAGGCAGGGAGAACCCGCTTGGAGCGAAGTAGATCCGCCTCCGTATAAAAGCCTTCGCAAAACCGAAACCGCGACGGCGCGTGAGCGCCCGTATGGAGATCTCCCCCGAACGGGTCGCGAGCGAGGCAGCGTGGGTGCACGACCGGGCGGACGAGGTCGTCCCGATCATCAACGAGACGCGGGCGCGACTCGGCGAGCTGTTCGAGACGGACGTCGGCCGCGTGTCGACGGAGGCGTACCGCGAGGAGGTCGCGACGGTATTCGCCGACGGCGACGTCGCCGTCAACGCCGCCGCGTACGTCGCGCTGCTCCGGGGCCTGGACGTCGACGGCGACTACCCCGGGTTCGTCGTCGACGAGGTGCTCGGTCGGGAGCTCGCGGCCACGATCGCCGGCGGGACCCCGCTGTCGCTGCTCGCGCAGGCGACGTTCCACTTCGCGGACGTGTCGACGCACAGCGAGGGCGGTGCCGGGATCGACGACCTCGACGCGGCGCTGGCGGCGGGGTTTCAGACGCGACTCCCCGGATGGAACTGGCAGGAGACCGAAAGTCCGTTCGCCGTCGACCGCGACCGACTCCGCTGATCGGTCCCCGGTGAGCCAACCGAATACCGGGGCGCTTCAGGAGATTTAAGACCGCCCTGGGGCTCGAAACACGTAATGAGCGACGAGCAGGAACTCGGCATCACCGAGTCGAAGGAGTACAACACCGGCGAGTGGTACGCCGAGGTGGTCCAGAAGGCCGACCTCGCGAACTACGCGCCCGAGGGGATGAGCGGGTTCATCGTCACGCGGCCGCGCGCGTACGAACTGTGGGAGCGAATCCAGGGCCATCTCGACGGCCTGTTCAAGGACACGGGCGTCCAGAACGCCTACTTCCCGATGTTTATCCCCGAGAGCTACCTCGAACAGGAGAAGGACATCGTCGAGGGGTTCGACCCGGAGGTCGCGTGGGTCGAGCGCGCGGGCAAAGAGGAGCTAGAGGAGCCGCTCGCGGTCCGGCCGACCTCCGAGTCGATCATCACGCCCTACATCTCGCAGTGGGTCCGGAGCCACCGGGACCTGCCCCTCCGCGTGAACCAGTGGGTCTCGGTCGTCCGCTGGGAGGCGACCGAGACGAAGCCGTTCTTCCGGACGAAGGAGTTCCTCTGGCAGGAGGGCCACACCGCGCACGCGACGCGCGATGACGCCTGGGCGGAGACGATGCGCCGGCTCGACCAGTACGAGGAGACCTACGAGGACCTGCTCGCGATGCCCGTCCTGCGCGGCGCGAAGCCCGAACACGACAAGTTCCCCGGCGCGGACACGACGACGACCGTCGAGGCGCTGATGCCCGACGGCAAGTCCGTCCAAGGGGCGACCTCCCACTACCTCGGGACCTCGTTCGCGGAGGCGTTCGACATCACCTACACCGACGAGGACGAGGACTCGCAGATCGCCCACACCACGTCGTGGGGGCTCTCCTGGCGCGCGATCGGCGCGCTCATCATGACCCACTCGGACGACCAGGGGCTCGTGTTGCCGCCGGCGATCGCCCCCGATCAGATCGTCGTGGTGCCGATCTGGCAGGCCGACACGAAAGAGGACGTCTTAGAGTACGCCGAGGGGATCGCCGACGACCTCGAAGACGCGGGTATCCGCGTCGAACTCGACGACCGCGACGAGCGCAACCCCGGCTTCAAGTTCAACGAGTGGGAGCTGAAGGGCGTCCCCGTCCGGATGGAGATCGGCCCCAACGAGGCCGACGACGGGACCGCCACGCTCGTGCACCGACCCGACGGGGAGTCGGCGGAAGTCGACCGCGAGGACATCGCCGAGACCGTCGAGTCCCACTTCGACGAGGTGTACGCGAAACTGTACGCCGCCGCCGAGGAGAACCTCACGGAGAACGTCCGCGAGGCCGAAAGCAGGGCGGAGATCCTGGGAACGATCGGTCAGCACGGCGGCTACGTGAAGGCGCCGTGGTGCGGCGACGAGGACTGCGAGACCGAAATCAAAGACCAGATCGCCGCCGAGATCGTGATGGTGCCCCTCGACGACGAGGAGGCGGAGATCCACCACGGCGAGGAGTGTGCGATCTGCGGCGACGACGCCGTCGAGACCGCGTACTTCGCGAAGTCGTACTGAGCCCCTCGCCGCGCGCGTCCCGGCGATTGTCCTGGTCACCCCGCCCGCAACGTCAAACGTCGCTCCGCCCGAAACGTCAGACGTCTGTCAGCCGACTGCAAGACTGATATCACCGGCGAGAACGTCCCACAACGCTTTACAGCGGCGGCGGCGTAGAGGGACCAATGTCGGCGTTATCGGACCTCCTGGGAGCTGTCGTGTCGGACGTCGAGAGCGTGTTTCTGTTCTCCCCGAGCAGTTCCCACTACGAGCGGTTCGCCGACGCCGAACTCGACGAAGAGGTCGTGGTCGTCGCCCCCGCGAACGACGTCGACGCCGAGACGTACGTCGAACTGCCGCTGGAGTTCGACAACGTCCGCGATCGGATCAAGTTCGGCGTCGAGGGGGCGCTCGAACAGGATCTCGTCGAGGAGGGCGACGTCGTCGCCTGCAGCGTCCGGGTCTTCGACGGCGACCCCGACGGCGTGGTCCGCGTCCGAGTCGAGGAGGCGATGCGATCGGGGATCTACGACCTGTTCGCGAACTCCCGGGCGGACCCGAGCGTCATCCGCGACGTCTTCGAGGTGGCGATCGAACTCGGCAAGAAGGGACAGAAGGGCAAGCCGGTCGGCGCGCTGTTCGTCGTCGGCGACGCCGGAAAGGTGATGAACAAGTCCCGGCCGCTGTCGTACAACCCCTTCGAGAAGTCCCACGTCCACGTCGGCGACCCCATCGTGAACGTGATGCTCAAGGAGTTCTCCAGGCTCGACGGCGCGTTCGTCATCTCGGATTCGGGGAAGATCGTCAGCGCCTACCGCTATCTCGAACCCGCCGCCGAGGGCGTCGACATCCCGAAGGGACTCGGCGCGCGCCACATGGCGGGCGCGGCGATCACCCGCGACACGAACGCGACGGCGATCGTCCTCTCTGAATCCGACGGCCTCGTCCGCGCGTTCAAGGGCGGTCAGATCATCCTGGAGATCGATCCGGAGGAGTACTGATGACGGGTTCTCTGATGCGAGCGACGGTCGCGAGCGTCGCTCACCCGACACCGGGTCTCGGCGTCGGGACGAACCCGGTCACGACCGGATTACAGGTCGATCTGAGCCGGCTCACCGGTCTCTTCGACGCGGTCCCGCAGTGGGTCTGGGCCGCCCTGATCGTCGTCGTCGCGGGCATCGTCGCCGCCTTCGTACTCGGCACGCTCACGACTCGCCTCCTGATTCGGGTCGGCATCCCGGAGGCGATCGAGGGAACCGCCTTCGAGCGTACCGCCCGGGAGTTCGACACCTCGACCGTCGAGGTGCTCGGGACCTTGGTCCGCTTTTTCGTGCTCGGGATCACGTTTCTCGCGATCCTCTCGGTCGCTCACGTCACGGTCGCGGCCAGTTTCTGGAGTCGGACCGTCGAGTTCCTCCCGCAGCTGTTCTTCGCGGCCGTCATCCTCATCGTCGGCATCGTCGTCGGCGACAAGGTCCAAATCGTCGTCGGTGAGCGCCTCACCGGTATCAAGCTCCCGCAGATCGGCATATTCCCGCGGCTCGCGAAGTTCACCGTCATCTACGTGGCCGTCCTGGTCGCGCTGTCGCAACTGGGGGTCGCCACGCTGGCGCTCGTCGTGCTGCTGGCGGTCTATCTGTTCGCGCTCGTCTTCCTCTCGGCCATCGCGTTCTCGGACCTCCTGAAATCCGGGGCCGCGGGATCGTATCTCCTGTTGAACCAGCCCTACGCGATCGGCGACGAGATCGAGATCGGCGAGAAACGCGGTATCGTCCAGGAAGTGAACCTCTTCGTGACGCACGTCGAGAACGACGGTGAGGAGTTCATCGTGCCCAACAGCACCGTCTTCGAGGAGGGCATCGTGCGCATCCGCGAGTGACGGGATCGATGTGGCCCCTCGTTCCCTCGGACCCGTCGTTGCTACCGCTTCAGGGTACCTCCGGAGGACTCCCGCTCTACGTGCTCTTCGGAATCGGCTTCGTCGTCACGAGCCTCGTGGTGTCCGTCGCCGTGGTCCGGTCCACCCTCCGGCGTCGGCGAGAGGAGGAGGCGTCCCAGAGCAGGCGCGAACGGGCGTTCCGCGCGGTCGCCGCTGCGCACGCGCTGGCGGCCGCGGGGGCGGTGTTCGGACCGCCGGATCCCCTGACGCAACTCCGCTATCTCGCGGGCGGACTCGTCGTCGCGTACCCGCTGGCGTACGTGTTCGTCTACCGCGAGGGAGTCGATCGAATCCGGGAACGGCTCTCCTGAGTCGCTCGAGGAAAGTGAAGCTGGGGGTCACTCGTCGTCGCTGTCGCCCATCGGCCGTGCGGGCACGCCGGCGACGGTCGTCTCCGGGGGCACGTCGCGCGTGACGAGCGAGTTCGCCGCGATCTGCGCCCTCTCGCCGACGTGCACGCCGGGGAGGATCACCGTCTTCGCGCCGATCATCGCCCGGTCGCCGACGACGACCTCGCCCGTGCGGTACTCGTCCTGTAAGAACTCGTGGCAGAGGATGACCGAGTCGTAGCCGACCACGGCGTGGTCGCCGAGGGTAATCAGTTCCGGCCAGAACACGTCGGGCGTCGCCTCCAGGCCCCAGGAGACGCCCTCGCCGACGGTGACGCCGAGCCGGCGCAGCGCCCAGTTGCGGACCCGCAACGACGGGGCGACGCGCGCGACCCACACGAGGACGTAGTTGAGCGCGATCCGCCAGACGGGTTTCACGTCGGTCCACCCCCGCAGGGAGTTCATCGCCCCCGGCGTCGGGTGACGTTCGACGCGGTCGTGCCTGCGTCCCGCGTCGCCTCCGGGTTCGGATCCGTCGCTCCCGGCGCCTGCGGGTGCGTCGGCCGTTCGACCGTCGCGTTCCTCCGGGTCGCGGTCATCGCGCTCCTCGTCCTCTCGGTCGTCGCGTTCCTCGGCCTCTCGGTCGTCGTCCTCGCTCACGACTGTCCGTTGGGGGCGAAGTATCAAAAGGTTCGCTCGGTTTCCTCCGCGCAACCGCGTCGGCGACGACCCGAAAGCGGCGCTCGGTCAGTTCCCGCGGAGTTCGTTCATGTGGTCGATCCGACGCTGGACGAGATCCGCCTTGCCGACGTCGTGGCGGACGCGGAGGCCCTCGCCCGCGGCGGCGAGGGCCTCTTCGGCCTGTCTCTCCGCCGCTTCGATCGAGTCGGCGACGCCGACGACGGCGAACGAGCGGGAGGTCGTCGTGTAGAGGCCGTCCGCCCGCTCGTCGACGCTGGCGTAGAATAAGAGCGCCTCGCCGACGCTCTCCTCGTCGACGGTGATCTTCGCGCCGCTCTTCGGGTCCGTCGGGTAGCCGTCGGGAACGGCGTACTTACAGACGGTCGCCTTCCCGTCGAACTCGAGTTGCGGCAGCGACTCGCCGTCGCGGGCGGCGGTCAGGACGTCGAGGAACGAGGTGTTCAGGACGGGGAGGGTGTTCGTCGCCTCCGGATCGCCGAAGCGGGCGTTGAACTCGACGACCTTCGGTCCGTCGGCACCGAGCATGAACTGCCCGTAGAGGACGCCCTTGTACTCGGGGAGCGCCTCGACGGTCGCCTCCAGAATCTCGACCGCGTCGGCGTAGTCCTGAGACGTCATAAACGGCAGTTCGGGGCCGGCGTCGCTGTAGCTCCCCATCCCGCCGGTGTTCGGCCCCTCGTCGCCCTCGTAGGCGCGCTTGTGGTCCTGGACGGCCGGCGTCGGTCTGACGTCGCCGTTCGCGACGAACGCCTGGACGGTGAACTCCTCGCCGACGAGGCGCTCTTCGAGGACGACCCGCTCGTAGTCGTTCTCGCGGAGGTACGCCTTTGCCCCCTCCCGATCCACCTGATCGCCGATGACCTTCACGCCCTTGCCGCCGGTGAGGCCGGCGGGCTTGACCGCGAGGTCGCCGTCGTACTCGTCGATGTACTCGCAGGCGGCGTCCATATCCTCGAAGACGGCGTAGTCCGGACAGCCGGGGATCGACTCCGAGTTCATAAACTCCCGCTGGAACGCCTTGTCCGTCTCGATGCGGGCGGCCTCGGCGTCGGGGCCGAAGGTGTAGACGCCGGCGTCGTCGAGGGCGTCGGCGACGCCGGCTTCGAGCGCGGACTCCGGACCGATCACGGCGAGATCGGCGTCGATCTCCGTCGCGTATTCGACGACCGCCTCGACGGCCGTCTCCTCGATCGTCTCGAACCCCGCCGCGAGCGCCGTGATCCCCGGGTTCCGGTTGCTCGCACACGCGTACAGGTCACACGCCGGGTCCTCGGCGAGCGAGCGGGCGATCGCGTGTTCGCGTCCGCCGCCGCCGACGAGGAGCACCGTCTCCGAGCTTGACATACCCGGAGCACATACACAGGAGAGTGTAAAGGTTGCTCTTTTTCCATCCCTCGGTATGCACGTCTGTGCTGTACTTCGCGCTCGATGGGCGCTTCGATCGGACTCGACGATCACCCGCTGTGGGGCGGCCACCTGACTCCGAGGCGATCGGCCCGGCGGTCGCCGGGGCCCCCGAGTCGGTCAGTCCGCCGGTCACCGGACTGCGGATCGGTCGGACGCTCGACCGTCGGGGCGACCGGGTCACACCGCTTTTCCCACCCACTCCCCTACGAGGCGTATGGACGATCCCCTTTCGCGGAACCGGCTCGACGAGGAGGAGAGCCCCTACCTCCGGCAGCACGCCGATAACCCGGTGCACTGGCAGCCGTGGGACGAGGCGGCGCTGACCGCGGCGCGGGCGACCGATCGACCGATCTTCCTCTCGATCGGCTACTCGGCGTGCCACTGGTGTCACGTGATGGCCGAGGAGAGCTTCGAGGACGAGGAGGTCGCGAGGGTCCTCAACGACTCCTTCGTCCCGATCAAGGTCGACCGCGAGGAGCGCCCGGACCTCGACCGGGTGTACCAGACGATCTGTCAGCTCGTCACCGGCGGCGGCGGGTGGCCGCTGTCGGTCTGGCTCACCCCGGAGGGAAAGCCGTTCTACGTCGGTACCTACTTCCCCAAGACGGAGAACCCCCAGCGCGGCAACGTCCCCGGCTTCCTCGATATCTGTCGGTCCTTCGCGGACTCCTGGGAGTCGGCGGCGAACCGCGAGGAGATGGAGAACCGCGCCGACCAGTGGACCGACGCGCTCCGAGACAACCTGGAGACGACGCCCGCGGGCGGGTCGGGACCCGCCGGTGACGTCGACGACGACCGCGAAGGGGTCGACGACGACGTCCTCGCCGACGTCGCGAAGTCCGCGCTCCGCGCGACCGACCGCGAACACGGCGGGTTCGGCTCCGGCGGGCCGAAGTTCCCCCAGCCGGGGCGCATCGAGGCCTTACTTCGGTCGCATCTCCGTTCGGGCTCCGACGAGGCGCTCTCGGCGGCGACGACGACGCTCGACGCGATGGCGGCCGGAGGGGTCTACGACCACGTCGGCGGCGGGTTCCACCGCTACGCCACCGACCGCGAGTGGACGGTTCCGCACTTCGAGAAGATGCTGTACGACAACGCGGAGCTCCCCCGGGTCTACCTCGCGGCGTACCAACTCACCGGAAAGGAGGCGTACGCGACGGTCGCCCGCGAGACGTTCGACTTCCTCGACCGGGAGTTCAGACACGACGAGGGCGGGTTCTACAGCACCCTCGACGCCCGCAGCGAGGGCGAGGAGGGGAAGTACTACGTCTGGACGCCCGACTCGGTCGAGGCGGCCGTCGACGACGAGCGGACGGCCGAGATCGCCACGGAGCGATTCGGCGTGACGGAGGCGGGCAACTTCGAGGGCGAGACGGTCCTCACGGTGAGCGCGTCGATTCCGGACCTCGCCGACGCGTACGACTGCGACGAGGGTGAAATCGTCGACCGGCTCGACGACGCCCGGAGGGCGCTGTTCGAGGCGCGCGAGGAGCGCGTCCGACCCGCCCGCGACGAGAAGATCCTCGCGTCGTGGAACGGCCTCGCGATCTCGAGTCTCGCCCGCGGGGGGCTGGTCCTCGGCGACGACGCCTACACCGAACTGGCCGCCGACGCGCTCGGTTTCGTCCGCGAGCACCTGTGGGACAGTGAGGAAGAGAGACTCGCCCGCCGCTACAAGGACGGCGACGTGAAGGGCACGGGCTATCTGGACGACTACGCGTTCCTCGCGCGCGGCGCGTTCGACCTGTATGGGACGACCGGCGACGTCGACCACCTCGCGTTCGCGCTCGATCTGGCCCGGGTCGTCGTCGAGGAGTTCTACGACGCCGACGCCGGCACCCTCTATATGACGCCCGCGGAGGGCGAGTCGCTCGTCACCCGACCCCAGGAGCTACAGGACCAGTCGACGCCGTCCAGTACCGGCGTCGCGACCTCGCTCCTGCTCGGTCTCGACGCCTTCGCCCCCGACGAGGGGTTCGACGAGGTCGCCGGCGCGGTGCTCGACACCCACGCGAACCGGATCCGCGGCGGCCCCCTCGAACACGTTTCCCTGGCTCTCGCCGCTGACAGGCGCTCTCGCGGGGGAACCGAGGTCGTGATCGCCGCCGGGGCGTCGGAGGGGTCGGTTCCGCTCCCCGAACGCTTCCGGGAGTCGCTGGCGACGACGTACCTCCCCGATTCGCTCGTCTCTCCGCGGCCGCCGACCGACGACGAACTGACGGACTGGATCGACCGCCTGGGGACCGGCGAGATTCCCGCGATCTGGAGGGGGCGAGAGATGCGCGACGGCGAGCCCACCGTCTACGTCTGTGAGGGCCGCACGTGTTCGCCGCCGACGCACTCGCTGTCGGAGGCGTTCGGGTGGTTCGGAGCTGGTGGCGAATCGACGGGCGAATCAGCGGACGTCGACGACGTGTCGATCGACGACAACGACGTCTCGATTCCGGACGTCGGCGGCGACGGATCCGGTGAAGTCGGCGGCGACAGACCCGATGACGTCGGCGACGGGTCTCGTGACGGCGAGTCGTAGTGAGCCGCCCGCGCAGAGAGAACTACGACGACGAACTGTCGTACAGTTCGTCGAACGCCTGCTCGCCGCGGATCAGTTCGTCGACGCCCTCGGTGAGCGTGACCTCGCCGAAGACCGTCGCGCGGTAGTACGTGTACAGCCCGTCCTGCCCGCGTTCGGTCCGGGCGCGTTTCTCGACGAGGCCGGCATCGACGAGTTTGCTGAGATGGTAATGGAGCGTGCTGTCGTCGATGTCGATGGCCGCTTCGAGTTCTTTCGGGCTCATCTCTCCGCCGTGGACGAGCCGATAGAGGATCTCGTATCGGGTTCTGTGCCCGACCGCGGCGTGCATTTCGAGGTACTCGTCGAGGCTGAGCACGCTGTCGTCGGGGAGTAAATCCGCGGGGTCGTCCGGAACGTCCCCGTTGACGACACGCGTTTGATCCGTCGACATCTCGGGTACTGATACGTCGACGAGACTCTTAGTTTTAACCGGGCCAGGAAACGCCAAAAAGTGGCGTTTTGATATGGGTCAGAAGGATTACAGCCGTTCTGCGAGGTAGACCGCGATCGGCGCGCGCTCGTCCTCGACGTAGCGCGCGACCTCCTCGCCGTCGCGCTCGACGACCACCGTCGGGATCAGTTCGATCCCGTACTCCTCGACGAGCGGGCCGGTCTTGCTGCCGTCGTCCTCCTTCTCGACGGGGTAGTGGTGGACCCGCTCCTCGGGGACGCCCGCGGCGTCGAGGGCGGCCCCGAAGTCGGGGAGTTGCCCCCGGCAGTCGCCGCACCAGTCGCCGCCCCAGACGCGGAAGACGAGGCCGTCCTCCGAGAGCGCCTCGACGGCGTCCTCGTAGGAGTCGGCGTCCCACGCGGGGTTCGGTCGCATCGTTTCGAGCGTTCCGGCTTCCGTTTCTGCGTCGGCTTCGGACATACTCCCCCGTAGGACGGCCGCGGGCGTAAACCCCGCGGTGATCGGGAGCGAGTCACGTGAGGGAAGCGGCGCCGCGTCCCGCCGGTAGCGGCACCTCGTGGCCGGCGTCGTCACCGTCTTGTGCCCCACCGACGAAGGTCCGATCGATGAACGCGAACGTCCTGGAGACGATCGGGTCGCCGCTGGTCCGCGTCGACTCGCCCGCGGGCGCCGAGATCGCCGCGAAGATCGAATCGAAGAACCCCGGCGGGTCCGCGAAGGACCGGCCGGCGCTCGCGATGGTCGAGCGCGCCGAGCGAGAGGGGGAGATCGAACCCGGCGACGCCCTCGTCGAACCGACGAGCGGGAACACCGGAATCGGTCTGGCGGTCGTCGCGGCCGCGAAGGGCTACGACCTCACGGTCGTGATGCCGGGGTCGAAGTCCCCGGAGCGCCGCCAGATAATGAAGGCCTACGGCGCGGACATCGAACTCGTCGACGGCGACATCTCCGACGCGAAGGACCGCGCGGACGAACTGGAGGAAGACGAGGGGATGATCCAACTGCGGCAGTTCGAGAACCCCGCGAACCCGGAGGCGCACTACCTGACCACGGGCGAGGAGATCCTCGACCAGATCGGCGACCGGAGCGTCGACGCGCTCGTCGCGGGGGTCGGAACCGGCGGGACGATCACCGGGATCGGCCGTCGGCTCCGCGAGGAGTTCCCCGAGATGGAGATCGTCGCCGTCGAACCCGCGGACAACGCGGTCCTCTCCGGCGGCGAGCCCGGGATCGACGACTTCCAGGGGATGGGACCGGGGTTCGTCAGCCCGAACCTCGACACCGACCTCCTCGATGGCGTCGAGACCGTCACCATCGAGGACGCCGAGGCCGAGTGCCGGCGCCTCGCCCGCGAGGAGGGGATCCTCGTCGGGCAGTCCTCCGGCGCCTCGAACCTCGCGGCCAAGCGCGTCGCGGAGCGGCTCGCCGACCCCGACGCGGACTGCCACGAGCCCGACCTCGGGTACGTCATCGGTTCCGGAGACGGTGCCACGGGGGACGGCACGGCCGCGACGGCGGCGACCGACACGCCCGAGCGCGGACCCGACGAGTGCCCGCTCGTGATCACGGTCTTCTGGGACAGCGGGGAGCGGTACATGTCGACGGGGATGTTCGAGTAGGCGTTCGACCATCGTGGGTCGCCTGCCCACCGGAGCGGTCCGTCATCCGACAAGTCTACGATTCAACGGACATACTACGGTTCGAGTTACGTTTTGAAGCCGTAAACGGACCGAGACCATTGGTACGACAGAATATCCCTCACTTTCGTTTACACAAGTAGGTGGTTATAAATATCAGGCCGGCGAATTGTTCTCTGCCGGGGTGCCTCTGACAAACCGGCAAACGGTGCGTCTCGACGCCGACTCGCACGGCACGCGTGTCAGTCGGATGATGCCGTATCCACGGCCGGAGACGCAACGACGGGCGGTGTCTGCCTTGCCCGGACAGGCACGGTCCGTGTTTTCGATCTGTGTTTCGTTCTCGGGAGACCGCCTCCGGATTCAGGAACGTATCGTCTCGGCGACAGCGACGGCCCTGTCGCCGAGAGAGGCCGCATCGCTGCCGCCGAGGAGGTGCGTCTCACACGTGCAGTCGGAGGCCCCGAAGCCGTCGAGCGGCGTGGGATCGACGGCGTCGCGACCGTCCACCGCGTCGGCGAGCCCCGTCGCGAGCAGACACTCGACGTCTGCGCGGGGCACGGCGACGACGGCGTCGAGCGTCACGTCGGGGTGGCCGCCGAGGTAATCGACGTGCCAGTGCTGGACGTCGTGCGCCCCCGCGGCGACGCGGCGGTGTCGGTCCACGCGACCGAGGCCGTTCGACCCGAACGCGCTCCCCACGTAGGCGTACGCCCCGGCCGGGAACCTCGCGGTCCCGAGCGCGCCGACCGTGATCGTGGCCGCCGAGTCCAGCGAGAAGAGGAGGACGTACGTCCCG
This sequence comes from Halobellus limi, assembly GCF_004799685.1. Taxonomy (NCBI): domain Archaea; kingdom Methanobacteriati; phylum Methanobacteriota; class Halobacteria; order Halobacteriales; family Haloferacaceae; genus Halobellus; species Halobellus limi. The sequence goes on from NZ_CP031311.1 coordinate 1,447,038, forward strand.
GGCGGCGCGGTTCCGTCGCCGATCCCGAGCGCGTCGGTTCCGGCTTCGATCGCCTCGGGGTCGACGACGGCGACTCCTCCGGGGCCGCCCGTCACGCCAGCGCCTCCGGGCGCTCGACCGCCGCCGCGACCAACTGATCGAACAGGGCGGCCGCGTCGTCGTCGAGCGGGTAGATCTCGTGGTAGTCGTCGGGGTCGCGTCCGCGGCCGCTCGCGACGCCGACGGCGCGCGCGATCCGGTCGTAGTTCTCCCGCACGAGCGATCCCACGATCCCGGGGGTCCCGGCACGGTCGGCCAACTCCTCGGCGGCCGACCGGCCCGCGTAGACCCGCCCGCGGCGCTCGTCGACGAGAAACATCGCGAACGGGACCTCGCCGAACTGCGCGTCGAGAAACGCCTGCGCGGCGTCGTCGTACCATGATATCGCGCCCACGTTGTCGAGGCGTTCGAGCGCGCGCGCCGCGATCGAACAGTACGGGCACTCGCCGTCGTAGACGAGCACCGCGTCGTACGTTCCCATAGGCGGGTAGAGGAACCGAGCGGGCAAAACCGTGCTGGCGGATCGTCGCCGTTCCGCTCTCGGGTGGGGGAGGCGGCGGGGTCTCGGCCGACCGTAACGGTGAGTACCGCGCCGCCCCGAGGACGGACGTGACCGTGGACGAACGCGCGTCGATCGACGAACTCGTCGACCGGATCGAGGACCGGCCGTACTACGCGGGACAGATCCGCGATCACCGGCGCGTCGAGGGTCGCGCGGCCGACCACGCCGACGTGGAGACGGAGTCGCGACTCGCGAGCGCGCTCGGAGAACGCGGGATCGACCGACTCTACCGGCACCAGGCCGACGCGATCGAGGCCGTCCGCGACGGCGACAACGTCGTGCTCGCGACGCCGACCGCGAGCGGCAAGAGCCTCGCGTACACGGTTCCGGCGTTCGAGCGCGCGATGGATCATGGCGGCCGGACGCTGTATCTGGGCCCGCAGAACGCCCTCGTTTCGGACCAGCGGGAGACGCTCTCGGACCTCGCCCACGGCCTCGGGTTCGGGAGTCGGGTCTCCGTCGAGGGGTACACCGGCCGGCTCTCCCAATCGGAGAAGCGCGACGTCCGCGACCGCCGTCCCACCGTACTGCTCTCGAATCCGGATATGCTGCACTACGCGTTGCTGCCGCACGCCCACCGCCTCTGGGAGTGGTTTTTCGGGTCGCTCGAAACGGTCGTCGTCGACGAGGTACACGGCTACCGGGGCGTCTTCGGCAGTCACGTCGCGCTGACGCTCCGTCGACTGAACCGGGTCTGCGAGCGGTTCGGGAGCGACCCGCAGTACGTCTGCTGCTCGGCGACGATCGGCAACCCCGTCGAGCACGCGGCCCGCGTGACCGGCCGAGGAGAAGAAACGTTCCGGCTGATCGACGAGGACGCGAGCGCGACGGGCACGAAACACTGGCTGCTGTGGAACCCGCCGGAGTACGACGGCGGGTCGGGGGGATCCGACGCCGACGGCGGCGACAGCACCGGCGGAAGCACCTCCGGCAGCGGTCGCCGCCGATCCAGCCACGTCGAGACGAAGAACCTCTTCGTCGACCTGGTGTCTCGGGGGTTCCAGACGCTCGCGTTCACGCGGGCCCGGCAGACGGCCGAGCGGTACGCCACCGAGAGCGCCTCCGACCTCAGAGAGCGCGGCGAGCACGACGCGGCGGCGTCGGTGACGGCGTACCAGGCCGCCCTGAACCACGATCGGCGCCGGGAGATCGAGGCGGGGCTGCACGACGGCTCGGTCCGCGGCGTCTGGTCGACGAACGCCCTGGAACTCGGCGTCGACGTGGGCGAACTCGACGCCGTGCTGATCGACGGCTACCCCGGCACGCGGATGTCGGCGTTCCAGCAGGCCGGCCGGGCGGGCCGCGGCGACGACGAGGCGCTCGTGGCGCTCGTCGGCGGCGAGGACCAGCTGGATCAGTACCTGCTTCGACACCCCGAGGAGTTCTGGGACGGGGAGCCCGAGCGGGCGGTCTGCGACCCCGAGAACGACGAACTCCTTCCGGATCACGTCGCCTCGGCTGCGCGGGAAAACTGGCTGAAAACAGGAGATGCGCGTCACTTCGGCGAGTCGTTCCCGGACGTCGTCGCCGCGCTGTCGGAGGCGGGCCGGCTGGAACGCCGCGAGACCGACGAGGGGATCCGCTGGCTGTACGACGGCGACGGCAGCCCGCAGCACGAGATGAGCCTGCGGACGATCGAGCGCCGCGAGGTCGACCTGCTCGACGCGCGCTCGAACGAGGTGATCGCGTCGCTGTCGTTCGCCGACGCCCTGCGCGACGCCCACGTGGGCGCGATCTACCACCACCAGGGGACCACCTACGAGGTGGTCGAACTCGACCTCGACCGCGACACGGCGACGCTCCAGCCGACCTGGGCGGACTACTACACGCGCGTCCTCCACGACAAGACGATCACCGTCGAGGCGGACCTGAAGTCGAAGTCGCTGTCGGCTCGACCCGACACGGAGGTTCGCTTCGCCGAGGTGACGATGCGCAAGCAGATCACGGGGTTCGAGCGCCGAGACCCGCGTCGCGGCGAGGCGATCGGGCGGGAGACGCTCGATCTGCCGGAGACGACGCTGCGGACGACCGCGCTATACGTCACGGTGCCCGCGGACGTCGAACGGGAGATGCGCGAGGCGGGCGGCGAGTACGGGTTCAACGGCGGGATCCACGCGGCCGAACACGGGATGATCTCGCTGTTCCCGCTGTCGTTCCTCTGCGATCGGGGGGACATCGGCGGCCTGTCGACGCCGTATCACCCCCACACCGATCAGTCGACCGTCTTCGTCTACGACGGCTACCCCGGCGGGGTGGGGTTGACAGAGAGCGGCTACGACGAGATCGAGACGCTGCTCCGCCGGACCCGAGAGATGATCGACGACTGCGAGTGCGCCGACGGCTGTCCGGCCTGCGTCCAGTCGCCGCACTGCGGCAACGCCAACGACCCGCTCGCGAAGGCGGAGGCGGTGCTGTTGCTCGATTCGCTCGCGGAGTGATCGGCTTCCGCCGTCGCACTCAGCGGCGGAGGGTTTCCGAGAGAATCCGATCGACCAAAAGCACCGACGCGACCGCCGGCAGCACGACGACGAGCGCCGGAGCCGGTTCGAGAAGCCCGAGCCCCACGATGAGCGTCGTCGCGCAGGCCGGAGGGTGGACGAGGTGGGTGAGACGCATCCCGGCCGTCGTCAGCGCCACCGAGGCGACCCCGCTGATCGCCAGCCACGGCGGGTCGAAAGACAGCGGCGACGCCGGGACGGGAACGACGCTGGAGACGGCCAGGTACGCGAGGAGACCGGCGACGACGCCGACCGCGTGCCCCCCGACGACGACGCGTTCGGACGGGCCGGGGCGGTCCGTCGAGAGCACGTACGCGGTGGGACCGAGGCTCGGAAAGACGGCCGGCGCGCCGGAGAGCCAGGCGACTGCGGCCGCGACTGAGAGGAGCCCGCCGGCCCGGATCCCGACCGCGAGGTCGCCCCGCGCGTCTGTGTCGGACACGGATCCGTGGAGCGGGCCCTCAGAGAAGAAAGGAGCGATCGCTCCGTCGCGGGGTCGTGCCCAGAGCGACAGAACTTTTAGGGCGGCCTAAAGAGATGCAGTCGATGAAGCAGGACGTGTGTGTCGTGGTGCCGACGATCCGCGACTACGACTGTATGCGGGCGTACTTCGAGAACGCCCGCGAGCACGGGTTCGACCTCGACCGACTGTTCGTCCTCCTCGTCACGGAGGACTTCTGCGACGTCGAGGAGATGGAAACGATGCTGGAGGAAGAAGGCGTCGACGGCGCGGTCTACGACGGGTCGCGCCGGGAGGCGTGGTTCGAAGAGCGGGGCCTCTCCTCGTTCTCGCACCTGATCCCGGCCGCCTCGCACGCCCAGACCAGTTTCGGACTGCTGTATATGTGGGCGCACCCGCGGTTCGAGCGCGGCGTCTTCATCGACGACGACACGCTGCCGCACGAGGAGTGGGACTTCTTCGGTCGCCATATGGCCAACCTCGACCGGACCGACGAGGTCGAGTCCGTCCGCTCGGAGGAGCGCTGGGTGAACGTCCTCTACCAGAACGCCGAGGAGCACGGTCTGTACCCCCGCGGATACCCCTACTCCGCGATGGACGAGGACGTCCAGACCGATCGCCGGGAACTCACGGACGTCGTCGCCTCGCAGGGCCTGTGGACGAACGTTCCGGACCTCGACGCGGTCCGCATCCTGATGGACGGCGACCTGCAGGGACAGGCGCAGACCCGGACGGAGAAGGCGGACTTCGAGGGCGACTTCGTCGCCGAGACCGGCCAGTACCTCACGGTCTGCTCGATGAACCTCGCCTTCGAGCGGGAGGTCATCCCCGCGTTCTACCAGCTGCCGATGGACGACAACGAGTGGGAGGTCGGCCGCTTCGACGACATCTGGTCGGGCGTGTTCCTCAAGCGCGCCGCCGACGTCTTGGAGAAGGACGTCGTCAACGGCTACCCCCTCTGTGAGCACAACAAGGCCCCGCGGCCGACGTTCGACGACCTGAACAACGAGGTCCCAGGCCTCGAACTCAACGAGCACGTCTGGGAGGTCGTCGACGGCGTCGCCGACGACGCGGACTCCTGGGAGGGGGCCGCCCGCGAGATGGCCCGGGCCTTCGCCGGGGGCGACTTCTCGGAGTGGAACAACGGGTCGTTCCTGAACCACTGCGGCGAGTACTGGCTCGACTGGCTCGACTGCCTGGACGAACTGGCCGGCGCGGAGGGGGCCCGGGCGGAGTCCGCCGTCGCGGCCGACGACTGAATAGTATCGGAAAGTATATACGTTTTAGGCAGGCCTAAAACAACTATGAAGGAACACAACGAGACCTCGCGAACCGAAACCCCGCGAACGCGTCGTCGCTTCCTCCAGGCCGCGGCCGCGGCCGGAATCGTCGGCGTCGCAGGGTGCAACACGCCGGGCGGAGACGGAACCGACACGGAGACGGAGGCCGACAGCGGTGGAGACGGAACGGGCGGCAGTGCGCCGGAGCAAATCGGCTCCGGGCGGTCGCCCTTCGGCGATCGGGAACTCTCCGGCGTCTCGATGTCGGAGATGCCCGACCTCGAGGGCGAACTGACGCTGTACTCCGGGCGCGGCCAGGCGCTCGTCGGCGAACTCGTCGGGTTCATCGAGGACCGCTATCCCGACCTCACCATCCGGCCGCTCTACAACACGGCTGCCGAACTGGTGAGCCAGATCCAGACCGAGGGACAGAACAGCCCCGTGGACGTCTTCTACTCGGTCAACGCGGGCGCCCTCGGCGCGCTGGCGCAACGGGACCGAACGCAGGAGCTCCCCCAGGAAGTGCTGGAGTTCGTCCCCCAGAACTTCCGCGCCCCCGACGGCCACTGGATCGGGACCTCCGGCCGCGCCCGCTCGATCCCGTACAACACGGACACGTTCTCCGAGTCCGACATCCCGGACAGCATCATAGCGTTCCCCGAGACGTCGGCGTTCGACGGCGAACTCGGTTGGGCGCCGACGTACTCCTCGTTCCAGGCGTTCATCACGGCGATGCGGATCCTCGAGGGCGACGAGGCCACCCGCGAGTGGTTGGCCGGGATGCAGGAGCTGGGCGTGAGCCAGTACGGCGACGAGTTCCAGGTCGCCCGAGCCGTCGCGGACGGCGAGATCTCCGCCGGCCTGACGAACCACTACTACATCCAGCGCGTGCTGGCTCGCCGCGGTCTCGGCGCGCCGCTCAGAACCACGTTCACGCAGAACGACGCCGGCGCGGTGTTCAACGTCGCGGGGGCCTGCGTCCTCGACACCGCCGAGGACTCGACGCTCGCCGCGAACTTCGTCCGGCACCTCCTCTCGGCGGAGGCGCAGGACTACTTCGCTCGGACCACCTTCGAGTACCCGCTCGTCCCGGAGGTCGAACCGATCGGCCGACTGCCGACGATCGACGAGTTGAACCCGCCCGAGGATATAGACCTCTCACAACTCGCGGATCTCGAGGGGACGATCGATCTCCTGCGTGAGACCGGCGTCCTCTAGAGGTCCGGGAACACCCACGTGAAGATGGCCACGGAGCACCGGACGACGGCGGACGACGACGCGGGAGAGGCCGACGAGCAGACGCGACTCCCGCTCGGCGTCTCCGTCGCCGCCGCCGCCGTCGCGGCCGCGGTGTTGCTCCCGGTGCTGTGGCTGATCAAGACGAGCCTCGACGTCGGTTTCGCGGAGGCAACCGCGCTCCTCACGCGCCCGACGACGCTCGAAGTCCTCCTCAACAGCGCCGTCCTCGTCGTGCTGACGACGACCGCCTGCGTGGTCATCGGCGTGCCGCTGGCGTACCTGACGGTCCGGACCGACCTGCCCTTCCGACGCTTCTGGACGGTCGTCGTCTCGCTGCCGCTCGTGATCCCGAGTTACGTCGGCGCGTTCGCGTTCGTCTCGGCGTTCGGCCCGCAGGGGGGCTTCCAGCGCCTGCTCGCGCCGATCGGGATCGAGCGGATCCCCGAGATCTACGGCCTCGAAGGGACCGTGCTGATCCTCACGCTCTACACCTACCCGTACGTCTACATCACCGCTCGCGCGTCGCTGAAGTCGATGGACACGACGCTGATCGACGCCGCGCGGACGCTCGAACACGACCGCTGGGAGACGTTCAGGCGGGTCACGGTCCCCCAGATCCGCCCGGCGGTCGCCGCCGGGGCGCTGCTCTCTGGGCTCTACGTCCTCGCGGACTTCGGGACGCCGTCGATTATGCGCTACGACGTGTTCACGCGCGTCATCTTCGTCGAGTTCGGGACGTTCGGGCGCGACACCGCCACGCTGCTCTCCCTGCAACTGGTCGCCGTGACGGTCTTCATCCTCTGGCTCGAGTCCCGCGTCCGCGGCGAGGAGCGGACCACCGCCGGCGGGCGCTCGCGCGCGGTCGTCTCGCTCGGCGGGTGGCGCTACCCCGCGATGGGCTTCGCGGCCGCGATCGCGGGTCTGGCGCTCGTCGTCCCGCTCGTGATCCTGCTGTCGTGGCTCGGAACCGCCTCGGCGACGGTGAACCAGTCGCTGGCGTTCCAGTGGTCCTACGCGGCCAACTCCGTCGTCATCGCGACCGCCGCCGCCGCCGTCGCCGTCGTCGCCGGCCTCCCGGTCGCGTACCTCTCCGCGCGGTACGACGGCCTCCTCCCGACGGCGTTCGAGCGGATCAGCTACGTCGGCTACGCCGTCCCGGGGGTCGTTCTCGGCCTCGCCTTGGTCTTCTTCGGGAGCCAGTACGCGACGCCGATCTACCAGACCCTGTATCTCCTGGTGTTCGCGTACGTGATCCGGTTTCTGCCCCAGTCTGTCGGGTCGCTCCGGGCGTCGTTCCTCTCGGTCGACCCCGCGCTTCCGGAGGCGGCGCGGACGCTCGGGCAGACCTCCGCGGGCGCGTTCCGGTACGTCACGCTCCCGCTGGTCGCGCCCGGGCTCTTCGGCGGCGCGGCGCTCGTGTTCCTGACGACGATGAAGGAGCTGCCGGCGACGCTGCTTCTGCGACCGTCGGGTTTTACCACGCTCGTCACGCATATCTGGACAGCCTATGAATCGGGGTACTTCGGACAGGCGGCGGTGCCGGCGCTGGTCTTGCTTTTCGTCTCGGGGCTCTCGATGCTCGTGATTCTCAGACAGGAGGGATACGATGTCAAATAGCACGCACGCTGCAGTAGAGTCGGACTCGGAGCAACGCACGGAGACAGGGGCTGGCGAGGGACCGGCGGACGCCGAATCGCCCGCCGGCCCCTCGGCAGCGGGTACCGACGGCGACGTCGTCCTCGAACTCGACGGACTCAGTAAGTCCTACGGGACCGAGACGGTCGTCGAGGGGCTCTCGCTGACTGTCAACGAGGGCGAGATCCTGACGCTTCTGGGCCCGTCCGGCTGCGGTAAGACGACGACGCTTCGGCTGGTCGCCGGGCTGGAGAGGCCCGACGGGGGCGCGGTGCGGCTGAACGGTCGCTCGGTGTCGGGGTCGACGTTCGTCCCGCCGGAGGAGCGCGGCGTCGGCGTCGTCTTCCAGGAGTTCGCGCTCTTTCCGCACCTCACGGCGCGGGAGAACGTCGCCTTCGGACTGAAGGACCGGCCCGACGAGGAGGTCCGAGAGCGCGTTGACGAACTGCTCGAACTCGTCGACCTGGCCGACCAGGGCGAGAGCTACCCGGATCAGCTCTCCGGCGGGCAGCAGCAGCGGGTCGCCCTCGCGCGCTCGCTCGCTCCCGAACCGGAGATCCTGCTCCTCGACGAGCCGTTCTCGAACCTCGACGTCGACCTCCGCGTCGAGATGCGCGAGGAGGTCCGTCAGATCATCAAAGAGACCGGCGTCACGGCCGTCTCGGTCACCCACGACCAGGAGGAGGCGCTCTCCATCTCGGATCGGGTCGCGGTGATGAACGACGGACAGATCGAACAGATCGGCGACCCCGAGGGCGTCTTCCAACACCCCGAGTCGCGCTTCGTCGCCGCCTTCCTGGGTTACGCGAGCTTCGTCCCGGGGTACGTCTCCGGCGACGTCGTCGAGACCGACCTCGGAACCGTCCCGCGCGACCAGATCCACGGCCTCGCGAGCGAGTACGACCACACCCGGATCGACCTGCTCGTCCGCCCCGACGACGTGAGCGTCCGTCACCTCGACTGCGAGGGCGTGGAGTCGAGCTGCGGCGAGGTCGTCGCCCGCCGGTACCTGGGCCCGACGTTCCTCTACGAGGTGGAACTGGACACCGGAGAGTCGATCCAGTGCATGCACAACCACGACGAGAACGTCCCGAAGGAGGGGCCGGTCGACCTCGAACTCGACGCCGACCACGAGCTCGCGTGGTTCCCGCGCGAGCAGCGCCCCGAAGACGACTCCCGATACGGCGAGTGAGCCGTGTCGCGACGACAGTTCACTTCTCGACTCCGGTCGCTCGTTCGCCGCCTCCGCCTCGCCCCGCGCTCGGTCGTCGCCGCAGTCCGCGACCGCCTGGAGCGAGTCGCCGTCGCCGCCCGTGCCGTCGTCGCCGCCGGACGCGACCGACCCGAGCGGGTCGTCGCCGCCGTCCTCGCGCTCGCGGTCGGCGGCCTCGTCTACTACCTCGCGATCGACCTCTTTCCGTACCACTCGGTCAACGACGACGAGGGCGTCTACCTCTATCAGGCCGCGATGCTCCTGGAGGGGAAGCTGTTCCTCCGCCCCGGCGACATCCCGTGGGAGGCGGTGCGCCCGTGGTTCTTCGTCGTCGACGAGGTCGGCGGCGAGGTCCGGATGTACAGCAAGTACTCGCCGGTCGCGCCGGCGGTCTTCGCGATCGGACGGCTCCTCGGCGACTGGAACATCGCGCTGGGGCTCGTCGCGGCGGCGACCGCGGGCGGGGTCTACCTCCTCGGATCGGCCGCCTTCGACCGCCGCGTGGGACTCCTCGCGGTGCCGATCCTCGCCGGGTCGCCGCTGTTCCTGCTCACCTCCGCGACGTTCTTCTCCTACGCGCCGGCGACGATGCTGAACGTCGCGTTCGCGGCCGCGTACGTCCGCGCGGCGCGGACCGGGAGCCGTCGGTGGGGCGCTGCGGCGGGGACGGCCGTCGGCGTGGCGTTCTTCTGTCGGCCCTACACGGCGGTGCTGTTCGCGCTCCCGTTCATCGGCCACACGCTCGCCTCTCTCGACGTGGCCTGGCGGCGGTCCGGGTGGTCGCCGGGGTTCCGGGGGGTACTCGGGCGGTCGCTCGCGATCGCGCTTCCGGGCGCGGCGTTCGTCGGCGTGACGCTCGCGTACAACGCGGTCGTGACCGGCGATCCGTTCCTCTTTCCCTACGCCGCGTTCGCGCCGAACGACGGCATCGGGTTCGGCACGCGGGAGATCCTCAACTACGAGCGGGAGTACACGCCCGCACTGGCGGCCGACGTGACAGAGCGGATCGTCGAGTACTTCTTCACCGAGTGGGTCGCCGCGGGGCTCCTCGGGACCGCGCTCGCCGCCGTCGGCGTCCTCGCGGCGCTGTGGCGCGAACGGGGGCGGAGCGGACCCGGTGCGATCGCTCGCTTCGATCCCGCGGCGGGGATGGGAAGCGGCGAGGTCGCCGCGGTCCTCTTCGCGGTCCTCCCGTCCGTCTTCCTCGGCGAGGCGTACTTCTGGGGGACCCACAACGGGCTCCGGAACGGCCTCATCGACCTCCTCGGGCCGTTCTATCACTTCGATGCGCTCGTCCCGGTCGCGGTGTTCGGCGCGGCAGGCGTCGCGTTCCTCGTCCGCGGTGCGGGGTCGCTGCTTCGGTCGGTGACCACCCGCCGCCGCGCCCGGATCGCGCTCCTCGTCGGCCTCGTCGTCTCCGCGCCGGTCGTCGCCTCCGCCGAGGCGGCCGTCGTCGAGGGGCCGTTCGCGGCGAACGAACGGCGGACCGACAGTCTGGAAGCGACCTACGAGCCGTTCGAGGACCGCTCCTTCGACGACGCGCTCGTGTTCACGCCCGACCCCTACGGCGACTGGCAGGCGCACCCGTTCCAGTACCTCCGCTCCGGCGGCGGCTACGACGGCGACGTCGTCTACGCGACCGACGGGAGTCCCGAGCGCGACCTGGCCGTCCTGGCCGCGACGAACCGGACGGCGTACCGGTTCACCTACCGGGGGGACTGGACCGGCGCGTACTTCCCCGTGAACTCGGAGCTCCGGCGGCTCCGCGTCCTCGAGGGCGAGTCGGTCCGGGCGACCACGACGGTCGGCGTGCCCGCGGCGGCGTCGAGTACGAGCGTCCGCGTCGAGACGCCGGAGGGGTACGCCCGCTACAGCGTCCCCGACGCCGCGCGGACGAACGACACGGTCCGCGTCGAGTGGACCATCGGCCCCGACGCCGCGCGGGCGGAGAACCTGGTGTACGAGGGCGGGTCGCGCTTCCGCGACGTTCCGCTCGCAGACGGCGGCGCGGAGGTCGACCTCGTCGTGACGTTCGTCGGCGTCGGCGGGTCGAGCGTCACCTACAGACAGGAGGTCACCATCGACGGCGACGCCGACGGAGGGGTCCGGGCCGTCTGGCCCCCGGAGACCCGCGTCTGCCGGCTGACGACCGAGTGCGGGTACGAGGGGACCTGGGTCGGCCCCGACGGTGACTACGTCGACGGCGTCTCCGTCGCGATGGACGCGCGCGTCGCGTCGTGACCGCCGAGCTTTCGGACGGTTCGCGGCAGCGCGCGTCGTGAGCGGCGGATCCCGGTGAAGTCCGCGGCTGCCGCGCGCCGTGCCGGCCGACGCTCAGATCGGTCCGGTGAAACTGATATCGAGGAGTTCCTCGCGGATCGCGTACCGGAGCCGATCGTCGAGCGGCATCTCCTCCCAGTCCTCGGGTCGCTGTGGTTCGGGTACCTCGTCCAGTCGGTCGGCGAGGGACCGGTGAATGAACCGCCCGTTCTCCCCGCAGTCGGGACAGGTGAGAACGATGAGCCGGACCCGGTAGGGGCGTTCCTCGATGTGCCCGCAGTGCGGGCAGACGTACGAGTCTGTCACTGCCCGATCATAGGGGCGGGGGTAACTCGTATCTGTGGGTTTCGAACGGCGTCTCGACGCCCCTCCGCGGCCGAGTCGGCAGACGGGCGCCCGGTCAGGGGTCCCGCCGCCAGACGACCGCCTCGGCGTTGTCGAGCGTCACCGCGGGGGCCGACCCGTCCGCGTCGCCGGGGCGCGCCTCGGCCCCCGGTGCGATCAGCGCGAGTTCCCACCCCGCCGTCGGGACCGACGGGGCGTTCGCGTCCGCCGCCGCGTCGGCCGCGAGCGAATCGGGGGCGACCTCGACCGCGACGCCCTCCATATTCGCCGCGAACAGGAGTTCCTCGTCGCCGTCTGCCTCGGGCGGCGCTCGGCGGAGGCCGTAGTAGAGCACGGTCCCCTCCGTCGGGTGCCGGTAGGCGAAGTACTCGTCCGCCCGGAGGTCCGCGCGGAGCCACTCGCGCGCCTGGCGGAACTCCCGGGTCCGCAGGCGGAACCCGGTCCGCTCTTCCTCCTGCGCGTCCCGCCAGTGGTCGAGCGTCGAGAACTCGCGGACGTCCCGCATCCACGCGTCGGCGAGGGCTTCGAGGTCCGCGGGGGAGACGTCGTCCTTCCCGAGCGGCGGATCCAGCGCCGACAGCATCGCCGCAACCGCCGTCAGGTCGTAGTCGGTGACGTCGACCGCCGCCGCCAGCGCGTCCATCACCGTCTGGAGTTCGGCGAGCGACTCGAAGCCCAGCGACTTCACCCGCTCGAAGAACCGGTCGTCGGCGAAGTCCGACTCCCGCACCTGCCAGTGGAGGAAGTTCGCCTCCTCGGCGACGACCTTGACGTTCCACGCGTCGTCGGTGTCGCGGACGAACCCCCAGGGCGCACGCATGTTCGCGTGGGCGAAATCCATCGGGACGCCCGGGAGGAAGGCGTGAAACAGCATCGACGCGGCGGCGTTGTCGTAGGCCTCGTCGAGGGTTTCGGGGTACCCGTCGCCCAGGTAGGGGTTGATCGGTGAGCGGGTGAACGCGGTCGTCGGATCGACCTGCGTGCCGCGGCGGACGGTGTCGTGGTTCGCGACGCCGGTGATCCAGCGGCTGCCGAACTCGCCGATCTCGCGGACGCGCCACCACTTCGTCGCCCAGAAGGTGAGGAGCGCGGGCGTGTTGTGCGCGAACGTGACCGGCGACCACTGGAACGCGTGGGGGTGCTGGTCGGTCAGCGCGCGGTACGACGAGGCCAACTCCCAGTCCTCGCGGGGCCACGGCCGGCCGTCCTCGTAGATCATCCACGGTCGGTACTCCGTGCCGGCGACCTCCTGGACGACCCGGTCCATCTCCGCGAGGAAGTCGTCGTCGTGGTACATCTCGCCCGTGTCGGGGTCGTAAGCGGTGAAGTCCTGCGCTCCGTCGACCCTGATCCCGTCCGCGCCGAAGTCCATCTTCCGACGCTGGAGTTCCAAGAAGACGGCGCGGGCGGTCGGCTCGGTGTAATCGAGGTGCTTGCCGTACATCCCGGGGCCGAGGACGTAGCGGTCGGCGAGCAGTTCCGCCCCCCGGTCGTCGGCGTGACCGAGCGCGACGTCGAAGACGACCTTGATCGGCCGCGGAAGCCCGTGACAGGCGGCGATGAAGTCGACAAGTTCGTCCGGGCGTCCGGTCTCCAGTACCGCCGGGTTCGGCGCCGAAAACGCCGAGACGACGATGTCGTACCCCCAGTTTATCTGCTCGGGCCGTGCGACGGTCGCCGTCAGCGACTCCTCTGTCGCCGTCTCGGCCGTCCAGAACTCGTGGGACGTCTCGTTCTGGGTGAGCGGTTCGACCGGCATCAGTTGCACGGCGTCGTAGCCGACGAAGTTCCGCTGCCAGGCGTCGAGGTCGCCGTCGCCCCGCTGGGCGTCGCCGATGGACTCGTACACGTCGGCGAGGCCGGCCAGCGACCCGCGGTCCGTGGCGGTTCCGGGGTGGATCTCGAGCATACTCGTCGCCGGTTCGATCCGCGGGAGGCCGTCGTCCTCGCGCGTCGGGACGCGCTCTCCGTCGGTCCCGAGGGCCTCGAAGTAGCCCCGGTCCGCTCGCGTCTCGTCGAGCCGATCGACGTCGTAGAACTCCGCGGGCGCGAACGGCCCGAACGGGACGGAGTACGCCAGCGGGTCCGCGACCGTCTCCCACTCCCCCTCCCGCGTGCGGTACGTCAACCGATAGAGCGACCCCAGGCGCTCTCGCGTCCCCGGTCGAAGCCCGGCCACGACGCCCCAGTGGTAGTCGCCCTCGCGCTCCAGCGGAACGCGCGAGCGGTCGAACGTCACCTCGCGGGCGTCCGTCGCGCCGGGATCGAGATCCGCGGGCGGCGTGAGTACCTCCAGAAACACCGCCGACTCGGGCACGCCGGCCTCGACGAGGTCGGGCGTCCAGAAGCCCACTTCCGCGTTGCCGTCGTCATTCGGGTGCGCTCCCAGTCGCCCCGTCAGTTCGGTCGCGGCCGCGAAGTCGTCCTCGTGACGCGATTTCACCGCCCGGTGCCACGCGAGCAGTTCCGCGGTCTGGTCTTCGAGCAGTCCGCAGGGGGTCGACTCTGAACTCCGATCCGCGGTCGAGTCTCGGCCCATCAGGCCGTCCGGAAGACCGCGACGTCGTCGACTTCGAGGCCGTCGGCGGTCGAGAGCGACTCGCCCGAGACGAGGTCGGTGGCGTCGACGTCCAGTCCATCGAGCGTCACCGTCGCCGACGACGCGCCGAAGTTCAGCGCGCAGACGTAGGTCTCGCCGTCGCGTTCCCTCGCGAAGGCGACCGCGCGGTCGGTGTCGGTCTCGTGGTCGACGCGCGCTATCGAGCCGTCGGGGCCGAGCGCGGGGACCTCCTCGCGGAGCGCGACGAGTCGCGCGTAGTGCTCGCGGAACTCCTCGCGGGCGTCGTCCCAGGCGATGGCGTCCCGGCGACCCCGCTGGCCGAGTTCCTGACCGCCGTAGAGCATCGGCACGCCCGGGAGGGTCACGAGCGCGCCCGCCGCGGCCATCGCGGCGTCGTCGCCGCACTCGACGAGGTAGCGCGTCTCGTCGTGGTTCTCGATGTAGAGCATGAACGCCGCGTGCGGCGGGAAGCCGACCGCGGTGCGCTGTTCGACGGCGTCGACGATCGACTCGGCGGGGGCGTCGCCGCGGCCGACCTGCCGCAGCGTGAAGTACAGCGTGGTGTCGAAGTGCATGTCGAACATCCCGTCGTGGAAGTCCGCGATGTACGGGATGGTCTCGTCGAGGAGGAGGAAGTCGGGATCGCGGGCCTTCACGCGGTCGCGGAGTTCCCGCCAGAACGTGTCGGGGACGGCCCACGCCATGTCGCACCGGAAGCCGTCTGCGACCTCGAACCACGTGTCCACGGCGTCGAGGAGGTGCCGGCGGACGGCGAGGTTCTCGAAGTTCCAGTTGGCGATGTACTCCCAGTCGAAGTACGTCTCCGGTTCGCCGTCCTCCCGCCAGTCGTACCAGTCGTAGTACTCCGAGTCGGGGTTCTTGTAGGCGTCCTGGTAGAACGGGTGGTCGCGCGCAGAGTGGTTCAACACGAGGTCGAAGAGCACCTTCATCCCGCGGTCGTGTGCGGCCTCGACGAACCGCTCGTAGTCCTCGCGATCGCCGAGGTCGTCGGCGATGCTGAAGAAGTCCGTGATGTTGTAGCCGTGCGGCGCGTGGTCGTTTTCGAGCACGGGCGTCAGCCACAGGCAGTCGACGCCGAGGTCCGCCAGGTAGTCGAGCCGCGCCTCGATCTGCTCGAAGACGGACGCCTCGCCCTCCTCCGTCCCGCCCGCGAACCCGCGGACGTAGATCTCATAGAGCGTGACCTCCGTCGCCCACTCCGGGGGGTCGTTCGGGCGGACGACCTCGAATCCCGTCTCCCGGACCGCGCCGCCGTCCGGGGCGTGGGCCTCCTCGGCGGTGGCGAACGCGTTTCCCGGGCCGCTCCCGTCCGGGAGGGCCTCACGGACGAACTCGATCGTGTCGGGGACGCTGTAGGCGTCCGCGACCGCGACGGCGTGGACCCGCACGCGGTCGCCCACCGCCGAGGTCGGGATCCGAAGCTCCCAGCCCTCGGTCTGGATTTCGTCCGGGTCGACGTCGTCGCGGTCGTCGAGCAGGAACTCGACGACGACCTCGTCGCGGTCGGTGTCGCTGTCGGGGTGCGGTTGCGGGTCGGCCCGGACGACGAGTTCGTCGCCCTCGATCGATCCGCGGAGCTGTATCCGCGGTCGACCGCTGCCGCCGCCCTCGGAGTGGGTGCCCGACCCCGAGCCCGAGACGCCGCCGCTCTCCGCCGGCGGCCGAGCCGATCCGCTCCCCCGGCCGCTGTAGCCGCTCGCGCCGCTCGCGCCGGCGGTCCGCCCCGCGGGTGCGAGCTCGCCCGGGAACGCCCTGACGGTGAGTCTGTGGGTCTGATCCGGCGCGGTGAGCTCGAACTGGTAGGTACCCGCCGCGTCGGGGACGAACTCCACCACCGCCTTGCGTTCGGGAAATTCGATCGTGCTGCTCGCCGGCGCGCTCCGTACCCGCCAGTCGTAGGTCGCGTCCGGGTCGGGGTCGCGGGGCGCGAGCTGGACGGATTCGCCGACGGCGACGAACCGGGGGGGGCCTGGATGGTCCATACCGGTTCGAACGGGACCTCGGGACTTTGTCTTTGCCCCGCCCGGCTGTCTCTGTCCATCTATCGTGTGGTATACGGGGGCGACGGGACGATTTCCGCCAATACTTATGTCGTAGGGACTCTGGTCCGTGTGTATGAGACTACGGACCGTGCTGAACGAATATAAGCGCGACCGAGACGGGCGGTTTCCCGGGGAACTGCCCACGACCGAGGGCGCGCTCTCCGGGCACGGCGACCGGCTCGTTCACGTCGGGAAACACGGATCACTGCGGGACTACTCGTCTGCGCTGTCGGGGCTGTACGGGATCGACCGTTCCAGATTCGCGATCGAAGCCGACGGCGAGATCCGCTGGTTCGACGACCTCGAACCGGTCAGACAGCACTACTACCGCGAGACGAGCCTCGTCGAAACCGAATACGACGCCGAATCGTACACCGTCCACCAGTACGACCTCACGCTCGGTCGGGCCCACGTCACCCACGTCGAACTCCGCGGGGCGATTCCGACCGACGCCCACCTGACTGCGTTCTTGACCCTCGCGCCCGAGGGCCGCGAGACGCAGGTCGGCCGGCTCATCCACGATGAGGGCGGCCCGAACGACACGCAGGCCGTCGAGGTGTTCCACCGGAACGAGCACGACTACGTCACCGCCTCGACCGGGATCGACGACGTTCGCGGTCAGGTCCCCGAGCGGTTCGAGGAGATGCTCTCGGCGGACGCCTTCGACTTCCCGCGCGACGCCGTCCTCGAACGGTACGAGGACACCCACCTCAGCGGCGACATCGTCGTCTCCGCGCCGCTGGAACAGGAGGGCCGCGGTGTCCAGACGACGCTCGTCACGCAGGTGTCCGACCACGACGAGGTGGACCGCGAGACCGCACTGGCCGACCTCCGGAACTGCGCGCTCTCGCACACGAGTGCGGCAGACATTCGAGCGGCCGCACGGGAGCGAGCGGAGATCGTCGTCCCCGAGGGGACGCCCCGCCAGCAGTCGGTCCGTTCGGACCTGCGCGCGCTCTCGCTGCTGACCGCACCGTCGGGGGCACACATCGCCGGCCCCGAGTTCGATCCGTTCTACACCCACACCGGTGGCTACGGCTACACCTGGTTCCGCGACGAGGCCGAGAGCGCGCGGCACCTGCTGCGAAGCGACGACGCGCTCGGACTGGACGCGACCTCGCGGCTCACGAAGGTCGGGTCGTTCTTCTGTGAGACCCAGCTCGACGACGGGTCGTGGCCCCACCGCGTGTGGGCGATCGACGGCTCGCTGGCGCCCGGCTGGGCGAACGCGCGGATCGAGGACTCGGAGGACCCCGAGTACCAGGCCGATCAGACCGCCAGCGTCGTCACCTACCTCGCGACGCTGCTGTCCGAGCGACGGTCCGACCTCACCGCCGAACAGCGGAGTCGGTTCCGCAGCGCCGTCGAGGACGGCATCGACGCGCTCGACGACGACCTCGAAGCCGACGGGCTTCCGACGACGTGTCAGAACGCCTGGGAGAACATGGTCGGTCGCTTCGTCCACACCGCCGCGACGTTCCTGCAGGCGTACGCGACGGTCGCCGAGGCGCCCGTCGGCGACGCGCTGGCGGAGCACGCGGCCTCCCAAGCGGAGTCGGTCTTCGAGGGACTCGATCGGCTCTGGGACGACGAGTACGAGGTGTACGCGCTTCGGGTGCGCGACGGCGGCCTCGACTCGCGGCTCGATTCGGGGTCGTTCGCCCTCGTCGAGGCGTTCGCCGCCTACGACGAGATCAGCGCGCTCGACGGACTCTCTCCGGGGGCGGTGTCGCGGCTCGAGCGCCATATGGAGACGGCGCTCGAGGACCTCTACCGCGAGTCCGACGACGGCGAGGTCGCGGGCCTGATTCGGTTCGAGGGCGACTACTGGCGAAGCGCCGACCAGGACGACGAGAAGGTGTGGTCGGTCTCGACCGCCTGGGGCGCGAACGCCGCCGCCGAGCTGGCGGCGCTGCTCGACGATCACGGGCGTTCGAGCGCGGCGGAGACCTTCCTCGAACACGCGACGAGGCTGTACGACTTACTGGGCCGCGACGGCTCGTTCTGCTCCGGGGCGGGGTACCTCGCCGAGCAGACGTTCGACGACGGCACGCGCGACAGCGCGACCCCGCTCGCGTGGTCGCACGCGATGCGCCTCAGGGCCACGGGGACCCTCGCGTCCTCCGACGCGCTGCCGGCACCGAAGCCCGCGCCCTCCGGCCCCGCCGGTCGACCCCGGTGGACGACGGGCGAAAAGTACGGCGTCGGGACGGTCGCCGACCACACGGCAGAGGACCCCTCGCGGGTCTGGTTCACGCTCACGGAGGGCTCGCTGACGGAGGTCCGGTTCCCGCGGGTCGACCTGATGAACCTCCGGACGTTCGACTTCCTGGTGGTCGACACCGGCGACGGCGCGGACTACACGGCGCGGACGCACAACGAGACGCGCCGCGACGACGACGCCGACACGATCGAGCGCCGGGCCGAGATCGTCGACGACGACGCCCTGTTGTTCCGACACGTGATCTCCGAGACCGGCGACGGCCGGGGTCACGAGTGGACGCTGACCGCGGAGTACGTGACCGATCCCGAACACGACGCGCTGCTCGTCGACGTCGCGTTCGAGGCCGCCGACGACAACGAGTACGAACTGTACGCCGTCGCCGACACCTCGCTCACCAACACCGGGTCGACCGACCGCGGCCTCCGACTCGGCGGATCCGCGGGGTATCAACTCGTCGCTCGCGACGCCAGCGCGTACGATCAGGGCGAGGACGTCGAACCGCTGCTCATCGACGAGGACGGCACCGAATACAGCGTCGCGGCCGCGATGGCCGCGGCGGGCCGCTTCGACTGGGCGACCGTCGGCGTCGCCGGATCGGAGTACCTCGCGGAGCTGTTCACGGACGGTATCGAACCCACGCCGGTCGACAGCGTCGACGACGAGAGCGTCGTGCTCGTCGGCCGGATCGGGTCCGGATCGGCGGTCGACCAGCACCTGGCCCTCGGGTTCGCCGAGGACGCCGATACGGCGGCCGCGCTCGGCGAGGCCGCCGGCGCACTCAGCCGCGGCTACGAGACGGTCCGCCGCGACTACGTCGGCTCCTGGGACGACTTCCTCGCCGATAAGGAGCTTCCGGCGTCGGTCCTCGACGACGAGTCCCTCGCGAAGCAGTACAAGACCTGTCTGATGTCGCTGCGCGCGGTCGAGGACAAGACGTTCCTGGGCGCCGGGATCGCCTCGCCGTCGGTGCCGTGGGGCGAGGCCGTCACCGCCGAGGAGGCGAAGGGCTACGGCTACAACTTCGTCTGGTCGCGCGACCTCTATCAGGTGTTCACGGTCTTCGAGGCGGTCGGAGACCTCGAGACGGCGCGCCTGGCGCTGGAGTACATCTACCGCTATCAGCAGGACGACCGCGGGTTCATCCCGCAGAACACCTACCTGAACGGGCGGGCCCGGTGGGGCGGCGAACAGATGGACAACATCTCGTTCCCGCAGGTGATGGCGTGGATGCTCCGGCAGCGCGGAGTCGGCTTCGCGGACGCCGAGTACGGCTACCAGAACGTCAAGCGGTCGGCGGACTACGTCGCGCGCAACGGCCCGCCGACCGCCCAGGAGCGCTGGGAGGAGGAGGCCGGCTACTCGCCGTCGTCGATCGCCGCCGAGATCGCCGGACTGGCCTGCGCGGCTGACATCGCGAGCGACGAGGGAGAGTCCGCCGACGCGCTCATCTGGCAGTCGCTGGCCGACGACTGGACCGACCGCGTCGAGGAGTGGACCGCGACCGAGACGGGGACGGAACGGCACACCAACACGCCGTACTACGTCCGGATCACCCGCGACGGCGATCCCGACGCCGGCCACCTGCGGACGCTCGCGAACAACGGACCGACGCTCGACGAGCGGGAGATCATCGACGCCGGCTTCCTCGAACTCACCCGACTCGGCATCAAGCCCGCCGACGACGAGGTGATCCGCAACTCGATCGCGGAGGTCGACGGGACGCTCCGCGTCGACACGCCGCACGGGCCTGCCTTCTACCGCTACAACGGCGACGGGTACGGCGAGCGCGCGGTCGACGAGGAGGGTGCGCCCTGGTCGATCGAGTCGAAGGGGAAGGGACGCCTCTGGCCGATCTTCACGGGCGAACGCGGCGAGTACGAACTGCTCTACGGGACCGACGAGGAGGCGCTCGAACCGGGGAACCTGCTGGAGACGATGGCCGGGTTCGCCAACTCCGGTCGGATGCTCTCCGAGCAGGTCTGGGACCGCGAGCACAGCACGGAGTACAACTGGGCGTTCGGCGAGGGCACCGGGGCGGCGACGCCGCTCGCGTGGTCGATGGCCCAGTTCGTCAGGCTGGCGCACAGCATCGACGCCGGCCGGCCGGTCGAGATGCCGTCGGTCCTGCGCGAGCGATACGTCGAGGGCGACCGCCCGGAGGGTCCGCGACTGCAGGTCAGTACCCGGTTCAAGGGCGACGAACTCGTCGTCTCGGGACGGACGGACGCCGCCGTCGTCGCGGTCAAGACGCCCTCGGAGACGGCGCTCGTCGACCCCGTCGAGGGGTCCTTCGAGACGTCGCTCGACATCGAACACGGGGAGAACCAGATCACCGTCGCGGCCGCCAGCGACGAGGAGTTGCAATCGGCCGGGACGAGCGTGACGCGCTTCACGCTGTGAGATCGAGGTAGTGGATGGATCGTCCGCGTCGACACGATCCGCTCGGACGGGAGAGCGTGGGGCGAACAGTCGGCACGGGGAGACAGTCGGTCGGTTCCGACGTTCGACCGACGACGTCGTTGGTGCGACGTTCGACCGTCGACGTTCTGTCCGACGCCCGATCGGCGACGTCGCTGCCGCTTTCGTGACCCGCGCCGGTGTGCCGAACAACCGCGGAGCGGCGCGGGACGAGAGTCAGATCACGGGGCGACTGGCCGCGCCTCCGTATATAAAGGTACGTCCGGTCGGTGCGGCGGTGTTAAGTTAAGGATGAGGCGGGACGGGGATTCAGTGCTCTATGCCGAAAACCGCCCCCCTCACCGAGTGTACCGAGTGGATCGACTTGGAGTTTGTGGAGCGAGAGCGGACACCCCGCGAGATCATTGAAAAAGGTATTCGCCACCATCTCGCAGGACTATCACTTTCGAATACAGTTATTCTTCTTGAGGATTTGGGTGTTGATCGAAGTCGTGTCGCTGTTCACAATTGGGTACAGAAAGCCGATCTACAGCCAGCTGACGGTGAGAGCCCGGATCGCGTTGCGGTCGATCAGAAAGCGATCCGGATCAACGACGAGCAGTACTGGCTGTACGCTGCGGTCGATCCTGAGACGAACAGTATCCTTCATTCACGGCTGTTTCCGACGTATACGATCGCGATCGCACGAGAGTTTCTCACTGAATTAGCTGAGAAACACGATGTCGAAGACGCGCTGTTTCTCGTCAATGATGCAGACGATTTGATCGGTGGTCTCCGCCGCGAAAACTACAGCTATCGCGTCGAACAACACGGCTTCAGAAATTCTGTCGAACGTATTTTTAGAGAAGTACAACGACGAACCTCTTCGTTTTCAAACTGTTTCAGCCACGTCGATCCACCGACCGCGGAAACGTGGTTGCAAGCCCACGCCGTCTGGTGGAATCATACTTAAGTTAACACGACCGTCGGTGCGCCGTCTTCTCGGGGTGACGGCGAGCCGGTCGGACGCCTCCCGCGCGGCCACGTCGCTTTTGCGTGGCGGGCGCGTCTCTCGACGTATGACCACGTACTCGCGTCTCACCCGCGTCGACGCGCCGCTGTCTGCGGTCTGGGAGTTCCACTCGCGGATCTCCGGCCTCGAAGCGCTCACGCCTGACTGGATGAACCTCCGCGTCGAGTCCGTCACCGGCCCCGACGGCGATCCCGACCCCGAGGTCTTAGAGACCGGCTCGGAGATACGCCTCTCGATGCGGCCTTTCGGTATCGGGCCGCGACAGCGGTGGACGTCGGTCGTCGTCGACCGCGAGGAGAGCGACGACCGGGCGGTCTTCCGCGACGAGATGCGCGGCGGGCCGTTCGCCGAGTGGGTCCACACGCATCGCTTCGTCGCCGACGGCGAGGAGACGATCGTCGAGGACGAGGTCGAGTACGAACTCCCCGGCGGGGCGGTCGGGCGCAACGTCTCGCCGCTCGCCGTCGTCGGGTTCGAGCCGATGTTCCGCGCGCGCCACCGCAAGACGAAGGAGCTACTGGAGTAACGACCGGGGATCGAGCCGCACCGAAGACACTTATCGACGGCCGAGACAGAGGGCGGTATGAAACGCCCTCCACGCGGTCCCGACTCGTCGGCCGAGGCCTCGCGGTCCGAGGACAGCGAGCGCATCTCGGACGCCGTCGATACCGCCGACCTCGATGGCGGTTCGAGAGCCACTGGACCCTCCCGACGCCGGTTTCTCGCCGGGATCGCCGTCGGTGTCGGTGGGGTGCTCGCCGGGTGCGGCGAGACGACGCCCGGCGGTCCCGGTACGGCCAGTGACACTGACGGAACCGACGGCTCGCCGACCGAGGCCACACCCGCCCGGCCCGGCCCCGCACCCGACGTCGCCGGCCCGTGGCCGCAGGCCCGCGCCGACGCGGGGAACACCGGCGCCGTCGACGCCTCGGGACCGACCGCGGCCCCGAGCGTCCGGTGGGCGACGGACAGCGCCGGGACGGTCGGCGCGGCAGTCGGTGCGGCCCCGGAGGCGCGGGTCGAGGGAGGCGACGGCGACGCCCGAGACGCGGCGGTCGGCCCGTACGTCGTCGCCGAAGACGGCCGCGTCGCGGCGCTCGATTCCGCGGGCGAGGTCCGCTGGCGAGCGACGCTCGGCGACGGCCAGTTCCCGCCGGCCGCCGGGTCCGGGTTCGTCGTGGTCCCGACGCGCGAGCGACTCGTCGTCTTCGACGCCGCGAGCGGTGAGCGGCTTCGGGAGATCGACCTCCCCGGCGGCGTCCTCTACGCGCCGACGCTCGTCGGGGCGCGAGCGCTCGTCGGGACGTTCTCGAACGGGGTCGTCGCCGTCGACGTCGAGAGCGGCGAGGTGCTCTGGGAGGCGGTCACGCCCAGTCGGGCGTTCCCGCCGCTCGTCGTCGACGGCGTCGCCTACGTCACCGCGCGACGCTGGGAGACGGGCGACGGCGGCGACGCACCGGGCGTGCTCGTCGCGCTCGACGCCGACTCGGGCGACCGGCTGTGGGAGCGACCGCTCGACGGCCCGCCGACCGCGCCGCCGGGCCATCGCGACGGCGTCGTCTACGCCGGTACGAACCGAGGTTCGGTGGACGCCGTCGACGCCGCGTCCGGCGATCGAATCTGGCGGGAGACCGTTGGCGACTGGGTGACCCGGGGACCGACCGCCGGCGCGGACGGCGTCTACGTCGTCGTGCTCGGGGAGGGCCCCGTGAAACTGGACCGCGACGGGACCGTGCTGTGGCGCTCCGACGTCGGCGGCGGGACGAATCCCGTGCTCACCGAGGACGACGTCGTCCTCGGCACCGACGGCGGCGTCGTCGCGGTCGGTCGAGACGACGGCGAGGTGAGTTGGCGCGGGGAGACCGGTTCCGTCGTTCAGTTCGACGTTCGACTCCGCGACGGTACCGTCTACGCCGGCGACCAGTTCGGGACGGTCGTGGGGTTCGACGCCTCGACCGGGGACCGGAACTGGGAGTTCCCGTTCCGCCCGGCGACGATGCCCGGACCGGTCGTCGGCCCGCGGACCGTCGCCGGCGCGGCCGGGGACGGCGGAACGTACGACGTCCTCGCGAGCGAGGGCCAGGAGCTGTCGCTCGTCGGCGGGGCGGCCACCCCCGCGATCACGCCGGTGTTCCTCGAAGACGAGGCGGATGAGAGCGGGTCCGAGACGGGCGGCGAGGGAAGCGCCGGATCGCCGACGAGGACGGACGCGGGGACGAGGACGACGACGGCAGGCGGGTCAGCGACAGCCGAGGCGGGAGCGGAGACGCTCCTCGGCGGCGGCACCGACGGGTCGCTGTACCGCGTCCGGACGGTCGACTACGGGGACCCACCGGGAGACGAACTCGAACCCACGCCGACGCCGACCGCGACCCCCGATCCGGGGGAGCCGACGCGGACGCCGACGCCGCACATCGACCTTCCGGAACCGGAGGCGCTCTGGGAGCGCGACCTCGACGTGCGCCCGCGCTCGCCGGTCACGTACGCCGACGGGCGAGCGTACCTCGGGACCGACGAGGGAGTCGCCGCCGTCGACCCCCGGAACGGGCGGTTGCTGTGGCGGCTCTCGCTGGCGACGGGAGACGACAGGAACGGGGACGACGGCGGCAGTGATGGGGGTAGCGGCGACGGGGGCAGCGGCGACGCAGACGACGGGTCGGAGGGCGGCGGCGGGCGCGTGAGCGGAGCGCCGGCGGTGACCGGAGAGCGCGCGTTCGTCGCGACCGACTCGGGGCGGCTCGTGGCCGTCGACCCGGGGACGGACTCGACGGCCGGCGGGGATGGCGACGGCGAGGGCGGAACCGCCCGCCCCGGGATCGAGTGGGAGGTGTCGCTGGGCGAGTCGGTCCGTGCCGGCCCCGTCGCGGTCGACGACTCGGTCTTCGTCGCCGACGAGTCGGGGCGAGTGACCGCCTACGACGTCGCCGGCGAGCGCCGCTGGCGGCGTGAAGTCGGCGGCGCGGTATACGGCGGCCCGTTGGTATCCGACGACCGCGTCTTCGTCGGAACGGACGCGGGCGAGGTCGTCGCGCTGAGTCGCGGCGACGGGTCCGTCTCGTGGCGACGCGAGACCGACGGCGGGGTCCGCGCGACGCCCGCGGTCGGACGCGAGACGGTGTACGCCGGTGATCACGAGGGGACACTCTGGGCGTTCGATGCGGCGAGCGGCGACGTCCGCTGGCGGCTGACGCTGGGGCGGTGGATGGATGCCCCGCCGGCGGTCGGTCACGGTGCAGTGTTCGTGGCCGATCAGACCGGGAACGTGTACGCGGTCGTCGGCGAGTGAGCGTCGGGAAGCGACGGTCGGTGAGTGAAGCCGGGGCCGACGGTTGGTGAGTGAGCGTCGACGGGTGAGCGCTGGCGAGTGAGGCCGGGGGCGACCCGAAACGAGATCGTCGCGAGAGGGAGTGGCTGTCGCTCAGGCCTCGTCGCGCAGGCCGCCGAAGACCTCCTCGGCGGTGGCCGGCGTGTCGAAGTCGTGGTAGTGTTCGCCCTTCTCCTTCGAGAGGATGTTCAGCGCCGCCGCGGCGCCGTCGCCGGCGGAGATGACCGCCTGCCACTCCTCGGCGCGGACCATCCCGCCGGTGGCGTAGGCGTCCTCGACGCTGGTCTCCATCGAGACGTCGACGTCGACGGTGTCGTCGTCGGAGAACGCACAGCCGAGCGACTCGGCGAGGTCGCGGTTCGCGCCGGTCGCGAGGACGAGGTAGTCGGCCTCGTGCGTCTCTCCGTCGGCGGTGACGACGAAGCCGTCGTCCGCGGACTCGACGCCTGTGACCTCCGCGCCCTGGTGGCGTTCCGCCCCGAAATCGTCCGCCTGCTGTCGCGCCGTCTGCACGAACGCCGACCCGTCGAGAGAGCCGACGCCGGGGTAGTTGAACAGGTGCGCCTTGTGCATCCACGTCCCGTCGGTGTCGAACACGACGGCGTCGAGGCCGTTCTTCGCAACGAACAGTGCTGCCGAGAGGCCGGCGGGGCCGCCGCCGACGATTGCAACTCGTGTCATTCGTTACCGATACGATTTCCAGGCGATTGAGTGTTTGGGCGGCGGAGGCGTCGTAGCGGGGGACGCCGGCCGAACGTCCGCGATCGCGTGACGCAGTTTTATTACGATCTCGGTCGAACTATAATGAGGTATGCCGATGGACACACGGCCCTTCGAGAACGAACGCACCCTCGCCGCCCACCGAGAGAACGGGAGCCTCGACGAGTTCCATCGGTCGTACGCCGACGCGGTCGCGAGCGTCGAGTCCGAGTTGGGCGCGTCCCACTCGCTGTGGATCGACGGTCGGTGGGTCGAGACCGACGAGACGTACACGGTCACGAGTCCGGCCGATGAAAACCTCGAAATCGGCCGGTTCGCCGCCGGCGGTTCCGACGAGGTCGACCGGGCGGTCGCGGCCGCGAGCGACGCCTTCGACGAGTGGCGCGGGACGCACTGGCGCGAGCGGGCCGAGATGTTCCGACGTGCGGCAGAGGTGATGCGAGAGCGAAAGTTCGAGCTCGCGGCGACGCTGACCCTCGAGAACGGGAAGAACCGAGCCGAGGCGATGGCCGACGTGGACGAGGGGATCGACTTCCTCCGCTTCTACGCCCGCGAACTCGAACGCAACGACGGCTACGAGTACGACACCGGCGAGCCGACGCCCGGCCAGCACTGCACGAACGCCCTGGAGCCGTTCGGCGTCTTCGCCGTCGTCGGCCCGTTCAACTTCCCCTTCGCCATCTTCTGCGGGATGCTCTCGGGCGCGTTGCTCACCGGGAACACGGCCGTCGCGAAGCCCGCGAGCGCGACGCCGTTGATCGCACACCGGGCCGTCGAGATCCTCGTCGAGGCCGGCGTTCCCGACGGCGTCGTGAACCTCGTCACCGGCAGCGGGCGGGCCGTCGGGCAGCCGCTCGTCGAACACGAGGACGTCGCGGGCGCCGTCTTCACCGGTTCCAGAACCGTCGGCCGAAGCATCCGCCGGACG
Source organism: Halobellus limi (assembly GCF_004799685.1). NCBI lineage: Archaea > Methanobacteriati > Methanobacteriota > Halobacteria > Halobacteriales > Haloferacaceae > Halobellus > Halobellus limi. The sequence goes on from NZ_CP031311.1 coordinate 1,473,839, forward strand.
TTCTTCGACCTCGAGAAGTCCGGCCCGGTGATAGCCGAACTCGGCGGCAAGAACCCGGTGATCGTCACCGCGAACGCCGACCTGGAGAAGGCGGTCTCGGGCGTCAGAAACGGGGCGTTCGGCTACAGCGGGCAGAAGTGCTCTGCGACCAGCCGCGTCTACGTCGACGAGCGCGTGATCGAGGCGTTCACCGATCGGTTGGTCGACGCGACCGAGGAGCTCGTGATCGATCGGCCCCGTGCGGAGGACGCCTTCGTCTCGCCGCTGATCGACGACGACGCGCTCGATCGCTACGTGGAGATCTGCGAGGCGGCGCGGGAGGTCGGCACGATTCGGACGGGCGGGCGGGTGGTCGCCGGCGGTGACGGCTCAGGCGGGAGCGGCGCCGAGGACCGAACGGGGGACCTCTCGGCCGGCCGGTTCGTCGAGCCGACGGTCGTGACGGGCGTGCCGCACGACCACGAACTCGCTCGCGATGAGCACTTCGTCCCCTTCGTGACGGTCCATCCCGTCTCGGGACTCGACGAGGCGATCACGAAGGCCAACGACAGCAGCTACGGGCTGTGTGCCGGGCTCTTCTCCGAGGACGAGGCCGAGATCGACGCCTGGTTCGAGCGGATCGAGTCGGGGATGTGCTACGTGAACCGAGAACAGAGCGCGACGACGGGCGCGCTCGTTCAGGCCCAGCCCTTCGGCGGCTGGAAGGCGTCGGGAACGACGAGCAAGTTCGCCGGCGGCTACTGGTACCTCCCGCAGTTCCTGCGCGAACAGAGCAGGACCGTCGTCGGGGACGTCGGTCGCCGGTAATCGTCTGGGACGTCGACTGGCGGTGGTCGTCGGGGACGTCGGTCGCCGGTAGTCGTCGGGAACTTGGGCTGGCGGTAATCGTCGGGGGCATCGGCTGGCGGTGGTCGTCGGGGCTGCGGTTCCGGCTATCGAACCTGCGCTCCGACCCACGTCGCGTAGGAGTCGAGGACGTCCGCCTCGTCGAACCGCTCGATGCAGGGAACGTCGTTCGGATGCTCGGATTCGAGCGTGTCTCGCAGTTCGGGGTATCGATCCGCCGTCGTCTTCGCGAAGAGGATCGCCTCCTCGTCGCCCTCGAAGGTCTCACCGTCCCAGCGGTAGTACGAGTCGCAGTCGACCACGTTGACGCAGGCGGCCAACTCCTCGTCGATCAACAGCGCGGCGAGATCGCCCGCGGCTTCTCGTGGGGCGGTAACGTATACCGTTGGCATCGTTCGGAGATGACACCGCAACCGGTTAATCGGTTCGGCGGGCCGTCCGTAGTCGGAGAGAAAATCCCAAAATTCTGAGTATCCGATACGGGCCGATACGGACGGGAAGATCCGGACCGAGCTTCGAGGAGATGTATGGGCTTAATCAGATCAGGGAGGGCATAAATAGCGAGTGAATCGCCGTATGAGGCCGATCGAAGCGTTTTCCACCGGTGTCGTTTTCCGGGTCCGAACGCTGCGGTTCGACGGCTCGTCCACCGCACTCTTCGTGTCATATATGTTGATATTACTCCCTGAAACTGGTTTCTAACAAAGTCCAAACGCTCGGACCAATGGGTGGAGATGTCCGCCCACGTCTTATCGATCACTCTCTCCGTCGTACTCGTTCTCGCGATGGGCGCTAGTGGCGCCGTCGGCAGTTACCACGAATCACCCGGAGCGGACACGTCCCCGGCGGTCGCGGGAGATACTGGAGACAGTGTTTGGAGTGATCGAGCCCCGGGTGAGCACGACCGATCCGTAGGCGATTTCGATCCGTCGGCCTCCACGCGCGACCGCGAACCGGTCCCTGACGATGCAAGAGCACGCGAGCGGATCGCGTCGGCGAGCACGACCCAAGAGATCCAAGAAGACGTCTCCTGGCTGAACGCCCCCGAAGGATTCCGCGTGACGGAGTTTTCGACGGCGGACGAACTCGGTGGGAGGGACACCTTTACGGCCGGTCCGACACCGGGTGCGCGGATCCTCCGCTTTCACAACGACACGCTCTACGTGTCGGTCCCGACCTTCGGTGCCGGAACTGACCGGATACTCGCCCTCCCGGACGACGACGGCGACGGAGAGGCCGATCGGGTCGTCACGGTGCTCGAGAGTCCCGAAATAAGCGACGCCCACGGCTTCGACTTCGCCGACGACCACCTGTATCTGGTCAATCACGGCCCCCATAGCGAACAGAACAACATCGTCCGGTATCGGATGTCGGGGCTCTCGGTCGACACCTCCTCGAGGACCGTTCTCAACGACAGCCTCCCGAGTAGAGGGGAGTACTGGCACTGGACGCGAACGCTCGAAGTGCGGGACGATCACCTCTACGTCGCCGCCGGCTCGGAGTCGAACGTCGACGAGTCCTCGGGCGGCTGGTACGCCCGGATGACGCGCTGTGACGTCGACGGATCCGACTGCACCTCCTACGCCGAGGGGCTCCGGAACGCCGTCGGATTCACTTTCCACGACGGCGAGCTGTTCGCGACGGACAACGCGCGGGACGACCTGACCGACGAACTCCCGCCCGACGAGATCAACGTCGTCCGGCAGGGGGCCCACTACGGGTGGCCGTACTGCTACGGGGACAACGTCGCCGACCCCGCCTTCGACGATCCGAGCAAGTGTACCGACAAGGCCACACCCGCGGTGAACCTCCGGGCGCACACGGTTCCGCTGGGCCTCGAGTTCTACACCGCGGACGCGTTCCCGAGCGAGTATCGGGGCGATCTGTACGTCGCGATGCACGGGAGCTACAGCGCGATTCCGCCGCGCGGGTACAAGGTCGTCCGCGTCCCCTACGACGACGGGACGCTCGGGACGCCCGAGGACTTCGTCACCGGGTGGTACGACAGCGACGGCGACGGAGATCCCTACGAGAAGGGCGAGGACATCCTCGGGCGGCCGGTCGACGTCGCGGTCGGCCCCGACGGGGCGATGTACGTCTCCGACGACTCCGGGGGCGCGATCTACCGGATCGCCCCGACGAACACCGCGCCGCGGGCGAACGTCTCGTGGTCGCCAGAGCGCCCGGAGACGAACGAGACGGTCGCGTTCGACGCGTCGAACTCGACCGATCCGGACGGGTCGATCGCGAGTTACGAGTGGGACTTCGACGGCGACGGGGCCGCAGACGCCACCGGCGAGACGGCCAACTGGACGTTCCCCACAAGCGGCGAGCGGACGGTGACCCTGACGGTCACCGACGACGGCGGGGCCACGGACGCCCAGCAAGTGACGCTCACCGTCGAGGAGCCACCGTCGCCGGCGAACTTCCGGATCGGGAACGTGACCGCGCCGGACAGCGTGACCCGGGGGGACCTCATCAACGTCTCAGCGGAGATAACCAACGTCGGCGATCGAGAGGCGACTCAAACCGTCGAATTCCGCCTCGATGCGGACGGTAACGGGACGCTCGAACCCAACGAATCGCTCGATTCGACGACGGTGAGGCTCGGCGGCACCGAATCGACGACCGTGGCGTTCGTCGGGATCGAGACGTCCGAACTCGCGCCGGGCGAGTACACCCACGGCGTCGTCACGGCGAACGAGACGGCCACCGCGACGGTCGCCGTCGAGGCACCGAACCGCCCGCCGACCGCCGACGCCGGTGAGAACCGGACTGTCGAGGAAGGGGACTCGGTGAGCCTCGACGGCTCCGGCTCCAGCGACCCCGACGGAGACACGCTCGCGTACGCCTGGACGCAGACGGCCGGTCCGACGGCGTCCGTGGCCGACGAGACCTCGGCCACGCCGACGGTCACAGCGCCCGAAGTCGACGCCAACCGGACGCTCGTCTTCGAGCTGTCGGTCTCCGACGGTAACGGCGGCACCGACACCGACGCGGTGACGGTCGAGGTACTGGACGATCCGGACCCGCCGGATCCGGCTCCGCCGGCGACGACGGTGACGCTCTCGCCCGAGCAGTCCGAGGTTCTGATCGGCGAGAACGCGACGTACGACGTCGTCGTCGACAGCGTCGACGGCGGGGTCGGCGCGTACAACCTGAGCGTCTCGGTGGAGAACGAGAGCGTCGCCACCGTCGCTGACGCCGGCGTCTCGGGCACCCCGAGCCGGACCGACGTGAGCTACGGGGCGGACGGCTCGACGGTTCGGATCGAGGCGACGGGCGCGGACACCGCAGACACCGGGAGCGTCGCCGTCGCGTCGGTCGTGGTCTCCGGATCGACGGCGGGAACGAGCGATCTCACCGTCGCAGCCCGGTCGATCGAGACCGAGAACGGGACCGGATACAACGTCACCGAGGAGCGCGACGCGTCGGTGACGGTCTCCGCGCTCGATCCGATCGGGGAGTTCGAGAACCCGCCGACGGATCCCGACGGAGACGGCCTGTACGAGGACGTCAACGGTGACTCGCAGTTCGACGTCGTCGACGTTCAGGCGCTTTTCGCCAACCGGAACGATCCGGCGGTTCGAAACCGGCCGGATCGATTCGACTTCAACGGAGACGGGCGCGTCGACGTCGTCGACGTGCAGAGACTGTACTACGAGGTGCTAACCAAATGAGCGTAACCGACAATAAATTCACATTAGACACGAAGAGTATCATCGTCCTGACGGTCGCCGCCCTCGTCGCGGTCGGAAGCATCGGCGGGGCGGCCGCGGGGGTCGGCTCTCTCGGCGGCCTCCAGATGGTGACAGCCCAGGAAGAAGAATCGAAAGAGACGGCGGTTCGTCTCGAACCGAGCAGTGCCACGGTCAATCCGGGACAGACGACGACGTACGACGTTGTCGTCCAGGACCCGGTCGCGACACCCAACGGCAGCATCGCCGCTTACGAGCTGACAGTCTGGATCGAGGAGTCGCAGGTCGCCTCCATCACCGATTTCAGTATCGTCGGAGATCCCGGGCTAGCGGACGTGAACGAGGACCCTAGTAACTCATCGGTTCGGGTCTCCGTGGCTCTGGCGAACATATCCGGGACCGACAACGTCTCGATCGGAACCGTAACCGTTCGTGGCCAGGCACCCGGAAACAGTGACATCGGGCTCAGCGTGAATTCTCTGGGTGATCCGGAGGGCAATTCTTATACCGTGACTGAGACGCCCGGCGCATCGATCACCGTCGAATCGCCGGGACAACCCGAATCCGACCCGGCTGACTTCGAGGTGTCGAACCTGCAGGCGCCGTCGAGTGCGATGCAGGGTGACTTGATCGACGTCTCCGCGGACGTCGAAAACGTCGGCGACTCCGAGGGAACGCAGACGGTCGGGTTCCGGATCGGATCCGGTTCTCTCGAATCGGATGACGACTTCCTCACACAGGAGGTGACGCTGGAGAGCGGCGAGACCGAGACCGTCACGTTCAGCGATATCGACACGAGTAGCCGCTCGCCCGGG